>NZ_PEAY01000001.1 GCF_002807665.1 Neoalteromonas facilis
CTGATTAAAAACCTCAATGACGCGGTGTTGGTGGAGGATGAGCACAGAAAAATCATCATTACCAACCAGGCGTTCTGTGATTTGTTCAATGTTCCAGCTCCTCCAGAATCTCTGCTAGGGGCTGATTGCTCCGATTCTGCGGAGCACTATAAAGTATTATTCAAAGACCCCGAGGGATTTGTAAAAAGTGTAAATCACCACCTACGTAATAAAGTCATTAAGAAAAACGAATATTTTGAACTCACCAACGGCACGTTTCTGGAGCGCGATTATATCCCTATATTTGATGGTGAGACATATGTTGGACATTTATGGGTCTATAAGAATTTAACTCATAGATACGTATACGAGCAAAACCTGTACCAAGAACATAATCGATTCATTGCATCTGCTAGTCATGACCTTAGACAACCCACACAGGCTCTGAGTCTGTTAATTTCAGCGTTAGAAGAAAGTAAAGAAGAGTTAGATCGCGTTAAATTATTGGAACTTATCAAGAAATGTTCCTTATCGCTTAATGACATTTTGAGCGATATACTTGATATTTCAAATCTCAAAAATGGGTCGGTCAAGATTCATTTCAACCCAGTCAATTTATCAGCCATATTTAAATCGTTGGAAAGTACATTTTCACAGAAAGCTAACCAAAAGAAGATTTCATTAGTTGTGCCTGATATTTCGTATTGGGTTACATCTGATCACGTTTTGCTCCAACGTTTGCTATCGAACTTACTTGATAATGCAATCAAATTTACCGAATCGGGCTCAGTAGAAATTCTTGTTGCCCTAGTCGAAGCCAATAAACAGTTTTTACAAATATCTATAAAGGATTCCGGAAAAGGTATTTGTCCTAGTGAAAAAGCACATATCTTTGAGCCTTTTTACCAAGTAAGCAAATCTAATAATGGAGGTGTTGGCCTAGGGCTCTCTATAGTTCGGCGAATCTCAGAATTATTGAATTTAAACCTGACACTAGATTCGGAGCAAAGTGTAGGAAGTCTTTTTACTATTACGCTCAAACTATACGAAAAGCCCCCATCTTCTGAAAATTCTCTTATAGATGAATTCTCAGGTAATTTGAAAGATAAGACTGTTTTAATAATCGAAGAGGACGAAAATGTATTAGAAGGGCTGAAGTTTCTATTGTCTTTATGGGGGATGAAGGTATTAATTGGGACTGGGTTTGAAAATGTTAAGTCACTTTTTAATTCAGGTACTCAAATCGACCTGATCTTGTCAGACTTTAGGTTAAGCTGCGGAGAATCTGGATCAGAGACAATGACCTCTCCCCCAAATTTAACACCATGACTTTGATGAGATTTCCAATAAACTGGAGACAATGGAGATCTCAAAATGAAAAAGCGTTACAGCGAAGAACAAATTATAAAAGCCATCAAGCAGCATGAGGCTGGAGCCAAGGTCGATGATATTTGCCGAGATATGGGGATATCTACTGGCACGTTCTACAACTGGCGAAGTAAATATGCGGGACTTGAAGTCAACGAGGCTAAGCGACTAAAGGAGCTAGAGGCTGAGAACAACAAGCTCAAGAAGTTACTGGCTGACAAGTTATTGGAAGTCGAAGCCATGAAGGATGTACTGTCAAAAAAGTGGTAAAGCCAGCAGCAAGAAAGCCTGTTGCTCGCCACCTGATGGAGACATTCAAATTGAGTGAGCGAGTTGCATGCAGGCTAGCTGGCGTGAGCAGGACAGCGTTTCGTTACCAACGTAAGGACAAGGGCGATTCAATTGTCAGAACGAGACTCAAGGAGCTTGCAGCTCAATACCCACGTTATGGCTATCTGATGTTACATGGCCTGCTCAAAGGAGAAGGTCTAGTCGTCAATCGTAAACGCACCTATCGGTTATATATCGAGGAAGCGTTGCAAGTCAGAACCAAGAAGCGCAAGAAACTGACGCGACCTAGGCAGCCAATGGAGGTTCCAACCGCACCGAATGAGCGTTGGTCGATGGATTTTGTATCCGATCAACTAAGCAACGGAAGACGATTTAGAGTGCTCAATGTCGTTGATGATTACTCTCGAGAGATGGTGGGACAGTTTGTGTCAGTCTCTATCAGTGGTCGACAGGTTTCTCGTTTCCTGAGCCAAATGATTGAGCACCGAGGAAAGCCCAAGAAAGTAATTTGCGACAATGGCACAGAGTTCACCAGCAAGGCCATGTTCTTCTGGAGCAAAGAATCAGGTGTAGAACTAGGATTTATTCAACCAGGTAAACCTACTCAAAATGCGTTTGTGGAAAGTCTCAATGGCAAATTCAGAAACGAATGCCTAAACCAACACTGGTTCAGAACGCTTGATGAAGCGAAGTATGAAATTGACCTGTGGCGTGAGCACTACAACCATGTTCGACCGCATAGTTCACTGAATTATTTGCCGCCTGTTGAGTATGCAAAACAGGCAGCATAATATAAAAATTCTCATCGAGAGATTGGTATTAATCTCGGGGAAAGGTCAACAACTAAACGACTAAGAGATTATTTTGCTGATCAATCTGTCCCTTTAATCATACTGAGTGGAGATACAAACGAGGATAATATCGAGGAAATAGTAAGCGGAAGTGCTTTGTTGTATAAACCAATAAAACCGGCGCACTTAAGGAGCGCTATTCAACGATTATTGTTAAAACCTTAACTAAGCTAGTTACTATTTCATCAGTATCCCAAGGTTTTCAGCTTTCCTAACGCATTCAACGCGGTTTTTAGCTCCTAAGATCTTGAAAATGGTCTGTAAATGCGATTTCACTGTTAATTCGCTAATGTAAAGCACTGAACCTATTCCATTATTGCTTAAGCCCGCCTGAACCATTTTCAAAATTTCCAGTTGTCGATCACTTAGAATGGTACCTGTATTTTCTTCAGCAAACTTTGTCACCTGTAGCATTCTTGATTTTAATTTTTCTGGAAGTACCACCTCACCTAAAAGTGCAAGGCGAATGCAGTTGGCTACTTCCTTTGATGTTATAGACTTAGGAATTATTCCTAGCGCACCTTTGGAAAGCGCAATCCTTAGAAGTTGGATATCCTCGCTAGCCGACATAATGACTGTGGGTACAATTAGATTTCTGTTTATCATACCCTGCATAAAGGATATGCCATCAATCTCTGGCATTGATATATCTAGAACCAAAAGATCTGTTTTGATATTTAATGCCAGGTGTTGCATTGTTTCTTTTGGGCATGAGAAAGAGTGGACTAGAAAGTCATTAGAAATGAGTTGGAGACTTTCCTTTAAGCCGTCACTAATTAAAGGGTGATCATCAAGGCTTACAATTTCTATCATGGATTATCATATCAAAGTAATGTTGAGTACTTTGTAAGTCTTACATAGTGAAACGACTAAATTGGCATTTTTAATACTAAAGTAGGAAAGGGTTTTTTGCTTCACCGACGGCTATTAATATTAATGTTGAACTAGGATTAAATATAAAGCGGGTAAGCGATAATTTATTAAAAAATTTTCGGAACAATTTCACCTTTAATTGAGCACATCTCGATTGTGCTTCACAATAATGGAATTTAAATCAGGCAACTTGACCAACTAATTGAAGATTAGTGCAAATCCTACATTTAGAACAGTCATTAGCTGCGAATTTTAGTTTCAACAATAAATCTTTTATCTACATCCATTCCTTTTGGAGTAAGGTGTAATACTACACTGTGGCGGCTAAGCCTCATATCTTTTCGAATGCTACCGCCATGCGCTAGGCACGCATGCCAAAACAACGCTTGCCCTTTTTTGATAATTAACTCTTCTCTTTGGGAAATTTTGTTGGCTTCGGCTTTTAGCCAAGAAAAATACTGTGCATTTTTTTCATGAGTAGAGGTTCGTAAATTAATTTGTGGATAATTCTTATCATGTTCTGCCCAATACCCGAGCTTGTGTGTTCTCGGATAAAATTCAAGTGGTCCGCTATTGGGGTGGATGTCTTCTAATGCTATCCAGCATCCTATCAAGTAATTTCTGGGGTAAATATGAAACTGTGCATAATCTTGATGTAATGATTGTTGACTTCCAACACCAAAGCTCAGAGTAAAACCTGTTTCAGCAGGGCACCCGAATAACAAAGAAGCTATACGAATTACATTGGCATTTTCTGTCACTTTTTCAAAGTGTTCTGAATATTCGTCCATGCCGTGTATGCGCCAATTATTGTTAAATTGCATCCATTGCCTTTCTCTTTCAGGTAACGAGAGCAATTCAATCTGAGTCAGTTTTCTTGCTTTTTCTTCATGCTGCTGACGTAAACCTATAATTTCTAAGTTTGGAAAGCGTTTTTCTCCTCGCCACACATCATATTCAATCACTTTTTTTAGATTGTCACATGTTTCACTATCAAGAATATCTGCGATAATAAAGCCTTCTTCAACCCATTGGTAAAGAAGAGCTTTATCTTGCTCGGATATGTTTCTTTCCGCAATAATGTCTCTGGCGTTTGGTTGGTCGAACCAAGGTTGGAGTTCAGGGGATTTGGGCCACTGACCCTGAGCAGAATAGTCAACAGTGTTTCGGAGTGTTTGACTTTTTAGATTTCTCTTTCGATTACGTCTAAGCCTACCAAGTCTGTCAGGAGCTTTAAGAAAGTTGACAAGGTTGGATGTCTTCAGTGTAACCTTCTTTACAGTTAATCCTATCGAAATTGCTGCGCGGTCAGAATGACTTTTATTCGTATGTAAATACTTAGATGCCTCAACTATTGATTTGTAATCTGGAGAGCAGAATGAAGAAGCAAGAGCATAATTATGAATATTGCTTTCAAATCTGAGTCCAGTTAGTTTATTTAAGTTAGCTAAGTCATCAAGGTAATATTGCTGAATTTTTTCAATCACTAATGGCTCTACTGACAATGTGTATTGCTCTTGCTGTCTCAGTGCATTGTTTAGTTGTTCAAATGATATATCGTCATATAATTGAGTTTCTTTATCGGATACTTGCTGGACGATACTGTATAGCCCATTAGCTCTTTTCCAATGCGCTACAATTTGAGGTATCACTTTCCGTTCATTTGTATGAGGTAATTTGACATCGTGTATTGGAATATTCTCAAATCCTAGAAAATGGAAAAATTTTCCAAGCGTATGCCCTGGGAACTGCATTAACTCGTCTAGTTTGATGATGTGTACATGCTCGCGTCCAAATATATCGAGCGCAGTGGTTACAAGATCCGAATATTTCGGTAAATAATAGTCTGGCCTTTGCCATATTAATTGTTCAAATGATGTCGGTTTAAACGTCGAAAAATTTTGACTTTTTTGTCCAGTAGAAAAATGGTTGACCACATCATGTACGTAATGGGAGTAGGCTCTTTCTATCGGGTCTCTTAACATGATTAGACATTTTTTTTCTGAGTTTAAGTCTCGTATTCTTGTTAAAGCTTTTTTGTTCCGAAAGTAGCTCGGGGTGATGTCTACGCTGTAACCCTTAAACTTACGAGGGTCCTGTTTAAAGAGCTTCAAATAATGCTCTATGTTCTCAGAATAATTCTTATTGAAAAAGAAAGTCTCTTTCTTAATAGAGGTATTAAATAGGGGAGAGTTGTTCAGCATTGAAAAAATTGAGCTTGTACCGCATTTTTCTATGCCTATACCGATCAAATACTTCATTACAGTCTACGTGTTTTAAAGGTTAATTTTAGGGTTCAATGTTCTAGGGGACTTACTCGAATAGACTTCAAAGGCCAGTTTGAATTTCTTATAAAAGGCGACTGCTACAGGCTCTTGATGTACGTATCGCGTTAATGAAATTGAGTGAGTGTTTTTTTGAGCAAAGTCCATCTTAGTTCCTATTAAAGTCATTCAAACCTGTTATAACTCCCAGAGAAGTTCAGAGGTTTTGTTGTAGTTCATGCTTTAAGTTGATTTTTGTAAAAATAACTTTCTGTCCGAAATCAAATTCGTCAACTTTACGATTTAATTTATAGTCTTCACTACGAGAGAATTTCTGCTCGGAAATAAATGAAAGATGTGTATTAAATAGGTGTGATCTATCGATATTGTCATTATTAGAGGCATGAACAAAATCAAATTTGTAATTCCCCTGCGACCATTCTTTATCGTTCAGAACAAGTCTGACTTGATTACCTTGAGGACAATAATGGGTCAGATTTAATTTACCCTCGTCAATTGTATAGACCGTAATGGATGTTCGGTTAGCAGACATAGTCCAAAACTCAAGTAACGCATAGCCTCCAGATATCGATTTATAGTCAACGTCTACCGTTTGGCCATCAGGATATTTACCTTGCCATTGACCGGCTAAGCCGAATAAATGCTGGAACGTCTCTTCATGTTTGTCATATGAAAATGCGCTGAAACTTACTAACGAAACAAATAAAAAGATGCTCTTTCGCATTGCTCTTCCCTAATGTCAGACAAGCGTGATTTGAGTGATAATTTTTAAATGCAATTGGAAGGCTAAATTTCTTTAGCCTTAATTGCCCCAAAAAATTACAGGTTTGAGCCTGTGCCCTTAATTTCGTGTTCTTAGGTATTCAAACGCGAATAAGCTGTTACCAGAAGCTTTGTTGTAATATTGACAGTAAAGTTTCTCTCCGTTCGGTGGCGCTAGGGTGCTCGTATTGCCATGCACACTTAACATTGTTTTACCTCTAGACTTAAGGTCTTTATCCCATGCTGCACTTCTATCACTATTACTACCTTCTGCACAGGAGTCTGCATTATCCACGTTGTGTCCACAATGCAACATCATGTGCTTAGGTGACAAAAAATCGACCTTATAGGGATATTCTGACTTTGCCTCATCTAATGCGCCGGCTGATGGATTGTCAGATCTCACGCATTGCATTTCCCAGTCATTTGAACTGCCCATTGCTTTATACTTTGCTGAATCTACTTCCATATAAATTACTTGACGAGAGTGGATCGACGGAAGAATGCAACCTTTTGATATACTGGACGGTTGTCTATCAATGAATCCTGTGCGCTTTTCCTTGCTAAAGCCCTGTTGGAATTCGTAATCTCCCAATTTTCCAATTGTCACATTTTCTAACTCCAAACCAGCGCAATTAGTGAACTTAACTAAATCATCACTTGGGCCTCCTTCAAGACTAGGTGAACCTTTAGCTGCACCTGATGCTTCACCTGCCTTTTTTTGCGCACTTTCCGCACCATCCAAGGCTTTCGCTGCTTTTTCAGCTTTTTCTTTCAATTTGTCAAAAAACTGAGCTTCCGCATCGATAGAGTGAGCACTTAATCCTAAGCCAAGAGTGAGTAATAACGTGGTTTTACGCATAGTGTTTTCCTTATTGATACATCAGAGTATCAAGGCTATAGCGAAAGTGGCATGGGGCGACTAAAATTCATACTTTAGTAGCAAAAACAATGCGAAGTACTCTACTTTGTGTGAATATTGCTTCACTTAATTTTGTTAATTACTATACACTATGATTGAAATAGTAAGTCTTGATGATCATCCGATTTTCAGTTGTGGCCTATCTGAGAGCTTAAAGCAGTTTTCTGAAGAGTTTCGCGTTCACCCTTTTACCTGCCCTCAAAAAGCATTCAGTCACTTAAAAAGTAACCCTCAAACGGATTTGCTTGTTCTGGATTTGTCAATGCCTGAAATTGATGGTATTTCCTTTATGCATGGCATGGCAAACAGAGGGTTAATAACGCCAGTGATCGTTATGTCGGCATCTGAAGATATTCAACTTTTCCAAACAGCTTTGACGATGGGAGCGCTCGGTGTTATTCCAAAGTCTATATCGGCGATAGAAATTGCTTCCTGCCTCAGGCTTGCATTAAAGGGTGAAGTCGTTCTCCCAGAACGAGTTCGACGTCGGTTAAATGAGATGTCAAAGTTTGCCGATGAGAACACCGAAACAGTTCTCAGTAGCCGTCAATTGGAGATCGTTAAAATGTTATATGCCGGCTTATCAAATAGTGAAATTGCAAGCGTGCTATTCATAAGTGAAGTAACAGTTAAATCTCATTTACAAAAGATTTATAAGATACTTGATGCAAAAAATCGCGTTGACTGTCTTCGAAAAGCAGAAATTATGGGTATATTAAAGAAATAACTATGGGGCTAGTATACAGCGCTGAATGACACTGCGTAGGTGTGCTGGCTTGGTTGGTTTATGTAGTATCATGAATCCCCTGTTTGAAACTTCATCAATGATATCTGGGGCGGTATCTCCACTCAAAATAATAGCGGGGACATCTGGTATATTCATCTTCTTTCTCAGTTTATCAATGACATCCATACCATTTTCACCATCTTGCAGTCTGTAATCGGATAAAAGGATGTCTGGCGCGCGGTGATTGATTGTCTTGTCAAAGGCTTCTTGAATATTGGTGGCCGAAATGGCATTCATACCCCAAGCACTCACTTGAAATATTAGACCTTCTAATACCGTTTCATTGTCTTCTATGATAAGTATATTTTTGTTTGATAAGCTCCAAGTCTCTTTGGCTTGACCTATATCTTGACTCAGGATGGGTTTGTCACTTTGGCACAGTGTGATGCTAAAGCTTGTGCCCTGGCCTTCAGTGGATTCGAAATGAAGATCAATATCTAACTTCTGTGAAATCCGATTCACGATAGATAACCCTAAACCAAACCCTTTATTGCTATTCCTTTCGTTATTATGAATTTGATAAAAAGGTTCAAAAATATAGGTTTGCTCATCTTTTGCAATGCCAATACCTGAATCTGACACTATGACTTTGACCTGATTTTCATTCACAGTTTCACTTCTCACTTCAACAAAACCTATATCAGTATACCGAATTGCGTTATCGACTAAGTTAAATAGTAGTCGTTCTATCATGACTGAGTCTGTTTGAACCCAGCATTCACTACCATCTATATATAAGCTAACATTCTTAGCTTCGGCTTTAGGTTGGAAGGTGATATTCAATACCCTAAAGATTTCTTGTAAGTTAGTCGTACTCAGCTCAGGTTTAAATGTTTCGCTGTTTAATTTGGATACATCTAAGATGTTATTGAGAAGGTCATTTAGTGTAGAAGAACTCTTTTTGAGATGACCTATTAATTTTTCCCGATTTACCTCCTCGTGACTTTCTTCCAAAGCAGATATCAGAAGGCTTAAAGCCTGAGATGGTTGTCTTAAATCATGACTAGCCGCAGCAATAAACTGGTTAGTTGTCTGTACTAAAATTTCATTCTCTTTAATCAAAGATAAATGTTCGATTGTGTTACGGTAACTGATGTTTACCGTTCGCAAAGCAAAGAGTGCAAAAGCAATGTAAACAAAGACTAAGAGGTATGACGTTTGAGGGACTCCAGCGATGAATGCAATTACAAAAAGTGTCATAAATGGAATTAAGTAATAATAAAAATATCGATACCAAACAGCGCCTAATACAGTCGCTCCAACGCCTATACCTAGGTTGATCGCTAGAATAAAAACGGACTCTTGTGGGTAATGAACAAAATCAAGTGCAAACGCAGTACTGCCCCATAACAAAGAGCTACAGGCAACTAAAAAGAGTGAACCACGTTCTACTTTTTTGGATAAAATTTCAGTATCAGAATTTTGTAAATGCCAATTTATTAGCCATTTGCGTAAAAGTAGGAGTAGCACATGTAACAAAAACCACGCAGCTATAT
Source organism: Neoalteromonas facilis (assembly GCF_002807665.1). Classification (GTDB taxonomy): domain Bacteria; phylum Pseudomonadota; class Gammaproteobacteria; order Enterobacterales; family Alteromonadaceae; genus Alteromonas_E; species Alteromonas_E facilis. The sequence continues at coordinate 9,615 of NZ_PEAY01000001.1, forward strand.
GTAAAGTTTCAAATAAGTCATAAGCAGCGATCACAAAAGCAGTACCAAGTATTAACTGCATAGCGAATACAGAGTTGTACATGGCGATCATTTTCTTTGCTTGTTCACGCTCTATGAAGTCCTGAACAATTGAACTGTTTTTGCTTATTGCGATCGATTTCATGGTGCCTCGACTCATTAAATTACTCATAAAAACAGAGTGTTGTTGCAACCTGATTTTTAAATTAAGCCTAATGCCGAAAGCACTTAAGTTCGAGTACTAAGATCTTTGCCGCGTTAGTGTTTAAAGTTAATTGATTTCACATGTTAATTTTATAGCTTTTCATCAAAGCCAAGTGACAGACTAACCAGAGCTATGGCCAATTCTTGCTCTATTTGATTTGATTGGGATATTTTGTCCGTTATTTAAGCATATGTGTTTCTATGTACAAGTTGCTCTTTATTTTTGTACGCAGCTTGAATTGTATAGATTTACATTTATCGCAGCGAATTCAATGAAAACTTAATGTGTATATAAACACATAATTAGACACAACAACCGATTTTTAATACTTTAGGATGATCGCTTTAGTGTGGATATTTATTCAAAATCATTAGCGTAAGGCTTACAAATAGAATTTTAATGGAACCATCACAGTTGTTCTTATCATTAAACGTTAACGACTGCTTTCAAAATACCACAGCTAGCATTTATTTGACGGACGCTATTGAACATCGAACGGACCACTACCTGTTATTAAGCATATCTTAGCGTTACCAGATTCAATGTTGCAGTAATACAAATTGGACGAACCAGACCTTATTTAGTCTTCATAAACAATTTCGGTTTGTTGACTGTGTGTTCCCTCTGGGCAGTATATGTCAACTATCTCTCCTCGAATAAGGCTATCTGTTATCTGAGTTGCGATAAATTGTATAATGACAGATGGACTTTTGGTTAGGCATGACATGATATTTTCATGTGCATCTCGATCGAACGAGATTAAATATCTTTTCTTTTCTTGCTTAAATTCAAGTCTTAAGCCTTTTAAGTTAATGATGTGAACTTGAGTTTCAATTATCACTTCAGTACTCACATTTATTTCATTGGCAGCTCTGTTAAGAGCGCTAATATTCAGGTTGAAGCGTTGCAGAACGGCGCCTAGAAAACCGGGTTTACTTCTCTTTTGTCGCAATTTCTCAATTTGCTCGAACTGCTGAATATTTCCTATCGCTCCTTTGAACTTTTCCAAAGCATTAAGGTCACCATTATTTTTAATCTCCTGAAGTTGTTCGCACTTTTTAATAATACTAGCGCAGCGTTCTTCTATTGCCTCCATTTCTGATTCAATAGGGAAGTTACCATCAGCAGTCTCCGCGGTGATTAAAAGTTCAATCAGAGGTTCTTTCTTCTCATTAAAGCTTATGCCAATCAAATAGCTTAATCTTAATCCTGAAAAAAGAATGTCAAATACTTCTACAATTGGCTTTATTTCTGCGTTAATTCTAGAGTCAACATAGAAAGTTCCGTTTACTTGTTGTAAATGGCCATCAATAGTTTGTCTTGCGAAAATCATTTTTTATCCTCATTTTATTTTGCGTCATATGTAGTAATGTTAATTCGCTACAAAACTTGGGAATTTTTATATAAAAAATTCATGGCAAACGAAAAAGCCGCTTTGCCTAGTTCTTTATATGTGAATGTAATTGAAAAAAAGTGCGCGAGCGGAGACAGAGCGGGGAATTTTAGGCTGTCTAAGGAAATAGTTTCGGTTTTAGTGTAGAAAATGAGTTTTAATGACTATTTAGGCTAGAAAAGCATCAATACACGATTAGACTGCGCGAGCCGTGGCGCACAGTCGATCGGGTTATAAAACGACTCCAACAAAAAAGGCTTAACTTGCTGTCATGTGAATTTTTTTAATTAATTGTGCGGTATTTTTTAAATATTTCAACTGACTTCTTTTCAAATAAATTTTGTACGCAAGCGATAAAGAAAAACCGATGTGCAAATACCATTAATCTATTTGAAGAGCTGTTTAGGTCATCCTTAAGACCAATCAATATTTGGCCCGTTTTTACTCTTTTATTTTTATGGAGTGCATTCACTCGATAGCTTCTTGATTGAGTAATTACATGTCCCTGTTTCTGGCCTTTATCTTGTTTAATATCGTTTGTTCTAACTTCTATTGTTAACCCTTCTGTGCTTTCGACTAGCTCAATAAATCTTTCTCTGCTTTTAGTGTCACCGATTAATAAACCATGGGCTTCTGTAATAAAATTGTCTTTCCATATTTTTGCTAATTCGCTTGTAGTCGAAGCGTCATTGCTTAGGGCATTCACTAGAATTTTGCTTTTATGTGCCTGATTTTGGGCGAAATTAAAAAGGGACTCGTTTCGCCAGATCCGTTTTATTTGTGTTTCTTCAGCCAAATTGCGGACAATTTGCGTTATTAAGCGTGCTTTCTCATTCTCTAAAAATAAATGCTTTTCTAACCATGCGTGATCACAACCATTTAATATTTCCGTCACAACAAATTCGAGTTGTTGCAATGATATTGTATTTGATGATGGAAGGGGTAGAGTTTGATATGAACCGATTGGGTCAAACGATACAAGCTCTTCTTTCCGTATCCCAGCTTTCTCCACAGCTTTTAGGATCAAGCTATTAATGAAATCGTGTTGGTCATTTGCTCTTCTTTTTAACTGACGAATTGTATTGTCTTTGATGTTAAACCAGCTCGATAATTTGGTCGTTCTGATGCTTGGTAGTAACGAATTAAGATATTCGAATAGCGGCACTTCAACTAAGTGACAATAGCTTTCCGCTGTCGTTATGTTTGAAGCGTGTCCTAATTGGCATGCTATGGCGAATGATAACCTTCTAGTTGCATAGCTGTGGCCTAGCATGAACCTTTGATATTCGCCTGGGTTAAACCAATCTTTAATGCCTTTTAAACTGTTTGCATTATCAGTCATCGTTAATGTTGTTATTGCCGACGCAAACGTATGTCGCGCGTCATGAATGACTGTTTTTTGTGAACCGGTGACGTGCTTCAGTATAGACAGTAGCTGTTGAGATAAAATTGACGCCGAAAAAACTTCCCATGGTGACTCTAGGTTCGAAAAAATCGCCGCGTCGTCTCCACTGAATCGCGCAGATAATTTGCTTAAAACGCTTTGAATCCTAGCTAATTCTTGTTCGGGTAAATGAGACAGCGGCACTTGACGAAAACCCGCTCTCGTCTTTGGTCGTCCTAATTTGTTTGCACGCACTAAAACTATTATGTGTTTGTTACTGATACAAATATCTCGAGTATCTAAAGATAGTGCTTCACTGACTCTCAATCCAAAGCGAAAGACAAGAATTGCAAGAAGACTTAGGTGACTCTTGTTAATTTCGCTTAACTGTTTTGTTTGGAAAATGAGTTGATGAGTCGTTTCATACTCTTGTGTTGTAATAACAGAGGCCCGCACTTTACTATCGCTGTATCGAGCGATAAATGCTTGGTCTAAATTTTCTAGAATGAGTTCGGGTTGGCCGTATTGTTCAACGCAATGGTCGTGGAAAAAGCGTAATCTTTTTGCTAAACGAGCCTTTTTATTTGTTCCGTTAAAACTTAGCGCATACAAATAATATTGTTCGAGTTCATCTTCGAGAAGGTCTAACCAATTATCTTGAAATGAAATAGAAAGTAGGGGAACACCTGCGCTCCGGACATAGTCTATAACCGTTCTTATCCTTATAAATTCTCCACTCTTTTTTTTCCTGCCCAATTTTTCAATTGCGTAACTTGCGAGTGTAACTAGTAATGATGAGTATTCATTTCTGATCCAATTCTGTCGCAAGCTTTCAATTTCTTGTTTTAACTCTTTACGATTTAGCTTTTTTGTTTGGGGGGAGATGCTCTGCGTTTTGGTTAAACCTTTTGAGAGGATGTCAAGCAATTGCTGAAACGACTGCATTAATTCCTTTAGATCAGGTGTTTGGCTCTGCTTTACCCAGTTTAAGTTGGGCTTTGAATCATACGATATTGAAAGGTCTTCTTTAATGAAATGGCCGTCTAAAACCCTCACAAGGTTGTGCTTTCGAAGGTGTGTTATCTTTAGGTCTCCAGCGCATGCTGCGGCCAATTGTCCGGGTAGCGAATCAAAAAACCATGATTTGGTTATGCGAAGCAGTTGATTAAGGTTTAGCTCGTAATCAAGATTTAGGAATAGAGTCGATAGGCTAGTCATTTTCCTTAATAGCTGAGAGCTCGCTTTTTCCGGAATTTTAATGCTGAATCGATTACGTCGATTTAGTTCAATGTACAAACTTAGAGAAACAACATCGATAAACCGTCTAACTAGTCGCCCCTCTTCGTACCACTCAAACCAAACATGATCGTTGCAGCGGACCAAGGAATGACGAATTTGAGCCCATAGCGCTTTTAGGTCCTTATGGTTTCCGATACCACAATTGATGATTAACGAAATAACCAGTAAGCCTTCAACTTCCTTGTTACTTAAAATGGACAATTCGTCAGGAAGATGATTAATGATCTCCGCTCTAAGATAATTAATTCTCCTAACGTTAAGAATATGGTCATTAAGGATCGGAGACGCTTCATACTGTGGAGCATAATGGAGATTGAACTGATTTGAATTTCCATTTCTAGGCATGCGGTCCAAAAAGGTATGTAGATGATTTATAGCTGCGCACTTTTGATGCACTGTCCAGTCATTTGCTTCGCCCAACTTGTCAATAAATTGGTTAAAGTGCTTTTCGTTCTCAAATTCGACAATTTGTTGTCTTTTAATTTCTTGATATACAAGTTGTTCAATACGCACAGGGGGAGGGCGAGTTACGAGTTGGTCTCTTAATATAGCCTTACTTAACTCAACGTTACCTAGTTTAGGGATGTGCCCGTGAGCGAAGGATAAAGATGTTGGTACCACCTCAAACCCTAGTTCGAGAAGCCAGCTATCAACATAGTCATCCCATGACTTTTCATAAGCTTTAATTGGATACAATGATGTATAGGTATAGGGGAGCTGACCAATACCACTGTGACCTGATGATGCCAATATCCATTCTGCTGGCAATCCTTTTTCTCTTAATCCTGTTATATACCAATGACGCTGAATATTACGCTGTATATTTCTCGGTAGTCCTAGAGATTCAAAAATCGCTCTAGTGCTTATGGGAGAAGGTTTAATATCATCAGCGTCAGAGAGGTAAAAGAAGTACGGAATACTGTTCAGATTTCGCCCGATGTTTTGACTTAGCGTGCCAACATATTTTGAGAGATCTTTGTTGTATTTTTTTAGTGCTTTAGATAAGTGGATCAGGTGTTCATTGTACTGATTCAGTTGTAATTGCAATTGCTTGCTAATTTTCACAAGTCTCGGATTTTCGTATTCTTTGACTTTATCGTTTACCAACAACCACTCTTCACTGATGTTTACTGCATCTATCGTGAAGGAGTTTCTCTCTCGGTGACCTGTTGCACAGTGCAACATCCATCCTACATATGAGACATAGTCATTATGATATTTAATGATATCGTGCAACTCTGTACTAGCGTTGATCTCACGGTGACTACTGAGAGAGCCAATAATATTCTTTATGTGCGCTTTGTGATGCTCGGGGGCCCAAAATAATTCAGATCCGTAGCGACCAAGTTGTTTAAGGTACTCATTTTCATGAATGGTGAGGCCCATTTCACGAATTGCATTTACTATTAAATTTTGTAAATCGGCTGCTTCAAAAGACGCGTAATACAGCGCTATGGATGGTGAGAACTCATCGTTATTTATTGCATAGCTCGATTTAACCTCATCAGAAATGTTTGAGATCAACTTGTTAAATATCAAAGAGCGAAGCTTAAGGGGAGTCAATCTGTTGTTGCCACGAGAACGTACCTGAAGGCAATATTTATCGAGCGCACTTTTCATGTCTTTAGGAGAGGGAAACCCTAGTAATTCCCCCAAGGTGGTCGTTGTGTTGACCGAAATTAAACCGTCAGCTTCGATTGGCAGAGGAAGGAAAAGCTTTTGAATTACCGGTTCGAGGTAATCATGCTCATTTGGTTGTCTTACAAACTTTCCTTTAAGTGTTGGGAATTTAGAGAACCAGATGTTGAGCGCGCCGCTTATTTGGATCTGAGTAGACTCTTCATCAAACTTATCGACTATTTGAGCATAAAAAAGTTGGTCACAGTCTAACGAGGTCGCTATTGTTAAAATGGCGAGGGTTCTTAACTTCGATGGGGAGTCATTTTTGATTGTCTCGACAGTTTTTGCCTGCTCAATTGGATTTAGAAACTCCCATGCATATGGCAGAAACTGGTTGTCCATCGCGGAAATGTATTGCGCACTTGCAAGCCGTGCAATTCTCTCATGAAAAGTTAAATGTTTTAGCGAATTTTCATTATCAACTTCTTCAAAAACATCAGTAATTGCTTCAACGTCTGTTAGGTTGTAGATCTTCCTTTGTGTGAATTTCTCAGGTGGTAATTCTTGTATTATGTCCCTTTTTTTCACTCTAGCTTGCTGAGATTTCCCTGGTTGGTCTACTTTGTCTCTGAGCGCTGGAATACTTTCTTGTGGGATCGCAGCCTCTGATAGATTTAAGTAATCGGGCAAATCGAACAACTTGCCAACATTAGATTGCTTGTCAAAAAGCTCCAATATAAGCTCGGATTCAGAAAGCGTTGAGGATGGCCAGATGATTGGATGCTCTACACTTTTTGAGTAGTTCCTGATTTTCTGGCAGAGCCTATTAATTTTATTTGGAACTTTTGTGGTTGCTAGATTGTTTTCGGTTGCCGTTTTTACTAGCCAAAGAAACAGTATTGCTTGTAACGCATGAATCGCTCTGATTTGCCCTTTATCAAATGCAGTAACTCTTTGTGTCAATATCGAAAGAACAGGGTATAGATGTAATCTGCCACTTAGTACATTCTCTCTATTACGTGATGATGATTTTGAAGGGATAAGGTAATTAGCTCGGGCTAAATCATTAACTGCAATCAACGTTTGTTGTGGGAGAGAGGTTTGCAGGAAATCAAACAAATCGACAAGCTTTTTAATCCTAAGTATCGCGTCGTTAAGGCCGTCAATATTCGAATCCTCTTCGAAAACTCCACCCGCGGAAAGCTTTAAAACCTAAATGCCTTATTAATTTAAAACACAAGTCTTTGTGCGAAAGCTCATCGATAAATTCGGAAGATAAAGAAGCACTCATTAGTTCAGGCCGATTCAAAGCATTGAAGAAACAAGTGGCGAAATAAAAAATACTGGGTTAAGGTCATTTTGTATATCGCTTTAAAAAAGCAAAAAACGTTACACAAAGTCTAGTTTGAAATTATTTTTATTTCATTACTTACTTTTTATGTCACAAATAAAAAATATTAAAATAAATAAAAACAAGTAGTTAAAAATAGTAAATATAATTAAAGTATTTTTAAGTAAAATAATGTACTAGTAAAAAATGGGTCTCATAACCCGATTCAAATCCTGCTCCCGCAACCAAACATAAAGCCCTGATTTATCAGGGTTTTTTTGTGTTTGAAATGCGTCAAAATTTTCCTGATTTTTCACTTTTGGGCACGCGGTGCTAGCTCGGACTTGCTCTTTTTGAGTCACTAGAAAAACAATAAACGTTACAGTTCTAAAGCGGTTGATAATTAAAATCATGGCGGCGCTTGCTAAATAACACGGTTGTCGTTTACGTTATACAAAACGATGGTAAACCTCTAAGGCGTTTGACGATACTGTCGCGGTGACTGGCCTGTGTGCCTTTTAAAAGCTCTGGAGAAGTTAGCCACTTCTTGGTATCCGAGGATCATAGCAAGCAAAGTAATATCAATGTCACTTTGGTGTAAATACCATTTCGCTTTTTCCATTCGAATGTTATTCAACAGTGTTTTGTATACAGTTCCTTCACGGGCCAGGCTACGCTGTAGGGTTCGTTTATGCATATCTAATTGTCGCGCAATGAACTCGAGTGACGGTTGAGTGGAGCCAAGTAGCTGCTCAATTAGCGATGTTACGACCTCTGTGATGCTGCGACGATGTTGCCTTGCGTACTGAAGAACCTGATTCTGCGAAAATACTGCATCTTTTGGATGCGCAAAGCAAAATGCACTATCCAACAAGGTCGAAGGAAACGACAGCCTGTCCTGTTCAGTATTGAACACAACATCTATACCTAAAACTTTTTGATACGCAGATTGCGGAGCAATAGCGCTGTGTCGCAATTGTAACGTCGCGCCCGAAAATAGGGGGCCTAATATGAGTTTCAATAGTTTGATGCACGTTGCAAATGCTAGCTCAGTATATTGGTTGGTATTGGGCTTGTTTCTTAACAGGTCGTAGCGATTCAACACTGCGGTGTTTGAGCCGCGTTCAAGTTGCCATATTTCTGATTGATTGTGATAACTCATGTAGCTATTAGAAAGTGCGATTGCGTTATTTAGGGTACCGGCGCTGCGCAACAAAAAGCCTAATTCGCCAAGAGCACCAAAGTCCTGTTGGCTTCCTAATAGTAATCCGAATTCAAGAACCGATAAGGATGTCGCAGCATCGTTTAGGATCGCAGCGAATTGGGCCACGGGAATTCTGGCTTGGCTGCTCTCTATTGCGTCCTCACTCAAATTATATGGACGCAAAAAATCTTTCGGCTCACCGCCAAAATGACGGACTAGTGTGGGAAACCCTTGTAATGCGCTGACTTGGATCATCAATGTATTGGGCATTACTGGATTTCTCAACAAAGAGGGAAGGTGTCATCAAATGATAAGTAAATCTTGTTTACTTCGTCAATGATGGGTTCATAAAACGAGTTTGAGTTATTTATATGGCGCTTTACGATACGATCATTTCTGGTGGACGCTACTTTGATGGCACCCCAAAACCTTCATCGATTCAAAACATCGCGATCAGAGATGGCGTAGTGGTTGAGGTAACGTCATCACCGCTGGATGCAAATTTAGCAGAAACATACATAAATGCTGAAGGATTATGGGTGATGCCGGGGTTTATCGATACACACACGCATTACGATGCTGAAGTGTTAGTGACACCGAGTTTGTCTGAATCGGTCAGGCACGGAGTAACAACGGTGATGGTTGGCAGTTGCTCTCTTAGTATGATTTGCAGCGATTATGAGGATGCATCAGATATTTTTACCCGCGTTGAAACCGTTCCACGTGAACGAGTCCTTCCCATATTAAAACAGAAAAAAAATTGGTCTTCTCCCAAGCAATGGGTCGAGTTTATGAATCAGCAGCCCTTAGGCCCGAATGTGATCAGTATGCTGGGACATAGTGATTTACGAACGGCAGTGATGGGGTTGTCTCGAGCCACAGACAAAGCGATTGTACCCACTGAAGAAGAAATGGCAGAAATGGAATCTATACTTGAAGAAGCAATGCAATGTGGCTTCCTTGGGTTATCGAGCATGCGCTTGAAGTGGGATAAAATTGACGGAGACAGAGAATGGTCGAAAAGCCTCCCAAGCACCTATGCCCATTGGAATGAAATAGCCAGGCTCAACACTATTCTGAGGCGCTATAATCGCGTTCATCAAGGGGCCCCGAATGCATCTGAGCCGCTCAAAATATTCGACTATGTGAAAGAAACCATTGGTTGGTTTCGGCGCCCGTTAAAAACCACTCTCATTAGTCGTATGGATTTAAAAGGCAGTGCATATATCAATATGCTAACTAAGTTGGCAGCGTCTTTCGCAAATGCGCTTAATGGTAATTTCCGCTGGCAGGTGCTGCCAACGCCCTTTACTGTGTACGCTGATGGGATTGATGTTGTGTTTTTTGAAGAGTTTGGTGCGGGCGAAATGGCACTTGATCTCAAACACAAAGTCGAACGAGATGCCTTGTTGAAAAATGAGGAATACCGCCGTGATTTCCGTAAATTTTACGGCGAAAAGTTAAGTCCACGTGTATGGCAACGCGACTTTAGTGATGCGATCATTCTAGACTGCCCCGATAATTCTCTTAAAGGAAAAGACTTTGCGACCGTAGCAGCGGAGAGGGGGATCCATGTGGTCGACTTGTTTCTCGATCTTGTCGTTGAATATGGAACATCGTTGCGCTGGTATACCACAGTGGCTAATCATCGCCCTGGCATACTGAAAAAGCTGGTTCGTGATAAAACGTCGTTGATCACCTTTAGTGACGCAGGCGCTCACATACGCAACATGGCCTTTTATAATTTGCCGCTACGTTTATTGAAGCTTGCACACGAAAATACTGACCCTGACTTTATTTCACTGGAAGAAGCGGTATGGAGAGTAACGGGCGAGCAGGGGGAGTGGTTCGGCGTTGATGCAGGTAAAATTCGACAGGGTGATAGGGCTGATATTGTTGTTATAGATCCGTCTGGATTGTCGCAAGATCTGGAATCTGTTGACTGGGCGGATATGGAAAACTTTGATTTAAAACGATTGGTAAACCGAAACCCTGGTCTGGTAAAGCACGTTTTGATCAATGGTAACTTTGCCGTTAGAGATGAATCTTTGTCATCCAATTTAGGCGTTTCACACGATTACGGTTCATTCTTGCCCGCCGTCGAGTAAGCGCGCAGACGAGACCACTTATAGCATGTTTTGAATGGCGTCTAGTAAGCAGACAACGGAATAAGTGCGGTTTGATGCCACTCGTCGAACTGTAGGTGCTGAAGCATAAGATGCCACACAATATGACCAGTAATCTGTACATTGTTGTATCTCTCCAAAATAAATTTCTCCTCACTTTAGCAACAACAATGTGAAGGAAGTGTCGGCAAACTTGCGCGAAGCCTTCACAAAATAACGACATTCAATGCGGTAAATTTGCTAAGGAGCAACAGAGGAGTTAACTCATGAGAACATTACTTTTAGTATTTTTGGCTTTCACAATCTGTGGATCTGCAATTGCCAACGAGGAACCGCAAAAGAGGGTACTCATTGTTGCATCCAATAAGCTCGATATGGGAGATCCAGAAAAGCATGAAGCGAGAAACGATTTGTTTGAATTTGCCCCTCCGTATCATGTGTTTGTCAGCCATGGGTATGAGGTTGATTTCGTCTCGCCTGAAGGCGGGAAGGTGCATTTTATGAGAGACCCGTTGGGTATTTCGAGCTACACAATCAAGTATGACGGGTTTTTAGATAAAGCAAATAATACGCTAACACCAGAGCAAGTTGATCCCGCTAACTACTGGGGCGTTTTCACCGGTGGAGGTTATGGTGTTATGTTTGATGTCGCAAGCGACGAAAGAATACAGTCCATAATTGCCGATATATATGAAGCGCAAGGTGTCGTTGGAGCGGGTGGTCACGGCTCAGCCAGCATTACAAATGTTAAGCTATCGAATGGCGAGTTCTTGGTAAAAGGTAAGAGGGTCGCGGGTTTTCCTAACTCCACAGAAACCACTAAACCTTGGGCTAAACAAGGTACATTGCTCCCTTTCTTGATTGAGAGTCAATTAAAACTGAACGGTGCAATAGCCGAAAATAAAGAAACGTTAGCAGACAAGCATGATGTTGTTATTGACCAGCGTGTTGTCTCTACGATGTTTTTGCCATCTGCAGCATTAGTGGCCAAAGAGATGATTTTATTGCATCAACAAAGCGACAACGCGGATCCTAAATAGGTACATATCAACGAGTCGTATTGAGTTCTGGACTGGCTGCAGTGGCAGCCAGTCGAATTGCATCCTGACTATACGATATTCATTTTTGCTCAGCTCGGGTGTCAGCAATAGCCAGAACATCTTTCAATGCAACTCGATAGATGCCAAGTCCATTATCGAATGCGGCAGGATCTTGGGATTCTCTGTTTGAGGTGAAGTACAGCCATAAATTGTTGCGTGAAACAAATGGGCTACCGTCGATTCCCTCGCTATTAAAAGCTTTGCCAAGATTTTGAGCCTTGCTCCAGTGACCGCGTTGATTAAAACTAACATACAAATCGGTCATACCTACGGAGTCCTCATCTTTCATTCGCGCAAAGAGTAAAAATGACTCATCAGGGGCTACAAATGGGTCTCCTTCAAGTAGCGTCGTGTTAACTTCACTACCGAGTCGCTCTGCCACTTGATATTGCCCATCAACCAATCGGGAAACGAAGATATCCAAGTTGTCTCCAGCAATGCGCCTCGCAAAATATACGTCGCCGTTGGCAGTCATGCTGGGATAAAACTCATCTTGTTTAGAATTGATGTTTTCCGGAAGTTTTGTCGGCATAGACCACCCTGACGCAGCTTTTGTGCTGACATAGATGTCGTGATCCACCATTGGGGTAGCTTTATCAAGCGGCTGTCGTGCAACGTAAAGTAATTTTTGTCCGTCTGGCGATATATGTATATCAGTCCCATCGACTTCTAAACCTTGGATAGTGATAGGGGATACGCTAGTAACGTTGCCGTTAGACAGGTTGCCTTTCATTATGATGATACGTGAAAAATCGGCAGCGACTTGAGTGAAGTAGAGGGATTGACTGTGCGGATCCAAACTATTGTTAAATGTTGTAGTGTCTATGTCGTTGTGTACCTTTTGTATCACCAATTCGACGGGAGGAATCAGCAGCGACGTCGATAGGCTGGTATCCACATTGGCGAGAAGAAGCCCTGTGTGCAAGCAAAATAGTCCTGCAATCGTCATGGCAGGCGATCCGAAGCGACGGCGAGAGGGGGAAGCAATCATGGGGTAGTCCTTATTTTGTCACTGGGTGAAGCAAACAACAGATGTACTGTCTATGGGGTTGGCCTACGCCTGAATTTGGCTATAGACAATCTATTGAATTGCAGGACACAGTATGAGTATTTAAAAATAGAGTTGAACTTTGTTTAACTCTATAAGAGGGGGAATGAGCGGGTGTTAGTTTAGGTTGAGGTTTACAGAGGCTCAGGCGTTATTCAACGAGTCAAATCTTCGTCCCATCGCGATAAATGTAAGCCTCAGTCTAAGCTTACTTTTTATGGGAGCGTTCACCTAGGTTTGAGTACTTACCTTTCAACTTAGGCCAACAATATGTTCCGAATAAAAAGGATTATTCTACCGTTATGTGTTCTATGCGTTTCTTCGCTCAATGTGCAAGCTGCCGCATACTCCGAATGGTGCACAGGTATATCGTTCAGAGAGACACCGTTTGCAGATATTAGCTGTGCGAAACAGGTTTCACAGTCTGATGCAAAAAACATTAAGCATTTCCAATTTGATTATGATGATGACGGGCGCTTGGTTCGATTGCGATACCAGTTGCATGGTAAAACAGTTGCGTTTACTGACCGCTTTGTTCGCGCTCCTCATATCGAAATATCGTACAAAGACAATCAGGAAATTCGTCAGTTTTACGATCATCATGGTGCAAGAACGCTGGTTTCTGGCGATGTCTATGAAGCAATATTTGAATTAGATGAAAGAAACAGAAGACGAGAGTTATCTTTTTACAATGTTTCTGGTGACATAATTAATAATGATTTTGGCATTGCACGATATACATGGGGTGTCGAGAGCAATGGGGATGTTGTTGAGCACCGCTATGATACGGCGGGAAAGATTGTTCGAAATCGTCCGGGATTTGGCTATTTGGTCACTCGCTTTTCATTTGATGCGCAGGGATTGTTAACGCGAATGTATAACCTGGGGATTGAAGGAAAGCGCTTAACTGCTGATGATGCTGGTGTGGCGATGACACAGATTGAATATAACCAGCAGCGCCAATTCACGCGCTGGTTGAATTTAGATATTGAAGAAAAACCAATTAAAGGCCTCAGTGCAATCGCTGATATACGCTACGCTCCGTCTGCTTATGCAGTTGAGAATGTCGCACGGTTTATCGATGAAAATGGCAATCCGCAGACAACTCGCTGGGGGGCGCACAAAGTAATCTATGAATTTGACCAATACGGTAATCCGACAATGAGGCAGTTTTTTGGGCGCGACGATAAACCAACCGAATCTACTTCCGGCATTCATCAAATAAAGATGACGTGGAGCGATGATGGACGCATGCAAACTTCAGAGCTCTACTAGGATCTGTCGGGGGCAATGGTTATGAGCGGTGCTTCACAAATACATGGCACTGTATCGTCGTTAGATAATGAGGGGCGGTTAAGCTCTCGCGTTTTCATTGATACTGATATGCGGCCTGTCGTTCATAAGACACTGGGCTATGCGATGGAACAATATCGATATCAAGATCAGGGATATGTAGCAGAAATGAGTTATCTAGATCTAAATGGGAAGCTAAAAAACCACGCGACATTGCAGGTGGCTAAATTCATTTATCGATACGACGATAAAGGCAACATACTCAGTGCAAAAGCGTATGATGAAAGCGGAAAAGAGACAGTCCCGCAGTGGGATCCAGCGCATTAAACGGTGCTAGCAGTGAAAGAGTTATCCATATTGTGGTTATGCCATTTAAAGCTTCTCTAAGGTCGCTTCACAGCGACCTTAGGCTATAGGCTAAACGCAAAGGAAAAAGAGCGCATATTTGCTAGGGCTTAGGCTTTTCTCTTTTTTTCGAAGCTCACAATGTCTTGCATCATAGAAAGCGTCTCACCAATTTCATCCAATCCAAATAAGTAACGATTTTTGATATGTTCCGGTAAATAAAAGAAAGTATCGGTAATTCCTTTGCAACTAATTTTATTGGTCTTTATGTCGACAGTTAAAGCGTCGCAACCGGTTGGGTATAGGCGAGAGACCTGATCGATAAAGTCACTGTGTACTTTTAGAGTGAGTAAGTTACAACCGCTGAAATGTTGTTAGATGTACAAGCGACAAGTCTTAAGACTCGCCTGTACATGCGAGACAGGGTTATGAACTATGAGTCTGTATTGGGAGGCCTGACAATACCTGTCATGATAAGCCATGGACGCAAAGATCATTATTCGCTACCGCTATTAGCAGACCTGTTACATCGGCATATCCCCAACTCCCGTCTATGCTGGTTTGAGCAAAGTGGGCATATGCCGTTTTTTCAAAAATCAGAGCAATACAATAGCACGTTAGCAGCGTTTGTAAGCGATTCGTTAATTCCACCCCAAGTAGTCACAACTGGGGGCTGACTTTACTCAGCCAACATGTGTTGAATAACCTCTTCAACATGATAAATCGTGTTTTCGTGAAATTGCTCATAGGCAGGTAACTGCCTAATAATGGCGTGTATTCGCTCAGATTGCGCAATGGCCTCTGTACTCATACCCTGTTTGTACAGGCTTCTAACACCCTCGTAGAAAGCTGTGTATATTGGGATGAGGTTTTTTAAGTCCATCTGTGAGAACGTAACATCATTTACGCGGTTACCTTGCACGAAAATGGTTTCCTCATCGGTGATACGAATTAATTCTTGTAGAGACTCAATATGCGCTTTGTAGCCGTTGCTGCCTGAGTAAACTAACCAATCACTGCGTACTGCATCACCCGTAAAAACAACATTATTCGACTTAAGGGTTGCCACACTGCTATCGTCTGTGTGCGCCTGTGTACGAAGCATTTGTATTGTTTCGGAGCCCACATGAATGTTAGTGGTTTCAGGGAAGCTTAGGTCTATGGGGATCCCCTTACTCAAAAGGTTCTCATGGCCAATCGCTATTGCATTTAATGCTCGAAAATATGATAGGGCATTATGGTGGAATGGGTCGGAGTCAATCACGACTACGTATTTAATCGGGAATGGTGATAAGTATTTGACTAACCTTTCAATGGCGGGCGCATAGCGCTTCATCATGGAAGATTTGGATTTCTACTCAAATTGAAAATTACCGCGTTTATTGCCGCATCTTTGTGAAATCATTGTGAAAAAGATACGCCTATGAGTTAAAGCGCATGAGTAATGGGTTGATTGATTAATTTTTTTTGACCTTCATTTCACCCCGTCATTGCAACACTTCCCTTGGTTTCCATTGATAGGCAATTTGCTTTGTCTATTCGCTAACAACGTTGAACATCTCAGACAAATGATGGCGCAAGTACCTGTACACCATGCTTGAACAGGGACTTGTGTTACTGGGTAAACAACACAGAGGGAGTTATATGCTAAAGAAGTTATTCATGCTTACTGTAGGGCTAGTGATCGCTGCAGTTGTCAGTTTTTATGCTTTTAAAGGTTGGCTTTCAGAAATAGTACCCAGCGCCCAACAGGTTGCTGAGCTTAAGCAAACAAAGATGCATGATATTCCCTATCTTGTTGACGGTGACGTTGAATATCGCGGTAAAATATTAGCGGTTGTTACCAATGTTGGAGAATTCGCAGGCGGGAATAAAACAGGTTATGAACTGACCGAATTAGCACGCGCTTATTGGGTGTTCAAGGCCAATGGCTTTAATGTTGACATTGCGAGCCCTGAAGGTGGAGAACCGCCGGTCGTGTTGGATGGCGATGATATGGGGCGGTTCGATTATGCGTTTTTGAATGACCCTGTGGCACAATCCAAAAGTGCCAATACGTTACTACTGAAAGATATTAATCCTCTGGACTATCAAGCGGTTTATTTTGTTGGTGGGAAAGGCGCTATGTTTGACTTCCCGAATAACCCCAGCATTAAAACTATTGCCAAAGAGTTATATCAAAACAACCGAGTTGTCAGTGCAGTTTGCCATGGTCCGGCAGCACTGTTAAACGTAGTGCTAGACACGGGCGAGCTTTTAGTCGCCAACAAAACTATAAGTGGTTTCACTAATGAGGAAGAGCTGCTACTCATTCCTGATGCGCGGGAAATATTTCCGTTCTTGCTTGAGGATAAGTTGATTGCACAAGGCGCAAATTTTAGTGAAGGATTGAATTATCTGGAACATATCAGTCACGACGGAAAATTGATAACCGGGCAAAATCCATGGTCGGTATGGAAGCTAGCAGAATCGGTTGTTGAAGAGTTAGGATATGCCGTGAAGCCAAGAGCATTAACCCAAGAAGAGCACTCGATTTTGCTTGTGCAGCTGTTTCACGAGCAAGGGATTGAGGCTGCTAAACAACAGATTTTTGCGCAACCTCAGCATTATGTACCACTGACTATTCTCACTCATGCACTAGTCGCCTTTATGCAATTTGAGATTAGTCAGGGAATTGCGCTAGTAAAGTTAACTAACATCCTGAAGAACCAATTGGATCCGACTTAGCGTGGAACAACATAGGGCGAAGAACCTTTAAAGTCTTCTGTGTTGGGAAGTGGCCGGTGTGCAGAATGACCGGCTACAGATTCATTTCTTTTCTGACGTCACTCGGATTACAACCTATCACTTTCTTAAAAGCGCGGGAAAATGACGACTCTGATTGGTATCCATAGTCAAGAGCAATGGTAAGCACATTATCACTTGAATTGAGGAGCGCAGAGTACGCCAATGACATACGCCATTCGGTCAAATAATCCATCGGGGAATTACCCACTAGTTGTTTAAATTGCACAGCAAAGCTCGTGCGGGACATACCCACTTCATGTGCAAGTTGCTCTAATGTCCAATGAGTTGAAGGGGACTCGTGCACAAGTTCAATTGCTTTCGTTATGCGCGGATCGTTAAGTGCGCCAAACCATGCGTTAGCTTTTTCGGGTTGTGTTTCTAAAAAGGTGCGAATCGCTGTGATCACCAAAATATCGGCCAACTTGGCAATTACGCCTGAAGCACCAGGGCTCGCACTTTGTATTTCATCTAAAATTAATTCACTCAGCGTTGTAATGATATGACTGCATGCTCCCTCGCCATGGCGGATATGTAAAATACTAGGCAGAACGCCGAGTAAACGGAGCGTCAGAGGATGATTAAATGTCACTGCACCACAAATCAGTGTGCTGGTTTTCCCGTGACCACCAAAATCCAATGTTTCATATCGGTCTGAAATGATTTTTATAGGTAAGTCACTTAGCGGGGTAGGCGCGGTTGGACTACCATCGAATAACTTATGGCCCTGTCCGAGTGGTAGGAGGACAAAATCTCCCGTATTCAATTTTACCTGTTCAGATGTGACGTCTACTTGTGCGTCGCCTTCTATTACGAGATGAAACATCATGCATTGGTTCATTGCGGGTAATGAAACTGCCCATGGTTGTCTAAGTGTGGACTTGGTGTAGAACACGCTTTCCATAGTCATTTTACTCAACAACTGTCCGATGACGGTTTCGTTCATTTTAGTGTTTATACGTGCTTTATAATCAAATGACATAGTCGTTGGTAAAAGTGGCATGAATAGATTTAAGCATAGGTAGCTGATGTCCGCTTGTCTACGCTTTCATGAAGTTGTTCTCTGAATTGTTGGAGGAAACCGTATTGTGAACTTATCTAAGTATGTTTCTTGTATGTTTGAAAATGAACGATCGGTATTGAACTCAGAATCTGCAGGTATGTATTGCTAGGTCAAATCGTTAAGCTATGTTAGGTAAGTGATTATGTCTAGTTTTATCGATTTGTAGAGGCTTTTATGAAGATAAGGAATTGGTGCTTTTTAGCGGCAATGCTAATGGGGGTTGCAGACCATTCGCTAGCAGGAGATGCGAATGATAGTGGGGCAAGCATTCGTTATGTGGGGGCAAAGCCGGTGACGGCAGAGCAGGAGATTTTGCAAAAGGTTATTGAAACCACTGTCATTGAAGTAAGGCAGTTATTACCGGATATGCCGGAGAAAATTACATTTGTGGTGGAATTGGTTGATATGGACCTTGATATCATCGGTGGAATTACTGGGCGAGCAGACGCTCATAAACCCGAGGGCGAAATTGCACTGTACATTTCAACGAGCTTTCCAGGAGGTTTAACATCATCTTCTAAGGTTGCGCTTCCTCATGTGTTGTTCCATGAGTTGCATCATTTAACAACGGGATGGACCATGAGAGAAAATCAACATGCGCCTACTATCTTGAATGCTGCTGTGAATGAAGGGTTAGCCGAAGTGTTTTCAGAAGTGCAGACCGGGCATACGTTTGACGTCAATCAACCACCAAGTAATGCTGCTAATTGGTTAGCCGAAATTAAACAGTTGCCAATGGGGGCAAATTACAATCACTGGGTTTCCGGTATTCACCCCGATGGGCGGGAATATATTGGATATAAAACCGGAGTTTATCTTGTTCGAGAGGCGATGCAGAATTCGGGATTAAATATTATTGAATTATCGAAATTGCCGACGGATAAGATTGTGGAGTTTGCTGAGGCAAAAATGGATTAGTGTATGCCGCCGAACGGCTATATCGGTGGGCATGAAAGCATTATTTTGGCCCACCGGACGAAAGCCACAGCACTAAACGTGGTACTACAACAGCAATGCAATCAATGTTGTCACAAACATGATTAATACAGACACCAGTGAGGTAAGGAAAAAGCGTAATCGGATAGGCACCACGTTTTGAGTAACATGAATATAGGCATGGCAGTATCGAGCTACGACAAAGACCCACGCACAAGTAACGGCGACAATATTGACATTATTAGTCAGATAGCAGACGAGCGCGATGACATAAAACAACACCGGCACTTCGAACTGGTTCGCAATGTTATTGGACACAAGCACAACATCTTTAGGCCAAGCTTTGTTGTTCATTGCAGCCTCTTTTAGATCTACGGTTCTAGCCTTCGCTGCGCTAAATTTCCGTTTCCCAAGCAATATAAAAAGCAGGAGAACCAACAGTACTTGCGCTAAAACAGGGTAAATAATGGTTATGACGTTCATTGTATTTCCGAGAGTTGGGGTATTTTATTGACTGTAGCGAATACTTTTTCTCAACATCATGCAGAAAGTACATTTCATACGTCTTATCATTCAGCCAATTTTCATATCGTGAATTGCCAATTTGATTGGGCCTCAAACTGGTGCGCGCTTTTGTACGATTGGTTGTACAACCTGAATCTTCAGTTGAGCAAGCTACCTAAGCGGGGCGTAAGCTAGCGGCCTTTAAAACAATCAATTGCAAGATGAACAACAAGATCATTCACCTTAATTATCGACCGGCAAGAACCAGTGATTTACGCAAGCTAATTGAATTGCTTGCCAATGACCCACTGGGTCAGAATCGAGAAGATTCGACTCTTCCAATCAACCCTCGCTACCTCAGAGCGTTAGAGCATATTGATAATGACTCCAATAATGTGCTGTATGTGGTTGAACAGGGCAGTATTTTAGCGGGGATGTTACAACTAACCTTCATCCCTAGTTTGACTCACACCGGAAGTTGGAGGTGTCAATTAGAAGGCGTAAGAGTGCACCAAGACTTTCGTAATCGAGGCATAGGAAGTCAAATGTTTGAGTTTGCAATTCAACAGGCAAAGGACCGTGGCTGTTCGCTTGTGCAATTAACCAGTGATAAGATGAGGCAGGAAGCGAAGCGCTTTTATGAGAGTATAGGGTTCACTGCGACTCATGAAGGCATGAAGTTAAAACTTTAATTTTCTATTACCGTTATCGAGTTGAGCAACACACGATATGTGGCGTATAGCAAGTTTAAAAGCTAAAGGGACATTGGAAAAACATTATGGACGTTAAACGAGTCATACTTGCTGTAATGGCATTATTTGTGAGTCAGTTCACAGCAGCTGAGACAGCAATGGAAGTTTCTGAAAGTGAGCGAGCTCCTCAGAAAGTTAGCCAGAAAGGCCCCCTGAATGGTTTCCACGCACAAAGTGAGCAAATCATTAAACCTTACGTCGAGCAGTCTTGGTTTTCTGGCAATGTGCTACTCGCAGATAAAAATAGACACGTATCAGTGCGCTCCTATGGTTTGTCCAACATAGAAAACGGGACGCCCAATAATCGCTGTACTCGTTTCAATATAGGTTCTATCGCTAAGCATTATACTGCGGTCTTGGTGTTGCAAATGATAGAGCAAGGCAAATTGTCATTTGAATCTAGGTTGTCCGAATTTGAATTGAATGTAGAGCAAGAAATAGCCTCTAAAGTTACGGTTGAAAACCTTCTCAAGCACCAAGCAGGGTTTAGCGATATTTTTATACCGGCCTATATGAATGATCCGCTTAGCTTTGACTCGTTAGAAAAGAAAGTCGCATTGTTAAAAGGGCAACCGTTGTTGTTTGAACCCGGCAGTGATTATCGTTATTCGAACTATGGCTATATTTTGTTGGGTGCAATACTTGAAAAAGTATCGGGTAAATCCTTTGCGACTTTGCTTGACGAGAGAATCTTTACTCCAATTAATGCCGAAAACAGTTCTTTGTTGCGTGAAGAAAGTAGTCCATGCCAGTCGGAACGTTATGTCTACGCCCTCGACAAATCACTAGAGCCAACCCAATTTCGGGAGGTTTCAGGCCCTGATGGTGGAATAGAGTCAACGGTTGACGACGTATACAAGTTTTTAAATGCACTATTTTTCACGGATAAATTACTACAACGAGATGGGGACGCATTTAAGCGCTATTTTGGCACTGGTACGCACCATGGTTCGTATGGTGGCGGCACTGGCGTAAGTGCTGCAGCAGAAGTACTTCGTGATCGGCACGTCATTATCGTGGTGCTGGCGAATAGCGACGAGCTCGTTGCAGAACGTATTTCTAATCGGTTATCTAAATTGATTAGGGAAGAGCCTGTTGATGCGTTTACACTTCCAGCGAAACATTTTGTCTATGACCAATACAAGGCGTTAGGGCTTGAGCGTTTTAAACAAGAATTTGCCACGATATACAAAGCGGCAGGATACACCGGCTTTATGGGCCGCCCGTTAAATGAAGCCGGATTGTATTTGGCTAAGAACGGCGCTGGTCGAGAAGCACTTGACGTTATCAGTACGTTAAGTCACTTTTACGCTAAAGCCCCTCAGGCCTATGATAGTCTGGCCTATGTTCACTATTTGTTAGGTGATAAAAACGCAGCTCAAATCGCTTTCAAACAGGCTAGAGCATTGTCTGAAGGATTCAACAGTGACTATCACCAATCTAATTATGATATTTAAGCTGTTGCTTAAATGATTTAATGCCAGAAAAGTGGGGCATACTTAAAACGGATTAGGTTGCTTCACTTACTTTTCTGATTTCACTTGGGCTGGTACCAATCACTTTCTTAAACGCGCGCGAAAATGAAGACTCTGATTGGTAACCATAGTCTAATGCAATAGATAAAATGGTATCTTTTGTTTGTTTCAACGCGGAATAAGCAAGAGACATGCGCCACTCCGTTAGATAATCAATCGGAGAATTGCCAACCAATTGCTTAAATTGAACGGCAAAGTTGGTTCGTGACATCCCGACTTCTTGCGCTAGCTGAGTCAGTGACCAGTGCTTTGACGGTGATTCGTGCACCAGTTCTATTGCTTTTGTAATACGAGGATCCTCCAACGCACCAAACCAGCCTTGGGTGTGATCAACCTCATTGTCCAAATAGTTTCTGATAGCCGTAATAACCAGCAAGTCAGCAAGCTTTGCCGTAACGCCCGTAGTACCGGCATTCATGTTTTTGACCTCATCTAAGATCAATTCATTCAGTGTTTTCACAACATGGCCAATGTTTGGCGTGTCCGAGCGCACAGTCAGTATACTCGGCAGTATTTTGATCAGTCTTTGCGTCAGCGGGTGGGTAAACGTAACCGCACCACAGATCAGTTTGCATTCATTGCCACTGCCACCATGTCTCAAGGTTTCGTATCGACCTGGCGCAATATGGATCGGCAACTGGAAAAGAGGTGTCGGCTTTGCGTTGCTGCCATCACTTAAACAGTGGCCTTTGCCTAGAGGCAAAAGTGCAAAGTCACCTTTATGTAAGTGGGTTTGTTTGCCTTCTACTTCTACGGTCACGCTGCCTTCCAAAACTCGATGAAATATCATGCATTTTTTCAGCGGCGGATAGGCAATCGCCCACGGGCTTTGTAACGTTGAGCTTATATAAAATAGGCTCTCCATCGACATTTTACTGAGCAGCTGCCCAATAGCAGATTCATTAACCTGCTCACTTATACGTGACTTGTAATCAGATGACATTGATTTGTTTTGTTATAATGTAACGTTTATTTGTTTAGAATAATAACTTATGAGTGTAATGTCTATTCTGTTTCATCGCTAAATTTGAGCAAGTTAAGGCGAACGTATGTTGATTCTTAACGGCGTTGGCGTTACCCAAAAGTAAACGCCAACGTTCAAAATAGGCTACGCGAAAAGCGGCGCATTTTTAAATAGAAATTGATTAAAACTGCGAGGGTGGCGACCTAATGCTCTATGTACGTCGTTCGTGGTTTGTTCATTTCTCCCGTCTAAAACGTGACAAAACAAGTATTCCAACATGCCAATTGTTGAGGGCTCTAAGCCTATCTCCGCCATATTATTTGAAAAATCGGATACAGGGACTTGTTGAAAGCGTATTTGCTTACCGAAGACCTTATTCACTCGGTTGATCACATCAGGGAAGCTCAATAGTTCTGGCCCCGTTACTTCATAAAGTTGACCGGCATGTTTTGGGTCTACCAAGGATTCGTAGGCAATTTCAGAGATATCATCAATATCAATAAACGGCTCTTTTACATTTCCCACCGGTAGCTCAACGGCATTATTCATCAATAGTTGGTGAAATAAGCCTTCTGTGAAGTTTTGTGCAAACCATGATGCTCGAATAACAGTCCAGCCTAATCCGCTGTTTTGCACTATGTGTTCACAAGATTGCGCCGCAGCTTCTCCACGTCCAGACAGTAAAGTAATATGTTCTACGCCTTGTTGTCGTGCAATTTGACACAATATTTCGATGTCTTCTGGCGCTTGCGGAAGTGCGAGATCTGGAAAATAAGTGACGTACATAGCTTTTACATTGTCTAACACTTCGGGCCAGTTAGATTTGTCATTCCAGTCGAATTTTATTTTACTACTACGACTCACCAACTTTGTCGGCTTGCCATTGTTTAATAGCATTTGTGCAACGCGCGAACCGGTTTTGCCACTTGCACCAATAACTAAATATGCCTTGCTGTCCATATTGTCCTCTACAGGTAGATTGAGTAGTGATAGAGGTTGCCTGAACACCATTGAACAGAACTGTTTTATCGTTCAATTCGCCTGACAGTACGTTCGAGTTTAACTGTATCGTCATGGGTGAACGATAAGTGTGGAAATTAGAACGACGCGCACGTTACCTCGTCAATGCTCGCCGTAAGATGATGGTGTACTTACATGAGAGTTCTACGATGGGCAAATTAATAGTGTTGAGTTATCAAGCTTACTTCTGGGTCATTAGTCGTTTGTTGCCTCGGCACGCAGCTGAACGAGCTCTGAATTTATTGTTCACAGTAAATGTCAAAGTAAAAACAGGTTCACAGCTCAGGGTGCCAGATGAGACTATTAAACTAAAAAGTGGTGCTCATTTATTTAAATGGGAAGGCAAACGTAAAGAGAGCTTGATGTTTGTGCATGGATGGAACGGTTCTTTGGATCAATTTGAAACTGCTTTTAATTACTTTAACGCGCTTGAATATACGATTTATGGATTAACCCCAGCGGGTCATGGCCCGTCCACACTAGCGCATTCACATCCCGGGCTATTTATTGATGCGATTAAAGAAGCTGCTGTTTGTTTACCTGACCGAATAGACTTGGCAATTGGCCACTCTATGGGCGGCGGGGCGTTAGCGCTTGTAGCTTCGGAGATTAATATCGCGAAGCAATTGGTGCTTATTGCATCACCCTCATCGTTTTTGGATGTTGTGCAGAGGTTTGCGGGGGCAATTAAGTTGGGTAAGCATTCTATGAACCATTTTATTGACCTTGTTGAACGATTTGTGGGGCGTTCTCATGCATCGTTAGAGGTGATGGAAAAAGTACGACATTTAGCGATTCCAACGGTGGTAATGCATGATGAACTTGATCGGGAAGTGCCCTTTAATGACGCGCTGAAATTACATCACTCCATTCCCGATGTGGAGCTTATGGCAACTCGGGGATTAGGTCACAATCGTATTTTAAGAGATGATGAGGTATTAAAAAAAATCGTTCTACGAATGTGCAATGAAGGGGGTTTTTCAGATGCGGTGGTCGGGTAAATAATCGGATTAGTTTTTCTTTCCGGTGTTTTCTTAAAATTTAAATACTGCGTTGAACAGTGCAATTGGGAGATAGTCATATGCGTACACAGCTTCTTAGTAAATGTCTTATATCATTCGGCGTTCTTTTTTATGTGGTTGTGATACCGGTATTAGAGTGGAATCAAACGCACGTGTTTAACCCTGATTGGCCACCCCATGCTCGTTTTCACGAAGTGTGGCAGCTGTTCACACATATAGCATTAGGCCTAATGGCATTGTGGTTGGCGTGGCTGAGAGGTCAAATTAAACTGGCTGCTTTAATATCTTGCTGCGTAATGGGCGGCGTGATTTTTTCTCATCTCCTTTCCGAGCATGTAGGGGGGAGCGTTCAATCAGGTAATCTGGGGAGCCAAGTTTTGGGTTTGGAGTTGGCTGTGTTTGTTGCCATTTTAGTAGTGGCGCTATCGATAATAGCAGCGTTCATTTCACGCGGCACACTCGCCGAAACTACTGATTAATTCGCTGGGGATTATTGTTCCTTTATAAAGAATGGGGCGTTACATTTACAATTGAAAAGCCATTGATGAATACTGAGCAATGAAACCACATTATCGAATGAAGTGGAGAGAACAATAACAATGCGTATGTGTGTGGCTCAAATGCAAGCTAAGACCGGTGATATTGCATTTAATATAACTAAGCACCTCGAATTTATCGATGCGGCAATCAAGCTTAAAATGGACTTTATCGCCTTTCCAGAATTATCGATTACTGGTTATGAGCCCACGCTGGCAGAGAGTTTAGCTATGTATGAAGATGACCAGCGGTTGTCGAGTTTTGCGAGTAAAAGTGAGGAATTCAACCTACTCATCGGGGTTGGGTTACCGCTTAGAAAAGATGGCAAGCTGTACATTACACAAATGTATTTCATTCCAGAGGGCGATTATAAAGCGTATGCAAAGCAGATTTTGCATAGTGATGAGTACCCCTTCTTTGATTCTGGTCAAGAGCAAATATTATTAACACATCAAGATGACTTGGTGGCGCCAGCCATTTGCTATGAGTCTCTGCAATTTTCGCACGTGAATGAGGCGGTTGCGCGAGGTGCGACAATATACGTGGCCAGTGTTGCAAAAGAAAAAAAGGTATGCATGTGGCGTTTGAACATTATGCCGATATAGCCAAACAACACGGTATTATTGTGATGATGGCAAACGCAATAGGCCCCAATGACAGTTATATCAGTTGTGGTCAATCAAGTGTTTGGAGCGGTCAAGGTGAGACACTATCGACTATGGCGGAAGAAGAAGAAGGTCTAACCTGTATTGATACTAAAAATTTGCAGGTGTGTTGCCACCGATATCCTTTTAATTTGTAATCTCCCTTGGACGTTAAGTTGAGACTTTTGAACGTTTCGTCAATTTCAGATTTAAGCACCTCTTTATAATTGGCTCACTATGTTGCGGTGAGCACAGGCTACTCTCTTTTAAGATTTAAGCTCTAGTGACGCAACTCACATTCTTGTGGGTGTTAAGATAAAATTGGAGGCTATATGCTAGAAACGGGATTGCTTGTATTTGTTGCTATCGCGAGTGCGTTGATGGGCGGTATTTATTTTGCTTTTTCAGGCTTCATCATGAAAAGTTTATCAACCATGAGCACAGAAAGCGCGGTTGATTGTATGAACAGCATTAATCGTGAAATCGTAAATTCTTTTTTTCTACCGTTATTTTTCCTCTCAACAATGGTGTGTGCAACGCTAGTTTTCGTCTCTGAAGACGTATCAGTTAAAGCGGGGGCTTTGACTTATATTGTTGGTATGTTTGTGTGCACGGTAGTTAAAAACGTGCCGCTAAACAATCGGCTTGAAGCCACAACCGATAGAGACCGAGAAGATACGTGGGCGTATTATTTATCTAGTTGGACGCGTTGGAATCACGTCAGAACGGTCAGTTGTATTGTGGCGTCGTTGGTGCTTTTTTATGCATTGACCCAGCGTTAATTGGTATCAAAAACAGGACGAGTTTGGTTGTTATTTGTATAGAAAAACGTCGAAATAAAGATGTGTAGAGTCAGTATCTGTAAATCGAAGAAGCAGGTACTTTCAGACAAGGACAACCAATGAGTGCTAAACATTTTATCGCGGCGTTATTGCTGGCTATCGTTGTAATCGATTTTAGTTATGGGCAAACAGGGGCTATACAGGGACCTTATTTGGGGCAAACACCACCAGGCGCTGAAGTAAAAGTTTTCGCTCCTGGAATAGTGTCTACTGAGCGTTATACCTATGGTGGGACTTTCACGCCAGATCTGAACGCATTTTATTTTTTACGAGACTCTGGGACCGACAATGGTGTGGAGTTTGTGGTATTTGAAAATATTAACAATCAGTGGCAAGAATCGGTGATCTCCAAGCCTGTTGGTCAACCCATGATTGCGCCAAGCGGTAAATTGATGCACCTCGGTAGACGTTACAAAGTTTGGACGCCTGATGGTTGGTCAGACGTGAAAGGGCTTGGCGCATCATTTGAAGTGTATCGCATAATGCGCATGACGAGTTCTCTTGCGGGTACTTTTGTATTCGATGAGGTCGGCTCGGCGGACGGGGATGGAACGATTCGCTACTCGCGATTAATCGATGGTGAAAGGAAACATCCACTCGCGTTTAGCAAGATCATAAACTCCGGTACATTCAATGCGCATCCTTTTATTGCACCTGACGAATCCTATTTGCTTTGGGATAGCCGTCGCGAGAATGGTTTTGGTGATTCGGATATATATATCAGTTTTAAGCAGAAGGATGGTGCCTGGGGGGAGGCCATCAACTTGGGACCAACCATCAATACAGATGGGTGGGACGCTGCTGCGAGCGTAACACCTGACGGTAAATTTCTTATTTTTCATCGTTTAAATGCATCAGGTAACGCTAATATTTATTGGGCAGATGCCTCTATTATCAAGGCGTTGAGAGCGCAAGATAAAAGCTAGTAAATATACAAGTTGGGGCGGATAGCCGTTTTGTTTAGCAGTACCGCATTTCAGACGAATGGCATGTATTTTTGCGAAAAATGTGTCTACAGTATACCGAGAGTGTAGGAGAGAGGTATTTATAAGTGATTGATTACAGGAGTTATCACGTTTATGAAAGCCCTTACTGCAGCTTGTCTTTTGAGTATGCTTGCCGCTTCAGCTAATGCTGAAGAATACCAGTCTATCGCCAATGAAGTTGAAATTGGCTCCGATAATTACGTCAATGTTAAATTTATAACAATTAATGAAGATGACGAGCCATCATGTTTAGAAGATGGTATCTACTTTCCGTTAAATGAGCCCTATGCGTCTGCCTGGCTCGACACCATGATCTTAGCCAGACAAAGCCAACAACTGGTCAAATTTTCATATTCCGCACAAGACTGCTCAATGTCAGCACTGACACTGTTGCCACTGTACAGCGACAATGGAGGTTCGTATAACAATGGTCCGTTAGAAGAAACCGGGTTAAATGGCAACGTTGCGCTAATAGGCAGCAACGGACTGGAAGAGAGCAGCATTTCCAGTAGTGAGTATTACAACAATGATAGTGCAGCGGCTGCATTTGATGGATATGTTTATTCTCAACAAGTCAATGAAGAGTCACAGGGCAAAATAGGGCGTGGCATATGGCTGACCAAGCAATGGGACAGCGATAATGTGCGTGTTAACCCGTGGGTTGAAGTTGATTTTGGAACTGTTGTTACGTTGTCAGGGCTTGGCATTTTCATTAATGAGCAATCGCTTGGACTAGGGCGTTTACCACGCACTGTCAGCATATCTTCATCTAATGACGGACAAACCTTTACTGACACTATGGAAATATCATTGCAAAACAACGCCAGCAATACGCTTGCATTGCCTGAGAAATTGCAAGGTCGATTCATCAAGCTTCAATTTGTACGTAATTTTGGAGATCCGAATTACATCGAAGTCGACGAGATTGAGCTTTATCAATAAGCATTAGAGTTTCAAAGTACCTACAGTAACCATTAACCGCCTGTGCTGTTACTAATAATTCCAGTACAGGCGGATCGGGAAAGATCATGAACGTACAAACATTTTCATCAAAATCACTGGCGCTTTTAAATGCAAGAAAGCTCAATGAAAGAGATATAGAGGCATATCAAGCGATATTAGCAGAAGCGAAAGACAGTGATTTGTCAGCGAAGGCGTTTTTAAAAACGTTGGATGCTGTGGAGTTGAACACACTGCAAAAAGCCAATTCACTCGTTGACAACATCATCGTTGATGGATTGAGTAACGAAGGTGCGAAGAATCTGTTGGCTCAGCCTGACGGGTCAGATTTAGTTGATCTAAATAACGATGGGATTGTGGAAATCGGTATTGGCAGAAGTATTCATTTCCCACCAGTGAATGCGCCAGAGTTCGTTAAAAAAGCATGGAACGAAGCGACTGCTGGCCTTGAACCCTTTGAGAAGGCCACCTTGGAACTAACCATGCATCATATGATTTATGGTGTAAACATCGAGGGGGTGCCTAAGCAGCAAGCCCCCTCGCCTGAGCAGCAGTGGAGTGCTGAAGGAATAGAAGAGTTTTTTTCGCGTTTGTATGGCAATTTAGAGTTCAGAGTCGGTTTCGATGGTTGGACAGATTACAACTTGATGCTTAAAGGCGTATACGAGCGATTCAGTGAATTATTGGGAAGCAATGACTCATCGTTTGATGTTGCAAGTGACATGTCATCTACTCAAGTAAAGGATCAACATTATACACCGCCCGAGGATAGCATTGAAAATACTGAGTCTGGTGGCGGCGATACTTTTTTGCTGGATACGTTAACTCAATTGCTGTGGGATGCACGTCTTGGTATTGATCGTGAAAAGTTAGAAGCTTTGGAAAAAGAGAAACAAGACGTGTTGAATGACGAGTCCCTTTCTGGGGAAGAACGGCAAGCAAAATTAACCGCGATCCAATCTGAAATTGAAAATCTATTAGAGAAGGCCCGACAGCGGATGGGCGAAGATGAAAAACGCAGGCAGCAAATTTCGAATGTGGAGCGCTTCAGCGAATGGTTGCATGAAAAGGAACATGGAATTTAAAGCTGACGTTAAAATGCCTCCTTCAACCAACCTTTAATGCATGTTTCGAACGAAAGGATATTTTTTTTGAACGTATTGCAGTGAACGAGTGTGTTTACCTTTCTAAGCTTGTAAGACTTTTAGGTAATTGTGTTAAAAGCATTTTTAACCCTAGAAGTAATTGAAAATGGAGTAGATGTGGATTGCTTTTGATAAGCGGCAATTATCATTACATGGTTCAGGCTGTTAAAAGTCTACAAAGAAAGGAGAGTATCGCATGCGTCTAACATTAATGACTTTCGTTATATTGCTTGTGTTGATGATGGCGAAATTAGTCGTTGCATCAACACAAGACACGGTGGATATCGAAAAGATCGAAATAACCGGAGAAAAGTTAGAAAAACTCAGTACAAGTGTGTCCGAATATGTCTTATATCGAGATCTAGGTATCTCTGCACTGCATGCTAAAAATTATGAAAATGCCTTGAGATTATTGACTAGAAGCGCCGAACAAGGTCACAAAGACAGTCAGTTCTTCTTGGCAAAAATGTATTTTGAAGGCTTAGGCACGCCGGTTAACAATGAATTGGGCTGGGCATGGATGAATGTAGCCCTTGAGGAAAAAACACCCGAAAGACGATTTGCATTTGAGAAAGTATCGGATGCGATCCCAGAAGAAGTTCAGAAACATTGGGCGCCAACAGTCGAGAAGTTCATGCAGCAATATGGCGCAGAAGCAACGGGCCATACGTGTCGACAAAAGAAAGAGCTTGGCACCAATTTGATCACGGTGCAATGCACTAGAATGACTGATGGAAGCTTAGATCCGCTAGATTTCAGGACCATGCAAGCTCTATTCTTCAAGAAAGCGGGATAGTGAGAAGGCGCTTAAAGCATAAAACTCGCTCGATAGTGCTCGTTTATATAAATGGTTGAAGTTGTTTTGAACGTATTGCTGTGAACGAGAGCGTTTGTCTTTATAATCTTAACAAAACTTGTAGGTATATGTGTTAAAAGCATTTACCTGCAAGTGATAAAAAGGGAGTGGGTGTCCATTGCTTTCGCTGTAAAGTAGTTTACACCGCATATTTCAGACTGTTGGGAGTCTACAAAAAAGGAAGTTATCGTATGCCTATATTATTAAAGACCCTGGTTATTGTGCTGGTGCTTTTGATGACGAAGTTAGTCGTTGCGTCAACACCAGAATCATTTGATATCGAAAAGATAGAAGTAACCGGAGAAAAGTTAGAAAAACTCAGCACAAGTGTGTCTCAATACGCCTTGTATAGAGATTTAGGTATCTCTGCACTACATGCTAAAAATTATGAAAATGCCTTGAGATTATTGACTAGAAGCGCCGAGCAAGGACACAAAGACAGTCAATTTTTCTTGGCAAAGATGTATTTTGAAGGCTTAGGTACGCCGATTAATAATGAGCTGGGTTGGGCTTGGATGAATGTAGCCCTTGAAGAGAAAACACCTGAAAGACGATTCGCGTTTGCGAAGATATCGGATGCGATCCCAGAAGAAGTTCAGAAGCATTGGGCACCAACAGTCGAGAAGTTCATGCAGAAATATGGTGCAGAAGCAACTAATCACAAGTGTCGACAAAAGAGAGAAATTGGCACCAATATGGTCACCGTACAATGTACTAGAATGTCTGATGGGACCTATGACCCGTTAGATTGGAGGACGATACAAGCATTATTCTTTCAAAAGTGAACTGCTGCGCACAATTTCGCCCTCATATTTGCATTTTAAAAATGTTGAATGGAATTTGAGGGCAACTTACCTCTCCCCCCAAATTCAACACCAAGACATTGATGAGATTTCCGATAAACTGGAGACAATGGAGATCTCAAAATGAAAAAGCATTACAGCGACTCTCTCTTTCCCAGCTTCTAACAAAGCCCCTGATACATGCCTGTTGCGGTATGATTTGGCGTATCATCATTTGCCCATGAATGACTCGGCACTCATTAATCGGTTGGCTGCTCATACCAAATTCCGTATTTATCGCCCTGCCACTTTAAAAAGTGAAAAAAGTAGGCGGAACCTAATAATATGACACCGCCTGCTAGTGCTGGCTCGCTGATAAATCCGACACAGCAAAAAAGAAAGCCGAATGCATGAGCGATAAATTCTACACGCGAAGCAGAATCCCGAGTAGGCCTTAACTGTAAGAAATTAAATGCGAACCAGATTTTTAATAGTAATGGCAGCGTACGCCAGTTTTCAGAATTTTTATCAATCATAACCTTCTCCTGAATTAAAACATCAATATCGACATCCAAGGCTGCCGCTATACATTTCAGTGATTCGACACTTGCCTTTTGCCCACTCTCTATTCTCTGAATAGTCCTTACATTTAAGCCAGACATTTGAGCTAACTGCTCTTGCGACAAATGGCGACTAATTCGCAATGGTTTAAGAGTAAATGCTTGCATAAGTAACCTAGGTTCAGGAATTTTGTTTGATTTTAGCAGTGTCGGTTACGAAACGGACCTGACAATTACCCGACATTCGTCAAAATCACAGACTTAACATAACTATACCAATGCTGAGTATCTAATCTATTAAAGATCAGAAGTGGCGAATGTCAGAACATCAAATCTATGAATTTGGCTATTTTTACCTCATCAATTTACTCAGTATGACCAATGTCGACTTGGCGCGTTTAAACATCAGCTCCTTATCTTCAGAAGATCCTCGATTGCTCGAGGATGACGGGTAGAAAGTTGTCTTTATAAAACAGGCTCTTCATTCGGTGAGCCTGTTTCCAACCATTAAAAACGACATGACAGTTCATGTCGCTGCACATGATCTTTCATTAATATTTTTATCTCAGCACAGATCACCCAGAGTAGGGCTAAAAACGTTGCTCTACTCCCAAAGGAATAGACTTTATCGGTAATGCTCGAAATAGTTTGTTGCAAGTGTTTCCTTGAGTAGTGCACATTGGAAATCTACTATGCTTATCATAATTTCAAGTCTTGGATCTTGTGTCGTGTAAACACGGGTTCATTTATTTTAATGGTGGCCTGGCTATGATGAACAGTATTCGCTGGCTGGAAGACGAAGAGCACAATGCAGTATCACTGCTTCCGCAGAAGAATGATATCGTGAAAGATGTCAGATTGGTGTATTACGCGCCTGATGTTTATATGCCATTACATACTCACTCGGTAGGGCAGTTTTCGACGTTGTTGTCAGGCCAAGCACACGAGCACAACATCAATACAGAGCTTTACCAAACCAAAGGCGTCGCTGAATACAAACCAGTCGGATACAAACATAGCAACCGTATAGGTCCAAACGGCGCGTTATTTCTTTCAATCAATTTAGCGTCCGAAGATGATGCATTTGTTGCGGAATTTGGAAAACTAAATTGGGGGCTGGTTCAGGTCTCTACTGCTAAAAATTTATGGAAGTCAATGTGTTCGCTGATGTTCCAGCCGATGCGCTCACTAGATGTTGATGTCGATGAGTTGGTATTAGGGCTGATTAGTTCATCAGTTCAAGAAAACCATACAATCAAAACTGCGCCTTCATGGCTAAGACTTGCCGAGCAAGCGTTGCATGAGACCGAGCTGAATATAGAACAAATTGCAGATGACGTTGGCGTTCATCGAGTACATCTTAGTAGAGTGTTTCAGTCACATTTTGGATTGTCGATCACTGAGTATAGACAGTCGCTGGCCTTGCAAAAGGGAATATCGGCAATTCTGAGTCATGAAGAAGCCATAAGCTCTGCTAGTGCAAGTGCGGGGTTTGCGGATCAAAGTCATTTTACACGGGTGTTGAAAAAGCAATTTGGAGTAACACCTAAAGCGTTAAGATCGTTGTTATCACCACCGTGTGTGGCGGCCTGTTGATGTTACATCTGTTCTATAAGTTGCCTTATCGTTTTGTTCAAATGTGCGAAACAGTTAAATTGATGAGGAATTATGAGAAGGTTAATATCACTATCATTGTTACTATTTTCGGTGCATACGCACAACGTGAATGCGCAAGAGCACGCATTAGATACTGAATTTCTAGCTTCCTTTGTTAATGAAGTTAAGTCGGCTGCAAGGTTACCATCTGGTACTGCTGTTGCAGTGATCAAAGACGATAAAATCATTTATCAGGGGAATTTCGGCTATCAAGATATTGAAAACGGTATCGCGACAAGCGAGAACACGCGCTTCTATATCGCCTCGGTAACGAAACCCTTTACAGCTTTGAATTACTTACTGGATGAAAAAAGCGACCGTCACTTGGCGTCTGTTACCTTGCCTGAAATGTTCCCTGAGTTAGCATTGAATGGGCGAGAAATGGTAACGGCGAAGGCGTTACTGACTCACACAGCATCCATCAATAATTTGCCATTAGTTTTGGCGACAGCCTTTAGCGGTGAATATTCCAGCGAATCGCTAGAGCTACTGGTGGCTAGTATGTCTACGGAATCTAAAGAACCGGTTGGCGAGTTTAAATATACGAATGTTGGGTACAATATTTACAGTGTTTATTCTGATCGGGTTTTTCAACAAGGTTGGCAAGAAAAATTACAGCTACAAGTGTTCAAACCTGCACAGATGAACGCAACCAGTGCCAGACGTTCGACCATCAAACAGCAACAATATATTGCCAAACCGTACTCACTTAAAAATTCCGACAGACAAGCCGCGTTGTATTTAGAAAAAGCGGATAACACCATGCATGCAGCAGGTGGCATGTATGCTACGGCATCTGATCTTGGACGGTTTTTGATCGCGCAACTAAATTACGGGGTGCTGAACGGTAAACAGGTGTATCCTGCAGATGTTATCGAGCGCTCTCATGTCCGACAAGTAACGGCAGAGGCATCCTATTTAGATTTCAAACGTGATGGTTATGCTTGGGGTTGGTATACGGGAAACTATAAAGAGCAGCGAATGCTACATCATTTTGGTGCATTTTCTGGCACTCATGCACACCTTTCATTTATGCCTGAATCGAAAATCGGGGTCGTCGTTATCAATAATGAAGACTTTTTAAGTCCACGCCTGACGAGCATCATTGCGGATTATGTCTACGGTACTCTGTTGGGAGATGAAACAATCAAAAATACAGTCACCGAGCGAGTTAAACAATTAACCGATAGGTTGTCAGGTCTGGATGCGATGCTGCTTAAAGAAAAAGAAAAAATTCAGGGCAGACGTTTTGTCTTGAGCTTACCGAAAGAGCACTATGTTGGAGAATACAACCACCCATTATTAGGCTCTATTGTGGTTAAACAGAATGTTAATCAAAGTTTCGATGTAGAGTGGGGGGTAATGCATTCGAGCTCTACGGGCATGAACGAACCGGAACAAATTCGTGTTGAATTAGAGCCGACATCTGGCACAGTCATTACGTTTAACATTGACGAGGATGTCACATCTTTGACTTATGCCGGTATTGAGTTTCGGAAGATCTAGTACGAATGCGGAAAGTTTGTTTTCGAGTCAATCAATACCTCGTTTTCGGTCACTAAAAACACTCCGGCAGATGGCTGGAGTGTGTCTATTGTTTTTTGAATAATTACCCCTTAATCTAAGGTGCTGCGCTAATTTTACCGCACTAACTGCTCTCGCAGTTTTGAACATCAAAATCCATAGGTAAAATATGAAATTTCCAAAATCCCTTCCGGCAGCACATAAGCGCCTGCTTCTTCGCATTGTTGAGTCATTTTCAATGGATCATCGAATACTCGGTATTGGTGCAGGGGGCTCCTTTGCGAGTGATGCAATGGACCAATACAGTGACCTTGATCTGGTGATTGCTATTGACCCAGAGCATTACGATACGGTGATGAGTATGCGTTTTGAACTGGTTGAGACTATTAATGGATTGGTCGCGGCGGTAACCGGAGAGCATGTGGGAGAACCCCGCCTCGTCATTGCATTGTATGAACCTGATCTGATCCATGTTGATTTCAAATTTGTTGCATTGCCAGATGCAGGGAAACGTGTTGATGATACCAAGGTCGTGTGGGAGAGAGAGCAGGTATTATCTGAGCTGTTGACACATTCTGACTATGCTTACCCTTGTCCGACGCCACAGTGGGTTGAAGATCGATTTTGGATCTGGGTTCATTATGCCGCAACCAAAATTGCTAGAGGCGAATATTATGAAGCGATGGAATTTTTGTCCTTTTTACGAACAACAGTGTTGTCACCGGTAGCTCTAGCTCTAAATGGGCACACACCTTCGGGTGTGCGTACAATTGAGCAACGTTTACCTCAATTTGCAGAGGCGCTAACGGCAACGATAGCAAAACCTGAAAAAGCGTCTTTGATTAGTGCATTCCAACACATCATCTCACTATATAAAAATATGAGAAGTCAGTGTGATGTCGAGCTGAACTCTCGCGCAGAGCGGCTATGTGTAGAGTATTTTGACCGTATTGTTGGCGCTGATAATTAAGGCTGAGGGATATTATTTGTTGCTTGGATCATAGATAAATAGCCTCAGCACTATTTATCTATGCTAATACTTCCAGTTGGGATTAAGCCAAAGCAACGTATAGTTCCATTCAAATAGAATCATTGAAATTGAGCAACCAAAAAGTCTATTGTGGCTCGCACTTTCGCTGGCATTTTACGTTCACCAGCAAATAATACATGTATCCCACCTAAATTAACGGGCGGTTCATTCAGGGGAATGGCTTCCAACGTACCGCTGTTAAGCGCTTTTTGAACAACAAACTCAGGCTGATAGATAACGCCTAACCCCATAGTCGCCGCTAACATCAAAGATTCACCATTGTTGGAAGTGAAGTTTCCTTTTACAGGGACGGCTATTTCCCCATTTACCCCAAACATCCATTTACCATTTGCTTGGGTGGGCGAGAGTGTATAACTAAGGCAGTTATACTGAGCGAGTTCTTGAATACGAGACGGTTTACCATTGGCGAGCCAATATTGTGGTGAGGCACACACATACATTTTAGACTGGCCAATGCATCGCGCGCGCAAATCGCTGTCACTCAAATGGCCAACTCGAATAGTGAGATCCCAACCTTCTGTGACCATATCTTTAACACTGTCGTTCAGGTGCAAATTAACGGACAAATTGGGGTATTCATTAAGAAGAGAGGGAATTAAAGGTGAAACAAAATTATAGCCAAATGTATGTGGCGCATTAATATTAACCACACCGGAAATGTCTTCTTGACGCGAAGTAATATCACTTTCTAACTCAATTACCTCATTTAATATGTGTTGGCTGGATTCCAAAAAACGCTGACCAGCTGAAGTCGGTATAAGCTGGCGTGTAGAACGATGTAGCAATTTAACCCCTAAGCGCTGCTCCAAAGCATCAATATGGCGGGCAGCCATTGCTGGAGAAATATTTTGTGCGCGTGCGGAAGCCGAGAGACTACCCAAATCTAACGCGTCTATAAAAATACGCATACTGGTGAAACGATCTAACATTTAATACCCAGAGTAAAAACTAATCCTAATAAATGTATATTCTAATACTCTCGATATGTAAATAAACTATGGTTATTGGTATCAAACGAGAGATATATGATGAAAAACCGACAACCCGTATTCTTTATACCGCATGGCGCTGGCCCCTGTTTTTTCATGGATTGGTCACCAAAAGATGAATGGGCAAAACTAGAGCGTTATTTGTCCGAGATAGCAGAAACGTTACCGTCGCGGCCTACAGCAATTGTGTTAATTTCAGCTCATTGGTTAACGCAGGATATTTCGGTGACTGGCGCAGAAAAACCGTCACTACTGTATGATTATTACGGGTTTCCTCAGCACACTTATCAGTTGACTTACCCTGCGTCAGGAATGCCCGATTTAAGCAAACGCATTGTAGACCAATTATCAGCTGCGGGGATGACGGCAACGCTTGATAACGACAGAGGGTTTGACCACGGTGTATTTATACCACTGAAGATTATGTTTCCAGCCGCTGATATTCCTGTGGTTCAGGTATCGTTGAAGCGTTCATTAAGTGCAGTTGAGCATATTGCACTGGGAAAACTGCTTGCCCCATTGCGTGATGAAGGGGTGTTAATTATTGGTAGTGGAATGAGCTTTCACAACATGAGGGGGTATGGGAAAGCGAGTTTTACTCAGCCTTCCAAACGTTTTGATGATTGGCTGGCTGGCGCGCTATCAGATGTGGCAAGCAGAGATGAAGCACTGTCCGCGTGGGAAAAGGCGCCTGGTGCGCGAGAAAGTCACCCTACCGGTGAAGAGGAACACTTGATCCCGTTAATGGTTGCTGTTGGCGCTGCAGGGCAAGATCCGGGGATGAAGGATTTTAGCGATACAATTTTGCAAACCCAGATTTCTGCATTTCGATTCTCGGAAGAAACCATAGAGTGAACAGCGTGGTGTCAACTTTAGTGTGGATGTGGCTTTAGCTTTTCAGTTCAGAACCGATATGAAATTGATGGATGGAGAGCTGTGGCTTAAAACTTTCTGTGAACTCAAATTATGCTTTTAAACAGTGAAAAGAGTTTTCATTCAAAGCCAACTTGCTCTACCTTTATACATACCTTGTTGAATGAGATGTCATTATGTTTGTAAAAGCTTCACGCTTAGAAGATGCTCAACGCGAAAACGCTACTTTAACGTCTAAGATACAGCAATTAGAACAAGAAGTAGAACGCCTCAAAGATGAGAACCGAGCGCTTCATTCTGAGTTGGATAAAATGAGCTCTGTCGATACAGGCTCCTTTGACAATAAGTTAGCCCGTTCTGTTATTGAGTCACTTCAACAAGTTGAAGGTATTCGCTCTACGGTGCTGGATTCTTTCCAACGCATCGATCAAGAGTCAGAATCGATTAAAACGGTGAATGAACTGTTTTCTGTCGCGTCGTCATCTTTAGCTGATATTGTCAGTGCAATGAACGCTATGGGCGGAAAAATGTCTGGTATGAACGAGAGTATTACCGGCTTATCTGAGAAAGCGGACAGTATTAATAAGTTTGTTTCAACCATTACCAGTATATCTGATCAAACAAACCTATTAGCGCTAAATGCTGCTATTGAGGCGGCTCGCGCAGGTGACGCAGGTCGAGGTTTTAGCGTGGTAGCAGACGAAGTTCGGACATTGGCTACAGAAACCAATAAGTCTGCCAGTGAAGTGTCAGATCTGGTTAGTAACATTATTTCAAATACCAAATATGCGGTAAGCTCTGTAGATGAAATTAGCAGCAATAATGATGAGTTATCAGGCGGTGTTGCGGCGCTAAATGATCACTACAGTAAGATCATCGAATGTTGCCATTCAATGAAGGACACGATTTCAGATTCCTCGAACCGCACATTTATCCAAACCGTAAAGCTGGATCACATTGTGTGGAAATGTGACGTATATTCAGTGCTTTACGGTTTAAGTTCTAAATCAGCAAATGATTTCGTTGATCATCACTCATGCCGTCTAGGTAAGTGGTATAACGGTGAAGGTCGCGCAATGTTTGGCAATGAATCGGCGTATAAGCAACTCGAAAAGCCACATGAGCAAGTTCACCAAAATGGCGTTAAGGCATTAGAAGCACATAAAGCAGGCAACAATGCGATGTGTTTAGAATGCTTGTCTCGAATGGAACAGGCGAGCGAAAAAGTAATGGCGACACTCGATGCGATGGCGGTTGTCGGGCATTAATATCAATTAAGGCGACTGATTACGCTTTGACTGCTCCATATTTTAACAAGCTATTTCTATCTTTGGGTCAAATAAAACCTCGCATGATGCGAGGTTTTTTTATGTATGCGGCTGCGTAGTGACAGAACACGCCAAGAACATCGGGCATACTCGTTGAAATTTATAGACTGAACCAACGGTCGTATTTTAGAACGATCAGTCATATTTGACGTTTTGTATTGAAGTATATTAACGTCGAACCAGAGCCACTCTGATTAGATCTGGTTTCTAATACTTTAAGGATGAACATATGAACAAGATACTCAAGCGTACTTTACTAATGTCAGCGGCTCTCGCAATGACATGTACCTCCGCTATTGCACAAAATCACTCAGAAACGTTTGACGCGGAAGAAGTGGAAGTGATTAAGATTCAAGGAAAACGACCAGCCACTTTCTATTTCAAAGAATATGAAAAAGCTAAAGAAGCAATGTATGAAGCCTACAACCAGATCAATGATGAGAAGCAATTTGCTATCGATTGCCGGGTTGTGAAGCCTGTCGGTAGTCAAATAGCGAAAAAAGAATGTTTGCCACGTTTTTATCGAGAAGAGTCTG
This sequence comes from Neoalteromonas facilis, assembly GCF_002807665.1. Classification (GTDB taxonomy): domain Bacteria; phylum Pseudomonadota; class Gammaproteobacteria; order Enterobacterales; family Alteromonadaceae; genus Alteromonas_E; species Alteromonas_E facilis. The sequence goes on from NZ_PEAY01000001.1 coordinate 49,829, forward strand.
CTTATCAATCGCAACTATTCTTATTGGGTGCTTCAAACACTTTCGCCGCAAATGACAGTGATATTGCGCATTTAACGAAGTATAAGCAAAAAGCGTTTTATCAGCATATTGAAGAATTGGCGAAAGAGTCTCCCGAGCTGCTGGCTCATTTGCAGAATATTTCCAATAAACTCGAGGCGTATTTAGAGCGCAAGAATTCTCAGTAAGTTAACATATACACTGAGACGGTTAGTAATAGATGGTTGCAGCATTGATGCCTGCACTATATAATACGGCCAGTTTTGTGATACGGGCTCCCTCGAAAGGATAGTAACGTTTCACGCGAGGCACTTGTTGTAACGTCGCAACTTGCCGATTCATTTAATTGGTCGTTGAATGGTTTTAACGTCCATCCAGTATTTGAGCCCCGCATTGTCCGGGGTTTTTTATTGGTTTTTCCAGTATCGGCACGAACAAGGTGCTTTTCAGATGGGCTATAGGCCCTTTTTTCGTATTTGGAGGTTTGTTTGTCGCAATTAGAAAAACGACTAACAGAAATGTTGACATCACCGGTAGAAGCATTGGGCTTTGAATTGGTGGGCATAGAGTTTGTCCGCGCCGGTAAGCATTCAATTTTGCGTGTCTTCATTGATCATGAAAATGGAATCAATGTGGATGATTGTGCCGAGGTGAGTCATCAAGTCAGCGCGGTTCTTGATGTAGAAGACCCGATCACGACTGAGTACAACCTTGAAGTTTCTTCACCGGGTATGGATCGTCCTTTGTTTAAAGAACAGCACTACCAAGCGGTAATTGGTGAAGTGGTGAGTGTGCGTTTATCAATGCCAATGAACAACCGTCGAAATTTTAAAGGAAAGCTGATATCCGCTGAAAACGGTGTTGTCAGTATAGAAGTTGATGGTCAGACGTTTGATCTGGCGTTTGCGAATATAGAAAAAGGGAACCTGGTTCCAACGTTTGATTAACAGCTCAAGTGCGCTGTAATTGTCAATGAGGCAAGAGATGAGTAAAGAAATACTATTAGTGGCGGAAGCCGTATCAAATGAAAAGCAAGTTCCTCGTGAGAAAATTTTTGAAGCGTTGGAATTTGCCTTGGCCAGTGCCACTAAGAAAAAGAATGAAGGCGAAATTGAAGTTCGTGTAGAAATTGATCGTTCAACCGGTGATTTCGACACATTCCGTCGTTGGATGGTTATCCCAGATGATCAGCCACAAGAAAACCCATATGCAGAAATTACGCTGTCAGCGGCTCAAGTTGAAGAGCCAGAGATCCAAGTCGGTGACTATGTTGAAGAACAAATAGAATCGATTGCATTTGACCGCATTACTACACAAACAGCGAAGCAGGTTATCGTACAGAAAGTGCGTGAAGCCGAGCGCGCACAAATGATTGCTGAATACGAAGACCGTGTTGGCGATTTGGTGACCGGTACGGTTAAGAAAGTGAACCGTGACAACGTTATTATTGACCTAGGGAATAACGCTGAAGGTGTTATCTTCCGCGACGATATGTTGCCTCGTGAAACGTTCCGTCCAGGTGACCGTGTACGTGGTTTGCTGTATGTCATTCGCCCAGAAGCGCGTGGAGCACAGTTGTTTATCAGCCGTACTCACCCCGATATGCTGGTTGAATTGTTCCGTTTGGAAGTACCAGAAATCGCTGAAGAAACATTAGAGATTAAATCAGCAGCGCGTGACCCAGGTTCACGTGCGAAAATCGCCGTTAAAACGAACGATAAACGCCTAGATCCAGTGGGAGCTTGTGTTGGTATGCGAGGCTCTCGTGTTCAAGCGGTTTCCGGTGAGTTAGGTGGTGAGCGTGTCGATATCGTACTGTGGGACGAAAACCCTGCACAGTTCGTTATCAACGCAATGGCACCAGCCGAAGTTGCATCAATCGTTGTTGATGAAGATGCCAATGCTATGGATGTCGCGGTTGAAGCTGACAACCTTGCGCAAGCAATTGGTCGAAATGGTCAAAACGTTCGCTTAGCCAGCCAGTTAACAGGTTGGGAGCTCAATGTTATGACGGTAGAAGACTTGAATAGCAAACATGCTGAAGAAAATGCAAAAGTGTTGCATGTATTCACTGAAGGTTTGGATATTGATGAAGATTTCGCCAGCGTATTGGTTGACGAAGGTTTCACAACATTGGAAGAGGTTGCTTACGTTCCTGTAGGTGAGCTTTTGGCCATTGAAGGCCTAGACGAAGATACCGTTGAAGAATTACGTAATCGTGCTCGTGCAGCGCTGACAACCCAGGCGCTGAAAAATGAAGAGTCATTGGAAGCTAATGAACCTAAACAAGAATTGCTCGATCTTGAAGGTATGGAGCGCCATGTTGCGTTCGTTTTAGCTAGCCGTGGTATCACAGACTTAGAAGCACTAGCAGAGCAAGGCACTGATGATATCAGTGATATTGAAGAGTTAGACGAGACAAAAGCGGGTGAGCTGATCATGGCTGCACGTAATATTGTCTGGTTTAACGAAGAGTAGGGTCAACAAGAGGAATTACGAGTAATGGCAGAAGTATCCATTGAAAAACTCGCCAATGATATTGGCACAACAGTTGACCGACTGTTAACTCAGTTTAAAGATGCGGGTATCGCTAAGACAGCCGCAGATAGTGTCACAGAAGACGAAAAGCGTCAGCTTTTGGACTATCTTAGCAAACAACACGGTGGTTCTGGCTCTGAAGAGCCTAAACGTATGACACTTCAGCGTAAGACAACTAGCACATTAAGTGTTGGGAAATCTAAGGCTGTTAAAGTTGAGGTTCGTAAGAAACGTACGTATGTAAAACGCACTGAAGTTGAAGAGCAACGTTTAGCGGAAGAAGAAGCTAAACGTAAAGCTGAAGAAGCTGAAGCAGCGGAAGCTCGTCGTAAAGCTGAACAAGAAGCGGCTGATAATGCGCGTAAAGCAGCAGAAGAAGCGAAGCGTAAAGCGGATGAAGCACGCAAAGCTCAAGAAGCAGAGCGAGCGGCACGAGCAGAAAAAGCAAAACGTGAAGCAGAAGAGCGTAAAGCGGCCGAGTCTGCTTTATCGCCAGAAGAGAAAGCTGAGCAAGAAGCGGCTCAGAAAGAAGCTGAGCGTATTAAGAAGCAACAGGAAGAAGAAGCGCAACGTAAGTTGGAAGAAGACGCAAAGCGTGCTGCTGATGAAGCACGTAAGTTAGCGGAAGAAAACGAACGTCGCTGGAAAGAAGAAGAAGAGCGCCGTAAGCGTGAAGAAGCGGAAGAGGTGCATTTGCACTCAAACCGTTACGCGCAGGAAGCTGAAGACGAAGAAGACATGCAAGTAGAGCGTTCTTCACGCCGTCGCAAGAAGCGCAAAAATGCTGGGGAAGACCTCAAGCATAGCTTCCAAAAGCCAGCTTCTCCTGTTGAACGTGTGGTTAAGTTGGGTGAAACCATTACGGTGGGTGAACTTGCTAGCCGCATGGCGATTAAAGCGACTGAAGTGATCAAAACCATGATGAAAATGGGCGAAATGGCCACGATTAATCAGGTGCTTGATCAAGACACCGCTGTTCTTGTGATCGAAGAAATGGGTCACAAGTATGAGTTAGTAAATGACAATGCGTTAGAAGACGAATTGTTAGCCGATTCGGAAGAAGGCGACAAAACAACGCGTGCACCGGTCGTTACCATTATGGGTCACGTTGACCACGGTAAAACGTCACTGCTTGACCACATTCGTCGTGCAAAAGTAGCAGACAGTGAAGCGGGTGGTATTACTCAGCACATTGGTGCATATAGCGTAGAAACCGATAAAGGTCGTATCACATTCTTAGATACTCCCGGACACGCCGCGTTTACTGCGATGCGTGCACGTGGTGCTACGGCAACAGATATCGTTGTGTTAGTAGTCGCTGCCGATGACGGTGTAATGCCGCAAACTAAAGAAGCGGTTCAACACAGCCGCGCTGCGGGCGTTCCGTTAATCGTTGCGGTTAACAAAATGGATAAGGAAACCGCTGATCCAGATCGCGTTAAGACCGAGCTCTCTCAACTTGAAGTTATTTCAGAAGAGTGGGGCGGTGAGCACCAATTCGTTAATGTATCGGCAAAAACCGGTATGGGTATTGATGAGCTGTTAGATGCCATCACATTACAGGCTGAACTTCTTGACTTACAAGCAGTAGCGAAAGGCCCTGGGCGTGGTATCGTTATTGAGTCTCGTTTGGATAAGGGCCGTGGTCCAGTTGCATCTGTATTGGTGCAACAAGGCGAATTGAAGGCCGGTGATATCTTACTGTGTGGTGAAGAATATGGTCGCGTTAGAGCGATGCGTGATGAAAATGGTCATGACGTTAAACTTGCCGGCCCATCAACACCTGTAGAAGTATTAGGTCTGTCAGGCGTTCCAATTGCCGGTGAAGATGCGTTAGTGGTGAAAGACGAGCGTAAAGCCCGTGAAGTAGCGGCGAAACGTCATTCTAAACAGCGTGAACTGAAGCTGGCTAAACAACAAAAAGCGAAGCTGGAAAACATGTTTGCCAACATGGAAGCTGGTGATGTTAGCGAGTTGAACATTGTACTAAAAGCCGATGTTCAAGGTTCGGTTGAAGCGATTTCTGAATCGTTGATCAAGCTATCGACCGACGAAGTGAAAGTTAATATCGTGGGTAGCGGTGTTGGTGGTATCACGGAAACGGATGCTAGCCTTGCAGCAGCCTCAAGTGCGATTATTCTTGGTTTTAACGTGCGTGCCGATGCAACAGCGCGTCGTGTAATTGAAAACGAAGAAATTGATTTACGTTACTACAGTGTTATCTACAACCTCATTGACGAAGTTAAACAAGCAATGAGCGGTATGTTGGCGCCAGAATTTAAGCAGGAGATCATTGGTCTTGCTGAAGTGCGTGACGTATTTAAGTCGCCGAAGCTGGGTGCAATTGCGGGCTGTATGGTGACCGAAGGTATCGTGAAGCGTAGCAACCCTATACGTGTACTACGTGACAACGTGGTTATTTACGAAGGTGAGCTAGAGTCACTGCGTCGCTTTAAAGATGATGTGCAGGAAGTGCGTAACGGCATGGAATGTGGTATCGGCGTTAAGAACTATAATGACGTTAAAGTCGGCGACCAAATCGAAGTATTCGAAGTGGTTGAAGTTAAACGCGAAATCTAATTAACGCATGAGTCTTTGTGTGTAAACGGAGGCGCAAGCCTCCGTTTTGCGCTTAAGACGTATATGTAAGGAGTATTCTATGGCTCGCGAATTTTCTCGTACCGATCGTGTATCGCAGCAGATCCATAAAGAAGTAGCAAGTATCCTGCAAAACGAAGTCAAACACCGCATTCCAGGTTTAATTATGGTCACAGTGTCTGGCGTTGAAGTATCAAGAGATCTTGCGCATGCAAAAGTTTTCGTGACCTTTTATGAAAACGACCAAGCTGTTATTGAAGAAAACCTGAAGCTGTTACAAGACGCCAAAGGCATGGTTCGTTCATTGTTGGCCAAGCGCATTAGAATGCGTGCAGTGCCGGCTATTCACTTTGTTCGGGATTCATCTTTGACGGAAGGGATCCGGATCTCAAACTTAGTTTCCCAAACGATTGCTGAAGATGAGCGCCGCTCAGGCAAAAAAGATCCTGAAGAGGATAATTAGTGGGGCGACGAAATAAAGGCCGTGCAATCAACGGCATGCTCATGCTTAACAAAGGGCTTGAGCTTTCTTCAAACGACGCATTACAACGAGTTAAACGGTTATTTAAAGCCGCTAAAGCCGGTCACACTGGCGCTTTAGACCCTTTAGCATCAGGTATGCTACCTATTTGCTTAGGTGAGTCTACAAAGTTTTCTCAGTTTCTGTTAGATGCCAATAAAACCTATGAAGTGACGGCAACCTTTGGCATTCGTACAACCACGTCAGATGCTGACGGCGAGGTTGTTGAAGAGCGTCCAGTCAATTTTGATGTGGATGCATTGGAACAAGCGATATCCTCATTCACCGGTCAGTCGACACAAATTCCATCGATGTTTTCAGCTCTCAAGCATCAGGGTAAGCCTTTGTACTGGTATGCGCGTAAAGGCATAACCGTCGAGCGTGAAGCCCGCAACATTACTATTTATGCGTTAGAGTTGCTGGCATTTGATGGCGTAAATGCTCAAATGCGGGTGCATTGTTCTAAAGGTACCTATATTCGTACCCTTGTGGATGATATGGGGCAGGCATTAGGTTGTGGCGCTTATGTGTCTAAACTACACCGTGTTGCTGTGTCTCACTATGCTAAAGAACCTATGTATACACTGGAGCAGTTGACCGAGATAGCCGAGCAAAGTGAAGAAGGCGATTTCTCTCCGTTAGATGCGTTGTTATTGCCGATTGATGCCGCGGCCAGTGAATTGCCTATTATGACGGTTGATGAGGCCATAGGTGCACGTTTCCTGCGCGGGCAAAGCATTTGTTGTGAGATTGATTGCGCGCTGGGTGATTATGTGCGTGTTTACCAGCGCATCAATGGAGAGTCTGATCGCTTTATTGGCGTGGGTGAGCACATAGAGCGTTCACGCGATCAATCGCCACAGCTTTTTGATAAATATACGTTTATCACACCGAAGCGATTAGTGGTATTTAATAATCAAGGCTAATTGCACACAAAACTTGCGTTGTTATGGCACATCGCTATAATACGCGCTCTTTTGAGCCAGGCTGAATTAGTGATCGGTTGGCTCGTACTTTAAACTCATTAGGAGAATCCTATGCTCACTAAACAAGAATCTGCAGCAATCATTGCTGAATATGCGACTAAAGAAGGCGATACTGGTTCACCTGAAGTACAAGTTGCGTTGTTAACTCACAACATCAACAAGCTTCAAGGTCACTTTGCTAGCAATAAGAAAGACCACCACTCACGTCGTGGTTTGCTACGTATGGTTAGCCAGCGTCGTAAAATGCTTGATTACCTTAAAGGTAAAAACTCAGAGCGTTACTCTGATTTGATCAAGCGTCTAGGTCTACGTCGCTAATACGATGTCGATTTCATAAAAAAAGCGCCTTTAGGCGCTTTTTTTATATCTGCAATATACGCTATGGCGTTGCGCCACCGCTTGCCATACGCGTGGCCAAATCACGGATCTCTGTTTCTATTTGTCCGATACGCGTCACTAGAGCCGCATTACGCTGTTCGAGCAGGCGCAGTTTTTCGGTTGTAGACTGAAGATCACGGTTGGTTTCACCGTTTGTGGCAGACAGTCGTTCTAACTGAACGTTAATTGCTAACATCTCGCTCGCTACGCTTTCTAATTGCGTTGTCATACTATTAAGCGAGGTTTTATTGTTATTCGCTGTTTGATTGGCGCTATTAGCGGTCGACCTTAGCGAAGCGACCTGTTCATCCAGCTTAGTGCCTAAATCGCCAATTTCTTTTTGATTACGTCGCCATGCGGAAGCCCACAGCTTATCCATTTGGTCCCATAACTCTTCGGCACGGTTAGACAGCTCTGATACTTTGACTTGCAGTGCGACCGTAGATTCACCCATTTCTTCGCCAGTAGCAGATAGGCGATTTTCGAGATCGGCTATGCGCGCTTCAGCCGCTTGCGCTGTAGCAAGTTGGGCTTGCAATTGCGTATACAGGTAGCCCGCCGCACCGCCAGCGCCAAGCGCAAGAAGTAACGCAAAAACGGCTAAGCCACTACCACCGCCAGAGGTTGGCGCGGGTGCTACAGAAGGGCTACTTACGGATTCTGTTCCAGCCGTTGATGGTTTTCCTTTTTGTTGATACCCACGTCGATCTTCTTCATCGAGCATGATCCGTGGTAATTCATCATCATTTCTAATACTCATTGTGTAATAGCACTCTGGTGTTATTTTAATTCGTTGCGACAAGCATGATAGCCCGATGCTGCTTGAGTTTCCAATGGATTAATCGTCCTTATTGCCTATCCATTCAACACGGTATAAATCACGTCGACGATCAAGGTAATTCCTAACAGAACCTTCATTTTGCAACTTGGTCAATTTATCGAAATCAAGATCGACAATCAGCGTCATTTCGGTGTTCGGCGTTGTTTCGGATACAATCGCGTCATGCGGGAAGGCAAAATCTGACGGTGAGAATACGGCTGTCTGCCCATATTGAATATCCACATTATCAACTTTGGGTAAATTGCCGACACTGCCGGCTATGGCAACATAGCACTCATTCTCAATCGCTCTCGCTTGAGCACAGCGTCGCACGCGCAGATAGCCATTTTTGGTGTCGGTCCAAAACGGCACAAATAACACCTGCATTTCTTGATCGGATAATAAGCGCGCAAGCTCAGGGAACTCAACGTCGTAGCATATTAGGATCCCAATCTTGCCAAAGTCAGTATCAAAGGCTGTGAGTTGGTTTCCGCCTTTCATGATCCAGTCTTCTTTTTCATGCGGAGTCGGATGAAGCTTGTGCTGATTTTCAATCTGGCCGTCACGGTGGCAAAGATAGCTAACGTTATACAGCTCATCATCTTCAATCACCGGCATAGAGCCTGCAATAATATTGATATTGTAACTAACCGCTAGATGCGACATCGCAGTTAAGATTTCTTCGGTATAGGTCGCTAAATGCCAGATCGCATCAATGGATGAGTCAGAAGGGCTAAGGCCCATCAGTGGTGCATTGAAGAACTCAGGGAACAGGGCGACATCACATTTATAATCGCTTAGTGCATCGACAAAGTATTCAACTTGTTGCAGCAATTCACCGACATTTTCAAAATACCGCATTTGCCATTGCACGCAACCAATCCGTGCGTTGGTTTTATTGCCTCCAATCAAGCTGGGTTTTTCTGCATCGTAATAAATATTATGCCACTGTAATAACGTGGCATAGCCCAGTGAGGCTTTGTCTTCAGGCAAATAGGCTTTGAGTACTTGTTTCACTTCAAAACCGTTTGAAATTTGGAAAGTCAGTGTTGGATCGTAGATGTCTTTTGATTTTACATGTTCGATGTATTCATACGGCGACATCATATCGGCGTGTTTGGAATAATTCGGAATACGACCGCCAGCAATTATGGATTTGAGGTTCAGGTTTCTACACAGTTCCTTGCGCGCCTCGTAAAGCCGTTGGCCTAGACGCATGCCGCGATACTCTGGCGATACAAATACATCAACACCGTACAGTACATCACCATTAGGATCATGAGTGGTTAAATACGCATCGCCGGTTATTTCATCATAGGTGTGCTTATCGCCAAACTGTTCATAATCAACGATAACGGAAAACGCTGCAGCGACAACTTTACCCTTGTCCTCGATACAAATTTGCCCTTCTGGAAAGGTCGATATCTGTGCCTTATATTCCTTTAGCGTCCAGGCACCACCGACTTGTGCATAGACAACATCCATCAATTCTTTGATGTCAGCAAAGTCGTCCATTTTAAGGTGGCGTAGTTCAAGCAGATGTTCTGATTCTTCATTGATAGGCGTTGTATGCTCAGTCACAAATAGCTCCTCAGAATAGAAGGTGTGTTTCCACTATATCGGATTGTCTTCAGTCAATGTAAGTCCTTTGTTTGCGAAATTGCGTGGATATCCACAAGCGCTCATGTTTTTGTCGTGGTAACGTAGATAAACATGTTACAAACTGTGTATTTACCTGCGTAAATCGCAAAAAAGTGACAGAATACCTCGTCGATGGTAACAACAACACTATAGGAAAGATATGAAAGGCAAGCTCAGTTTGTTGGCGGTCGCAACGTCTCTTGCGTTGTCAGCCTGTAATCCGAATACAGTTATTTCTCAGGAAACGCCAGTAGCGGTTGAAAATACTCAAGAAGAAACACAACAACTGCGTTCAGGCGTATTTGTTGAAAATATGGATCTCAGTATTAACCCTGGTGATGATTTCTTTAATTATGTGAATGGTTCATTTCTGAAAAATAATGAAATTCCCGCCGATCGTTCTACCTACGGTGCTTTTTCAAAGTTAGCAGATGATGCACAAGAAGATGTGATTGAAATTATCCGTGAATCAGCTAACGGTTCATTCCCTCATGGCTCTGATGAGCAGAAAGTGGGTGATATGTACACCTCTTTCATGGATATGGAAACGCGTAATGCATTGGGGTTAAGCCCAATAGAAGCTGATTTAAAACGCATTGATGCGATTTCATCTTACAGCGAGCTTGCGGCCTATTTTGGATATGCCAACCGCTACCAACTATCCGTACCGGTCAGCTTTTTCCAATATGCTGACTTTAAATCGCCGGATGAGTACGGCCTATATTTATGGCAAGGGGGCTTAGGCTTACCGGACCGTGAGTATTATTTCAAAGACGCGGAAGCATCAGAAGCTATCCGTGCAGCATACAAAACGCACCTAACCAATATGTTCAGCTTGGCTGGATTTGAGAATGCATCAGAAAAAGCTCAAACGGTGTATGACATAGAATCTCGCATTGCCGCGCTGCACATGAAAAAAGAGCAGACGCGGAACTGGGCTGAAAATTATCAGGGCTTAAGTGTTGAGCAAATCAAAGCCCTAATGCCAACGTTTGATTGGGACAGCTATTTAGCTGCTACTGAGTTCAAGACGCCTGAAAAACTGATCATCATGCAAGAAGACTTCCTATCACAAGTCGATAGTATTATTGCACAGATCCCGTTAGCGGATTGGCAAACGTATTTGAAGTGGGGCGTATTGAATGGCGCTTCTACGCTGTTAACTGAAGAAATTGATAACGAGCATTTCTCATTCTATTCACAAGCTTTGCGTGGCGTTGAAGAACAACGTCCCATGTGGCGCAGAGCAACAGGTGTGTTGGATACAACATTAGGTGAAGTGATCGGTAAGGTATATGTTAAGCGTCACTTCCCACCTGAAGCTAAAGCGCGTATGACTGAGTTGGTGAATAACCTGCTCAAAGCTTACGAAGAAAGCATTAAAGAATTGGATTGGATGACAGATGAAACGCGCGTACAGGCGTTGGATAAGTTGTCTAAGTTTACGGTGAAGATTGGCTACCCTGACCAATGGAAAGATTATTCTGCACTGAATATTGATGCGAAAGACTTAGTTGGCAATATGCGCGCCGCTGCTGATTGGAATTATGCGCAGATGCTGGACAAGCAAGGCAAGCCTGTTGATAAAACTGAGTGGGGTATGACACCGCAAACGGTGAACGCTTATTACAATCCGCCGGCCAATGAAATTGTATTCCCAGCCGCTATTTTACAGCCGCCGTTTTTCGATTTGAAAGCGGATGACGCAGTTAACTACGGCGGTATCGGCGCTGTTATTGGTCATGAAATCGGCCATGGTTTTGATGATGCCGGTAGCACTTTCGATGGTGATGGTGTCATGCGTAATTGGTGGACAGAAGAAGATCGCAATGAATTTAATGTGCGTACCGGTGCGTTGGTCTCTCAATATAATGCGTTTGAAGCCTTACCTGAGTTATTCGTTAACGGTGAGTTTACGTTAGGCGAAAATATTGGTGATTTAGGTGGTATCAGCATAGGTCTGAAAGCATACCAAATGTCGTTAAACGGCGCAGAAGCACCTGTATTGGACGGCTTTACAGGCGTTCAGCGTGTATTTATTGGTTATGGCCAAGTGTGGGCTAATCAGTACCGTGATGAAGCCTTACGTGCCCGCATAGAAACTGATCCGCATTCGCCTTCTATGTTCCGTGCCAACGGCGCAGTAAGAAACGTACCAGAGTGGTATACCGCGTTTGATGTAAAACCTGATAATGCGTTGTATTTAGCGCCTGAAGCTCGCGTCAAAATTTGGTAATCAGTAGTAAGCAGAGTCTATAGGCTCTGCACTAATTTGAACTAAAAAAGCCCGCTTTCATAGCGGGCTTTTGTTTTTCTTGACGTCTACATGTCGATATCTATTACCGCGCTTCATCATCACATATAGAGCATTTCCTTGCGGGTTGGGGCAAGGGCTTGCAAAACCTGATTCTGTAAACGATGCGGCACGCTGGCTTTGTTCATTGCATTGATTAGCAAATCGACGGTGCGATTAAAGTCAGTTTCAGTGATATTCATGCCACCGTGCACTTTTTCCATGCTGTCACCGCTGTACTCGCAGGGGCCTCCAGTGCGATGACATATTTGTTCACTGAGCTTTTCAATAAACCTGTCGATATTAGCGCCTTCGAAATACGGCAGGATAACGGGATCCTTTTCAATCTCCATGACGAAATTTTCGACGATTTCGGTGACTTTACTTTCTCCACCAAGCTGCATATAAACACTTTCTTGGCGACTGGCACAGCCCATCACAAGTGCAGAAAAGGTTATGGCTAACATCAATTGCTTCATAGTCATCACCACAGCTGTCCGTTGATTGAAAGGTAGAGGCCATTTTGGTCATCAGCACCCGCTATAGATCCGAGTTCTGCCCATGCGAGCGTTAACGCAAAATGTTTATTTGGGATATAACTGATGAAATAGTCTACCCAGTCATCTTCGCCTAAACCAAGATTGTCCGGTTTTTGCCTGTACTCGGCACCAATCGCAATATTTCTCGACAACAAAACCCCAGCAGAGGCCTCCAACATTAGCTCATAACTGTCGTTTTCATTGCCACCATACCCCAATAGGCCTAATTGGTTGGCTTTGGTTGCGCGCGCAGTTAGATTCCAAACCGCATTAAAACCACCAATCGCACCAAGGTGAATTTTCGTCGCGGCAATATAAAAATCAGTACCGCTTTTATTATCTTTAGCACCTACCAGTGCAGCGATAGCTTTGTCTTCCAAACGCTTATGTTGTAAACCAACACTGATTTGAGGCCAATCAGAGTAAACTGCATCACCATACACGCGGTATTTCACACCGAATACATTTTGTTTGATGTCACCACCGAGTTGCTTCAAATCGAACCGATGGTGCGCCGCACTGATTTCAATCCTGTCGTAAAATGAGGCCGAGATACCGAGTACGTTCAGGCGATAATCGTCGATGTCGACTTGCGTTGTAACAGCACTCAGTGAAATCTCTTCGCGCGAGTCGTAGCCGCTCAATGTGGCCCAAGGTACGATACCACCACCGCCGCTACCTTCAATTTGCACTAGTCCAGCAGTGCCCAGCAACTTACCATCTGCAGCCTGTGCTGGAACGGATAACCATGCCGCGCTAGCAATTATTGCCCATTGTCCAAGTTTCATTTTCATTGTTTTAACCACTCAGTCGTTAGGTTCTCTTGGTGCCACTTGATAAACTGGTCGCGTGGCAGCGGACGACAAATATGATAGCCCTGAATATATTCACAATGCCATCGATGAAGCAATTTAAGGCTTGCCGCATTTTCTACACCTTCAGCGATAACTTGTAGTCCAAAGCTATGCGCTAGCCCGATAATAGTCTGTACGATTTGTTGGTCATTTTCGTTGCTGTCTAAATTAAGAATAAAGCTTTTATCTATTTTTAGATCAGTGACCGGTAGGCTTTTCAAATATGCTAGCGAAGAATAACCGGTACCGAAATCATCAATCGCTAATGCAAAACCTGCCTCTCGGTATACATTCAACTCTTGCGTGGCCTTGTTTGCGTCGGTGACTAAATCACTTTCAGTGATCTCAAAAGCCAGTGAGTCATTTGCCAAACCAAACTCTTCAACAAGGGATTGGATACGGGTTAACAGGGTAGAGTCGAGAATGTCATTGGCGGATAAGTTAATCGCGATACAGAAGTGATAACCTTGTTGGTTAAAGTATTGCGCATCTTGTGCTGCTCTGTGTACAACCCAATCCGTTACATCGCCTATTAATCCCGCTTGTTCGGCAATGGCAATAAATTCGTCTGGTGGCACGAAGCCTAGTACCTCATTATTCCACCGGATCAGGGCTTCGGCATGAGTCACGCGGCCTGTATTCAAAGACAGCTTTGGTTGATAGGCCAGTGACAGAGAGTCGCCACCACTGTTAAGGGCTTTTTTAAGCTCTGTAATGATGGTCATTCTGCGCATGTATTTGGCATCAAACTCAGCGTTGTATCTGACTACATGCTCTTCCATAACGCGGGCTTGATCGAGCGTGATGGCGAGGCGTTTTAACAAGACCGCAGATGTTGAACTGTCGTCTGGGCAGTGCAGTTCCCCTATAGAAATACGCAAAGGTATAATAACGTGGTCGATTTCTATGGGCGCTTGCAACGCTCGTTGCACTTTATGCAGAGTCTCCATGTCGACTTGCGGCTCGGGCAGCCAAATGAATTCACCGCCGTTAAGGCGAGCGGCAGTGCCATTTAAGTTGTTTAAACGCTCTGCAATGACTTTAAGGCATTGATCGCCATTATGATGGCCAAATACATCATTCACTCCTCTAAAGCCCAGAATATTTATGCCAATCACCTGAAACTGACGTGATTCTTCAAACCATTGATCAATGATCTCGGTCACCCGGTAACGGTTAAATAGCCCCGTAAGCAAATCATGCTGCGCTTGGAACTGAATTTGTTGTTCACGCAATTTGATATTACTTTGCATCGACAGCACAGAGCCTGACAGTTCGGCTATTTCCGTAGTGCTGGACGCTATTTCAATGGGCTGCTCGTAATCACCAGCGGCTATTTCTTGGGTGATCGCCGACAATCGTTTCAACGGACTGGACAGTCGCCTTGCGACCGCTGCGCCCAATATTAATGAAATAACCAAACAAACTGCTGCAATTAAGCTGATGCGCAATTGCAGTTGGCTAAATTCGTTAAACAAGCGTTGACTGTTTTCAGATAGCCCTAAGGTAACGCTTAATGAGCCACTTTTAGAGAGGGGAATGCTCTGCGAGATCAGATGAGCTTGGTTGAGCACCACGAAGGATAGCCATGATAAATCATCCACACTCGTCGTATCACTAAATACGGCTTGCCTTTCTGATAGGGTGGTGCGTTCATACAACATATCGTCGTCGCGCATTGCGGTGATGGTCGTTTCGAGCAACGTAATCGACTTTAATCGCTGCAAAAAGTCGGTGTCTAACTTAAATCCTATGGCAGCAATGGCAATAGGCTGGGGAGCTTCTACGAGTAAGGTTAATACTTGATACAGCTGTTGATTGATAATGATCAATGCGCTTGCGCCGCCATTAGATAGGGTGTCTTCAATCATTGACGGGTAAGGAAAGTCATTGGCGGGTATGAGCCCTTCAGTGGTGGAACTGTTGACTATGCCATCTAGAGAAATCAACGCCATTACATCTGCGCCAACGCGACCACCGTGATTCTCGAGGGCGCTGGTAATAGTGCCGCGGTCGCCTGTGGCAACCGCATCAGTAAAACCATAATCGTCGACCAAAACACTAGCTGAATTGAATAATTGATCTTCTCGGCTTTGCAATACTTCCAAAACAACAGATTCAGCAACGTCTAAGGTTTCACCGAGTTGTCGTTTGGCGTGTTGAATAGTGGATGACCATACACTAAATAAAATCGCTAGGGTGCACATCAACACCAATCCGGCAGAAAGCCGGAATACATGTTTATTCAGCGAATGGGAGGCCATAATTAGTTTTGTCGCCCAAAGGTGCGTTTTCCAAAGGTTCTTTGTTCTTCTTTGGGTTTACGCTCAATGAGTGTTATGTGAACTATTGCACCCGCATCTGAACGGTCAATGGTGGCAGTTATTTTATGCGTGCCATCAATTGATAGGTCAGAGTGCCAAACGGACACTTCGTCCGGTATGTCGCGAACAAAAGTTGCTACGCCCTTTTCATTCGTTACCGCAACGTGTTCGTTGTCGGCAACGTAAACATGCCCCGTCATCTGGTCGTGAATATTGCAGCCTAAAATACCAATACCGGGTTTATCAAAGATGATTGGATCTACATTTGAGCCTTTATACAGTTTTATTTCAAAAGGCTTAATAGCGGAAAAACTGTAAACGTGATGTCGTATATCATCACTATTGGGAAATTTAACGGCTTGTCCTTTTTGGATAGCGATGACCTGTGGCGAGAACTGTTTATTAATTTGGTCCATGATCGCAACGCCCGTATTATCAACCTCTGAAGGTAGGGCTTTAAATGCAATTACAGCATTAATAACGGGATTCCCGTTTTGATCGACAACGAGCACAGGCTGCTCAATTGCGTTTGCAAGATTTGCCAACATAAGGGCACATATGACTGAGGCCATACGCAAGAAGGTTATACGCATAAACACAACTTTGTCGTTCGGTTTAGGTAAACATATCAAACTTTTAACGGTTTAATAAATAGCTGCACAACAAATATTCGTTCGAATCACAATTCATAAGAATTATACCGTCATCAAATATTTAGCAATAATGAGCGCCAACATATGCAATGGGTAAGCTTTCAACGATAATCTATTTAAATATTGTATTAACCATTACCGGCCAGCGCCTTTCAATATTACGACTATACTGAGAAGGTCAACTCGATGTCGTAAAAGACACGCAAGCAAATATTCAAATTTTGAATCTTCCAGGAGACTGTTATGAAACTTCATAAAGTCGGAGGACTTGCGGCACTCATAGTATTTAGTGGTTTATCTGTTGCTGAAGAGTCCAAAGAAATAAAAATTCAACGAGCTATGTCGGCAGCCCCACCGTCCATAAGTGCACATGCAACGATTGTTGATAGCGATGGTACATTGCTCAAAGAAGGGAACAATGGCTGGACATGTATGCCGGATACGATGCCAGGCGATCGCGCCCCAATGTGTAATGATGCGGTATGGATGGAGATGATGCAGGCGTTGATGAAGCAAGCTGACTATACACCCGACAGAATAGGGATCTCCTACATGTTACAAGGAGAGCCGAGTGGCTCAGGTGTCAGCAATTCCTCGCCGTATCACCACAATCACAGTGAGGCTGAGGACTATGTGGAAACTGGCCCTCACGTAATGCTGATTGTACCTAAGGAAATGCTAAAAGGGCTGCCATCAGACCCGAATGTAGGAGGCCCTTATATTATGTGGGGGGATACGCCATATGCACATATCATGTTACCGGTATCTATAGACGGGAAGCAGGTTGTGACAAAATCAGGTATGTAGTGTTAGGTAAAAAATTCTGGTTAGGGCGTGAAATTTAGCCATTAAAAAACCCCGAGATGCATTTAACATTTCGGGGTTTTGTATTTGGTGGAGCTGGCGGGATTTGAATTGGCGGCATAAGTGTATGTATATATTGCCTTATTTATTTGGGGTTCGCGCATTGTCCGCCATTTATACCGCCTTTTCACTTCGCTTGAGGAGAATAGGTTTACTTTTTTAACAGTCAGGAGCTCAGTGATTTTCTCAGAATTTCGACCCCACCCACAGGGTATCCCCCACTTAGCGAGAAAAGCATGCTTATTAGTTATACACACTGTTTTGCGCACAAAATCATATAGCGCGGCATACCAAAGCTATTAAATTGCTCGCATAGCAATAGCATATAGATTAGCGGTCGGTTAAACTTTTACATACTTGTTTTTCAATATTCGGACTTTTCTCATGAGCAGCCCCTTCAAAAAAGCTGGCACAATTGCAGTTGTTTTAGTGGGAGTTTGTGTTGTCGCAACTCTAAAGTATATTGTTTCAGCCTCTATTGAAGAAGCCTCAAAAGGCGAAGAGTTAAAGACGAAAATGAGCGAAAACCCCAGACTTGCCATCGAACGTGGTTTAGAAAGAGCGGCTGTAAAAATAAATTCTGACGCCCCAATCACTGTTGATGAAGGGGTGCAGTTGATTGGTGCATCAGTCGGCTCCGACCTTGTTTTGAGTTATCATTATCGATTAATAAATTATACATCCAGTCAGATAGACCCCAAAATTATTAAAACCAGTATTTACGCTAACGTGAAAAAAGAAGTATGCAAAAACGAGCAAATGATTACTGCGCTTCGTTTTGGCGGCGAATACATTTATGAATACGAAGATAAACATGGAAGCCGAATCGCAGAATTTAGTATCGATAAGCAAGCATGTGACACGCTGGTCGAGCTTATTAATTAATTAGGAGTTTACGAAAATGAAATACGTTTTTGCTATGGTGATTTTTCTGCCTTCGTTTCTTGCGAGCGCTCAGCTTCAGGATGATTATGACGCAGACAGAGCAGAAAAAATTCTCAAGCTTTCTTTGGTTGATATTAACAATGGGTATCCTCAAAACGCTAGTGGAATAGATTTGCAGCCGATTGCATTAACATTCACGAAATCCATTCAGATGGGAGAAAGATTTGGCTATTTTGGGAGGGCAGAAAAAGATGCGCAACATGCAGTTTTGAGGCAAGAAATTCATTTGCGAGGGAGCGCGCTCCAAAACGCAAAGAAAATGGGGGTCGAACCAGTTGGCAAGCGCTTAAGTGTTTTAAGTGGGTGTCAGACAATGACGCAGCTTCGCGAGAGTTTTGCTCGCTATGGATATAACTTTGAAGCACTTCCTTTAAATTTAAAGCTTTCATTTGATATCACGCAAAACGGCGACACTTCAACGGCAACAAGCCATTCTTTTGATGTCGGCACTGACTGCTCACCCGAGGCCATAGAGCTCGCATCGGCGCCAACCGTTCACGAGCGCATCTCCGCACAAATAGCCAACTACAATGCAACGTTGCCCCAAAAAGTGGATGAATCTACCAATGTTATTCTTGCCAGCTACGCAAAGAACGACACGCTTGACGAGTATTATCTAGAGATTCACACAAAGATGAATAACCTTGCCTTTGATAGCGAAAATACCTCCAAAATAAGGCAGTTCCTAGTTGGCAAGTCAGCTGGGATAATCTGCGGGTGGAAAAACCTTATCAATGATGGGTTAAATAGTACGGGAGAGAGCACCGGCTCGATTGGTTTTCGAACGCGACTAACCTATTTTGATAAAAACGACAAAAAAATAGTTATAACCAATGAAGCTGCAGATAATGAATGTGAAGCCGCTCTTCGCTAGACTGCGCTAAAATCGCCTGACGGCCTAGCTGTCAAGCTCCTTTGAAAATAACGCTAATGCATTTTAACTCTGCAACCTTAATGGCTCGCTCTTTTCGCATCTTCCGAGTTTCATGTCCATAGGTAGTATGCGGGGCAGAGCAGCGAGCCTTACCCTCTGGCGTTTTAGGGCCAGTAGACATGCCGCCATGTATTCTGCAGACAGTTTTGTTGCGCATCGCTGGTGAGCGGCACTGTTTCTCAGTGCGCTTTGACATTGCTTGACATTGTCTACACTTTATCTTGCCGCCAGCAGTTTCTATATACGCCGATTTGTTTCGATTGTTCATTTTTACCCCGGACCTCATGTGCCACACCCTGTAACGCAAAACTGAATAACTGCATATCTGCAAAACCAGAGATTGCTGGCGCTTAATGCTGACGAGGCTTCGATTCCAGCTACCCAGATATTCAGCTATTCAGGGTGCAAGCCCTGATAGTTGGTGTCATCTTGCTCAATACAGGTGTACACATACTTATTGTGCTCACGCGCCTCTTTCTTCCATCTATGACCAAGTATCCATAGGTTACCAGTTCGCTCTTCCAGAACATTGCGAACCACTCTTGTGCTAGCGCCGCTTAACTCGTTAGCGCGTTTTACAATCAGCGACTTTGAGTTGACACCTTCATCAATGAGTTTGCGTATACAGTTAATCAGTGGCGCATCGTTAAATAGCTTTTGCTGTTCAGCCAGTTGGTCTTTCTGCTCTTCAAATATATCTGCGTCGACCCGCTGAACAGAGTTGAGCAACTCTACGTACGCTTGCCCTTTCTGCTTGCGGTACGTGAAGCCCACTTTATCTTCGACGTCACCTCGCGCTTTGCTGTTTTGAAATTCAACAGTCTGCAATGCATCATCGGGTGCTGACAGCTTTTCAATAATGAATACACAGTCAGAATCGTCTCTAATGTCGGATGTACCGCTGTAAACTGACTTTCCTTCCGCATTTTTGTGCTTATTGGTATGAGCTAGCGCTATCAGCGTTCCGCCATTCGAAACAAATGCGCGAGCGGTTGCGCCAAAGTTGCTGGCCTCCTGCTTGTTCATTAAGTCAGTAAACTTCTTAAGTGTATCCAAGATGATAACAGTGCCACTCGCTTGACCGTTTGTAGCAAGCTCACTGAGTAGGCCAACTAACCTTTGTGTGTCAAAGCCATTCTGGTGTGGTGCAAGCATGTGCACGCCGACCTTTTCAAACAACTGAACTTTTTCGACAAGCCCTCGAAAGTTGTCATCTGCATTCACATAAAATACTTTTTCACCGTCCACTTCACCGGCTTGTACCGCCTGCCTAAGTAACCATATGGTTAACAGGGTTTTACCCGTATTGGGTGAGGCATATATCGTTGTCCACTGGCCTAGTATGGCAATTCCATCTAGTACAAACCTGTCGTCGAGCAACTGCTGTTGTAGTTCACTACTTCTGCCAGTTATTGAATAGCCTATTAACTTGTCAAATGGCGTTTGCGTAATCTCATGGTGATAGTTTAAGCGGTTAGTTGATGCAGCAGGATGAACCTGCTGCACCTCCTCATTACCTAGCTTGTCGAGAGAATCGAGAAGCGCGTCTATTTCTGCCCAATCGTCATCAATAGAGGATTCATTCATTATCGATTACTCCACTGCGTCCCATTCGGGCATCATTGATGCAGCCTCTGTGAGTTTTGCTTGAATTTCCAGTAGGGTGGATTCGCTTATCTTGCTCATTATTAGAAATGAATGCGTGCCGCCCTTGTAGTTGCCGCATTCATCTGTGTAGCCGCCACCATTGTAGGGCGCGATTCGGGGCGGCACCTGAATTACTGCTAAATCGGGATGAGTGAAATTCGAAAGCTCGTTGTGGTAGGGCTCAACTAGAACGACCGGCTTTTTTACGTAGCGTCCAATGTTTACCCACCAGGATGAGGGATGGTCACAACTACCATCGGTTTTTCTAATCGCATTATAAATCCTGTCATGCTCGGGGCTTGGTATTCGAACTTCTTCTATAAGGCCTGATTCAGCCACAAACCTTCTCAGTCGCCTGCCTCGAGCGTCATACTCAGGTAGTCCTGCGTTGCACTGTACGCGAAACTCCTCATAGCTTCGACGTGTTTCAGAAAATGGTTTTTCGTTAAATTCGCTCATTGGAATATGCTCCTCGCGCTATGCGTCTTCTTTGAGTGAGGTGATTAATTGATTGATTTCGGTTTCGTCCCACGCGGAGGTGCGGCCGATTTTGACGGGTTTGGGGAATTTTCCAGATTGAATACCAGCCCACCAAGCGGACTTGCTAATAGGTAGCCTGTTAAGTACTTCCGGAAGTCGGATTAATCGTTTATTTGTCATGTCGTGCTCCTGTCGTTAAATGACGTGGAGCACTATGGAGGGGTATTGGAGTTAAATAAATGCCAAGGGATTTTGTTATGAAGAATCAGTGTTTTTTTGCTAACTTTGTACTATTTTCTGTAAACTTTTAGACTCCTGAGAATGGGCGGCTCTCTGTGTATGCGTATTTATCAATAAGAAGAATTAGCTCATTTTTCTCACTTGACCACTCCGAAGTCGTTGGATTCATTTTGTTGATGTCTTTTTTCTTGATGTAATTTGCAATGTTTGTAGCTCTCGTTATAACTCCTCTTGATTTAAGTTGGTCAAATGCTCGCCTGATGGTGGCTGTTTTGCCTTCACTCTCGATTTCAATAAACTCTTTCAGGAATGTATACTGCAACCGCATTATTATCTCTTTTGAGTACACTTTAGGTCGGCCTTTGCTCATCTTGCGTGCTCCTTTAGCGAATTTAAATAATCAGCCCACGCCTGCATCATCTCGGTGCGCTCTTTTAAAAACGATGTGCGATTATACGCTCTACCAGTCGGGTCTTTCACGGCATGTGCAAGTTGTGCTTCGATGATGTCGACTCGATAACCTAGCTTTTCATCTAGTAAAGTGCGAGCCATAGCCCTGAAGCCGTGAGGTGTAATATCGTCATTCGTGAATCCCATTGTGCGCAGCGCGGTGCGTACACCATTCTCGCTAAGTGGTCTTGATGCGCCACGAGGGCTTGGGAATACATATTTGCCATTACCAGTTAACTTATGGTGCTCGGTTAATATATCCAGCGCTTGCTTGCATAGTGGTACGAAGTGGTCAGTGTTGATTTTCTTGTTTTCTCCACCCTTGTTTGCGGGGATTTCCCAGCGCTTATCAGTCCAATTAATCTCAGACCATTCCATGTGACGGATTTCGCCGGGACGCTGAAAGAGTAAGATTGAAATCTTCAATGCAGCAATCACATTTGCGGAGCCTTGATAGTTGTTGATTGCGATAAGCAATTCTTTGATTCGTTCGCTATCAAGCAGGGTGGGAAGGTGTTTTGTGGTTTTGTTGGTCAATGCACCTTTCAAATCTTGGCTGGGGTCTCTTTCGCACTTGCCGCATGCAATGCCGAATCGAAAAACTTGACCTGCAACATTTTTTGCTCTGTGAGCTGTGTCTATTGTGCCTTTGCTTTCTATCTTCCTGAGGCATGCTAGCAATTCAGGTGCATTTATATTTTTGATTGGGCGCTCGCCAATCGCTGGAAACAAATTTTTGTCGAGTATGCGAGTTGTTCTTTCCCGATGCGTTTGCGACATACCGGTCATCTTTGACTTATACCATTCGGTAGCGACTGCCTTAAATGTATTTTGAGTTATTATGGTGCTCTCAAGCTGCTTCAGTCGTTTTGCCTCGCTCGGGTCAGTGCCTTCGGCTAGAAGGGTCCTTGCCTCTTGATGCCTTTGTCGTGCTGAGGCGAGCGTTATTTCAGGAAATGAGCCAAGTGATAAGGTTTTTCTCCGCCCAGAATGTCTGTAGTCATAGCGCCAGTGTTTGCCGCCAGTCTTTGATAGTAGTAAGTATAACCCGCCACCATCAGTTAGCTTGACTGGCCTTTCTTTAAATTTTGCTTTGGTAACAGCTGTTGCAGTTAGTTTGCCCATACAACGCCTCGTGACGGTATCGCAATCTTGATTAAACTTGTTATACCGTCAAATGTACTGTTTAAGTGACGGTATTCTGGTGGATTGCAATGGATTGTGATGGTCTAAGTATATATGAAAAAGCCCTGAAAGTCAGGGCTTGTATGGTGAAGATGGATTTCCTCGGATTTTAATTTGGTGGAGCTGGCGGGATTTGAACCCGCGTCCAGAAAGTGTCTACCGTCGGTACTACATGCTTATTTTGTCTTTTATTTAACTACTTGGAACTCCGACAAACAGGATTTCCTTGCAGCTGGCCTAATACTGTTTCGCGGTTCAACCTTAGACAAGTTTCCCTCGCTATTCCACTTTTATGACCTTCCAATTCCCCGCCTAGTGGACAGAGGCTGGGGTAGAAGGGCCTATGCCGGGTATTAAGCGGCTAGTGCGTAGTTTTCGTCGTTTGCGACTATTTAATTGCGGCTTTTTAAAGAGGCAAACCGCACCTCTGCATGCACCTAAAGCGTCTCAAATCCTGTCGAATCCTAATCAGCCCCAGACTGAACATAATAGCACAGTCTGGAAATGAGAATCTATGTAGTTTTAGATACTTAGCCTGTTTAGCGGTTTACTTGACGCTTTTTTAATCGAAGTACAAGAAGAACTGCGAATATTGCGGCCAACGCGATTGCTGGAGGCTCAGAAACTGCTTGAGATTGGCTTGGAGCACCCGTAACAATCACATTGTCGATAAAGTTACCGTAGGTACCTGCCCAAGGATTGATAGTCGAAAAGAATAACGTGGTCGTGTTAGAAACGGCCTTGAAGCTAGTATTAAAAAATGACCAGCTGCCAACCACGTGATCTGCCATCACTTGTTGGAAAAACGATGTATTACCGTTCGCTAGACTAACTTCGAATGCTTCGTCGTTTGAGCGGCGGGCACTATAGAAGAATGACAGGTTATAAATACTGCCAATATCCGTCGCGAAAGATTGCTGAATCGAAAAGCGTTGGCCGTTGTTGGCGTGTGCATTTAGCTCAGCAAATTGGCTACCATCAACCGCTTTAACGCCTAAGAAGTCATCCCAGATTTCGATATTGCTACCGGACCAACCATTTACGTCTGATGAATAAAACCAGCGCCAGGAATTAGGGTTTACATTGTTATCTTCGAAACTACCGTTACTGATCAAATTTGCTTGCGCACCTAGTGCAGTTAACATCAATACTGCGGTAGCAACTAACTTTTTCAACATGTCGTTTTTGCCTTTCTACTTACAAAATTCGCGCGATCATAACGAATTTAAGTAGAACGTTAGGTAGCATGTTTTATACGTATGTATGAGCTAGTAGCGGCTCAGGAATGCTTCTTTTTTAGGGTAAGGATTTGTTCTATATCATCGAAGTTAGCGCAATGCCCAGATGCCCATGTTGTGCCCAATAGGTTAATTAATGCGTTAATCTGTTCGTGTTGTTGATTAAGCGTTGAGATTGATTGCGAAATTGCAAGGCGCTGTCGCTTCAACGAAGCGATGATGTCGTCATGTTGCGCAGAACTCAGAGTTGTATCGCCTTCTCGCCACAACTGTGCGAGTTCGTCCAGCTTAAATCCTAATGTCTGTGCTAACTTAATCAATTTAATGCGCGCGACCGATTCTTCAGAATAAATACGATAGCCCGACGCAGTGCGGCGCACTTCTGGTAATAGCCCTATCGATTCATAATAGCGGATAGTCGATGTCTCTATGCCGACATTCTTTGCCAGTTCTCCTATACGCATTTAACACTTGACCTTAAAGTTAACTTTAAGCTTATAGTATAGACATGAATCTCGTTTTACCAAGAGCATCTATGAACAACCTGTTTGAGCCGTTTACGTTACCCAGTGGATTAACGCTAAAGAATCGTATCGTTAAAGCGGCAATGGAAGAAAATCTAGCCAATAAGTTTCATAAGCCTGATCAAAAGCTTTTCAACCTCTATGAGCAATGGGCGCAGGGTGGAGTAGGTTTGATCATTACCGGCAACGTGATGGTTGACCATTTGGCGATGACCGGCCCAGGTGGTGTCGCATTGGAAGCGGGTGATGCGCTTGAGCCATTCAAAACGCTTGTACGACATGCAAAACAAAACGATACCAAGTTGGTAATGCAAATTAATCACCCTGGTCGACAAGTGTTTAAAAAAATGGGCGGTAAGGTGCTATCACCATCCGATATCGCGCTGGATATGGGGAAACATTCAAATTTGTTCACCCAACCTAAAGCCATGACTGATGCGGAGATACTGGATGTTATTGAGCGTTTCGTAACCACGGCGACATTAGCCGAACAAGCTGGTTTTGATGGCGTGCAAGTACATGCTGCCCATGGTTATTTACTCGCACAGTTTTTATCGCCGTTAACTAATAAGCGAGACGATAAATGGGGCGGCAGTGTTGCCAATAGAGCTAGCCTGTTGCTCAGTGTTGTTGAGCGAATAAAACAAGCCTGCGCGCCTACTTTCAGCATTTCGGTTAAATTGAATTCGGCTGACTTTCAACGAGGTGGATTTGATGTCGATGATGCACAGCAAGTGGTATCGATGCTTGAAGCATATGGCATTGATTTTGTGGAATTATCTGGTGGAAGTTATGAAGCGCCCGCTATGCAGGGAAGAACGGCGGATGATCGAACATTGGCACGTGAAGCATATTTTTTAGAGTTCGCTGAACAGATAGCGCGCAAAACAACATTAAACATCATGACAACGGGGGGGGTGAGTCGCCTCGAAACGGCACAAACTGTCATTAATAGCGGTGTGTCATTGGTGGGAATGGCCAGTGCATTAGCCTTTACGCCGAATTTGGTGGAGTCGTGGCAACAATCGTCACCGGTAGATGGCGTTATTCCAAAAGTGACATGGAAAGACAAAACCTTAGCGGGCCTTGCTACCATGGCGATTATTAAACGACAGCTGCGCAGGATGAGCCAAGGGGCTTCACCTTCCCATACGGATTCTGCTTTATGGAGCTTAATTACCGATCAGATCAATCAAGCGAAACTGACTAAGCGATACCGTAAACAGCACGCTTCAGAGTTGCTAGATAAATAGGCCGGAGCACAGCGCCTGTTAGGCGCTGTGTTTCATCATGCGTTCCTTCTGACGTGCCCAGTCCCGGTCTTTTACTGCATCGCGTTTGTCATGCGACTGCTTACCTTTGGCCAAGTAAATCTCAACTTTAACCCAACAGGCTTTCCAGTACATGGCCGTTGCAACGATGGAGTAGCCTTGTCGGTCACGGGCACCCATCAATTTATCCAATTCGCGCTTATGTAATAGCAACTTGCGGTCGCGAGTTGGCTCACAAATAACGTGGCTTGAGGCTTGATTCAGCGGCTGTATATTACAACCCAGTAGATACGCTTCGCCCTTGTCGATTGTGACATAAGTATCATTTAAGCTGACTTTTCCTTCTCGAATACTTTTCACTTCCCAGCCTTGTAGTTCAATACCGGCTTCGAATTTATCTTCGAGATGAAACTCGTGTCTCGCTTTCTTATTTTTGGCAATAGTGCCCGGATTAGAATTTTTCTTTTTCATGCGCCTATTATACGTGAGTAATGTCGCTTGTCTTCTAGCAATCGAAATAAAAAAGCAAATATAAGTGCACTTTTTATCAGTCATTTTCATGCTAAACTTCACGGCTGTAATTGATAGCTTTAAGAGGTTTCATGCCGAGCATACAACGAAGTGCGTTGGTGGCTTTTAGCGCCGAGTCTATGTTTGATCTGGTGAATGATGTCAAATCATACCCTGAGTTTTTGCCAGGGTGCGCAGAAAGTCGAATTGATGAACAAACGCCCTCAATGATGAAAGCTTCTTTGTTAATAGCCAAAGCTGGCGTGAAACAATGGTTTACAACACAAAATGAGTTGATGGCGCCGCAACGCATCAATATGCAGCTGGTGGATGGACCTTTCAGTCATTTAAGCGGTGCTTGGCATTTCATTCCGCTGTCTGATTCTGCTTGTAAGATTGAACTCGATTTAACGTTTGAATTCAGCAGTCGTCTGGCTCAAGCTGCGTTTGGTAAAATTTTCAACAATATTGCCGCCAATATGGTCGATGCGTTCACCAAACGCGCCAAGCAGGTCTATGCATAATGGCTGATTTGATTAATGTTGAAGTTGCGTATGCATTGCCGGATAAACAGTCATTGCTGCCTATTGAAGTGGCAAGTGGGTGTACTGTTGAAGAGGCCATTGTTGCCAGTGGCATTTTAAAACTCTACGCCGAAATTGATTTGTCGAACAACAAAGTCGGCATTTGGAATAGAACCGCAAAGTTAACGGAAACCCTGCAACAAGGTGACCGTATCGAAATATACCGCCCTCTAATCGCCGACCCGAAAGAAGTGCGCAAACGTCGAGCCGAAAAAGCCAAGCTCGAAGGGCGTGCAGACAAAGTAACCGGTGGGCGACCGAATAAATTACGTAGTGAATAGTCTCTGTACCTGACTATTCACCATTGTCTGTTCGGTGTTGATGACTCAGTTCGATGCATCACCGTTAATATTTGCGGCGCTGCAAGCCAGTCGTCGCCAATATTTTCGCTGAAATTTCTTCAATCGAGTACTTTGTTGAATTGAGAAACGGGATCTTCTCTTTGCGATATAAGTTTTCGACTTCTCTTAATTCCATCCGGCATTGCTGCAAAGACGCATATCGGCTATTAGCCCGACGTTCAGAACGGATCTGGTGAAGACGATCAGGTGCAATCGTTAAACCAAATAATTTGTGTTTAAAGCGTTTTAAGGCGGGGGGCAGCTTCAGCATGTCACCCATATCTTCTTCGGTAAATGGGTAGTTGGCCGCTTTTATCCCGTATTGTAGGGCCAGATATAAACTGGTTGGCGTCTTGCCACTGCGCGACACACCGACCAAGATAATATCGGCCTCATTGTAGTCTTTTAGGTTTGAGCCATCGTCGTTTGCTAGAGCATAGTTAACCGCTTCTATACGAATATCATAAGTTGTTTCATGAATACTGTGGGTACGATGCTTTTCAGGCTTGGACGGCACGCCTAGCACTTTTTCAAGCGGTGCCACAAATTGATCGAGAAAGTTATAATTAATACCGACCGAAGTCGCAATAATCTTTCTCACTTCGGTATTCACGATGGTATAGAACACTAAAGGGCGTTCGCCGCTTTCTTGAAAACTTTCAGATATTTTTGTTAATACGTCGTGCGCTTGTTCTTCAGTTTCAACAAAAGGTATCGTTACGTGATTTAATTTTAGCGGGAAAAGTGACAGCAAAGCGTGCCCAAACACCTCTGCAGTAATGGCTGTACCGTCTGAAATATAAAAAGCGGTGCGCACAACATCTCCTTAACATTGTTGTAAATTAATTACAGGTGGAAATTAAATTTTACTTTGATATCAACAGCATTTTAAAATCGCTGCCAATAACAAGCAGGCCTGCAAATTTTAATAAAATGTAAGGCAGCGGTACTAAAAACACAAACCCTAAAATTTAGCAAATAATAGCCGGAGGCTTAGTAGTGCAAGAGTACGTACTTTGGTATCAGCAGTTAGGTATGCATGATGTGGGTAGAGTGGGCGGTAAAAATGCCTCTCTAGGTGAAATGATTTCTAACCTGGCTAATGCGGGTGTTCAGGTTCCCGGAGGATTCGCAACTACTGCCTCTGCGTTTAATGAGTTCCTCGATCAAAGTGGATTAGAGAAGCGTATCCACGATTTACTCGATGAACTTGATGTTGACGATGTAAACGCGTTAGCAGAAGCCGGTAAAACCATTCGTGACTGGATTATAGAGACACCTTTCCAACCAGCACTTGAATCAGCCATCAAAGAAGCGTTTGAAACACTGCAAGGTGATGCAGGTGATGAAGCCTCATTTGCTGTGCGCTCTTCAGCAACAGCAGAAGATATGCCAGATGCATCTTTCGCAGGTCAACAAGAAACGTTTTTGAACGTTAAGGGATACGATGCGGTGATGGTTGCCATCAAGCATGTGTTTGCATCATTGTTTAATGATCGTGCGATTTCTTATCGAGTACACCAAGGTTACGACCACAAAGGTGTTGCGTTATCTGCGGGTATTCAACGCATGGTGCGCAGTGACATTGCGTCATCGGGCGTTATGTTCACAATCGATACCGAGAGCGGATTTGAAGATGTTGTGTTTATCACCAGCTCATACGGATTGGGTGAGATGGTTGTTCAAGGGGCAGTAAACCCTGATGAATACTATGTGCATAAGCCAACAATGAATGCGGGAAATCCTGCCATCGTTCGTCGTAATTTGGGCAGTAAATTAGTACAAATGATCTATTCAGAAGACATGGATCATGGCAAGCAAGTTGAAATCGTCGACGTTGATAAATCACTTTCTATGCAGTTTTCGCTAACTGACGATGAAGTCATGGAGTTGGCGAAACAAGCACAGATCATTGAGCAGCACTACAAGCGTCCAATGGATATTGAGTGGGCAAAAGATGGTGTTGACGGTAAGTTGTACATCGTTCAGGCGCGTCCTGAAACGGTTCGCAGTCGTGAAGACATGCAGGTTATCGAACGCTTCCAGTTAAAAGGTAAAGCGTCTGTAATTTGTGAAGGCCGAGCTATTGGTCACAAGATCGGTGCCGGTCAAGCTAAGGTGCTCGCGTCGATTGAAGAAATGGATAAGATCCAGCCGGGTGATGTACTTGTCACGGATATGACCGACCCTGATTGGGAGCCGATCATGAAGAAGGCTGCTGCTATCGTGACAAACCGCGGTGGTAGAACGTGTCACGCCGCAATCATTGCCCGCGAGCTTGGTATTCCTGCGGTTGTCGGTTGCGGTAATGCAACGGATTCAATCCTGACTGGGGATAGCGTAACGGTTTCGTGTGCCGAAGGTGATACGGGTTATATTTATAATCAGGCGTTGGATTTTGATGTTGTCACATCTCGCATTGATTCGATGCCAGACCTGCCGATTAAAGTAATGATGAACGTGGGTAACCCTGACCGTGCATTTGATTTTGCACGATTACCAAATGCTGGCGTTGGTCTGGCGCGTTTGGAATTTATCATCAACCGTATGATTGGTGTACATCCAAAAGCGTTATTGAACTTTGATGAACAACCTGATGATCTGAAAGAAGAAATCACTGACATGATCGCGGGTTATGAATCACCGGTAGAGTTCTACATTGAGAAGTTGGTAGAAGGTATCTCTACAATTGGTGCGGCATTCTCGCCGAATAAAGTCATTGTGCGTATGTCTGATTTTAAATCAAACGAGTACTTTAACTTGGTTGGTGGTTATCAGTACGAGCCAGACGAAGAGAACCCAATGCTTGGCTTCCGTGGCGCAAGTCGTTACATCTCTGAAGATTTCCGTGATTGTTTTGCACTAGAGTGTGAAGCGATTCAGCGTGTTCGTAACAAGATGGGTTTGACCAACGTTGAGATCATGATCCCATTCGTGCGTACACTTGAGGAAGGACGCAAAGTCATTGAGTTATTAGCGGAACAAGGTTTAAAACAAGGCGAGAACGGTTTACGCGTGATCATGATGTGTGAATTACCATCTAACGCACTGTTAGCCGACGAATTCCTTGATATCTTTGACGGATTCTCAATTGGTTCAAACGATTTAACTCAGTTAACGTTAGGCTTAGACCGAGATTCAGGCGTTATCGCACACTTGTTTGATGAGCGTAATGAAGCGGTTAAAGCACTTCTTGCAATGGCTATCAAAGCCGCTAAAGCACGTGGTAAATATGTTGGTATTTGCGGTCAGGGACCATCTGATCACGAAGACTTCGCTGCGTGGCTGGTAGAGCATGGTATTGATAGTGTTTCATTGAACCCTGATACAGTGGTTGAAACCTGGTTGTACCTTGCAGAAAACCACGGTTAATTGATATTCAATCAGCATAAAAAACGCAGCTCAAGGCTGCGTTTTTTGTATGAGTAGGTCTGGGAATTGTGTTTGTTTTCTACTCGGCTAACGACACGGTATGAACAAGAACAGATTGAATACGCGCAAACACTGCAAACTAGTGTTAGCGTCTATTGAGCAGCCAAGAATCCAATTTTCGTGCGCCATTGCTCATGCCTTTTTGAGCAACCTTAAGCCATTTACGCGGTAATGCATGGTCGATACTGAGGATCACCAAGCCCATCAACACCAGCAATATTGAGCCTGGTACGATCGTAAATACAATGCCTACCGCCAGTAAACTACCGCCAAGTAGGGTGCGTGTTGTTTTTGCTAGCATATTAACTCCAAATCTAATGCGTGTATCTTAGCAGAAGATACTAAAACACTGACCTGCAGAATTGTTTCTAACTGTGTCTGTAGGGTATTCCACAGTATCCACAAATGAAAGTAAGCAAATATAGTGAAAATATCTGTAATTTTCTCCTTTGCGGTTTGGTTTTAGTGCTTACGCTAGTATACTTTGCGCTCTTTCAATTATGGAGTCACCCCGTTGATTTTGCCCGTTGTATCGCCGGAAAGCACTGTTACTCAAGAATACCTAGATTATCTTGATGCGCTTCGAGCATCGGCATTCTGTGGTGATATTGAACATCGTTATTCAAGTCGATTGGCGGTGGCGACGGATAACTCAATTTATCAACGCATGCCCCAAGCTGTGGTATATCCCCGCAGCATTGAAGATTTGCAATGTATTGGTCAATTAGCCAGTACTAAACCTGAAATCAAGTTTTCAGCGAGAGGCGGCGGCACTGGTACGAATGGCCAATCATTGACCCAAGGGATCGTGGTCGACATAAGCCGCTATTTAAACCAAGTCATTGAGATCAATGTTGACGAGCGTTGGGTTCGCGTTCAAGCGGGCGTCGTTAAAGACGCATTGAATGATTTCCTCAGGCCTTATGGTTTCTTTTTTTCACCGGATCTGTCTACCAGTAATCGTGCGACGTTAGGCGGAATGATTAATACCGATGCATCTGGCCAAGGTTCCTTGGTATACGGTAAAACCAGCGATCATGTTTTAGGGTTAACAGCAGTTTTGGCAAATGGTGAAATTTTAAAAACCGCGGCTGTTAGCAAGTCCGACGCGCTAAATCCCCATCAAAGTGACACACTTAACAATATCTATCAGCAAGTTGCCGATACCTGTATTGGCAAACGCGATGCGATTTTGGCTAAATTCCCTCGTTTGAATCGTTTTTTAACCGGGTATGACCTCGAGCATGCTGTAGACGAATCGTTAACGCATATTGATTTGGGCCGATTACTGACAGGCTCAGAAGGTTCTTTGGCGTTTATCGCGGAAGCCAAGCTCGATATTACACCAATCCCAAAACACAAAGCGCTCGTCAACATTAAGTACGACAGCTTTGAATCAGCGTTACGTCACGCGCCAGCGATGGTGGAAGCAAATGCTACCTCAGTGGAAACGGTGGATAGCAATGTTCTTAACTTAGCCAAAACCGATATTATTTGGGAAAGCATCAGTGAATTGATCACCGATGTACCGAACAAACCGATGCTTGGTTTGAATATGGTTGAGTACAACAGCGAAGATCAAGCGGAGATAGAGCAGCGCATTAAAGCCTTATCTGCTGCGCTCGATGACGCTATTGCCAATCAGCAATCTGGCGTTATTGGTTATCAGATCACATTTAATACTGGCGATATCAGTAAAATTTACGCTATGCGTAAGAAGGCTGTTGGGCTTTTAGGTAAAACCAAAGGCAGCCGAAAGCCGATTGCATTTGCCGAAGATACCGCAGTGCCTCCAGAAAACCTTGCCGATTTTATTCTTGAGTTTAGGGCCTTACTAGACAGTCACGGCTTGCATTACGGTATGTTCGGGCATGTTGATGCTGGCGTTTTACACGTGCGCCCAGCGCTGGATATGTGTGATCCAGAACAAGAAAAGCTAATGTTGAAAATATCCGATCAAGTCGTTGCACTTGTTGCCAAATATGGCGGCCTGATGTGGGGCGAACATGGCAAAGGGTATCGCAGTGAATATGGGCCTGCATTCTTTGGTGAGGAGTTATTCGCAGAGCTACGCAAAATTAAAGCGGCGTTTGATCCATACAACCAAATGAATCCGGGTAAAATCTGCACGCCGATTGGATCCTCCGATGAATTAGTCAAAGTCGCGGACCCTAAACGCGGACATTTAGACAGAACAATACCCGTGCATTTCAAGCAAGCGTTTGAGCCTGCAATGAGCTGCAACGGTAATGGACTTTGCTTCAATTATGATACAACGTCTCCAATGTGCCCATCGAGTAAGATAACCGGCGATAGACGACACTCGCCAAAAGGGCGGGCGACGATGATCCGGGAATGGCTGCGTTTATTGGCACAGCAAGGTGTTGATGTGAAATCGTTGGAACAAAAGGCGTTTTCCACATCCATTTGGGAGCGCTGGGTCAATACACGAAACACTTCGAAAGGCGAAGATTTCTCGCAAGAAGTGATGGAAGTAATGGATGGTTGTCTCGCCTGTAAATCCTGTAGCAGTCAATGCCCAGTCGGTGTCGACGTACCTGATTTTAGAGCTAAATTTCTGAGTATTTATTATCAGCGTTATATGCGACCGCTAAAGGATTACTTTGTTGCAAACGTTGAGCTACTAGCACCATTAATGGCTAAGTTACCGCGCATGTTTAATGCGTTACAAGGCAATGCAATTGCTCAAGCCTTGCTTGAGAAAACACTGGGCTATGTTGACACTCCTATGTTGTCTTCTCCCAACCTGGCAGCTCGAACAACGTCATTATGCGAACGTTTTTCATTGCAGGGCCTAAAGGCTATGTCAGATGCTGATCGGGCACAAAGAGTGTTGATTATTCAAGACCCATTTACTTCATTTTATGATGCTGAGGTCGTTGAGCAGTTTGCACAACTGATCAGAGCCTTAGGTCTTACGCCTGTTTTAGTGCCGTTTAATCCAAACGGTAAGCCCCAACATGTCAAAGGCTTCTTAGACCGATTTGAACGCACAGCGAAAAGAACCAGTAAGTTCTTGAATCAGTTGCACAGGCTGGGCATACCCATGGTCGGCGTCGATGCATCACTTGTGCTGTGCTACCGTGATGAATATGCCAAGCTACTAAAAGGGCAGCGTGGTGACTTCAACGTCTTGACCGT
The DNA here is from genome assembly GCF_002807665.1 of Neoalteromonas facilis. Taxonomy (GTDB): domain Bacteria; phylum Pseudomonadota; class Gammaproteobacteria; order Enterobacterales; family Alteromonadaceae; genus Alteromonas_E; species Alteromonas_E facilis. The sequence goes on from NZ_PEAY01000001.1 coordinate 83,798, forward strand.
GCAAGAATGGTTGATTGACGCTATTGAGTTGCATACTGATGAAGTCAATGAAGAAGATCCCACTGTTACCTATCGTTTGTTAAGCCATTGTACCGAGAAAACCGCGTTGCCTGCTTCAGAACGTCTGTGGAAAGATATTTTTTCACGCGCGGGTTTACGCTTGGAAGCAAGCCCTGTAGGGTGTTGTGGCATGGCCGGTACGTACGGACATGAAAAACAAAATACTGATAATAGTAAAGGTATTTACCAGTTAAGTTGGCAGTCAGCAGTAACGAATACATCACCAGAAAGGGTGTTAGCGACCGGTTATTCGTGCCGCAGCCAAGTGAATCGTTATGATAATTTTAAACCTCGTCATCCGTTACAAGTGTTAGCGCAACACTTAACGTCAAAGTAAGTAGGATATATATGCAAGATCAAGCACCACAAAATCAACAACAATTAGGTGAATGGGCCCGTGAACAGTTTCAAAAGGCGAATCGTCATTTGGCTGAAAATGGTTTGTTATTCGAATCAGTTGTAGCAGAAGAGAGTCGTTATCTAGCGCCCTTTATTGCAATATGGAAAATTAATACCAGTGACAAAAAACAACTTTGGGTTGTCAGTGGTGATTTACCCGTCGACTTTATTCCGGTATCTGTGGCAGACAGTGCCCGTACAGCGTTAAAACACTTTGCACTAAAATGGCAATTGCAAGCTGAGAATATTCGTCAGCAGGTGACCAATGATAAAACTCAACTAGATTACGCTGCTCTGCTCGAATCTCGTGCGGAAAGCCTGTTTGAGATGGAGAGCCAAGACAAACTTTGGCAACAGCAATAATCTTATTCTTCGGTATCGTACATTGGCTGATTGAGCGAGTAGAACCCTCGCTCAATCAAACTGCTGATAATCTCAATATACGCTAGACCGTCTTCCTTATTTATCTGAGGCTGCAACGCCGATTCAGCGTGATTAATGAGCGATTTTATCGCGCCTTTTAGCGATGCAGGGACACAAAATGCCTCGCCATCAATAAAAAACGTAAAGGCACTGTCAGAGCTGTTTTCGCTGTATATTGGGCGAACGGCTTCACGACGGTAAAGGGTTTGCCTATTATCGATTGCAGATTGTATATCGTTGCTTGAATACTCCTCATCAACAATCGGTTCGATATTCTGAACACTTAAAGCCGTTAACAGCACCTCGTTAAACCTATCGCTATTGATTACCGACTGCATCTGGGATTTCAGTTGTTGTAATTCTTGAGCTGTTACCTCTCCAGGCAGACCAGAATAAACAGGGTGGGGATCGCTGTAACGAGTGTTTTCTATTTGGCCTTGCACCACGGCGTCTAGGATCGCACCAAACAATAATTCATTATCAGGCGCTCGAAACCCTATCGAGTAAGTCATCGCGTGTTCGATCGTTGCGCCTTCATGAGGCCAGCCCGGGGGAATGTACAATACGTCACCAGCTTCGGTAATGCAGTCTACAGTGGCCGAAAAACTTTTAATCTGACGTAAACCGTTGTTATCAAACTCTTGCTGGTTTTCGGCTTTACCTACACGCCAGTGACGTTTGCCTTTTCCTTGGATCAGAAATACATCGTATTGATCAATATGCGCACCTACACCTGCCCCTGGAACGCTGAAGCTCACCATGACGTCATCTGTGCGCCAATGAGGAATAAAGTTAAACAATTGAGCGAGGGCGTCAATACCAGGAAAAAAGCGGTCGGTTCCTTGTACTAAAAGGCTCCATTTACCCTGAACAACATCTTCAAAATCGTCGAATGGACCCGCATGAGATTGCCACACATCATGTTCATCACGAGTGACAATGCGGGAATCAACTTCATCTTCTTGCGCGAGCCCGGCAAGATCATGTTCATCGATAGGATCAACAAAATGAGGCAGAAAACCGCGTAATAGGCAGGGCTTTTGTTGCCAAAATTCTCGTAAAAATTGGCTTGAGTCAAAGCATGGGTCTATCAAAATAAATGCATTCCTAGAGCTTTTCTCCATGATACCTCAACTCATTGTATTGGTAACCTGCGTAATGCTAAGACGTAACCAACCTATAGGCCTTTGTCGTGCCTAGTCCTTTTAAATTCAAATTGCCGACTGGATTGGTATCCAATGAGGATTTGACGCGCTCATATGTAGTTGAACAGAGTAAAATTTGATCGGGAGTGCAATTGCCTTCTAAGCGCGATGCGACAAGCATAGGCTTACCCCACATGTCAGTACAAGGTGATAAAATACCAATGCTTCCGGTGATGACATCACCTGTAGCAATGCCTATGCGCAACCGACAAATGTGCGCATGGCGACGCGTCATTTGATTGAAATATTGCCTTATATCTTTCGCTGCCATGCTAATTGCGACGGTCGAGTTACCTTGGTCTTTTAATGTTGGAAAGTGCAGCTCGTTTGAAGTCGTTGCTGCAATGTATTCATCTCCATTGGTTTTAATTCGGTGTAAACCATGGCTGATAATGATCCGGTCAAAGTTAGAATATATCTCGTGAAGTAACGCCATTTGTTGGGCGGGTTGCAGATATTGCACAAGTTCACAGAAGTTACTCATATCAACGAACATGACGCTGATATTTTGGAGTGTTTGTGACGAACTCATTAGATGCGGCGCTGGCGTGGCAGGTATTCGGGAAGTCGGTGAGCGCTTTGTTGTTGAGTAGTAGGCTAATACCCAGCATGTAACGATGCCTATTAGAAGGTTTGCACTTAACAGTGCGCTTAACATTGTGACTGAACTTGTGCGCAAAATGACTACTGTGCTCACCCATAGGATTAACACAATAGTCAACATCATCAATCCAATGCTGCGCGAAGCACCGCTGGCGTCGCGTAGAAAAGGTAAGCCGGCCTTAACGGATTTGAAATGAACAGGCCAGCGATATGCTGGCCTGCTAGAGGGGTTTTGCATACTAGATCCTGAACTGACAAAAGTGGTAGTGTCGGTTCAGGATAGTCTTCACGGATTATTTAGGTAACTGTTCTGTTAGCCTGATTGCATCACCAATGTAGGCGGCTGGTGTTAGTTGTTTCAATGACGCTTTGGCTTCGTCAGGTAACGCTAACCCATCGATAAAGTCAGCAATGATTTCTGCGTTCACTTTTTTGCCGCGTGTTAGCTCTTTTAATTTTTCATACGGTTTTTCGATACCGTAACGACGCATGACGGTTTGAATTGGCTCTGCCAATAGTTCCCAATTGTCGTTAAGTTCATCTGCAAGGCTTTGCTGATTAACTTCTAATTTGCTCATACCCTTAAGTGTCGCCTGGTAAGCGATCAATGAGTAGCCTAAGCCAACTCCCAAGTTGCGCAGTACGGTCGAGTCGGTTAGGTCACGCTGCCAACGAGATACAGGCAATTTAGCGGCCAAATGGCTAAATAATGCATTCGCTAAACCGAGGTTACCTTCGGAGTTTTCAAAATCGATTGGGTTTACTTTGTGCGGCATTGTGGAAGAACCAATTTCACCTGCCACTGTCTTTTGCTTGAAGTGACCCAATGCGATGTAACCCCAAACGTCACGATCAAAATCTAGCACGATAGTATTGAAGCGTGCGATTGCGTCGAACAACTCTGCGATGTAGTCATGCGGTTCAATTTGCGTAGTATAAGGGTTCCAATCAATTCCCAAGCTGGTCACGAATTTCTCTGCAACACTGTGCCAATCGATGTCTGGGTAGGCGGAAAGGTGAGCGTTGTAATTGCCAACTGCACCGTTGATTTTACCTAAGATAGATACGCCCGCTATTTGCTGACGTTGGCGCTGAAGGCGGTAAGCTACGTTAGCAAACTCTTTCCCCATCGTGGTCGGAGACGCGGGTTGACCGTGCGTACGCGCCATCATCGCTACAGGCATTAGCTCATTGCTTAGTGATGTCATTTGCTCAATGATTTGATCAAGCATTGGCAGTACAACCTGCTCACGTGCTTCGTTCAACATTAAGGCATGGGATAGGTTGTTGATATCTTCAGAAGTACAAGCAAAATGGATAAATTCAGTTACGGCAGCTAATTCAGGTACCGATTCAACTTGCTCTTTAAGGAAGTATTCAACCGCTTTTACATCGTGGTTCGTGGTTTTTTCAATGTCTTTAATACGCTGAGCATGGGTAACATCAAAATTATCAACGATTGCATCTAAATGCGCATTTGCTGCCGCAGAAAATGCAGGGACTTCAGTAATACCGTCCAGCTGAGATAGCATTTGCAACCAACGGACTTCAACTACCACTCGGTATTTTAGTAGGCCAAACTCACTAAAAATACTTTGTAGCGCAGATGTTTTACTGGCGTAACGACCATCGATGGGTGATATAGCGGTAAGTGTTGAAATTTCCAAAGTCTGCTCCGGTTTAGTTGATTATACGTAGCGCCTGTTGGGCTGCCGCGATGATAGATTTTCGTTTAAACAAGATGTTCCGACGTTTGCCACCCATTTGTCGCCACAACACAGCGGCTCTGACGCCAGCTAGCAATAGGGCACGTACACGTTGTTGATTTAAGGGTTGGCTGAGAAATTGCTGTTGCCCGGCGATTTGAATACGCGGTGCAAGTGGGCTAACGACGTCTGTGTAAATACTCGCCAGTGACGCAATGATCTGATGGTTATCAAAATCGACATGGTCAAGCTGACGTTGCACGTGAGAAATGCGTTCACCTAATTGTGCTAATGCGCGCGGATTTTTAGCTAGCTTTCTTTCAAGCCCTAAAATGCTCGCGATGTAACGTGTCAGCTCAGCGTCTTTGCTAGCGGGTTTGTTGTGTAACTGTGCGAGTAATGTTTGGAATCCGAGTTTCAGGTTACTGAGCGAACCAAACACCTGCTGGGTGTTGTCTGGATTGGTTACCAGAATACTCGACAAACTAGCTTCGGTGGCTTCCGCATCGAATTCGCCCTGGCGCGCGATATGTTGGACCAATAATGCTGCTTGGCAAACGCCTGCCAACGCGAGCTGATTTTCAATTTCAGGTGCTAACATTTATCGAATGTAACTCTCTATAATACCGCCACCAAGGCAAACTTCGTCTTGGTAGATGACGACCGATTGCCCAGGCGTAACAGCTTTTTGTGGTTCATTAAACATAACTTGGATATCGCCATTGGCTAATGGCAATAAGGTCGCAGGGATGTCCTGCTGACGATAACGGGTTTTTACGCTGACTGACATTTCAGTCGTATGTGATTCACGGTCAACCCAATGTAATTGCTTGGCAATAAGCCCTTGAGAAAACAATCGCGGATGATTAGCACCTTGACCAACAATCAACGTATTGGTGGCGACATCTTTATCAACGACATACCAAGGCTCATCACCGTGGTCACGTAATCCACCAATATGTAGCCCTTTGCGTTGACCTAGCGTGTGGTACATCAAGCCCTGGTGCTCACCTAGGGTTTCACCTTCGGCACTGACGATAGGGCCCGGTTGTGCCGGTAAATATTGGCTTAGGAACTCGCTGAATTTACGTTCGCCAATAAAGCAGATGCCGGTGCTGTCTTTTTTGTCATGCGTGACAAGGCCAAGCGCAGCAGCTATTTCCCTTACTTGTGGTTTTTCAATATCACCGATAGGGAATAGTGTTTTTGCAACATGTTCATGGCTCAGTGTGTAAAGAAAATAACTTTGGTCTTTATTATCATCAAGCCCACGTAATAACTGGTATTTACCGTCTACGAATCGGCGGCGAACATAGTGTCCTGTGGCAATAAAGTCAGCGCCTAGATCTTCTGCTGCGAATTCAAGGAACGCTTTGAACTTAATTTCCTTATTGCACATGATATCAGGGTTTGGTGTTCTACCGGCCTTGTACTCTTCGAGGAAGTATTCAAACACGTTGTCCCAATACTCAGCGGCAAAATTAATGGTATGCAAATGGATGCCGAGTTTATCCGCAACGGCCTGTGCGTCAGCTAAATCTTCAGCCGCTGCACAGTATTCGTCATTGTCGTCTTCTTCCCAATTCTTCATGAATACGCCTTCAACCTGAAATCCTTGTTGTTGCAGAACGTAGGCAGAAACAGATGAATCAACGCCGCCAGACATGCCAACTATCACCTTTTTGGTGTTAGGCGCGTCGACATCAGCAGCGGGTAAAGAGCAGGGTAACGTTGGCTCGGACATGAATACCTATAGTCGGAAAAATAAAGGCGCGAATTTTAGCAGAAGCCTAACTTTAATTCGATACTGTCAGAGCATAATTTGCCGGTATTCACCGCTATTTATGCCGTCTATTGTCCAATTACCAATTCGATACCGAATCAAACGTAATGTTGGGGTGCCGATATGGGCCGTCATGCGTCTAACTTGGCGGTTTCGCCCTTCCGTAATGGTGATTTCTAACCAAGAGGTTGGAATGGCTTTACGTTCCCTGATCGGCGGCGTGCGCGGCCATAGTATAAAAGGTTCGTCGATAAGCTTAATCTTGGCTGGTGCCGTCATACCGTCTTTAAGTTCCAATCCTTTGGCAAAGGCTGATAACCCGACTTCATCAGGCACACCTTCAACTTGTGCCCAATAGGTTTTAGATGTTTTACGCGACGGGTGACTGAGTTTGTGTTGCAGTTTTCCATCATTGGTTAACAACAACAGTCCTTCAGAATCTCTATCCAGTCGACCGGCAGGGTAGACATTCGGAATATCAACAAAGTCTTTTAGGGTTTTGCGTTGTTGGTCATCGGTAAATTGTGACAACACATCAAAAGGCTTGTTAAACAAAACCACTTGTCGTTGATTACCGTATTGAGTCTTCATAATTACCCTTAAAACTGTGTATGCACCTATCATACGCTAAGCGAGGATTGAGCAAAATTTCTTTATACGACAATGGTATGACTTGTATATATCGTAAATGCCCATATACAATTGCACGTTTAAGTGATTCCTATTTATAAGTAATTCTTATTTAATCGGCTCAAAGAGCCATGCTGAAGAGGTTCAGAATGACCACATCAAAGTCTAAAATCATATATACCAAAACTGATGAGGCGCCACTCCTAGCGACGTATTCATTTCTTCCTATTATTAAGGCGTTCGCAGGTACTGCAGACATCGACGTTGAGCTTAGCGATATTTCTCTAGCCGGACGTATTTTGGCAAGTTTCCCAGAGTATTTAGAGGAATCTCAACGCATTACTGATGCTCTTGCAGAGTTAGGAGAACTGACTCAGCACCCTGATACCAATATCATTAAGTTGCCGAATATCAGTGCATCGATCCCGCAGCTTCGTGCGGCGATAAAAGAACTTCAAGGTAAAGGTTTTGCAGTGCCTGAGTTCCCTGAAGAACCGAAGAACGACGAAGAAAAATCGATTAAAGAGCGTTACGGTAAAGTTTTGGGTAGTGCGGTTAACCCAGTATTACGTGAAGGTAACTCTGATCGTCGTGCACCAACAGCCGTTAAAAATTATGCCAAAAAGCACCCACATTCAATGGGCGCTTGGAGCCAAGCATCACAAACTCACGTTGCGCATATGCGTGGCGGCGACTTCTACTCAGGTGAAAAGTCACTGACAGTAGAGAAAGCGGGTCATGTACGCATTGAATTTGAAGATAAGAATGGCAATAAAAAAGTACTCAAGCCTCGTGTTGACTTGCTAGCTGGCGAAGTTATCGATGGCATGTTTATGAGTAAGAAAGCATTGTGCAAGTTCTTTGAAGAGCAAATAGAAGATGCGCGTCAAACTGGCGTTTTATTCTCACTCCACGTAAAAGCAACCATGATGAAGGTTTCGCACCCGATCGTATTTGGTCACTGCGTAAAAGTTTTCTACAAAGATTTATTTGAAAAATACGGTGAGTTGTTCGATGAGTTAGGTGTTAATCCTAACAATGGTTTAGGTAGTGTCTACGACAAAATCTCTACTTTACCTGAATCTCAACGTTCTGAAATTGAGCGTGATATTAATAAGTGCTACGCAGACCGTCCATTATTAGCAATGGTTAACTCAGACAAAGGTATTTCAAACTTGCACGTACCCAGTGATGTTATCGTTGATGCATCAATGCCTGCAATGATCCGTAACTCGGGTCAAATGTGGGGGCCAGATGGCAAGCCTAAAGATACCAAAGCGGTGATCCCTGAAAGTACTTATGCAACAATTTATCAGGAAGTGATCAACTTCTGTAAAACACACGGCGCATTCGATCCGACCACGATGGGAACAGTGCCTAACGTAGGCTTAATGGCGCAGAAAGCTGAAGAATATGGTTCGCACGATAAAACCTTTGAATTAGCAGCTGACGGTACGGTACGTATTATCGATCAGGATGAAAATGTACTGATTGAGCATCAAGTTGAAGAAGGCGATATCTGGCGTATGTGTCAGGCAAAAGACGCGCCGATCCAAGATTGGGTTAAGTTGGCTGTTACACGTTCACGTCAAAGCGGTATGCCAGCAGTATTCTGGTTAGATGATGAGCGTGCTCACGATGCTCAGCTGATCAATAAAGTTGAGAAATACCTAAAAGATCACGACACAACAGGTTTAGATATTCAAATTATGTCTCCTGTACGTGCTATTCGTTACACCATGGAGCGTGCGATTCGCGGATTGGACACGATTTCAGTAACGGGTAACGTTCTGCGTGATTATCTAACGGATTTGTTCCCGATTTTAGAATTGGGTACAAGTGCAAAAATGTTGTCAATTGTGCCGCTAATGGCCGGTGGCGGTTTGTTTGAAACCGGCGCAGGTGGTTCAGCGCCTAAGCACGTTCAGCAGTTCGTGGAAGAAGGGCATTTGCGTTGGGATTCATTGGGTGAGTTCCTTGCATTGGCTGTTTCGCTTGAAGATGTTGCGATTAAACATGATAACGCGAATGCTAAAATTCTTGCGAAAACGTTGGATGAAGCGACTGAGAAATTGTTAAACAATGGCAAGTCTCCACTGCGTCGTGCAGGTGAACTGGACAACCGTGGCAGTCACTTCTATTTGGCCATGTATTGGGCTGAAGCATTGGCTGCGCAGCAAGAAAATACTGAAATGGCGAAGCACTTCAGCGAACTAGCAAAAGTATTGAATGCAAATGCAGACGCTATTATGGCTGAAATTGATGCAACGCAAGGTCAAGCGATTGATATTGGTGGTTACTATATGCCAGACGAAACGAAAGTGAGTCAGGCTATGTCACCGAGTAAATTGCTTAGAGAAGCATTGGCTGCCGTATAATACGTTGGCCAATTAGATAGCAATAAAAAGCCCGGTTATAACCGGGCTTTTTTGTATCTTGTGATTATCGTTCCGATTTATCCGGAATATCGATGTTTTCAGCATGAAGACCTTTGGGGCCTTCTTGTACGTCAAATGTTACTTCTTGACCTGCTTTCAGCGAACGGTAACCATCCATTTGGATTGTTGAATAGTGTGCGAAAATGTCATCGCCGCCATCTTCGGGCACAATAAATCCAAAACCTTTTGCGTTGTTAAACCACTTAACCTTGCCAACTGCCATACTTCAACTTCCTCTTAATCCTTGAACTCCAACTTTTTAGACCCCACAATAAAGTAGAGAGGCGGGAAATGTGCGTCACTTCACATTACCACTCTTAAAATGTAGATATTTTAACCACTATATGTCAAGGCGAATGCGTAAAAATCGCCGAAACAAATGTTTCTTAAAATTTCAGATCTGTGACTATTATTAATATATGAGTAAAGACAACACCATTAGCATCGACAAACAAAAGCATCTGGAGGATGTACGCAAGAAAGTTCAGCCGCCGCCGATGTATAAGGTAATGCTAAACAACGATGATTACACACCGATGGATTTTGTCGTTGAGGTGTTGCGGAAGTTTTTTAATATGGACAGTGAGAAGGCCAATCAACTAATGTTGACTGTTCATTATCGGGGAAAGGCAGTATGTGGTGTTTATACTGCCGAAATTGCTGAAACGAAAGTTATGCAAGTTAATCAGTATGCGCGTAAACACCAACACCCATTGATGTGCTCTATGGAGCCAGCTTAAGTATTTTGGGGGAAGTATGTTAAATAAAGATTTAGAGCAGACGTTAAATTCTGCCTTTGTATTCGCCAGAGAACACCGCCATGAGTTTATGACGGTCGAACATCTATTGCTGGCACTTATGGATAACCCCGCTGCGCAAGAGGCTTTGAAGGCCTGTGGTGCGGATATTGAAATCATTCGAAGCGAATTAACCGAGTTTGTTAAAGATACAACACCATTAATCCTCGAAGAGGATGAAAATGAACGTGAAACGCAGCCGACGTTAGGTTTCCAACGCGTGCTCCAACGTGCAGTGTTTCATGTGCAGTCATCGGGCAAAGAAGAAGTCACGGGGGCAAATGTACTTGTGGCCATTTTCAGTGAGCAAGAATCGCAAGCGGTCTACATACTGAAAAAAGCAGACGTGACGCGTCTAGATGTAGTCAACTTTATCAGTCACGGCGTCAGCAAAACAGATGATGAAGGCTCAAGCAGTGCAGCTGAAAGCAGTGAAGACGGTGCGGATGGAGAAGCCAATCAATCTGCGTTGGATAAATTTGCCACTAATCTGAATGTCAGTGCCAAAGATGGCAAGATTGATCCGCTTATTGGCCGTGAACTAGAGCTAGAAAGAACCATTCAAATTCTATGTCGTCGCCGTAAAAATAACCCATTGTTAGTGGGCGAAGCCGGAGTGGGCAAAACCGCGATTGCAGAAGGTTTAGCTTATCGCATCGTTAATAATCAGGTGCCAGATGTCATCGCTGAAAGCACGGTGTACTCGCTTGATTTAGGTGGTTTGTTGGCCGGAACAAAGTACCGTGGTGACTTTGAGAAACGCTTAAAAGCGATCCTCAAAGAGTTGAGTAAAGATAAGCATGCGATTTTGTTTATTGATGAAATCCATACCATCATTGGGGCTGGTGCAGCGTCTGGTGGGGTCATGGATGCCTCGAATTTATTGAAACCGCAATTATCCAGTGGTGAATTACGTTGTATTGGTTCTACGACGTATCAGGAATATCAGGGCATATTCGAAAAAGATCGTGCGCTTGCTCGTCGTTTCCAGAAAGTCGATATCGTCGAGCCTAGTGTAGCTGATACGACAAAAATCCTTATGGGCCTTAAATCACGTTATGAAGCGCACCACAATGTGCGTTTCACAAATAAAGCGATCCAGGCTGCATCTGAGTTATCGGCTAAATACATTAATGAGCGTCATTTACCCGACAAAGCGATTGATGTCATGGATGAGGCCGGTGCAAGCCAGCGTTTATTACCACAGTCAAAGCGCAAGAAAACCATTGGTGTAGGCGAAATTGAGCATGTAATTGCGAAAATTGCGCGTATTCCCGAAAAATCGGTGTCTGCTTCAGATAAGGAAGTGCTTAAGAATCTAGGTCGTAATTTGAAAATGGTGGTTTTCGGTCAGGATGATGCGATTGAAACACTGACTGATGCCATTCACCTGTCGCGTTCTGGTTTAGGCAATGAACAAAAACCGGTGGGTAGCTTCCTATTTGCAGGGCCAACTGGTGTTGGTAAAACCGAAGTCACGCAGCAATTAGCCAAGATTATGGGCGTAGAGCTTATTCGCTTCGATATGTCAGAGTATATGGAAAGGCATTCGGTTAGCCGTTTAATTGGCGCTCCTCCAGGCTACGTCGGTTTTGATCAGGGTGGTTTATTGACTGATGCCGTGATTAAACACCCATACTCAGTAGTATTGTTAGATGAGCTAGAAAAAGCGCACACCGATATCTACAACATCTTGTTGCAGGTTATGGACCACGGCACATTGACAGATAACAATGGCCGTAAAGTGGATTTCCGTAATGTGGTGTTAGTCATGACCACTAACGCAGGTGTTCAGGAAACGGTGAGAAAGTCGATTGGCTTTAAACAGCAAGATCACAGTCACGATGCATTGAGTGAAATCAATAAGGTATTTTCACCAGAATTCCGCAATCGTCTTGATGGGATCATATGGTTTAATCACCTTACACCTGAAATCATTCTTCAAGTGGTTGATAAGTTTATTATTGAGCTACAAGTGCAGTTGGATGCCAAAGGCGTATCACTGGAAGTTAGCAATGCTGCTCGAGCGCACTTGGCAGAGTTGGGTTATGACAAAGCAATGGGCGCACGTCCAATGGCCAGAATAATCCAGCAACAATTGAAGAAGGAACTGGCCAATGAGCTATTATTCGGCGAATTGAACAATGGTGGCAGCGTAAAAGTAGGTCTAAAAGGCGACAAATTCACCTTTAAGTTTAAAGCAACAGAGAAAAACAAACCTGCTACGTCATCGTAAAACGAAAAAGCCCGGTTTAACCGGGCTTTTTTATAATCTGTGGGTAGCTCTTAATTAGCGCGCGCGATAAATGATACGCCCTTTAGATAAGTCGTAAGGGGTCATTTCCACGGTGACTTTGTCACCCGTTAAGATGCGGATATAGTTTTTACGCATTTTGCCAGAAATATGCGCCGTCACTACGTGCCCGTTCTCTAATTCTACGCGAAACATCGTATTTGGTAGGGTGTCAAGAATGACGCCTTCCATTTCAATACTGTCTTCTTTTGCCATGTAGAGCAATTACCTCAAAAATTTTCCAAAAAATTAGCCGCGCAGACTTTAATCAATAAGCACGCGTGTGTAAAGCGATTACTCGGCTTTTTTTGCAATTCTATGCCATTGATTGGCGAAAAAACGTTCATGTGGGTAGAACTCTTTCTTATATTGCATTTTTTGACATGCATCTATTTGGTAACCCAGGTAGACATAATCCTTGTTACATTCTATCGCGTGCTCGATCATTTTGAGGATCATCAATTTACCCGGGGATAAATGGGAGAGGGTAGGTTCAAAGTAGGTATAAAGTGCAGAATAGGCTTCATTGAGCTCATCAACCACACTCACAGCAATCAGCGCATCGCCATCCCAAGCTTCAAAAAATAACGGGTTATTCCAACTGCATCGCACAAAATTGTTGTACTGCGACAGGCTGGGAGGATACATAGAACCATCCGCATGGCGCTCACTGATATATTTATCATATAGCGCGTAGTGTTCATCCAGACCTTCACGACGGTAAGTAAAGCGCAGATGTTTACACTTACTGAGTATGCGTTTTTGGCTCTTAGAAGGCTTGAACATGTCTACAGGGATACGCAGACTTTCACATGCGCTACAGTTAGGGCAGTGAGGACGGTAAATTTGTTCTCCACTACGCCGAAAGCCTGCTCGAATTAGCAATTCATATTGTGCGTTATTGTCTTCGTTTTCCTCTACGTAAACCAATAGTTGTTCGCGTTGCTCAGGTAAATAGCTGCAATCAAAGGTTTGGGTGAGTCCAAACTTCATTAATAGCTGATGCGTTGTGACTGCCATAATGAAACACTCGGTGATAATGCTGAAGCTTCTTTAAGCATAGCTAAAAATTCATGTCTTGGTACACACCGCGCGCCCAATGATGCGAGGTGAGGGTTGTGAATTTGGCAATCAATGAAATCAATGCCATTGCTCTTTAAATGCTGAGTTAACGCAGCCAATGCGAGTTTTGATGTGTTGGGTTTACGGTGAAACATCGACTCCCCCGCAAAACTGCTTCCGATGCCAACACCGTAAAGGCCGCCGACTAGTTTTCCATCCTCCCACACTTCAACAGAATGTGCATACCCGGCATGATGCAAACGAATATACGCTGCAATCATATCGCTTGTGATCCACGTTTGTACCGACATGTCGCGTGTATCAACGTCGTGACGACGCGGGATGTTGGCACATTGCTCGATGACTTGTGCAAACGCAGTATTAAGGGTGACAGTGTAGGTCTCTTTACGCATTAACTTGCGCAAACTATTCGAACAATGAAATTCATCACATAACAGTATGGCGCGAGGATCTGGACTCCACCAAAGAATGGGTTCACCGACGTTAAACCAAGGAAAAATCCCTGACTGATAGGCTTGAACTAAGCGTTCTACGCTGAGGTCGCCGCCAAAGGCCAATAGACCATTAGGGTCATCCAACGCATATTTAATCGGTGGGAAGTGGGGTGTATCGTCTAATTGATATAACTGGATCATGCTAAGGCCTCAATCAGAGGCCCCAGCATAGCATCAACTTATGCCAAACCATCAAGGTATTTTTCAGCGTCTAGTGCAGCCATACAGCCAGTGCCAGCTGATGTAATCGCTTGACGGTAAATGTGGTCAGATACGTCACCTGCAGCAAAAACACCCTCAACGCTGGTTTGTGTTGCGTTGCCGTTTAGGCCACTGTTTACCACAATATAGCCATCTTTCATTTCGAGCTGGCCGTCAAAAATACCCGTGTTCGGGCTGTGACCAATTGCGATAAACAAACCGGTAATATCTAAAGACTCAACGCTGTTGTCTTTTGTCGATTTGATGTTAATGCCGGTAACGCCCATATTATCTCCAACCACTTCATCGAGCGTGCGGTCAAGGTGCAATACGACATTACCATTTTTAGCTTTATCCAAAAGACGGTCGGCCAGTATTTTCTCACTGCGGAAACTATCTCGGCGGTGAATGACATGCACTTCAGACGCGATGTTAGATAGGTATAACGCCTCTTCAACAGCAGTATTACCACCGCCGACGACGGCTACTTTTTGATTGCGATAGAAAAATCCATCACAAGTCGCACAAGCCGAAACACCTTTACCCATGAATGCCTGTTCAGATGGAAGCCCTAAATAGCGAGCAGACGCGCCAGTAGCGATGATCAGTGCATCACATGTGTAAATACCATTATCGCCCTCCAACGTGAAAGGGCGCTTGCTGAGGTCGGTTTTATTGATATGGTCAAAGATGATCTCAGTATCAAATTTTTCAGCATGTTTTTGCATGCGAACCATAAGGTCTGGCCCCGTTAAGCCTTCAGGATCACCAGGCCAGTTCTCAACTTCAGTCGTCGTGGTTAATTGTCCGCCTTGCTGAATGCCGGTTAATAATACGGGGTTGAGGTTTGCGCGAGCAGCATATACTGCTGCTGAGTATCCAGCAGGACCAGACCCTAAAATTAAAAGTCGTACATGTCGTGTAGTTTTTTCTGAAGGCATTCAATAGCTCCGATAGCGAGGTCCTGTGGACCCATTTTGATATTATTGCTGAGTATTTTGGGGGTTAATTTTTAAGATTCAACTATTACCTGCGTGATCAGGTAGAAATAATGTTAGATAGCATGCAGATGAGACGAATGTAATCACTGAAAAGCTCAGTATTCATGTTTTTATAGAATAAATCGATATACTTAAGTGTAACGTATTTGATTATAGTTAAAGGTAGAAGCAAAAGAGGTTGTTCAACGAAATGTCACTGTCAGTCGCCACAATGTTAAAAGATGGTCAGTCTTACATGAATACATGGCCGATGGAGAAAGCGCTGTACGCGATTTTCCCAGAGTGTCGTGTGGTTGCGTTGACGCGTTTGCTAATCAAAGTGGCTCCGCCATTAGCCGTTATTTGTTGCGCAGCACTCATCCACCAACTTGGCAGTGGCTATATTCCGCAAGCTGTTACCATCGCTGCATTCTTTTTAAGCCTGCCTCTACAAGGCATTATGTGGTTAGGTTTTCGCGCCAATCAACAATTGCCGCCAAGCCTGCGTGCTTGGTATGTTGATATTCACGCTAAAATGACGGCGCAGGGGTGCCGCCTAAAAGCTTTAACGCCAAAGCCGCGTTACAAAGAGCTTGCGTCCATGCTAAAAACGGCATTTGAAGAGTTGGATCGGGTTTTCACTAAAAGCTGGTTTTAGCTCACGCGTTTATTTCGTCACTTGTGTCAATATCATGCCACATCGCCTGCATTGGTAACGTTGTCCGCGCTTAACTTTATTGTGGCGTCGAATACTTAATTCTACATCGCCACAATCACAGGCGTAAGTCACGGTGTTTTCTTTTAAAAGAGTCGATTGCATGTGGTGAGTAACATCAGGCGCTACGCAAAATATCTCTCTCATGACATTCTGCCATTCTTGACCATGCGGCTTCACTTTACCGTGCATTTGCCATACGACAATATGGGCAACCTCGTGGGGGACCACTTGGGTTAAATAGTGTTCAAGGTTTTCGAGCAGGTATGCCGGATTAAAGTTGATATGATTTTTTTGCAGATGGGCGCTTCCTCCCGTCTTTCCTGCGCGGCGAAAGCCAACAGTGGGCAATTTGAGCGGACGGTTGTAGACACTTTCAGCCTGTAGGATCAGGGACGATACGCGGGCGTTAATTTGTTTTTTAAGATTGTCAGTGATCATATCAAAAACGTAAAACGGGCGTCATTTAGACGCCCGTTTTTTACTTAATATGTAGCAGTTACTTGATTTCGCAGGCAACGCACATCGCGTAAACCCCGCGAGGATCATTCAGTTTTGCCATCGCATCAAATTCTTGTACCACTTGTTTGAATAGGCCCATAGCAAAACTATCGGTAGCTGTAATCCCGGTACCGTCTACCCAAACACTGGCTTGGCCAAAGAACTCTTTCCAGAACTTTTCCTTCGGTGACAATGAGCGCTCAACAGTAAGCACGGCGTAATCTTCCATGTTAGCTAATTCTGCAGCGGTCTTAACCGCATCGTCCAGTGTACCCAGCTCATCGACAAGGCCTAATTCCAAAGCTGTCTCACCAATCCACACACGACCTTCGGCAATTTCACGCACACGGGCTTCATCCAGATTACGCTCCGTTGACACCAGCTCGATAAATTTATCATAGCTGTGCTCAATACTGTGTTGGATGATTTGGCCAACTCGCGGATCTAAACCACGAGCAGGGGAGATACCAGCTACTTCTGTTGTGCCCACACCATCGGTGTGCACACCCAGGTAATCAAGCGCATTTTCGTAAGTGACAAACATACCAAATACGCCAATAGAACCCGTGATTGTGCTCGGAGATGCAACGATCTTATCGGCACTGGCTGAAATCCAATAGCCGCCAGATGCTGCGTAAGTCCCCATTTTAGCTACAACAGGTTTGCCGGCTTGTTTTAATAATTCGACTTCGTTGCGAATGACTTCTGATGCGAACGCACTACCACCCGGAGAGTCCACATACATGACAACCGCTTTGATACTGTTATCTAAACGAGCCTTTCGTAACAGTCGAGCAGTTGAGTCGCCACCAATCGTACCGGCTTTCTGATCGCCATTTAAGATGGTCCCTTTTGCGACAACAATGCCAACTTTGTCTTTATCAGCGTGCAGTAAATCCATGGGTAGATTAATGACGTGCAAGTAGTTTTTGAAATTAATCGATTTGTAGCCAAGCTTACTGCGATCTTCACCCACAATCTCTTGTAATTCCGAGCGAACTTGATGGCGGTCTTTTAATTGGTCTACCCAACCATTGTTCAGCGCATACTGCGCGAAGTCGCCTTCAACAGCCGCCATTTTCTCGACCAGTACATCAAGTTTTTCATCAAAGTTGCTCGTATCCATGTTACGCGCTTGTGCTACATCTTGTTTGTACTGGTTCCAATAGACGTCTAACCATGCAGAATTAGCCTGTTTAGCCGCTTCTGACATATCATTACGCAAGTAGGGTTCTACAGCCGATTTGAAAGTCCCAACCCGGAATACATGTGTGGTTAATTTTAGTTTTTCTAAGGCTTCAGCAAAGTAAGTACGATAACGTCCGTAGCCTTCAAGTAGCATTCCGCCCATAGGGTGTAGGTATAAATTGTCAGCATGGGCTGCAAGGTAATATTGGTTTTGCGAAAAGTAATCGCCTACCGCATACACTGGCTTGCCAGAGGTTTTAAAGTCTTCAATCGCATTGGCAATAGTGCGTAGTTTATCCAAACCACCACCCATTAGACCGTGTAAATCTAACACCAATGCCTTGATGCGACCGTCTTCCTTGGCATTTTCCAACACCATAACAACATCCGAGACTAACACTTCAGGGTTATCTTCCTGTTGTTCAAATGCCTCATTCATAAACTCTTCGAAAGGATCGACGGCTGTTTTCTCAATCACTAAGTTACCGTAAAGGTTAAGTACGAGGGCACTGCCATGCGGTACTGTGATGGCGTTGTCGTCGCCACGGCTGAAAACAATGAAAACACCGATGATTAGAAGGATGAAAATGAAATTAAAAACTAATTTGCGGCTGAAATTTAGAACATTCCAGATCCCAAAAAATAACGACTTGGTCCAATTTTCATTGCTTGCCATGCAAGTACTACCTCTACTTTTTTACTGACTATATGTTAAACAATCACTCTTGGATCGTGAAACTTAAAATGTAATCAAATATGACAACTCAGTTAGTCGCGTGATGATGAATCGTTTAACCAATGCTGTATTAACAATGCAATGGCCTTGTGGTCATTAGCGCTAAGCGTCATCAGAGTGTTTGCTTTCCGTTCGGTTGCGCGCACTTTTCTCGAATGCTTATCGTGTATACGTGAAAAAGCACTCTGAGGGGGTAAAGTTTGGCTATTTTTTTTCATAACCAGCGAAATTTAACCGATGGAAACGCGATCTACCATGTAATCTTGACTGCATTACACAAAACAGGAGCTCACAGCGTGATTGCTACATTGTTTCAAACCTACCATAGATTTATAACTACAAGCCAGCATTTTGATGGCCTAGCGCCGCTACTTCTGCGCATATATCTGGCACCTGTAATGTTGCAAGCAGGGTGGAATAAAATTGTTGGATTTGAAGGTGTTGTGCAATGGTTTGGTAATCCCGAATGGGGCTTAGGCTTACCTTTCCCTGAAGTCATGGCAGCATTGGCTGCGGGAACTGAGTTAATCGGCGGGTTTTTACTGTTGATAGGTTTAGCGACTCGAATAGTTGCACTGCCGTTAATGATTACCATGATTGTCGCTGCGTACACTGTGCATTGGCAAAATGGTTGGTTGGCAATTGCTGATAGTAGTAGCTGGCTTGCAGATGGAACATTACTCTACAGTGAAAACATTATGAATTCGCAGGAAAAGCTGGCTGCGGCGAAGTCATTACTGGAAACTCACGGTCATTATGACTGGCTTACTAGCAGCGGAAACTTTGTCATCCTGAACAATGGAATTGAGTTTGCGGCTACTTATTTCGTTATGTTGCTCGTTTTATTTTTCACCGGTGGTGGCCGGTATGTCAGTACCGATTATTGGCTGACGAGATTTTTACCTTCGTTGAGAAATTAAATAATTAACTTTGTGATTGCATCGACTATGATAATGGGAAATGTTTAGCGATTTCGATAGTCAGTCTCAATATGAATGCGATCAAACTACTGATAAACAGGCAATCTTTACCACGTCTTCAAGCGCCAGCGCCGCAAGGCGAGGAGCTTGAAATCATTAAGCAAGCAGCGCTCCGAGCACCTGATCACGGTTGTTTGACACCGTGGCAATTCATCATTTTTGAGGGTGATGCGCGTAATGCGTTAGGGGAAATTTTCGAAGCCTCAGCTATTGAGCGGGGAGAAGATCAAAAAACCATAGAGCGAGCTCCAGAATTGCCGCTTAGGGCGCCTATGATCATTGTCGCTGCTACAAGTGCAACAGAACACCCGAAGGTACCATTTATTGAACAAGTGCAATCTGCAGGTTGTGCGGTGCAAGCCATGCAAATGGCCGCGGTAGCGCAAGGTTTCGCAGGCATATGGCGCACAGGTAGTTACGCGCAATGTGACTACGTAAAGCGCTCACTTGGTATCAGCGAAGATGATGAACTGGTTGGTTTTTTGTATCTGGGAACGGCAGCTTGCGAAGGGAAGGGGCCGCCTAAGCGAGCCAGTGACACATTCTTTCGCCACTGGCCATTCGACAATTAGTTTACCGTAACAATTTTACACGCATTGGTTGCACCTACGGTTTCCATTTCATCACCGTAGGTCATTATGAATTGGTCGCCCGATTTTACCAGACCGTGTTGTTTTAAAACGTCGATAACATCTTGCTTTAATTGCCCTGGCAGACTTTGTTGAGAATCAAAATAAACGGGGCGTACGCCGCGATACAGTGCCATTGAATTCAACGATCCTTCATGACGGGATAACGCGATAATCGGTAACGAGGTTGTGATACGTGACATTAATTTAGGCGTATTACCGCTTTCGGTTAAGCCAACAATCGCTTTAATATTAGGTAAGTGATTAGCTGCATAAACAGCCGACATTGCGACCGTTTCACTAACGGATGTAAATGCTTCATCTACACGGTGTTTTGATATTTTCACGCTAGGGTGCGTTTCTGCACCTTCACACACTCGTGCCATTGCTTTAACGGTCTCAACAGGATAATTTCCTGCAGCCGTCTCGGCTGATAGCATAACAGCATCGGTGCCGTCTAATACAGCGTTAGCGACGTCCATAACTTCTGCACGCGTTGGCATTGGACTGTCGATCATTGATTCCATCATCTGCGTAGCGGTGATAACCACTTTATTTAGCTGGCGTGAACGAGCGATGAGTTTCTTTTGCACACCGACAAGTTCAGCATCGCCAATTTCAACACCTAAATCGCCACGCGCCACCATCACCGCGTCCGACGCAGAGATTATGTCATCGATGGCCGAGTCAGATTCAACTGTTTCAGCTCGCTCTACTTTGGCACATATTTTGGCTTCACTGCCGGCTTGACGTGCGAGTTCACGGGCATAATTTAAATCTGCACTGCTACGAGGAAATGAAACGGCTAAATAGTCTACGCCGATCTGCGCAGCGGTTACGATGTCACGCTTATCTTTTTCAGTTAGCGCTTCAGCCGAAAGCCCTCCACCTTGGCGGTTTATCCCTTTATTGTTCGATAACTTGCCACCAACGGTTACCTTGGTATGGATCTTTTGACCTTCTACTCGGTCAACTTCCAATTGAATACGGCCATCATCTAATAACAGAATATCACCAGGGCCGACATCTGCGGGTAAGTCTTTATAGTCGATACCGACGGCTACTTCATCACCGGCGTCCGTCGCCAATTCAGCATCAAGAATGAAAGCTGCGCCAACGGCCAGTTTCACTGCGCCTTCTTTAAAACGAGATACCCTGATCTTAGGCCCTTGAAGATCACCCAGAATCGCGACGTATTTACCTAGGTTCTTAGCTGCTTGGCGTACTTTTTTGGCTCGCTCAATGTGATCATCCGCGTTACCGTGGCTGAAATTCATGCGTACCACATTGGCACCCGCACTAATAATGGCTTCTATCGTTTCTAATGTGTCTGTCGCTGGGCCTAAAGTGGCTAATATTTTTGTTCTTCGCGTCATGTTCACCGCCGTTGCACTTTATAAAAAAGCTCTTATTGAAATTTGATTACGTAATATTATTACATTTATGGTAGTTCACACACTGACACTAGTGCAAATGAAAGTTTTTTTAAATTTACACCAAACCGACCGTTACTTAATCGCGCTTATCAAATCTAGAACCTCTTAAGGTGTCTTTAACACGCTTAAGGTTTTCACGAAATTTATTGCCTCGTCTCAGTGTGAAACCGGTAGCTAGAATGTCGATTAACGTTAGCTGCGCTATTCGAGACGCCATTGGCATATACATGTCTGTGTCTTCAGGCACCTCTAGCGAAAGCACGTAATTGCACTCTTTGGCGAGCGGGCTGTCTGCTGAAGTAATACCGACCACAGTTGCATCATTGCTGCGCGCGATGGCTGCAATTTCGACGAGGCTTTTGGTACGCCCGGTATGAGATATGAGTACTACAACATCATCTTCTCCACAGTTCATGCAGCTCATGCGCTGCATCACAACATCTTCAAAGTAAACAACTGGTACGTTAAAACGGAAAAACTTATTCAGAGCATCGTGCGCCACTGAAGCGGAAGCACCAAGGCCAAAAAACGAAATTTTCTGTGCTTGCGTTAACAGGTCGACCACACGATTAACGGTTGCAATATCAATACTCTGGCGCGCAACTTCCAGTGACGCCATGGTTGATTCAAAAATTTTATTAGTATATTCGGCAGGGCCATCGTTTTCGTCTACATGGCGATTGACGTAAGGTGTACCGTTCGCAAGGCTTTGTGCTAGATGCAGTTTGAAATCTGGAAAGCCTTTGGTGTCAAGACGGCGACAAAAGCGGTTCACAGTGGGTTCACTAACGTCAGACATTTTAGCCAGTGTCGCGATACTGCTATGAATAGCCGCTTGTGGGTTGGCTAAAATGATCTCAGCAACCTTGCGTTCAGATTTACTGAAGGCGGCTTTATTTTCCGTAATTTTCTCGAGTATGTTCATAGATCTACTGCGTATGCTTACTATAATGTAGTGATGTGTATACCCAATATACTACTACAAGATCGTAAAAAGACATCATCGGCTGTAATTTTTTGACAAAAAAAGTCGAAATAAAGCAAAATTACGCCACAAATTTGGTTTGGATAGCGGCAATCTGAAAGGATAAAGTTGTAAAATTACAACATTTAGTGTTTACTCTATCCAATGCTCATGTCTATGGCATTCCGTCAGGGCATGAATTACCTCTGTTTTAAGGTATGACTCATGGTATTCGAAAGTACAACAGAACCCTGTGACTTTGTATTATTTGGCACGCTTGGCGATTTAGCACGCCGCAAGCTTTTGCCTTCTCTATATCAGCTTGAGAAAGTTGAGCTTATTCACCCAGACACCACTATTGTGGGCGTGGCACGTCAGGATTTATCACTGGACGACTATAAGCAACAAGTTAAACAAAATATTGAAAAGTTTTCGGGTGATGCGCTGTGCGATGAAACTTGGAAACGTTTAGAAGCACGCTTGGACTACGTTCAGGTCGATATGAAAGATACTGCCAGCTACAAAGCGTTCTGTGAACATGTCGATCCAGAACGCACAATGGTCTGTTATCTCGCTACACCACCATCGATTTATGGCGATATCTGTCGCGGTTTAAATGCCGCAGGCGTAATAGACAGCAGTGTTCGAGTGGTATTAGAAAAACCGATTGGTCACGACTTAGCATCATCATGTGTTATCAACGAACAAGTTGCTGAGTTCTTCAGTGAAAACCAAATTTATCGTATCGACCATTATTTAGGTAAAGAAACGGTTCTTAACCTTATAGCGCTTCGTTTCGCAAACTCTATCTTCGCGACAAATTGGGATCATAACTGTATTGACCATGTGCAAATCAGTGTTGCCGAGTCAGTGGGTATTGAAGGCCGTTGGGGCTATTTTGATGAAGCCGGTCAAATGCGGGATATGGTGCAAAACCACTTGTTGCAGGTACTAAGCCTTATCGCCATGGAGCCGCCTACAACATTAGATGCTGACAGCATTCGTGATGAAAAGCTTAAAGTATTGAAAGCGCTCCGTCCTATCAATGCGACCAATTATCAGCAATCTACAGTACGAGGCCAATACATCAATGGTTTCGTCAAAGGGCAGGAAGTGCCTGGGTATCTTGAAGAACCTGACGCCAATACTGCAAGCTCAACGGAAACCTTCGTTGCGCTAAAAGTTGAAATTGATAACTGGCGCTGGGCCGGCGTGCCATTTTACCTGCGTACCGGTAAGAGGATGCCAACTAAAGTCAGTGAAATAGTGATCTACTTTAAGCGCCAGCCTCACAACCTGTTTGGCGACAGTTTTGCGAACCTTCCACCGAATAAGTTGGTTATTCGTCTACAGCCGGATGAAGGTGTAGAAATTACGGTGATGAACAAGGTTCCAGGTTTAGCCAGCAGCGGTTCAATGGATCTGCAAAAGTCTAAACTCAACCTAAGCTTCTCAGAGGCCTTTGCGGATGACCGCATCGCCGATGCATATGAAAAGCTATTGTTAGAGGTGATGCGCGGCAATCAGGCGTTATTCGTGCGTCGAGATGAAATTGAACAAGCTTGGAAATGGGTCGATTCAATCCTCGCAGCATGGGATGGCAGCAATGAACCGCCTGAGCCTTATCAAGCGGGAACATGGGGCCCAGTGGCTTCAATTGGTTTATTAGCGCGTGAAAATCGCGCTTGGTATGAAAGTCGCACAACAAAGAAAAAGTAAGGCAATAGGATGGCATTAGTTGAACAACATTTTGCGAGTAAAGAAGCCTTAGTTGAAGAATTTGCTCAGCAGATAAGCACAATATTAGCGCAAGCTGTGGCGACAAAAGGCGAGGCATCACTTGTTGTGAGTGGTGGCAGTACACCGTTACCATTATTCCAAGCACTTAGCCACGCAGAAATAGACTGGTCTAACGTTGTGATCACGCTGGCGGATGAACGCTGGGTGGATAACACAGACAGTGCTAGCAATGAAAAGCTGGTTAGAGAAAACTTATTAGTGGGTAATGCAGCGCAAGCCAAATTTTTTGCGCTTAAAACCGCTCATGAAAATGCTGAGGATGCGGTTGAAACGCTTACTCAATCAGATCAACAACCCCAAATACCATTTGATGTTTTGATTTTAGGGATGGGTGAAGATGCGCATACGGCATCACTATTCCCATGTTGTGATCAAATTGAGCAAGGTTTGGATATGCAATCAGGCAACACCTTTATTGCAACCCAACCTAAAACTGCACCGCACCAACGTATGTCATACACCTTGCCCGCACTGGTATCTGCAAAGAACATCTTTTTACATTTAACCGGTGAAAAGAAGTTGTCAGTGCTGAAGCAAGCGTTAGAGGCCAAAAGCGCCAGTGAAAAACCGATAAAAGCCGTCGTTGACCAAACTGATGTCACGTTGATGTGGGCGCCATAGGAGAATTTGCATGAATTCACAAATTCAAGACGTAACCCAACGCATAATCGAACGCAGTGAGAAAACGCGTAAAGCCTATCTAGATAAAGTGAGCAAAGCCCGCCGTGATGGCCCTCACCGCGGTGTATTGTCTTGTGGCAACCTTGCTCATGGTTTTGCAGCGTGTAATCAATCAGATAAAGCTGATTTACGTAGCATGACAAAAGCGAATGTGGCGATTGTATCTTCATACAACGATATGTTGTCTGCGCATCAGCCGTATGAAACCTATCCAGCGATTTTAAAGCAAGCCATCAGCGAAGTGGGCAGTGTGGCGCAGTTCGCAGGTGGTGTTCCGGCAATGTGTGACGGTGTTACTCAAGGTAATCCGGGCATGGATCTGAGTTTGATGAGCCGTGATGTGATAGCAATGAGTACAGCCGTGGCGTTATCTCATAATATGTTTGATGGCGCGTTGATGCTTGGGATCTGTGACAAAATTGTACCCGGATTATTACTAGGCAGCTTAAGCTTCGGCCATCTTCCGACGGTTTTTGTACCAGCAGGCCCTATGCCATCAGGTATTCCAAATAAAGAAAAAGCCCGAGTCCGCCAAGCTTATGCCGAAGGCAAAGTCGGCCGTGAAGAATTATTAGAAGCAGAATCTCAATCTTATCATTCAGCCGGTACATGTACTTTTTACGGTACCGCCAACAGTAACCAGTTGGTAGTGGAAGTTATGGGACTGCATTTGCCTGGGTCATCATTTGTAAACCCTGGCACGCCGCTGCGGGATGCGTTGACTAAAGCTGCAGCCCGTCAAGTCACTCGATTGACTGACTTGGGCGATAATTACACTCCAATCAGTGAAGTTGTCGATGCAAAAGCGATTGTTAATGGTCTAGTTGCGTTACTAGCGACAGGGGGCTCTACAAACCATACGATGCACTTGGTTGCAGTTGCTAGAGCCGCCGGTTATATCGTGAATTGGGATGATTTCTCAGACCTGTCAAATGCAACACCGCTGTTAACACGTATTTATCCCAATGGTTCGGCTGATATTAACCATTTCACGGCTGCCGGCGGTATGTCGCTACTGTTTAAGCAATTGCTTGATGCGGGTCTATTGCACAACGATGTCACCACTATTTGTGGCAAGGGTTTAGAGCAATATACCAAAGAACCGTTTTTAAATGACGGTGAATTAGAATGGCGTGATGGGCCAAGCGAGTCGCTAGATAAGTCGGTTCTCACCACCGTAGCGGAGCCGTTTAAACCGGATGGTGGTTTGTCAGTGCTAAGCGGGAATTTAGGGCGCGCAGTGATCAAAACCTCTGCATTGCGTGAGCCTCATTGCCGTATCAAAGCACCTGCGGTTGTATTTGAAGACCAATTTGAGTTGGACGCTGCGTTTCAGGCCGGTGAGCTGGATAAAGACTGTATTGTTGTCGTTCGTTTCCAGGGGCCAGCAGCGATTGGTATGCCAGAATTGCACCGCCTAACACCGCCTCTTGGAGTACTTCAAGATCGTGGTCATAAGGTAGCGCTTGTTACTGATGGCCGTATGTCAGGCGCGTCAGGAAAAGTGCCAGCTGCCATTCATGTTACACCAGAAGCGTATAAAGGTGGTCTGCTGTCGAAAGTGCAAAACGGTGACATGATCGAAATAAATACAGAAACAGGTGCATTGTCGTTACTGGTAGATGAAGCCGAACTGGCTGCACGACAACCCATGCAAACTGATATTGCGATGCATCAAATCGGTATGGGACGTGAAATGTTTGGAGGCATGCGTTCGACATTGACCGGTGCTGAAGAAGGTGCTTGTTCTTTGTTTGTTGAACAGGAACAAGCTCAATGAGTGCATTTGTTGCAGATGTAGGTGGCACTAATATCCGACTAGCGCGGTGGGAAAATGGTGCGTTGTTACAGGTCAAAAAATATCTGTGTGCCGATTTCGACACCATTGCTGATGCCATTGAGCACTACACGCAAGATATTGGTCAAACAGGGTTCTCATTAGGGTGTATTGCAATCGCGTGCCCAACGAATACCGATTGGGTGAAAATGACCAATCACAGTTGGCAGTTTTCTAAAACGGAACTAAAGCAATCACTTGGGCTAACTTGGCTAGCGGTTATTAATGATTTTGCAGCGGTCGCGCATTCGTTACCCGTTTTAGGCGAAGAACAACTGATACAACTCGGGCAGGGAGCGCGTGACACTAACGGTAATATTGCCGTGTTTGGTCCTGGCACTGGTCTAGGTGTTGAACACATGACAAAAACGGTCAGTGGTTGGCAAACGCTTGACGGTGAGGGCGGTCATGTAGATTTTGCGCCTTGTGATGAAACCGATGTGATCATCTGGCGTTATTTGCAGCGCAAACTGGGCAGAGCGTCAGCAGAAGAAGTGATGTCAGGCCGAGGCATTGTAAATATTTACACTGCTTTGGCAGATGAAGCTGGTAAGCCTGCAGTATTCACAGAAGCTGCACAAATCAGTGAAGCCGCGAGTCAAAAGAGCTGCGATATTGCGCAACAAACTATCCGGCAGTTTTGCCGCATTATGGGTAACTTTGCCGGTAATTTAGCACTTAACCTAGCCACAACAGGCGGTGTGTTTATTGGCGGTGGCATAGCCCTTCGTTTAGTCGATGAGTTAACGAACGGTGAGTTCAGGCGCTGTTTTGAAAATAAAGGACAGTTTGCCGACTACGTAAAACCTATTCCGACTTTTTTAATTGCTGAACCCGATCATGGCTTATTGGGCGCCGGCGCATATTTAACCCAACATACAGCGAGTTTAGATGCATGATGAATAATTGGACCATTTCTCCTGCTGAGGTATTTGCCTCAGGCCCGGTCGTTCCGGTTTTGGTGATCCACGACGTTGCACACGCGCTGCCCATAGCAAAGGCGCTAATGGCGGGAGGTATCAATGTATTGGAAGTGACATTGAGAACACCTGCGGCACTTGATGTCATCAAAACCATTGCGAAAGAATTGCCCGAAGCAATCATTGGCGCTGGTACCGTGACCAATGCTCAGCAACTTAAAGAAGTCACTGAGGCTGGAGCTAAATTCGCAATCAGCCCCGGGATGACGGCTGACTTGCTTGCAGCGGGCGCTGCTGGACCTATCCCTTTGATCCCGGGCATATCGTCTATCAGTGATCTAATGAAAGCAAAAGATGCAGGTTATACCTACTTGAAGTTTTTCCCGGCAGAAGCATCCGGTGGTGTTAAAGCATTGAAATCGATTGGTGGACCATTCCCTGAAATTTCATTTTGCCCTACTGGTGGTATTGGGCCGGATAATTATCTTGATTATTTGGCGTTACCCAATGTTAAGTGCGTCGGTGGGTCATGGTTGGCACCTGATGATGTTGTGCAACAGGAAGACTGGTCACGCATAACCGACCTTGCTAAATCAGCCATAGAAAACGCTTCTTAATGAAGCGTTTTTTATGTCCTAGTGACTATTAGTGGCATTACAAAATTGTCACTGTTGGGTGTGCCTGTGTAGCCCATTCATGGCACAGGTCAGCGATATACCCAACAACCTCTGAATGTGGAACATGATCAGGAATGTAAATATCGTCAGCAAGACGTTTCTTGCCTTCATTACCTAAGTAAAAAACCATCCATTTATTATTGCGTTGAACGACTTCTACGCTTCTGCCAAACACATTGAGTTTCATCATCATCCTTTTCTTGCAGCGGCCTAATATTGCAGCGTTAAGCTATAATTCATTGTTCGCCGAAACAACAGTTTATTCAGAATTACTACTGCGATTATTAACATGTTTACAGCGCGTTAGTCGATTAAGTGGTGTGGGTTACAAGAACACAATAAGAGGTACAGCGATAGATATCGAGACTTGCATTCGCTTGTTCGGGCGTTGTTTGCACAGCGGTGATAATATGGTGTTTTAGTGTGTAGGCATCAAATAACGCTATAGGATGGTGGATTATTAAAGTAGACATATATGACGTTTTCACAGGGCCAGAAGCACAGGGCAATCCTTGTGGCGTTGTTGAGCTAAATAAGTGGCTATCTGACAATGAGTTAAAGGCGATTGCAACTGAATTTGAGGTACCGGTGACTTCTTTTATTGTTCAGTCAGGCAAACATTTTGATATACGTTGGTTCACACCGAGGAATGAAATTAACCTCTGTGGGCATGGCAGTGTAGGGGCGGGTGCTGCATTACTTTCAAAATACAGCCTCGATCAAGTATTGCTTCATAGCCCACATGGCAATGTATTAATTCGTCAACGCAGTGACCTTTATTCTATTGAAATGCCGAGTTGGGATGGCGTGTCCGCACTAATCCCCAAAGCACTATCGGCGATGGTGTCTGAGCCGGTTGATTATTTCACCACACGTGATCAAGTTATCGTATTACAGAGCGTCGACGCGGTTATTAAATTCCAGTCAGAAGACGATACTTTACGTCAAATGAAAGATTACCATGCGTTGATAGTGACAGCCCAAGATGGACCGAGTGGTTATGCTCTTCGGTATTTTGCGCCCAATATCGGTATATCAGAAGATAGAGCTACCGGTTCAGCGCAATGCTCACTAGCACCGTACTGGTTTAGAAAACTAGGCGTGAACGCTTTGTCTGTACGCCAATTATCGAGTGCAGGCGGGTACTTTGAAGTTGAAAAGAAATCTGACGACAAAATAACGATTTATGCGCACGCTGAGTTGCGTAGAGCGCTCGAAAAAGTGGGCGTTTAAGTTACCGTTGAGCGATAGTTTTACGTTTTTTAACTTTTATGGGGGCCTACAATGCAATACGACGTTAGTGATCCGCAGGAATATTTAGCTCAGTTGGAACCGGATTGGCGAAAAGATAAGTTATTAGAACTTAGATCCATGATTGTTCAACATTGCGATGCTATTGAAGAAACTATCAACTACAAGATGCTGTGTTTTCGGCTAAAGGATACGGTGCTTTTTCACCTCAATGCGCAGAAAGGTTACGTTAGTTTATATTGTGGTGATACCAAGAAGATAGCTCCAAACGGCGTGTTGCTTGACGGGCTGAATGTAGGCAAGGGGTGTATTCGCTTTTCTAAAACAAAAGCGTTAGCCGATACGCGTATAGAAGAATTTATAAAATGCACAATATCGCTGTTTAAAGAAGGTAAAGACGTATCCTGCTAAGCGTAAATTTGCTGCGCATTATCCAACCACTTCATGATGCCTGTTAGTCAAAGATACACACCTGTTAACAGTTTTGAGCTATTGAGAGGCTTTTACGTTTGATAGTGTAGTGTAACTCACATCAGAGTTTGTAAGGAGTGACGGTGTCTATCAATTTACCGCTATACCAACAAGTAGCGTTGTTGGCTATCCACGATGACAAAGGAACGTTTCAAGCTGAGTTTGTCGAGTATCTTTTAGCTGGCGCTATATTGGCCGAATTAATGCTAAAAGGCTGTGTGTCTATCACGAGTAATGACAAAAGAGTATCCGTTGTCGCATCAGAACGTATTAGCGATAAACTCCTTGCTAATGCGTTGGATGTGCTTAAGCGTGCAACCAAACCACTGAAGTTAAAAAGTGCTGTCAGTAAGATTGCTGGTCAGAAAAATCTAAAGCATGAAGTCGCTCGTTCGCTCTGCTCAGCAGGCATTCTAAAGGCTGAACAAGACAAAATATTGTTGGTATTTACTCGACAACTTTACCCAGAGATAAACCCCGTTCCTGAGCAGCAAATCAAACAAGCATTGCATGAGTTAATTACACATAAGGGGGCTGATCCCGTACCTCAAATGGTCGTGTTGGTCTCTTTGCTTCAGGTCTCTGGCCTGTTAAAGAAACATTTTGATAAAGCGTTTTTGAAACAGTACAAGGATCGAATTGAGCGAATTGCTAAAGGTGATGTTGTAGGCGAGGCGACAAAAGAAGTGATAGAGGCCTGTCAGATGGTTATCCTCATGACGGCTATTTTGCCCGCCATCACCAGCACCGTGATTGCGAATTAAGTTCGAGCTAGTTTTCGTTTGCCCTGATGATTAACTTCTTAATTTCAGAAAGCACTAAATCTGGTTCATCATCTTGAACGAAATGTCCACTTTTCTCAGCCATTACCGCCTTTCCTTGCGGAAATTTAAGCACCCATTCTGACTGAACATTCCCCCATAATTCACGTGCCTCATCTGTATCAAAAAGACGCGTTGGGTTTTCAAATTTTTTCACACCTGCGATTAACGTTATTGGGATGTTTTTAATATCACCATACCCAAATGATGGCGTTTTATCCCAGATATCGTTAATCAAGCACCAATTATTCTCTTTCCCCATTTTTATATCAGCGAATTTTAACTTCTCATTCGATTCCTTCCCGCCAATCGGATCCAGTTGTTCGATAATGTCCACGTCTCTAGGGTTGATAGGATCGATAAACAGCATCGCTACAACCTTTTCCGGATTCCTAACTGCAAACTCCCTCGCAACCTTACCCCCATAAGAGTGAGACACATAAATAATGGGTTTTTCTATTTTGAGTTGATTAAGTAACTCTTCAGCATCTTCTACATAGTCACTTGAGGTCAGATCACCTGTACAAGCCGTTGATCTACCTTCACCTCTTCTTGAATATCTTATCGCTGTAACACTCTCAGGAAGCCTGCTCCAAATTGAATCCCAACCCGCCATGCCAGAAATCGCACCAGCCTCAAACAGTGTAATATTCTCTCCTGTGCCTTTAAT
The DNA here is from genome assembly GCF_002807665.1 of Neoalteromonas facilis. GTDB lineage: Bacteria > Pseudomonadota > Gammaproteobacteria > Enterobacterales > Alteromonadaceae > Alteromonas_E > Alteromonas_E facilis. Next base: position 115,170 of record NZ_PEAY01000001.1, read on the forward strand.
TTCATATTCTAATTCAGCTTGGTTTACTAATAGGGATTTAGCCGAAATAGAGAAACAAAACATTGAAAGGCTAAGAACTAAAAGCTTATTTGTAGTCATACGCCTATCCTTGAAAAATCTATCGCAATGCTGCCAAAGAGCATGAGAGCGTCCAGAGAAGATCTGTTTTCTGCCTGCAGGCCGCTGTCGCTGAACAGGTTTTGTCATTTCTGGCCTACACGGAGCTTTATTATTTCTTTAATTGATTCCATCGCGGGGTCAACACCTGCAAAGTACACTTGGGACGTTAGTGCCACAGGGACGCTTGGTGCTATCCAAATACGATGGTCTTCAGCGCTGCCTTTCTGATGAAATTGAGAAGAAATTATCCCTATTTGGCCGCTATATGGGAGATAAAACCATCCAGCCTCTCCGATGGTATTAGGGCGAGTACCCGAGGGTTCACCAACCACAACGGCATTGGTTATCTTAACAACATTCATTAACAGGTCATGACCAGCGGAAAAAGTATTTCTGCCGACAATGACAAACGTTGCGCCCGATGGGTTTAATGCCTCAAATAGCACCAGTGTTTTGAGCATTGGTGGGGTAATTGAACCATCGCCACCGCTGTTATGACGAAGGTCGAGTACTAAAGCCTTAGATTGACGGTCTTTAATTTCACTCTGAAGTTGTTGATTAAACTTATCAAAAGTAACTGAACGTTTATTCCGGACGTCATTAAATTGTACATATAAGATACTTTCATCTTCCAACCATTCGCGCCAGTACTCATCGTTATTTTGTTTTAAATAGAGCGGAGTTGTCGTCGCTCCTGTCACTGCGGGTAATTTGGGGAAACCACTAAAACTCATTGGAACCGGATTCAATGATGTCTCAAACAGATTTTCTTGCCTATCCATTAGTGTCAACGTAACGGTATCTGGATTGTCTATTGCACCAATACCCTCAAGCACCTCGGGGAGGCTCAAATAATACGGTCCCAGCCAGAGCCTTTGCATATTATTATCCCTAGGGTTCACTATGTCAGTGAGTCGCAATGCCTTATTGGCGTCCATTTCGTTGAATTTTAATACTCTAGTGCCAACAAGGTGTTGGTATTCGTCAGATGCTTTGACTACATATAATCCGTCCGCAAATTGATAAAACTGAACAGGCAGTTGCTGAAAATTACCTAATTTTCCCCATGCTGGAATAATAAAATTATGTCCATTTCCAATATTACCCAAGAGCTCCATCAAGCCAAATACAATTTGGTGGTCACTAAGATTTGGAATTTCGTCGTATAACTGCTTCGCCTTTTTGGTTAGTTCAGGTTCTGAAATTGAATGGAAAGGTGCTACGTGTAGGCGTTTTATTTCAGAGAGTAAGTAATTGAGGTCCAGGCGCCAACCTTCTACTCTGTTGTCAGGCATATCAGCAATGCCCGACAATGATTTGTACCAGTCTTTTTCATAGTACGGTTTGAAATATGGGTTTTTCCCTTTCTGAAATAAGCTATGTCCAGATAGCTTTGGCTTATCATCCCACCGAAAATCTAATGCTTTAGTTAACCAATGCTGCGCCAAGGCCTTATTATTTGCCTGAGCATACACTTCAGCAATAATCACCATTAAGTCGTTTGGATTACTTGCGCCGTTTGGAATACCTCGTAGTTTCGTTCCCAATTCGAGTGCGGTAACCAAAGCACTGGCCGCAGCCTCATAGTTACCGGCTTGTCGATAGGCGTTACCTAATAAGTACCAAGTATCTCCATCCGCATTAAATTGTTGAGTCAATCTAGACAATAAAGGCAGGGCATCATTACAAACCCCTGATTTGCAAAGTCGTAACGCATCTTGTTTATTCTGAAAGTAGAGTACTGAATCAAGCTCTTGCACTTCTCCTACTAACACATCCAGAGCACTATTACTCACTTGGAGTACTTTGTTTGGTTTTTCAGCCGCTGCAGCAAAAGAAAAGAAAAATAAGCTCGCCCAAATGCAACCATGTATTTTAATGCTAATCATATGTATTCTGGCACCGTATAATTCTGTAAAACCCGAAGATAAACTTTTCACTCGGAATAAGCGTCCCGAATTAGGATTCAGCACTTTAATTTCGATTTAAATTATCTTTTTGCACCCTAAAGTAAACTCGAAGTAATATAAAAAATAACCATGTATGACGTTGTCTTTCTCTCTACCGCAAATATCCTACAGGGACTTTTTATTTTCTTAGGTTTACTCAGTTTCGCTTTACTTTATGGTCGGCAGCGATATAGAGGTGTGATGTTGATAATACTGTATTTTGCAGTATTGATGACGTTTAACATCTTAGAAGAACTCAACATCACCAAGCCTTATTTTTTTATTACGCCTTCGTTTACTTTATTAGTGGGGCCAATCCTTTATTATGCTTCGCAAAACTTAGTTTCCAGCCGTTCACTCTCAAGTCAGCGCGTAGCATTACATTGTTTACCTGCAATAGTGTCGCTACCTTTCACACAGTACGTTGATTTCATCATTGCGCTTGGCTCGCTAAGTCAAATAATATATTTGTTTCACTCCTACAAATTACTTCGTCGCTATGAAAACGCCGCATTGAATTCCCATTCAGACGAATTGTCAATCCGTCTACGTTGGGTTGAAAATAGCGGTATTATCATCGTAGTGTTCTTACTTATTGATATGATCCGACTTAACAGTAAGCACTTTATTAGCAACGAAATTTATTATCAGTGGTATGTTTTTGATTTGGTTTTGCTCTTAGTGATTTGTAGTTATTTGTTAGTAAAGTCACTTAACCAAACAGAATTGTTCACCGGTTTTACGATAGAAAATGACGCTAACGATGAGCTCAATTCTGAAAACAATAATGACATCACAACCAATGAAGATAATGCATTAGCGCAGACACTCTTCGACTCAATCAATTCAAAAGTACTAAATTTACAACTATTTAAGATATCTAAATTGACTGTACAGAAGGTGGCAGAACAAACAGGGTTAAATGTAAAAGACACTTCGTGGGCAATAAATGTAGCAACTGGAAAAAACTTTAATGACTACATCAACGGCCTGAGAGTGAATGCGGTAAAAGCACAACTTATTGCCAATACTGATAAACGCGGCGCAATTCTTGATGAGGCACTAGAATGTGGCTTCAATTCAAAATCAGCATTCAATCACGCATTTAAGAAGTTTGAAAACATGACGCCAACTCAATTTTTAAATAGTAATTTTGAGCGTTCGTGAGTTAAAGTTTTCACCAGACCAGTTATTTTCAAGTTAACACGTAATTTTTAAAAATGGGCTGAAATAAGAGTATTTTTTTAACAATATCTGCGTACGAGGCTGATGTGTATTGCTTCTTGTGGCTCTAAAACACAATTTCCGAACGGTTATAATTTGAAGAAAAAACATTATATTCACAAATTTTCAGGGTCATTGGAATCCGCTGTGCCAACGAATGCGATCACGACGATAGTTAAATCAAGAAACTAGCCCCGCCAAAAACATATTTAGTGTAGAGCATATAACTTTCAATAAGCTCGCACCGGTTTTTTGATACGGGAACTTCAATTGGTAAAATTGGTATTAGTCGGACTAGTAATGATGTTCGAGCTTCCCCTATAAAACTACGATCAATGTTTTGCCTCAACTGTTTTAACGCTATAAGTGTAGGACTTTCGAGAAGATAATAGATGTGGGCGTTATCTTTTTCAGAGTTCTCAAATTCTTTAATCAAGGATTCGATGGAGCGATGCACAGGTTTTTGAGAATGTGATAAGCGATAATATGCTTTTGGAACGGATTTGCTTTCCACATAAATTTCAGGTAACAAGGTTGATTGGAACTCAATATCACAATGATCAAATAACGATTTAATGGCCTGCTCTGTTTCCGAGGAAGACTCCTTCGCATTTACAATAATTATTGGAAGTGCCTGCTGAATAGCAGCATAAAACGAAGATAGTTAAGAATAAGCAACTATTAAAATGATACCTGAAGCAATGAAGAATGTTTTCTTTAGCACAAGCTGTAATATTCAGAGGTCGTTATAACCAGCATAGAGGTTTTTTTGGGGGGGCGCTGCACAAAGATATTTAAATATTCTTCTTTGATGTTGATTGGCTTCAAAAACTGGTCGTCTGCTCTGAGTACCAAGTAGACCCTGGTTTTTATCGGAATAACGGGTAACCGCAGCACAAAGTGTTGCGGAATTACGCAACGATGAAGATAGCTCTATTGGTTAAAAACTTTACCGAATCGTTTGTTTTAACCAATGTGTTGCGCCCGCTGCGATAGCACTATGCTGAGTTCGTGCGGTTTCTATGCACAACATAGTTTCATAGCTGTCGTCAGTCATATCTTTCATGGAATGGCTTTTATCTTTCCAAGGATTCCAAACAACAATACTGTCGTGACCTTCAGATGTAATCTCAGTTTTATCACCTAGTGCACTGATCAAAACCTGTGGTACTGCTTCGGTATGAATGCGATCAGTTTCAGCATCAATAACATAAGGTGTTGGAGCAGGGAGGGTGTCTTGTCCGCTCAATTTGTCCCAGTATGGGCTAGTAATATGTTGGATCTCGACAGCTGCAATATTGTTTACTGCAAAATAGCTGTGCAATGCAGCAGTAAACTCCGACTGTTTACCAACATTGGTCGTTTCCAGTGCAACCGTTAAGGTCTGGCTCAGTGTAATGTGCAGTCTTACTCGTAACGCTGAAATGACCTGAGTTGAATAGTCAATGTTAGGGGTAAGCGTTATGACTGTCGCGCTTTCATTGTCCGAAATTTGTTCAATATCCCAAGTGCACGTGCGCACAAACCCGTGAGCAGGCAATTTACCGAACTGTGATATCAACTTATCGGGGCCCGCACCAAACCAAGGCCAACAAATCGGGATCCCACCACGTATAGGCGTAATACCATCGAATATCGCTTTTTCGCTGAGCCATAGTCGATTGCGATTATCATGACGAGGTGAAAATGAGAGTACTTGACCACCAAAAAGGCTTAATTCTAGCGATGCGAAAGCATTCTCTACGCGAATAATGTCGACGTTGCCTTGCTGGATTTTTGATACTGTTGACGCGTTCATAAAAAACCTTACGTCGAGTAGGGAGTCAATGTCTGACTGAAAGACTAGGTCAGGAAGGAGAGGGGTTCAATACCCTAGGCATTGAACCCATCTAATTATTTTGAAATATGAGCGACTAAATCCAACACTTTACTGGAATAGCCCATTTCATTGTCATACCAAGCAACAACTTTCACGAAGGTGTCGGTGAGTGCGATACCGGCAGTCGCGTCAAACACGGAAGTTTGTGTTTCGCCAATAAAATCTTGCGAAACAACAGCATCTTCTGTGTAACCCAATACGCCTTTTAATTCACCTTCAGAAGCCGACTTCATGGCTGAGCATATGTCAGCATAGCTTGCAGGCTTAGCTAAATTAACGGTTAGGTCAACAACGGATACATTCGCGGTTGGAACACGAAAAGCCATACCGGTCAACTTGCCGTTCAGCGCTGGAATCACTTTACCAACAGCCTTTGCCGCGCCAGTTGATGATGGAATGATGTTCTGCGAGGCACCGCGTCCGCCTCTCCAATCTTTTAATGATGGTCCATCAACGGTTTTTTGAGTTGCGGTTGTCGCGTGTACCGTTGTCATTAACCCATCCACAATCCCGAATTCATCATTCAGTACTTTTGCGACAGGTGCCAAGCAGTTGGTTGTGCATGACGCGTTTGACACAATAGCTTGTCCTGCATAGTCATTGTGGTTTACACCCATGACAAACATTGGGGTTGTATCTTTAGACGGAGCAGACATCACAACTTTCTTAGCGCCTGCTTGAATATGCTTTTGTGCGGTTTCTTCAGTCAAAAATAGGCCTGTAGCTTCAACCACCACATCAACATCTACATCAGACCACGCTAGGTTTGCAGGATCTTTTTCAGCAGTAACACGAATGGTTTGGCCATTGACGACTAAGTGACCATCCACGACTTCTACGTCGCCGTCAAAACGGCCGTGCGTTGAGTCGTATTTAAGCATGTAGGCGATATAATCAACGTCTAAAAGGTCATTGACTGCGACGATATCAATATCGTCACGCTTTGTAGCCGCTCTTAGTACCAGTCGACCGATGCGACCGAAGCCATTGATTCCTACCTTAATAGTCATTGTTTTGCCTTTATGTAATATAATTACGAAAATTATGGATCAAAAAACCAAATTTCGCAAAGATTAAGCGATAAAATGATGTAAAATTACATTTATAAGTAATGCATAAATCTCTGCAATCGTATTCAAATGCGATGCAGGCGTTGTTAAATCATAATATTAACAATTTATTTACCTGGCTTCATAAACCAGCTTTCATAACGGATATATATATGGCATCAAAAGCGCTTGATTCTTTGGTCGAAATGCGAGGCATAGAAACGAAGTATATCGATGCGTGGGGAAACCCGGCACAGGTTGAGGCGTCCACGAAAACCAAACTGCTAGAAGCGATGGGGTATGACACTCAATCGGATGCAGTAATAGAAGAACAAATTCAACACAAGATTGAAGCGGCTTGGTTAAAGCCGCTTGAGCCTGTGCAGGTGGTGCGTACGAATGAACATGTAGTTATTACGGTAAAACTACCCATCGAGTTAGTGAATGATGAGCACACGTTTGTCATTACGCTGGAAGACGGGCAGCAGACCTCGCACACATTTACACCGGTGGATTGTAATCTGATTGGTGCTGCTGACGTCAACGATATTGAATTTCAAGCGTATGCAGTGGATTTAGCTAATGATCTGCCGCTAGGCTATCACCAAGTAGAATTAGTCGCGGATGGAAACGATGTATTAGCTGATATGCGATTGATTATAGCGCCAGAGCGATGTTATACGCCGGATTCGGTCGCGAAAGGAAAGAAAATTTGGGGCTTGAGTGTCCAGCTCTATTGTTTACGCAGTGAAAGTAACTGGGGAATAGGGGATTTTAGTGATTTAAGCTTCTTGGTTGAAAAGGCTGCGCATCAAGGCGCTGATTTCATCGGGCTAAATCCAATTCATGCGCTGTATCCTTCAAACCCCGATGCGTGCAGTCCATATGGTCCTTCATCCAGACGCTGGTTGAACTACTTATATATAGACGTTGCGCAAATTGACGGTTTTAATGACGAATCAGTGCAATCGTTGATTAACAATTCTGGCTTCCAGCAACAACTGCAGCACGTACGCCAAGTCGACTACATTGATTATGATGCCGTTGCAAAATTAAAATTGGCGGCGTTGTCGCGTGTATTTGATGTGTTTAACGCCATGCATCTAACCAAGAACTCGCGTGTAAACAAAGCATTTAAAGCCTTTGTTGAAAGTGGTGGTGAAAGTCTTGATGTTTTGGCGACATTCGACGCAATGCAAGAACATCTGAAAAGCGAAGGGAAAGAAAGTTGGGGCTGGCCAGTTTTCCCCAGTAAATATGAAGATTTCTCCAGCAAAGATGTGGCAAAGTTCCAAAAGCAACATGCACAGCGGATCAAGTTTTATAAGTTCCTACAATGGCAAGCATTCTTGCAGTTTGAGCAAGCTAGCGAAAAAGCCAAGGAACTCGGCATGACCATTGGTTTGTATCGAGACCTGGCCGTCGGCGTGAGTGAAGGAAGCGCTGAAATTTGGGGCAATAAATCGCTCTATTGCACAGAAGCCAGTGTTGGTGCACCGCCCGATATTTTGGGCCCATTGGGTCAAAACTGGGGGTTGCCGCCTATGGACCCTGAGCAATTATACGCTCAACGATATCAACCGATTATCGATTTATTTGCTGCCAATATGCATGCCTCAGGTGCTTTGCGTATAGATCACGCGATGGCGTTGTTACGTTTGTGGTGGATACGTAAAGGAGATGGTGCGAAATCCGGAGGGTATGTTTACTACCCGGTGGATGATTTGCTTGGCATATTGGCACTAGAGAGCCAGCGTCATCAGAGCTTAGTGATTGGCGAAGACCTAGGTACTGTGCCTGACGAGATCCGCGAGAAACTGGCGGATAATGGCATATACTCCTATCGGGTGTTTTTCTTTGAACAGGCAGAAGACGGTGGTTTCTTCTCACCCAGTCACTATCCTGTTCAATCTATGTCGACGCTAACGACGCATGATATGCCAACACTAATCGGCTATTGGCATTGCTTTGACTTAGAGTTAGGTAAAGAACTTGGCCTATATAGAGATGAAGCGGTGCTGCACTCGTTATACGATGATCGCCATGCGAATAAACAGTCTATCCTCGATTCATTACACGGCCATTTGTCTGTTGGCGAGGATGTTGGTCGTAATGTAGAGCATACTCCGATGACAGAGGCATTGAATTTCGGTATGCAAGTGCATATGGCTGGCGGTTCTAGTGCATTGCTGAGCTTGCAGCTTGAAGATTGGCTTCAAATGGACAAACCTGTCAATATTCCGGGTACATTTGATGAGTATCCGAATTGGAAACGAAAGTTATCACGTTCACTATCATCAATATTTGATGATCCGAAAATAAGTGAGTTAGCATCACGTATTGATACTGCGAGAAAACATGCAGGCAACAATTAAATAAGGATTTCTAATGCAGCACATTCAAGAATTAACTCATGCGACTTGTGCCAAACCCTTTGAAATATTAGGTATGCAAACAAGTGGCAAGGAGGTGACGCTGAATGCTTGGCTGCCCGGTGCTAAGAAGGTGAGTGTAATCGATTGGCAAACGCGTCAATCGGTTGCAGATCTTAAAGCTCAAGATAATTCTCACTTTTATTCTGCTACATTGAAATCTGCCAAGCTGCCGGCGCTCTACGGTTTCGATATTACGACCGATGACACTTCATATCAGATACTGGATCCGTATTTATTTCAGCAAGAAGCGTATCATGCGGTGCATTATATCGACCATGCCCCTGAAAATTTGTATCAACAAGCGGGAGCGCAGTTATGCTCACTTGAGGTACCTGATTTCGGCTTGGTCAATGGCGTAAGGTTTGCGGTTTACGCACCGAACGCGTCAGCGGTATCGTTGATTGGTGAGTTTAACCTTTGGGATGGCAGCTGCCACCCGATGCAAAAAACAGACTTGGGCTTTTGGGTGCTGTTTGTACCCGGGTTGCAAAGCGGTACGCAGTATAAATATCAAATTAAGGATTCAGCTGGAAATGAGTTGCCGCATAAGGCAGACCCATTAGGTTTTAGCGCCGAACAATACCCATCGCATGCTTCACGGGTTTATGATCATACAGTGTATGAATGGCATGATTCTGAGTGGATGAATCGCGAGCATAAAGATCCTTATTCACTGCCCATGAGTGTCTACGAATGCCACTTAGGTTCATGGAAGCGGCCTAGCGAAGGATCTGGCGAGCGATATCTGACCTATCGTGAGCTTGCCGCAGAGTTGATACCATACTTGGTCGACATGCATTACACCCACGTAGAACTTTTGCCTATATCCGAGTACCCCTTTGATGGTTCATGGGGCTATCAACCGGTGGGTTTATTCGCACCAACCAGTCGTTTTGGCCATCCTGATGACTTTAAGTATTTTGTTGATCAATGCCATCAAAACGGTATCGGCGTGATCATTGATTGGGTGCCTGCCCACTTCCCGGAAGATGGACATGGATTAGCGCGTTTTGATGGTAGTTGTGTTTACGAATATGAAGATCCACGCAAAGGCTGGCATCCCGACTGGAATTCGTGCATATATGATTTCGGTAAACAAACGGTGCGTCAATTTTTGGTGTCTAACGCATTGTATTGGTTAGATAAGTTTCATATTGATGGATTGCGTGTCGATGCTGTGGCGTCAATGCTTTATCTCGATTATTCACGCAATGATGGTGAGTGGATCCCCAATGTGGACGGCGGCAATCACAATTATGAAGCGATTAGTCTATTGCAGTGGATGAACCAAGAGGTTTACAGCAAGTTTCCACACGCTATGACGATAGCGGAAGAGTCAACATCCTTCGCCAAAGTGTCTCGACCAGTGTTTGATGGCGGTCTTGGTTTTGGATTTAAGTGGAATATGGGCTGGATGCATGACTCATTACATTTCATCAGCAAAGACCCTGCATATCGTCGCTATCATCACGGCGAAATTACGTTTTCGATGGTGTACGCCTTTGATGAGAACTTTGTGCTGCCCTTATCTCACGATGAAGTGGTGCACGGTAAGGGCTCTATGCTACGCAAAATGCCCGGCGATGAATGGCAGCAAGCCGCTAACTTACGCAGCTTCGCAGCATTCATGTTTGCTCATCCGGGTAAAAAGTTAAATTTCATGGGCAACGAACTGGGCCAAGCGAACGAATGGAACCATGACGCTCAATTACAGTGGGACTTGTTGGCATTTGATAAACACAAAGGCATACAAGCTCTCTATCGCACTTTAAATAAGCTGCATTGTGACTACCCTGCACTGCATCAGTTAGATTTTGACCCTTCAGGCTTTGCATGGATTGATCACGACAATGCTGACCAAAGTATTTTGTCTTTTGTACGCATGAGTAAAAACGGCAAACAAAAGGTTTATGCCGTAAGTAATTTTACACCTATTCCTCGTGATAACTTTAGGCTAGGCGTGCAAGACAAAGGGCAATATAAGTTGATTCTGAACACTGATGCTCAGATGTATTGGGGAAGTCACTACGCAATGCAAGATGTTGTGACCTCTGAACCGCATGGATGGCACCATCAACCGCATTCTATTTGTTTTAATTTACCGCCATTAGCTACATTATATATCGTCTTTGAATAACGCTGGGTAACTGCGCATATGGTAAGAATCGAGCTTGGCACTCCAGACCCTCTAGGGTCTAGCCTTGTCGACGAAGGTGTTAATTTCGCCGTATATGCGCCAGACGCGAAACTGGTTTATGTGTGCTTATTTGATCCAGATTCTGAAGCCCCAACAGCGGAATATCCGATGTTGGGTAAAACGGGTCATGTTTGGCATGTATGCGTAGAAGGGCTGAAAGCCGGACAGTTTTATGGCTACCGTGTTGATGATGGCGTTCCCGCTAATAAAAGTATCGATAAGCTGCTTATTGACCCCTACGCAAAGCAGATAAGCCGCGCGTGTCATTGGGATAAAAAACGCTACAAAGGCGACAGTCATCAAATGGTGCCCAAGTCAGTTGTCATGCCTGCCGATAGGCCTGCTAAGCCACATAAGCTTCTTGATAAAGAATCGCCACGCATTATATACGAAGCTCACGTAAAAGGACTCACACAACTACACCCTGATGTACCAACTGAACTTCGCGGCACTTATCTAGGGGCGAGTCATCCGTCTGTGATTGAGCATTTACGTTTGCTGGGTATTACAACGGTTCAGTTTCTGCCTTGCGCTAGCTTTATGCCAGAGCCGTACATCACGCAATTAGGACTGACTAATTACTGGGGTTACAACCCAGTTAATTTCTTCGCTGTTGAACCACGCTATGCCCTCAAAGACCCGCTATCTGAATGTCAGCAAATGATACGTGCTTACCATGATGCCGGGATTGAGGTCATCATGGATGTTGTCTTTAACCATACTGCAGAGGGTGGGGAAGGCGGTCCAGTATTGAGCTTCAAAGGGCTGCAGGGCTCTCAAGCATATTTATATCAGCATATGGAAGATGGAAGTCGCAGCTTTATCAATAATTCGGGCTGTGGCAACAGTATTAATACGGCTCAGCCACAAATGCTGCGCCTTATAATGGATGCTCTGCGATTTTGGGTTCAGGTCATTGGTGTCGATGGCTTCCGTTTCGACTTGGCTGCGAGCCTAGGCCGAGACCCGTTAGTGTTCTCTCCTTGCGCCGCTATTTTCCGAGCGATTGAGCAGGACCCAGTATTGCGTGACGTGTTACTGATTGCAGAGCCCTGGGATATTGGGTTAGGTGGTTATCAAGTCGGTGGATTTCCCAACGGCTGGCGTGAATGTAATGACAAGTTTCGAGATACAGTACGAGCATTCTGGCGAGGGGATAGAGGACTCACCAGTGATTTCGCTACTCGCTTAATGGGATCTCGCGATATCTTTCATAAAGGCTTCAAGCCGGTATGTACCTCAGTCAATATGGTGACCTATCATGATGGCTTCACTTTGCATGATGTCGTGACGTATGCAGAAAAACATAACCAAGCCAATTTGGAAGAAAATCGAGACGGGCATTCACATAATTTGTCGGCCAATTATGGGCATGAAGGGGAAACCGATAACCCTAAAATTAATTCGTTAAGAGAGCGTCAAAAGCGCAACCTGTTTACTACATTATTACTGTCACAAGGTACGCCGCATATTTTAGGTGGTGATGAACTGAGTCGCTCGCAACAAGGCAACAATAATGCGTATTGTCAGGATAATTCAATAAATTGGTTTAATTGGCAGCTAGATGCTAATCAAGCATGCTTTCTTAAATTTTGCCGCGAAGTAATAGCATTGCGTAACAGCAGTCAATTGCTTAAAGGCTTGCAATTAGAGGACGACGGATATTACTGCAACCGTAACCCTGCCACCGTTCATTGGTATAAAACTGATGGTACAAACAAAGCACCGCATGACTGGCATGAGAGCGAAAATCAGGCATTTGCAGTGGAAATACGGGGTTTATCTTGTGATAAAGAGCATATTCGCCCAGAACACTGGCTGATATGCGTGAATGCCAGTGACGATGATGTGCGTTTTGCGTTGCCATTTTTTGCCCCGAAAGCTGGCTGGACATTGCGTTTGGATACGCGTTATGCCGACATTTCACAAACCCCTAAAGTGTGTGTTAATCAATTGTTTTTACAAGCAGGTAAATCAATTGCAATTTTCACCTACTCCTATTAACCGAGCTTTGGTATTATGCCGCCCCATTATGCGATGGGGAAAACATGATGAATCAACCGAACCAAACCATAGCTGACGATAATTTGTGTGATATCGGATTTATCGGGCTAGGCGTAATGGGCAAAAACCTTACCTTAAACCTGGCGGATAACGGATATCGTATCGCTTGCTTTGATCTTGACCAGTCAAAAGTTGATGGCATCATCGCGCAAGATACGCTGGAGCGTGGCGATAAGGCGCCTCGTGTCGTCGCGTGTCGTTCTTACACTGAGCTACTCAGTAAATTAAAAGCGCCTCATTTAATCATTCTGTCGGTACCTGCGGGCGAGCCGGTTGATCACGTTTGTCACCATCTTATCGATTCAGGCATCGCGCCAGATGACATTGTGGTTGATACAGGCAACAGTTTATGGACTGATTCGGTCGAGCGTGAAAAACAGTACAAAGGCAAGTTCATATTCTTCTCAACCGCTGTATCTGGCGGAGAAGTAGGTGCTCGATTTGGACCATCCTTAATGCCGTCAGGCGACCCTTATGCCTGGACGCGCCTTGAACCCGTGTTTAAATCTATTGCTGCAAAGGTTGACCCTAAAACGGGTAAGCCTCTTGAGTCCAATATACCCGGTCAACCCGTAACAGAAGGTGAGCCGTGTGCGACTTATATTGGCCCGGTTGGTGCTGGTCATTACGTCAAAATGGTCCACAACGGGATTGAATATGCCGACATGCAATTGATTTGCGAGGCTTACCACATTATGCGTTTGGCTTTAGGTATGACCCCAAGTCAAATCGCTGATGTGTTCCGTGAATGGAATGAGGGCGAATTGAACAGTTATCTTATTGAGATCAGTGCTGAAGTACTGGATCAAATGGACGAAGAAACTGACACGCCATTGGTTGATGTTATTCTTGACCGAGCAGGCCAAAAGGGAACAGGCCTTTGGACCGCCGTGAGCGCGCTAGAAGTCGGAAGTCCGGCTCAAACTATTGCGCAAGCCGTGTTTGCCAGAAGCTTATCCAGCTTGAAAAAAGAACGCGTTGCTGCCAGTAAATGTTTGGCGGGACCTGCGTTACCTGAATACAGTGAAGCGCAAAAAGCTGAGATTATTGCAGCATTAAAACATGCGCTCTATTGCAGCAAGATCTGTGCATATGCACAAGGTTTCCAGCTCATGGACATCGCTGCCAAAGAGCACGGCTGGAAGTTGGATTTTGCCGAAATCGCCAAGATCTGGCGTGCCGGTTGTATAATTAGAGCAGTTTTCTTGCAGTCCATCACGCAAGCATACGAGCAGGATGAAAAACTGGCAAACTTGCTGGTCGACCCATTCTTTACGCAACAAATCGTGACCTACCAGCAAGATTGGCGTAGTGCGATAAGTCATGCAGTATTGTCAGGCGTCCCGTGTCCTGCCATGACGTCTGCGTTGAGCTATTACGATTCCTATCGTATGGCTGTGCTGCCGGCGAACTTGTTGCAAGGACAGCGTGACTTCTTTGGCGCACATACGTTCCAACGCACAGATAAGCCGGAAGGCAAGCGCTACCATATAGAGTGGAATGATCCACAACGTCCACAAGTGATTATTAAAAAATAAATCGCAAGAAATGGGAGTTAGTATGAGAAAGACCGATGATGAATGGAAAGCACAACTAACTCCCGAACAATTTCGCGTGTGTCGTGAACGCGGTACTGAGCGTCCTTTTACGGGCGAATTGCTAAATCAATTTGCACCGGGAACCTATCACTGTACATGTTGCGGAGCGGAATTGTTTGAAGCGCAAGCTAAGTTTGAATCGGGGGGCGGCTGGCCGTCATTTTATGCTCAAACAGATGCGGGGAATGTTGGCTATCAAGAAGATCACAGCCATGGCATGCACCGCATAGAGATCGTGTGTCAGCAATGTGATGCGCATTTAGGTCATGTGTTTGATGATGGTCCAGCGCCGACCGGAAAGCGCTATTGCGTGAATTCTGTATCATTGCAATTCACTCCCAAGTAACGTTCTAGGTTAATCAGATCTGCAACAATGTTGCGTAATGATCGATGTAAGTGCGGCGAAAACGCCAGCATTGAGCTCTCTGTGGCTTTCAAACGTTGAAGATTTTGTTGCTTGGTGGCTCAAACAGCCTTTCCAAATGATAGATTTGGGCAAGCAACGGGCAAATAAATGCACTAAATAACCAAAATATGTCAATTTTTTGATACGCCAAACTGAAATTTACTTTCAGTTAGGCGTTAAATGTAAATTCCCTAGATTCAATATTGCTATGGATGCTATCTGCACGCTGTTGCAGGTAATCGAAGTCTAATCCAGCGTCTGATGCCATACTTTGCAGGGTTGCAAAGTCAACTTCATTCTCTTCATACTCCGCTGCAATTAACGCCCATACAATTGCCATTTCCACTTCATCTCTCGATTTGTGTAATGTGTAAAGCGATATAAAAATATCGGGGTCGATTTCCTCGTCTTCTTGGTACAGGCTTAACGCCGTGTAAAGTGCGTTGATGGCTTTACCTGTGTCACGCTTTGCATGATAACTGGCTAACCCAACTTGCAAAGGAGCCGTATTGAGTTGACCATTTTTCTCATAGCGCAAAAAGCGTGAAAGTGCGTCGTCATGGCCATGGCGAGACCATTGGTAAAAGCTTAAGTATGGATCATCGGTGTTGCGTGTTTCTCTAGCTAAGCGTTTAAGTTCATTTTGTGCGGTTAGCAAACCCTTCATACGACCACTTTCTTTCTCTCTCAATTCTTTATGCCTGATTTGAGCAGCCTTTGCGATGCATTGCTGGTAGTCTTCAAAGAACAAAATCATTTGATATTGCTCTTTGTTGCTGGGCGGGTTAGATAATGAATATCGGTGTTTAATGATGTCGGCTTTTTCTGCACGGCACCACGCATCAGGATTTAGGTCATTGCAAATTGACGGATCTTCTTTGCACATTTGCGCGACGGTTTTCGCGGTAAATTCCGTACAGCCAGACAACCACAATAAACATGAAAGTGTAACAAGTGACGGAAAATAACGTAAAAAATTCAAATTACCCTCGGCTATTTAACTAAAACTGAAATTTTTCAACAATTTGGCGTTCTTCAAATGCTTCATTACAATACCGCCCGATTTTAGTGAGGGCGTCACGGCGATTTATCACAACATCAGTGTAGCGTATTTGGTGAACAAAAATGAATCGATACTGCGGATGTATGCGTGGCGTTAAGTATAGCGAATGATTACTATCTAGGTGGGGCATGAATCAGCAATTCGAACAAGAGTTACAATCCAGTTGGCAAGAGCGCCAAGAATATGCAGAAATGATGTTGCCGTTGATTGGCAAGTTGTACCGCAATCACGCAGTTGAAATTTCAATTTACGGTCGCCCTCTGTTAAACGCTAGCGCAATCGATGTGATTAAAGCACACCGTACTGTTCGTTTGCACGAAGGTGTCAAATTACGTTTGCGTGAAAGCTGGCCGATTTTGGAAGCTTTGAGCAACATGACGCTTGCCCCAGCGCAAATTGATATCGGTAAGTTGGCGTTCGATTTCCATTACGGTAGCGCTGTAGATAATAATGACCTAGACGGTTACCTACGAGCTGCGCTTGCTGACGTGATTGACCGCACCGATGACCAAGAGCCACAAGATGTTGTGTTGTATGGTTTCGGTCGTATTGGTCGTTTGCTTGCACGCTTAATGATTGAGCGTCAGGGTACAAGCAACAAACTGCGCTTACGTGCAATTGTTGTGCGTGGTGGTCGTGAAGGCGATTTAGAAAAGCGAGCGAGTTTATTGCGTCGCGATTCAGTTCATGGGCCTTTCAACGGTAGTATCACTATCGATAATGAACGCAAAGCTATCAAAGCGAACGGTTCATATATTCAGGTTATTTACGCCAACAGCCCAGACGAAGTCGATTACACTCAATACGGTATTAATAATGCGATCATCATTGATAATACTGGTATTTGGCGTGACCGCGATGGCTTAGGCTTACACCTAAAAGCTAAAGGTGCATCTAAAGCAATCCTAACGGCACCAGGTAAAGGTGACATCAAAAATATCGTACACGGCGTAAACCATGGCGATATTGACACAAGTGATACTATTTTGAGTGCCGCAAGCTGTACAACAAATGCGATTACGCCAGTATTGAAAGCGATTGATGAAGAGTACGGTATTACCAGCGGACACGTTGAAACGGTTCACTCGTATACAAACGACCAAAACTTGATTGATAACTATCACAAAGCCGAACGTCGTGGTCGCAGTGCTCCATTAAATATGGTAATCACTGAAACGGGTGCTGCTAAAGCGGTAGCTAAAGCCTATCCAAAACTAGCCGGTAAGCTAACGGGTAATGCGATTCGAGTGCCGACACCTAATGTATCTATGGCGATCCTTAATCTAAACCTTGAAAAGGCGACAGATAAAGTTTCTATCAACGAATACTTGCGTGATGCGGCGTTGTTCTCAGATCTGCAACATCAAATTGATTACACTGCATCGACAGAAATCGTATCAACCGACTTAGTGGGCGCACGTGCGGCAGCTGTGGTTGATAGTCAGGCAACAATTGTCGCTGACAACCGCGTGACATTGTACGTTTGGTACGATAACGAGTTTGGTTATAGCTGTCAGGTTATGCGCGTTGTGCGTGACATGGCAGGGCTAGACTTCCCATCGGTGCCAGCTAATACACGAAACTAAGTTTAGTTTTCTGGTAGATACAAACGCCCGCTAAATCAGCGGGCGTTTTCGTATATACTGCCTCCGGCTTTTACGAATGACTGAAATACAAACGCAATCGTGCGGGTCAGTTCTTTTACGCAGTTTCTATAAGGGCAACATATGACGTTAGCGGGACAAAAATGGACTATTTGGGTACGGGATATTCTCATCGGGGGAGCGATCGTAATAGCCGTTTTGTTGTGGCAACAGCGGGATATGTTGACATCCAATACCAGTGTTGGGGTGAATAATCGCCACTACGCTACAACACATGGCACTAGCGAGCCGTTATTAGCAGATGGTAAACCGACATTGGTTTATTTTTTCGCGCCTTGGTGTCAGGTTTGTCATCTGAGTATTGGCAATCTCGAGTACATCGACAATGAGAATATTAGGATTGTCCGTGTTGCACTGGACTACGCGTCCGAAGACGATGTGTTAGCATTTGCACAACAACACAATATTCAAGCCCCCATCTTATACGGCAACGAGCAGCTCAAAAGCCAATTTAAAGTTGATGCATACCCGACTTATTATATGGTGAATGCATCGCATGAAATTGTGTCGGGCACGCGAGGCTATAGCACTGCAGTAGGCCTTAAAGTGCGAGAATATTTAACGCAATACAAAGGCTAAATTGGTAGAGTTATCGAATTGCTATTGAGTGATCATAGGCAAGACGTTTACACTAACGTTTTTATCGAATAACGGACTCTACATGCACATTTCCGCTAACTTCGACAGTGGCAATATCAATGTCATCAGTGCTGAAGCGCCAGATAATATTCAACTTAGTATTCGCAAAGACAATCAATCTGACTTTTATCAATGGTTCCATTTTCGCCTACAAACAACGGCTTACCAAGAACACAAAATTACGATTAATGACCTTAAAGCGTCAGCTTATCCTGATGGCTGGGATGGTTACGATGTTGTGGCAAGCTACGACCGAGATGAATGGTTTCGTGTTGAATCAACATTTGATGGTGAAAGCTTAACGGTAGAGTTTACACCTGAGCATTCATGTATCTATTTCGCGTACTTTGCACCCTATAGCTATGAGCGCCATTTGGACTTGATCAGTCATGCGCAAACCTCACTCGATTGTGAGCATAAATTATTGGGTGAAACATTAGATGGTCGCGATATGTCATTGCTGGTGATCGGTGAACCAGCGGAAGGAAAAAAACGTGTATGGATAACAGCACGTCAACATCCCGGAGAGACAATGGCTGAATGGTGTGCTGAAGGCCTCATCACGCGATTGTTAGATGAACAAGACGGACTTGCACGTGCGCTACTGCAGGATGCGGTGTTTTATATCGTACCGAACATGAACCCTGACGGTGCCGCAAGGGGGCATTTACGCACCAATGCTGTTGGCGCGAACTTAAACCGAGAATGGGCCACGCCAACGCTAGAACGTAGTCCTGAAGTGTATTATGTTCTAGAAGAAATGAAGGCGACTGGCGTTGACATGTACTTGGATCTGCATGGTGATGAAGCGCTGCCATATAACTTTGTTGCGGGCAGTGAAGGGGTACCCAGTTTTGATGCACGTATGAAGCATTTAGAAGATACCTTCCGCAATACGTTATTGAACGTAACACCGGAATTTCAGGTTGAACACGGTTATCCAAAAGATGAAGCGGGGAAAGCCGATTTAACCATTGCATCAAATGCGGTTGCAGAACGCTTCAATTGCATGGGATTAACCTTTGAAATGCCGTTTAAAGATAATGCGAATGTACCCGATCCTGCATACGGTTGGTCTCCGCAGCGCTGCATGCAATTAGGCGAAGATATATTGGTAGCAGTGCGTGCAGTTGTGCACGAACTGGGTTAATCTTGGGCAGTTTACACTCACACGACAACAATAAGAACAAAGGGGAATACCTTGGAAGGTTTGTATAATTTTCTCGTCGATTTAGATGGATTACTGGGGGGCGCATTTTGGTTTCCGTATGTACTCCTTGGTGTTGGTTTATTTTTCACCATTTATTTGAAGTTTCCGCAAATTCGCTATTTCAAACATGCTTGTAAAGTTATATCGGGCAAGTACGACAAAGATAATGATCCAGGCGATACCAGTCACTTTAGAGCGCTAACGACTGCGTTGTCAGGTACCGTCGGTACGGGGAATATCTCTGGTGTGGCATTTGCTATCTTCCTCGGCGGCCCTGCTGCGCTATTTTGGATGTGGGCAACGGCATTCTTGGGTATGACCACGAAGTTTGTCGAAGTTACCCTGTCACATAAATACAGAGTTAAAACTGAAGACGGTACGATGGCAGGTGGTCCAATGTATTACATGGATCGCCGTTTGAACATGAAATGGTTAGCTGTTGCTTTTGCTATCGCGACGGTGATCAGTTCGTTTGGTACGGGTAACTTACCGCAGAGTAATGGTATTGCGACCAGTATCGAGTCTACCTTTGGTATCGATGCTTACATAGTCGGTTGGACGTTAGGTATTTTGTTGGCGCTTGTTATTTTGGGCGGTATTCAACGTATCGCAGCCGTTACAGCGCGTATTGTGCCGTTAATGGCGGTTATCTACATGATTGGTGCATTTGCGGTTATTTTCGCCAATGTTGAAAACATCGGCCCAGCGTTTATGGCAGTGATTGGTGACGCCTTTACCGGTTCAGCCGCTGCTGGTGGTTTCTTAGGGGCTACGCTTGCTTACGCATTTAACCGTGGTGTTAACCGTGGCTTGTTTTCTAACGAAGCCGGTCAGGGTTCAGCACCCATTGCACACGCCGCAGCGCGTACTAAAGAGCCAGTATCAGAAGGTATGGTGTCAATCCTAGAGCCATTTATCGATACCATTATTATTTGTACGATCACCGGTCTTGTAATCCTTTCATCAGGCGTATGGAAAGAGAAGCATCAAAATATCTTTGATCGTTCTGATATGTTGTTTGTGAGCGGTCAATATGCAGAATCTGATGCAGCAAGCGTTGATCAGTTATACCGCTATTTAAATGGTGTTGATGGTCACACGGTTGAGGCCTACAACGGTCAGGTTTCTGTCGTGAATGGTGTTGCAGTATCAGGCGGGTACACGCTTATCAATTCTCGTTCTGTTGCCGAAGATGTGGTGTATCGTGTTAACAATGAAGACTTGTTCTCCGGCATGTTGGAAATAGTAGACGGCAAGCCAGTGCGCGAAAACTTGCAAGTATCAGGTAAGTCATTGGTTCACTCTGCACCGTTAACCGCCATTGCCTTTACGCGTGGATTCTTTGGTGACTTTGGTCAGTATATTGTATCCATAGGCTTACTTCTGTTTGCATTCTCAACGGCTATCGCGTGGTCATATTACGGTGACCGGGCAATGACTTATTTATTAGGTCCACGCTCCGTCATGCCGTACCGTGTAATTTACTGTGCAGGTTTTGTTTGGGCATCGTTCTCAGACACGACCCTAGTGTGGGCACTTTCAGCCGTCGCTATTGTGGTTATGACGTTACCTAACTTATTCGGCATAATGTTGTTGCGTAAGGAAATGAAAGAGTCAGTTAACGATTACTGGCAACGTAATCAAGACAAGTAACCTTAAGTGAAGAAACAGAGGCATCAGTGTATACTGATGCCTCTTTTTTATTGGCTTATCACTTCATCTCGCAAAACCATTTGCGTCATTAAGCCGTAATTACCGTGCACGTTGTGATGTCTGCACGAGATTGAATAGGAGTCGACAATGGCATTAATAGACTGCCCATCATGTAATAAGAAAATTTCCGATAAAGCGAAAAGCTGTTCACATTGTAACTTTGCGATAGGCAACGCGAGTGAAGAAGATATCGCGAGAAAACAGCAAATGCAGCGCTTCAATAAGCGTCAAAGTCTGCAAAACCAGTCAATGCTCGCTATGTTGATGTTCGTTTCAGGGTTTGGTTTATGGTATTGGGGCGGAGTAGAACCAACAGATTTACAACAGAACATCGCGGTAGGTTGCTCCGTACTGGGTTTCATTTGGTACCTTATCAATCGTGCACGTTTGGTGCTATTGAAACGTTTCTCATAGAGCAAATAAATGCAGCTAGAACAACTCATCACCTCGTTGACGCCGGAATTGTATGAACGCATTAAGTTATTAGTCGAAACCGGCAAGTGGTTTGACGGTACGGCGTTGTCATCTGAACAAAGAGATACGCTGTTGCAAGCCGTAATGGTGTACCAGTCAAAAGTTGAGCAATCAGGGGAACACATGACCATCGGTGCCGATGGTGAGATTGTGCAAAAGTCCCGTCAAGAGCTTAAAAATGAAATGAAAATGGCCCAAGAGTCATTAATTGCAAGGTTTAAAAAGCATGATATTTAGCCGTTTGTTTGCTCCGAAACATACTCATGCCGATCCAGAGGTTCGAATACAGGCAATCGCGACACTGGATCCTGTGCAATCAGAGGATAAGTCTCGGTTGCATGAGCTCGCTTTTAATGACGCTGATGCAGATGTTAGTTTGGCGGCACTCGCTCGTCTGGGCTCGTTTGATTTGTGGCTGAAAATGTCCCAAATTGCGCGTGATCCTAAGGTTAAAAAAGCGGCACAAAAAGAAGTCATTACTACGCTATGTGATGAACAGTTAACCACATTAAGTGCGGCGCAACGCAAAGCAAACGCTTTAGAGATAAAGGATGTTACAGTCTTAAAAGCGGTGCTGGAGAATACCACATTGTTTGCGTCAGATGCGCAATCGCTAAATGCAATATTACGTCATATTCATGAGCCTGACTTTACGCGGAAAGTTATCGTCAATATCGAAGACACAGGCGTTCAGCAAAACCTCATCGAGTCAATCAACGAAACGGGTCAGTTGAATAAGCTGCGCAAGTCGATTAAAAACACTGAAACGCTTGAGTATATTGATAAGCGCCTTGATGAGCTTCATCAAAGGGCCCAGCGCCCAATTATCCTGCAACAACAATTAACCTTGTCTTTATCAAAATTACTCGCATTAGCAGACAATGGCGACTATTTATCATGGCAGGACAAACGTGCGGCGCTTACACAGGAAATTAATGCTTCCCTTGAAGAGCTCGCCACCTTAGCATCAGAACAAGCGGCGGTGTTGCGCGAGAAACGAGACACTATCCAATCTAGATTAGACGCTATTTATGTCAGTATCGCGGAAAAAATTGCCAGCGTTTCTGAGCAGGCAAGGCAGCAAGCACTTGTAGATCAGTGGAAAGAAACACGCAAAGCCCTTTTGCAAACGGCCAAAGGCATGCTCGAAGACGGATTGGCTAGCAAGCAGAGTCTTGATACCACAGCTGTGCGCGCCGACATCGAGCAACACATGGTGACGATGGATGACTATGCATGGGTCGATGGCGCACAAAAAGGCGACTTGTTAAGCGCGCTTCGAAAAACTGCCGCAGAACTAGCAAAGTTACCTGAGCATATTGCTGTAATTACCAATATTGAAGAGAAGCTGGCAATCTTAAAACAAGAGAACAATGCTGAGCCGCCAGCCGTAATGTCAGATGAAGCCGTACGCACTTTTAACGGATTAAATGACGATATTAAAAAGGTGCTTAAAACAGCAAGTGGATCGCTTAAAGCCCCTGTTATTACCGAATGGTATGCCATCCGAAAGGCGTGGCAACAAGCGCTAACTGATTATGACAATCAACTGCAAGCACAGCGTACGTTTTGCAAAAATAAAATACGCACGGGACTTGCGTTAATTAAACAAGGTAAGTTTAAAGCGGCCATTTCGATCTATGCCAAAGTTCAACATGCGTTCGCAGAACTTAGTGAAAGCGCACGTAAGCCGCTTATTCGCCAGTATGAACAATTCAGTGATGAAGTGGCACAACTTAAAGATTGGCAAAGTTACGTAGCAACCCCACGCAGACCTGAACTCGTTAAGCAAATGATAGCGCTCGCTGATAACATCACTGATGATATAGAGGCGCGCCGCAAAGCGATCTCTACGTTACGAGCAGATTGGCAGTCACTTGGGCCGATTGATAGTAATAGTGAGCTAGCCGTGGCTTTTGATGAAGCGGCTGAAAAAGCCTATGCGCCTTGCAAAGCATTTTTTGCCAAGCAAGCGGAATTAAGAGAAGGCAACAAGCAAAAAGCGATCACGTTACTCGCTGCGCTGGAAACACTCAGTACATGTGAGCAAAATGATGAATTTATTTCGCGGTATATGCAGTTACGAAAAGATTGGTTTGCATTAGGGGAGATAGGCCGTAAGGACTGGCAATCACTCAAGCAACGGTTTAATGAGCTTTGTCAGCCACTGCAGCAACGAGCCAATGATATTCAAAAAGAACACGCGCAACAAAAACTAGCGTTGATCGAACAAGCTAAACAGATTGCAGAGACATTACCGTGTAATACCGCGGCATCTCTTAAAGCATTACAAGAAGCATGGAAATCGGTCGGCTATGCTGGGCAAGGAAAAGATCATCGATTGTGGCAGCAGTTTAAAAGCGTGAATGATGAAGGTTACGCCAAGCTAAAAGCATTGAAAGTCGAGCATGCACAAAAGTCCAATGAAGTGCTGGATGAAATGAATGCGGCCATAAATGCGATAAACGTAGATGTGGACGTTGCAGACGCTACAAAGCCGTGGTTATCTCAGGTGGAGCAGGCGCTAGAGACGGTGCGACAAACACTAATAGCGGCAAAAGATGATAGTGAAACACGCTTGCAGCTTAAGCATGTGCGTCAAATCGAGGCAAGTTTAAGCCATCTGCATAAAACGGCAAAAGCTAAGAATGCAGAGCATTATGCCAAGCAACAAGCTGATGTGACGAATAGCGCTTTCGAGTATTTGCAGAGTATTGTGGGTACCGATACAACGTTGGACAATAATCCGAACATACCGTTTAAAGTATTGGCACCGAATACTGATGAGGACATTAGTCGTCATGCGTTAACGCTGCAAATGGAAATCATTGCACAACTAGATTCGCCGGCTCAAGACATTGCGTTACGTGAGCAACAACAGCTTCAACTGATGACGCGTAAGTTGCAAGAAGGCGAAAGTGTGTCGATGGATGACCTCTGGTCTGCTTGGTTGTCGCTAGGCCCAATCAGTCAAACTGAGGCAGCTCTATTGGAAAGAGCGAAATTGGCCTATACGCAAGCGAAGCAAGGGTAGGCGAGTATGGTTACCCAAATTATTGAGTTTGTGTTTGATGCCGAGCCCGTTGCATACCGTTTTTTGAATACCGTAAAGAACTGGCACCAAGATGGGTTAAAGGCTGAATATGGTAGTGACTCTGCCTGCGTAAAGGTCAGTTATTTACCTGCGAACGCGGGGTTTGACGATACGCTATCTAGATTGGATCGATTAGCTGATGATATGGGAGGGCGGGCACTCTAGTGCGCCGCCTCATTGCTACTGATTGCTGTTTAATTAGCTCAACTCGCCACATAAATCTTGCTGCAGAAGCTCGCGAATGGTGTCGTAATCATACCCTTGCGAAAGCAAAAAGTGCAGCTTCGCTAAGGCTGCTTCAGGCGTCATATCTGAGCCCGAAACTACCCCTAATTCATTCAATACATGACCATTGGCGTAGCCACTCATGTCAACTTTGCCCCGCGCACATTGAGTACAATTAACCACCACAATTTGTTGCTCTCTGGCAAAGCGAAGTGGCGCTAAAATCGCGTCAGATTGTGGCGCATTACCGACACCATAACTCAAGAGAATCAGCGCTTTTACTGGTTGTTGCAGAATATTCTGGATCACATCCGCTGAAATCCCAGGGTATAGACTGATCAAGCCAATTGGTTGTGGGTAAATCGGTTTGACGCTCAATGACTTATTTTCAGCAACACAACGATGATGCTCGGTGACCTGAATTTTAATGCCAGCGTTGATCAAAATAGGGTAGTTGGGTGAGTCAAATGCATCGAAGCCATTGGCATCGACTTTTCGAGCTCTATTGCCGCGTAATAACTTGTTGTTGAAGAACAGCGTTACTTCAGGAATGGGATAGTTTGCCGCAATATACAAAGCGTTTAACAAATTTTCTTGACCGTCCGAACGTAGTTCTGCCAAGGGGATCTGTGAACCAGTCACAATGACCGGTTTTGACAAACCGTCAAACATAAAGCTCAGTGCTGATGCCGTGTAAGCCATTGTGTCTGTGCCATGGAGAATAATGAAGCCATCATAGTTATCATAATTGGCGGCGATATCATCTGCCATTTGTTGCCAGTCAGCGGGTGTCATATCGGATGAATCAATTAAGTTTTCATACTCGTGAATATGAAACTCAGGCATCTCCGGTCGATTAAACTCTGGCATACCCGCCAGCGTATCGGTTAAAAAGCCGGGAGCAGGCACGTAACCGCGTGGCGACGGGCGCATGCCAATGGTGCCGCCGGTATAGGCAATGTAGATTTTTTTACGCATGATTTTACTTATGCTGACGTTATCTAAGCGCACACTGTAATGAAAGCACACAGACGTGCAACCGTTTTCGAAATAAATCGTACAGGTACTATAAGATAAGCTATTCTTTTGTGCTTTAGTAAACCCGTCAATGAGTAACAATCAGTTGAAAAAAGGCTCGATAACCTGTGTCGGTACAGGCATGACCATCGGTGCTCACATGAGTATTCGTTGCAAAAACCACATTTCCCAAGCGGATGTGGTGTTCAGTAGTTGCCACCCAGTAATGCAGCAGCACATTGAGCGGCTTAATCCGAATACTCACTCTCTACAATATTTGTACTCGAGCGATAAACCGCGCAATCAAACGTATATTGATATGGTAGAGGTCATGATGGACGAGGTACGCCAAGGAAAGCGTGTCGTGGGCGCTTTTTATGGGCACCCAGGCGTATTTGCGCGCGCACCACACAATGTTATTCGTCAGGCTAGAGAAGAAGGTTACAGTGCTGTTATGGAGCCGGGAATTTCTGCCGAGGACTGTTTGTATGCTGATGTGGGTATCGACCCAGGGGATGTCGGCTGCCAGCATTATGAAGCAAGCCAGTTTATGTTTTATCAACACCGCTATGATGCGTCGGCTTACTTAGTGTTGTGGCAGATAGCATTAGCCGGTGAGTTATCTCTAACTACGAAAGTCAGTTCATCCCAACATGTAACTATCTTATGTGAATTGCTATATGAACACTATGCGCCATCACATCAGGTGATCTTATATGAATGCCCTACATTACCCACTGACGACGCTAGGATTGACTATATTTCGCTGGCTGATTTACCTACCGCAGATATGTCGCCCATTACAACGCTTATTGTACCGCCTGCTTATAAACCAATACAGAATGCGAAGGTTTTGCAAAAACTGAGGCTGTTAACAAGTAATTAATACTTTTATCACACGCGGTTTCAGGCATAATTTGTGCTCAATAAAAAGCTATCACTTAAACGCACGTAAACGAGAACATAGTAATGACAATGTTAGAAAAACAATACGCTACGGAAGCTTTAGAAATACTGATTGAATTAGGGGAAAATCCTGCATCTCAGGACATCATATTAACACCAGAACAGCAAGCGATCCTTGACGCTTATAAAGCGGATGCACAAAGTGCCGAGCTGTTAATGATTATCACGACGCCACCAGAGCCGGGCAAAGAAGAAGATGATGAAGATGACAAGGAAGATGACTCTGAAAAACCAGCGGATAGGGTTGCTTAACAGTTCCATTTCATTTTTTAAGTCGTAGTTGTGCTCAATTATAAATTTATAGCTACATTGTTGCTCGGCTTCAGTGTGCTATTTAACGTTGCTCGTGCCTCAGATTTCGAACGTTTAGTTGAGGCTGAGGCACTGCGCTTGTCTGATCAAAAACGAGCAGGTGAATTAATGTCTGAGATTAATCCAGACAATTTACCGTTGCTACAAAAGCAAACTTATCAATACTTAAAAGCCTATTTTCGCCTATACAGCGGCGAGTTCGAAGAGGCGCTTGCCGACAATCTGGGTTTATTGCAACAGGTGTCGAATCCTGCATTACGCCTTAAAATTAAATCTTCCATTTTAAACGCCTATATTGCGTTAAACCGTTGGCAAGATGGAATTTTGCTGTCAAATGATATGCTGGAAGAGTTTGCAGACATCACGGATCCCAACTTACTCGCCTATTTTACTTCGATAAGTACATTTTATTATTACCTTGGGGATTATGAGACGGCGCTACTTCACGTTGAAAGGCTATTGCCAGTCGGTGTTCCAGCAGACTCTCTTTGCATATTGCTACACCTGAAGATTGATTCAAATTACAAGTTATATGCGTCAGAGGGGGTTTCAGCGACTGAGTATGCCAATACCAACGATGTTTGCGAAAAAGCTAATAATCGCGTCATGCAGGCCATTGTTAATCGTGTTTGGGCACAAGTACTGCTCGATCGTGAAAAGCCTAAGGAGGCATTGAAGGTTCTCGATGATACTCAACAATTGCGTGAAGAAGCGAATTACGTTTTGGAAGACTTGTATACAAAAACGGTATACGCAGAAGCCTACCTTCAATTGTCTGACTTCAGCATGGCTGAACAGTATGCTCGCGACATGTTGGCTCATGAAGCGAGTCATAGTTACAGTATAGGTCGCATACGAGCATTGAACGTACTGTGGCAAGCGTTAAAACAGCAACAGGCGTTCGATGAGGCTTTATCGGTTTTCGAGCAATATGTTGAGTTAAAACAGAAGAAAACCGAAACCGACACAGTGAAGCTACGAATCATTCAGCAAGTAAATGCTGATATTGCTGCCAAAGAAGCCGATATTGAACGACTGGACCAACAAAATAGGTTGTTACGTACTGAGAAAGATTTAGCCACGGAGAGAATCGAAAACAGTATTCTGGCATTTATTCTTTTGAGTACACTGCTAACAATATTAATGTTTTGGTCCTATCGCGGTCGAAAATTGCAGAAGCGTTTTGAATATCTGGCAAAAACTGATGGCCTCACGGGGATCAATAATCGTTCTGAATTTATTGAACAGGGTACGCAAATGCTGCAAAAAGCGCATAAACGTTTCGCGCCTGTATCATTAATATTACTCGATTTAGATAAATTCAAACATGTTAACGACACCTATGGTCATAAAGCCGGAGATGACGCGTTACAGCTCACAGTGAAGAGCATAGAGGCGCTGTTGGATACATCCATGTTATTTGCGCGTATGGGCGGTGAAGAGTTCGCGATTTTGAAAGTGGGCTATGCGCAAGATCAAGCCGCTAAATTTGCGGAGCATTGTCGTGAAGCGCTAGAGCGAATAGATACCAAAGACACGGGGCATAATTTTAAAATAACGGCCAGCTTTGGCGTAACTGATAGCACTTTGGCGGGATATAAGCTGGATACATTGCTTGCGTCTGCAGACTTGGCGTTATATCAGTCGAAACACTTCGGACGTAATCAAGTTTTTAAATACAACGCCAGATTAGCGCAGTAGCTGACCACTGCGCCTTTTATTTATCGCTTACTTAACTTCTTCGCCGGCTGCTTGTTTGTCGGCATGATAGCTTGAGCGTACCATTGGACCACACGCAGCGTGGCTAAATCCAATTTCTTTCGCATACTCGCCAAGCGCATCAAACTCTTGCGGTGGTACATAACGTTTTACCGGATAGTGGTGCTTGCTTGGCTGAAGGTACTGGCCTAACGTCAACATATCCACATCATGAGCGCGTAAATCGTCGAGTACAGTTTGGATTTCATCGTTGGTTTCACCCATGCCCATCATTAAACCTGACTTGGTTGGAATGTCTGGATGTTGCTGCTTAAACTTCTTCAATAGATCTAAAGACCACTGATAATTTGCCCCAGGTCGACATTCACGGTAAAGGCGTGGAATGGTTTCTAAATTGTGGTTAAACACATCAGGCACACCATTTTTGAATATCTCTAATGCGCGATCCATACGACCACGAAAATCTGGCACCAGTACTTCAATCGTGGTTGACGGCGAATGCTCTCTTATCGCGTTAATGCAATCAACAAAGTGTTGTGCGCCGCCATCACGTAAATCATCCCTATCGACCGAGGTGATCACCACATAGCGTAGATTCATTTCTTTTATTGTGGTGGCAAGTTTTAAAGGCTCTTCCGCTGATGGTGGAAGCGGTTTACCGTGGGCAACGTCACAGAATGGACAACGACGAGTACAAATATCACCTAAAATCATAAAGGTGGCTGTGCCGTGATTAAAACATTCAGCTAGGTTAGGGCAGCTGGCTTCTTCGCATACAGAGTGAAGTTTGTTTTTACGCAGAGTTTGCTTGATCTGGTCAATGCGGTCGGTATTGCGTGGTAACTTGATTTTTATCCATTCAGGCTTGCGTAGCATATCCTCTTTTTCTGTCGGAATAATAGTGACAGGAATGTGCTTAACTTTTTCGTCATCGCGGAGTTTGACTCCAGCCCTTGGTTTTACGTTACTCATCAAAGCCTTCTTTAAATTCTATCGATTGCACGCCTATCAGCGTGCAAAAATGATTAATCAATGGTTTAGCCACGCTGGCGATTGAATCGGGGCCGCCAACGCGCGCACAATCTACCATTTCCAAGCCGGCATAGCCACAGGGATTGATACGTTGGAAAGGGCTAAGATCCATATTCACGTTGAGAGCCAGGCCATGGAATGAACAGCCCTTTCGAATTCTTAAACCCACTGAGCAGATTTTCTTCTCATTAATATACACGCCGGGAGCATCAGGCTTGGCGTACGCTTCAATATTGTAGTCGGCCAACAGGTTAACGATGCATTGCTCTAGTGCGGTGACTAAATGGCGTACACCCAACTTCGCTCGCTTAATATCAATTAAGCAATACAGCATTTGCTGACCCGGACCGTGATAGGTTACTTGGCCACCACGATCTACTGGCACAACTGGTATGTCGCCTGGCATCAGTATATGTTCTGCTTTACCCGCTTGGCCCTGTGTAAACACGGCTTCATGCTCTAACAGCCATATTTCATCAGTGGTATCGGTGTTTCGTTCATCGGTAAAGGTTTGCATACGTTGCCACATGGGCAAATATGATTGCAGGCCTAATTGACGAACGATAATGCGAGGGATTTGCTGCGTGTCACTCATTAATTACAGAACAACACGCACTAGTTCGAGCTTAGATAGCTCGGTATAAATGGTTTCCATGTGGTCTTTGCTGGTGACTTTTACACTCAAGGATAAGGAGTGGTAATTCCCCTTACTACTTGGTTTTACACTGGGCACATAGTCCCCCGGTGCAAGCTCTTGTAAACGGCTGATAACCACCGAAGGTAGGCTCTCGTGAGCCACACCCATTATTTTAAATGTTTGATAACATGGAAACTCTAACAGTTCGTCAAAACGTGTATCCACGATAATCTCCTGCGTATTCGCGTTTGGTTACTTAACTATCAAAGCCAAGCTGTAGCTTGATGTAATCGACAGCGCGATCAAAGAAACCACCTTCATTTACCTCTTGAAGCGCTACGAGTGGGTACTCTGCAATGTCTTCGCCTTCAAGTTGGATAAATAATTTGCCTACTACTTCACCTTTTGCCAAAGGCGCCTCTAACTTTTCATCTAATACAAAATTAGCTTCTAAGTTTTTCACTTGACCTCTGGGTATAGTAATGGGGGTTGCTTGGTTAATTCCCAAGTCTACGGTTTCTCTGTCACCCATAAAAATGCGGTGGGCAACAAAGCTTGTACCGGCCTCATACGGCGTGACTGTTTCATAAAAGCGGAAACCATAGCGCAATAATTTTTTGTTTTCTTCTTTACGCGAACGTTCGCTATCAGTGCCCATCACAACTGAAATTAGGCGCATATCTCCTTGCGTAGCAGAGGTAATTAAACTGTAACCCGCATCAGATGTGTGCCCGGTTTTAATTCCGTCAACATTAAGACTTTTATCCCACAACAAACTGTTGCGGTTGTACTGTTTGATGTTGTTATAAGTAAATTCTTTTTCGCTGTAAATCGCATACATTTCCGGCACTTCGTTGATCAGAGCCGCTGATAAAATGGCCATGTCGCGTGGGGTAGTATAGTGGTCAGGATCATGTAAGCCGTGACTGTTGACAAAATGCGTACCGGTCATGCCAAGCGCTTCGGCGTGTGCATTCATCATATTGGCAAAAGCACTTTCACTGCCGGCAATATGTTCTGCCATAGCGACACAGGCATCATTACCTGATTGCACCATAATACCGCGCAATAAGTCAGACACCGATACTTCAGTATTCACCTCAATAAACATTTTAGAGGAGTCTGGGAAGTTTTTAGCCCATGCGTTTTCAGAAATCTTAACCTTATCGTTAATTGAAATGTTACCAGCTTGTATCTCTTTACCGATAACATACACCGTCATTATTTTAGTTAAACTTGCAGGTGCAAGGCGCATGTCTGCGTTGTTTTCGGTGATGACCGTGTCTGTCGCAGGATCAATTAACAAATGACCTTCTGCCGCCACGGACGGTGGAGGTGGGATAACCACGGCCGCTTGCGTTAGTGGAGTAATGGCCAAACAGAATACGGCTGATAGATAACGAAATTTTGAAAGCATGAAACTACCGTTTTTTTAGTTATGGTTTTGGGGCTTATTACCCCTTTTATTAGCGCACATCTTCTACAAAGATAAGGCGTTATAATATCGCAAAACGCTACCTTTGGACTAGGCTAAGACAATAAAAATTTAGAAAAGTTTATGTCATCTGCGTTGGTTATTGCAGAAGTTTTATCTGATACGGATATCAGGAAAAAGTTTGCTGTATTACCAACTGTGTGCGGAGAGTGCTAATTGGCGCAAAAGTGCCACGGCGATTGGCGATTTCTCAGGATGAATAGGCTTATTATTGCGCGGAAATACTAAAGGCTTCGGGAAAGCCTGATGTACGTAATTCGTCTAGCAATAGGTCTGCCAAATGCTGATTGCTGATAGGGCCCAAACGTAATCGGTAGATCCGTTCTTGATTCAAAGTGATGGTAGGAACTTGAAAACGGCGGCTTAAATCATCTGAAATTTGTTGGATCTTAGTCGCGTCGCTGAGCGCTGCGACTTGGATATACAAGCCATCTGCCACTGTAGTGTCTCGTTCTTCGACTGTCTGAGAAGGCTGAGTCGGGACCTCAATACCTGCATACTCTGCATAGGAAACAGTTGGGCCATTACCAACGGTAACACGGTTTTGTTCGTCAAAATGGATGACTTCCAGTGACACGTTCGCCGTTCCCGTTTTCAAAAAATCGAGTTTTTTCGCCGCAGCAAAAGACAAATCGATGATCCTATCTCCGTGAAACGGACCACGATCATTCACGCGCACAACAACTTGCTTCCCGTTGGCTTTATTGGTTACACGCACAAACGAGGGAAGTGGCAATGTTTTATGTGCAGCGGTCATGCCGTACATGTCATATATCTCGCCATTCGAGGTGAGGTGACCGTGAAACTTTTGCCCATACCATGATGCTTGGCCTTGTTCTGTAAAGCCTTTACCAGTTTGTAATGGGTAATACCGTTTGCCTAACACGGTGTAGGGTCGACTATTCCATTCTCGATAAGGCTCATAATGCGGGATCGCACTCTCTCTGGCTATGGAGTGGGGAACGTAGGTCGGTGCAGAATCATGGCGCTGCGAGTATCGCCCGCCATACTGACACCCAAACGTAAGGCTGAGTGTAGTGATATAAACCAGAGTTGTGAGTATTTTTTTCATTTTGTTAGCGCGACATTAATCTGGTTTGCGTACTAATAGCCATTAGAATGCCAAATCCTGCGAGCAGTGTCACCATAGAAGTGCCGCCGTAACTCACTAAAGGCAATGGTACGCCGACTACAGGTAACAAGCCTGAAACCATCCCCATATTTACGAACACATAGACAAAGAAGGTTAGGGTTATGGCACCAGCAAGCAATTTACTAAAGGCGTCTTGGGCACGCGAGGCTATCCACATGCCACGTAAGATAATAAATGCGTATATGCCAAGCAGTCCAATAACGCCCATCAAACCAAACTCTTCACTGAACACCGCAAAGATAAAGTCAGTATGGCGTTCTGGCAGAAATTCCAACTGTGATTGAGTACCCTGCAACCAACCCTTGCCCTCAATGCCGCCTGAACCAATTGCAATCTTGGATTGAATGATGTGATAACCAGAACCGAGGGGGTCGCTTTCAGGGTTCAAAAACGTTAATACGCGTTGTTTTTGGTAATCTTTCATCAAGAAAAACCACATGATAGGCGCAAATGCTCCGGCCATCACTGACACTACGGATATCAATTTCCACGCCATGCCGGCCAAAAATAGGGCGAAAATGCCTGAGCTGGCAATCAATAATGAGGTACCTAAATCGGGCTGTTTAGCAATGAGGACAGTCGGTATTGCCACTAATATAAAACCAATAATGATGTGATGTGTGCGCGGCGGTAGCGTGAATTTACTGATATACCAAGCCACCATCATGGGGACCGCCAGTTTCATGATTTCCGAAGGTTGAAACCGCATAAAGCCGAGATCGAGCCAACGTTGTGCACCTTTACCCACAACGCCAACCACTAAGACGGCTATAAGCATCATAAGCCCAATAGCATAAAAATATATTGCCATGCCGCGGTACATCATGGGGGGAACCTGCGCGAGTACAAACATCACGAACAATGCTAAACCTAACCGGATCAATTGGCGCTGGATCAAAGCAGGGTCCTGCCCGCCGGCTGAATAGATTGTAACCAATCCAACCCCCATTAGAACCAGTAAACCGATTAACAATACACCGTCGATGTGTAGCTTGCGTAATAGGCTGACTTTATTTGGATTTATGGGAGTTCGGTTCATTGTACTTCGCCATTAGTCAGGGTAATTTCGCTTTGCGGCGGTTCAAAAACATGATTTCTAAAATAAAAGTCCATTATTTGCCTAGCGAGTGGGGCGGCATTGCTACTACCACCACCGGCATTCTCAAGCACAACCGTAACCGAGATTTCAGGTTTTTCATACGGCGCAAAACCGATATACATCGCATTGTCGCGCAAATGGCTGGCGACTTCTTCGGCAACATATTCTTCATCCTGAGCAACAGTAAACAACTGTGCAGTACCGGTTTTACCCGCTGATATATAGGGCGTATTTTTGAAAGCATTCCGCGCAGTGCCATGTTCTCTATTGACTGTGCCGTACATCGCGTCAAGCGCAACGTCCCAATTGGCGTCATTTTCAACCGTAATTGGGCGTGAGGTTTTAATACCTTCTAATTTGATAGTGTCTGACGTTTTCACGCCGCGCAGCAATTGAGGGATAATCTTTTCCCCATGATTAATCAATGTATTCACAGACGCACTAATTTGGATAGGTGTGGCAGTCCAAAATCCCTGACCAATGCCGACAGGGATGGTATCGCCAATATACCAAGCCTCGTTCATTTGTGCGCGCTTCCATCCACGAGAGGGCATGTTAGCGTCTGATTCCTCTGCGATGTCTATACCGGTGTAATCCCCAAAACCAAATTCATTCATCGATTCACTGATGGCATCGATACCGAGATTAAACGCCAAATCATAAAAAAACGTATCACAACTCACTTCTACAGCCTTGGTAACATTAACTTCGCCATGTCCTCCGCGTTTCCAGTCTCGCCAAACATGATCGACATTGTCGATGCGATAGCGACCATAATCCTTCATGGTAAAGTCTAAATCGATGATTTTCTTTTCTAAACCAACCAATGCTAGATGAGGTTTAATTGTTGACGCTGGCGGATATTGCCCCTGCGTTGTGCGGTTTATGAGGGGGCGAGCCGCAGAGTTGAGTAATGCATTGTAGTTGCGCGAACTGATCCCGTGTACAAATAGGTTGGGGTCATAACTGGGGTTTGAATAAAGGCTTAAGACGGCGCCAGTCGCAGGCTCAGATACAATAATTGCTGCGCGTCGTTCACCCACTAAGCGCTGCACCTCAAGTTGTAGCTCTAAGTCGATATTCAAAACAAGGTCTTCACCCGGGATCGGCGGTTGAAAGTCGAGTGTACGCAATATACGGCCTTGATTGTTCACTTCCACTTGTTGATAGCCTACTTGTCCGTGTAAACGTTCTTCATAAAACCGTTCAATGCCTAATTTGCCAATATCATGTGTGGCGTCGTAATTGGCTTCTTGACCAGATTCGATGAGTTTATTTAAATCATTTTTGTTGATCCGCGCAACGTAGCCGAGTGCATGTGTCAACGCTGAACCGAAAGGGTAATGACGCGCGAGACGAGCGTTGATGCTAACACCAGGGAATTTGTGTTGGTGTACAGAAAACTTGGCAACTTCGTCATGCTCTAGGCGTGATTTCAATGCCACTGGCTTAAATCGTCGTTGGCTTTTTAAGTTCTTTTTAAAATCGTCGATTTGTTCATCGGTGATGTCCAGTATTGCTTTTACATCAACCAACATCTGATCAATGTCTTCCACTTCTTCCGGGATCACTTCTAAACTAAAAACCGGTACATTTTCAGCCAGTATAATGCCGTTTCTATCTAGAATGAGGCCTCTATTGGGGGCAACCGGCAATACCTTGATGCGGTTTCCATTTGAGCGCGTTTGATAATCTTCGAACTGCGTGACTTGCAAGTGATACAGGTTACTGATCACTATCCCAATCAATGTGGATACGATAATGAGAGCGATGACGGCACGTCGTGCAAAAAGGTTTGCCTCTGCGGTGTGATCACGTATGGTTTGGCGCTTTCTCGGCACGACTACTCTCTGTGATAAGGGTGATTATTATTAACACTCCAAGCGCGGTATAACGATTCAGCCAAAATAACGCGTACCATAGGGTGAGGCAGGGTTAAATCTGACAAAGACCATTGTTGTTCCGCTGCTGCGATACATGACGGTGCCAATCCTTCTGGACCGCCAACCAATAAACTAACATCACGTCCGTCATGTTGCCACTCATACATTTTTTGTGCGAGTTGTGGTGTACTCCAGCGTTTGCCGGTGACAGCCAATGCAACAATACGATTTCCTTTGCCCACAGCCTTTAACATCAGCTCGCCCTCTTTGTCGAGAATACGCGCGATGTCGGCGTTCTTACCTCTTTTCCCCGGCGGGATTTCAGTTATTGTAACGGGCATGTCGGGTGGGAACCGGCGTAAGTATTCATTACTGCCTTCAGACACCCATTGCGGCATCTTGTTCCCCACTGCGATGATCTGGATCCGCATTTAGCCCCAGAGTTTTTCTAATTGATAGAAATCACGTGTTTCGTCCTGCATCACATGCACAACAACATCACCTAAGTCCACTAACACCCACTCTCCCGTGTCCTTACCTTCAATACTAAGCGCTGGATTGCCTTCAGCTTTGCACGATAATGTAACGTGCTCAGCAATAGAAATGACGTGGCGTTTTGAATTGCCTGAACAAATAAGTAAGGTGTCGGTAATGCTGGATTTGCCGGATACATCAAGTTCAATGATGTCACGACCTTTCATGTCGTCGATTTTGTCTTTAACAAACTCTACTAATTCTGCGTGATTCAAGTTTTCTCCTGTCACATTAACGTGTTGTCTAAATAAAGCTTATGGGCGCGGCAATAATTAAGCACCGAAGACGGAATGACGTCTGCTAACGGGTTTTCTGGTAGCGCCTGATTTAACACTTTTCGTATAAGTGTAGATGATACCTCTGTAATAGGGCTTTCTGCAAAAAATAGCTGACCTGATGCGGTACTTTGGAGCAAACCTGTATCTGTTTGCCGATATCGTTTAATCCACTGTTTCAACTTTTCGCTTGGCGCTGGCAATGTGTCTTTGCGCGGCATCACAATTATATGGCTCAACTCGAGTATACGTTGCCACTCGTACCAGCTATCCAGCGTGTTAATCGAGTCTTGCCCCATAATGAACACAATACTTCTATCAGGGAATTGCTGCCTGAAGTGTTGTAGGGTTCTTACTGTGTATGAGGGTTCGGGGAGCTGCGTCTCAATGAGGTCAAGGGTAAATTGTGGGTATTCCTCGCATACCAACTTCAACATATCGAGACGTTGGCTGAAGGTCGCACCATCAACTGATTTATGTGGCGGAATAGGGGACGGTAATAGCCTCACTTCAGTTAATTGAAACTCGTCAATTAACGCGAGCAATGGGTTTATATGGCCAAAATGAGGAGGATTAAAGGTACCGCCAAATAGCGCTAAACAGGGTCCTGTGTAATTCATAGACTCATTGCAGATAGCGGCGCAGGCAAAAACAGTAAGCAAAGGTGGCACAAGGTTACATATGGCTTACTGACGACTGATTGTTTGAATTGAAGATCGGCAACGGCTAGCTTTTGTTGCATCTGCGCTAAATCGTCCATATTTAAACGGTGCAATGCCGAGGAATATAGCCCTTGACGGTTTTGCCATATACGGTGTTTCTGCCATTGTGGTTGTTGGCCCGCTTGCATGGCGTGTTTCAAGGCCCAGAGGTTTTGCCATTCTCTGATCAGCGCCCAAATAACAATGTTGGGTTCAACACCTTCGCTTTCTAAACGGTAAAGAATTTTAATACCACGTTGTATATCGCCTGATAGCAATGAGTCGACCAGTTGAAATACGTTGAAACGCGATTGGTCGACAGTGGCGTTACCCACGTGTTCTCGGTTAAGGTGTGCGTTAGGGTAAATTAACGAAAGTTTTTCTATTTCTTGCCGTGCAGCAAGTAAATTGCCTTCACAGTTGTCTGCTAGCAATGCAATGGCATCAGGATCAGCACTTAACTGGTTACGTTGTATACACTGTGAAATCCACTGCTGTAACCGCTGGCCTTCTTGTGGGAAGCAGGGCGTATAGAATCCTAGGCCTAAAAGTGATTTAAACCATTTGGTATTTTGCACATCTTTGCCAATTTTACCGCCATGGATCAGTACCAATAAATCGGTAAAATCAGCTTTGGCAAGTTCAGCGAGCACTTTGGCGCCGGCTGCCCCGGGTTTTCCTGTCGGAAGCTCTAACTCTATATACTGCTTATCGGCAAACAGCGACATAGATTGGGTAGCATCGAGCAACAGTGACCAATCAAAATCACTGTCAGCGATAAGTGTTTGGCGTTCCAAAAAGCCTTGCTTTACGGCTAAAGCGCGAAGGTGATCGATGCATTCAATCTTCTGTTGTGGTTCATCACCAAAAACAAGCACCACACTGGGCAGTGCCTTTTCTATTTGGGCGAGGAAGCGGTCAGGGTAAACTTGCATAGCGCTTTATTCGACAGCAGGCGAAGCAGCCTGACTGGCCATCAAGCGGATGATCCTATCTGCTGCGTCGGCGCGCATTTCACTTAAGATCAAATCCAGTTCACGTGATTTTGCCAGTACCTGATCAGGATCATCTTGGTATTCACGTAAAACTTCAACGCTTGAATCAAAGGGATCGGCTTGTGGAAAGGTAACACGGTAATCGACACGATATATCAGTTCATACTCTGCCACTTGGCCTGTTCTAAATACTGACAGCAAACGTCGATCTAGATTTTCTGGGCGCAACTCAATGATGACTGTATTGTTCAACATATCGCTCGCAGCCGCTCGAGTGTAATCTAACTGGTAAACGCGCAAACGCTCTGCGAGTGCAAGAGCCTGGGGATCATGATCAGATAAACTGCGCACTTCGACTTGTTTTATGTGTTCTGGAAACTGTTGCGAGCCACGCAGCGTAAAGCCACAACTGCTCAACGTAAACACGATGAGCACACAAGTAAATGCACGCAGGAGTTTTATCATCCAATCTTTTCCCGATATCAATTGGCTACGATATTGACCAGTTTACCTGGCACAACAATCACTTTACGTACGGTCTTA
This sequence comes from Neoalteromonas facilis, assembly GCF_002807665.1. Classification (GTDB taxonomy): domain Bacteria; phylum Pseudomonadota; class Gammaproteobacteria; order Enterobacterales; family Alteromonadaceae; genus Alteromonas_E; species Alteromonas_E facilis. Next base: position 154,534 of record NZ_PEAY01000001.1, read on the forward strand.
TCTGCGATGAAGTTTTGCACGTTATCGTGCTCCATTGCTGTTGCTTTGACGCTGTCTTGGTCAGCATCCGCGGCAACCGTTATTTTCGCACGAACCTTACCGTTAACCTGTACGATGATAAGTTTCTCATCTTCAACCATTGCTGATGCATCAGCCGTTGGCCAACCGGCAAACTCGATAGAACCTTCATGCCCTAACGTTTCCCATAAATGCTGACAAATATGTGGGGTTACCGGATTCAACAAACGGATCATGGCGTGAATGCCTTCATTCAACAGGGCAATATCGGCATCACTTTGAGTATCAGCTTTTTGCAGCTTGTTGAGCAATTCCATCACCGCCGCAATAGCGGTGTTAAAGGTTTGTCTACGGCCTAAATCATCAGTGATTTTTTCAATCGTCTTGTGAATATCACGGCGTAACGCTTTTTGCTCTTTAGTTAACGAACTCACGATTTCAGACGTGATTTGTTTCGACGCTTTAAGCGCATCGAGGTTATCCATAACTAAGCGGTACAGACGTTTCAAGAAGCGGTGAGCCCCTTCAACACCAGAGTCAATCCACTCTAGCGTTTGTTCAGGCGGCGCAGCAAACATAGTAAACAATCGAACGGTGTCCGCACCGTACAAATCGATAACGTGTTGAGGGTCAATCCCGTTATTTTTGGATTTTGACATTTTCGTCATACCGCCGGGTATGACTTCTTCGCCGTCAGCCGTTAATGCTGCTTTGATCACACGGCCTTTATCATCGCGGGTCAATTCAACTTCGGTGGGCGAAAACCAGGTTTTCTTGCCGCTTTCATCTTCACGATAAAATGACTCTGCTAACACCATACCTTGGCAAAGCAGACGCTTAAATGGTTCATCAGAATCAACTAAACCTTCATCACGTAAAAGCTTATGGAAGAAGCGAGAGTACAATAAGTGTAAAATGGCGTGCTCAATGCCGCCGACATATTGGTCAACCGGCAACCAATAATTGCTTTCTTTTGGATCTAACATCGCATCAGAGGGGGCAGATGCATAACGCGCGTAATACCAACTGGATTCCATAAAGGTATCGAATGTGTCTGTTTCACGTTGTGCAGCTTGCCCGTCAACAGTCACTTGAGACCACTGTTTATCGGCTTTGATAGGGCTTGTGACGCCGTCCATAACCACATCTTCAGGTAATTCAACCGGAAGATTTTCTGCTGCCACAGGCACTTCTGAGCCATCTGGCATATTGATCATGGGGATAGGAGCACCCCAATAGCGCTGGCGTGAAACACCCCAGTCACGTAAGCGATAATTGGTTGTGCGCGTACCTTTACCTTTGGCCTCTAATGCCTGACATATGCCGTTGAATGCATCTTCAAACGCAAGACCGCTAAACTCGCCTGAGTTTATGAGTTCACCTTTATCAGTGATTGCCGCGTGCTCGATAGAACTGATTTCTGCCCCGTCTGCTGCCTTGACCACTTGCGTGATAGGTAACTGATACTTAGTTGCAAACTCCCAGTCGCGTTGGTCGTGGCCTGGAACTGACATAACAGCGCCAGAGCCATATTCCATAAGGACAAAGTTTGCTACCCACACCGGGACTTTTTCACCCGTTAACGGATGGACTACTTCAAGACCTGTATTGCAGCCACGCTTTTCCATTGTCGCTAGTTCTGCTTCTGCGACTTTAGTGTGTTTGTTGTCTTCAATGAAGGCGGCTACATCTGGATTCGATTGCGCAGCATGCTGTGCGAGCGGGTGCTGAGCAGCGACGGCAACATAGGTCACGCCAAACAGTGTATCTGGACGCGTGGTATAAACGTCGACGCTGTCGATGCCGGCGATTGGGGCAGGTAATGCAAACGTGATATTGGCGCCTTCTGATTTACCAATCCAGTTACGTTGCATGGCTACAACCTGTTCTGGCCACTCATCCAGCCCGTCTAAATCACTGAGTAAGGCTTCTGCATAATCGGTAATTTTAATAAACCATTGCGGAATTTCTTTTTGTTCAACAACAGCGCCGCTACGCCAGCCTCTGCCATCGATAACCTGTTCATTTGCCAATACGGTTTGGTCCACCGGATCCCAGTTAACCGTAGACAGTTTTTTATACACCAAACCTTTTTCATAAAGGCGGGTGAAGAACCATTGTTCCCAGCGATAATAATCAGGTTTACAGGTAGTCACCTCACGCGACCAGTCATAGCCAAAGCCCAGTGATTTCAACTGTTGCTTCATATATTCAATGTTGGCATATGTCCACTTGGCCGGCGCGGTCTTATTGTTGATCGCCGCATTTTCTGCTGGTAGGCCAAACGCATCCCAACCCATTGGTTGAAGTACGTTTTTACCTTGCATACGTTGGTAGCGACTGATCACGTCACCAATGGTGTAGTTACGCACGTGCCCCATATGCAGCTTGCCGCTAGGGTATGGGAACATTGATAAGCAGTAGAACTTCTCTTTTGACTCGTCCACGTCAACTTTAAACGTGTCGTTATTTTGCCAGTGTTGTTGAACCTGTTGTTCTATTTCTCGGTGGTCGTATTGCTTTTCTGACATGCAGCGTAGAATTCCGTATTGGTGTTATAACTTAACATTGTTAGCCGATTTATTTGCGGCGACATAAAGCCCGTTAGAATACCTCAGTGTGGCATTCAACAACAGATCCAAACCCTTCATTTGTGAAAAAAACTTGTGAACTTGACACATTCGTTTTGTCGCGGTGTACACTGATAAAAAATGAATTCGATTTGTCTACATGAAAAAAAAGCCACAGGACGTGATTGCATTAACGCCTGAACAGCTCAATGCAGCTCCTCAATTAGAAAAAATCACTCAAGCACTTGCTGACGAAACGGCAATGCAAGCTACCTTCGTTGGCCAAGCGAGAGCGCGTGAAGCCCTAAGTTTTGGCTTAGGTATCGACGCGACAGGCTACAATTTGTACGTTATGGGTGAACAAGCAACCGGCCGGTATACATTAGTTCACGATTATGTAGCTAAAGCGGTGACCCATAAACCGACGCCTGATGATTGGATTTACCTCAATAATTTCGACGATGAACGTCAGCCGTTTACTTTGAGATTGCCCGCTGGAGACAGCAAGCGTTTGGTGGAAGATATAGAGGGCCTCATTGATGATGTGCTTGATACTTTCCCAGCTGCGTTTGATAACCCGGGATATCAACGCAGAAAAGCCGCGTTGGGGCGTCAATTTGAGCTTCAATATGACCATGCGATAGATGAAGTAGAAAAATACGCTCAAACCAAGGGCGTTGCGTTATACGAAGATGCCGGCAGTATTTCTTTTTCGCCCATTATTAATGGTGAACCCATTAATGATACTCAGTTTAGCCAGTTAGATGATGCGCAAAGAGCTCATTTTTATGAACTGATAGATACGCTAGAAACGCGTCTAAGTGATGCTTTGATTGAGCTGCCATTATGGAAACGCCAGCACAGTGAAAAGCTCCGAGAGCTCAAACGAATGACGGCTGAGCAGGGGATCCGTCCATTGCTCAAGCATCTTGAACATAAATATGCATCTCAGCTGGGCGTGCTCAAATACTTGCGTCAAATGAAGACCCCGATGATCGACGCCGTACTTGAGCTGCTAATGGTAGAAGCTAAGGACGATAAACCCGAAGAGTTTGACCGCCGCGCAATCCTTGAAGAGCAGTTTCTGCCCAATGTCGTCGTGTCTCATCGCATCACTGATGGGGCGCCTGTAGTTTACGAGCCGAACCCCACGCATCAAAATTTATTCGGTAAGGTTGAATATAATAGTAGTCAGGGCGTGGCTTACACCAATTACAGTATGATCCAAGGTGGCGCTTTACATCGCGCCAATGGCGGCTATTTGTTGCTAGACGCGGATAAAATGGTGCACCAGCCTTATGTATGGGAATCACTGAAACTGGCACTTAAGTTTTCGAGTCTGAAAATGGATTCACCGCAGCAAGATATTGGTATGGTAAATGCCATTACACTGACGCCTCAAGCAATAGAGTTAAACGTAAAAGTGATCCTGATGGGGTCACGCGAACTCTATTACACGCTGCAAGATTACGATGATGAATTTGATGAGCTGTTTCGAGTATTGGTCGACTTTGACCACGAAATTCAACTCAGTGACGACAATCTAAAAGATTTTGTTGGTCGCGTTCGCCATCAACTGGCGTTGTTAGGCCTGAACAGCATTGAACACGCCGCAATGGTTAGATTAGTCACCTATTCGATGAGAATGGCTGAACATCAATGCAAGTTATCAGCGCGTTTTTCCGATGTCATCGAGTTATTAAAAGAAGCTAATTACTTTGCATTGCAAGCCAAGGATGCAGAATTGCGTTTAGTGCATATTGAAGAAGCGCTGGCGGCAAAGAAAAAACGCTCGGGTCGCGTAAAAGGTGCCTTGTTTGATGACATCACAGAAGGGCATGTACTGATTGATACGCAGGGCAAAGCAATTGGTAAAGTGAATGGCCTAACCGTGTTAGAAATCGGCGATACAACCTTTGGTACGCCGGCACGGATAACCTCTACAGTTTATGCGGGCGCCTCTGGCGTGGTTGATATCGAACGTGAAGTCGAGTTGGGGCAACCGATCCACAGTAAAGGGGTTATGCTACTGACCGGGTATCTAGGCAACAAATATGCTCAGTATTTTCCCTTAACCTTGTCAGCCAATATTGCGTTAGAGCAATCCTACGGTCATATCGATGGTGACAGCGCGTCTTTGGGCGAATTATTAGCGTTATTGTCAGCACTGACCGAGATCCCCGCGACGCAAGAACTTGCCGTTACCGGTTCAATCAACCAATACGGAGAAGTACAAGCCGTAGGTGGTGTGAATGAAAAGATCGAAGGGTTTTTCGACCTGTGCCAATACAGAGGGCTTACTGGCAAACAGGGTGTGATAATACCGGCTTCAAATCAAATTAATTTGATGTTAGATGGGCCCGTAATTGACGCGATCACGCAAGGGCAATTTCATATTTATCCAGTAGCGACCGTTGATCAGGCGATAGAACTATTGATGCAGCAAGAGGCGGGAGAGTTGAACTCTAAAGGGCGCTATCCTAAGGGAAGTGTCAATTACCATGCGGTAAATCGTTTGTATAACATCGCTAATATAGTGAATGGCGCGCAAGATTAGCGCGCCATCATGCTATTACTTAGGTGGCATTCTCAATGCACCATCCAAACGGATGGTTTCACCGTTAAGGTAAGCATTTTCAAACATATGGACCGCTAGGTTCGCGTATTCAGCCGGTAACCCTAAACGGTTAGGGAAGGGCACGTTAGCTTTCAATGCATCTTGAACATGTTCAGGCATCGCTAGCAGCATGGGAGTGCCCATAATGCCGGGTGCAATAGTATTTACACGAATTCCTACTTTCGAAAGGTCACGTGCCATTGGCAATGTGAGCGCAATAATACCGCCTTTACTGGCTGCATATGCGGTTTGTCCGATTTGACCTTCATAACCGGCAACAGACGCCGTATTGACAATCAAGCCTCGTTCTTGTGCTTCACCCACAGGGTCGAGTTTAGCCATATAACTTGCTACAACTCTCGCTACGTTGAATGAACCTACAAGGTTTATGTCGATCACGGATTGAAAGCTATCCAGTGGCATAGGGTTGCTTTCTCTATCCAGTAAACGTTTCGCTGGCGCCACACCTGCACAGTTAACGCACATGCGGATATTACCGAAATTCTCATTTACCTGAGCCACTGCTTGTTCAATTGAATCGGCATTGCGCACGTCAACCGCGCAAAACATGGTGTCCTTTGCACCGAGCTCTTCGACGCGTTGTGCACCCACTTCTTCATTCATGTCAAAGATCGCGACGCGAAAACCCGCTTCTCGTAGTGTTATCGCAGTGGCATGGCCGAGACCTGAGCAACCGCCGGTCACGATAGCCGTCATGTTGTTTGAAATTTGCATATTATTTTTCTTCTGTCGTTATTGTAGGGTTCTATTATTACCGTCTAGGCAGGACGATTTTGGGTTCTTTAGCCGGTTTATATAACACCAGTGTATGGCCAATAATCTGAATTTGTGCAGCTTGCGTTTCACGCGCAATTGCTTCAGCAATAAGCTTCTTTTCGTCACGATCGTCAGTGGGGATTTTCACTTTGATCAGCTCGTGATGGCCCAAAGCGTTGTCAATTTCAGCTAATACACCTTCGGTAAGGCCATTATTACCAAGCTGAACGATTGGTTTTTTGTCATGCGCCAGCCCTTTGAGGAACTGCTTTTGTTTAGTCGTTAGATTCATCGTACCAATTTTCTTACAATTAGATGACGTAATGTCACTTGAAAAGCGCTATTCTAACGCCATCTAAGTTGCAATACGACAATCATCGCGATTAATAACGAAAAAGAAGCACTCAGCGAGTCGTTAACGCGAGTTAAAAGATCATGTTTACAATGAGTAAAGGGCAGACGTCCTACAAAGCTGATTTGAGTTAAGTGCTTATATGGATAGCGTTAATCCATCTGTTAAGCAGGTGCGTATTGTATATATGTAAATTAGCACTTAGTGCGTTATATATAGTGATAAAGCCTAACGAGGCATTTGTTATTAAGGTATTCCAAGGCGAAGGATTCGATGAATTCTTTGGCGACGTCAAAACGCGTTTAAAAATAGTTAAAACGCGTAAACCAGACTGTTTACATGCACGTTTTCAAGGTATGTATTTAGTGGCGACTGGTTACAAGGTGTAGTATTGTGTACTACTTCGCGACGAGAGTTTTACGTTCACGTTCAGGAACATTTGCTGAGTGTGGGCATCGAAATCCCTAGCAATTATTTACGAGGTTTAATGCGTTGAGCGACATGGCAAAAAATTTAATCCTTTGGCTGGTTATCGCCGTGGTATTGATGTCAGTTTTCCAGAGTTTTTCTCCCGGTGAGTCAACTCGTGCGCAAACTGATTACACGACGTTTATCAATCAGGTTAATCAAGGCAATATTCGAGAAGTGCGGATCAACAGTGATGCACGCGAAATCCGTGGCACCAGAAGTAATGGTGATACTTTTGTCACTTATATTCCTTATTTTGATGAGCAATTAATTTCAGACTTAATTAAACAAGACGTTCGAGTATTAGGCGAGCCACCAGAGTCACCTTCATTATTAGGTACGATCTTTATTTCATGGTTCCCAATGCTGCTGTTAATCGGTGTGTGGATTTTCTTCATGCGTCAAATGCAAGGCGGCGGTGGTCGTGGCGCAATGTCGTTTGGTAAAAGTAAAGCGCGCTTGTTAGGTGAAGACCAAATCAAAACAACCTTCGCAGATGTTGCCGGTTGTGATGAAGCGAAAGAAGATGTTGCAGAATTAGTCGACTTTTTACGTGACCCATCAAAATTCCAAAAGCTAGGCGGAAAAATCCCCAAGGGTGTTTTAATGGTGGGCCCTCCTGGTACGGGTAAGACGTTACTAGCGAAGGCGATTGCGGGTGAAGCTAAAGTACCATTCTTCACTATTTCGGGCTCTGACTTCGTTGAAATGTTCGTGGGTGTTGGTGCAAGCCGTGTTCGAGACATGTTTGAACAAGCTAAGAAATCTGCACCGTGCATTATCTTTATTGACGAAATTGATGCCGTTGGACGTCAGCGTGGTGCTGGTTTAGGCGGTGGTCACGATGAACGTGAACAAACACTTAACCAAATGTTGGTTGAGATGGATGGTTTTGAAGGTCATGAAGGTATTATTGTAATTGCAGCTACCAACCGACCAGACGTATTAGATCCGGCGCTATTGCGTCCAGGTCGATTCGACCGTCAAGTGGTTGTGGGCTTGCCAGACATTCGTGGCCGTGAACAGATCCTTAAAGTTCATATGCGTAAAGTGCCGATCAGCGATAACGTTGAAGCATCTGTAATTGCGCGTGGAACACCAGGCTTTTCCGGAGCTGACCTAGCCAACCTTGTTAACGAAGCTGCATTATTTGCTGCGCGTTCTAACAAGCGATTGGTTTCAATGGAAGAATTCGATAAAGCCAAAGATAAGATCATGATGGGCTCAGAACGCAAATCAATGGTTATGTCTGAAGCAGAGAAGACCATGACGGCCTATCATGAAGCTGGTCACGCTATTGTAGGCCGCTTAGTGCCAGAGCATGATCCGGTTTACAAAGTGTCTATCATTCCACGCGGTCGAGCGTTGGGTGTGACCATGTATTTACCAGAGCAAGATCGCGTTAGCCATAGTAAACAGCATCTAGAAAGTATGATTTCAAGCTTGTTTGGTGGTCGTATTGCTGAACAGATCATATACGGTGATGATAAAGTGACGACAGGCGCGTCAAACGACATTGAACGTGCAACTGAAATTGCACGCAAAATGGTGACTCAATGGGGCTTATCGAGCAAAATGGGTCCTATGCTATATGCAGAAGAGGAAGGTGAAGTATTCCTTGGGCGCAGTATGTCTAAAGCGAGCCACATGTCTGATGATACGGCGCGTGCTATTGACGCAGAAATTAAATCGTTGATTGACCGTAACTATGAGCGTGCTGAAAACATCTTAAAAGAAAACATCGATATTCTTCATTCAATGAAGGACGCATTGATGAAGTATGAAACGATTGATGCCAAACAAATCGATGATTTGATGGAGCGTCGTGATGTACGCCCACCGGCTGACTGGGATAGCTCAAAATCGAATGATAATGATAAGCCCAGTGGTGGAGCAGAGGTTAAACAAGACGTAAATGATAACGAATCGTCTGACACAACCAATGCCAAGCCAAATGATGCAACGAGCTGATTATTGAATCATGCTAATAAAGCGCCAGCGTAAGCTGGCGTTTTTGTATTAAAAAAGGAGTCGCTGAGGCAATATGTTTTCGCTGACGCAAATTACATCCCCGAGTGTAATGGGGATTTTAAATGTTACCCCTGATTCATTCTCCGACGGGGGGATTAATACCCATGTAGAGCGCGCCGTAGAAAATGCACTGCTTATGGTAGAGCAAGGTGCTGCTATTATTGATATTGGTGGAGAATCCACTAGACCCGGTGCGCAAGCCGTTGATATTGATTCTGAGCTGGCGCGTGTGGTGCCAGTTGTGGAGCAGCTTCGGCGACATACCGATATACCGATATCCATTGATACGCACAAGCCTGAAGTGATGCGTGCAGGTATTGGCGCGGGCGCAAACATGATTAACGATATTAATGCGCTCAGAACACCTGGCGCACTTGACGCTGCTGCAGACTTAGGCGTACCCGTGTGTTTGATGCACATGCAAGGTGAGCCACGCACTATGCAACATGATCCACGTTATGGACAGGTTGTTGACGATGTCACTGCATTTCTTCTTGAGCGCGTGCAAATGTGTGTAGACGCGGGCATTAAAAAATCTGAAATAGCGTTGGATCCTGGTTTTGGATTTGGTAAAACGGTACAACACAATTACGCATTGTTTAATGCAATACCTCAAATGTTAGAACTTGGTTACCCATTGCTTGTGGGCGTATCAAGAAAATCGATGTTAGGGGTTGTTACACATAAAACGGTAGAAAAACGATTGGCCGCCAGTATTGCTGCGGCTACACTTGCGGCTCAGTGGGGGGCGCATATTATCCGTGTACATGATGTTGATGAAACGGTAGATGCTATCCGCATAGTCGAAGCGATTAAAAATAATAACCAATAGGTAGTAGGGACATGGGGCAAAGAGAATTTTTTGGAACTGATGGAATTCGCGGCAAAGTAGGCGAAAGCGCAATTAACCCTGAATTTGTCACAAAGCTTGGTTGGGCTGCCGGTAAAGTGCTTGCCGGTCAAGGCACAAACAAAGTATTGATTGGTAAAGATACTCGAATTTCAGGTTATATGCTCGAGTCAGCTCTCGAAGCGGGCTTGTCTGCTGCGGGTATTAATATTGGCCTGCTTGGACCAATGCCTACCCCTGCTATCGCCTACTTAACCAAAACGTTTCGTTCAGAGGCCGGGATCGTTATCAGTGCATCGCACAACCCTTATTACGACAATGGCATTAAATTCTTTTCAGCCAATGGCTTTAAATTAGACGATTCTATTGAATTGGCTATTGAGGCCCAAATGAAGCAACCGATGACATGTGTTGCCTCAGATAAACTGGGTAAAGCGATCCGCATTAATGATGCCGCAGGTCGCTATATCGAGTTTTGTAAAGGTACCTTCCCATCCGACCTTTCGCTTAAGGGCATGAAGATAGTCGTTGATTGTGCGCATGGCGCAACCTATCACATTGCACCAAACGTACTCAGTGAACTCGGTGCTGAAGTGATTGAAATTGGCACTAATCCAAACGGTACAAACATAAACCACAAAGTTGGTGCAACCAGCATGAAAGCCATTGTCGATGAAGTATTGGCTTCTGGAGCTCATTTGGGAATGGCATTAGACGGTGATGGTGACCGCATCATGATGGTAGACCATCTCGGCAATGTTATCGACGGAGATCAAATTATATATATCATCGCGCGCGATGCACTTAAGTCCGGTCGTTTGTCTGGCGGTGTTGTTGGTACTTTGATGAGTAATCTCGGGCTAGAGAACGGTTTGGCAAAGTTAGGCGTTCCTTTTGCGCGAAGCAAAGTTGGCGATCGTTATGTCATGGAATTACTGCAAGAGAAAGGTTGGCATATAGGCGGTGAAAATTCTGGCCATGTGCTTAATCTGGCAACCTCATCAACGGGTGATGGTATAATCGCGGGTCTGCAAGTTTTAACCTCGATGTTACGTGCTGATATGAGTTTACATGATTTATCGAGTGGTTTTGAAAAGTATCCGCAGGTCTTAGAGAATGTTCGCTTTGAAAATACCAACGTTGACCCACTCACTCATGCAGATGTGAGCAAAGCGGTTAAGGAAGCTGAAGCAGCACTAGGCAAAAACGGTCGAGTCTTGCTGAGAAAGAGCGGAACAGAGCCTCTTATTCGGGTTATGGTCGAATCCAATGACAATGATATGTCAACACGTTGGGCACTGCATATTGCTGAAGTTGTTCAAGCAGTAACCGCTTAAATCCGCGATGTTGCTAGTATTGCTCCTAGTCGCAATAAATTAGCCTAATTTGTCGTTTAGATACTTGTATATTATGAGTGGAATCGTTAATATCTCGCCCGCTTTGAAGCGGCACAAGGATTGATTATGCAGAATTCTCGAAAGCCGCTGGTGGCTGGAAATTGGAAAATGAATGGCAACAACGCGTTGTTGTCCTCATTCGCTGACCATTTTGACAGCGTGTCAGCATTAACCTGTGAGGCAGTGCTATGCCCGCCGGCACCTTACATTACTATTGCTGCGCAAAAATTGGGCCCGTCAGGGTTTCTGGTTGCAGCGCAAAATGTGAGTGAGCTAGGCGAGGGCGCTCATACAGGTGATGTAAGCGCTGCAATGTTGGCCGATGTTGGTTGTCAGTACACGATAGTAGGTCATTCTGAGCGCCGTACCGATCATGGTGAATCCAGTCAGCAGGTTGCCAGCAAAGCAAAAGCATTATTGGCACAAAATGTTACGCCAATTATCTGCGTGGGTGAACCACTGGATGTACGCGAAGCCGGTAATGAAGAAACTTATGTATTAAGCCAGTTGCAAGCTGTGTTTGAAGTGCTGTCCGCCGAAGAGCTTGCTACTGTCGTAATTGCCTATGAGCCTATTTGGGCAATAGGAACAGGCAAAACAGCGTCGCCACAGCAGGCGCAAGCAATGCATGCCTACATACGTGATGCATTAGCCAAAGTTAGTGCTGATGCAGCTAAAAGCGTCAGGTTGTTATATGGCGGCAGTGTGAAAGCGGATAATGCAAGAGAACTGTTTTCCCAAGCTGACATTGATGGTGGTTTGATAGGTGGTGCAAGCCTAAAACCAGAAGAATTTGAAGCGATTTGTCGTTCAACGATGTTGTGACGAGTCGCAGGAGAGTAAAAAAACATGTTATATGAAGTTTTGATTGTCGTTTATTTGTTAGTTGCTTTGGTATTGATTGGTATCGTTTTGATCCAACAAGGTAAAGGTGCTGACATGGGTGCTTCGTTTGGCTCTGGTGGTTCAAACACTGTGTTTGGTTCATCTGGCTCAGGTAATTTCATGACACGCACTACTGCTATTTTGGCAACCTTGTTTTTCTTAATCAGCTTGACGCTTGGAAATATGACGGCGAATAGAGAGAAAGCAGTTGATGAATGGCAAAACCTAGAAGTGCCAGTGGCTGAAACCGTCCCAGCAACAGATGTTCCAGCTGAAGAAACACAGCCAGCATCAGACGACTCTGACGTACCAAACTAGAATTTAGCGGATGTGGTGGAATTGGTAGACACGCTATCTTGAGGGGGTAGTGAGCTATGCTCGTGAGGGTTCAAGTCCCTCCATCCGCACCAATAAAATAAGGCCAGCATATGCTGGCCTTTTTGCTTTTTGTTGCACAGTTAGCACTGCCAACACTTTCTGTTGTTCACTCGCTTTTTAGTCTACTGTATTGCATCATATTGGCCCGATGGGTTTTAGTGCGACTTGTATAAAAATGCCTCTCAATTTTTCGCTTAGCTTTATAGCTGCAAGCCTGCACAGTGAGGTACATATCTCGGCCTTGCTCTTCTGCTACCAAGGTTTTGTATTGATTCAGTTTAACCTTAATCACACATATACACTGTAATTCGCCATTGTTTGATCGCGTTTGGCTTATTGAGAAAATGACCACGCGTATTCGCTGCGCAAACCGGCTTAACGAGAACCCGATTTTTTCATTGATAAACGCTTTTAAGGTAGGCGTGACTGCATAGTCACGAACATTATATTTGATGCGCATCTACATTTGCCTTAACGGTTACTAAAACTGTCGATTTTGTTTGACTACTACCGGCTCACAACGCATATTTAACCAATCCGATTAAAGCAAGAAAAATCGTTTGATAGCGATGCTATACATCGAAAAAAATTTAAAAAGTGTAATTGGAAAAAATCTCAATGGCAGAAAATATTAACTATAAACACCTTCATTACTTTTGGGTTGTCGCAAAGGAGGGCTCGATAGCAAAAGCTGCTGCAAAGTTACATATAACGCCGCAAACTATCAGCGGCCAACTTAGCATGTTAGAAGATCGCATTCGTCAACCGTTGTTTGACCGTGTAGGGAGGGGATTGCAGCTAACCGAGACGGGTAGATTAGTGTTGCGGTATGCTGATGAAATCTTTGAATTAGGCAGAGAGCTGAGTGATGTGTTGCGCGGAGCGCCACAAATCGGTGCGTCAGAGTTTATTGTCAGTGCGGCAAGTGCAATACCCAAGACCATTGTATACAAGATCTTAGAACCGGCTTTAAACTTGGATGAAGATATTCATTTGATCAGCAAAGAAGGGCCGATAGACGCCATTTTAGCTGATTTAGCGGTTCACGAAGTGGATATGGTGTTAACTGACACACCATTGTCATCTGCGTTTAGTATAAAGGCGTATAATCATTTCTTGGGAGAGTCGGGATTGTCGTTTCTTGCTGCACCGTCGTTGAAGCAGAAACTCAGTGGTACATTCCCACATAATCTCAACCATGCACCTATGTTACTACCCACCAAACAGTATGCGATTCGTCAATTATTTGATCGTTGGTCAAGTGATAACGATATTTTTCCATTACTGCGGGGGCAGTATGATGACAGTGCATTAATGAAATCTTTTGGTATGTCCGGTTTTGGTGTGTTTTTTATGCCAACCGTGATTGAAGAAGAAGTATGCGAACAGTTTAAGGTTGAAGTGATTGGTAGAACGGATGAAATTAAACAGCGATTCTATGCTATTTCTTCAGAGCGTAAAGTCACTCACCCTGCGGTTGCGGCTATTTGTGACAAAGCACGGGATATTATCTTTAAATAACGTTTTGTGCATAGCCATAGCGTGTGATGACCGGTATACTATGCGCCGCATTAAAAAGCGATAATAGATTAATAGAAAGGAATAATAGTGAATCCTATTACAAAAACATTTACGTATGGACAACATACGGTCACCTTAGAAACAGGTGTAATTGCACGTCAAGCATCAGCTGCTGTTATGGCGAGCATGGACGACACTTCAGTGCTAGTCACTGTCGTTGGTAAAAAAGAAGCGAAAGAAGGTCAAGACTTTTTCCCGTTAACAGTAAATTATCAGGAAAAAACATACGCTGCGGGTAAAATCCCAGGTGGTTTCTTCAAGCGCGAAGGTCGTCCTTCAGAAAACGAAACCCTAACGGCACGTTTAATCGATAGACCGATTCGTCCGCTTTTCCCTGAAGGGTTTAAAAACGAAGTGCAAGTTGTTATCACGGTGGTTTCTTCAAACCCAGAGATCCCAACTGACATTATTTCTATGATCGGTACATCTGCTGCGTTAGCTATTTCAGGTATACCTTTCAATGGCCCAATTGGTGCTGCTCGTGTTGGCTACACTGATGGTCAGTACATCCTTAACACGCGTGCATCTGAGCAAGAACAGAGCGAGCTAGACCTCGTAGTTGCCGGTACTCAAGGTGCCGTATTGATGGTTGAATCAGAAGCCAACATGCTGAGCGAAGACGTTATGCTTGGCGCAGTAATGTTCGGTCACGAGCAGATGCAAGCCGTTGTCAATGCAGTAAATGAGTTTGCAGCAGAAGTTGCTACGCCTAAATGGGAATGGCAGCCAGAAGCTGAAAATACAGAATTAAAAGATAAAGTAGCTGCGCTTGCTAAAGAAGGCATGACAGCGGCTTATCAGATTTCTGACAAAATGGAGCGTAAAGATGCAGTAACTGCCGTTACTGAGAAAGCGCTAGCGGAAATCTTAGCTGCAGATGCAGAGCAAGACAGCAATGAAGTGCTTGGCTTATTGCATGACCTTGAAAGTGAAGTTGTTCGTTCTCGTATTTTAGCGGGTGAGCCACGTATCGATGGTCGTAGCCCAGACATGATCCGTGCATTAGACGTAGCAACAGGTTTATTGCCACGTACACACGGTTCTGCTTTGTTTACACGTGGTGAAACGCAAGCCTTGGTTGTAGCAACTTTAGGTACTGAGCGTGATGCACAGATGATCGACGAGCTAGCTGGTAAGCGTGATAGCCGTTTCATGTTGCACTATAACTTCCCTCCATACTGTGTTGGTGAAACTGGCATGATCGGTTCACCTAAGCGTCGTGAAATTGGTCACGGCCGTTTAGCGAAGCGTGGTATTCAAGCGGTTATGCCGACTGAAGCTGAGTTCCCGTATGTTGTGCGTGTGGTTTCAGAAATTACTGAATCAAACGGTTCATCGTCTATGGCGTCAGTTTGTGGTACTTCATTAGCACTTATGGATGCTGGTGTACCGATTAAAGCATCAGTTGCGGGTATCGCAATGGGTTTGGTTAAATCTGATGACAACTTCGTCGTATTATCTGACATTCTAGGTGATGAAGATCACTTGGGTGATATGGACTTTAAAGTAGCGGGTACAACTAATGGTATTACCGCTCTTCAAATGGATATCAAGATCGAAGGTATTACGCAAGAAATCATGCAACAAGCACTTAAGCAAGCAAAAGAAGCACGTTTGCATATCTTGGGTGTAATGGATGAAGCTATCTCTGGTCACCGTGAAGAAATGTCTGAATTCGCACCACGAATTTATACACTGAAGATTGACCAAGATAAGATCCGTGATGTCATTGGTAAAGGTGGCGCCATGATCCGTTCAATCACTGAAGAGTCTGATACCAACATCGAAATTGAAGATGACGGTACTATCAAAATCTTCGCGACTGAGCGTGCTAAAGCCGAAATTGCGATTGCTAAAATTGAACAAGTTACGGCAGAAATTGAAGTAGGCAAAACGTACCACGGTAAAGTGACGCGTATTGTTGATTTCGGTGCATTCGTTGAAGTGTTGCCAGGCAAAGAAGGCCTTGTTCACATCTCACAAATTGCTCACGAGCGTGTAGCTAAGGTATCTGATTACCTTTCAGAAGGTCAGATGGTTGACGTGAAAGTAATGGAAATCGATCGCCAAAACCGTGTTCGTTTAAGCATCAAAGAGTTGCTAGAAAAGCCGGTAAAAGAAGAAGCTGAAGAGTCAAATGACGAGCCAAATGGCAATCAGTAATCTCTTGTAATGTTCTTAAAAAGCCAGCCTTGCGCTGGCTTTTTTATGTCAAAAATTAAGTAGAAAGAGTTGTTACATATGTTGGAACAGCAGTTAGCATTTATTCAAGAACTGGATAAATTAAAAGCGGTTTATCGAAAAGCGCTTATTAAGAATGACAACAATCGATACGAAAACAGTGCCGAACACAGTTGGCATATCGCCCTTATGGCTCAAGTTCTATCACCCTACGCGGAGGAACCTATCGACATCGGTCGCGTTATATTAATGCTTTTGATCCACGATATCGTAGAAATAGATGCCGGTGATACCTTTGCATTTGCGCCTACTGAAATGTTAGCGCAACAATCTGACAAAGAAATGCTAGCAGCAAAACGTATTTTCGGTTTATTACCTGAAACACAGGCGCAAACCCTATTGAGTTTATGGTGTGAGTTTGAAGCAGCAGAGACTGCCGATGCCTGTTTCGCCAAAGCGATGGACCGCGTGTTGCCGCTGATACAAAATATGCAAAATGGCGGTGGCAGTTGGTCGCAAAATAAGGTTAAAAGACAACAAGTTATCAATCGAAATAAACATTTAGAACGATCTGCGCCGAAACTCTGGTCGTATGTACTTGAACAAATTGATTTAGCCACACAAAACGGATGGCTAACCGAAGAGTAAGGAATACGTCTATGGAAAATGAAACCACACTGAAAATTGAATCAGCTGTATTTAACCGCCTGCTTCAACACCTCGATGAAAATAAGGATGTGCAAAATATAGACTTGATGATTCTCGCTGACTTTTGCCGGAATTGTTTGGCTAAATGGTACGTGGCGGCTGCTAAGGAACAGGATGTTTCTGTAGACTATGAACAAGCCAGGGAACGTATATACGGTATGCCCTATAGCGAGTGGAAAGAGAAGTTTCAACAACCTGCATCGCCTGAACAGATCGCCGCGTTTGAAAGTCGTCAGGCGAAAAAAGGTTGTTAATTTAAGCTGAAGCTGGCGGGAAGAAGCTCACCAACTGTCAGAATTTCATACTGCCCAGAGTGACTTTGCATGGTTACTTTGACTTCTGGCTGGCTAAATTCAGCCAGCTTTTGTCGACAACCACCGCATGGATAGCACGCTTGATCAGCGCTACCTACGATAAAGACCTCATTGATTGAAGTGGCACCATCCGCGATCATTGCACTGATAGCACCGCCTTCAGCGCAAGTACCTAACGGGTAAGCTGCATTTTCAACATTACAGCCGGCGTAAATTTTACCATTGGATGCCAAAATTGCGGCACCCACTTTAAAGTTGGAGTAGGGCGCGTAGGCGTTTTCTTGAACTTTTAATGCAGCGTCACGCAATGCTGTTTGTGTTGCAGATATTTTGCTAGTATTCATAGAACATCATTTAAATTGTTAGTGTCCTTTTTAACATGAAATAGGCTAGTTCGCATAGTCTTGAAAGGGCCACGTCTTTACCCAAAAGGTTTACGTTGCAAAAACTTATCTTCACGATTGTATTGATACTGTTACTACTGGGCGGCTGTGCTCAAGTACCGCAAGAAAGAACTGCTCAGATGGGCAATCTATTATTGGTTGAGCCTATTCCGGCCAATCCGCGCACTCAATTGGCCATTGCGCGTTTTAACTACATTCTGAATCAAGCGGATATCGCCGAACAGGAGCGGGCAGAACTTTTGTATCAGCGTGGAATGCTGTATGACAGCATCGGCCTTACCAGTCTCGCGCAGTTTGATTACAGTCAAGTTTTGCAATTGCAGCCGACTATGGCTGAAGCGTACAACTCTATTGGTATCCATTACACCCAGCAGCAAGAATTTATACAGGCGTATGAAGCGTTCGACTCATCAATAGATTTAAAGCCGGAATATGAATACGCGTTCTTGAATCGAGGCATTGCACTGTATTACGGCGGTGAGCCTAGATTGGCCGTAGATGATTTAACTCGCTTTAGAGACAATGATGCGTCTGACCCATACCGTGCGATTTGGTTGTATATCGCTCAGCGGGAAGTCGACCCCGTTGCAGCAAAGCAAGCTCTGCGAGAAATAAGACCACAATTGAATCCAGAGATGTGGGCAAATTACATCGTTGATTTTTACCTAGAAGACATCGATGAAAGCACGCTATTGGGCTTATTAATTGAAAATATCTCGAATCGTACTGAACTCAACAATCGTGTATGCGAAGCTTATTTCTACATTGGCAAGTATCACAGTGCGTTAGGTCATCGTGGCAAAGCCAGCAATTATTTCAAGCTCGCACTGAGCACTAACGTGTATGAGTTCGTTGAACATCGCTATGCTAGGCTGGAACTGGAGCGACTTAGCGAACGCACCGAAACAACGGATTCATAGGGGCAAATTGCCTAAATGAAGCGCTATCTAAGCATTGCCGCTGTATGCAGCGCGATACTCGTTTGCTTGCCGTCTTCACAGTCCTTTGACGCGCAATATCTGCACTTGTTAACCGGTGATGAACGCGCACAGCTTGAGCTTAAGCGTCTTCACTTCGGTGTGGATGGCGACATTTCAAAATTGCGTGATATTGCTGTTCGTGCTGGCGATGACTACTGGTTAATGGAGTTAGCCTCAAAAGATGACGTCACGTCAATGCTGGTGTTAGCTGAACGCAGTACCAGAGAATCTACACGCATAAACTGGTTAGCTCGCGCTGCTAATCTCGGCTCTGCTGAGGGGCAGTTTCAACTTGCACTAGAGTCAGACAGTGTCAATAAGCGCTTGTCTTTATTGTTATCCAGTGCGCAGGCAGGGCATCTGCCTGCACAACACGCGTTGGCAAACTGGTTTATCATGAATCAGTCCGTCGATGACGCATTGCCATGGTTAGAAAAAACGGCGAATCATTACCCTGACGACGCATTTGCTTTGGCTAAATATTATTGGCAGATGGCTCGAGTTGAGGAAGCAAAAGCGTATTTTTTGCTTGCTAAAGACATGGGAGAGCAACGTGCTGAGTCTTATTTACAAACTGTAATTGAAGGTCCCTCCACAGTTGATGCCATTGTTTCGAGCAAGATGGTATATACCAATATTGATCGCACACCCTCCGATACAAAAGCCTGCGCTATGAACTTATTGCCTGTTGCGAAAAGTCTAGCGAATCAAGTACAAGCGCAACAGATGATCACACAATTGCAACAAGACAAACGGCTTTCCTCACTGCCTATTTGTGTTAGTCCGCCAGTGTGGCTTGAAGATAGTGAATTGACCTGTGAGGTTAAATTACGTTCTGGGGCACAGCGAATGATGTGTGATCTAACCCAGCTTGAACCAATCGTGACACAACATAATGTTACCCATGTGATTGTGTTTAACCCTGTTGGGCGGGCATACGTCGACATGGGCGCTATGTATTTGGACTTGAATGACACCTATGCCGTATTCGTACATGAACTCGCTCATTTTGCGGGTTTTGCTGACGAATATCCCATGTCTGAACATTTAGCTGATATTCATTGTGAGCAGCAAACCGCGCCCAACTTATTATTTGCTGGTGAAATTGCCTACGAACCCCATACACGTGCGGCAGAATGGCAACGGATTATCGAATTAAGTGATGGAAAATCTTTGGGGATCCACTCTGCTCGAACCTGCAATAATGTCAATCGTAAGGCTTATAAGCTCACTGCTGCACGCACATTTTTGGAGTTTCACGACAGTGAATACATTCCGGAAGTGTATCGTACTTTGTGGCGAGAGCAGTTGTTGGCAAAGCGGCAATGGTACCCAGTATCGATTAATATTGCCCACCTGTACCAGGAGCGGGGAATGCAATCATCGGCATCCCATTGGTTTAACGTAGCCTACAATCAAAGCCTACAACCAGCAGAGCAATTACAAGGCGTTATCGATCAGAACGCTGAAATTGCGCCAAAGTAAATGGACATGACCTAGCGGTCACGCCCAGTAGAAACGTCAGGGTCAACGTTAGTCTTTAGGTAAAGGTGGATATTGATTGCGGAATTGGTCAACCCACATGGCAGTGGCACCACATATCGCAACTGGCATGACTAAAAAATTCAAGATAGGAACCATAGACGCGACGCTGACCATCATACCAAATGAGAAGCTTCGGCTTCTTTTTTGCTGCAGCGCGTGCTTCATTTCAGCGAAACTAACCTTATGATTATCAAATGGATAATCACAGTACTGAATAGCCATCATCCAAGCTGAAAATAAAAACCATATCACTTGGCCAAATACCGGCACGAATAAAAATATTAAGAAGAAACCGATTGCACGTGGTAAATAGTACACGAGTTTCGAAAACTCTCGGCCAAGCGTGCGGGGAATATCTTTTATAATTGATAGCAGACCTTCATCGCCGAGATCTTGCCCTGTTAAATGCCGTTCTACTTTTTCTGATAGTAAACCATTGAAGGGAGCGGCTATCCAATTTGCCAGTGTGCCAAATATTAACGCGAAGACTAATAACACGCTAATGACCGCAAGAGGCCATAAGATAAAGGCCAAAACTTCTTTTAACCAGCCTAGCCATTCAGGAATTAAATTAACCAGCCACGTAATGCTACTGGCTATTTCACCAAATAAAAAATAAAACGCGGTAATGAATAACACTAAGTTAATCGCAAGAGGGACCAGTACAAAGCGTTTTATACCTTTGGTTTGGATGAGTGAAAAGCCACTCATAAAATAACTCATTCCGCTGACATTGGGGCTATTGTTGTGCATGAAACCTCTGTTGTTGCATCTTCTCAGATAAAGTGTATCGAGAATTTCATCAGTATGAAAAGGCCAATTGTTACAAGTGATTAGTTTTGTTACATTCGAGGTAATTGATGTTGAGTTATGCAACCTTCGCTCAATGAGTATAAGAAAAATAAACCCATGCGCTTAAAACGAATAAAGCTGGCTGGCTTTAAATCATTTGTCGACGCCACAACGATCCCATTTCCAGGTGAAATGACTGCGATAGTGGGACCGAATGGTTGCGGCAAGTCAAATGTGATTGATGCCGTTCGTTGGGTGTTGGGGGAAAGCTCGGCAAAGAATTTGCGTGGTGATGCAATGACTGACGTTATTTTCAACGGCAGTTCGGCGCGCAAGCCGGTGTCACAATGTAGTGTAGAACTCGTATTCGACAATACCTCCAATCGCGTGCAGGGCGAATTTGCTAAATACAATGAGCTCTCGGTTAAGCGCATCGTAACGCGCGATGCAGTTTCCACTTACTTACTTAATGGCACTAAATGTCGCCGTCGAGATGTTACCGATATATTTCTTGGTACAGGCTTGGGCCCTCGCAGCTACGCAATCATTGAACAGGGTATGATTTCACGCCTTATTGAATCTAAACCTCAAGAATTGCGAGTATTTATAGAAGAAGCTGCGGGCATATCTAAGTATAAAGAACGAAGACGAGAAACTGAAAATCGCATACGCCATACCCGAGAGAATCTAGAACGTTTATCAGATGTAAGAGGAGAGTTAGCCACGCAACTCGACAAGTTGCAGCGACAAGCTGCGGCAGCAAAACGTTATAAAGAACTTAAACGGCGTGAGCGCGAATTAAAAGCGCAATTGGCGGCTATGCGTTGGTTAGGATTCAGCGAAAAAGTCAGTACTTTGCAGCAACAAATTGAGGAAGGTGAAACACAAATAGAGTCTCTGATAGCAGAACAACGTGGTGACGAAAGAAAGTTAATCGAGCAGCGACAACGGCAGTTTGAATTAAAACAAGCTTTGGATGCGCTGCAGAAGAAAATGTTTGATGTCAGTACAGAAATCGCGCGATTAGAGCAGAATCAAAAGTTCGTAACCCAACGTTCAGAACAGATCAATCGAGAACTGACTGAGCTGGAGGAAAAAGCGCTGCACCTGCGTGAAACCTATGAACAGAATCAGTTATTGTTAGAAGAGTTATTGGCGAGTGAAATCGAATTAGCTCCTGAACACGAGATGAGTTTGGAGCGATTGACGGTTGCGACGGAACAGCGCGATAGCGCTGAAACAGCCTTGATGGAGTTTAATCAGCAGTTTCGCCAACAGGAACAGACTTATCAACAGTTAAAGCAACAAAGTCAATCTTGTCATAGTCAAATTCAATCCACTATGAGCATGCAGTTACGCACGCAACAACGCTTAAGTGAAGTCACAAATGAGCTGGAGCAATTGTCACATGATCATGTGATCGAGCAGCTAGAGAGTATGCAAGAGCAATTGCTTATCTGTGATCATCAACTTGCAGATGCACAGCAAAATGAACAAGAGTTACAACATAAAAAAGTGACCCAAGCCGATGTTGTTAAAGATTATCAAGAGCAATTAAACCAGCATCAGCAGCATCAGCACAGACTTAGCGCAGAGCGCGAGGCCCTGCTTAGTCTGCAGCAAGAGCAAGATGAGTTTGTAATTGACGATCCCGGGGTTGTGAGTGTGTGGCAATCTATCCGGGTTAAAGCCGGAGCAGAAGCCTTGGTGGACACAGCAATGGCCAGCTTGCAATCAGCCTATGTAATAGATAATGAAGACCAGATAAAACACGAGTGGAACCAAGCAGGCCATTTATCGTTATTACTCAGTGACTACTGGACATCAGAAAAAGAGGCCGGCAGTGTTGCCGCATTGATAGAATCTTCGCAAGTACCAGTGCGATTCAATCATATCTTTGTCGCCGACGATCGAGATCATGCAGATACGTTAGCCAAGGAATTGCAGCCACACCAATGGGCGATCACTGCAGACGGATATTGGCGTGGTAAGGATGCGGTTATCTTTGCTTCCAATATCAAGCAAGGTGGCGCAAGCCGAGCCGCAAAGATAGAAAAATTGTCGATGCAAGCAGATGAGCAAGCAGACAAAATTGCCGGATTAAGTGAGCAACTCAGCATCGCGATGCTAGAAAATGAGCAGTTGCTTCAGGCCGCTAGCGATGCTGACCATGCGGTGCGTCAAGCACAGTTAGCAAAACAACAACTGCAAAGCCAAGTCGGTATGCTTGAATTACAAGCAGAACAAACAGCGGCGCGACAGCGTAAGCTTGCAGAAGACAAGGAAGTACAGCAGCAGTTACTGGATAAAGAACAGTTACAACTCGAAGAGTTGTCAGTAAAGCTCGAAGTTATAGAGGAGCAGCTCCTCGACCATGAATCAAGTCAATTGCATGCTGAAAGTGATCGCGAAAAAATGGAATTAAAAGTGCAAGACTCTCGCGCACAAGTTGAGCAGTTAACGCAACAAAAACACCAATTGGATATTCAGTACCAACAATTAAAAAATCAGATTGAAGGTGCAAAGCAGCAACTGGATATTCAACGTCAACAAGTTCAGGATACTGAGCAACGTCAGCAATCGTTGCAGCAGGAACTATCAGAACTGCACCAACCTCAAGACGCTAGTGATGCGCGTATTGCAGAATTATTGGCAATGCGAGAGACGTTGAGCGTAGAGCAACGAGATAAAAGCGATGATTTGGCCCAAGTCGAAGCCGTAATCAACGATGCACAACGCGATTCTCAAGGTTTGAATGAACGTTTACAGCAGCGTCGCTCTCAATTAGAAAGTTTAAAGTTGGAATCTCAAGGGTTTCAAGTAAGAGCCTCTGGGGTTTTGGAACAATTTGCTGAAACGCAGCAGAACCTTAAAACAACCTTGGAAACTCTGCCGCCAGAAGCTGAAGAAGGCGCATGGCAAAATGAGCTTGAGAAAACCCAAGCGGGCATAAGCCGGTTGGGGGCTGTAAACCTTGCTGCCGTGGAAGAATTTGAGGCACAAGCGGAGCGCAAGCAGCACTTAGATACTCAGTTTGATGATTTGCAGGCGGCATTGGACACCCTCGAAGATGCAATCCGTAAGATTGATAAAGAAACGAAAACCCGATTCAGACACACGTATGATCAGGTAAATGATGATCTTAAACAGCTGTTCCCAAAAGTGTTTGGCGGCGGCAGTGCCTATCTTGACTTAACCGGAGATGATTTACTTGAAACCGGTGTGACAATCATGGCACGGCCACCCGGCAAGAAAAATAGTACTATTCATCTCCTCAGTGGTGGAGAAAAAGCGCTAACCGCATTATCATTAGTATTTGCGATTTTTAGATTGAATCCTGCACCGTTTTGTTTGTTGGACGAAGTCGACGCTCCGCTAGATGATGCGAACGTAGCGCGTTTTTGTCGTTTAGTGTCTGAGATGTCGAAAACCGTGCAGTTTATTTACATCACCCATAATAAAATCGCGATGGAAATGGCGGAACATCTAACCGGGGTAACCATGGCAGAGCCCGGTGTGTCACGTATGGTGGCAGTAGATGTTGAAGAAGCTGTAGCCATCGCAAATGCATAACAAAGGGCGAGTGTCTTAATGGAAGACTTACGATTTGCGCTATTAGTGGTCGGTGGCTGTGCCATTTTAGCTATTCTTGCACATGGTTTGTGGAGTTTACGAAAAGGAAATTCCAAACCGGCTAATAAGCCACGTATAGAACCGGCTCAGCAACAGTCTCGTGTAGAAGGTTTTGACGAGTTTGGGTTAGGGGAAGTACGCGTTGTCAGCCAATCTAAAGTCAATGAGCCAAGCAAACAAACTAGCGCTTTCGATGAAGAAGATCCATACGAGTCCGTTGAAGCGCCGAGTTTTTCATCTTTAAATGAGAACGAAGAGCTTGAGCCTGACCCGGTGCCATTGATCCAGGATGAAGACATTGACTCACTAGGTGCGCATACAGATTTACCTAACAACAGTAAAAAAGACTCACAGGACGCTGTGGTTGATAAAGAGACGAGCAGCGTTAAGGTAGAGCCAGAAAAACCTAAAAAGTTATATGCATCAGTCGTATCTAATCCTAAACCGACGATGGTTAAACCAGAAGAAAAGGTTGAAGCAACGGTTACGCCCATAGCACAGCATACTATCCCAGAGCCGCCGCCGTTTTTATTACAAGAAGACGATTTAACCGTTACTGAAAGCTCAAAAGCAGAAACGCCCACAGCGTCTGAAAGCGATCATGAGGTCGAGGACTTTAGTCTCGATCAAGCGCCATTAGAGCCGAACAACACTGAAACCGTCGGTGTCTCAGACAATCAAGACGTTGCAAGCGTTGAAGATAAAAAGCCTGCGCCCCGCAAGCGCACTAAGTCAATGTTCAGAAAGCGAATTGAGCCCACGCTAGGTGATGACCAAATGCGCATGTCGTTTGACGAAGAACGCAATATCGAAAACGTTGACGAAGTGCAGAATGATGCTCCACCGCCTGAGCAGGAAGTCTTGGTGTTAAATGTAAGAGCTCCTCAAGGAGAGGAAATCCCAGGCGCTGCTTTACTGCCGATGTTGCTAACCCTCGGTTTTAAGTTTGGCGATCAGGATATTTTTCATCGTCATGTTAACAGCAACGGTAAAGGTCCGGTGCTGTTTAGTTTGGCGAACATGTTTAAACCAGGTGTGTTTGATATCGACAACCTAGAAAATTTCACTACGCAAGGCGTATCGTTATTTATGATCTTACCAATCGAAGGTGATCCACATCAGGTTTTCAATATGATGCACAATGCAGCACGTAAACTCGCAGAAGAGTTTTCTGGGCAAATTTTAGATGGACGACGCAGTGTATTGACTAAGCAGGGTCTTCAACAATATGTTGAGAAGATCAGAGAGTTTGAGCGTCGACGTATGATCTCACGAACTTAAAACCGACTAACAATGACAAGTATAGATAACTCTACCCAGGCGCGAGTTGATTTTTTGCGCGCGCAGTTAAGTGAACATAACTATCACTATTACGTTTTAGATGATCCCAAAGTACCTGACGCGGAATATGATCGTTTGTTTCGGGAACTGCAAAATTTAGAGTCCGAACATCCTTCAATTGTTACACCTGAATCGCCAACCCAGCGTGTTGGGGGAGCGCCATTGAGTGCTTTTGATCAGGTAGAACACGAAATGCCGATGTTGTCGTTAGACAATGCATTTGATGATGATGAGTTAGATGCCTTTGTTAAACGTATCAGCGATCGCTTAAAGAGTGATAAAACTATTGTTTTTGCTTGTGAACCTAAACTTGATGGATTAGCGGTGAGCATCACCTATCAAAATGGGTCATTAGTGCGAGCTGCAACTCGAGGTGATGGGCGAGTAGGTGAGGATATTACCAGTAATGTCCGCACCATTAACTGTATTCCATTGAAGTTACGTGGCGATGATTTTCCTGAGCATCTTGAAGTCCGCGGCGAAGTATTTATGCCTAAAGCCGGCTTTGAGAGACTTAATGAAACGCAGCGAGCAGCAGGAGCAAAGGTGTTCGCAAACCCTCGCAATGCTGCAGCCGGTAGTTTACGACAATTAGATCCACGCATTACGGCCAAACGTCCATTGCAGTTTTTCGCATACTCAATTGGTGTGTGCACTGGTGAAGTAACACCGCTTGCTGCGAGTCATTGTCAGCGTTTACAACAGTTAGCTGATTGGGGTTTGCCAATTAATCATTTGATGCAGGCTGCTCAGGGAGCACAGGGCTGTATTGACTATTATGCGCAACTGAGTGAGCAGCGTGATGGCTTGGATTATGAAATTGATGGCATTGTGTACAAGGTCGATGACATTGATTTGCAGGCTCAACTGGGCTTTGTATCAAGAGCGCCACGCTGGGCGATTGCACGAAAATTTCCAGCACAAGAGGCCATTACAGAGCTGCTAGACGTAGAGTTTCAGGTCGGGCGAACCGGGGCGATTACGCCTGTTGCTCGTTTGAAGCCGGTATTCGTGGGGGGCGTTACCGTATCTAATGCGACCTTACACAATGCAGATGAGATTGCGCGTCTGGGTGTCATGATAGGTGATCAGGTTGTGATCCGCCGAGCTGGAGATGTAATACCACAGATCGTCTCAGTCGTTATGGATAAGCGGCCAGAGAGTACGAGAGAAATTGTGTTCCCAACAGCTTGCCCTGTATGCGACTCGCACATTGAAAAGCTCGAATCTGAAGCCGTTGCGCGATGTTCGGCAGGTCTGTTTTGTGCGGCACAACGAAAAGAAGCATTGAAGCATTTTGCCTCACGTAAAGCCTTTGATATTGATGGCCTGGGTGACAAATTGGTTGAGCAATTGGTTGATGCAGGGAAAGTAAAGACACCAGCCGATTTCTTTCATTTGACGGTTGCCGAACTTATTGGCTTAGATCGGATGGCAGAGAAGTCGGCAAGTAACTTAGTTACTGCGATTGAAAAAGCCAAACATACGACCTTTGCAAAATTCTTGTACGCACTGGGTATTCGTGAAGTGGGAGAAGCAACGGCAGCCAATTTAGCGTTACATTTTGGAGATTTGGACAGGGTCAAAGAAGCCAGTGTCGAAAAGCTCATTGAAGTGAATGACATTGGTGCAGTAGTAGCACAACACATAGCCCATTTCTTTGCTGAATCGCACAACCTAGAGGTTATCGATGCATTAGTTGACGTCGGTGTTAACTGGCCAGCGATTGAGCGCAAAGACGAGAGTGCATTGCCGTTGAATGGCAAAACGTGCGTGATCACCGGAACATTGTCAGCGATGGGACGAGATGAAGCCAAGCAACAGCTCATGGCATTAGGGGCAAAAGTAGCCGGTAGTGTCTCTGCTAAAACGGACTTTTTAGTGGCCGGCGAAAAAGCCGGATCTAAACTGTCTAAAGCGGAAAGCCTCGGTGTAGCAGTGTGGAATGAAGAACAGTTGCTGGCGTTTTTAGCGCAACATCAATAAATGACCAAGGCAGCGCCGATTACTTTCGGCGCTGTTGGCGCGCCTGCCAGGATTTCACTACAGACCAACGCCATAGCGCATTTAATCCGTAATACCCTACGATCCCGCCGATCACGGAGCAGATCGCACAGCCTAATAGGAAGGCCGGCCCAATGCTGGACAAACTATTTACTACCCATTCCCAGCTCAATTCAAACGCAAAGGTACTCATTTCGGCCCCCAGTACAGTACTGCCTATTTTATAAGCTGCGTAAAATATAGGGGGCATTGTAAAGGGGTTTGTGATCCATACGGTTGCAATGGAGAGTGGCAAATTTACACGGAACGGAATGGCTGCTGCCGCTGCTAACCACATCTGAAAGGGGACTGGCCAAAAGGCAAAGAATAGTCCGATGGCAAAAGCACCTGCGGCACTACGTCGATTCAAGTGCCATAAATTGGGATCATGCAACAGTTGACCAAACAATGCGATAAATCGGTTTTCAAGCACTGACTTATGGTCGGGTAATAAGCGACGAATAAACTTTTTAGGCATGATGGAGCAGCCACAGCGGATTCATGGAGCACGCAAAAACTTTTTGGCTTAAGCAGCCAGTGTCGCCGTTGCAATCAGTATTGCTAAGTTTCATTGGTGTTTACATCACTTCTATGTTGTGGCCGCGTTTACCCAGCATATTTGCTTTGGTTGTTGTAGCCACAATCGTTGCACTGCTCACGCTATGCATAATGCTTTGCCGGCGATTATATCGGAATTTAAATATTTTCCTATGCATAATCGGTGGGTTAAGCGGTCTTTTTTGGGCTTCAGTCGTAGGACATTGGTATTATACATGGCAGATACAGGGAATAGCGTTTCAGCAAAGTGTGGTTATTTCGGGACGGATAACAGAGGTTAAGCAAACACCTTTCGGGCTATCATTTTCATTGGCAGCAGATCGGATAGCAGAACATAATTTTGTATTTTCCCGACACATTCTCTTACGCTGGTTTGAACCCGATCAAACAGTTGAATACGGCGATCATGTTCGGCTAGTTACATCGCTAAAGCCGGCTCAAGGCTTGGGTAATCCACATAGCTTTGATTATAAACGCTGGTTGCTATCAAAAAATGTGATCGCGAGTGGGAATATAAAGGGCGGTGATATTAGCGTCGTATCTAAAAGTCTGCCAACACTGCGTCAGCAAATCATAAATAAAATTCAACAACTAGAGCTGTCCCATCAACGCTGGTTACTGGCGCTAACAATTGGTTATCGCGACCAATTAAGTGATGATGATTGGCAACTGTTACAGCGTACTGGACTGAGTCACTTATTCGCTATTTCAGGATTACATTTAACCGTCATTTCGGGCTTTATATTTGCTATTTTGGCACTTGGAATACGCGGTATCGGAGTGCTATTTGCATCAATAGCTTCAAAATCGGCCACTCAGACCAAAATATCCCAAAATCCATATAACGCATTGATAATTATAATAACAATGCTTGGTTCTTTAGGTTACGCGTACCTGTCTGGGTGGCAGATTCCAGTGGTCAGAGCGTTTTACACTTTGTGTATTGTCAGTACTTTACTGTGCGTTCGGTTGGTTCGCCATGCTACTACCATAATATTGGTTGCACTGTTTACAATCGTCTTATTTGAGCCTTACAGCATTTATGCGCTTTCATTTTGGCTAAGTGTATTTGCGGTATGCAGCATTGTGTTTATTGCTTGGCGATTAGATTGGTCCTCTAAATCGAGCATGTCTTGGCTAAAGCTAGCCATATTATCGCAAGTTTGTTTGACGTTTATGTTACTGCCTATGGGACTGTATCATTTCAATACGCTTTCTTTGGTTAGCGTATTTGCCAATCTAGCGCTAGTACCAGTTGTAACACTCATTTTGTTACCGTTGAGTTTAATGGCGGTAATGGCGCTTATGGCTGGCTTTGTGATGGGAGAAGAATTGCTCACATTGGCAAATTTAATCTTCCAGGTACTGATATCACTGCTAACTAGCATCAGTGAGTGGTCGATGTCTGCGCTGCAAGATATTGTGGTTCCTGTGTATGTGTTGGTATTTTCTTTTTCTGGTTTTGTTGTACTGGCGCTACCGACGTTTAAAACTCAACGTCGAACAACTGCGCTTTTGTTTGTGCCACTCTTGGTGAGTTTTTTGCCAAAAGAGCAAAGCCCAAATGATTGGCAGGTCCACGTGTTTGATGTTGGGCAGGGGACGGCTGTTGCGATCACACAAGGTCAACGTGCGTTACTTTATGATACTGGACCGGGTGTTCCTGAGCGCAGCAGTATTGCGCGTCAGGTTATTCTTCCATTTATGCATGCGCATGGGATCTACACTCTTGATTTTTTGATCGTCAGTCATTTTGATAATGATCATGCAGGGGGATTACATGACGTTTCAACAGCGCTTAGTATTCATCAGCATATTGATGCGCATGATTGCTCGCGCCGTGAACCTGTTATGTGGGGGCGGCTCAGTATTCAGGTGATGTGGCCAATTGCCGCGTCAAAGCATGCGCGAGAACAACAAGAGAATACCTATTCGTGTGTGGTTAAAGTGAGTGATGGCACTACAAGTGTATTATTAACAGGTGATATCGATAACGATGCTGAATTAGCGTTAGTGAGACATCAGGTTGCGACGCGTCAGGCTGATTTAAAGGCTGAAATACTGATCGCTCCGCACCATGGCAGTAAAACCAGTTCCAGCTATGCTTTTATAGGCGCTGTACAACCCGAACACGTGATATTTACGACTGGCTTTTTAAACCGTTGGGGCTTTCCAAATAAAGATGTTCAAAAGCGCTATGACCACCTTGAGATCAATACGCTCAATACAGCAAACGAGGGCTATATTCGATTTCGTATTGAATATTGTGAGCGAGACGCTAATCAAGCGCCATGCTACACGTACGCTCAGACTCAACCCATTACCTATGATTCCTTTAAACGGACGATCTCACCGCGATGGTATCGACAGATAAACTAAATGCTGGGGTTTATGCTTAATTCTGCGTACAATCAAACACACATTAAATTTGTTTTGCTGGTAGATGATTACAGATCAACAAAAGCCGAACGATCCGCGTCATGTAAAGCGTTTCTTCAGTTATCTCAAAGACTTTAAACTTCCTTTCATCATAGCCATCTTGGGCATGGTGGGTTATTCAGGCGTCGATACGTTTGTCTTTTTCCATTTACAACCGATTATTGACGAGAGCCTGGGTCAGAAAAACTACGATATGCTGCGGATGGCGGCCTATTTGATCGTGCCGATCTTTATTCTACGCGGCATTTTCAATTTTATGGGGAATTACTCGCTGGCTTGGGTCAGTACCCAAGTTGTAATGAAAATGCGTCAGCAATTATTTGATAAGTACATCCATTTGCCGGTTAGCTTTCACGACGAAAAATCTGCCGGTACTTTAATATCCAAAGTCACCTATGATACTGAACAGGTTGCAAATGCAGCGGGCAAGGCATTATTGATCCTTGTGCGCGATGGCGCGTTTGTTATCGGTCTTCTCGGCTCAATGTTCTATTACTCGTGGCAACTGTCTTCAATATTCTTACTTATTGCGCCTCTGGTAGCGATTATCGTGTCATTTGTCAGTAAACGTTTTCGTGCGGTCAGCCGCAATATTCAACAAGCCATGGGAAATGTCACGACAGCCGTAGAGCAAGCAGTTAAAGGCCATAAAGTGGTTTTAATGTTTGGTGGTCAATCGATCGAACATAACCGTTTTAAGGACAAAAATAACCACAATCGTCAGCAAAATATGAAGCTAACGAACACGTCGATACTCAGCGTTAGTGTTATTCAGATCATTGCGTCTATCGCATTGGCGGTAGTCCTGTTTATTGCCGGGACACCGGGCATGATCGACGATCTTAGTGCGGGCGTGTTTCTATCTGTGGTTATTTACATGGTTATGCTATTGAAGCCTTTGAAGCAACTCACTACTGTAAACAATGAGTTTCAACGCGGGATGGCGGCCTGTGCCAGTATTTTTGAAATACTGGATCAGGAAGAGGAAAAAAATAACGGCACCTTTGTGATGGAGCGAGCCAAAGGCCAAATCGATATCCAGCATGTTACGTTTCACTATCCGCAGCAAGCGCGTGCAGCGTTAAAGGACATCGATTTATCCATAATGCCAGGGCAATCAGTGGCATTAGTGGGGCGTTCTGGTAGCGGGAAATCAACCCTATCAAGCTTGCTGACACGGTTTTACTCACCGCAACAAGGTCAAATTCTGTTAGATGGTAAACCCTTAGATGAATTTGAATTAAAATCATTACGACGCCAATTCGCCTTGGTATCCCAGCAGGTCACGCTGTTTAACGATACGGTGGCGAATAATATCGCCTATGGTGCGCGTGCCAATGCGTCACGAGAAGAGATTATTGAAGCCGCAAAAATTGCCCATGTAGACGAGTTCGTACAACAACTTAGTGATGGCTACGATACGTTAGTGGGTGAAAACGGTTTGATGCTATCGGGTGGTCAACGCCAGCGTTTAGCCATCGCTCGTGCAATATTGGTTAATGCGCCGATTTTAATATTGGACGAAGCAACGTCAGCGCTGGATACCGAAAGTGAAAAACTTATTCAGGATGCGCTTGAACAGTTGCAAAAACGCTGTACCAGCATTGTGGTAGCGCATCGTCTATCGACGATTGAGAATGCTGATTTGATTGTTGTGATTGATCAGGGCCAAATTGTAGAGCAGGGTGCGCATAAAGCATTGTTGGCGAAAAACGGGGCCTATGCACAATTACATAACATGCAATTTGGTAACGACGACGCCTGATGAGTGTGCAAAAGCGTATCGAACAAGCCTGGTACCAAGGGGCAGCATGGACATATTGCTTATTTCCTTTGGCCATAATATTCGCCTTTATAACCGCAATAAGACGGGCGTGTTATCGCTGGGGGATATTGTCATCGTCTAAGCCACCTATACCTGTCATTGTTGTGGGAAACCTCAGCGTAGGGGGAAATGGTAAAACGCCGGTGGTGTTAGCCTTATGCGAGTATTTGTCGAGCCTGAATCGAAAAGTTGGCGTCTTGAGTCGCGGTTACGGCGGCATGCAACGTCAATTTCCCTATTGTGTAAGCCCAAAGGATAGCGCTGAATTAGTCGGTGATGAGCCAGCGCTTATGGCTCGCCGAGTTAACTGCAACGTGGTCATTGATCCAAACCGTCAACGCGGTGCCGACTATTTATTTCAAATGGGATGCGACATTATTGTGTGTGATGATGGATTACAACACTACGCATTGAAGCGTGACATTGAATGGGTCGTCATGGATGAACGATTGACCGGCAACGGGTTTTTATTACCCATGGGACCGTTGCGTGAGGGCATAGGCCGTTTAAAGTCTGTTGATGGCGTCATCGTGAATGGAAATGCGAACGTCGCTATGGATGTTGCGTATGTTGCCCATATGAGTTTACATGCCGATCAAATCGTCAACGTGGGCGATCCGTCTTTACGTATGAGCGTTGAAGAATTTAAACAACGATATTCCAACGTGACCGCTGCCTGCGCAATTGGTAATCCGCAACGCTTTTATCAAACCCTTAGTGCATTGACGGTTAACGTCAGTCAGCAAAAAGAATTCCCCGATCATCACCAATTTACACCTGATGATTTGCCTCCATCAGCGTTGATCATGACCGAAAAAGATGCAGTGAAATGTGCACCTTTTGCGCATCCAGACTGGTGGTATTTACGAGTTTCGGCTAGTTTACCAGACTCTTTTTATAATAGAGTGAAGCAATTAGTTTCACATGCTGATGCAAACACAGTGAGAAAAATAAATGGCATTTGATAAGAAACTTCTAGACGTAATAGCCTGCCCAGTGTGCAAAGGAAAATTGTTGTTTAGACCTGAGCAACATCAGTTGATTTGCCGGTTTGACCGCTTAGCATTTCCCATTAAGGACCATATTCCGGTGTTATTGGAAAATGAAGCGACTACATTAAGCCTCGATGAAATTGAAGCGTTGAAACATGACTGATACAGCCAGCTTTCCATTTATTGTTATCATTCCTGCTCGATATGGGTCAACTCGCTTCCCGGGGAAACCGCTTGCGATGATCCAAAACAAGCCGATGATCCAACATGTTGTAGAGCGTGCAATAGAAGCTAAGGCTGATAAGGTTATCGTTGCTACGGACGACCAGCGTATAGCGGATGCCGCGATGGGGTTTGGCGCTAACGTTTGCATGACGCGCAGTGATCATCAATCTGGCACTGAACGACTGGCAGAAGTAGTCGAAAAAGAAGGACTGGCACCTGAAAGCATAGTAGTCAATGTGCAAGGGGATGAACCTTTTATTCCTGCGGCTAACATCCGTCAAGTGGCCCAAAATTTGAGTACGCGAGCGCAATGTGCAATGGCAACATTGGCGACACCCATTACTGAACTAGATGACCTGCAAAACCCCAATGTGGTAAAGGTTGTCGCGGACCGATTTGGGCATGCTATGTATTTTAGTCGAGCCTCCATTCCGTTTGATCGTGATGGCATCGTGGAAGCGCATAAAGGCTTGTTTATGCGCCATATTGGTATATACGCCTACCGCGCATCGTATATTCAGCAATATGTCGATTACCCAGCCAGTGCGTTAGAAAAAATAGAGTCACTCGAACAGTTACGGGCGTTATGGAACAACGATAAGATCCATATTGAACTCGCAAAAGAGCCACCCCCAACGGGTATTGATACGCCAGATGATCTGGCTCGTTTAAACCAACAATTGACCAAAGGAGCGTAAATATGAATGTTGTTATTACCGGCGCAAATCGTGGTATTGGCCTTGCCATGGTGCAGGCATACCTAGAGCGTGGCGATAAAGTTTATGCACTTTGCCGCCATGCGTCTGAAGAGTTGAAGCAGACAAATGCGCATATTATAGAAGGCGTGAACATGCTAGATCCTGACGCGCTACCGGATGCGTTATCGAGTCTTCGCTCTACCCAAATTGATATTTTAATCAATAATGCAGGTGTGTTGGCGAGAGAATCTGTTGAGAATTGGAGTCCTGCGACCATTGAGCAACAATTCAGAGTAAATGCACTTGGCCCGTTGTTGGTCACTCAGGCGCTACTACCGAGTCTAACCTCCGGCAGTAAAGTGGCCATGATAACCTCTCGCATGGGGTCGATGGCCGATAATGGCTCGGGAGGCTATTACGGTTATCGCATGTCAAAAGCGGCGTTGAATGCAGCTGGTGTTAGCTTAGCAAGAGATTTGCATGCTGATGGCATTGCGGTTGCGCTATTGCATCCCGGGTATGTGCAAACTGAAATGGTTGGCTACGGCGGTGATATCGACACTAAAACCGCGGCTACGCGTTTACAACAGCGTGTTGATGAATTGAATTTGGAAAACAGTGGTCACTTCTGGCATAGCAATGGGGAATTACTGCCATGGTAAAACCGCGTCGGGGAGTGTGGGCTGCGTTAATGCTAACCTGTGGTCTAGTTTCAGCTAGCCAAGCCTTTGGCGAGACCTTGAGCGAATCTGCCAGTAAGGCTGACAGCAACACTCAGAGCGAATCTACACACTGGCAGGTCGCAGCAGCGTTACCGATTGCAACGCAAGAAATCTATCCTGCGTTGCACGATGGGAAACTGGTCGTGGCGGGTGGTCTAACACCAAGCGCTACGGCTGAATGGATGGGTGTAAGTGATCGGGTCTTTGCCTATTCATTTGACGTTGACGAGTGGGTCGAGTGGCCGTCACTACCTGAACCTCGCCACCATCCGATGCTCATTGATCTAGAGCAGGGATTATATAGCTTTGGTGGCTTCACTCAGAACGATAAAGGCCTATGGCACAATTCTACCGATGTACTAAAGCTTACAGATAGTGGCAAATGGCAGACGATCTCTTCAATGCCGATACCACTGTCTGAATCATTGATCAGTGTCCATAATGGTGTGGTTCATCTGGTGACGGGACGAACGCCGTTGGAAGCGAACAACAATGCACAATGGCGGGACCATGGTGATACTGCTCAGCATTGGATGTATGACATTGAGTCAAACCGCTGGGCACAGGGTGCTAGTGCACCAACAGCGCGCAATAGTGCTTGTGCTGTTGTGATTGATAACCGCTGGCACACCATCGGTGGTCGCACTGTTGGTGGTGGAAATTTAGCGGTGCATGAAGTGTATGATTTTACTACTCAGCAATGGCAGACACTACCATCGTTACCGCAGGCGCAGGCTGGACTAGCGTGTGCTGCGATAGGTAAGCAAATTTACGTATTTGGCGGTGAATATTTCGATAATGGCGGTGGTGTGTATGAGACGGTTTGGCAGTACGATACGCAGCAAGCTTTATGGCGTGAAGCTAGCGTAATGCCGTTACCACGTCATGGTCTTGGTGCCATAACCCATCAACAAAAAATATACGTGGTTGCGGGTGCAGCAAAAGCCGGCGGAAATGAAACGTCCAATCGAATGAGTATTTTCACACCGGCACAATAAGGTTACTGATCCTCAGAGAGCACGGCCCAACAATCGTGCTGATCCGTATGGATGATTTCTGCCCATACTCGTTCTCCCGGTTGAAGGTGATGCACACCATTTAGGTGGACGACACCATCAATTTCGGGTGCGTCTGCATAGCTTCTACCAACTGCGCCTTCAGCATCAACTGAATCAATCACGATCTGGTATTCATTACCAACACGCTCGGCTAAGCGCTGCGCACTGATTTCACTTTGTACCTGCATAAAACGTTCTAGTCGTTGCTCTTTAACATCTTCTGGAACAGGATCAGGCAAGTTGTTGGCTGCCGCACCTTCCACCGCGGAGTAGGGGAAACATCCGACACGGTCTAATTGTGCTTCACGTAAGAACTGCAATAGTTCTTCAAATTCTTCCTCTGTTTCACCGGGAAAGCCCACGATGAATGTTGAGCGAATGATCAGCTCAGGGCATTGTTCACGCCACTTGCGGATACGTTCAATGGTACGTTCTGCGCTGCCCGGTCTCTTCATTAGGCGCAATATACGCTTATTAGCATGTTGGAAGGGGATATCCAAATAGGGCAGTATTTTACCTTCTGCCATTAACGGAATTAGATCATCGACGTGAGGGTATGGGTAAACGTAATGTAAGCGCACCCACATGCCCA
This sequence comes from Neoalteromonas facilis, assembly GCF_002807665.1. GTDB lineage: Bacteria > Pseudomonadota > Gammaproteobacteria > Enterobacterales > Alteromonadaceae > Alteromonas_E > Alteromonas_E facilis. The sequence goes on from NZ_PEAY01000001.1 coordinate 191,508, forward strand.
TTTCTCCCAGTTTTTCACACAACTGCTGCATATGCGCTTTAACGGGCATACCGTTCCAAAAGCCAGTGCGGTGTTTAGTATCAACGCCATAAGCACTGGTATCTTGTGATATTACCAAAAGCTCATTGACGCCAGCGCCTTGCAGGCGTTTTGCTTCGTCGAGAATTTCTCCAACTGGGCGGCTAACCAGATCACCACGCATGGACGGTATGATGCAGAATGTACAGCGGTGATTGCAGCCTTCCGAAATTTTCAAATAAGCAAAATGTCGCGGGGTTAATTTAACCCCGTGATCCGGTACTAAGTGCATAAACGGGTTATGTTCAGGTTTGGGCAAATGTTGGTGAACTTGCTCAACCACTGTTTCATAAGCGTGTGGACCGGTAATAGCCAATACATTCGGGTGAACTTCACGGATTTCATCTTCTTTGATGCCAAGGCAACCGGTGACAATCACCTTACCGTTTTCCGCTAATGCTTCACCGATGGTATCCAGTGATTCTTGAACAGCGGCGTCAATAAAACCGCAGGTATTCACTATGACTAAGTCAGCGTCGTTATAGGTTGGTACTACATCATAACCTTCGGTGCGTAATTGCGTCAGGATGCGTTCTGAATCAACGAGGTTTTTGGGGCAACCTAAACTGATAAAACCAATACGACTGCCAGTACCGTGATTTGCGCTTTCCGCCTGTTCAGATAAGACTTTTTTGGGGGTATCCAAGGTCGTGGTTTTCTTGGGATCGACAATTTCTACTGTCATACACGTGGACCATTCGTTTAAAATTGGCGCTATTATACTTACCTTGTGCTAATTGGCTAAATAAAAGCGCTCAGGAGCCACGTTGTCGACACCATCACGATTACCTTTTCCGCTGCATTGTTATGATGAGTCAGGGCATTTAAAACCACCACTATTAATGTATGTGGCCTGTATTTGGCTAGCTAAGGCATTGTTACTTATGATTATTTCGGTATCTATGCGTGAGAATCCCAGTGCACTGATAGAGTTGTATTATCCCAGTAGCCATGAATGGTACGTGAACATTGTCCCTGCAATGCCCGGAATTGCAGTGTTTATACTCCTTGGGGGGCGAGAAAAACTACGCAAACAGCCCATTTGCTGGCAATGCTTCACCCGCACCATACTGCTTTTAGGGTTGTTATTGAGCCTTATTATTCAGGCGAAGGGGATTTGGGACAATCACGGTTATTTTAGTTGGCGCTTGTCGGTATCGGTTTTGTTGACACTGACCTTTGTAGTTTATCTGTCACGGAGTAAACGGGTTGGTGCATACGTCCGTGACGCTTCAGTTGAATGATTACTGAGTATTGTTTTCCAGCGCTTTGTCAAAATAAGCTTTGACACTGATGGTACTGTCATTCACCAAACGTTCGTAGCAAATGCCCGCAAATGCGTATGAGCGGTTATTGTAATCAAGCACGACGTACGGCGCAGATGGATCAGAAACATCATAGCGCCATTCACCACCGAGAGATTTTTTGAACACTTCACCAACATAGGCACCGTATATATTGCAAAGGGTGAATACGGCTTGATCTTCAAGTGCGCTGTCTTGGTACTTGTCGAGAAAACTCAATAATACATCGTCTACCTGACTTATGCTGTCGGGGCTGCCGTCTAAATCAATCCCAAATTCTTTGTGAGTTGTTTCAACCGCGTTTTTGGCGCTATCAGCCATGAGTGCGTTGAGTTCTTGTTGATCCATGCGAGCGATGCCTTATTGTTTTTGTGCTTATTGTGCAGAAGAAGAATCAATTTGTCGATTATCGATAATGATCGATGCCAGCAATTGACTACCGGGACCGATATTGTCAGGCGAGGGAATAACGAGAAAAGACGATATACGCCTAAATGAGCTGCCTTCAATGTTCAATTGTACTAGATTACCAGCAGTGAGATGTTCGCAAACCACATGTTTAGGTAACCAACAAAATCCCATGCCGCGTAATAAAAAACCGATGGCACTGTCAAATTGACTTACCGTCCAACGTTGTTCGGATTTTAACCACCCCTGACTTTCAACAGGGGCAGTGCCAGTATCTTTTATCACGATTTGTAAATGCTGCTGTAATTCATTGGGATCAATGGGGCTTGGTAGATTCGCTAATGGATGCTGGGGCCCACATACGGCAATAAAATCAATCATCGCGAGAGGTTCTCCGAGAAATCCTTTGGGTACATTTGAAGCAATTACCAGATCTGCTGATTTGTTTACGATGATCTCATTCGTGCCCGTTAGCACGGTGTCGGTTATTTTTACCCGGCTACCACGAGAAAGGGGCAGAAAGTCACACAAACAGTCGTAAATGATGTCTCGTGGAAATGCGAGTTCAACCGCCAGTGATATTTCCGGCTCCCATGCTTGCTGAATGTTACTCGCCAGTGACTCAAGTTCCTCTGCATTCTGTGTGATATAACGCGAACGCCGTAACATAACTTCACCAGCTTCGGTGAGAAAAGCCTTTCGCCCCTTAATCTCAAGTAATTCAACGCCTAACTGACGCTGCAATTTTGCAACGGCATGGTTCAGAGAAGATTGGCTTTTATTGAGTTTCTCTGCTGCGTGGGCATAACCACCGTAATCGACTACAGCTTGCAGAATTCGCCATTGTTCCAGTGTGGTTTTGTGTCTATACATGAAAAAACAACATGGTATTGAATCACTTAATACTGAACCAAGCATGACGTGGAATCAACTTGTTGAGTGCAGTGCCGAAAATATTGAACGACTTGTAGCAGTCTCTCGTATAGAGGTAAAAGGAGTAGTTCAGTGAAATATTATTCTACGTTGCCGTTGACGGCCTTGTGCGCGTTTAGCCTAATGTCATTGCTAGTGTTCAATGGTGTTATTCCAGATGGATTGAGCATACTCAATAGTATCCAGGATCACATAGGTGGTGCATTTTATGTGCTTATCGTGTTGATTATCTTATTGGAATCTATTGTCTATATAGGGTTTTACTTTCCCGGACAATTTTTCGCTGTGGTTTTGGTGATCAGTGCGCAACCTTCTTGGTCTGACATTGTGTACTTGACCCTGGCGATGGTAGTCGCTGCAACCCTTGGTTCGTTGGTGAACTATCTATTAGGGCGATTAAACTCACATCGCTACGATTCCCATCAGCCAACCCAACTTAAGCATTTATTGTTAGCCATGATCCACATGAATTCATTAGCGTTCTTTATGTTTTCACAAGGTGCGAATCACAAGCCGTTGAGAGTGGTGTGGTTGGCGGGTTTGCTCAATTTACCGTACTACTTGGCATTGATATCGGCTACCGCTGTGCTCAGTGAAGAAGTAATGCAAGTTGCCGAAAACCCATGGTTAGTCTTTGTTCTTCTAACGTTATGGTTGGTTATTGCGATAGGGTTAGACCGCCGTAAAAGACATAGCGTTAAACAGGAGCCAAGTGAGCAAGCAGGCTGATTATGATGCTTGCTTATGCAAAAACTTATCGACGGCACGCGCCGCAGCCACCATACCAAAGGTTGACGTAACCATTGTGCAGGCGCCAAAGCCGGATGAGCAATCTAAGCGTGTACTGCCATCCATTGTATTTTTGTTACCCGCAACGCTCCCATCGGGTTGTGGGTAACGTAGCTGCTCAGTTGAATAGACACATTCAACGCCGAATCTTCGTTTGGTATTTTTGCTGAAATTATAAAAACGGCGAAGTTCAGAGCGCAGTTTTGCAGATAATGGATCTTGAATAGTTTTAGCTAGATCACCTGTTGTGATGAGTCTTGGATCAATTTGCCCACCGGCGCCACCGACGGTAATAATAGCAATTTTGTTACGTTTGCAATGAGCGATAATCGCTGCTTTTGCTTTAATGCTATCGGTTGCATCAATCACCACATCAAAACGTGAATCGATCAATGAACTGACATTTTCGGCAGTGACAAAATCCTCAACAGCATTCACATTTATGTCTGGATTTATCTGTCGTATCCGTTGTGCCATGACCTCTACTTTGGCTTCACCAATGGTCGAGTTGAGCGCATGGATCTGGCGGTTTACATTGGTGGTACAAATATCGTCTAAATCAATCAGTGTTAATGTACCAACACCGGTGCGAGTTAAAGCTTCAGCACTCCAACTGCCAACACCACCAATACCAATCACGCAAAAATGGCTATTTGCCAAAGCGTTTAAAGGCTCTTGGCCATAAAGTCGGGCTATGCCACCGAAGCGTTGTTTCTCAGTCATGCTTATTCCATTCGCTCTATCATTCAAGGTTGGGTAATATCAGGGTTAATGGATTAATTTTCAATTGGTGACACTCAATTGCAATCAGATTTTGATCTTATCATTGCGGGGGCTGGGATCGTAGGGGCAGCGACAGCTTATGAGTATGCTTTGCGCTATCCACAGAAACGCATTGCCGTATTAGAATCTGAAGACGCGCCGGCACAGCATCAAACGGGACGAAATTCAGGTGTGATCCATGCAGGCGTTTACTACCCTCAGGGCAGCATGAAAGCCAAGTTATGTCGTCAGGGTTTGGAGCAAACGATAGGTTTTTGCCAGCAGCACGATATACCGTTTCGACAATGCGGAAAACTTATTGTTGCAACGGATGCTGATGAAGAATCACGCTTAGAAACATTGTTTGATAGTTGTGTTCAAAACGATTTAACCCCTGAGTTCTGCAATAGCGCCAAAATACGTGAAATGGAGCCTGCAATTAAGGGCAGACAAGCCGTGTGGGTTTCGCATTCAGGAATAACCGATTACGCGTCAATTACTCGAACCTTGTTATCATTAGCTCAACAACAGGGGGTACAGGTTTTTTATAACAGTGGCGTAGTGGGCGTAGAGGAGACGGGCGACAACGTATCGTTGACAACGCACACAAATGCTCAGACTTGGTCAACGCAGCAATTTGTAAACTGTGCCGGTATCCATGCAGATGACTTGATTGCTAAAAGTGGCTTGAAAACGGATTTTAAACTGCTCCCGTTCAGGGGGGAATACTTTCGTTTGCATGAAAGACATAATCAGTTGGTAGAACGGTTAATTTATCCAGTACCAGATCCTACTATGCCTTTTTTGGGCATTCACCTAACGCCAATGATCGGTGGGTATCTTACCGTAGGTCCTAATGCCGTCTTAGCGCCCGGTAAACATGCCTATCAAAATGAGCAATGGGACATGTCCGATTGCATAGCAATGGCAGGTTATAGCGGTACATGGAAATTACTCAAACGTTTTATTCGCCCTGGATTAGCAGAGTTTCGCGATTCTTTAATGACATCCGGTTATCTAAAGCGTGTTCAACGTTATTGTGAGCATATTCAAATGCAGGATCTATTACCTTATCGCGCTGGGATAAGAGCGCAAGCTGTTGATTCTAATGGGAATATGGCGCACGACTTTATCTTTGTTGAAACTGATCGTTGTTTGCACGTGGGTAACGCACCATCGCCCGCTGCCACCTCAGCCTTACCCATCGCCAAAACCATTGTAGATAAACTTTAATCATCTAAAAATTAGAACGAAATGGATGGTTTATTGCAATATTTTTCCGTTTAATTCGATAGTAACCTTGCTACATCGAATTCAGTCAATATCGGAGAAGTACTATGGGGTTACTAGTTGATGGGCAATGGCACGATGAGTGGTATGACACGAAAGCGAATCAAGGCAAATTTAAGCGTCAAGCATCAAAGTTTCGCAACACAATTAGCGTCTCAGATAAAACGTATCAACCGGAGTCTGGCCGCTATCATTTGTACGTGTCGCTGGCGTGTCCATGGGCACATCGCACACTTATTTTTCGCAAGCTGAAACAACTTGAGTCACATATCGATGTCTCGGTGGTGAACCCTGACATGCTAACGCAGGGATGGACGTTTGAGTCGTTCCCCGATGCTACCGGTGATAAGTTATTTGGCTATGATTACATGCATCAAATATATACAAAAGCCGATCCAAATATCACAACTCGAGTGACGGTTCCGGTGCTGTGGGATACCAAAACCAACACGATAGTCAATAACGAATCCGCAGACATTATTCGTTTGTTCAATTCTGCATTTGATGATCTCACTGGGAATACTTTGGATTATTATCCAATAGCGTTGCGCGACGAGATTGATGAGATCAATGCGTTTGTCTACGACAATATCAATAATGGTGTGTATAAGGCGGGGTTTGCGACCACTCAAGACGCGTATGAAGAGGCTGTACACAGCCTCTTTGAGGGATTGGAAAACATTGAACAACGTTTGAGTCATAAGCGCTATTTACTCGGTGATACCATTACTGAGGCTGATTGGCGTTTATTTACAACGTTGGTGCGCTTTGACACTGTCTATGTAGGTCATTTTAAGTGTAATTTAAAGCGTATTGTCGATTATCCGAATCTGTGGGGGTACCTCAGAGATCTTTATGCCCAGCCGGGTATTGCAGACACCGTTAACCAAACTCATATCAAACGCCACTATTACTACAGCCACGATATGATCAACCCAACACGTGTTGTGCCAATGGGGCCTGACATTGACTTTACTTTGCCACATGCACGAGAGGTGTTAGCAAAATGAAAGCAGCAACCATAAGCAAAACCATTAAAGGTATGGCAGCTCAAGACGGGGCAGGAGTGAAGCTTAGTCGCGTAATCGGGCAGCCCGGTTTACCTAATTTGGATCCTTTTCTGATGTTGGATGAGTTTGGTTCGGAATCGAGTGCCGATTATCTTCCGGGTTTTCCGCCACATCCGCATCGCGGCTTTCAGACTGTCACCTATATGCTAAATGGTAAGATGCGACATAGAGATTCAGTTGGCAATGACGGTGTTATTGAAAGCGGTGGCATTCAATGGATGAATGCTGGGCGCGGCATTATTCATGAAGAAATGCCAGAGCAACAGGAAGGTTTGTTAAGAGGGTTTCAGCTGTGGGTTAATCTACCGGCTAAGGACAAAATGTCGGCGCCTGATTATCAAGATATTCCAGCTGACGAGGTACCGCAATGGCACGATGAAAATGGCCTTGAAGTTCGTTTGTTAAGTGGCGAAATGTCTGGGTGTAAGGGCCCTGTTAAGGCTTTACATTCAGATGCCCAAACGCCATTTTTCGCCGATTTCAGATCCTCGGATAGCGTAACTAAAGCATTATCATTGAACGAATCATTCCAATACTTTATCTATGTTTATGAGGGGAAGTTGAGCATTGGCGAGCAAACGCTCGTGAAAGGAACTCTTGGGGTTCTATCGCCTGCAGATACGCTTGATATAGCTGTGCATCAACAAGGAGCAGCCTGGATATTGGTGGGTGGAAAGCCGATTGAAGAGCCTATCGTGCAGTATGGCCCCTTCGTCATGAATACGCGGGCTGAAATAGAGCAAGCTATTCGAGATTATCAAAATAACCAATTGGTGAGTGTCTAAGCACTGAGTTTGTGCCATAACGATTGCGTCGAGCAAACAGGTTCACTACTATAGTGTCGATTTGCACGTTAACTATAGGATATTCCATGCAACCAGTTGTTCTCGCCGGTGGAACTGGCAGTCGTTTATGGCCAAAGTCACGAAAAGCATTACCTAAGCAATTTCTATCGCTGACTTCTGATAAAACCATGTTGCAAGACACCCTTGGGCGTTTATCAGGCACACCAGCGGAACACCCGATAATCATTTGTAACGACGCGCATCGATTTTTAGTCGCTGAGCAGTTACGTCAATCAGGCGTTGATCATGGCGGCATTATCCTTGAACCGGTAGGGCGAAATACAGCACCGGCGATTGCGCTGGCGGCATTACATGCGCTAAAACAGGATGCAGACGCGGTATTGTTAGTATTGGCGGCGGACCACCTAATTCAGGACCATCCCGCATTTCATGATGCTATCGCCAAAGCAGAAACGCTGGCGCAACAAGGTCGCCTAGTGACATTTGGTATCGTGCCTGATCAGGCACATACCGGTTACGGCTATATTCGTTCTGGTGATGCGTTAGGCGATGGGTTTAGTGTATCGGAATTTGTCGAGAAGCCGGATTTGGCAACCGCGACTCAATACGTGGAGTCGGGCGAATATTTCTGGAATAGCGGCATGTTTATGTTTAAGGCACAAACCTACATAGATGAACTACGCCAATATGCGCCAGAGATCTTATCTGTGTGCCAGCAAGCAATCGCCACTGAAACGCCAGATTTGGATTTTATTCGCGTTGATGCTGATATTTTTGGTCAGTCGCCGGACGATTCTATCGATTACGCTGTCATGGAGCATACCAAGTTAGCAGCCATGGTGAGCTTAGATGCGGGTTGGAGTGATGTCGGCAGTTGGTCATCACTGTGGGAAACCGCAAAAGAAAAGGATGCCAATGGCAACGTCCTGATTGGCGATATTTTGCTGGAAAATGTATCCAATACCTATATCAACGCCGAAGAACGATTAGTTGCGGCGGTGGGAGTGGATAATCTGGTTATCGTTGAAACCAAAGATGCTGTTTTGGTGGCAGATAAATCTAGGGTTCAAGATATCAAAGCGATCGTAAGTGAACTAAAGGCTCAACGACGTCCTGAATTTGAATTTCATCGAGAAGTATATCGCCCTTGGGGTAAATACGATTCAATCGATAACGGCGAACGATTTCAGGTTAAGCGGATAACGGTTAAGCCCGGAGAGAAACTCAGTGTACAGATGCACCATCATCGCGCTGAACATTGGATTGTAGTGTCGGGAACTGCACATGTAACCATCGACGATAGCGTAACCATGCTGACAGAGAATCAGTCTATTTATATTCCCATAGGTGCGGTTCATGCTCTGGAAAACCCAGGCAAGATCCCGTTGGAATTGATAGAAGTTCAATCGGGCTCCTATCTCGGAGAGGATGATATTGTACGATTCTCTGACCGCTATGGACGTGCAGCAGAGGCGGAAAAGTAATGTCTCGGCCCATCACTTGTTTTAAAGCCTACGACATTCGAGGTGAGCTTAATCAACAGCTGGATGAGAACGTTGCCTATCGCATAGGCCGCGCAATTGTAGACGTATTGGCGGCAAAAACGATTGTTGTTGGCAGCGACATTCGGCTTACATCATTACCGCTTAAATTGGCGTTAAGCGCAGGCGCGATTGATGCCGGTGCTAAGGTCTTGGATATTGGTACCGTAGGCACCGAAGAAATCTATTTTGCCACCAAGGATCTCGGTGTCGATGCCGGTATTGAAGTGACCGCAAGTCATAACCCCATTGATTACAATGGGATGAAAATAGTGAAGGCTGGCGCCGTGCCCATAAGCGGTGATACCGGATTGCATGATATTCAACTCAAAGCCGAAAGTTATGATGATGCAATTGTCACTGCACGCCTGGTGGAAATGGCGAATGAAACCTATATGAGTGCAAACCCTGACGACTTTGTAGCGGGGCAGTGCTTGGTGGATATCGCTCGCCTCAGTGAAACAGAACATTATTCGGTAATCGACCACAGAGATGCTTATGTAGCTCATGTGTGTAGCTATATTGATATTCACGCGCTATCTGGACAAACGTTAGTGGTAAATGCAGGAAATGGCGCTGCGGGTCCGACTCTTGATGCAATTGAACAGTACTTAAGTGGCAAGGGTGTTTCCGTAAACTTTGTAAAAGTGCATCATCAGCCAGATGGCACATTTCCCAATGGAATACCGAATCCGTTACTACCCGAAAGCCGATCTGATACAGCTGACGCAGTGAAAGCGCATAATGCCGATATGGGAATCGCCTGGGACGGTGATTTTGACCGGTGTTTCCTGTTTGATGAAAAAGGCGAGTTTATTGAAGGCTATTACATTGTTGGCTTACTGGCTGAAGCATTCTTAGCAAAACATCAAGGTGCTAAAATCATCTACGATCCACGCGTCTACTGGAATACCGAAGCGGTAGTGGAGTCGGCCGGAGGAGTCCCAGTAAAAAGTAAGACAGGGCACGCCTTTATTAAAGAGCGTATGCGAAAAGAAGATGCCATTTATGGTGGCGAAATGAGCGCTCACCATTATTTCAAAGATTTTGCTTATTGTGACTCGGGCATGATCCCTTGGTTGTTAGTGGCTGAGTTGATTGCGACTAAGCAACAAAGCTTATCGAGTATGGTGAAAGAACGTATTGCGGCGTTTCCATCTTCGGGTGAAATCAACAGTAAATTGCAAGATGCTGATGCAGCGTTACAACGCGTAATTGACACCTACCAATCTCAAGCCGACGTAATTGATAACACTGATGGTGTTGGTATGGAGTTTGGCACTTGGCGCTTTAATTTGCGTAAATCCAATACTGAACCGGTGATCCGCCTTAACGTTGAGTCACGTGGCGACGTAGCGTTAATGCAACAAAAAACACAAGAGCTACTGGCACTTATCCGCGCATAAAGAGTCAATTGCCCGTCATCATGACGGGCAGTTGTTTCGATTAACCAATCATGATCATAACGGCATGACAGGCTACAACAATGGTCGTTAACACCACGCGCATGCGGGTGTAGGCAATGACCATGTGTGGTGTCATTTGCAGTGTGAATTTGTCATACATAACCATCGCAATGTACGCGATAGACAATACGCCCAGCGTGCGAATATCGGCGAAGCTAATCAATGCAATCCAAGCGATAATGCTGGGTAACATGGCCACATACAGTTGGTGCGAATAACGCGGCTCTGTTAACGCCGCATACCAGTGAACCCCACCAAAAAACGATAAGATAATTGCGGAATATTGACTGAAAAAAGCAAACGCTTGTGGATAGCTCAGAATATTCATCATGACCGCAATGGGTATCATAACAAAAGGGATCAATCCCAAATATCCAAGCAATTTTGCGTTGTTAGGCATAATTAACTCCCTAAAAAAATAGCGCCTTGCAAGGCGCTATTTAATTTTTGCTTAAACCCAATTCAGGGTAAAGATTATTTTTTGATGGGCGTATAAGCACGACGTGCTGGGCCAGTGTATAACTGACGTGGACGACCAATTTTCTGACCTGGTTGAGACAACATTTCATGCCAGTGAGAAATCCAACCCACAGTACGTGACAATGCAAAAATACAGGTAAACATATTGGTTGGAATGCCAATCGCTTTCAAAATTATGCCTGAATAGAAGTCTACGTTAGGGAAGAGTTTCTTCTCTGCAAAGTAATCATCACTCAAAGCGATACGCTCTAGCTCCATCGCTACATCAAGTAGTGGATCGTTGATTTTGAGTTCGCTAAGTACTTCGTGACAGCTTTCACGCATTACCGTTGCGCGTGGGTCATGGTTTTTGTAAACACGGTGACCAAAGCCCATCAAGCGGAATGGATCAGACTTATCTTTCGCGCGAGCAATAAATTCAGGGATACGATCCACTGAACCGATTTCTTCCAACATATTTAGACAGGCTTCATTAGCACCGCCATGCGCTGGGCCCCAAAGAGATGCAACACCAGCAGCGATACACGCATATGGGTTAGCGCCTGATGAACCGGCCAAACGTACAGTAGACGTAGAAGCGTTTTGCTCGTGGTCGGCATGCAAAATAAAGATGCGGTCCATAGCACGTTCAACAGCTGGTGAAATTTTATAATCTTCAGCCGGTACTGAGAACATCATGTTCAAGAAGTTTGCCGCGTAGCTTAGATCATTGCGTGGATATACGAACGGTTGGCCGATGTTGTATTTGTAACACATCGCAACCAAGGTTGGCATTTTCGCAATTAAACGGTGCGCGCTGCGCATACGTTGGTCGGGGTTATTAACATCAAGGTCGCTGTGGTAGAACGACGACATTGCACCAACAGTACCGCATAACATTGCCATAGGATGTGCGTCATTGCGGAAGCCATGGAAGAACATATTAATTTGTTCATGAACCATAGTGTGGCGCGTAATAGTGTCTTTAAACTCTTGATATTCTTCAGAAGTTGGTGCGTCACCGTGTAGAAGCATATGACAAACTTCTAGGTAATCAGCGTCACGTGCAAGTGATTCGATATCAAAACCACGATGCAGCAATTCGCCTTTGGCACCATCGATATAAGTAATAGCAGATTCGCACGATCCTGTTGCCATGAAGCCAGGATCGAAAGTGAAGTAACCGTGAGCGCCCAAAGCGCGAATATCGATCACGTCGTGACCGGCTGTTCCGCTTAAGATTGGTAATTCGATTTCTTTGTCACCGGCTTTAAGAATGGCTTTTTGGTCGGCCATAGATGCTCTCCTCAGACTGATTCATTTGGTCGCTTTGACTCGCTTTTTACGCGAAGCGACTAGAAAAGTGGCGCTATTTGTACTGATAAAGTCTCAATAAGTCAATTTTAATGCATATTTGCTCAATAAATATTCTAGATTGTTGAGGCTTATATTCCAGTCACAAATAGGGGTTGCATATCCGTTACGACTAAAGTCTTAAAATAGAACAAAAAATTGTATTTATAGTGGCCGGTGGATATACTCTTTGGGTCTTGGATTCATAGTATTAATAGTATGTAAACCAAGTGTCACATAATTCACAAACAGTTAACATCTCAACGGATGAGGCTTTTAACTATTATAACAAAACACGTAGTTGGACACTGTTAGACGTGTTTATTACAGACCTTACAGGCAAAAAAATTGTGAAAAAGCAACGACCAGTAAATTTAGATCTGAATACAATTAAATTTCCGCCGTCAGCTATCTCCTCAATTCTCCATAGGGTTACCGGAGTAGCGATGTTTTTCGCGTTATTGTTTGTCATCTGGGCATGGGCCGTTTCACTCGGTTCAGCAGAGGACTTCAATTACGTGCAGTCTTTGTTAGATGGTGTAATAGGTAAAATTATCGCCATCGGTACAATATCCGCGCTGACATATCACATTTTGGGTGGTATTCGTCATGGCATTATGGATATGGGCCACTGGGAAGAGCTTGAATCAGGCAACGCCAGTGCTAAGGCAGTGATTGGTTTATGGCTTATTCTAACGGTCGTGATTGGAGTTGTATTATGGTAACGAATCAAGCATCGATTAAACGCAACGGTGTACAAGATTATGTGTCGTTGCGCACGACAGCAATTATTATTGCGTTATACAGTTTTTACCTAGCATGGTTCTTTATTTCTACTGAGTCGATCACCTATGCAGTGTGGACCGGCTTCTTCTCTAGCATTTTCATGAAGGTTTTCACCTTCGCAGCGCTAGTATCCATTATGGTTCACGTTCGTATCGGTTTGTGGCAAGTATTGACTGATTACATCAAACCAGCCGGTATTCGTGCATTTTTACAATATTTGCTAAACCTTATTGCCTTCGCATACGTAGCTGTAGGCGTATTTGTCTTGTGGGGAGTGTAGGATGAGCATTGCAATTCATGAATATGATGCGGTAGTAATCGGTGCCGGCGGTGCTGGTATGCGAGCAGCGCTGCAAATTTCACAAAGTGGTAAGTCATGTGCACTTTTGTCTAAAGTGTTCCCAACACGCTCACACACGGTATCAGCACAAGGTGGTATCACGGTAGCGTTAGGCAATTCTCATGAAGATAACTGGGAATGGCACATGTACGATACCGTTAAGGGATCGGACTACATCGGTGACCAAGAAGCCATAGAATATATGTGTAAGACCGGACCAGAAGCGATTATCGAAATGGAAAACATGGGTTTGCCATTTTCTCGTTTCGAAAACGGTAAAGTATACCAGCGTCCGTTCGGTGGACAGTCTAAGAATTTTGGTGGCGAGCAGGCAGCACGTACTGCCGCAGCTGCAGACCGTACGGGTCATGCTTTGCTGCACCTGCTGTATCAGCAAAACGTTAAAAACAAAACTAAAGTATTCAGCGAATGGTACGCACTCGATTTGGTTAAAAACCAAGACGGTGATGTGGTTGGCTGTACTGCGATCGATATTGAAACTGGCGAAGTCGTTTATTTCAAAAGTAAGGCTGTAGTGTTGGCAACAGGTGGAGCAGGGCGTATTTTCGCATCAACCACTAATGCACACATTAACACCGGTGACGGTGTTGGTATGGCGTTGCGCGCTGGTGCACCTGTACAAGACATGGAAATGTGGCAGTTCCACCCAACTGGTATTGCCGGTGCTGGTACGCTTGTAACCGAAGGTTGCCGCGGTGAAGGTGGTTATCTATTGAATAAGGATGGCGAGCGTTTCATGGAACGTTATGCGCCTAATGCGAAAGACCTTGCAGGTCGTGACGTGGTTGCTCGTTCAATGATGACGGAAATTCGTGAAGGCCGCGGGTGTGAAGGCCCTTGGGGTACACACATTAAATTGAAACTGGATCACTTAGGTAAAGACGTATTGGAATCGCGTTTGCCAGGTATTCTTGAATTGTCTCGTACATTTGCACACGTCGACCCGGTTAAGGAACCTATTCCGGTTATTCCAACCTGTCACTACATGATGGGTGGTATCCCGACTAACGTTGACGGGCAGGTTATTCAGGTCGATGAAAATGGCAATGAGTCGCCAATGAAAGGCTTGTTTGCATGTGGTGAAATTGCTTGCGTATCTGTTCACGGCGCGAACCGCTTAGGTGGTAACAGCTTGCTCGACTTGGTTGTATTTGGTCGTGCGACTGGGTTACACCTAGGTGAAAAGATCGAGGAAATCGCACCGTCTCGTGAAGCCTCTGAAAGTGATCTTGAAGCTGCGCTTGCGCGTTTCAATCGTTGGGAAAACTCAGAGAAAGGCAAGGGTGAAGACCCCGTTCAAATTAAGAAAGACATGCAAAAATGCATGCAGCTCAACTTCTCGGTATTCCGTGAAGGTGATGCAATGGCTGAAGGCCTTAAAGAGTTATCAGAAATCCGCGAGCGTCTACAACATGCGCGCTTGGATGATAAGAGCAGTGACTTCAATACAATGCGTATCGAATGTTTAGAGCTTGATAACTTAATGGAAACTGCGTACAGCACAGCAGTCGCTGCTAACTTCAGAACTGAAAGTCGTGGTGCGCATAGTCGCTTTGACTATCCAGATCGTGATGATGAAAACTGGTTGTGCCACAGCATTTACCTACCAAGTTCTGAATCAATGAGAAAACGTGACGTAAACATGGCGCCGAAACTGCGTGAAGCATTCCCGCCGAAAGTACGTTCGTATTAATTGGAGTGACTTAGATGCAATTAACATTTTCTGTATATCGTTATAATCCAGATGTTGACGATGCTCCACGCATGCAAGATTACACTCTGGACGTAGAAGAAGGCCAAGACATGATGGTCTTGGACGCGCTAATCGCGTTGAAAGAGCAAGATCCAACATTATCGTTCCGTCGTTCATGCCGTGAAGGTGTGTGTGGTTCAGACGGTATGAATATGAACGGTAAGAATGGTCTGGCGTGTATTACTCCGCTTTCGGCGTTGGGTAAAGGCAAGTTGGTTATCAGACCATTGCCGGGTCTGCCAGTAGTACGTGACCTGGTTGTTGATATGACCCAGTTCTATACTCAGTACGAAAAGATTAAACCGTTTCTTATCAATGACAGCAAACAGCCGCCAGCGCGAGAACATTTGCAGTCGCCAGAAGAGCGCGCCAAGCTTGACGGATTGTACGAATGTATTCTGTGTGCATGTTGTTCAACGTCTTGTCCGTCATTCTGGTGGAACCCTGATAAATTCGTAGGTCCAGCGGGTTTATTACATGCCTATCGTTTCTTAATCGATAGCCGCGATACGGCGACTGATGAACGTTTAAATGATTTGGACGATGCATTCAGTGTTTTCCGCTGTCATGGCATCATGAACTGTGTAAGTGTATGTCCAAAAGGGTTGAACCCAACTAAAGCCATTGGCCACATTAAGTCAATGTTGCTTCAACGGGCTGTTTAGTTAGACATTCTGACACTTCGTAGTGACAGTTTGAATTGCTATTAAATGGCCATCCAATCGGATGGCTGTTTTATTTGAAATTTATGTGATGCTAATGTGTCGCTTTACATTAGCTATAATACGTTTAGATTACAGACTCTTAACGAAAGGTAAGGCATAACAATGCAAGAAAGCGTAATGCAAGCATGGTGGGATTCTTCTCATTTTGCCGGTGGCAATACCGCGTATGTCGAAGAGATGTACGAAGCCTACCTGGATGACCCTAACAGTGTATCCGAAGAATGGAAGCAGCTGTTTGATGGGTTACCCAAAGTAGATGGTGTCGAAATTGACTCCAAACACAGCCAAATACGAGAACAGTTTCGTTCGCTAGCGGCGCTAGGTCCTGCGGCTAAAGTAGCAGTGGCACCAGTCGCCAGCAGTGCGGGCGATGAAAAACAAGTTCGCGTATTGCAATTAATTAACGCATATCGTTTCAGGGGGCATCAACATGCCAACCTTGATCCGTTATCGTTGTGGAAGCAGCCTCGTGTTCGAGACTTAGAGCTTTCACACCACAGTCTTTCCGAAGCGGATTTTGACACTGTGTTTAATGTGGGTTCTTACGCAATAGGGCAAGAATCTATGACATTAGGCGAGTTGTTTAAGTCGCTTAATCGTACCTACTGCGGTTCTATCGGTGCTGAATATATGCACATCACCGATACTGAGCAAAAACGTTGGCTTCAGCAGAAAATTGAATCTGTACAGGCAAAGCCTGAAATTAGTCGTGACCAGAAAGTATCTATCCTAAAAGGATTAATTGCTGCTGATGGCATGGAAAAATACCTAGGCGCAAAATTCCCAGGAGCGAAACGTTTCTCGCTAGAGGGCGGTGATAGTTTGATCCCAATGCTTAAGGGGTTAATCACTGAAGCCGGCGCTTCCGGTACCAAAGAAGTTGTTGTTGGTATGGCTCACCGTGGCCGTCTGAATGTATTGGTTAACGTGTTAGGTAAGAATCCATCAGTACTATTTGATGAGTTCTCAGGCAAGCACGACGATTCTTTAGGCGCAGGTGACGTTAAATATCACGCAGGTTTCTCATCAGATTTCGCCACACCAGGCGGCAATGTTCACTTAGCGTTGGCATTTAACCCATCTCACTTGGAAATTGTTAACCCAGTGGTTATGGGCTCGGTGCGTGCGCGTCTTGAACGCCGTGACAGTATGGATGGCTCAGCGGTATTACCTGTTACCATCCATGGTGACTCAGCCATTGCTGGGCAAGGGGTTGTTCAAGAAACCTTCAATATGTCACAAACCCGCGGTTTTGCTGTGGGCGGTACGGTTCGTATCGTGGTGAATAATCAAGTTGGTTTTACAACGTCGAAGACGGAAGATACACGTTCTACACAATACTGTACTGATATAGCCAAAATGGTACAGGCCCCTATATTCCACGTGAATTCAGATGATCCTGAAGCGGTTTTATTTGTAACCAAATTGGCGCTTGAGTACCGCAATAAATTTAAACGAGACGTAGTAATTGACCTCGTGTGCTATCGCCGTCACGGTCACAACGAAGCTGACGAGCCAAATGCAACTCAGCCGTTGATGTATCAGAAGATTAAAAAGCACCCAGTACCTCGCCAATTATATGCTGATCAGTTAACTGCCGAAGGTTCTGTGAAAGAGCATGAAATCGAGAAGTTGGTCGATGATTATCGTGCCGCGCTTGATCACGGTGCTTGTGTTGTCGAAGAATGGCGTCCAATGACGGAGCATTCTGTTGACTGGCGCCCGTATCTCGGTCACGACTGGACAGTCCCTTACGACAAAGAAATCAGCAAAGATAAGCTGGTTGAGTTGGCGTATCGTCTAGTTGATGTACCGCAAGACGTTAAACTTCAATCGCGCGTGAATAAGCTTTATCAAGACCGCACTGCGATGGCTGCAGGAGAGAAGCCCCTTGATTGGGGGATGGCAGAAAATCTTGCCTATGCGTCTATCGTTGATATGGGGACTGATATTCGTATCACCGGTCAGGATTCTGGTCGTGGTACGTTCTTCCATCGTCATGCGGTGTTACACAACCAAGTAGATGCATCTACTTACATGCCACTTAAAAATGTGAGAGACGGTCAAGGTAAAATCGATATCTATGATTCGGTATTATCTGAAGAAGCGGTTATGGCATTTGAATATGGTTATGCCACGGCAGAACCAGGCTGTTTAACCATTTGGGAAGCGCAGTTTGGTGATTTTGCAAACGGTGCTCAGGTGGTGTTTGACCAGTTTTTGTGTTCAGGTGAAGCAAAGTGGGGTCGTTTGTGCGGACTAACCGTATTGTTACCGCATGGCTATGAAGGTCAGGGTCCAGAGCACAGCTCTGCGAGACTTGAACGTTTCTTACAGCTGTGTGCCGATCACAACTGGCAAGTGTGTATCCCGTCTACACCGGCACAGGTATTCAATATGCTACGTAGACAGGCCATTCGCCCTATGCGTAAACCATTGATCGTAATGTCACCTAAGTCATTATTACGCCATCCGTTGGCTGTCTCTTCATTAGAAGAGTTAAGTGATGGTATTTTCCATAATGTCATCGGCGAAATCGACGAACTTGATGCGAAGAAAGTTAAACGTGTCGTTATGTGTTCAGGCAAAGTTTACTATGACTTGCTGGAACAACGTCGTAAAAACGAGCAAACAGATGTTGCCATTGTTCGCTTAGAGCAACTTTACCCATTCCCAGCTGATGAGTGTGCAGAAGTGCTCGCGCAGTATAAGCATGTGAAAGATTGGGTTTGGTGTCAGGAAGAACCGCAAAACCAAGGTGCTTGGTACAGTAGCCAACACCATTTCTGGCAAGCGATCCCTGATGGCGCTAAATTAAGTTATGCCGGTCGAGACGCGTCAGCATCTCCAGCGGTAGGTTATGTTTCAGTTCACAACCAACAACAGAAAGCATTGGTTGATGACGCACTCACTATTAAGTAAAGGAACCCCTAATGACAATCGAAATAAAAGTTCCAGTATTACCTGAATCGGTTGCCGACGCGACGATTGCTACATGGCACGTAAAAGCTGGTGATTCAGTTAAACGTGACCAGAATTTGGTTGATATTGAAACCGATAAAGTGGTCTTAGAAGTTGTTGCACCAGAAGATGGCGTCATTGGTGAAATCCTTAATGAAGAGGGTGCTACAGTTTTGGGTGAACAAGTGATTGCTAAACTTGAGCAAGGCGGAGCCGCCGCTGCACCTGCGAAAGCAGAGGCTAAACCAGCCGCTGAAGCGGCCAGTGCCTCTGCTGGTAAAGACGTAGAAATTCGAGTGCCAGTATTGCCAGAATCTGTTGCTGATGCGACTGTTGCTACTTGGCATGCTAAGCCAGGTGATACGGTAGCGCGAGATCAGAATTTAGTTGATATCGAAACCGACAAAGTGGTTTTGGAAGTTGTTGCGCCAAATGATGGTGTGTTAGCTGAAATCTTTGCCGAAGAAGGCGCTACAGTTACCGCTGAAGAAGTGATTGCTAAATTCACTGAAGGCGCGAGTGCAAGTGCACCTGCAGCAGCTGAAGTACCTGCTGCTGCGGATAGTGAAGACAGTGATGCATTAAGCCCATCGGTACGTCGCTTGTTGGCCGAAAAAGGCATTGATGCTGCAAAAGTTAAAGGAACAGGTAAGGGCGGTCGCATCACTAAAGAAGATGTTGAACAGTACCTGAAATCCGGTAGTTCAGCGCCAGCCCCTACTGCAGCACCAGCAGCTGCGCCAGCCCCAATGGGTGAGCGTACTGAAAAACGTGTACCTATGACGCGTCTGCGTAAGACGATCGCCAACCGTTTGTTAGAAGCTAAAAACTCAACAGCGATGTTAACCACGTTTAATGAAGTTAACATGAAGCCAATCATGGACCTGCGTAAGCAATACCAAGACAGCTTTGAAAAGCGTCACGGTATTCGTTTAGGATTTATGTCGTTCTACGTTAAAGCGGTAACTGAAGCATTGAAACGCTTCCCTGAAGTAAACGCATCCATCGACGGTGATGATATCGTATATCACAACTATTTTGATATCTCGATAGCAGTATCAACACCTCGAGGGTTGGTAACGCCAGTGCTTAAAGACACCGATATGTTAGGCATGGCTGGTGTCGAGAAAGGCATTAAGGAACTTGCGCTTAAAGGTCGTGATGGCAAGCTGTCGATGGCTGAACTGCAAGGCGGTAACTTTACAATCACAAACGGTGGTGTATTTGGTTCATTAATGTCTACACCAATTATCAATCCACCGCAAAGTGCAATTTTGGGTATGCATAAAATCCAGGATCGCCCTATGGCTGTGAACGGTAAAGTTGAAATTCTACCAATGATGTATCTAGCGTTGTCATACGATCACCGCATCATTGATGGTAAGGAGTCGGTTGGCTTCTTGGTTACAGTCAAGGAAATGCTTGAAGATCCAACGCGTCTATTACTGGACGTCTAAGACTTTAGTATAAAACATGACCAGACAGGTGATACTTTTTGCGTATCACCTGTCACAAAGCCCGCATTTTGACTATAATACGGGCGCCTAAAAAATAGGTCGCTAGAGGCGGCTTTTCTTTTAAATAAAACATCGGATAAAACACCATGAATTTGCATGAATATCAGGGTAAACAATTATTCAGAGAATACGGTTTACCGGTATCTGAAGGATACGCTGCCGATACACCACAAGGCGCTGTAGAAGCTGCCGATCGTATTGGTGGATCAGAGTGGGTTGTTAAATGTCAGGTACATGCCGGCGGTCGCGGTAAAGCGGGCGGCGTTAAGCTTGTAAAGACAAAAGACGAAATCAAAGCCTTTGCACAAAATTGGCTTGGCAAAAACTTGGTGACTTATCAAACAGACGAGAACGGCCAACCTGTGAGCCGTATTCTTGTTGAATCATGCACAGACATCGATCAGGAATTGTACCTTGGTGCAGTTGTTGACCGTGCGTCACGTAGCATCGTATTCATGGCGTCTACTGAAGGTGGTGTTGAAATCGAAAAAGTGGCCGAAGAAACGCCAGAAAAGATTTTGAAAGCTGCTGTTAACCCATTAGTGGGTGCACAACCTTATCAAGCACGTGAAATTGGCTTTAAATTGGGCTTAAACCCGACGCAAATCCGCCAGTTCACGAAGATTTTCTTGGGTCTAGCGAAAATGTTCGAAGACTTAGACGTGGCATTAATTGAAATCAACCCGCTTGTGATTAAAGCTGACGGTGACCTACACTGTCTTGACGCGAAAGTAGCGATTGATAGCAATGCATTATATCGTCAGCCTAAATTGCAAGACATGCACGATCCTTCACAGGAAGATGCACGTGAAGCTCAAGCGGCTCAGTGGGAACTTAACTATGTTGCACTAGACGGTAACATCGGTTGTATGGTTAACGGTGCAGGTCTAGCAATGGGTACGATGGATATCGTTAAATTGCACGGCGGTTCTCCTGCTAACTTCCTAGATGTTGGTGGCGGCGCAACCAAAGAGCGTGTAACTGAAGCGTTTAAGATCATTCTTTCGGATGACAACGTGAAAGCGGTTCTCGTTAATATCTTTGGCGGTATCGTACGTTGTGACATGATTGCTGAAGGTATCATTGGCGCTGTTGAAGAAGTTGGCGTTAACGTACCTGTAGTTGTTCGCCTTGAAGGTAACAACGCTGAACTAGGTGCTAAGAAG
The DNA here is from genome assembly GCF_002807665.1 of Neoalteromonas facilis. GTDB lineage: Bacteria > Pseudomonadota > Gammaproteobacteria > Enterobacterales > Alteromonadaceae > Alteromonas_E > Alteromonas_E facilis. Next base: position 213,036 of record NZ_PEAY01000001.1, read on the forward strand.
CTGGAAGAATGTGAATTGAACATTATTGCAGCATCAAGTTTGACCGATGCAGCTCAGAAAGTGGTTGCAGCAGCAGGAGGCGCAGCATGAGCGTATTAATCAACAAAGATACTAAAGTTATCTGCCAAGGTTTCACTGGTGGTCAGGGTACTTTCCACTCTGAGCAAGCGATTGAGTATGGTACGCAAATGGTTGGCGGTGTAACACCGGGTAAAGGTGGTACTACGCACCTAGGTTTGCCGGTTTTCAACACTGTACGCGATGCGGTAGAGGCTACAGGTGCAACAGCTTCTGTAATCTATGTGCCAGCACCGTTCTGTAAAGATTCTATCATCGAAGCAGCGGACGCAGGCATCGAGCTTATCGTATGTATTACTGAAGGTATCCCTACTTTGGATATGCTTTATGTAAAAGAATACATTACGCAGAAAGGCGTGCGTATGATTGGCCCTAACTGCCCAGGTGTTATCACGCCTGGAGAGTGTAAGATCGGTATCATGCCGGGTCATATTCACAAGCCTGGTAAGGTTGGTATCGTGTCTCGCTCTGGTACATTGACTTACGAAGCGGTTAAACAAACCACTGATGAAGGTTTTGGCCAGTCTACGTGTGTTGGTATCGGTGGTGATCCTATCCCAGGTTCAAACTTCATCGATATCTTGAAGTTGTTCCAAGACGATCCAGCGACTGAAGCGATTGTTATGATTGGTGAAATTGGTGGTTCTGCAGAAGAAGAAGCTGCAGCATTCATCAAGGACAATGTGACTAAGCCTGTCGTATCTTATATCGCGGGTGTAACTGCTCCTGCTGGTAAGCGTATGGGTCACGCTGGTGCGATTATCGCAGGCGGAAAAGGTACTGCAGATGAAAAATTTGCGGCACTAGAAGCAGCAGGTGTTAAAACTGTTCGCTCTCTTGCTGATATCGGCAAAGCGCTACGCGAAGCAACAGGTTGGTAATGTAGCCTGATAAGCAATTTGAAAACCCGCTTTTACAGCGGGTTTTTTTGTGCTTAAAGGTGTCCTGCTTAATCCCCTTGTCTTACCGCTCGTTGTGCGACATACCTTTATAAAATACGTGTTGCAAACGTATGTATTGGCTAAAAACTGTTCACACTGAATAAAAGCGACTAGGGTGTTACCACTTCAGCTAAATTGAGTGCATTTAAATGACAGCCTTACGATCGTTAATCGTGTTGTGTACAGGTATTGTATTCATCAGCAGTTGTTCGGTAACGGAACCCAAAACCGCTGTATCACCCTACGAACCACAAGATTACATAAAAATTGTTCATCCTGAATGGTCGAAAAACGCCAGTATCTACCAGCTTAACATTCGCCAGTTTACGCCTGAAGGTACCTTTAAAGCGGCTACCTTACGTTTAGATGAACTGCAACATATGGGCTTCGACATATTGTGGCTTATGCCCATTCACCCGATAGGAGAGGAAAATCGCAAGGGTAATTTAGGATCACCTTACGCGGTTAAAGACTACTTTGGTGTCAATTCTGAATTTGGTACGCCTGATGACTTAAAGGCACTTATCGCACGAGCGCATGAATTAAATATGTATGTGTTATTCGACTGGGTGGCTAACCATACGGCTTGGGATAACCCATTGAGATATGAGCATCCTGATTGGTATGAGAAAGACCATGAGGGAAACTTTCGCCCCACACCATGGTGGGATTGGTCTGACATTATCGATTTGGACTATTCTCAAACGGACCTTCGCGAATACATGACCAACGCGCTTAAGTATTGGGTCGAGGAGTATGACATAGATGGATACCGAGCCGATGTGGCGGGGTTTGTACCGGTTGATTTTTGGGAACAGGTCAGGCGTGAACTGGATGCAATAAAGCCTGTGTTTATGTTAGCTGAATGGGAAATGCGCGATTTACATGCAAGGTCGTTTGATATGACCTATGCATGGAGTTGGCAAGAAGCGATGCATCACGTTATTTCCCATGAGGGTGATCTACACAAACTGTTTTACTACTACTCTTGGAATGAAAGCGCGTACCCCAAAGATACATTGAGAATGACATTTGTGACGAATCACGACATGAATGCATGGGAAGGGACGGTTTTTGAACGTTATGGTGATGCTACCGAGGCGGCCATCGTGTTGTCCATTGTTGGCGAAGGTATGCCGCTCGCGTATAACGGGTTAGAAGCGGGCAATAACAAACGGTTAGCCTTCTTTGAGCGTGATCCGATCGAATGGAAAGCACATCGTTTGAGACATGTTTGGACGCGCTATAATCAATTGCTAAACGACAACACCGCCTTGTGGCATGGTAAGCACGGGGCAACAATGTTACGCGTGGATAACACAGATCCTGAACATATTTTCAGTTTCGTCAGGCAAGACGCCGAGAACAAAGTACTGGCAGTGTTTAATTTCACCAGTGGAGCCAAGCCATTCGAATCGTCAGAAAATTTGATTGAGGGTGAGTATTTTGACGTAGAGTTACAACATTGTGTCAGTATCAATAAAAATAAAAAATTACTATTGCCTGCATGGGGTTATAGAGTCTTTGTCCAGTATCGAGGTGAATGTAAAGGGTAGTAATGTTGTAAAATATTTACACGTTTCAGTGTTTATTATTTCAATTTTATTCAACAAAGGGCGTCTTTGTGCCCTTTGTCTTTTGTAACCCATTGTAATTATTGGATTAAAATTCATTCTTGAGTTTGGTTGTTAAAAAAATGTAATGCTTATGTCAGTGAATACGTATGCAGTTTGTTGTTATGTTAACAATTTGTTCATAACATCACCGTGAATTTAAATGGGTAATACTGTGACGCGTAAACTAACATTGCGGGCCACTCAGTCTTACCCGATTCACTTAAAAGAACGGGACACACAATGAAGCAATTTAAACCAAATCTAATCAAAATCGCGCTGTTATCGAGCGGTTTTGCATTTACTAGTGGGCATGCCCTTGCTCAAGAACAACAGCAAGTAGAAGAGCAGGATTACGAAGTTATCCAAGTTTCTGGTATTCGCGGCAGTTTGCAACGCGCCCAAGCAATTAAAATGGATAACACGTCTATTGTAGAGGCTTTGTCTGCAGAAGATATTGGTAAGTTGCCGGATACGAGCATTGCAGAGTCATTAGCGCGATTGCCGGGTTTGGCCGGTGAACGTCGTGACGGCAGAAGCAGTGGTTTATCTGTACGTGGTTTTAATGAAAACTATGTTGGCACTTCATTGAATGGTCGCGAGCTTTTGGGCATGGGGGATAACCGTGGGGTCGAATTTGACCTTTACCCATCAGAAATAATTGCCAACGTACTTGTTTACAAAACACCTGATGCAACCATTACTGCACAAGGTATTGGCGGTACTGTTGATTTGCAAACCGTTAACCCTCTCGGAAAGGAGCGTACGATTACGTTCAACGGGTTGATTGAACAAAACGGAAAAGATTCTGCTAACCCTGATTTTGACGATCAAGGCCATCGTTTTTCATTGAATTATGTCGATTCGTTTAACGATGATACGTTAGGTGTTGCGTTAACGATTGCTTCAATGGAATCTCCGAGTCAGGAAGAACAGTTCAGAGGCTGGGGCTACACCAATGCTAACCCAGATAAGGCTGCCAATGGGGTTACTGTGCCTGAAGGGACGCAAATCTTAGGTGGCCATGATTCGTTTGTTCGTTCTGCCATGATGGAACGCGACTCCGTTGCCGCTGTCATTGAGTGGGCACCAAGTGATGATCTAACCGTTAAGCTAGATGCCTTATATATTGATTTTAAGGAAGACAAAGTTTTCCGTGGGATCGAAGAAGGCGGAGCTGAATGGGGGACGCAAAACTATACTATTACAGAAGTACAAGACGGGTTAGTGACGGCCGGCACGTTTGCTGATTTTTACTCTGTAATACGTAATGATGCAGAGAGTAAAGAAGCAGAGTTAACGACTTTGGGTTTGAATGTTGAATACATTATTAATGACGACTGGTCTGCAGAATTTGATTTTTCAACCGGTGACGTAGAAAAAACAATCACTAACATTGAAAGCTACTCTGGTGTAGGCCGTGCAGGTATAGACGGGCGTCCAGCAATAGCGCGTTCTTGGGTTATGACGCCGCAAGGTGCTGTTTATGGTGCGCATCCATCACAAACAACGCTCGATTATACTGACCCTAATTTGATCCGACTGGCGGGCCCACAAGCATGGGGTAACCCATTGTTTGGCAGTGATTCACAGGATGGCTTCGTTAACCAACCAGTCTTTGACGAATCACTTGATTCTTTCCGTGCTAGCTTAGATGGCTATCTTGATTATGGTGTGATCAAGGGGATGGAAGCCGGCATCATGTATTCGGACAGAAGTAAAAGTAAAATCAATAATGGTGCCTACCTAACTGCGCCGGAATATCCAGGCGATGGTCCAATTCCAAATGTGTTGGGGGTAGCAAACCTTGACTTTATTGGCATTAATGGTGTCCTTGCGTATGACGCCCTAGGCCTCTTCAATAGTGGTTATTACATTTCAAATGACGCTGCATTAGTACAAAACGACCGCTTTGGTGATACTTACACCGTTAACGAAGAGTTACTGACCTTATACACCAAGTTTGATATTGAAGCAGATTTTGGTGACACCTATTTACGAGGTAATTTCGGAATACAAGTGGTAGATGTCGATCAGCACAGCACAGGCTTTAATACGACAACTAATGCTAACGGATTTACAGAGGCCGTTCCATTTGAGGGGGGCGCTGATTATACGAGTGTATTACCGAGCTTAAACTTGAGTTTGGAAATTGCTGAGAATCAGTTTTTAAGAACGGCATTAAGTCGTGTTGAAAGTCGTCCTCGTATGGACGATATGCGTCCTAATGCGCAGGTTTCATTTGCGTTCAATGACAATCAAATTACCAGTACAAGTCCTCAAAATGGTCCTTGGAGTGGTAGTGCGGGTAACCCAAATCTTCGCCCGCTAGCTGCGAATCAGTTTGATTTGAGCTATGAGAACTATTTTGCCGATTCAGGATTCTTTGCGGTTGCATTCTTCTTGAAGGATTTACGTAACTGGCACCGTGATTCTAATTTTGTGGCTGATTTCTCGTCAGTTTACATTCCGAGTTTCCACCAAGGCTCAGAGGGGCAAACGCCAGCAACATTTGATGGCATCATTGAAGCAAAAGAAGATGGTTTGACTGGCCATGTTCAAGGTTGGGAAATTCAAGCAAGCGTTCCGTTTGACGTATTCCATGAAAGCCTAGAAGGTTTTGGTATGTTTGCTAGTGCGACATTCCTAAATGGTAGCTTTGATGATAGTACAAGAGTGCCAGGCTTATCGGATGAAAGTTATCAATTAACGGCGTTTTATGAAAAAGCAGGATTTGAGTTTAGAGTCTCTGGTCGTAAACGTTCAGATTTCTCAACAGAAACTCGCGGCATTAGCTTATCCTTGGTTGAGACCGTGGATCAGGGTGGTGAGTTATGGGATGCTCAGATTGCCTATGATTTCAGTGAATCAAACATTGAGATGCTAGATGGGTTACGTGTGACATTACAGGGACAAAACCTAACAGATGAAGATACATTGCAAACCAATGCGGATTCACGCGAAGTGACTCGCTACCAGTCGTTTGGTCGTAACTTCCTGCTTGGATTCAATTATACGTTCTAATCCTGGTGAGTAGCGCAACCTGTTTTGTATTGTGCGGGTTGCGTATTTTTCTCCTTTTAGTTAAAACCACTTAGTAATAGGTGGTTTTTTTATACACATTATGAACAAACAAATAAAAAAAGTTGTCATTTTAGGTGGTGGAACCGCTGGATGGTTAACTGCTGCTTTGCTTAAAAAGATTCTCGGTGCCAGTGTTTCACTGGAGCTGGTTGAATCTGATCAAATTGGTACAGTGGGGGTCGGCGAAGCAACGATTCCACCGATTCGCCTCGTGAATCAAATGCTAGGCATTGCCGAGCATGATTTCATCCGTGAAACCAAGGCAACAATTAAGCTAGCTATTCGTTTTGAAAATTGGTTTAACCGCGGGGAGCACTACTATCATACATTTGGCGCCCCTGGAAAAAGCATGGCGTTTTGTCATTTTCACCACTTTTGGCAACGGGCTAGAGCGCTAGGTTACGACAGCAACCTTTGGGAATATGACCTCAACTACTTAGCTGCAGAGGCTGGCAAGTTTGCGCAAATAAATAGTAAAGATCCGATTATTGAACTGCCGTTTGCATACCATTTTGATGCGGGCTTATACGCCCAGTATTTACGCAAATTGAGTGAAGCTATGGGCGTTGTTCGTCATGAAGGTCAGGTTGATTCTGTCCATTCACATGCAAATGGTGATATTGCCCATTTAACCTTGATAGATGGACGAGATATAAGTGCTGACTTTTTCATTGATTGCTCTGGTTTCAGAGCACTGTTAATACAGCAAAAGCTCGGAGTTGGTTACGATGATTGGAGTCACCTTCTGCCTTGTGATAGTGCCCTTGCGGTGCCATCCGAGCGACATGAGAATACTGCACCATTTACCCGATCCATTGCGCACAAAGCAGGGTGGCAATGGCGCATACCGTTACAGCATCGCAATGGGAACGGTCATGTTTTTTGTAGCCGCTACATGTCAACAGATGAAGCTACTCATATACTCATGTCGAACCTCGACACGGAAGCGCTGGGTGAGCCAAGGTTAATTCAATTTACAACTGGCCGCCGCCGGAAACAGTGGTACAAGAACGTGTTGTCTGTTGGGTTGTCAAGCGGATTTTTAGAGCCTCTAGAATCTACCAGTATTCATCTTATTCAGTCGGCTATTGTGCGATTTGCACATTTATTCCCGCACAACGGTGTTAACCAATCTGCAATACATGAATATAACCAACAATCTGAGTTGGAGTTTACGCAAATTCGCGACTTTTTAATCTTGCATTACGTTCAAAATAATCGCACTGGAGATACTTTTTGGGACCACATGCGCAGTCTTGATGTGCCTGATTCGTTGAGACATAAAATGACCCTGTTTTCTGATACTGGAAAGCTATTTAGAGAGGCAAACGATTTATTTCTTGAAAGCTCATGGTTGCAAGTATTAATGGGGCAGGGCATTGAGCCGAATGATTATCATCCCATTGCCGAAAGCATGAACAAGCAGCAGTTGATTGATATGTTGGATTCAGTTAGGCAAATAAAGAAAGACCCGCTTAAACAGCTTCCAACACACGATGAATACATCCAACGCATGTGCCAAATGGTTACACGTTAGTATGAAAAAACACGTTGTTATATTGGGTGGCGGCACTGCCGGTTGGATGGCCGCGCAATTGTTCACGCATCAATTGCCAGAAGTGTCCGTTACATTAGTGGAGTCTGCTGACATCGGTATCGTGGGGGTAGGCGAAGGCTCAACCCCGACGCTGAAGCGCTTTTTTGATATCTGTGGCATTGCTGAGTCAGAATGGATGCCGGAATGCAATGCTACTTACAAGGTCAATATACGTTTTGAGCATTGGAGTCCTGCTTCTGGTATAGAGAGTTATAGTCACCCTTTTTTGACGCAAATTGACACGTTTACAGAAAGGGCATTCGAAGTTAATTGCAGAACGAGACGGCTAGGGCTCGATACGACAACCTCACCAGAGATGTTTTTGTTAAATGGTGTATTGGCTGCACAAAATAAAGGTCCTCTTACACCACAGAACTTCCCATTTCGAATGGAATATGGGTATCACTTTGATTCACATCTACTCGGGCAGTTCTTACGCAAAAAATCACTCGCACAGGGGGTTAATCATGTTATCGCTAATGTGGTTGAGGTAACGCGATCGCTAGATGGTGATGTAGAAGCGTTAATCCTGGAAGGAGGAGAGCGCGTTACAGGCGATATGTTTATTGACTGTTCAGGGTTTGCTTCCCTATTAATGCAGCGGACTTTGGGCGTTCCTTTTCAGTCTTTCGCCGAGAATTTGTTTAATAATGCTGCGGTTGTAATACCCACTGACGCGCAGCCAGTGATCCCAGTTGAAACTCGTTCTACGGCCCTGTCGACAGGTTGGTGTTGGTCAATACCCCTTACGTCAAGAACAGGGAATGGTTACGTTTACAGCGATGATTATCTATCAGCAGATGCGGCAGAATTGGAGTTGCGCCAGCATTTAGGTGTAGATGAAAACGTGGAGGCTCGACATCTTAAGATGCGTGTTGGTCAATTGACCCAGCATTGGTCACATAATTGTGTGGGGTTAGGCCTTTCACAAGGGTTTATTGAACCCTTGGAAGCAACCGCGTTACATCTTGTCCAAGTGAGCATCGAAATGTTTATAAGCCTTTGGAAAGAAGGGGGCTATAACGACAGCAATAGGGCGATTTTCAACCAGAAAATAAAGCAGCGATTTGACCACGTTAGGGACTACATTGTTGCTCACTATAAAATGAATACACGAATCGACAGCGACTATTGGCGTGAAAATAGAGAAAATCCGAACTTCTCAGATTCATTGGGTCATATTTTGGATGTATGGTTCAAGCGAGAGGACTTGCGTGTCGAAATTGATCGTCAGAAGCTAGATAGTCATTTTGGTAGTCTGTCATGGCATTGCCTTTTGTCAGGCTATGGTGCGTATCCACCTCTTGCAGAAGGACAGCCGGGCAAAGGCGATTTATACATTGAGCAAAATGTAGAACAGTTCCTCAATAGGTGTGCCCTAAACTTTTCTTCACACCAAGACAACATAGCCTCTCACCGAAAAGAGCGTATCTAATTTCATCCTGAGCCTTTTCGGTGGCCACTCTCAGTATCGACATTTCTACCAGCATACTCCTTATGCAGCCTTGCATACTGTGGTCTATAGTTATCAACGTAATAATGTAAATGGTTTGTTACTGTGATGTTGGGTTGGTTAACGGGATCTGGTTTGTGACGTATTGTTTGTTTATTTTGCTTTATTTACTCGTGTTTTATCTTGAAATGGTGTTTTAAAACAAATGGTTATAGATTTTTTGCCTGCCTGGTTAATTGTAAATGCAGTGTAAACAAATGTGATTGAATACGTATGCAGTTCGTTGTTTGCAGTAATAGCCGCTAGTACTATAACTGAGATTACTACAATAAGGTGGCAGTCTGTGTTGTGTTTGTCTCAGACATGAAGTCGCCTTTTAAACAACTGCAATGGGACAACACATGCAAAAATTCAAACCCAGTTTGATCACCGCAGCGCTTGTTGCCAGTGGATTAACGTTTGCCTCGCAAGCGTTATATGCACAGGAAGCTGAAAGCCCAGAGGTGCCAGAGGATGAAATTGAGGTTATTGAAGTCAGAGGCTTCAGTACCAGTTTGATCCAATCACTCAATCAAAAACGTTTTGGCGATACCGTGTCTGAACAGCTATCTGCAGATGACTTAGGTGGTCTACCAGACGTTTCGATGGCGGATGCATTAACGCGTCTACCGGGTATATCTGCGGTCAGAACCGGTGGTCAGGCTGCGGAAATCAATATCCGAGGTTTATCAGGTGGATTTGTATTTTCGACACTAAACGGTCGTGAGCAAGTGTCAACCAGCGGCACACGTTCAATTGAATTTGACCAATATCCTTCAGAACTGATCACATCGGCAGCTGTATACAAGTCGCCGAAAGCATCGCTTATTGAAGGTGGCGTTGCGGGTACCGTAGAACTGCGTACTGCTAGCCCGTTAGATAATGATCAGCAACATACCTTTAACGCTAATTTGCGTGGTATGTACAATGATCGCGCGGATGAAATTCCTGATGGTGAAGAATTTGGTCATCGTTTGAGTTTCTCTTATCAAGGGAAATTTATGGATGATACATTGGGCGTAGCATTAGGTTATGCGCGCTTGTATCAACCGAGTGTGTCTACCCAGTTTATCGGTCTTGCCTATAACGGCGTGACGGATGTTGACGGTATCTATTCTAATTCAGAATGTGCGAACGAAGACATCGCACCTGAATGTGAGCTGATTTCAGAAGGTTTTGAAATGCAGCACAAGGGCGGTGAAGAAACCCGTGATGGTTATATCGCAGCTATTGAATGGGCGCCGGTTGATAATTTCACGTTAAAAGCTGATGCGTTTATCTCTAAATTTGACTCGGAAGCGTTTGCACGAGGTTTTCGCGTTAAATTGGGTGGCGTCGATACGTCAATCACCAATCCTGTTGTTGTAAATAGAAGCGTAGTAGGTGGCACATTTACCCGCACTGCGGATAGCTTTACGCGCGTAGAGCTTGTTAACGATGACAACCAAGATTTTGACCAGGTTGAAAGCTACGGCATTAATATGAACTGGGACATCAATGATGATTGGTCAGCGCAGTTTGATGTGTCATTGTCTAAAGCGAAGAGCGATTTTAGAAACGGCTTGTTGTGGTCACTTGTCGGTGAAGATGCTAACGCGGCGAACCCACGTTTCGATGAGAATATTTCAATTTCTTATCAACTGAATGGTCTAGATTTACCTGATTTAGCTTTTAACCAATCGTCTTTGTTTACTGATATTGATCGCGTAATGGTCAGTAAATACGGTATCTATCCGTATGTTAACAACGACGAATTGGATGCCTACCGTTTGGACTTCCAGTATGCCTTGGATCTCGGTATTTTCTCTGCATTGGAGTTTGGCGCACGCTATTCTGATCGTGAATATAACAACGACCGCTCAGTGTTTGAGTACGGCAATGATTCAGCATTCTCGGCGAGCCAGGCTCCATTGCGTCTGACTCAAGACATGGTAGAGATCGTTAATTGGCAAGGTGATTTCGGTTATTTCCCGAGCTATTTAGCCATCGATTTGGATGCCGCATTGAATGCTTGGTTCCCAGGCGGAACACCTCAACCATTGCAGACTTGGGGCCCGGGAGCCGCTGGCGTAATTAATGGTCCTGGTTCAGGTCCTTCAACTGCGTGGTCTGTACAAGAAAGCGGTGATGTCTTTGAAACCGTTAATGCCGCTTACATGATGGCGAACATTGATACCGAAATCGCTGATATGCGTGTTACCGGTAACGTCGGTGTTCGTTACGTCAGAACAAAGCAGGCATCTACGACGTTGCAGCGTGCGACTATGTTCTTGGAAGACCCGGAAACAGGCACGTCTGTGGAAGTACCAGATCCAACCCAAGGAGCTCAATTTATAACGGATGAAGCTGGCTTGATAAACGCGTTTTATCGACCTGCTATCGTCAGCCATGAATATTCAGACTTGTTGCCTAGTATCAACTTGAATTTCGCGCTGACGGATTCCTCTCAGCTTCGTGTTGCTGCGGCTAAAGTAATGGGTCGAGCACCGATTAACCGATTTGCTGCGAATGCTTCTACGACAATTGAGACCGTTACAGCAGTACAAGATCGCGACAGTGGTGAAATCAGTATTTCTACACCCACGGCTAAGATCAATGGTTCTGCTCGAAACAGTCCTTATCTAGAACCTTTCTATGCCACGCAATACGACATTTCTTATGAATATTATTTCCAAGAAACTGATGGTGCATTTGTCGCCGCAGCTTTCTATAAGGATATCGAATCATTCATAGAAAATATTGCAACAGAACCTTACGACTTTGTTGGCAATGGTTTTATTGTGCCAGATTCAATTCAGGTGCCAGTGTTCCTAGAATCTGAATTCGATGGTCAAGAACCTGAGCTTGCGCGTGATGAAAATGGTGATCCTATTTTTGTTACCGTACCGACTGAAAATGGTAGGTATGAAACCGCCGTGAACAATGCTGAAGGTGGTTACATTCGAGGCCTTGAGTTTGCTTATACGCAAATTTACAGCATGCTTCCGGGCTTATGGTCAGGTTTAGGTGTCAGTGCAAGTTATTCTTTTACAGAAAGTGAAATCTCATTAACAACCGGCAATGGGGTATTCGCAAGCAGTCTACCTGGATTGTCTGAAAATGTAGCGCAGGTAACGTTGTTCTGGGAGCTCGAAGGATTTGAGACGCGCATCAGTGGTCGTTATCGCGATCAATTTGTTTCTGAGCAGGTTGCGGTCAATGACCAAACGGTGAATTTTGATTCTGAATTGGTAATTGATTATCAGGCCTCATACGAGATTAACGAGAATATGAGTGTGCTGTTCCAAATCAATAACCTTACAGATGAACCGACTAAGAGTTATTTCAGTTCACCTGAGCAAACCGGCACCATCCAGTTCTTTGGAACGCAGTACTTCTTGGGGCTAACGTATTCATTATGATTAATTTAATTAACAAGCATCGTGAAAACGTCACCAAATACTCAAGCGTAACATTGGAGCAAATACCTATGTTTAATCGTTCACGTGCATTAGGCGCTATGTTACTAATGCTCACCGCGCTGATCTTGTCTGGGTGTGGCGGTTCTAGTATTGAAAGTGGAACCAATAACCTACTGACTTGTGACGCTCCGAATGTACCTGATTCAACAGGTTCAACCTGTGTACCACCACCGCCGATTGCGTGTACGCCGCCGACGGTACCGAATGAAACTAATGACGCTTGCGTCGTTGGTGCAGATCCTACATTGCCAGATCCAGTGTTCTTCCCTGGTGATGATCAAGCAGTTCTTTATTACAACCGTGCGTCAGTAGATGCAGACAACTCGTCTAACGACCCGGCGTATGAAGGGTATCGTCTACATACGTGGAGCAACGATGCGTGTGATGCGTATTCTGATCCTGATACAGACTGGGCAGCAGGGCGCATCCATGATGGCGTCGATCCTAACTACGGTGCCTATTGGATCTTAGATCTTAAGCCTGGTTACGCTGGCACTGCCGGCTCATGCCACAACTTCATCGTGCATATCGGCACTGATGACGCTGGTAAAGACCCAGGTCCAGATCAAAAAGGTCCACTTGACCAAGATGATGCAACTTATGCTCGTATGAACTTCGTGTTATCGGGTGAAACAACGGTATTCGAATATCCGATCATGTCATTGGGTCCGCAACCGGTTGCTATTGAAGGAATGGCTGCACACTGGTTAGACGCTAACACTATCGTTTCGGCGATGGACATGGACGGTGTTGAGTCAGTGAAGTTGCACTATTCATCCTCTGCTGATTTAGAAGCAACACTCGAAAATGGGTTAAACGGCACAGCAATTGATTTAGAAGCTGTGACGCTAACTGAACAACAAGCCGCGATTGCACCGCACCTTTCTGGCTTCCCAGCTTTCCAAGGTGCATGGTCAGCAGAAGATGCTAAGTCTGTATTAAAAGCCCAAACGGTGTTAGCGGGTTATGATGCAGAGGGCACTTTAGTTGCTGCAACCGGTATTCAGATTGCCAATGCATTGGATCAAATCTATACCGCGGGTGAAGATGACGCTGATGAAGCACAACTTGGCCCAGTTTATACCGACGATGGGATAACGGCTGCCGTGTGGGCGCCAACAGCTCAGCGCGTACGTTTGCTTACCTACAATGATAATAAAACCCTTGCCAGTACGTTGAATATGACGCAAGACACCGCTTCAGGTGTGTGGCGCTACAGTGGTGATATGTCATTGGATCGCACGTTATATCGCTATGAAGTAACGGTTTACCATCCAAGTACTGGTAACGTAGAGGTGCTCGAAGTAACAGATCCTTATTCGGTTTCTCTGTCTACCAATGGCCGTTTCTCACGTTTTGTTAACCTAGCGGACGATGATCTTAAGCCTGAAGGTTGGGATAGTCATGACATTCCAGTGGTTGCTAACCCTGAAGATATCGTGATCTATGAAGGTCATATTCGTGACTTCAGTGTGCGTGATGAAAGTACGACTGCTGAAAATCGAGGTAAGTATCTAGCGTTTACTGAAGACGGTAGTGCGCCAGTTGAATATCTGCGTGGTATGGCAGAAGCAGGTGTGACGCACTTCCATATGCTACCGGCCAATGATATCGCGACAATCGAAGAAGATGAGTCTAAGACTGTTGACTTCGATAGTACGGTTGGCCAACTGTGTTTATTGAACCGCGATGCAAGCGTGTGTGAAGAAGCGGATAGTTCAATGACATTAGGCGATTTGTTCGCGAGCTACGATGCTGTCCAAGACCCCACTAAAGCGCAGCAGTTGCTAGAAGATATGCGTAATTATGACCAGTTCAACTGGGGTTATGATCCGCATCACTTTAACGCGCCTGAAGGTAGCTATGCGTCGAGTGCTGAAGGTGTAGAGCGTATCATTGAAATGCGAGCTATGAACCAAGCGTTGCATGGCCTTGGTCTACGTGTTGCATTGGATGTGGTTTATAACCATACCAACGCATCTGGTGTATTCCCTAAATCTGTATTGGATAAGGTTGTACCGACTTATTACCATCGTTATGAAGTCGACTCAGGTGCGATTGTGCGTGAAACCTGCTGTGATGATACAGAGCCACGCAATGTCATGATGGAAAAATTGATGCATGACTCATTGCTGTTGTGGACCGAACACTACAAGTTCGATGCATTCCGCTTTGATATCATGAGTCAAGCCAGCAAAGACACTATGGTGCGCCTGCGTGATGCAGTTCAGGCTGTTGATCCGGACAACTACTTCTATGGTGAGGGTTGGACAAAAATTGACCGTGGCTATGAGCAGGCTAACCAGTTAAATATGGCTGGTACTGAAATCGGTACCTTTAACGACCGTATTCGTGAAGCTATTCGTCAGGGCGAGATCTTCATGCGTGAAGATGATGGCGCTGCCTTATCGGCACAAGACCGCGTTAAGTCTGGTTTAGCAGGTACACTGTCTGACTATATTCTTGAAACATCTGGCGGTGTTGCAACCACTACAAGTTCATTGGGTGGATACGCAGCAGATCCTGCTGACATTATTAACTATGTTTCAAAACACGATAATGAAACATTGTGGGATCAGTTCAACTATACATTGCCATCTGATTTGACCCTTGAAGAAAGAGTCCGTGCGCAAAATATCGGTATTGGTTTACCGATCATGGCGCAAGGTATTCCATTCTTACAAATGGGTGGCGATATGTTGCGCTCTAAGTCTATGGACAGAAATACCTATGATGCAGGTGATTGGTTCAACTACGTCGACTTTACCCAGCAAAGCAACAACTGGAACGTCGGTTTGCCACTCGCGCAAGATAACCAGAGCCGTTGGAATGAAATGGCAACCTTTATTTATGCGCCTGAACGCGCTGCAAGCATGACTGAAATCGAGTTTGCATCTGACGTGTTCAAAGAGTTACTGCAAATTCGTAAAGGCAGCTCATTGTTCCGTCTTACAACAGCGCAAGACATTATTGAGCGTGTCGGTTTCCACAACATTGGTAGTCGCCAGGAGCAAGGTTTAATCTTGATGAGCCTTGACGATGGTATTACGCCAGACAGCGATGTAATGCTGAGCGATATTGATTCAGCATATGACGCGGTAGTTGTTGCGGTAAACAGTGGTTACGAAGAGAAGTCAATTACGGTAAATACCGCAACAGGCTTTGAACTACACGCTATTCATGCCGGTTCTGTTGATCCTGTAGTACGAGGCGCTAGCTTCGCTGAAGGCGAAGATGGTAATGGAACCTTTACAATTCCTGCGTTAACTATGGCAGTGTTTGTTAAACCGCAAATGGGCGCACAAGGCTACGGTTTATCGGCTTATGCGACATCCGGCGCGCCTGATGTTGTACCGTTTGGTGACACAGTAGTGTATCTGCGCGGTGGCATGAACGGTTGGGGTACAGCAGATCCTATGACTTATAAAGGTGATGGTGTATACAGCGTAGAAGTTAACCTGACTGCTGGTGAAGAGGTTCAATTCAAAGTGGCGTCAGAAGACTGGGCTACTGTTAACCTTGGAGCCCCTGATGGTGAACCAACAGGCGTTGTTGAGGATGAAGAAAAAGTCATCGCTACAAGCAACAATAACCTTGTATTCACAGCGGCTACGACTACGAGCTATAAATTTAGCATCGATGCGTCGGATACTGCAGAAATACTGATGACCGTTAGTAAAGCTGATCCGTATTTCGATAACACGGTTTATCTACGTGGCGGAATGAATGGTTGGGGAACTGACAATCCATTCAACTTTAAAGGCGATGGATTGTATACCGTAGCGGTTGATTTAGATGCTGCAAGTTATGAGTTTAAAGTTGCCACGGATGATTGGGCTACCGTGAACTTGGGGGCTGTTAGCGGTGATGATGCTGATAAGCGCGTTGAGTTAGAGGAAGCGACATTCCTAGCACCATCAAACGATAACTTGTACATCGTAATAGAAGACGCAGAGTCTTATGTATTTGCATGGGATAATGCGACGCCTGATAACCCATTATTGCGCGTTTTCAAAGACCAGTTCTTCGGTTCTACGCCAGTATTTGTGCGTGGCGGTATGAACGGTTGGGGCACTGATGATGAATTAGTTTATCAAGGCGATGGTGTTTACTCAGTCGATATTACATTGGGTGGTGGTGCTGTTGAGTTTAAAGTAGCCAGTGATGATTGGGCTACGGTAAACCTTGGCGCACCAGACGGTGAGAGCAATGAAGTTAACGTTGGAGCTCCATTTAATATGGCGCCTAGCAATAACAACATGCGTATCGATACTGAGTCTGCAACTTTTGAATTTAAGGTTACAGGCCCAGAAAGAGGTTCACCTCAAGTGACTGTTACGCAAAAGTAACGGGTAAATGAAGGTTAAAAAAGGCTGCTTTGCAGCCTTTTTTATTGGGAGAGCGAAAATTAGGTACAAATGAGCGCGGGCATGTTTTCACTGCTGCTAACTAGTTTTAGGCGCGTATCGATTATGAAACTGCAGAAGCGCGCTTTAGTAGCTGTTAGGGGGGAGCCAGCAGAGAATATTGCACTTATGTTAGTGGCTTTTAATATAGTTCGATTAAAAATAGTTATCCTTACAGTAAAAAGTATTTTCTTTAATTTGCCTCAATTAGCGCTATCTTGATCATATCCACTGTGGATATAACTGTTACAAAGAGATGAACAAGAAACACAAACGTTTTGACGACGAATACGAAGACGATTTTGACGATTTTGGTAAAGGCAAGAAAAAGGAATCCCAGCGCAGCCGCTTTCATCGAGAGCAAAAGCGTCACGGTTCTGATCACCAAGAATACGCGCAATAATTGTCCGTTGTCTTAATCAAGGGTATCTTTTTGTGAGATACCCTTGCCTGTAGCTCGTTATCAGTAGATACTCGAGGTATTCGAGTTTTATCGCTGATATCCGTGGATATTCGTTTTCTATCTACCTTCATCGAGGTGTGCAAAACACGCCATTTTGGCAGGGCTGCCGAGAATCTGTTTATTACTCAAGCCGCTGTAAGTGCACGTATACGCTCATTAGAAGAGTTTTACGAAACCGTACTGTTTGAACGTACGCGAAATCATATCAAACCAACCTTGGCAGGGGAGCAACTGCTTCCATTTGCAGAACAAATCGTATCAACGCTTAAGCACAGTAAAACGGTTATTGCAGAGCAAAGTAATACCCAACTTAATTTAGCAACGACGGAATTAGCCGGAGAAGTTTTATCTTATGCGCTGTTAGACGTTGTGGAAAAGCATATTGAACAACAGCAGATCAGCTTAAACACACTATCTGTTGAAGCCTTATCCCGTCAATTGCATGAGCGAACCGCTGCGATTGGTATTTCGACAGAGTTACCCAAATCTGAGGACTTTGCTCATTTCGCAATTGCAGAAGAGTGTTTAGCTCTGTACAGACCCATCTTATTTCCCGAAGCTAACGAGTTGATTGTTCAAGTACAATATCCAGGGAAACTGTTAGACGCTATTCAAATTCAATTTACGCCGGCGAGAAAGCCACACTTCCAAACGAACTCCCTCCGAGTGGCCTGCTTGCAGGCTAACAGAGTAGGGAGCTTAGTTGTATTGCCTGAGTCTTGGGTAAAACAGCAGGGCATTGAAAAATGGGTCAAGGTAGCGACATTAGATGCCGACCCACTCATTGTATACGCGAGCTACTTAAAGCAGCTCGATTTAGATTGGGTAAAAGAAGTGCTAGCGTCGCTGTTGAATTAGCGGCTCACTCATTGGGTTCGGTCAGAATGTACTCATGTTCTGGGTCGACAATCAGACGGCCACTCATCGCCTCTCGCCCAAGCAGCATCAAATAGGTCATTTCAGAACGATCCGTTAAGGTTAATTGGATTTGCCATTGCATACCGGCAAGCACAATATCCGTTTCAATAACATACCGACGCTCACGCGTTGCCGTAGAACTTTTGATGTTTTTGACCGCACTGATTTTGGCTTCACGACGAACAATCTCATCGACGTTGTGAATATTGGGGTGGATATCAAAGCTTACCCATTCTTCCCCGTCACGTTGAAACTCATCAATGTTATCGACATGGAGTGATGAGGTTGCAGCGCCAGTATCGACGCGGATATTAAGGCCTTCAATCGCTAACTCCGGCAAATCACATAATTCAAGTGCACCAACAAGGTGTTTATTATTAACTACACGCATTGTCATTTCTCATTTAGTAAACAATAGTGGGTTCGTCCACGTTTAAATCGTCTTGTAATAGTTCTACATGTTGCGCCACTGAATCAGGCTTAGAAAAGTAGGCAATGTGGTACATGGCTTCGCCTGCTTGTGTCAGGGGAATATTTTGTTTGCCAATTACTATTCCTTCAGCAGGACTGACTATGCTGTCTAATTCAGTACCATAAGGGTCAGAAATGCGGGCTAATACATCACCCTTTGATACGTGATCGCCAAGTTGTGCAACATGATGCACAAATCCGCTTTCCGAAGCCCTGACCCAGCCGCTTTCGTGGGCGATAAAGCGTTTAATATCGCGCCCCTTGGCTTTACGCTTGTTGAGCATACCAATTTCACGCATGACATTTATGATCCCTTTAACCCCTGCACGGATAGAGAATTCGTCATAGCGTAATGCTTGACCGGCTTCATAGAGTATTACTTTTACGCCAACATCCCCCGCGGCCTGACGCAATGAACCATCGCGAATATCAGCGTTTAACATTACCGGTACGCCGAAAGCACTGGCAATATTAAAGGTTTCTTCATCTTCAAAATCTCCCCTTATCTGAGGCAGGTTACTGCGGTGAATAGCACCGGTATGTAAATCGATGCCGTAGTCAGATTTTTGGATTATTTCTTTGAGGAAAAGGTTTGCGATTCGGCCCGCTAACGACCCTTTTTTGGTGCCGGGAAAGCTCCGGTTTAAATCTCTTCTATCGGGTAAATAGCGGCTTTGGTTCAGTACCCCATAAACATTTACCATTGGCACGGCAATCAACGTACCGCGCAGGTTCTTAATGCTCTTAGATTTGAGTAAACGCCCTACAATTTCGATGCCATTGAGCTCATCTCCATGGATGGCGGAACTGACAAACAAAGTAGGGCCGGGGCGCTTTCCTCGCTGTACATGTACAGGGATCGACATGTGCGTGTCGGTATATAACGGCGGCAACGGTAACTCTAATCGTTTGGTTTCACCAACGCTTATCTTTACACCACCGATAATTAAATCGCTCATGTATTAACCTTTTCCGCGGGTTTTAGTACTCGTTTTAGCTGACAGTTTACTTTCGATGTGCGTCATCAACATACCTGCTACATCTTTCCCCGTCGCAGTTTCAATTCCTTCCAATCCAGGTGATGAATTCACTTCCATTACTACCGGCCCATTCTTAGAGCGTAAAATATCAACACCGGCCATGTTTAAACCCATGGTTTTAGCGGCATCGACGGCTGTTTTGCGTTCAGTCGGTGAGAGTCGAACAATGCTGGCTGAACCACCCCGGTGAAGGTTTGAACGGAATTCCCCCGGGGCTGCCTGTCGCTTCATGGCCGCGATGACTTTACCGCCTACAACTAAGCAGCGTATATCAGCACCACCGGCCTCTTTGATGTATTCCTGTACCAAAATGTTAGCGCCAATTCCCATAAACGCTTCAATGATGGCTTCAGCGGCTTTAGCGGTGTCTGCCAATACAACACCGATACCTTGTGTGCCTTCTAGCAACTTAATAACGACAGGGGCACCACCGACATTTTTGATTAAATCGTCAATTCTGTCTGGGTGATTGGCAAAGCCCGTACGCGGCATTCCAATCCCTTTTCGGGACAGTAGTTGAAGAGAGCGTAGTTTGTCACGAGAGCGGCTAATGGCAACTGACTCGTTGATTGAGTAGGTGCCCATCATTTCGAATTGACGCACGACAGATGTGCCATAAAAGGTTACCGATGCACCAATGCGCGGTATAACCGCATCGTACTTAGGTAGTGGTTTACCTTTATAGCGAACCGAAGGTCGGTTGCTAGTTATATCCATATAGCAGTGCATGGTGTCGATGACATCAACGCGATGCCCTCGTTGTTCACCTGCTTCAACTAAGCGACGAGTGGAATAAAGACGAGGATTCCTTGAGAGTACGGCAATGCGCATAATAGTGTTCCAAATTATTTTCTATAGTTTATCAGCGTACTGATGTTGCTGAATATAAAATACTGTAACCAAAATGAAAGTTTATAAAGCCTAACACCTTTTTTCACTGACTGCGTAATTGTCTTAACAATTGTTTTGTAGACGGTGTTACGTCTCCCGCACGCTGAGCCCTGAGCAAATAAAACATAGACTCCTCACGACGTTTTGCCTTAAACAACGCTTCGCCCGCCGCTACATTCGCAATAGGGTCGTGTGGTAATGCATCTGCGATAAGTTGCAGAGCTTTGACATGCATATGGGTGTCTCTCGCTAGCTGGTATCGTTCGGCTGAGCGCTTAGTCATGGTTAACCAATCAATTTGCTTTTTAAACTGCAGAAGCCCTAGCTCTTGCTGCCAATCTGCAGGTGCGGGTAAGGATACTGGCTGAGGACTGTCGGTAAACGGGTAGTCTGCCATTAACGTCAGTACGCTGGCGTAGCCGAAATATTCTTCTGCGGGTAATAGAGGGCGTCGTTTCCACGCCGTATTGGTGGAAATGTTTTGCCAAGGTCTAAATAATCCGCTTTGCATTAGGCCTTGATAAACACTATCCGCAATAATGAAGTAGCCTGGTACGTTTGGGTGCAAATGCTCAAGCATTAAATTATTGCCAACAATATTTCCTTCGCTGCGGGCGAGCATTTGCTGTTCGGCGTCGACCAAATACACCCCCTTATTTTTAGCCAATCTTTTAATGACTTGATTAATCGCTTCAGGCGCTCTAAAACGCAGTAAATCAAGCTCTTTGGCTTTAATGAAATGATACTTTGCGTCTTCGAAAGACTGATATTGATAAAGCTTTTGCGCTATTTGAAAATGCAGCGCAGCAGAATCCGAGGTCTTCCATTGAGTCGCAAGGGTTTTAGTTTCACTAAGCGAAGAGACAGTTTTGATTGCTTGCGTGAACGCTTGGGGGATCGGCTCACTACTAAAGGGAGGCTGATCGCGAAGATTGCTGGCTATCGTCGATATGAAAACTGGAATGCCTGCGGCCTGATATTTGTTAAGCAGTGCCGACATATTGCGCTCAAATTGCACTATTCCTTGGCTGAAAATCTCACTGTCTAATGCGATGTCTTTGTGTTTCGCTACCTGTGACATAACCGTGCGACGTTGGGAAGAGGGCGTGTCATTGGTTTGCTCAAAACCCGAGTATATTGCGCGTTGCAATAACTGATAGGTATTGAAATCCTTGAGCCAAAGCATACTGCGTGTCAAAGCGTAATGTGATCCCAAAGTATAATTCGAGCCAACACCTAAAATACCTAGGAATTCGTTGTGTCCGGCGTAAATAACAACCGCATCTGGGGCTTGCTCTATGATTTCATCTGCGATATCCAGCAGTGTAAAGGAGTTAACTGCGGACAATGCGGTATTGACGACTTCAACATAGCGCCCAGGTAAGCTTGCTTTTAGGCGGTGATCTAACATCCCAGCTAATGAAGCTCCCATACCATAGGGGTATCCCGCAGCAGTCGAGCCGCCTTGCACAAAGACTCTAAAGCCATTGTCAGGTTTGTCTTTTAAAAGAAAGTTAGCCTCAAGTGTGACGTTGGGGGCTTGCGCACTTGGTGGGAAGTAGCGTGTTAAGATATCGGGTCTGGGCAGTTGATAATCGGGATGCACAGGGTTATCGATAAACAGTGGGGCGGGTTGCCCTACACCCACAAGGCGCAATGAGCCTTCGATTAATCCAAAGAATAACAATGGAATACTTAAACCAATCAGGGTAAACAGCACTTGGTTCTTTTTACTACGCTGTTTCATGAAGCACTAGCCTGATCAATTAAGGTCAAATAATACTGCGCGTTAGCGTTATTTGGCTCAAGTTGAAGTACCATTTGAATTTGCTCTCGAGCCCTATAAAAATCCTGTTTTAGGTAGAGAACTTGCGCTAAATGTAGCCGCATAGGTACTGACTCGGGTTGTATATGCACCGCTTGCCTTGCATGGTAATGACTGAGGTTGAGATCACCCGATATGCGGTATAACTGACTCGCAGCATTCGCAGCTTGGACATTATTAAACAGGGCATCGGCCAACGTCCCTGCAATCGTTGCTGCAATATCAGGCCGTTGTTGCTGTTGATAGTAGCTTAATAATAGCTGTTGTTGCTGTAGCCAATCTCCACCATTAAAACGTGCTTGAGCCGCTTGATCAGGTTTTGTTGTCGCTTCGGGTAGATGAAACGGTATGGGTTCACGCGTAAATGGGTAGTCTGATGTTAACTGAGCAATTTTGTATTTTGCAAAGAGCAGATCGGTCTCAGTCAGAGGAATTCGTTGCCACATTTCAGTAAGCGCCGGCAAATCTCGTTGAAGCAGTATGCCGTGGTTCTGCATGGTGGTTAAAAAGTGTAATCCAATGAGGAAATAGCCACGCGCAGTAGGGTGGAGGTGCTCAAGCATATGCTTGAAACCTACTATTCCATCGGGACTATCAGTACGTATTGCTGACTCAACATCAACTAAGAACACATTGGGTTGTTGTGCAAATTCAGCGATAAGCTGATTCAACTCACTCGGTGCTCTGAAACGCAATAAATCTAGATCACGCGCACGTTGATAATGCATAAGCGCCTGCGATTTTTCATCGGCCTGGTACAATTCATTTGCGGTTTTATAGTTAAGTTGGGCTGAAAGTGCTAGACCTTGTTCTTCCGCGGCACTTTCAAACGGCGGCTGATCTTTTTCATTGGATACCAAATTAGCTAAAAATACCGGGATATTGTGCTGTGCAAATGACCCCAAAACAGCGCTCATGTTGGACTTAAATTGTGCGATCCCAGCGGAGTAAATATCAGAGTTGATAGGGATGTTTTTCTTTTTCGCTACAGAGGCCATAACCGTTCGCCCTGTGGGCGGCATTGAGTCATCAATATTAGGTTGAAACGCAGATTGAATTAATTGGAATAAGCGTAAATCTTTGAGCGTTAAAAATAGTATATTAGCTAAATGACCACCGGCGCCGGCATACACAGAGCCAACCCCCATGACGCCTAAATATTCATTGTGACCGGCATAGATCAATACTGCGTCGGGGTCTATGGCTATCACTTCATCACTAAAATCACGTAACGCGTAACTGTTAATGCTTGCCATTGCAACTGAAATAACCTCTATATCACTTTCTGGATAGGTTGATTTTAATTGTTGCTTCAACATGCCCGCAGGTGAACCAAAACGACCATAGGGAAATCCCGCAGCAGAAGACCCTCCCATTAGCACTATTCGTAGCGTATTGTCGGGTTTGTTACGCGGAAAAATGTAGGTATCAGGTGCGACCTTAGGGGCTAGCGAGGGGTGATGGAAAAAGCGGTTAATAATCTCTGGGTTAGGTTGCAGCAGATCGGGGTTATCTCCCACAGAGACGAACAATGGGTAGGTATGACCATATCCGGATATGCGAAGACCTGCCTCTGCCAGCGTGAGCAGCGCAACGGGTAGTATTAGCGTTATCAGGTAAAAAACTGGACGGCGTTTAACCTGTTGTTGTGACAAGGGAAGTAATTCCAATATGAGTAGTTTTTGTCAGGTTAATCGGTGTGGGATTGAATAACAACACCTTATCGGTCATGATAAATTTACACGGAAAGTTAATTCAAAATTATTAATGCCTAATATTCTCGGTATATCTGCCTATTACCATGACAGTGCAGCCTGTATTGTGGTTGATGGTCAGATCGTAGCTGCCGCACAAGAAGAGCGTTTTTCGCGAAAAAAGCATGATCCACGCTTCCCTCGACAGGCAATCCAATATTGTTTACATGAAGCGAGATTAGACATCAACACTATCGACGTTGTGGTGTTCTATGACAAGCCATTGTTGAAGTTCGAACGGCTATTGGAAACATATTTAGCGAATGCGCCCAAAGGCTTTTTTAGCTTTGCGCGAGCGATGCCTATTTGGTTAAAGGAAAAGCTTTACTTAAAAAGCGTGTTGCGCAGAGAATTGCGCGCACTGCGTACAGATGGCGAAGCTGATGTTCCCCAATTACTGTTTACCGAGCATCATCAAAGCCATGCCGCGTCTGCCTTTTATCCTAGCCCGTTTTCAGAAGCCGCAGTCATTTGTTTGGACGGTGTAGGAGAGTGGACTACCACCAGTATTTGGCACGGTAAAGACAATGGGTTAATACCACTTCATGAAGTTCATTTTCCTCACTCCTTGGGGCTTTTGTACTCTGCATTTACTTACCATTGCGGTTTTCGTGTTAATGCAGGTGAATACAAATTGATGGGCTTAGCGCCTTATGGAGAGCCTAGATTCGTTCAACAAATTTATCAGCACCTGATTGATGTAAAAGAAGACGGCAGTTTCAGTCTCAACATGCGTTATTTCGATTACGCGGTTGGTGACGTTATGACGAATAAACATTTCAGCGAGTTATTTGGCGTGCCAGTGTTACCTGCCGATGAAACGCCTAGTCAGGTTTATTGCGATCTGGCTCGTTCAATACAAGTAGTGACGCAGGACATCGTGATCAAAATTGCGCGTCATGCCCGTGCAATCACGGGGGCCAAATATTTATGCATGGCGGGAGGTGTGGCATTAAACTGCGTTGCAAATGCTGAGGTGATGGCACACGCCGGTTTCGAAGATATTTGGATACAGCCCGCAGCAGGTGATGCTGGCGGCGCGCTGGGGGCGGCTCTTGAGGCTTGGTTCAGTTATTTCAACCAACCTCGGCATATCGCCAGTACTCATTGCGTCGACACTATGCAGGGTGCTTATTTGGGCCCCGAGTACAGCGATGACGACATCCACAATGTGATATCGCAGTTAGGTGTGCCGGCCGAGCGTCATTCTCATGCGGATATTATAAACAATACGGTTGATTGGCTTGCGAGCGATCAGGTAATAGGCTGGTTCCAAGGGCGTATGGAATTTGGTCCCAGAGCACTTGGGAATAGGTCTATATTAGGTGACGCCAGAAGTGTCAATATGCAGCGCCAAATGAACGTTAAAATTAAGCAGCGAGAATCATTTCGCCCATTCGCTCCTGTTGTGCTTGAAGAAAAGGCGCAGCAATATTTCGAAACGGACAGGCCTAGCCCTTACATGTTGTTAACCGCGCCGGTTCATCGTTCATTGTGGGCTGAACAAGATGAAAGTGTTGAAAAGCGGGAAGGCTTGGATAAAGTCAATGATGTCCGTTCAAGCTTGCCTGCCATTACTCATATAGATTATTCCGCCAGATTACAAACTGTCGCAGCAGACTCTAATCCGCTTTTACATGAGTTACTGTTGGCTTTCGAGCAACGCACAGGCACAGCAGTGTTGATCAATACGTCGTTTAATGTACGAGGAGAGCCGCCCGTGTGTTCACCCGCAGACGCTATTCGCTGTTTTTTAGCAACCGAAATGGATTTTTTAGTGATGGGACAATGGGTTTTGGATAAACGAGCGCAATCGGCAGAATCAATCAAACGGGCTAAGGCTGTCACTTTTGAAAAGGACTAATACCGTGAAAACCTGGTTTCTATCAATTCGTTTACCTATGGCAAAGCCTGACGATAAGAAAGCGCTGCGTCAGTTCGCGTTACAAATGGGGATCGCGTTTCCGGTGATCTTTGCAGTCGTGCTGCCTTGGTTGTTTGACGATCCTATTCCGTTGTGGCCCTTTGCCATAACCTTTGTGTTATTCGCCGCAGCAACAATACTGCCGGTTTTGCTATACCCTGCGTATGTGATGTGGATATTCGTGGCCAGTATTTTGGGCTGGATGAACACGCAATTGATCCTAGCGTTGGTTTTCTTTTTATTGATACTGCCGTTAGGTCTCGTCTTGCGTGTAACAGGTAAACTCAGTTATCGTGACAAGCAATCAAACAATGACAGCTATTGGATAGCAAGAGAGCGACCACCCAAAGCTGAAAATTTAAAGGAACCGTTTTAATCCATGCGCGAGTTTTTACAGGATCTATGGGCATTTTTGCGCGTACGTAAAAAGATTTGGTTATTACCTATCGTGATTATTATGGCGTTATTGGGTGCAATTGTTATTGCAACGCAACAGTCTTCATTGGCCGCTTTTATCTATACCTTGTTTTAACAACTGGCCGGTAAACGGAAACAAAACATCATACGTTACATACGTATGCAGATTGAGTTAACAATTCATTAACGGGTATGCTTGCGCTTTATACCTCAAAAATGGGTTACTCATGTTGAACGTGCAAGCGCCATCGATAGCGGAAATTTATAAACCGGCCCCCTCGCGTAAAAATGCTTTTCTATACTCTACCTTGTGTGCATTGAGTGTTGGTGTGTTGTCTGCGTGCTCGCCGGCAACAACGGTTAACGATGACGCTGAGGTGAAGCCCATGGTCGAACAAAAGCATGTTGAGCAGCAGGGTAAACCTGTGGTGTACCAAGTTTTTACGCGTTTGTTTGGCAATACTAATACGACCAATCAACCGTGGGGTACGATTGAAACCAACGCTGTGGGTAAGTTCAGTGATTTTACCGATGAAGCGCTTGTCGGCATAAAGGCTCTGGGCACAACACACCTATGGTATACCGGTATCCCACACCATGCTGTTATTCATGACTATTCAGAGTATGGTATTTCCTTAGATGATCCTGATGTCGTTAAAGGGCGTGCAGGCTCTCCTTATGCAGTAAAAGATTATTACAACGTTAATCCTGATCTAGCCGATGATCCAGCCAAGCGATTGGCGGAATTTGAGGCATTGATTGCACGCACGCATGCACATGATATGAAAGTGATCATTGATATCGTCCCGAATCACGTAGCGCGTGGGTATGAATCCTTGTCAGCGCCTGAGGGGATTGAAGACTTTGGGGCTTCTGACGATACCAGCGTTGAATATGCGCGAGACAATAATTTTTATTATGTCGTCGGACAAGATTTTATCGTGCCAGAATCAAAAAATGGTTATCAACCATTAGGCGGCGAAGCTCATCCATTGGCAGATGGGAAGTTTAACGAATCACCGGCAAAGTGGACGGGGAATGGTGCACGCGCCGCACAACCTGATGCGAATGACTGGTATGAGACGGTCAAAGTTAATTATGGGGTAAAGCCTGACGGAAGCTATGATTTTCCGGTATTGCCGGATGATTTTGTCAATAAAGGATATAAAGAGCATGCAGCCTTTTGGCAAGACAAATCATTACCCGATAGCTGGTATAAGTTCCGCGACATTACCCACTATTGGTTGGATAAAGGGGTAGATGGTTTCCGCTATGACATGGCTGAAATGGTGCCTGTGGAGTTTTGGTCGTTTTTAAACTCATCAATTAAGATGAAAAACCCGAATGCATTTTTGTTAGCGGAAGTTTATCAACCGCACCTTTATCGTGACTATATCCATTTGGGCAAGATGGACTTCCTTTATGACAAAGTCGAGTTTTACGATACGTTGAAAGCCGTGATGCAAGGCCACGGTGATACGGCCGAATTAGCCAATATTCAAACTCGTATGTCGGACATTGAGTCGCATATGCTGCATTTCCTTGAGAATCATGATGAGCAGCGAATTGCCAGTCCAGACTTTGCTGGGGATGCTGAAAAAGGTAAGCCTGCGCTCGTTGTGTCAGCGTTAATCAGCCGCTCTCCAACCATGCTCTATTTCGGTCAAGATGTGGGCGAAGATGGCAGCGAAGAAACGGGCTTTGGTGATCCCACACGAACGACAATCTTCGATTACGCGGGCGTTCCTGCCCATCAGCGCTGGATGAATAACGGCGCGTTTGACGGCGGAATGTTGTCTGACAGCGAAAAACAGTTGCGCGAGTATTACATCAACGTCATGCAGTTATCAGCTACGCACCCGACTATGCAGGGAGCGTTTGAAAGTCTTCATGCCATGAACATTGATAGTAACGAAGACTATGACAATAAAACCTTTTCTTTTGCTCGATGGACTACAGATAGTCAACTTCTTGTCGTGAGTCAATTCACCCAACAAAGCAAAAGCTTTGAACTTAAGATCCCGGCATCTTTGATCAGCCAGTGGGGTATAGAGAGTGGAGAGTACTCGGTCACCGATCGCTTAACCAATGAGCACTATTCTTTGCGCGTTGACGATCAAGGCGAAGGGCGTATTGCTCTTACACTCGGGCCATTGAGCTCAGTTGCACTTGAGTTATAACAATATGAGATTGAGAAAAACGCTTATAGCGTTTGCGGTCAGTGTGCTGGTGGCGTTAACCGTTTCGTTTACCTTGATGTCGCAGCCGGATAACGATTTGCCAGAGGATTCAACGAATGTTCCGACCAATGCATCAACGGCGTCTGACAATGTCGTTGTGATTGAAGACCTCGTTATGCCTCACAACGGAGCAAAAAGAACGGTCCGGGTTTACGTCCCTAAATTACACCAAACACATCCGGATAAAACTTATCCAGTGGTGTATATGCATGATGGGCAGAATATATTTGACGATGCAACGTCCTATGTCGGCGAATGGCATGTTGATGAAATCCTCGATAAGCACGCACAGAGTGGTAAAGCCGTGCCCATTGTTGTTGCAATTGATCACGGCAATGATAAGCGCCTTCAGGAGCTTGGGCCTTGGGATCACGATGAGTATGGCGAGTCGCTTGCTTCTGAATATTTAGCCTTTCTACTGGACGTCGTTAAACCCTATGTGGAGGCGAATTTCCCGGCTGCAAAAGGTCCACAAAATACCGCAATAATGGGTAGTTCTATGGGCGGTTTGATGTCTTATTATGCTGTGCACACATACCCTGAAGTCTTTTCAAAAGCAGGCGTGTTTTCGCCGTCGTTTTGGTATTCAGAACAAGTGTTTGTATTGGCTGACGCCAAACCTTTACAGCCTGGTCAACGGATCTATTCCATTGTGGGGCTGCAAGAAGGTGAAAATATGGTGCCAAATTGGCAGCGCATGGATCAGTTATATACCGCGCAAGGTATTAATGAAAAGCAATATAAAGCCCTGTTGGTTACCGATGGACAGCACAACGAAGCGTTTTGGTCGGCTCACTACCTAAATGCTTTGCTTTGGTTATTTAAAAACGAGAACTCTTAATGAAGAAAATCAATATGCGCCTATGGATGAGTGTTTTAGTCAGTTCATGGTTTTGGCTAAATACCTCCGCATATGCAAGCATCGCGACTGATGCTCAACTTTCAGGGCAAACCTTAACCATATCGACAACGGATGGTGTTGTATCGATTAAAGCGTTAACCCGCCAGTCTGTATACGTTTGGTATCAGCCAAACCAAGTGCGACAATTACCATCGTTTGCGTTAGATCCAAATCTCCAGGACCGTATCAATACATCGCTCGTGTCGGATGAAAATGGGTGGCTGTTTAAATTACCGGATTTAACCGTTAAGGTCCAACGCGACCCTGTACGTTTGAGTTATTGGCAAGGAGACAAATTAATACTGACTGAAGAAGTCGGGTTGATCAATCAAGCCACAATGAAAGGGTTTCGCTTTGCGCTGACACCTGATGAAAAAATCATGGGCGGCGGTCAGCGTGTATTGGGCATGGATAGACGTGGTCATCGCATGCCGTTATACAACCGCGCGCACTATGGCTACACCACAGAATCAAATCAAATGTACTATGGTCTATCGGCGGTCATGTCTTCGAATCTGTACGCCATAGTGTTTGATAACTCAGCGAGCGGTTTCCTTGATATTGGCCATACACAAACGGATATTCTGCAGTTTGAAGCCGTAGCGGGTCGAACAGCTTATATATTCTCGGCTGCGAAGCACTATGCAGATCTGGTCTCTGAGATCACCCACGTGACCGGTCGTCAGCCACTACCACCACGTTGGGCATTGGGTAACTTCGCTTCACGCTTTGGTTATCGTACAGCACAAGAAACGCTCGATACTATTAGCGCGTTTAAGCAGCAAGATATTCCAGTCGATGCCATTGTGCTCGACTTGTATTGGTTTGGCCCCGACATTAAAGGGCATATGGGCAATTTAGAATGGGATAGAGATGCTTGGCCAGAGCCCGAAAATATGATTGCTGAGCTGCGTGACCACGGTGTAAAAACCGTGCTTATCACTGAGCCTTTTATCCTAACCACATCGACTCAATGGCAAAGTGCGGTAGATAATCAAGCGCTGGCAAAGGACTTTTCCGGCAAGCC
Organism: Neoalteromonas facilis; assembly: GCF_002807665.1. GTDB lineage: Bacteria > Pseudomonadota > Gammaproteobacteria > Enterobacterales > Alteromonadaceae > Alteromonas_E > Alteromonas_E facilis. The sequence continues at coordinate 243,579 of NZ_PEAY01000001.1, forward strand.
GAAACGCTTTGATTTTTATTTTGGTAACACTGGTCTAGTGGACGTGTTCGATGCTAACGCGCAAGACTGGTTTTGGCGTTATTACGATGCATTAGCCGATCAAGGTGTTGCAGGTTGGTGGGGCGATTTAGGAGAGCCTGAAGTGCATCCAGCGGATAGTCTTCATTTCGTTGACGGGAAAGTTGCTACAGGAGACGAAATCCACAATGCTTATGGTCATCAGTGGGCCAAAATGGTTTATGAACGTCAACTATCGCGTGCGCCAGATCTTAGACCCTTTGTGATGATGCGTTCTGGTTTTGCCGGTTCACAACGATACGGCATGATCCCGTGGACTGGAGATGTGAGCCGTGAGTGGGGAGGGCTACAATCACAAGTGGAGCTAGCCTTACAAATGGGTCTATTTGGGTTGGCCTATACCCACTCTGATTTAGGCGGCTTTGCCGGTGGCGAAACCTTCGATCCTGAGTTGTATACACGCTGGCTACAGTTTGGCGTATTTACACCTGTATTTAGACCTCACGCACAGGAACACATTGCGCCAGAGCCCGTCTTCCATGCGGATCCTGTCAAACAACACGCACGCGAGTTTATAAAACTGCGCTATGCATTGATGCCCTATATTTACTCAATGGCCTATCAAAACAGTTTGTCGGGTGTGCCAATAATGCGCCCGCTGTTTATGGACTATCCTGATATGCCAATTGAGCACACGCAAAGTTACCTATTCGGTGAGAACTTATTGGTACAGCCGGTTGTGGATGCCGGTGTTACTCAGCAAAGCGTTCTCTTGCCCTCAGGGCATTGGTATCACTATTGGACAGATGCGTTATCCAAGGGAGGCCAATCTGTACACGTTGATACACCCATCAATCAAATGCCCGTTTTCGTAAAAGCGGGCGGTTTTGTACCAATGGTTGAGCCGGTAAGTTCCTTAGATGACTATTCCACATCTACATTGGCTATTCATTATTATCTTGATCCGGCTAAGCAAACATCGCGTTACATTATGTATGATGATGATGGTAAAAGTGCTAATGCTATAGCACAACAAAAGTTCGAAAAACTCTCGATGCAAGCCTCGTTTACAGACGGGTTACTCTTGAATTTAGTGAGTGAAGGTGATTTTGCTGGAAAGCCTGCGTCTAGAACCGTCACATGGCATATACACGGTGTAAACAAATCCCCATCGATTATATGGATTGACGGACAACGCTTCGATGTTGAGCAATCTGAAAATATGACGTGGGATCAACATTCGAAGCAGTTGATGATTAAAACACCGTTTGCTCGTCAATTGGCATTAAGAATTGAGTTGTGAGGCTTGAAATAGCGAGTGAGTTGAGCAATGTGTTGTTGAACTTGCTCGCTAGGCGACGTTTTATCACGTTGACGGTGGTTAAAAAAGTCGTAACCGGCGAGTAAACAATGCCAGGAAACCGATGGATAATAATGCGCAATTTGTTGGCGATTGATTTCGGCGGTTAGATCGCCACCTTTTACCCACACATCTAAGATGTGTTTTAATGAATCTGAACGCACACAGTTTTCACTGTTATCTCGCCAATATTGTGTATCCTTTCGATTGCTAACTTGAAAATGACACACTATGTAATCGCGTATTCCTTCGATCCTTGCGTTTATTACCTCATTGTATTGGTTTTGATGTTGCGTACTGTAACCACCAGCAGCAAACGCGCTAATAAACTTCTCCACGGTTTCATGCACAATATGCAATGCTGTTGCTTCAAGCGGTTCAATGAACCCTTGTGATAAACCAACGGCAATACAGTTATTAACCCAAGTATTTTCACAGCGGCCTACGTTCATTTTGAGGTGTCGGGCTTCGACCGTGCTATCCAATAAACCCAAATGTTGCCGTAATTCCCTTTCTGCATCGTCAGGGGAGCAATAATCGCTACTGTACACGTAGCCGTTTCCGGTTCTATGAGTCAGAGGAATACGCCATGCCCATCCATAATCCAATGCGGTTGAGGTAGTTTGCGCTTCAAATGTATCGCAACGCAGGCTTGGTATGGCAATAGCCCGATCATTGAATAGGTTTTGTTTAAACGGAATAAAAGGCGTGTTTAAGGTTTTTTGAATCAGCAGACCTTGAAAGCCTGTGCAATCGAAGAACCAATCTGCTTGTATTTCACGCGCATCAGATAAAGTCAACGAAGATATTGACCCATTTGGGTGTTGCTTAACCTCAGTCACATGCGCCTTAATGTGTTGTACGCCTTTTTTACTGCAGTGTGCTTGGATAAATTTACCGACCAATCCAGAGTCAAAATGGTAAGCATAGTTAATCGCAATCTTGTGTTCATTAGAGCTTGTTTTCGGTCCCTGACCGTTGCTGGCTAGCTGAGCAGCCAAAAAATAACTATCTGGGTCGGTATGAGCAATGCTGCCGTTTTGACGTTTGTGGCAATTAATTAAAAACTCGGCGGCTGTTTGTCGATCCGTGATAGAAGGGAAGGGATGAAAATAACTGTTTTTGCTTTTTCCTGATGTCCAGTTTGAAAAACGTATTCCATTTTTAAAGGTTGCATGACACGCAGGCATCCAGTCGGATTCGTCGATACCAAGCAGATTAAAGAAGTTACGTAGTTGTGGGGTAGAGCCTTCACCAACGCCAATAATGCTCACATCAGGTGACTCTATTAACATAATATTAAAAAGGTTTGCGGGTAAATGATGATTTAGCAGCGCGGCTGTCATCCAACCTGCTGTGCCACCTCCTACAACGACTAACGTTTGCTTGTTTTCGAACACTTTTGACCAAAATAACTGCACACCTTCTGCACTAATCTACATCGAGGTGCATAAAAAGGCTATCAAGCTCTTAAACTGAATACGTATGCAGCTGAATAGTAATTTACACAGGACATGGTTAGACTCCATTGTTAATTTGATGTTAAACCGTAACGCTGGCATGCGAACAATTGGTTCACATTGCACAAGAGCGGTACATACACCTGAACAAGGTAAGGGATCCAAACATGAGTCAATCAAATCAACCGCAATTATCATTCTGGCAAATATGGAATGTTAGTTTCGGTTTTCTCGGTGTGCAGTTTGGCTTTGCATTACAAAATGCCAACGTTAGCCGCATTTTGTCTGATTTAGGCGCCGACTTACATTCACTGAGCTTGTTTTGGCTTGTAGCGCCTATTATGGGCTTGATTGTTCAACCGATTGTGGGCGCGGCATCAGATAGAACCTGGAACCGTTTAGGTAGAAGGCGCCCGTTCATTTTGGCTGGTGCGATTGCCGCTGCGATAGGCATGTTCTTAATGCCCAATGCGCCATTGTTTGTCGCGTTTATGGCCCCCATGATTTTCGGTGCGTTGATGCTAGCGCTAATGGATGCGTCGTTTAATGTCTGTTTCCAACCGTTCAGGGCTCTGGTGTCGGATATGGTGCCTGCGAAGCAGCGCAACATCGGGTACTCGGTGCAATCGCTATTGATCAATATTGGTGCCGTTGTAGGGTCGATTTTACCGTTTGTGTTAACCAATGTGGTGGGATTAGAAAACACCGCACAAGCAGGTGAGGTTGCACCGTCGGTCGTTTGGGCATTCTATATTGGCGCTACGGTATTGCTGGGGTCAGTCATTTGGACGGTTATCCGTACCAAAGAATATGCACCCAAAGATTACTATAGCTATAAAGGCATGGATCACGCTGAGATTGAAAAAGAGTTGGCGGTGAAAACGTCATTAGGTCAGAAGCTGGCTAATTTTTGGCAGCTCATGTTGACCATGCCGACCACAATGAAGCAACTTGCGGTTGTACAATTTTTCTCATGGTTTGCCTTGTTTATTATGTGGGTTTACACCATGCCGGCCATAACCCAACATATTTGGGGGCTCGAAACCAAATGGTTTGACCCTAGCTATTTGAATTCCGTTGAGGTTATTCCAGATTTTGTTGTTCAAGCCAAAGGTGCAGCAGGTGATTGGGTTGGGATCATGTTTGCTGCGTATTCGTTATTTGCCGCAGTGTTTTCAGTATTCTTAGCTAAACTCGCTGATAAAATTGGGCGTAAGACTGTATATTCTGCTTCACTCGCACTCGGTGGGATCAGCTATATCAGCTTTATGTTCTTCCAAGACTTAACGCCAGTACATGTGAATTTATTGATAACCCAGGTGGAAGTGCCAGCAGGCGCTGTTAATCTTTTGCTTCCTATGGTCGGAGTGGGTATTGCATGGGCGGCAATTTTAGCGATGCCTTATGCCATTTTAGCGGGCTCGTTACCCGCCAATAAAACCGGGGTATATATGGGGATCTTTAATTTCACCATTGCAGCTCCGCAGATAGTGTCGGGTTTACTCTCAGGGTGGATTTTAAGTGCGGTGTTTGAGAATGAAGCTAAATACATCATTATTCTCGCGGGTGTTGCCATGATGATTGCCGCTGCATCAGTATTCTTGGTAAAAGAAGGTCATGCGCAAGAAGCCTAGTGCAAATAACCTTATGTAAAAAAGGCCAGTGAAATCTGGCCTTTTTTATGTCTGCAACTGTAATGTAAAAGGGGGGCTATTCAGCCTCTCACGCTAGACTGTCTAACGATTAAATCAGCCGGCATTAAATGATCAGCTACTGATTGATTATTGATTAGTTGCAATAAATTACTCACTAACAGTTCACCGGCTCGTTTGGTGTTTTGTTGAACTGTCGTCAATGTGGGTGTGGTAAAGGCCGATATCGGGATATTGTCATAGCCTGATACCAACATATCTTTGGGTACTTGCAGGCCGTGTTCTTTTAAGCATTTGATTGCGCCAACCGCGATTAAATCACTGGCACACACTAGCGCATCGGGTTTGATGCCAGCTTCTAGCATTCTTTGTGTGGCGGAAAAACCTGCATCCTCGGTTGATACAGCATTATATTGATAGGGCTCACCGTCGAGTAAACCTGCTTTGGTGATTGAATCGTGGAAGCCCTGGAATCGGGCCATAAATTCGGGGGCACGTTCGCCAGCCGTACCGATAAAAGCGAATGTTTTGGCACCTTGCTCAATAAGGTGTTGGGTAACAATCGCGCCACCCTGATAATTGTCACAGCCGACTGAAATGCCTGGGTATTCGCTGTCATACGCTCCCCAGCGCACAAAGTGGGTACCTTGCTCTTGCAGTTGGTTTAGTCTATCGCGGTAATCTAGGTAGTCGCCATAACCTAACAGAATGAGGCCGTCTGCTTTATTCGTATCCTCGTACTCGGCGTGCCAATCACTGTTCATATTTTGGAATGACACTAACAAATCGTAATTGATTGCTGCGCACGCGCGCGTGATGCTGCCTAGCATAGACATGAAAAATGGATTGATTAACGAATCGTCAGGCGAAGGATCTTCAAACAATAGTAGTGCGATGGTAGAGCTACGCTGTTTGCGCAAATTACTGGCATTTTTATCGACTTTATAGTTCATCTCCCGCGCAATACGTTGCACACGCTCACGTGTTTCTTGATTCACTAATGGACTATTGCTTAGTGCTCTTGATACGGTGGACTGAGACACACCTGCCTTGTGGGCAATATCAAATGATGTCGCTTTATCCTTGATAGCCAAAATACCTACCTGAAATGCCAATCGTTAGCATTTTATACAACAGCATAAATCGGCTGTGCAATGACTTTAATAGAAATGTTATAAATCGCTATCGTAAACGCTACGCAATGGTATACTGCTCGGTCGAAAACTAACTATTACACATTGAGGATTACCTAAATGGCCGAGACTGAGCATCGTCCGACCAATTTTGTTCGTCAAATAATTGATAAAGACTTGAAAGCAGGTCTGCATCAAACGGTTAAAACACGCTTCCCGCCTGAACCAAACGGCTTTCTTCACATTGGCCACGCAAAATCTATTTGCTTAAATTTTGGTCTTGCAAATGATTATCAGGGTACGTGCAACTTACGCTTTGACGACACTAATCCCGACAAAGAAAACATTGACTATGTTAATGCGATTAAGGAAGACGTGCATTGGCTAGGATTTAATTGGGACGGTGACGCTCGTTACTCGTCTGATTATTTTGACGCGTTATATGGCTATGCGGTGGAATTAATCCAAAAGGGATTAGCTTACGTTGACTTTTCAACCCAAGATGTCATTCGTGAAATGCGCGGTACACTGACTGCGCCGGGTGTTAATAGCCCATACCGTGATACCTCGGCAGAAGAAAACCTGAAGCATTTTGAAGCAATGCGAGCCGGTAAGTATAAGGAAGGGGAGTGTTGTTTGCGCGCTAAGATCGACATGACATCAGCATTCATGTGTATGCGCGACCCTGTCATATACCGAATTAAGTTTGCCCATCATCATCAAACGGGTGATGCGTGGTGCATATATCCGATGTACGATTTCACTCATTGTATTTCGGATGCGATTGAGCATATTACGCATTCTCTATGTACGCTTGAGTTTCAAGATAATCGTCGTTTATACGATTGGGTCATCGAAAATATTAGTGCGCCTGCTGTACCCAGACAGTATGAGTTTTCACGCTTAAACTTGGAATATACAGTATTAAGTAAGCGTAAATTGATTCAGTTGGTCGAAGACAATCATGTCAACGGTTGGGACGATCCTCGTATGCCAACAATCGCTGGATTGCGTCGCAGAGGTTATACGCCAGCATCTATAAGGGAATTTTGTTTACGCATTGGCGTAACCAAAATGGATAACCTTGTTGAAATGGGCATGCTAGAAGCCTGTATTCGTGATGATTTGAACGTAAATGCACCACGTGCAATGGCGGTATTGGACCCGATTAAACTAGTTATTGAAAATTACACTTCAGACGGTGAGATATTGGAAGCGCCAAACCACCCAAGTGACGAAAGTAAAGGCGTAAGACAATTGCCTTTTGGTGCTGAGCTTTGGATTGAAGCTGAAGATTTTAGGGAAGAAGCAAACAAGAAATTTAAGCGCTTGGTATTGGGTAAGGAAGTACGCTTGCGCAATGCCTATGTAGTAAAAGCTGAGCGGGTTGATAAAGACCCTGATGGTAACATTACGACCGTCTATTGTACTTATGATGCAGATACGCTGGGTAAAGATCCTGCCGATGGGCGCAAAGTTAAAGGCGTTATTCATTGGGTAGATGCCAAAACGGCAGCACCGGCTCAATTCAACTTATATGATCGCTTATTCAATCAGGCAAACCCTGCAGCAGCTGAACAGTTTGTTGATACAATAAACCCAGATTCACTTGAAGTTGTCAGTGGTTATGTTGAGCAATCGCTAATAGATGCACAAGTCGGGCATGCGTATCAGTTTGAACGTACGGGTTATTTCTGTGCCGACAAGGATTCGACTAAAGACGGACTAATTTTCAACCGCACGGTCGGTTTGCGTGACACGTGGAGTAAAATAGAAGCTAATTAAGCTTTTACGCTCGTTCATTAAAAAAGCCAGTCTTGTTATAGACTGGCTTTTTTGTTGGTAGCACGAAATGCCAACTTGTTTATTAGTACCACTGAATTGGGCTTCCGATTATTTTGGTTGGCAATCGAATATTTTACCCGTGATTTGAGCACTCTCCTCAGTCATAAGATAATTATAGGTTGCCACTATTTCCGCTGGCGTCTTGAGCTTCATTGCATCTTCTGCCGGAAACGCCTTTGAGCGCATATCCGTGCGTGTTCCACCCGGGTTCACGCAATTAAAGCGGATATCACTCGCTTTGTATTCGTCAGCCAATACTTCCATCATGCCTTCGGTGGCGAACTTAGAAATACTATAGGTTCCCCAAAACTTACGACCTTCGCGGCCTACTGTTGAAGTGGTTAGAATTACCGAAGCAGATGTAGGAGAGCGTTTGAGTGCAGGTATAACACCTTGTAGTAATGAAAAGGATGAATGCACATTAACCTGCATAACGTCAGCATATTCTTCCTGGGATATCTCTGTGAACGGGCATAAAGCACCCAAAATCCCTGCATTGAGTACTAATCCATCGAGATGGCCGAACTGGTCTACGATTGTATTTCCCATATCAATATAATGTTGCGGCGAGGCGCCGCGCAAATCGAGTGGCACTATGGCAGGCTCTTGACCACCATTGGCGATAATTTCATCGTAGACGGCTTCTAATTTAGATACGGTCTTGCCCAATAAAATGATAGTGGCGCCCAAATTCGCGAAAGAAATTGCAAGTGCTTTGCCGATCCCGTCACCCGCACCGGTAATCAATATTGTTTTATCTTTAAGCGCTAGTGGAGATGGTGAGAATTCATTTGCGATATTAATCTCGCGCGTGAAAGTTCGGTTATTAAGCATAGAAAATATAGGCCTTTTAAGCGTTTGAGTTGTGGTGTAGTTAGATACGTAAGCAAAAATTTTGCTGATGATAAACGAAATACTCTTTCATGAGGACAAAAATCGCCCCGTATTCCTGCATAAAGACTAAAATAAGCAACATAATTACAAAGTATTAACAAACCTTTGCAATGTTGCTACAAAGCCCATAATATTAGCGAAAGTTAACTGGTCTTACTTGTTTAAAATTTGTTCATTCATGTGAACAGTGCACCCAAGTATGCACAGTCTCTATTCATGAACAAGAATAACAATAGAATTGTAGGGAGTAGAAATGAGAAAACTATTAATCAGCAGCAGCATCGCCGTGGCATTAGGCTTGGCGGGTTGTGGTGGTGGCGAAACAATCGCTGACATCGAAGCTGAAGTACCGGTGCAGCAACCGTTATCACGCATCGTCTTTGATCCAGCTAATGGCGATCTAAATATCCCTAACGACTTACTGATGTTGCCAAGCGCTGACGGATTTTTTGATTACACGCTAAATATCCCCGTAGCTGATCCAACTAATTTCGGTGATCCGCAAAATGCATTAAATGTGTTAGACGGATGGGCGACAAGTCATCCGTTTGTGATCAATGTAGATACACCAGAGGGTGTTTCACTTGATGAAAGTACTTTGGCCGCGGGTGTTCACTTGTTTGAAGCTACTTTGGGTCTTGATCAGAGTGACCCAACGTGTGCAGCAATCCAAATTCCGAGTGCTGGTTGTAAGATTGGTGACGAGCTAGTATTCGGTCAAGATTTTGTCATGACATTAGCGGGGCCTGGCACCATTAACGTGGTTCCATTGCGTCCATTGAAGGCTGGTTCTGGGCACGTACTGGTTATGACTGACGGGCTAAAAGATACGACAGGTACTTCAGTTGCTGGTTCAACAACGTGGGACTTGGTTAAGCAAGACCCTGCCGTTTTGCCTTTATCAAGCCAATCTCAACTTGATCTACAAAACCTAATCAATTCACACATCTTGGCATTATCAAATGCTGGATTTACGCGTGACGAGATCACTTACGTTTCTGCCTTTACGACGCAATCGACTGTGTCAACTATGGATACATTGAAGCAAGTCATGATCGCTGAATTCGCGGCTAGGGCACAGGCAGGAGACCCTACCGCTGGGCAAGCATTACCGGCAATTGTAGTCACTGATGCGACTGGCCCTCAAAACTCCATGGAAACATTGGGTTTAGTGACAGCTGAGGCTGTGGCGGGTGCAGTACAATTTGGTATTAGTCAGTTACCACCAGAAGCTGCGCCGCTTATCCCAGCGATTGAAGCTACAGACTTCTCTGCCTTGCAAACCTGTAATGGCCTGTTTGGCACTGTGGGTGGTCAATTGGCTCCAGTTTGGGGGGCGGTGAATGACTTCGCGGCAGGTGTTGCAACGGGTATCCTTCAACAGGTAGGCCCTTTCTGTGCAGCAACACGCATGGAAGGTACTATTTCTCTTCCATACTACCTTGCGATTCCTTCAGCGGAAAATCCTTTGGCGCCTGTTAACCAATTTTGGGAAGCAGCCTGTGACAGCGGTATCGTATTGGCCGGTGCGCCTGCAGAGGTGTTAGCTGCGGCAACGCCAGGTCCAAATGCGGCGTTCTGCCAACAGGTGGGCTTGGCTGATTTACGCATCAACGGTGAAAAGCTGGATAAGGCACGAAACATCACTAAATTTAACCCAGTACCTCAGCCTAAAGGTGGTAATGATGGGGATGAAACACTAGATGTTCAGATTACTATACCTAATCCAACATTTGCCGCTGCGATGGGATTCTCTATCGAGCAACCAGCTGAAGGTTGGCCAGTTGTTATGTTGGCGCACGGTATAACGTCTAAGAAAGAAGATATGCTGGCAATCACTGGTACACTAGCGCTAGCGGGTTATGCAACGGTGGCAATTGATCAACCATTACACGGCAGTCGTGGTTTCGATTTGACCGGTGATGGCATTGATGATTTGAATGCGACTGAAGTGTCAGCAACGCACTATATGAACTTAGCAAGCTTACCTACTGCTCGCGACAATTTGCGTCAATCGGTCGCTGATCTACTCGGCTTGCGCTTAGGCTTAAATGCATTTGTTGACGTTTCAGCGAGCCAATTAGGTAAAATTAATGCTCAAGACGTATCGATTATGGGCGTTTCACTTGGTGCGATTACGGGCGGTAACTTTGCGGCCGTTGCGAACACTACACTAGGTAATCCGGCCATAGACGCGATGTTTGGAATTAAAGCGGCATCGCTTGAATCTCCAGGCGGCGGTGTAGCGTCATTCCTACTTGAAAGTAATGCGTTTGGTGGTCTTATTAAGGGTCTGTTGTTGAGCCAATCTTCTGAAGATTTCCAAGGTTTGCTTATGCAACTATACGGCACAACAGATGTTTCCGAGGCTCAGTTAGTGGGTGCTGTAAATGCATTCCTCGGTGCATTAACGGATGAGCAAGCGGCCGCAGTAAATGCTGTGTTTGCACAGTTTGCCTTTGCCGCACAGACTATGTTGGATTCTGCAGATCCGATTAACTATGCTGCGCGCCTTGGCTCAAACACACCAGTGCATATGATGACAGTTGTGGGTGACGGTGGTGAAAACTTGCCTGACCAAGTTATCCCTGTCTCAACAGCATTGCCTTTGGCTGGCCAAATTCCATTGGCGAAACAGATTGGTTTAGAGCAAGTTGTGAGCACGTTAGTGGGAGCGGATCCTGTTAGCGGTCATGTTTGGTTTAATGCTGGTGCGCACGCATCGAGCTTAAGCCCAGCCTCAAGTGCAGCGGTTACGACGGAAATGCAACGTCAAGTTGCCGGGTTCGTTGCAAGTGACGCTTTGATGATCCCAATCACTAATGAAGATGTTATTGCAAATTAATCAGTAACATTGACATCAACAAAAGCCGGCGTCATTGCCGGCTTTTTTATCTCCAAACACCGTCAAACAAGCGTTTTAAAATCATTAAAAATTATTTATAAGTCAGACTCTTGAGTTACATAAATGTAATTTATTTGTAAATATTATGTTGAGGTCTATCATCGTAGTTGGACAATAAAAAGGACACGTGCCAACCATGAATAGAATCTCAAAAACTCAGTTAAAATGGGCGATATTGCCTTTAGCTCTGGCAGGCGTTATTGCCTGTGGTGGGGATAACAATACGTTTAGTAATGTTCCAGACCGTGCTCCCCCCACAACGCCAGAAACCCCAACACCCGCAGTGCCTTTGCCTAATTTCGACGATGACGGCGTATTGGAAGCGAATATTCGTTGGACCACCTATGGCGTGCCACATGTGACGGCTGACAACCTAGAAAGCATGTCATACGGTATAGGTTATGCGTTTGCCAAAGACAATATTTGCGTATTAGCCGATCAAATCACGCGCTATAACTCTGAACGTGCAAAATATTTAGGTCCGGATAGGGTACCGGGCTCAGGTGACTCTGAGCATCTTATTAATGACTTTGGCTTTTTAACCTTAGGTATTCGCGAAATCGCTGAGCAAAATTTTGCCAGCCTTTCAGCCAATACACGCGCTATGCTTTCAGGTTATACCCAAGGTTACAATCGCTATTTGGCTGAAACCGGCACGGCGAATATTGATGGTCGATGTGCCAATATGCCATGGGTTCAGCCGATCGACAGTATTGATATGCTGACATATTCACTTGGTGTAGCGCTGCTGCCCGGTGCTGCTAATTTCCTAGGCGCGATGTTCATTGCAGCGCCGCCTGGAGAGAGTTTCTTACCTACGCCAGCAAATGCGGACACTAGTATAACGTTTGATATGTCGCCCAGTGTAGCGGTGCCAGAGGTCAATGGTCTTGATTTAGGTTCAAACGGCTGGGGGTTGGGCAGTGATGCAACTGAAAATGGCAAAGGAATACTGCTTGCAAATCCACATTTCCCGCATACGGGAGCACTGCGTTTTTGGCAGTCACACGTAACAATTCCAGGGCATCTTGATGTTATCGGTGGATCATTGATGGGGCTGCCAGGTGCGATCAATATTGGTTTTAATAAAGATGTAGCCTGGACACATACGTTCAGTACGGCTGAGCATTTTGTTGTGTACCAATTGTCGCTAGATGCTGAAGATGCATCAAATTTAACTCATAGTGTTGATGGAAGTCCGCGCTCCATTAATGCAAAAGAGTTAGAAATAGATGTAGCCGTGGGGCCAGGGCAGACCATTCGTTTAAAGAAAACCAGTTACTCAACTAACTATGGCCCAATGGTGGTTGTGCCTGGTAATTTTGAGTGGGGACCCGGTGGTAATGCATTTGCTGTTAAAGATGCCAACTTGCCAAACTTTGACGTTATTGATCATTGGCTAGCCATGAACTTGGCAACCAGTATGGATGAATTTAAACAAGCGTTTAAAGACTATGATGGGGTTATTTTTAACAATACGATGGCAACCTCCGCAGAGGGTGAAGTGTTTTACATCGACGACTCTACAGTGCCTCACTTAACGGCAACTGCTATTAATGAGTTAACAACCAATCCATTGCTCATGCAAATTCGCCAACTAGCAGGGTTTACCGTTTTACCCGGTTTCTTATCGGCATTTGATTTTGAACGCCCCGTTCCGTATGAAGAAGCGCCTAAATATGAAGGGACTGATTACGTACAAAATAGTAACGACAGCTTTTGGTTAACGAATCCAGCGAGTCCTATTACCGGGGTATCACCTCTGTATGGTCAAGTGGGCAATCAACAATCCTTACGGTCGCGTATGGCACATCAACTTCTGGCTGATGAACGCGGCGCTGATGGTTTGTTCTCGACCAGTGAAGTTGAAAGTGCGTTACTGGGTAATCGCAACTATTTAGGTGAGGCTGTGCTAGACGACTTGATCGCTACTTGCGAGCAGCAGGGGAGTGATCCAGTTAGCGTAGACGGTAATGATGTGGTTCTTACTGATGCTTGTGCGGCACTCAGTGTATGGGATGGTACGATGAATTTAATGAGTGCAGGTGCGCCGTTGTTCAGAGAATTCGCATTTCAATTTAACCGTTCGCCTCAGTGGAGCGTGCCGTTCGATGCAGAGGATCCGTTAAATACCCCAAGTGGCCTTGCAGCCAATCAAACAACGCTTGAACATTTGGCGAGAGCAGTAGTGAATATGCAAGCTGCTGGTATTGAACTAGATGCAACGTTAGGCGAAGTGCAATTCGTTGAACGTAGCACCGTTGCAGGCTTACCGTCAGGTTACAAGTTACCTTGGGGGGGAGCGCATAATATTGAAGGCGGTTTTAATGTGTTTGATACCCGCGTCAACGATCCAACGTTATTGCCTCGTCATGAATATTCACCTGTTGATCCCTCGACGCGTTTAAGTGCCGATGCTGGCGGTTACCACATTAATTATGGCAGTAGTTGGATGATTGTCATGAACTTTACTGATGCCGGCCCGCAGGGCAAAGGGATACTGAGTTATTCACAGAGCTCAAACAGAGACAGTGAACATTTCCTAGACCAAACTGAACTGTATTCATCACAGCCTCAGTTACGCCCGTTATTGTTTACTAATGAAGACATAGAATCAAATAAAATCATGGAGTTGAACCTATCTTCACAGTAATATTACTGATTCTATAGCGTTATTAACAAAGGACCTTATGGGTCCTTTGTTTTATCTACCATCAAAGTGACGAGGTTAAATTGGAATTTCTTTATCAATACGGCGTTTTTCTGGCCAAAGTAGTCACCATAGTAATTGCCATTATCGTAATCATCGCAAGCATCGCTGCACAGGCTAGTAAACAAGCACGGGACAGTGGTGAGTTATCAATTGATTCAATGTCAGAAAAGCTTGACGATCTTATTCAACACGCACGTGAAAAATTGCTGTCGAAAGACCAGCTTAAGGCACTTAAGAAAGAACAAAAAAAACAGAAAAAAGAACACAAAGAGCAAGACAAAGAGAACCACTTATTTGTCATTGATTTCAAAGGTTCAATGGATGCTCATGAAGTAGAAAACTTGCGCAAAGAAGTCACGGCGGTATTGAGTATTGCGAGTGAAAAAGACCGGGTTTTAGTCAATGTGGAAAGTGGCGGTGGTGTGGTTCACGGCTATGGACTCGCTGCGTCACAACTACAGCGCATTAAAGACAAAGGCTTGGAACTTGTTGTATCAGTTGACAAAGTGGCTGCAAGTGGTGGCTATATGATGGCGTGTGTTGCCGACAAAATTATTGCCTCTCGATTCGCGATTATTGGGTCTATTGGCGTAATAGCCCAATTACCCAACTTTAATAAGATCCTGAAGAAAAATGATATCGAATTTGAACAGCATACGGCAGGCGAATTTAAGCGTACGTTAACAATGTTTGGGGAAAACAATGATGCCGGTCGTCAAAAATTCCGCGAAGAACTCGAAGAAGTTCACGTGATGTTTAAGGGGTATGTAAAAGATAATCGCCCTGATTTGGATATTGATAATGTCGCTACAGGTGAATATTGGTATGGTGAAAGAGCGTTAGCATTAGGCCTTGTCGATGAGATCCAAACCTCTGACGATTTTATTTTAAAAGCGAACGAGGAAACGAAAGTCTTTAAAGTTGCCTATGCTGCCAAAAAGACAGTGGCAGAAAAATTAGGTTTGAGTGTGGCCAGTGGCGCAGAGCACGTTTTGATGAAATTGTGGGAACGTTCTCAATCAATTTTTAAATGAGTCAGGCAACTAAACGTAAAATAATCAGTGCGGCTGAGACTTTGTTCGCCAGCCATGGGTTCACGCACACCTCTATGCGTATGATTACGCGGCAGGCGGGCGTGAATTTATCTGCTGTAAACTATCACTTTGGCAGTAAAAAGAACCTTATTCAGGCTGTGCTTAAGTATTACTTTGATATTGTATCCCCACAGATCGACGAGCAATTAGCATTATTGCAGTCAGCCAATAATGTGAGTGTTGAGGATGTTATTCAATGCATAATCATACCCCTTAACAGTATTGAAGAGCACCGTAGTAACGGCACCGCGCGTTTCGTGCAATTGCTGGGTAGAGGTTATAGTGAGTCTCAAGGCCATTTACGTAGCTTTATCTTGGGGCACTATGGGCAGACGATGTCTGGCCTTATGCATCAGTTTAAACGCAGTGTGCCAAATGTTGATGCTGAGGAATTATTTTGGCGTCTACATTTTGCACTGGGCAGTTTCGTGTTTTCAATGGCATCAAGTGAAGCCCTGATGGACATTGCTGAAGCCGACTTTAAAGCCACGACCCACATTCAAAGTATTACTGAAAAGTTGGCTCGGTTTGTTACGGCAGGCATTTCTGGTTAACGCTCCCGTTTCCATTCATTTAATTCTGAACTAACAGCTGCGCAGCTATGCTATCTCAGCTACTATTCAGCTTTTCCTAACGAAAGAATTCCCATGACAAATTCGGTGATGGCGTTACGCAAACATGAAATGCTGACGGCGCAACGTCCATTTCTTGCACGTGGTGCTAAAATTAAGCGCTGTGAAGATTGCATTTTGCCGAAGAGGGCGTGTATCTGTGATGTAAAACCAAAGCCCGTTGCGAGAAGTGCATTTGTTTTTTTGATGTACCACGGAGAGTATTATAAACCGAGCAATACTGGTCGTCTTATTGCCGATGTCGCGCGCGAAAACTTCGCTTTCGTATGGAATCGAACGCAACCCAATGACGCATTATTAGCGTTGTTGCGTGACCCACGCTATATGCCAGTGGTGATTTTTCCGCACCAGTACGCCAGTGCTGAGCGTTGCATTTCTGAGGTTCCCAATCAAGACGGACGGATCCCGTTGTTCGTTATGCTCGATGGCACATGGCGAGAAGCACAAAAAATGTTTACCAAAAGCCCATATTTAAATGATTTTCCCGTATTGGGTATCAATCCAGAAAAATCTTCGGCTTACGTACTGAGAGAGTCTGCACATAAACATCAGTTGTGCACGGCTGAAGTAGGAGTAGCGGTGTTACGGTTGGCTGGAGATACTCATGCGGCTGAGAGCCTGGAACACTATTTTAATTACTTTCGTACGCGTTACTTGCAAGGGAAAATGCACCAATTGTAGATATAAAAAAGCCCGGTAATGACCGGGCTTTTTCTTGATTGGCGTTATTTAGTCAGCTGACGCTGGCGAGGCCATTGGCGCTTTAGCAGACGATTTAACCGATGCCATGGCTGCAAACTTACCTGAAGTAATAAGCTCTGGACGGCGTTGGTTATCAAGTTCTGAAATTGACAGTTGACCAAACTCATAGTCTACAGTTGCCGGCTTCGCCATAGGGTGGCTGGCACGTTTAATTTGTATGACCGCAAGCTTAGGTGCACTAATCTTAACTTCTGGTGACGCCTCAGTGGTTTCATCACGATTGGCCTGTGTAAACATATCAGCAACTACTGGCTTCTCGTCAGAGGTGGTTTCAGCAGAATTGGCCTCGGCTTCAGGAGCTGCAGCTTCAAGTGCCACAGGCGCTTCTTGTTGGGCGTCAGGATTACCGTCTAGTTTAACCTCATCGGCCGTCGTGTTTGCACTTACTGCTTCTGACTCATTTGATTGCTCTGCGGCGTCTGTGTCGTTTGTTGCTGCTGTGTCAGCCTTCGCTTCAACAGGCGCATCAAAATTAAGCTCATCTTGCGTTACTTCAGCTTCATCTGTTTGCTTTTTACGTTTTTGACCAGCCGCACGAGTGTGACGTGGCGTTCTACGATTACGACTATTGCCTCGGGATGATTTCTCTTCAGATTTATCTTCGCTGTTAGTCGAATCATCAGACGCTGGCTCTACCGAAGCAACATCAACTTCAGCAGGCGTTTCTTGTTTGGCAGGCTTACGCGCTTTTGGCTTGGTCGATTTAGGGGCCTTTGGCGCTTCGCTAGTTGTTTCAACGCTATCAACAGCAACATCGTTGACACTATCGGCTGCCACTTCCGCTACTTCTGGTTTGTTGGCTCGAACACTCTTTCTGTTATTACGACGTGTACGGCGCTCTTTAACGTTGCCGGATTCTTGCTCAGAACTCTGTCCAGAAACTTGATCTGTAGAATTCTGGTCAACGACCTCTTCATTCGCGTTGTTGCGTCTATTACGTCCACGTGTACGCTTATCATTTTGATTACGGCGCTGCTTTTCAGAATTTTTACTTTCTACCGCATTGCTATCATCACTTGAACGTTGCGTCTTGGCATTTCTATTATCGCTATTACGGCGTTGGTTTCCTTTCGCATTACGTGAACGGTTGTTACGTTTCTGCTGTGGACGACCGCCTTTTCTGCGCGTTTGTTTGGTTGGCTTTTGCTCTTCTTCGAACAATGACTTCAACCAACCGAACAGTTTGCTTATTACACCTGGTTCTTTTTTCTCGTTAGCCACTGGCGCAGGAGCCGGTTGCGGTGGTGCAATAAGACCTTGCAATGCTGGTTCTTCACGCTTAACTACAGGCGCTGCTGCTTTATCATTTACCTCTGAGGCAACTTCGATTAATTCAACAGAATAGCTGGCATCCGTGATCTGATCATCAACGCGTCTACGCTCGATCTTATAATGTGGCGTTTCCAAATTCGGATTTGGCAACAACAGTAATTGAACATTGTGGCGCTTTTCGATTGATTGGATCGCTTTGCGTTTTTCATTCAATAAGTATGTTGCAACACTGACAGGGAGCTGAGCTTCCAACTGATGTGTGTTCTCTTTGATGCTTTCTTCTTCAAGAATACGAAGAATAGACAATGCTAAAGATTCTGTACCACGAACCGTGCCGTGACCGCTACAACGAGGACATACGTTATATGCCGAGTCACCCAGTGAAGGGCGCAAACGCTGGCGAGACATTTCCAGTAGCCCAAATCGAGAAATTCGACCAATTTGTACACGCGCTCTGTCAGGACCTACCGCATTCTGCATACGGTTTTCTACTTCGCGCTGATTGCGTACAGGTGTCATATCGATAAAGTCGATAACCACGAGACCACCTAAATCGCGTAAGCGAAGTTGACGGGCAATTTCATCAGCAGCTTCTAAATTGGTATTTAGTGCTGTTTCTTCAATATCACCGCCTTTAGTAGCACGGGCTGAGTTAATATCGATTGAGGTCAATGCTTCAGTTGGGTCAATCACGATTGAACCACCAGATGGCAGACGCACTTCACGTTGGAAAGCTGACTCGATTTGGCTTTCAATTTGATAATGGCTAAATAACGGTACTTCGCCTTTATATAGCTTAACCCGGTTCACAAAATCAGGACGAACCAACTGAATGTGTTGCAAGGCCTGTTCGTATACGCTTTGCTTGTCGATTAGTATTTCACCAATGTCGCGACGTAAATAGTCACGGATAGCACGTACAATGACATTACTTTCTTGGTGGATAAGGAATGGAGCAGGGCGCTCTTCAGCGACTTTACTGATGGCATTCCAGTGCGTGATCAGCACACTTAAATCCCATGCTAGCTCTTCATAGGACTTTCCAACACCCGCTGTGCGTACAATTAGACCCATACCGGTTGGTAAATCTAACTGGTTAAGTGCTTGTTTTAACTCTGTACGTTCATCACCCTCGATACGACGAGATATACCGCCTGCACGGGGGTTATTCGGCATCAGTACTAAGTAACTACCTGCAAGTGAGATAAAGGTCGTTAGCGCCGCACCCTTTTGGCCACGCTCTTCTTTATCAATTTGGATGATGACTTCTTGGCCTTCCTTGATCACATCTTTGATGCTAGGGCGGCCATCGAACTTGTAACCTTCAGGGAAATAAGTTTTGGCAATTTCTTTGAGGGGAAGAAAACCGTGGCGTTCTGCGCCGTAATCGACAAATGCAGCTTCTAAACTTGGCTCAACGCGGGTAATGGTTCCCTTGTAAATGTTGGCCTTTTTTTGTTCGTGCCCAGGGCTTTCAATATCGAGATCGTAGAGTTTTTGCCCATCTACAAGGGCGACCCGCAACTCTTCTTGCTGAGTTGCATTGATCAACATTCTTTTCATTTCATCTTTCTCAGTTCTTCACCGATAAAGACACACAGCAGGACCGCACGACTGTACGGGACGTCATCACGACGAGCGCTAGCGCGAGAAGCCAATTAACTCTGAGGTGCGACCTAATATTCAGGCAGGCCGTGTATTTCACCTAATCTGAGTGTCGGGGAGGCGAGTCCCTTAAGTTCTTTATTTTCTAATACTAAGCGTTGGTTACGTGCTTAGTACTTATCCAATTCTGTATTTGTATTTATCGGCGATATTCTATGTTTATCGCTAGCAAATGCCCCCTGTATTAGCCGTGGCCGGGGTGTATTCTCAATTACATTTGCTGAAATTTGTATCTCTAGCGTGCGTTAATATTATCGCTACGCGATACTCGGTCCGTATGAAGTCTGAGCGTTTGTATTGTATGGACGCTTGCTTCGGACGGCGTATTATCGCTTTTTTTACCCTGAGTAGCAAGCAATCAAAATAATAATGGGTTTGCTGCGGAATTGAGGTAAACTGCGCGCCATGCAAGCAGACTCAAATCCTAACAACCAAGTCCAGTTTCATGAAATTGATGAAGATCATCAAGGACAACGCGTGGACAATTATTTACTGGCTAAGCTGAAAGGTGTGCCTAAGAGTTTGGTCTATCGCATTGTGCGTAAAGGCGAGGTACGGGTAAATAAAAAGCGGGTTAAACCAGAGTATAAATTGCAGGCAGGTGATACGTTACGTATTCCACCGGTAAGACAATCTGAGCCCAATGCGTTACCTTCAGTAAAATTAGATAAAGTCGCTAATCTCGAAAGTTTTATTTTGTATGAAGATGATCGATTGATGGTGATAAATAAGCCCAGTGGACTCGCTGTACATGGCGGTAGCGGTTTAAGTTTTGGCCTTATTGAAGGGTTAAGAGCGTTGCGCCCGCAGGCCAAGTTTATGGAATTAGTGCACCGTCTGGATAGAGAAACGTCTGGATGTATTTTGGTTGCCAAAAAACGCTCTGCATTGAAACATTTACATCAACAACTTAGAGATAAGCACGTTGATAAGCGTTATTGGGCGTTGGTCTCCGGTCAATGGCCAGACAATCGATTTAAGGTAAAAGCACCGCTGCATAAGAATGTCTTGCAATCAGGTGAACGAATGGTGTTTGTGAACCCACAGGGCAAACCTTCAGAAACACGTTACCGTATTTTATCTGCGTTTGAAAAATGTACGTTAGTAGAAGCATCACCTATTACAGGGCGTACTCATCAGATCCGAGTGCACTGTCAGCATGCGGGTCACTCTATTGCGTGCGATCCTAAATATGGTGATCCTGTTTTTGATCAACATATGAAATCACTGGGTTTAGATCGGCTTTTTTTGCACGCTCGCTCAATTGCGTTTATTCACCCCCAAACTGAGAAGCAAGTAAGGTTCGAAGCACCTCTGGATGCCGCGTTGACTCAAGTATTAGCAAAACTAGAAGAGTAAGGTATTACGATGAAGTTTCCTCTGGTTATATTCGACTGGGACGGCACAGTTATGGATTCTGCTGCCAAGATTTCAAAGTGTATGCAACTGGCCGCACTAGATTGCGGATTGCCTGCACCAGAACAAAAAGCGGTTGAACACATTATTGGTATTTCGTTGGGACCGGCAATTGCACAGCTGTTTAAGATCAGTGATGAAAAACTGATCAATCAATTGGTTGAACGATACAAATTTAATTACCTCAATATGGATACAACGCCCTGTCCTTTATTTCCTGGCGTAATGCCACTGTTTAGTGCACTTCAACAACAAGGTACAACGTTAGCCGTGGCAACAGGTAAGGCGCGTCGTGGTTTGAATCGAGCCTGGGAGCAGACGCAGACGGGGGCATTTTTCAGTTTTTCCTGTTGTGCTGACGAAGCTGAATCGAAACCTTCACCCGATATGCTTAAACAGATCTTAGCTAATAGTGGATATTCTGCAGAAGAAGCGGTCATGATTGGAGACACGACCTACGACATGCAAATGGCAGAAAGTATTGGCATGGCAAGGATAGGGGTCAACTACGGCGTACATGATGAATCCAAATTATTGCAACACAAGCCACTACTGGTGGCAGAAAGTGTTGCTCAGCTGCATCAATTCTTGATCCATTAAGTTGTTCAATGTGGTGCAAAGAGTGGATCTATGCCACGTTCTAGCAACAAGTTTATAAGGCCAATCATGGGAAGACCGATAATACAGTTTGGATCGGTTGTCGATATGGCTGTAAAAAGCCTGATCCCCAATCCTTCAGATTTGAAGCTACCGGCACAATCATAGGGTTGTTCGATATCAACGTAGCGCGCTATTTGTTGTGCTGTTAGTCCCCTGAATTGAACAGTAACGGGTTCAAGGTGATAACTTGCGGTCATCGATTCGGAGTCTACGAGCGCAACGGCAGTATAAAAGTGGACCGTTTGTCCACTGCACATAGACAGCTGTTCAATCGCGGCCTTTCTATTGCCAGGTTTACCCAGTAACACTTGTTGTCCTGTTGATGTGGTGACTGCAGCTACCTGATCGGAACCAATAACCAAACCTTTGTGATGTTTGGCGACGGCTAAGGCTTTGGCCTTTGCTAACCGAATGGCTAATGTGTCAGGGGCTTCATTAATTAAAGGTTTTTCATCGACGTCAGGAGCAATTGTGTCAAAGGTTAAATGGAGCCGTCTTAAAAGAGACGCGCGATACTTTGACGTAGACGCTAGAATTAAGTTTTGATGTGAAGAGATGTCAGGGCTTTGTTTAGACATGGATATTTAATTAAAACTTTGACTATAGGGCATATTCTCTATATTATGCGCGCGCTATGCAGAAAGTGAAACTGCCCCAGAATATTGATCCTGTTAAAAGTGCGATAAAACGCTCCGACTACGTTGGTGTGATCGCCACTAAGGATATGGTCCGTCTTTTGGATGCAGTCATTCGATGCGATGAGTACGCCAACGTTAAAGTGAAGTTTGAAAAAGACGCGCAGGGTCTTGTCATCTTCCACGGAAGTGTCAGTGTCGATGTGTCACTTAGCTGTCAACGGTGTAACGGTGAGCTTGCTCACTCTCTTGATTTGTCGTTTTGTTTTAGCCCGGTGCAGGGGGTAGAACAGGCAGACGAGATACCCGAAGCGTATGAACCAATTGAAGTAAACGAATATGGAGAAATCGATTTATTTCAGTTGCTAGAAGACGAGTTGATCTTAGGTCTACCGCTGGTGCCGCTTCATGCAGAGGAGCAGTGTTCAGTAAAGCCTGAAGATATGACATTTGGTCAGATAGCAGAGGAACCTACGCGCGAAAACCCATTTGCGGTTTTGAAAGAACTTAAGCGAGATCAGGAGTAATTTATGGCAGTACAACAAAATCGTAAGACACGTTCTAAGCGTGGTATGCGTCGTTCACACGATGCATTGACAGGCGCGACTTTGTCTGTCGATTCAACATCTGGTGAAACTCACCGCCGCCACCACGTAACCGCTGACGGTTACTACCGTGGTAAAAAAGTTGTTGGTGCATAAGATTACTGCGTAACGCAGGTCAATTATCTTGGCACAGCTAACCATTGCGTTAGATATTATGGGGGGCGATCATGGCCCCCCAGTTATTCTTACCGCAGCAATCCGCGCCATCAAAACGCATACCGAATGTCACTTTATTCTTTGTGGTGACGAATCGCTTATTTCCACATCTTTATCATCCCTCGATCCATCAGAGCGTGAACGTGTGCAAATAGAGCACTGCGATCAGGTCGTGGGTATGGATGAAAAACCAACCCAAGCATTGCGTAATAAAAAGCAGTCGTCCATGCGCCGTGTACTCGAATGTGTTGAAGATGGACGAGCTAGTGCCTGTGTTAGTGCGGGTAACACGGGGGCGCTAATGGCCATGGCGTTTTACGTGTTGAAAACATTGCCCGGCATCGATCGTCCAGCATTGGTCACCGCAATGCCAACAGCCAGCCATCACCGCGTTTTTTTATTAGATCTGGGCGCAAACGTAAACTGTAATTCTGAAGCATTGTTCCAATATGGCGTGATGGGGACAGTACTTGCGCAACAGTGTGCAGGAATTGAATCGCCTAGAGTCGCTTTGCTTAACGTGGGTGAAGAAGACATAAAAGGTAATGCACAGGTTAAATATGCTGATCAGCTATTTAAGGATGCAGCATCAATTAATTATATCGGCTACGTTGAAGGTGACGACATTTTCACCGACGTTGCTGATGTCGTCGTAACGGATGGATTTACTGGTAACGTTGCATTAAAGAGCAGTGAAGGCCTTGCCAAATTAGTGGTAAATGAAGTTAAACGTCTATCAAAGCAAAATTGGTATACCCGATTGGTCGCCAAAATTGCCCTTCCTTTATTAAAATCTATTTATAATCGTGTGAACCCCGACCAGTATAACGGTGCGAGTCTGTTAGGATTGCGCGGCATTGTGGTTAAGAGCCACGGGAACGCCTCAGCGGATGCCTTTTACTATGCAATTACACAGGCTATTAATGAAGCGCGGATGCAAGTTCCTGAGAGAATAAAAAACAAAATAGAACAGGTATTGTTGGAGCATCATTAAGCATGTATTCACGATTTATTGGTACGGGTAGTTATTATCCGCAAGAAGTCCGTAGTAATGCAGATCTAGAACTGATGGTAGATACATCAGATGAGTGGATTACAGACCGTACGGGTATTAAAGAGCGTCGTATTATCGGCGCAGAAGAAACGGCTGCTACTATGGGGGCCGAGGCAAGCTTAAAAGCATTTGAAGCTGCAGACATAGATCCCAAAACCATCGATATGATTGTATGCGCAACCACTAGCGGGCGTTACGCGTTACCTTCTACTGCGTGCGAAATCCAGCGTATATTGGGCCTTGATGGGATTCCAGCGTTTGATGTGGCAGCTGCGTGTGCAGGTTATTGTTACGCGCTAAGTGTCGCAGATCAGTATATTAAATCTGGGATGGCAAAACGTATATTGGTTATCGGTACTGATTGTTTAAGTCGACTGATTGACCCCGCTGATCGCAGTATGGTGATTTTATTTGGCGATGCCGCTGGCGCGACTATTATTGAAGCCAGTGACGAACCTGGGATCCTTTCAACCCACATTAATGCCGCAGGTAGCTATGGTGACCTACTTTATGTGGGGAATCCGACCCGTGGTGACGAGGCTTCAGTGCATGAAAACTGGGGTGTGATGAAAGGCAATGAAGTCTTTAAAGTCGCGGTAACCAAGTTAAGCGAAGTGGTTGAGCAAACACTTGCTGCGAATAATATGCAAAAGTCAGATTTAGACTGGCTAGTACCGCATCAAGCTAATTTCCGTATTATTAAAGCAACAGCCAAGAAGTTGGATATGAGCCTCGATCAGGTCGTTATGACACTCGAGCAATATGGTAATACTTCAGCTGCGACCGTTCCAACGGCTTTGGATACAGCGATCCGTGATGGGCGTATTCAACGCGGTCAAAATCTATTACTGGAAGCGTTTGGTGGTGGTTTTGCCTGGGCTTCTGCGTTAGTCAAATATTAACAATAGGAAAAGCTATGTCAGTGATTGCGTGCGTGTTTCCCGGTCAGGGCTCACAAAGCGTAGGAATGCTTGCCGCTATGGCAGGCGCTTATCCTCAAATTCAGCAAACATTCGATTTGGCATCTAGCCGTTTAGGCTATGACTTGTGGAATGTTGTACAACACGATCCTGAAAATCGTCTCAACCAAACGGATGTCACACAACCTGCGTTATTAACAGCGAGTGTTGCATTGTGGCAAGTGGCGCACGAATACCTCGGTAAGATTGATTTCTTGGCAGGCCACAGTTTAGGTGAATACTCAGCGCTGGTATGTGCTGGTGCAATGTCGCTAGAAGATGCCGTTGCATTAGTAGAGGCGCGCGGGCAATTTATGCAGCAAGCTGTGCCTGCAGGTGAAGGCGCTATGTATGCGATTATTGGGCTAGATGACGCCAATATCATTGCTTGTTGTGAACGAGTGGCAAGTGAAACGGGTCAAGTTGTTGCGCCAGTCAATTACAATTCACCCGGGCAAGTGGTTATTGCCGGTACTGCAAATGCAGCAGAGTTAGCCGCTGCAGCCTGTAAAGAAGCGGGGGCTAAGCGCGCGTTACCGTTGGCTGTAAGCGTCCCATCGCATTGTGCACTGATGAAGCCTGCGGCAGAAAAATTAGCGGGTTTATTAGACACATTAAGTATTACTGCTCCATCCATTCCGGTAGTGAATAATGTTGATGTTGCAATTGCTCAAGACCCTGCACAAATAAAAGATGCGCTGGTACGTCAATTGTATTGCCCAGTACGTTGGACTGAATCGATTGAGTATCTAGCGTCTCAAAACGTGACAACAATATATGAAGTTGGGCCGGGTAAAGTATTAACTGGACTGATTAAGCGTATTGATAAGTCTATCGATGCGTCAGCTTTAAACGAACCTGAGCATTTTACTCAGGCCTAGGAATTAAGATGGAAACTAAAAAAATTGCCTTAGTAACAGGTGCTAGTCGCGGGATCGGTAAAGCGATCGCTGAGGCGCTAGCGGCTGATCACTTTGTTATTGGAACTGCTACATCAGACGGTGGAGCTGCCGCTATTGCTGAGTATCTTGGCGAGAACGGCACTGGAATGTGCTTAAATGTAACCGACGCTGATTCTGTCACTACTGTAGTGGCTGCGATTACCGAGCAATATGGTGCGATTGACGTGTTGGTGAACAATGCGGGTATTACACGTGACAATTTGCTGATGCGTATGAAAGACAGTGAGTGGGATGACATTATTAACACCAACCTTAAGTCTATCTTTACCTTATCCAAAGCGGTTATGCGCGGCATGATGAAGAAACGCAATGGCCGTATAATCAGTATTGGCTCAGTGGTCGGCAGTGCAGGTAATGCAGGGCAGGCCAACTACGCTGCAGCAAAAGCAGGCGTTATTGGTTTTTCTAAGTCGATGGCTCGTGAAGTAGCCAGCCGTGGCATAACGGTAAATGTAGTGGCACCTGGTTTTATCGATACAGATATGACACAGTCATTAACAGACGATCAAAAAGCCGCTATTTTTGCGGATATTCCGGCCAGTCGTTTAGGACAACCTGCTGAAGTTGCAGCGGCGGTAGCCTTTCTAGCGAGTGATGCTGCAGCTTATATCACCGGTGAAACGCTGCATGTTAATGGTGGCATGTTCATGCAATAAGCGGTGATTAAAGTAATCACCGACTTGATTGTTAACTATTTGTTGATACACTTTCTTGGTTAGCTGGTTCGACCTCACCGATTTGAGCGATTGAAGCTTGCAAGGTGTCTTGAGGCTGAATAAACTAGCCGCAATTTTTATCTAGTGACGTTAAGGGAAATCTAGAATTATGAGTAACATTGAAGAACGCGTTAAGAAAATCATTGTTGAGCAACTTGGCGTAAAAGAAGAAGAAGTAAAATCAGAAGCCTCTTTTGTTGACGACCTTGGTGCTGATTCACTTGACACTGTTGAACTGGTTATGGCGTTGGAAGAAGAATTCGACACTGAAATTCCAGATGAAGAAGCAGAAAAGATCACCACTGTTCAGTCTGCGATTGATTACATCAACGCAAATAAAGACGCTTAAGTCCTTATCTTCAAAACGGCTCTGCTCAGAGCCGTTTCTGTTTCAACCTATTCGTATCAAGATTATATCGGGGGCAAAGTGACCAAACGGCGCGTTGTTGTAACCGGTATGGGCATGCTTTCACCGCTTGGCAATACCGTAGATGATACTTGGAGTGCAGTCCTAGAAGGAAAGAGTGGGATCGGTCCCATCACGCACTTCGATCCTGAACAGCTTTCAACCCGTTTTGCGGGTGAAGTTAAAGATTTTGACCCAACTGAATATATTCCGGCCAAAGATGTCAAAAAAATGGACCGATTTATCCAGTTAGGTATCGCTGCTGCGAAACAAGCTATTCAAGATTCTGGCTTGGTTGTGGACGACTCAAATGCTAATCGCGTGGGTGTATCCATTGGTTCTGGTATTGGTGGTTTGAAACTTATTGAAGAGAACCACACAAAGCTAGAAAACAGTGGTCCTAAGCGCGTATCGCCGTTTTTCGTACCCTCGACGATCACCAACATGATTTCAGGCTTCCTGTCGATAATGGAAGGATTAAAAGGGCCGAATTTGAATGTTGTTACCGCCTGTACAACGGGTGTACACAATATTGGTATTGCTGCGCGCACGATTGCATATCATGATGCAGATGTGATGGTTGCTGGCGGTGCTGAAGCCTCAATTACCCCTTTAGGTATGGCTGGGTTTGCTGCGGCAAGAGCGTTGAGTTCTCGTAACGACGATCCGCAAAAGGCAAGCCGTCCTTGGGATAAAGGCCGTGACGGGTTTGTCATGGGCGAGGGCGCTGGTGTTATTGTTCTTGAGTCGCTTGAGCACGCGCAGGCGCGAGGCGCCAAGATATACGGCGAACTTGTTGGCTTTGGTATGAGTGGCGACGCATACCACATGACGTCTCCACCGGAAAACGGTGAAGGTGCAGCAATGTCGATGGACAATGCGATCAAAGATGCTGGCATTGATGCAAGTGTTATTGGCTATGTTAATGCTCACGGTACTTCCACGCCTGCCGGTGATATTGCCGAACTACGTGCGGTGAAAAGCGTGTTTGGTAATGACAGCAAAGTGATGGTTAGCTCTACTAAGTCAATGGTCGGCCATTTATTGGGCGCTGCCGGTTCTGTAGAAGCAATTTTCACGTTGCTGGCGCTACGCGATAAATTAGCTCCGCCGACAATTAACCTAGATGAGCCAGATGAAGAATGTGATTTAGATTTGGTAGCGAACCATGCTAAACCGTTCGAACAGGCCTATGCATTATGTAATTCATTCGGCTTCGGTGGCACGAATGGTTCTCTGGTGTTTAAACGATTAGATGATTAAACTGGGTTCATCCCAATTAATATGATCGATCGACTTTGAGTGAATCAGACTTACCTTTCGGTTTTGCCGATAGAGCGTTAAATTATGGCGATGGTTGTTTTACAACCATCGCTGTTATTGATGCTAAACCTGAATTACTTACCCAACATTTCCAACGTTTGGCACATGATGCTGATAAATTAAACATCAGTCTCAAAAACGTATCTGTCGTCGTACCGCAATATCAACACGATGTAAAAACAATACAAACAACGAATTGGAAAGAGTCGCTCGTAGCAATGATTAAACAAGTGCTTTCGGTGCATGCGACCAAAGACCTAGTGGTTAAGGCGTTAATATCGAGAGGACGCGGTGGCCGCGGTTATTCGCCTGTCGGCTGTGATTCAACATCAATCATGCTAACCGTTCATTCATTTCCCGCAGAATATAAGCAGATGTGCGCACGCGGGATAGATATTGCCGTCGCGCAGTTCAAGTTGGCAAGGCAGCCTTATTTAGCCGGTATAAAACACCTTAACCGACTAGAGCAGGTGTTGATAAAGCAAGAGTTAAGTCTTGAAAGTGACGTTGATGATTATCTCGTGTGTGACCAAGATGATTGTGTGATAGAAGCCTCTGCTGCAAATGTATTTTGGTTGGATGAGGATAATCGCTGGTGTACACCTGCGCTCTCTCATGCGGGGGTAAACGGCGTTTTTCGCCAATTTATGCTTGAATATTTTAGAGCTCAAGAAATTCCAGTGGAGGTAGATAACTTCACTGTAGAGCGTTTAAACAGCATAGAGAGTGCGTTTATATGCAATGCGTTAATGCAGATTATGCCAGTTAAATCACTTAGGATGGGTGATGGCAATAAACGTACATTGGATATAAAACCTATCATCATGCTTGGCGAAAAAGTTAAAAAGGCGATTGAGCTGAATGCGTAAGATTTTCCCCATTGTCGCGATTTTGCTGGCGATAACCGTTTTTAGCGGTCTTTTTGTGTTGCACAAGTCTAATCAGGCAATGAACCAAGTTTCCCAGAATAGCGAAGCTGTTTTATTTACCTTGTCGCCGGGTACTAGTTTGTATCAGTTAATGGCGCAGTTTGATCAATTAGCGTTGTATAAGCAAAGTGATTGGTTAAAGCTAGCGCTAAAGTTACAGTCTAATGTTGCCACGATAAAGGCTGGCACATACGAAATAAGCCCACAAACGCCTTTGCCTGAATTATTACAAAAAATTTATCAAGGTGAAGAAAAGCAATTTAGCATTACGTTGATAGAGGGGCTTACCTTTAAGCAATGGTTAGCACAAATCAATGAGCATCCCAATTTAATCGAACCCGTGTCTGAAGCTCAGGTGAAACAATGGATAGCAGACAATCAACTTACGGGCAATTCAGCCGAAGGTTGGTTGATGCCGGATACCTATGCGTTCACCCATGGCACCAGAGCTATCGAGATCCTACAACGTGCCCATGATGCCTTGCATGAGCGGTTAACAGAGTTTTGGGATTCGCGATACCCAGGACTACCCTATGAAAATGCTTATGAGGCCTTGATAATGGCATCAATCATAGAAAAGGAAACGGGTGTAGCGCATGAACGCTCGCATATTGCGGGGGTGTTTGTGAATCGGTTAAATCTCAATATGCGTTTACAAACGGATCCAACGGTTATATACGGGATAGGAGAAGCCTTCGATGGCAATATTACCCGTAAACACCTGCGAACCCCAACACCCTATAATACCTACGTTATTAAGGGACTTCCTCCAACTCCCATTGCCATGGCCAGTGAAGCTGCACTTGAGGCTGCATTTAATCCAATGATGACAGAGGACTTGTATTTCGTATCTAAAGGAGATGGAACGCATTTTTTCTCTGCAACACTCGAACAACACAATGAAGCTGTGCGACAATACCAACTAAAGAAGTAGAAACCCGTCGCATTTAAAGGGGCAGCATTGAAATCAGGTAAATTTATTGTTGTTGAAGGTCTTGAAGGAGCAGGGAAAAGCTCAGTTATAGCAACCATAGTCGAGTTCCTAAAACAACACGGACACAGCGTTACACAAACGCGTGAACCCGGTGGAACGCCGATGGCCGAGGCATTACGTGATTGTGTTAAGCAGCAATGGCAGGAAGCCGTCACAATTGAAACTGAATTGATGCTCATGTACGCGGCGCGCTCACAGCTTATCGCTAATGTGATTACTCCTGCTTTAGACTCGGGCGATTGGGTGGTTGGCGACCGACATGATATGTCTTCGTTAGCCTATCAAGGCGGCGGTAGAGGGATTGACCGTAAATTATTAGATGTGATCCGTGACGTAACGTTAAAAGGGTTTACTCCCGATCTGACGTTATATTTAGATGTTGATCCTAAAGTAGGATTAGAACGCGCGCGCGGGCGTGGAGAATTAGATCGCATTGAACTTGAGGGGCTCGATTTCTTTGAGCGAGTGCGAACAGCTTATCAACAAGAAGCCTTAAACAATGAACGTGTAGTCACGATAAATGCTATGCAATCTATGTCAGATGTTCACGAACAAGTTACGCAATCATTGCAGCAGTATTTTTCATCATGAATTTGCCATGGTTTAAAGCGATTTTGCATCAACATGCCTTAAGGGCAGAAGAGAAACGTCTTCACCATGGGTTGTTGCTAAGTGGTGCTAAGGATATCGGTAAACACCAATATGCCAAAGCGCTTGGACGTAGTTTACTGTGTAAGTCGTTAGTTAATGGTGAGGCGTGTGGTGAATGCCAATCATGTCAATTATTTGAAGCGGGCAGTCATCCTGACTATTACTGGCTGGAAACAGATAAATCTCAAATCGGTGTTGATCTTATTCGCAGCGCTATTCAGTCGCTGAGTCAAACGGCACAGTTAAACCATAATAAAGTTTTAATTATTGCAGATGCAGACTTGCTTAGTGAGTCAGCTGCGAACGCCTTGTTGAAAACGTTGGAGGAACCGACACAATCGACCTATTTGTTGTTGGTTACTGATCAGCCAAATCGTTTACTACCTACGATCTTATCGAGATGTGAGAAATGTTTGCTGCCGACTCCTGCGGTAGAGGACAGTATCGAATGGTTGACACATACTTTGAATGGCGAGAGTTCTGAGCATGCATTAACGCCAGCGTTGCTCAAAGGATACGGTAATGCGCCGTTTGCGGTGCTTCGCAGTTTGCGCGACAAAGATTCGAAAGCCTTCGATGATTTTAATGTGCTGGTTGAATCATTGTGCAGCGGTAGAGTCGACGCATTGTCGGCAGCAGAGGAGTGGCACTCAACTTATCAGCAAGTTATTGCATGGGCGCAGCGATATCTACAAGATAAGATTAAGCGCGACGGTTTAACCCTCGATCAGGCTCGCTGGGACGTACTGAATCAGCTCAATACGCTGTCTGAAACAGCGCGCCATGCAGGGGTTAACAAGGTTCTACTGCTAGTGCAAACCTTTACACTTTTACAGGAATTTTAGTTCTACATGTTTATTGATTCACATTGCCATCTAGACAGGCTGGGACAATCGAAAGATGAGTTAGGGCAAACCTTAGCGTTTGCGAGACAACGTGGTGTGGAACATTTTTTATGTGTCGCAGTTTCCGTTAAAGACTTTGAGCCAATGTTGCAGGCAATTGATGGCTTTGACAACGTCTCTGCTTCATGTGGTGTGCATCCTTTACATCAAGACGATCGTTGTGAGCGGGACATATTGTTAGAGGCTTGTTCACATCCACGTGTAGTCGCGGTTGGTGAGACGGGGCTTGATTATTATTACAGTGAAGATACACGTGACGTGCAGATGGCGTCATTTATTGACCATATCCATGTCGCAAATGCCGTTAAAAAGCCGCTGATCATCCACACCCGTGATGCACGCCAAGATACTCTCGATACGTTGCGTCAACACCTAGCAGAAGGCACTAGAGGTGTTTTGCACTGTTTTACCGAATCTTTAGACATGGCATTGGCGGCAATCGACTTAGGTTTCTATATTTCGTTTTCAGGCATTGTAACGTTCAATAGTGCAAAAGAACTGCGTGAGGTGGCTAAACAAATACCGTTAGAACGCATGCTTATAGAAACTGACTCTCCTTGGTTAGCACCTGTTCCTCATAGAGGGAAACAGAATCAGCCGGGCTACGTAGTTGAGGTGGCAGAATGCATTGCGAAGCTGCGTGGGGTTTCCGTAGATACAATTGCCAAAGCTACTTCAGATAATTTTTTCACACTGTTTGATCGCATCGAACGGCACTCAATGGCTTAACCATAAATGTCCCAAACTGTTAAGGCTCAGGATGATCGTGATGCATTACCTCTATGGCGTCAGCCTTTGGCACGCAGTTTATATAAAACAAAGAATGTGCCTGAATGTCGGTATATGCAGTTGGCGACTGTGACAAAAGACGGGATGCCTAAAAACAGAACTGTCGTTTTTCGCGGTTTCGATGATATGCACCGCATCATCATTATCAGTGACTCTAGAATGGATAAATGGAACGAGATTAGCCAGAATAAATGGATCGCGTTGTGTTGGTATTTTAGTACGACGCGAGAACAATATCGCATTGAGGGGCGAGCAGAGCTGATCATTGATCCTGAACATGAATATGAGCATCAACGCGTACATCATTGGCAACAACTCTCAGCACCGGCAAAACGCCAGTTTTTGTGGGGTGAGCCTAAATCGAAGCGCGAGCCTGGCGATAATCTGCAGGTAGATAAACATTTATTAAACGCAGGGCCGCCTGACCATTTTGGCTTGATTGTTGTCGATGTTAGATCCGTGGACTACCTCAATTTAAAAGGCAACCCACAAGACCGAACACTATATCGAAAATCCAGCACACAGTGGCGCGCCACTCCCGTAATACCTTAGTCAACCTTACCAAGGCCCTTGGATTACATTATTCGCGTGACCATCATTCACTGTGAGTCCAATAAGCGATACAGAGTATTGTGAGCACAGTGCCTGTATAACCAGTTTGTCATCATCGTTAAGGTTGAGGTTTTCTACGTAAATTGCCTCACATTTACCCGATGTAATTAAGCGCTTAATCCATGTTGGAACATTGGCATCATCTGGCTTTTGGATGCGGATCCCATGCCCATATTGGTGACCAAAGGACTTATCAAATACCACGTTATCGGCAATGAGGTAATGCCAACCTGGCTGCGTGCGAGGTTGATGTAGAGGAACAATATTATTGGCATTAATAGGTGTTGCTGTTTTCATTACGTTTACCTGATATTTATACAGTGTATAGGTATACAGTAGTACTGTATAAAACAACATGCAAGTGTTAATTTAAAAAAAATGACGTTTTTTTAATCTTGTTTTGACGTAAATGTGGTCGATCTTGTTGTTTTATAGGGTTTAATCAAAATTTGTATTAGTAGGTAAAATGGTGTTTATAGTCTAAGCTGACGTTATCATTCATTAACCAATGCTATAAACGTATGGATGTTTCTGCATTTGGCCATATACATGTTTATGGCTTCTTTATTTTGATTTTGACATTTGTCATTACGATTTCCGTTCTGCTCGGTTACGTGGCAAAAACATTCCAAGAAGACGTTTCTCTACCTTTTTTTAAATATTATTTTATCACCAGCGCTATCGGGTTCTCTGCAATATGGCTCGCTGTTGAAGGAGTAGAAAATCTAGTTGCTATTTCTGTATTGGCGTTCTTTGCCGCTGGTGCTTTTCTTTTTGTTGCATTAAGTAATTTTCAGAAAACGGTGTATCAGCCCCAACGGTGGGTATATGTTTTGGTTACAGTGTTTTTTACAGCAACCTTTATTGTCCCATCTTTACGGGGACTGGCCATGCTAGAGGCGCTATTCATATTGATTTTGTTTCCCTACACTCTCTGGCAATTGATACGACAAAATAAAACTGAATTTAACTATGGTAATGGTTTTATCTTTATCGCGTTGACGATCATTATTGCCGTTGCTGTGCTGCAGTTCATCTTTGTCTCGGTCAGTATCAATCCTCCAATATTGTATGCTGCGAGTATTATTGGACAGGCGTTGGGGTTCGTCATGCTAGGGATAGGTATCACAACAAGCTTGTTGTTTGCTGAACAGCAGAAGTTATCGGATCTAACCATAAAAGATCCCTTAACCGGTTTATATA
This sequence comes from Neoalteromonas facilis, assembly GCF_002807665.1. Lineage (GTDB taxonomy): Bacteria > Pseudomonadota > Gammaproteobacteria > Enterobacterales > Alteromonadaceae > Alteromonas_E > Alteromonas_E facilis. The sequence goes on from NZ_PEAY01000001.1 coordinate 277,959, forward strand.
ATCGACGTGGTATGGCGCAAAAGTATGCGAGTGAATTTACATTGTTAAAGACCATGCATGGTGTTGCCGTAGATATCGATCATTTTAAATCGATTAACGATACATTTGGTCATGAAGCTGGGGACCTAGTACTGCGTGATTTTGGTCAATTACTCGCAGCTCACATGCGCGACAGTGATGTTTGCTGTCGATTAGGGGGAGAAGAGTTTATTATTCTTATGGGAGGGATAACGAGCCAAGAAGCCATGGATATGTCTGAAAGACTTCGACATATTATTGAGCAACATTCAATCGGTTATGAGAATGATACTATTCGTTTTACAGCAAGTTTTGGTGTAGCTGATAAAAAAGCAGATGAAACCTTAGAGTCTATTATCAAAAGGGCTGACCAAGCGTTGTATAAAGCCAAAGAAACAGGGCGAAATAAAGTCGTGTTGGCAAAATAGTATTCGTAACCGGTATGTGTGATTGACGGTTAACGAAAAAAGATGTTTTTTAACTGAACCCGGCGTAACCACAGCAGGACCACTAAAACAGCCGCGTATAGTAATGGTTCATAAATGTCTGATTTTACAGACCAATAAAAGTGGATAATGACTAACGGCGCAGCCACATATATGCAGTTATGAATGAGCTGCCAGCGTTTTTTAAGTGCTCTTTGTGAACGCTTAAAAGACGTTACCGCCAACGCCAGTAAAATAATCCAAGCGGCCATACCGACAGTAATAAAAGGTCGTTTTATAATTTCTTCACCAATAAGACGCCATTCAAATTGTAATTCAAAAAAAGCAAAGCTCATGAGATGTAACGATGCAAAGAAGAATGCATACAGCCCTAAGAGCCTTCGAAATTGGATCAAGGCAGCCATTTTAAGGCGCCGTGCCATTGGCGATAATGTTAAGCACAATAACAACGTATTGACGGCTGAGATCCCTGTAAAGTGAAGCAGAGCATCAACAGGATCACCGCTGATCTGATCGGTTATTGCCAAATACAATATATTACTTAGCAGGCCTATGCATAACGTGTGTATGACAACCTTGATTAATAAAATGGCTTTAGGGCTTATTTTTATCGGGGAATTAACCCACGCATTTGAAAGCATTTACTCGTGCCTCAATAGAACTGCCTTAAATCCATATTCGAATAGAGAGGGGCAACGTCTTCATAGCCGTTAAACAATTGCGTATCGATACGCTCTTGCGAAAATAAACCGCCGCGCGTTATGCGACGCTCTCTGGCTTGACTCCAGCGTGGATGATCAACCTGTGGATTGACGTTCGCATAAAACCCATATTCCTGAGGTGCTAAACGGTTCCAAGTCGTAGGTGGCATAAAGTCAGTTAAAGATATACGTACAATCGATTTAATACTTTTGAAACCGTACTTCCAAGGCACGACGAGCCTTATTGGTGCACCATTTTGTGGTGGTAGGGTTTTACCGTAAACACCGACCGATAGTAATGTCAGAGGATGTAGTGCTTCATCCAGTCTCAAGCCTTCGACATAGGGGTAGTCAACACCACCGCCGACAAAACGACTGCGTTGTCCGGGCATTTGCTCGGGATCGTATAGCGTTTGAAAGGATACAAACTTGGCCTTACTTAGCGGTTTGGCTTGAGCAATGATTTTGCCTAGTTCAAAGCCTATCCAGGGGATCACCATAGACCAGGCTTCAACACAGCGGAAACGATAGATGCGCTCTTGTAGTGGAAAGCGTTTAAAGAGATCGTCGTAACTGAGTGTAATAGGGGACTCTACTAAACCATCAATGCGCAGTGACCACGGCTCTACCTTAAAAGCCTGAGCATTTTCTACTGGATCCCCTTTACCCGTACCAAACTCATAGAAGTTGTTATAACTGGTAGCTTTTCGCTCTGGTGTCAGTTCATCTACTGCGCGATAGTTTGGGTTTTGTTCATATTCCAACGCTCTGGTTTTGAATGTAGTGGATTCTTCGTCATCGAACCAGCCCATACCATGGGCCGATTGTGTTAATAAACTACCAGCGCCAATGAAGCCTAAACCTTTCAGAATATTGCGGCGATCATGATAGATGCTTTCATCGGTTACGTCATTTTCGGTAACGGCATTTTTGTCCGTTTTTTTGATCAGCATAGGAATTAAACATGATGGTTTTGTACTTATACTCAGATTGACCGCATATTGACTATATTTATTTCACCATGCTTTTTACAACGACAACGTATCATGAGTACCACCGCGCTTGGGCACAAACATATTGGAATACAGTCGAGAGGCAAATTCATCCGTCATGCCACTGATATAATCGGCCAATATTCGATAGCCGAGATCTTTTTCTTGTGCTTCAAGCCAACGCTTTTTGGTGTTGTCTGGGAGTAGCCGCTCAGGATCCGACGCAAAGGCTTGAAACAACTCCATGACTGTTTGTTGGCCTTTATATTCGAGTAATTGTATTTCTGGTTTTTGTATCACTTTGAGATAAACAAACTGTTTAAATAAACCAAGTGCTTTCGCGTACTGGCTTGGCATCCTCGCATTGAAGTCTAACAGCGGTTCTTTAAACAGGTTTTGTTTGTCTAGTGTGATAGCAGTAATAAATAAATTCACCAACGCCCCAATCGCATTTTTTCGTTCATAATGCTGATGGCTAAACAGTTTCTGAGTCAGAACTTCAAAACAATCTGATAGTCCGGGGACTTCTAATGCGATGACCTTTTCATGCATAAATTCAGTAAAATCATTTTCATTGACCATACCCATAACGATTGCATCCTCAAGATCATGTACGCCGTAGGCAATATCATCAGCCAGTTCCATGATCGAACAATCCAACGATTTATATTGTGTCTTACCATGACGATGTTGGCTCTTATCATAGGCAGAGGCCGACATAAAAGTACTTTTGTCTGCGTCACTAATCGGTGCTAATAACCAATCAAATATATCCTTATCACAGTCAAATAACCCTTTAGGAGGGTGCCACTCATTGGCTTGTACAGTGCGAAGGTTTTGACTGTCAGAAATCGTGTGTTTTTGGGGTACGCGTAACGCCGATAAAAAGTTGGGGTACTTCACTAGCCCAAGTACGGTACGTCTTGAGAGGTTCATGCCATGAAATTCAGTATAGGGCTCCAACTGAGTAACAATTCTGAAAGTTTGGCCATTTCCTTCGAATCCACCATGTGAATTCATCATGTAATTTAAGGCTATTTCACCGCCATGACCAAAAGGGGGGTGACCGATATCGTGGGCAAGGCATAAGGCTTCTATTAAGTGACTGTCTAGCCCTAGTGACTGTGCTTCATTAGGGTACTTGAAACTTAGTTGCGCACAAATACCAACACCTATTTGCGCAGCTTCGAGAGAATGTGTGAGGCGCGTACGATAGAAGTCACTTAACCCGACACCTAAGACTTGTGTTTTCGCTTGTAATCGGCGAAAGGCTGCTGAATGTAATATTCTAGCTTTGTCTCTTTGGAACGGGCTACGGTGGTCCCCATCTCTGTTTTCAACTCTGGGCAGACGACGCTCGTGCCAAACCCCGTTTGTAATAGCGTGATTGTCTGTCAATTGAATTCCTTAGCTTTCATATAGCAGGATAGTGTCAGAATAATAGACCTTATAAGGCTGGGCAATTGTTTATTGAATGAAAGTTAACCCTGGGTTTGGCTGTATGACAACCACATTGATGACGAGAAAGAATACTTTTAGGGTTCGCAAACTATTTGAAACAGCAGCGTTTGGATTTTTGCTGGCTACCGCATAAACATGGATCATTTCGACCTATTTTTACCTTTCCAGAAGCGGGGAGAATGTCACCATCTACATAAAACCATTCTTCGTCTTGTTTTACGAACCTTGACTTCTCTGCGAGACAATAGGCATGCGCTTTGTCTTTATAAAATGCGCGAAAGGACACATAGCCGTACTCAGGAGACAGCTCGGAATCCGTTATCTCTAATGTAAGCCATAGGGTGTTGGTGTTGTCTGCGCCAAGTTCCTCAGGAGATATTGAGGGGCGCGTTGAGGCTACGTAGGTCTCTAAGATGTAATCATACTGTTTAACCGCATAAGCGGTATAACGGGAGCGCATAAGGGCTTCTGGTGTGGTGGCCTTTGCCTGTTTGCTTATTAATGGTTCACAGCATGCTGAAAAAGTATTGCCTGAACCGCAAGGGCACGCACTTTGTTTACTCGGAAAGTTCATCAACACTGACTAGGCATTTATCTTTGAATGTTTTTAGAAAAAATTCCACTTCAGGCATGGTATCAACATAGTCTGCTAACATCGCCTCGAGTCGCTTTTTAACGTGGTGAAACTCTCGGTTGCCGAAGGCAATTTCGTCACAGGCTTTAAGGTAAGCTGCGATCAGGTCCGCAGCTTTTACGATACGCTTGTACTCAGGATCCACTGCCGATTGCACAATTAAAGGCTTGAATTGTGCCTGTAATGCTTCGGGTAATGTTTCTAAGCACTCTAATTCGGCTATCTCTTCTAGCTTTTTGAATTCTTTGGTTAATTCTGGATTATGGTATTTGGTAACGTGATTTATGTCTTGCAGCTTGGTTTCTGAAATTTCGTGGTACAAGGCGACGGTCACAGCTTTTTCTGGGCTTATGTCACCATTGAAATAGTGGTTTTTGATCACCGCTAATAGGTGAGTAATCACAGCGACCTGATGGGAATGCTCGGCTACATTTTCATTCTTAACGGAATGCATTAGCGCCCACCGTTTGATCAGTGGCATACGCAATATCCATGCGAGAAAGGTACTTTGTTTCACTACTATTACCCTTGCTTGTAATAACTGAAGAAGTTAGCAATTTTATCTAATGCGAGGCTTAATTCATCGATATGCGGTAAAAAGACTAAGCGGAAATAAACACCTTCGTTTAAATTAAATGCACGCCCATGCACCAGCAAAATTTTCTCATTGTCTAGCAGATCCATGATCATTTGTTCGTCATTGGTGATAGCAAACTTTTCATGATCGACTTTGGCAAAACAGTACATCGCACCTTCAGGGGCAACGCAGGTAACGCCATCTATTGCATTGAGCTTTTCTACTGCGAGATCGCGCTGGATCTTTAGACGGCCGGTATCGTGGATCAATTCATTAATACTCTGGTAACCGCCCAGTGCCGTTTGTATCGCATGTTGACACGGCACATTGGCACACATGCGCATAGAGGACAATATGGTCAAGCCTTCAATATATTCACGTGCAGCAAGCTTATTGCCACTGACGATCAACCAACCAGCGCGAAAGCCCGCGACACGATAATTTTTAGATAGTCCACTGAAGGTACAAATGACTAAATCATCAGCCATTGCTGCAATGCAATGATGCTGAGCTCCGTCATACAATATTTTGTCGTAAATCTCATCACTGAAAATGACAAGCTTGTGCTTACGTGCCAGTTCAATTATGGATTGTAAAAGCGCTTTGTCATAAACCGCGCCTGTAGGATTGTTGGGGTTGATCAGTACAATGGCTCGGGTGCGCTCATTTATTTTACTTTCGATATCATTAAGGTCGGGAAACCATTGATTGCTTTCATCACAGCGATAATGAACCGGCGTACCTGAGGAGAGGCTAACGGCTGCTGTCCAAAGCGGATAATCGGGCGAGGGGAGTAACACTTCATCCCCAGTGTTCAGCAAGGCTTGCATCGACATCATGATCATCTCACTGACACCATTGCCTATAAACACGTCCTCGATAGCCGTATTTTTTATCCCTTTGGATTGGTAATACTGCATGACCGCTACGCGAGCGGCGTATATTCCAGTTGAATCAGAATAGCCTTGCGCATTGGGCAAATTGCGGATCACGTCTTTTAGGATATCATCAGGTGCTTCAAAGCCAAACGGGGCTGGATTACCGATATTCAATTTAAGGATCCGATGCCCTTCGTCCTCGAGCTTTCGAGCTCGTTCTGCTATAGGTCCACGAATGTCATAACAAACATTATCTAACTTACGTGATTTTCCGACTTTATTCATGTGATAACCGCCCTTAACTCAGGTGTACAGAGTAATACAGGCAAGTGGGTAGTGTTAAGTGAATATTCGATAAAGCCAGTAAAAAACCGTTACATTTTTCAACTTGTGTAGATTTTAAACAATACTAGACTGACATATGAGCATAGTTAAATGAGAAGTAGATATGCCATTACCACTTTTATGGATAGGCGCCGGTGCTGCGGCTTTGTATGCTGGCACTAAATTAACGCGAGAAATGCAAGTCAGCAAGGGTCACATTAACCACTTTCCGGGGGAGTGTGCTCAGTTGGTCACGCCACAAAATGGCGCAGTTGTGTGCTGCGGGATCTATGAAGTGTTTCAGCATACCGGCATTTGGGTCGATAACCAGATTGTTGAATTGCGCGGGAATGGATTGATCCGTGCGATTTCACCTGAAAGGTTTCTCCATGATCGCAGTGGTAATCGTATATATGTAGCCTGCGATCACTCGCGCTCTGCATTGTCTTCGGACGTAGTGGCAAAACGCGCGATAGACCGAGTTTTTGATTACTCTGAATACGATTTAATTGAGAATAATTGTCACCGGTTTACCCACCATTGCGTGTCAGGACGAGATGAACCGGTAACCCGTTTTGCCGAACTCAATGAGAAGTTATGCGAACTGTATGGCACAACCCTCTATTGGCAACCTGCAGATATTTAATTCATTTTTTTATCGCTACATAGCAATTCACTGATCTTCCTCTATACTTTTGTTAACAGAATGTGAACTTTCCTGCTTGGTAGGTTCGTATTTTGATAGTACAAGTGTTCGTATGCATAAAATTTATGCAGTTCGATAGAATTCATAAGGAATTTACTATGTCGCAACATTTCAAAGAAACGCCCCAAAATGCCATTACAGAAAGTAAGATAGCGCGTGTTATACCGTGTAAAGAATTGGATGTTGGTGATCCGATCAAGTGGCTATCGCTGGGATTACGTGATTTCTTTAGAACGCCTGGGTTGAGTGTGTTTTATGGGGTGATATTCGCCATCATTCCGTGGTTTATTGCCTATCTCGTTCAATTAACGGGTTGGCATTTGATTATTTTGCCGGCCATCGTGTGTTTCATGTTGATTGGACCCTTTCTGGCCGCTGGGTTATATGACGTCAGTTGGGAATTGGAGAAGGGCCACAAACCCTCATTGCGTCACTCGTTGCGCGCGATCTCACGTAACGCAGTAAATGAATGGGGGTTTGGCATTCTGTTGCTGGTTATGATGATTTTCTGGTTAAGAGTTGCAGCTCTCATTCACGCCCTGTATCCACCTTACCTCGATACGACGTTAGAGAATTTGTTACCGTTTTTAGCCCTTGGTACTGTTGTCGGTGCGGGTTTTACTATGTTGGTATTTTTCATCAGCGCATTTACTCAGCCTATTTTGATGGAACGTAAAGTTGATATCGCTACTGCAGTGCTGACCAGTATGAATGCGGTGTGGGTCAATAAAGTCCCCATGTTTATTTGGGGCGGCATTATATTTTCGGCGGTTGCGTTGGGATTTGTGACAGGTTTCGTCGGCTTTATCTTTTTGATGCCACTGATTGGTTATGCTAGTTGGCATGCCTACATTGACGCAATTGAAACGAAAGTCGAACGGAAATACGAATAACAGAAATCGACATTAAAAAAGCCTGGCGTTGCCAGGCTTTTTTATTAGGCCGCTACCCAGCGGCTAATGTATTCGCGACACTGCCGCCAGAGTCGTGCGTAATGGAAACGCATTTTAAGTAATAGTACATACGCTAGTGGTACCAATACTAGGCTGGTCAATGTTGAAAAGATCAGGCCACCGATAATGGCTATGGCCATAGGTGAATATGGAGGGCCGTCACCGCCGATACGCGTAGTGCCAAACGCAAGTGGAACCAGACCAAGCACAGTTGTTGCCACTGTCATGAGAATCGGGCGAACTCGAGAGCTACACCCCTCAACAACCGCATCAAACAGCTCATTGCCTTGCTTTAACAGCTGGTTAATCCTATCTACCAATACGATACCGTTGTTCACCACAATTCCCATTAAGATCAGCATACCGATCATGCCCATGACGGACATCGGTGTGCCGGTGACAAAGAATGCCCAGAACACACCGGTAAATGAGAACAACAACGACGTTATTACCGCAGTTGGAAGGAGTAGCGATTCAAACAAGGCTGCCATCACGATGTATATCATGCATACCGCTAGCAACATATTCATTTGCATAACGGCAGCCGCTTCATCCTGACGATTAAAGGCACCATCAAAAGTCCAACGGTATCCCGTAGGGAAGGTGAGGTGATCCATCACTTGTGTTATGCGGTCGCGCGCTTGTTCTATCGTTAAGCCATCTTCAAGATTAGCCCCAATGGTTAATGCGGTTTGTCTGTAACTGCGACTGATCTGAGATTGTTGTTGCTTAACACTGATATCAGCGACTTGATCAAGCGTTATTTGTCGCGTGCCATCACGGCGGATAACCAGACCTTTAAGCAGACTAAGAGAATTTTGCAGATCTTCACCGTACATCAAACGAATATCGATCTCGCCAGAAGGATCATGTCGGAAAGTTCTCAGTGGTGAGCCGCGCAATGCAGTGCCTACGATATCGGCAATTTCACCAGTACTTAAACCCGCTTTAAACGCTTGTTCACGATCTACACGTACTTGAAGCTCTTCTCGCATTGAGCCAGTATCTGCACGCACGTCAGACAATCCCTCAATCGCATTCAGTACCGGCACCACTTGCTCGGCCAACGTCAGTAAACGCTCTGAGGATTCGCCGAGTAGGGTTAATCTCACACCACCACCGTTATCCGTGTCCCATTGGAAGGAGGGACGTGCGCGCACAAATTGCGGCATTCCTTCGCGGATCTGTTTTTTTAATTCGCTGACAGAAATCGGCAAGTCATCATTCAGCGTAATGCCAGAAACTGCATGGCCCGGATTATAGTAGGTATAAACCTGTTTAATATGGAAGGCTTCTTTATTTGCATAAAGGTATTCTTCCATTTTATTCACCGTCTTTTCGACTTCTTCAAGGCGATAATTCGTTTGAATGTGGTAGTTTAACCAGATCCTTTCTTGGTTATTATTGCCTTCACCATCTTGTGTCACAAACTGCATTGGGATCGCAGTACTGACCAATAATAAAATGGCCACTAATGACGCTTTACCTGGGTTGGTTAACGTCCATGATAACGTACGACGATAAAACGCTAACGCCTTGCCCGGTTTGTTCTCGCTGACGGCTTTCGGCACATGTTTAATTTTACTCGCTAATAGTGGGATCAACGTCTGTGCGATAAGCAACGATGCAAACAATGAAATACAAATGGCGATTGCGACATGCTCTAAAAATACGGTTACATCAATTTTGACACCGACGATATTAGGCAAAAATACAATGGCCGTAGTGGTCGTACCCGCGATAACCGCTAAACTGACTTTGCCTACGCCTTTTTCCGTCGCTTTGGTTGTGTCAGATTCGTTGGCTTTTTCTTGAAATATGCTTTCTGTTACTACTACGGCATTATCGACTAGCATCCCGACGGCCAACATGAGTCCCATCAATGACAAGATGTTTAAGGAATAGCCAAATAGGTACATCATGCCAAGGGTAATGCAAATTGAAAAAGGCACAGACAACACAACAACCAATGTGGTCGTGATTTGTCGAAGAAATACAAACAATATTGCGATTGAGAGGGCGGCACCTAACAAGCCGGCGGCGATCAAATCACTTAATGATTCTGTTACGCTGGTAGCAACGTCGTCCATCACAAAAAGGCTGATACCATTGAAGGCGGGATCCGTTTTCGCTTTCTCAATAACTTTCATTACGCGTTCGGATACTTCAACTAAATTACTACCGGATTCACGGTAGATATTGAAGCCAACCGCATAAGTACGATCGAGGTGACGGCCTTCATTTCGTTCTGGGGTTTCGTAACCAACAGTCGCTATATCACTAAGACGAACGCCGTTGTCCACCATCAAGTTGCGAATATCGTCAAGGTTACGAAAATCACCTTGCGGCATGAGCGTTATTTTTTGTCCATTGTCGTAAAAATGCCCTGCATTAATTGAAAAGTTCGCGTTCTGCAAGGTTTCAGACAATTGGGTAGGATTCACATCGAGTGAAGCGACACGTTCTGGATCAATGCGAATAACAATGTGTTTCTTTAATACGCCATACAGCTCTACTTTAGACACACCCTGAACCCGTTCGATCGGCCTCTTTAGGTTGCGATCAAGCAAATCGTAAGCGTTTGACAAATCGCGTTCACTGGATACACGCAATTGGAAAATCGGCATATCGTTGGTGTTGAATTTAAAGACCAAAATGCGTTCTACATCGTCAGGCAGCAAATGACGAATTGCGTCAATCTTTTCCCGAGCCTCAATGCTTTTTGCTTTAATGTTTTCATCCCAAGCAAATTCCATAAAGATTTCAGCGCGATCTTCAAAACTGTTCGCAAACATTCGTTTTATGCCCGACATAGTCGCTACGGCCTCTTCAACCGGGCGTGTGATCATACGTTCAGTCTGGGCCGGTGTTGAATCCGGGTAGGGGATTTGTATCACCATTTGCGGGATGTCGATGCCAGGAAATTTTTCCAGTGGTAAAAGACGCCCGGCAATAATGCCAAATACCAGTAAAGTGAAGAATGTCATGCATACCGTTACAGGGCGGCGCATGGCAAACCTCGCCAATGCCGCGCCGGCTGATTCGAACTTATCCATAGATAGGCTCCTCATTCAGTGACGCTTGTGCTTGGTTTTGCTTTACTGGTTTATCAAAGTGCTTGCGCTCAAACAAGCTGTACATGATAGGCAGTAATAGCAACGTTAATACAGAAGAGAACAGTAAACCGAAGATGACGGTGATCGCCATTGGTGTGCGTACTTCCGCACCTTCACCCATGCCTAGCGCCATTGGCAGTAAGCCGAGGATTGTGGTTAACGTCGTCATTACAATTGGGCGCAAACGCTGCATTGCCGCATCCGTAATCGCTTGTGTTTTCTCTGTACCCGCTTCACGTAACTGATTAATGCGGTCGATAAGGACAATCGCATTGTTCACTACGATACCGGCGAGCATAATTAAACCAATAAATACCACCACACTGACGGTTGTATTGGTTAGCCACAGACCATAGATTGAGCCAGCCGCAGCGAGTGGTACTGCCATAAGGATTAGTAGCGGTTGGAACAATGATTCAAATTGACACGCCATGACTAAATAGACCAAAAATACGGCGAGTGCTAATGCCAGCTGCAAACTGGTAAAACTGGCTTGCATATCTTCGTTTTGGCCTGCAATTCGCGCTGTAAGGCCAACCGGCAAAGTGTAATCATCTAAAATCGTTTGTGCCGCATTAACGCCTTGTTTTACATCTCCAAACGCCAGGTTAGCGCTGATCACAGCAACACGTTGTTGACCAATACGGGTGATCTCGCTTGGACCGGTTTCCATGTGTAAGTTTGCTACAGCGCTCAGTGGGCTAGGCTGCTCAGAATCTGGATTAACAATTATATTGCCGATATCAGTGAGGTTGTCACGTTGCTGCTCAGCCGTTCTAACCAATACATCAACCTTGCGGTCTTCAATGGTGTATTGAGTGGCTATATCGCCACCGACTTTAGAGGCAATAAGTTCAGAAACGTTGGCTGCATCTAGTCCTAATTGATTCAATCGCGCATGATTAAAATCGATAGCGAGTTCCGGATTACCAGGACGCAACGATGTATTAATGTCAGTGAAGCGTTCATTTTGGCTAAATGCCTCCATAAGGGCTTTAGCGTGACGTTGCAAGGTTGCTAAGTCGTAACCATTTAACTCAATTTGAATAGGCGCAGCAAAGCTGAACAATTCTGGAAAGGCAAAGTTGGTGGTTAGACCTGGTAGTTTATTCGCGTAACTGCGAATTGCATCCATTGCTGCCACTACGTCACCTTCTTGTGAGCCAGCGTTCATGACGACATTGATTTTACCCCAGTGATCACCGCCTTGGCTGGGTGAGGCTGATACCAAGCTACCGGTTCCAGCTAATGAATAGGTACGTTCAACGGTATCGAGCGTTTTGGCATACTCGGCAATATTCGTTAGTGTTTTGTCTGTCGAGTCTAGTTTGGTACCTGCAGGGAGGTTAATCTCTACGAAAAACTCGTTTTGTGCCATACGCGGTATCAATTCCATACCTAAGCGAGGAATGAGTAATATGGCGCTTAGTGCGAAAATAACGATAGCGGAGAACGTCGCGATCCTCGCGTGCAACGCCATTTTTAACAGCACTGCATAGATTTTTTGTAATCCGTTAAAGCCAATATTAAATACAGCGACAAAAGGTTTAAAGCACCAATATAGGCCTTTACTGATTAAACGCCATAGTAACAATACCGCTGCCATGATGGCGCCAGGTAATATAACAAAGCAAAGTTTGCCAACTAAAGAGAATGGTAAGCCCAAATAGCCTACTACTTTTCTCCAACCTGTACGCACGGTTTTTTCCTGCTTAGATTGGTCAAATGTCTGCTCAAACTCAAGCGGTTTATTTTGCGTTCTGCTTGCCAACATTGGAATCAATGTTAACGCAACAACTAAAGAAGCGAGTAGGGCGAAGGTTACGGTTAGCGCTTGGTCACTGAACAGTTGACCGGCGATCCCTTCAACAAAGACTAACGGAAAAAATACGGCCATTGTGGTGAGCGTCGATGCAGTAATAGCACTAGCAACTTGCTTAGTTCCATCCGTGGCGGCTTCAACATTATTGGCACCATTACGTTTTTTACGGTCAATATTTTCCAGAACCACAATACTGTTATCGACTAAAAGCCCGATTGCCAATGCTATTCCACCCAGGCTCATTATATTGAGCGAAATATCGTTTCCGTACATGAGGTTGAAAGTAGCAATGATCGATACAGGAATTGAAATAGATATGATCAAGGTTGGCCAAAATGAACGCAGGAACAAATAAATGATCAGCATGGCGAGTATACCGCCGATCAGCCCCGCTGATTTAACGTCATTAATGGCTTGCGAGATAAATTCACTTTGGTCATAAACTTTGGCAATGGAATATGAACTGGGTAGTTGTTTCTCAATCGATGCCAAAGCACTCTCAACCCGTTCTGCCACAGCGACGCTGTTCGCATCGCCTTCTTTGTATATGGCTATTTCGCTGCCTTGCAGGCCATTGAATCGCGTAGCCGAGTCTTGCTCTTTATAGGCTTGTCTGACGGTGGCGATATCGCCCAAACGTATATTGCGCCCATCTCGTGTTGCAATAAACAGATCTGCTATTTCGTCAATCGACTCGAACTGATTCACGGTGCGCACGAGGAAAGCCTGTGCACCGTCGTTGATGCGGCCACCGGCAGTGTTAACATTTTCGCGACGTAGCCTTTCTACAACAGTACTGAGAGAAATATCTAATTGGCTGGCACGGGTCTGATCAACCTGAATGTGGACTTCATCTTCTAGACCTCCGCCAACACGCACGGAAGCAACACCTTCGATGGATTCAAGACGGCGTTTAATTTGCTCTTCGGCATAGATACGCAACCCTTTTAGCTGGTTGGTTGACGCTTGCTGAGCGGTTTCTTTAAAGCCTAAGCCAAGCTTTATAATCGGGTCTAAACTGGGGTTGAAACGCAACAGGCGCGGCTTGTCGATATCCAATGGCAAGCGCAGCACGTCAAGCTTTTCGCGGACTTCCAGACTTGCGAAATCCATATCAGTGCCCCAGTTAAATTCAATTACTACATCTGATTGCTCAGGGCGCGAAGTACTGGTGATTTTGCGGATCCCCTTTACAACACCGATACTTTCTTCGATGGGTTTAGATACCAACTGCTCAACTTCTACAGGCGCTGCACCGTCATAATCGGTTCTAACCGTCAGTGTTGGATATGATAATTCTGGTAACAGGCTCACAGAGAGGCGAGACAAAGACACCATGCCGAATAACAATACTGCAAAGGTGAACATGCTGATCGCGACCGGACGTTTAACCGCTAAATCGACTATTTTCATAACTGATCCTTAGGTGTTGAGGTTGTTTAACCTACGTTGGCCTCGATGACTTCAACAGGAGACTGGTCTTTTAAGTTGTGGTGTCCTGCGGTCACAACTTGTTCAGAGCCATTTAAACCATCTAAAATTTCTACGTATTCTGAATTCTGGAACCCCGTTGTAACGGTCACTTTTTCAGCAACACCTTTGTCATTGATAACAAATACACTGTCAGCATTATCAATTGACAATAACGCTCTACGTGGCAGCAATGTAGCATCGCGATGAGTGTCGTATTCGAGCTCTACTTCCGCAAACATACCGGCGAGAAGAACATTGTCGGGATTCGGCACACGCAAGGTAACTTTGAAGGTACCGGTATTCGCATTGATCACTGGACTGACGCGTTCCACATACGCATTGACTTGTTGGTTACCAATGGCCGCAATCGATAACGTGGCTTGTTGTTTCGCTTTGATATTTTTAAGTTCTTTCTCTGGCAGGTGGACGACACCTTGAAGCTCTCGTTGCTGAACGATATGGAACATCCGCTCACGCTGGAAGCTTTCTGTAAGGTTACCCACTTTGGCATTTCGTTCTGCGATGTAGCCGCTGATAGGTGCCACAATTGTGGCTTCTTTTAAATCCAGTTCTGCTATTGCAAGTGAGGCTTTGGCTGAGGCGTGTTGGGCAGATAATTTATCGTACACGTCATCACTTACCAATTTTTGCGAATACACCTTATTGATTTTGGCTAGCTCTTTCTCAATTCCTTGTAATTCAGCTTGCGCTTTTTGCAGATTCAATTCATAACGCTGGGCATCGAGGGTCGCCAATACCTGACCTTTTTCTACGTAGTCACCTTCTTCTACATAGATACCATCAATAATACCCGACGCGCGAGCAACAACGAACGCTTCTTCTTTCGCTTCTAGTACAGCGGTGGTTGCGTAATGTGAGCTGATATCACCTGAAGAAACAAATTGTGCTTCTACTGGTATTGAAACGACCACTTCTTGCTTTTCAGACTCAATACTCTGTGCGCTGGCATCAGCATCACCGCATCCGGTCAGTGGCGCAGTCATGAGTGCGAAAGCACATACTAAAGCAGTAGTTTTTAATGGAGTTTTCAACGATTTGTTAGGCTTAAACGCGTTCATACAGAGAGTCCTTTAGTTTTTTATTCTGTAGAGCATCACTTGTGCCAGTTATGCGAGTTAAAATAAAGTGCTTTAAAAACAGTGTGTTATAATTATATTTTGTGGTCGTATGTAGGGGGAGATCTGAAGTGGTGGCTATATTTGCTAAAAAGTGCCTATAACCACCATTAACTGGTTGATAATACTATTTACGCTTCTTTATCTTTAACTTCATAGCTAGTCGTAATGTTAACTGAACCGTCAAGCATCAACATGACACTGCAATATTTTTCGGCTGATAATTGCACAGCGCGCGCAAGTTGCTTCTCTTTTATGTCACTGCCACTAACAACATAATGTGCATGAATGCTTTCAAAGACCCTAGGTGGGTTTTCGGCACGTTCTGCATTCAATTCACAGTAGCAGGATTGAATGTCCTGACGGGCTTTACGAAGGATTTCAACTACATCTACTGAAGAGCATGCGCCCGCAGCAATAAGAACCGATTCCATAGGTGAAATCGCCTGTTTATCGCCATCCATGATCACTTCGTATCCGCTATCAGTTTGTCCTTTAAAGGATAGGCCACCTTGCCAGGTCACAGTCGCTTGCATTGATTTACTCCACTAATTTAATACTGTCTTTTGAAATTACGATGCGTTTTTGTTTGTAAAGCTTACCAATAGCCTTTTTATAAGCCCCTTTGCTCACTTTAAAATGGGAATAGATTTCTTCTGGTGAACTTTTATCTGTCACCGTAAGTAGACCGCCGAAACTTTCAAGTTCTTCAATAATCTGTTGCTCTAATGACAAACGTGCGCCGACACCGTCATTGAGCATGGTTACATCTATTTTCCCATCGCTGCGAATTTGTTTAACAAAGGCTTGTACTGATTCACCGGTCCGTAACGATTTCAACGCGTCTGAAAGAAACAGGAGGCCGAGGTAACAGCCGTCAATCATCACTTTATAACCGAGTTCTGTTTTGGCATAAACGGTTGCCTTTATTGGTTGCTTGACTGTTAAAGGACGTTCCTCACTGACTTTTTCCGGATAGAAATAATGTAATCTCGTGCTGCCTAAAACACGCTGTGTATTTTCGTCTAAATACACGTGTACTAAATAGTCCATGCCTTCCGCAATGGGGCGCTCTTGGTCACGTTTAAGCACGAGCAGGTCTCGCTCTAATCCCCAGTCAAAAAATGCGCCAAAATCGGTCACTCCTTTTGCATTCAGAAGTGCAACTTGGCCAACCGTCACTTTAGGTTGCTGCATACTGGCTGTTAGATTGCCGTCTTCGTCAACATTCACGAAAACATTGACGATGTCTCCTTCATGCAGTTTTTGTTTGACGGTCACCGTGGGCAATAGTACTTGGCGTTCATCGCTTTCATGCGTTAAGCGGTATGCAAAAGGCATTTCTTCCGCAACACGTAGTTGATTGTTGCTACCAATCTCAATCATTATTTACATTTACTTGTAGAGTCATCGTATTATTGTACGCATTGTTGCTGAAAAGCAGAACAGGAATCGGAGATATTGACAGAAATGCAGTTAAATTGTGATCTTGGAGAAGACTATGGCAGCTTTAAAATGCCGGTGGACGCTCACATTATGCAGCATATCGATCAAGCAAACATCGCGTGTGGATTTCATGCAGGTGATCCGTTAACGATCAAAACCACCCTTCAATCAGCGATTGCAAATGGCTTAGAAATTGGAGCACATCCTTCTTATCCGGATCTCGTTGGCTTTGGCCGGCGCAGCATGAAAATGGGGCATATGGATTTGGTCGCGACTATTCAATACCAAGTATCAGCATTGCAAGCGATGTGTCGTTTGTGTGGTAGCGAGCTTTCTTACGTCAAGCCACATGGTGCTCTGTATAACGACATTGTTACCGATGACACTGTGCGTTTAGCGACTATACAAGCAGTCAGTGAGTTTAAATCGCTTGAGTTAATGATACAGGCGACAAACCTCGAGCAGCAGGTGCGCTTTAAAGAAGAAGCCGATAAACACTCACTTGGACTTATTTTCGAAGCGTTCATTGATCGTCGATATCAACCTGATGGAAGGTTAGTACCACGTTCTCAACCCGGAGCTGTGTTAACCCAGAACGAAGCAATTGCCCAAGCTAAACTATTGATAGAAGAGCAGCGCGTGCTTACTCAACACCAGCAATCAATTGAGATCCAAGCGACGAGCCTTTGTATTCACGGCGACAATCCAGACTGTATCGGGTTGGCGAGTGCGATTCGCCCAATGCTATAACACCCTGTATGAATGTTCCTAAGTTCAAACAAACATGGTTTATTTCAGAATATGCTCATTGTGGAGAACAAAGCATAATCTTCAATTTTGATGGCGATTCTTTGCTTTTGCGAAACCAAAGAGTGATTAGTTTTTATCACGCTATTCGTGACAACGCCCCAGTATGGGTTACTGACATTGTGCCATCATTTGATACGTTGATGATTGCTTATGACGTCACGCAGAAAGGTTATTTTGATGTGTTGTCGTGGGTAACGTCTATTGAAGCAAGCCACTCAACCAGCCAGCGTGCATCTCATCATACAATTGCGGTCAATTATTCCATGTCAGAAAGGTTTGATTTAGCTGAACTGTCTACAACGCTTAGGTTATCGGCGCGAGAGATCGTCGAGCTGCACACATCTGTTTCTCTTAAAGTATTCGCTATCGGTTTCACTCCTGGTTTTGCATATTTAGGTGAATTACCAGAAGCGTTGACCATAGCGCGAAAAGCCACGCCACGTACCGCAGTACCCGAGGGCAGTGTAGCAATCGCCGATCAGTACTCCGCAGTATATCCAATGGTCTCACCTGGCGGGTGGAACCTTTTAGGAAGTGTTGTTGATTTAGCTGCTTATCGTAGTTTATCCCTACGGGTTGGAGACACTGTCCAATACACGTGTAATTCGTTAATAGATGACTAGCGCGATGACGATATTGGTTAAAAATGTTCCATTACAAGCCTTGATTGTTGACCGCGGTCGTCTACGTCAGCAGTATCTTGGGGCAACTCCCTGCGGTCCTCTCGATCACTTTGCATATGCAGTCAACGGCTGGTTGATGCAGGGCGGTAATTCGAACGCCCAGATAGAGATTATCCACGGCAGTTTTAGCTTTTCCGTTTCTAAAGCGATGCAATGCAGTGTTGCCGGACCTGATGTACATATCCAGATTAACGGTATAGATACACCGGCATGGCAAGTGCTCCAGCTGCATGCTGGCGATGAAGTCAGCATTTGTACAGGTAAAGCAGGGAACGTCGCATATGTATCTTTTTCTCATCAGCTTGTTAGCGAAGTTGCTTTCGGCAGCGTATGTACGGTGGTACGTGAGCAAGTGGGGGGATTAGATGGCAAAGGAAGTGTGTTAAAACGCGGTGATGAGATCCGCACTTTTCAATCTGCAAAATCGCAAGCCGTTCAATTGTCTGCTCACAATCAACACAAGCTTAGTGAGTTAGTTAACCGGATGTACAGGCCCAGAGCTTTGGGCGTTTTGCCAGGAAATCAAATAGACGAATTTGGCAAATTGGGGTGGTTGAAGCTGTTGACAGAAGAGTTTCAACTGACGGATAAGCGCAGTCGGATGGGGTATAGGTTATCGGGTTCTCCAATTAGAGCCCAAAAACAGTCGATGCCATCTGAGCCTTTAACGGTCGGTACAATCCAAATACCTGCTGATGGCCAACCCATCGTTATGATGGCGGACCATCAAACCATGGGAGGATATCCGAAAATTGCGAATATTCAATTATGCGATATACCTTACTTTGCACAACGCGGAACAGGTGATACCTTAACATTCACCGAGAGTGAAGCCGCTGTAGCTGCGTTTGAAATAACCAGAATTCACCAGCGGTTTCACGACATTTTTAATTAAACGAATAAGAGAACGACCATGACCATTGCGTATTTAAACGGCAATTTTCTACCTTTAGAAGAGGCGAGAATTTCTCCTCTAGATCGTGGTTTTTTATTTGGTGATGGTATCTATGAAGTAATACCCAGTTACGCGGGGAAATTGGTGGGTGGTGGTCAACATGCGGCTCGCATGAATAAGGGGTTACACGAAATCAGCATAGATGTACCAGAAGATGATGCGCAATGGCTGGTTATAGCGAGAGAATTAGTTGATCGGAACACTGAGAGTTTCCCAAGTCGCAACATTGGCATATATCTTCATGTCAGTCGCGGCACCGATACTAAGCGCTTTCATGCATACCCAGAAAATGTTTCGCCTACCGTCTTTGCGTTTGCTTTTGAGATCCCGCCGTCAAAACCCGCAGACACCGATCAAGTTGAAGGTTTGAAAGTGGTGCTCAATGAAGATTTGCGTTGGCGACGCTGTCACATTAAATCGACGTCGTTATTAGGCAATGTATTGCACTTTCAACAAAGTCAGATCGACGGAGTGAATGAAACTATCCTCTATAATGATGAAGGGTATATCACTGAAGCCAGTGTCTGTAATGTGTTTGCAGTAGTTGACGGTGAAATTGTTACGCCACCGCTTGATCATCAACTATTGCCTGGGATCACGCGCTACTTAGTGATAGAGAGTCTAAAAGAAGAAGGGATCGTCGTTATCGAACGACCACTGCATAAGTCTGAACTCAGTCAAGCGAGTGAAATTTGGTTAACCAGTTCGAGCAAAGAAATAGCACCGGTAATTGAGGTAGATGGCGAGCGCGTTGGTAATGGACATCCTGGTCCAAAATGGGAGGAAGCGTTACGTAGCTACCACTCCCATAAGTTTCACTTGTAGATCTATTCTTCGTTAGCGTCGCAATTAGGATCGTTACATTCACCATAGAGATACAAACTATGGTGAGTTAGAGACATATTATTTTGTTTAGCGACTTCTTCCTGTCGTTTTTCAATAATGTCATCTTCAAACTCAACGACTTTACCGCAGCGCAAACACACTAGGTGGTCATGATGTTTCTTGTGACTAATTTCGAATACTGACTTACCGCCTTCAAAGTGATGTCGATTCAAAATACCCGCATCATCAAATTGGTTTAGAACGCGGTATACGGTCGCCAATCCGATTTCTTCACCTTGTTCGATAAGAATTTTATACACATCCTCAGCGCTGATGTGTTGATTCTCAGGCTCTTGAAGGATTTCGAGTATTTTTAAGCGCGGAAGCGTTACTTTTAGGCCGGCTTTTTTAAGTTCTTTATTTTGATCCATCGGTCTCTTATTGCGCTTTTGTGTTGTGCGTCATTATAGGGGAGTTATCAAGATTTAAAAGTATTTGGCGATAATATTGATAGCTATGCAATTTTTAGTGAAGAGCGAAGGGAATGAACTACACTAAAAGAATGGTTCTAACTGGTAGGATGACAATTGCATCACGGTGGCAATTGTGTAAGCTTACGCGGGTAAGTTGCCTGAACAATAAATAGAATACTAAAAATGAAGTTGACGGTTATTCGTAAAATAGTCCTAGGTTTTTTGGCCTTGGGCATATTGCTTGTGCTGACAAGTTTTCTGAGCTACTTAGGCTTGCTCGACATCAGTCGTTCAGCTGAATCGGTAGTGAAAGAAAAAATGCCGGTGCAAGCCAAAGTGATTGAAATACAAGCCAGTACGCTAAAACTGGCTAATATCACCACTAATGGCTTTCACGAACGTTCATTAGATGCGTTGGCTAAAAATCGTGAAAACTTTGTCAAAAGTAAGCAGCAGTTTGAATCCGTGTTTACAGAACTGACTGCGCTTTTGTCGTCGAATCAAGCCGCTGCACTGCAAGCTAATTCTCAGTTTCTCGCACACAGTGAAGATATGTATACGGCGCGGGAAAAGCATCTACAACTCCGGAACGCTATCATTGCCCAAGGTGATGAAGTATTGGCATTTACCGATGAAGCTAGCGCGCTAATGATGGATTTATCTTATTTAAGCGGCAATGATCCAGGCTTACCTACATTGATAGGCGCGGGGACAGGTATCGACAATAAGTTAGCGACCATGCTAGGTGCCATAAGAGAGTTGGTGAATTCAAATGATGCTGAGGTTAGTCAGCGTATTATTGAAGATTTGGAATATTCCGTTAGCAACATCCAAGTTGACAGTGATTATATCAACCGACTAGCTGAAACTATTGAAAATGATGGTTTAGTTGAATTGTTTAATGAGCAATTTGAAAATTTAAAAGCATCATTAGAAGGGGATGCAGGATTATTTGCTAATCAGCGCGCTAAATTGGCCGCCATTGATGAAGCGCAGGTTGCTTTTACTAATGCGACTGTCTCATTAGAGCAAGGGTTAGAAAGTATTGAGTCATTGTTTTCGACCATCAGCGCTGAAACTCTGTCAGGGCAAAATGATATATTAGACAACGTGACGTTTAATATCGCAAAAAGTGTGCTTATTTCTTTGGTTGGCTTAGGTGCGGTAGTGGTGCTAGCAGTGTTGGCGACGCGCAGTATTTCAGTTCCTCTCAAAAATATAAACATTGGCTTAAACAAACTCATTGATGGTGATTTAACGACTAAACTGGATGACTCCGGTGGCAGCGAATTTGATAAGTTGGCGACTAAAGTCAATGAATTGTCGGGTAGTTTAAGAGCACTGGTAGGGAATATCCTCGAGCAAGAAATTGCATTAGATGATGTCACGCGACGCAGTGGCGAGATGTCGCGACAAAGTCTCCGACAAGTCGACCAACAGCGTCAAAAGATACAGGTAACCAGCCAGAATACCGCAGAAGTTAGGCATATGAGTCAGACGAATTTACGTCAAGTAGAAGATTCGTTAATGCAACTTCAAGCAGCCAGTGAGCAAAGTGAAAAAGTGGTTAACTTGCTGGAGGAAAGTCGTCAGCAAGTTACGTCTCAAGCTAAACAAGCCGAGCACTCTGAGCAAATTATTGCTCGCTTGGATGAAAATAGTCGTAACATTGGCAGCATTCTCGATGTGATTAAAACGATTGCGGAACAAACCAATTTGCTTGCGCTGAATGCTGCTATTGAGGCGGCTAGAGCAGGAGAGCAAGGCAGAGGGTTTGCGGTCGTTGCCGATGAAGTGCGGACACTTGCAAATCGTACGCATGATTCTACCGAAGAAATAGAAAAGATGATCGCGTCATTGCAAACGGACGCTAGTCAAGCGGTTAGTGCAATATCAGAAGGTAAGAATAAGGCGAATGAAAGTGTTCAAGTGACCCAATTGGTGAATGAACAAGTCAGTGAAATAACGCGCTTAGTGACGGCTGTAGCAAGAATTAACGACCAAATTGTCAAAGACACCAAAGAGCAGGATATTCTGTTAGAGCAGGCCGACGGTAGTTTGGCTGAAATTGTAGCACTCGCTGAGCAAACGGCCGCTAGCACGCAGCAATCGTCAGAAGTGACAGGCGAAATTGAAGCGCAAATGAATAGCCTGAAGCAGGCGGTGGAACAGTTTAAAGTTTAAAAAAGCCCGCATCTGCGGGCTTTTTTGTATTCATATTGTTTATGCAAGTTCGGCTAAACACAGTTCATCGTGTAGTTGTTTACACCACTGTTTAACTCGTGAGTCGGTTAACTCTGGTTGACGATCTTCATCAATACCTAAACCGACAAAGTGGTTGTCATCTGCCATACCTTTTGATGCCTCGAAATCATAGCCGTCAGTAGGCCATTGACCAACAAGAATTGCACCTCTAGGCTCTACTATGTCGCGGATCATACCCATGGCATCAAGAAAATATTCAGCATAATCTTCCTGATCGCCACAACCAAATATGGCCACGAGCTTATCTTCAAAATTGATTTCTTCTAATTCAGGGAAAAAGTCATCCCAATCGCACTGGGGTTCACCGTAGTACCACGTTGGGATCCCAAATATCAGTAGGTCGTACTCAGCAATTTCTTCTTTGGTACTCTTCGCGATATCTTTAACATCTATCAGATGCTTACCAAGCTCTTTTTGAATCAATTTGGCAACATGTTCTGTGTTGCCGGTGTCGCTGCCAAAAAAAAGGCCAACACTTGCCATTTACATCACCTCAGTTTTAAAACGTTTTAACCGCCTACACCGGTACTATTAAAGAAAATTTGAATGATACCCTTGGCGATAAAGCCAGCGGCACCTAAAAACAATACGCCGTATGCGACGTATCGCCCCACTTTAGGCACATCGTTCTTACTTAAAACATCGTGCACTGCGTAGCCCATAAGGCCAAACAAAACAACTAAAGAAATGTTCAGCACAATGCTTTCGATGAGCTCGTAATTCTCTGCCATCACTCAAATTTACGTACTTAGGAAAATTGCGCGTGAATATACCATGAAGGGCAAAGATGGGGAAATCTCATCTGTGTTAATTATTCCACTGATTGTATGAAGTCATTGACGATACGGTTGAATATCGTGGGTTTTTCAGCATGTAACCAATGGCCAGTACCTTGAATGATTTTGGCTTTTACATTGGGGAATAATGCGCGGATAAGGGCTTGATGATCAGGGGTCACGTAATCAGAATTTCCACCGATGATAAACAATACGGGGTTGTTGTATTGTTCCGATATGGGCGGCCAATCAATAAGGATGGGGTAACTTGCGATAATTTCATCTACGTTAAAACGCCATTGCCAACTGTCCTCATGGCGGTATAAGCCTTTTAGCAGAAATTGCTGAGTAGGTAGCTCTTTAACGTGTTCACTCAGTTGCTTTAACGCGTCTTGACGCGACGTTACCACGCTTAAGTCGACGTTTTTTAATCCTTCAAATACGCTGTTGTGGCGGTGTGGGTAGGCCACTGGCGCAATATCCGCAACGATTAAACTATTGCAACGTTCAGGGTGATGTAAGGCGAAGTGCATAGCCACTTTGCCACCCAGTGAGTGACCGATAAAGTGAGCATTGGCAATGCCGATTTCATCTAGCGTGTTATTGACTAACTGCGTGATAGCATCGTAATCGAGGTTTTCGGCTGTGGGTGACAAACCATGGTTGGGCAGGTCGAGCAACACACAATGAGTTGTATCTTCGAGACTACGTGCAATGCTTGCCAGATTGTCTAAATTTCCGAATAGACCGTGGATTAACACGGCCCATTGGTTACGCGACGCGTCGGTTGAGTGCCGTACTTCGTAATTTAACACTGACATACCTTCGCACTACTCATTACATATTAGGGTAGTTAGGTCCACCGGCACCTTCAGGCACAACCCAGCGTATATTTTGAGATGGGTCTTTAATATCACAGGTTTTACAGTGTACGCAGTTTTGCGCGTTGATTTGGAACTTGGTCTTACCCTCTTCGTCTTCAACAATCTCGTATACGCCTGCTGGACAATAGCGCTGAGCTGGTTCATCAAATTTGGCTAGATTAACATCTAACGGAATTGATGGGGCGAGCAGTTTAAGGTGACACGGCTGGTCTTCTTCATGGTTGGTATTGGATAAAAATACCGACGACAATTTATCGAAGCTTAATACGCCATCAGGTTTTGGATAACTAATGGTTGGCGATTCAGCAGCGGGCTTCATCTGAGCATAATCTTGACTATCGTCTGTCAAATTGATGAAGATTTTGCCGCCAAAAATATTCTGGTCCAAGGTATTAAACGCGCCACCCCAGAATGTCCCATAATTATGGATTGCAGGGCCAAAGTTGCGTGAACGATATAATTCGTCATACAGCCAGCTAGCTTTGAATTTGTCCGTGTAACTCGACAATTCAGTATTCGCCTGATCACTTGCTAATGCTTCTACGATAGTTTCAGCTGCCAACATACCGGATTTCATCGCGGTGTGATTGCCTTTAATTTTAGCGAAATTCAGCGTCCCAGCTTCACAACCGACTAATAGACCGCCAGG
Organism: Neoalteromonas facilis; assembly: GCF_002807665.1. Classification (GTDB taxonomy): domain Bacteria; phylum Pseudomonadota; class Gammaproteobacteria; order Enterobacterales; family Alteromonadaceae; genus Alteromonas_E; species Alteromonas_E facilis. Next base: position 302,962 of record NZ_PEAY01000001.1, read on the forward strand.
GAATGTCATCTTAGGTAAAGAGTTGAATCCTCCTTTTGCGATTGCGCGAGCCCCATAAGAAACGCGTTTTCCACCTTTTAAATACTGCGCAATAACGGGGTGATGTTTCATGCGCTGAAATTCATCAAATGGGCTAAGGTGCGGGTTGCTGTAATTTAAATCTACGATGAGTCCTACCAAAATTTGGTTATTCTCAGCGTGGTAGAGATAACTACCGCCGGTTGCATCTTCTAACGGCCATCCAGCAGTATGCACCACTAGACCTTCTTGGTGATTCTCGGCTGGAACATCCCAAATTTCTTTGAAGCCAATAGCATAATGCTGTGGCGATGAATCTTTATCCAGTTCGAACTTTTTAATCAGCTCTTTTCCTAAATGGCCACGACAACCTTCAGCAAACACTGTGTATTTCGCGCGAAGCTCCATACCGGGCATAAAGCCGTCTTTTTGTTCGCCATTTTCACCAACTCCCATATCGCCAGTGATAACGCCACCAACACTGCCGTCGTCGTTATATAATACGTCTGAAGCGGCAAAACCAGGGAACACTTCTACACCCAATTGTTCAGCTTGTTCAGCCAACCAACGACAAACATTACCCATACTGACAATATAGTTGCCTGTATTGTGCATGGTCTTAGGCGTGATCATATTGGGCAGGCGAGTGGCCTTTTCTTCGCCTTTTAACAAGTAAATGTGGTCTTCTGTGACTTCTGTATTTAGTGGAGCACCGCGTTCTTTCCAATCGGGGAACAATTCATTTAATGCGCGAGGTTCGAATACTGCACCAGAGAGTATATGAGCGCCAACTTCGCTACCTTTTTCAACCACGCAAACCATTAATTCTTGATTAGCTTCTTGCGCGAGCTGCATTATTCGGCATGCTGTAGATAAGCCCGCAGGGCCTGCACCGACTACTACTACGTCAAATTCCATCGATTCTCTTTCCACGGCGAGCTCCTAATTGTTGTAGGTTGTTGTGGGACATTCTGTTATTTACCCGCTAATATTATTCTTAAAGGCCGTTATAGTGAATTATTGATTAAACAAATAATTTAATAGGCCAAAAACAGGTAAATTACGCATTGTGTTGCAGGGTAAATGCGGTTGACGTTTACGTCAACAGTAAGTACATTGACGCCAATTTTCATCCCTGCATACGTCATTATACTAAGCAGGGCAGGTTTAAAGCCCATTCATCGAGGTGAAAATGAAAGTATTAGTAGCGGTAAAGCGCGCTATCGATTACAACGTTAAAGTACGTGTAAAGCCAGACAATAGCGCAGTAGATTTAACAAACGCGAAAATGTCGATCAACCCTTTCTGTGAGATCGCGGTAGAAGAAGCGGTTCGTTTAAAAGAAAAAGGCGTTGCTTCAGAGATTGTTGTCGTATCAATCGGCGATAAAGCCTGCCAAGAGCAAATCAGAACTGCATTAGCACTGGGTGCTGACCGTGGTATTCAAATTGAAACAGGTGAATCTTTAGATTCGTTGCAAGTAGCAAAACTATTGCAAAAAATTGTAGAGAAAGAAGAGCCGCAATTGGTTATCTTGGGTAAACAATCTATCGATTCGGACAACAATCAAACAGGTCAAATGTTGGCTGCGCTTACGGGTATGCCACAAGGCACATTTGCGTCAGAAGTTGCTGTAGAAGATGGTAGTGTAAACGTTACGCGTGAAATCGATGGCGGTCTTCAAACAGTTAAGCTTAATCTTCCTGCTGTTGTGACAACTGACTTGCGCTTAAATGAGCCTCGTTATGCTTCTCTGCCAAATATCATGAAAGCGAAGCGTAAACCTCTGGATGTAGTTGAAGCAGCAGAATTAGGTGTTTCACTGACGTCTAATGTTAAAACGTTAAAAGTAACACCGCCGCCGGTACGAGAGGGTGGCGTTAAAGTGGCAGACGTAGCTGAATTAGTCAGTAAGTTAAAGAATGAAGCAAAGGTGATCTCATGAGTATTTTAGTATACGCAGAACATGATAACAGCAGCTTAAAAGCAGAAACCCATAAGCTGGTTCACGCGGCGACTAAATTAGGCGGCGAAATCAATATCCTCGTAGCAGGAGCCGGTTGCCAATCAGTTGTTGACGCAGCTGCAAATATCTCTGGTGTCGCCAAGGTACTGGTTGCTGATAACGCTGCTTATGAGCATCAATTAGCGGAAAATATTGCGGATTTGGTCGTCAAATTATCAGATGGCTATACGCACATCGTTTCAGCAGCGACAACGACAGGCAAAAATTTTATGCCACGAGTGGCTGCATTGTTAGACGTGGCGCAGATTTCAGATGTTATTGAAGTAGAATCATCAGATACGTTTGTTCGTCCAATTTATGCGGGTAATGCAATCGCAACTGTGCAATCAACTGATTCTGTGAAGGTGCTCACTGTTCGAGCGTCTGCATTTGATGCGGCTGGAACAGATGGTTCGGCAAGCGTTGAGTCTGTAGCTGACGTGGTTGAGTTATCAAAATCAGCGTTCGTTTCTGCAGAGTTAACAGAATCAGAACGTCCTGAATTAACCGCAGCTGAAGTGGTTATCTCAGGTGGTCGAGGCATGCAAAATGGCGAGAATTTCTCGTTATTAGAAGGCATCGCAGATAAGTTAGGTGCTGCTATTGGGGCTTCACGAGCCGCTGTAGACGCTGGTTTCGTGCCAAACGATATGCAGGTTGGCCAAACGGGTAAGATCGTTGCACCGCAGCTTTACATTGCAGTAGGCATATCGGGTGCTATCCAACATTTGGCTGGTATGAAAGACTCTAAAGTCATTGTTGCCATCAATAAGGATGAAGAAGCGCCAATTTTCCAAGTGGCCGATTACGGACTCGTTGGTGACTTGTTTGAAGTGTTGCCCGAATTAGAGCAAGCGCTTTAATTATCCTTATAGGTTAAAACGAAAAGGCTTGCACCAAGTGCAAGCCTTTTTTTTATAAAGCAACTACCGAGTTATCGTCAAAACCAAATTGACTTGGAACATATGAATCTGCATTCCAATCATTTTCCCACTCGGCATCATTCAGTAAATAGCGAAACTGGTGTGCCTTGTTGGTCTCTAAATTAAGCGTTTGCGTGAAGCTTCCATCTTTTAGTTTTTTCATCGGTTCAACGCTAGTGTCCCAATCATTGAACTCCCCAACTAAACGCACAGTGTCTGCAGCTTTTGCTTCAGCTTTACTCACTTTAAAGGTTACCTTGCAAACAGGCTTTGATTTTAAAAACTGCTTTTTGATACTCATGTTATGTCCTCATTAGACTAAAAATGTAATTTAATTACAAAATAAGTGCAAAAAATGAACAAAACAAGCATTATTTTGTTACGTTATTGTGAACGAAACGTTTAATAATTACACAATTGGCGATGTCAAATTTTAGTCTTAACCAAATGTTTACAATTGATCGTTTCGAAGGGGGATAGTATTGATCTAAAGCTGTGATTTTACGTTTTGTTTATGAGTAAGATGCCGATAGCGTTGCACAGTATATTGAAATAATTATTAACAAACTATTCGCAAAATAAAGTGACTAAGTGCGTTAAACTAGGTATGAAGCCCCTGAAATTCTTTGTTTAAGGAACACAATGAGTAATTCACTTCGTAAAACAGGTATTCCCATTATTATCATTTTCATCGCTGTTGCGGTTGCAGCGGTAATGGTGATGTCTCGTAAGCCACCCGAAAAGAAGGAAGTAGAAGAGCAAGCTATTTTGGTTGAAGCGCAACCTATTCAGTTTGAACAAGTTACATTCGAGGTGAAAACTCAGGGCAATGTTGTACCCAAAAACCAAACGATAGTGACTGCTCAAGTGTCTGGCAGGGTAACGGCAATATCTGAAAAATTTGTTGAAGGCGGTTTCTTTAGTAAGGGAGACGTACTGGTTGAATTGGAAAAAGATGATTTTTTAACCGACGTTAAACTTGCTGAAGCGGAATTAGCTCGCAACCAAGCGGCTTTACAGGAAGAGATAGCGAGGGGGCGTGTAGCTGAGCAAGAGTGGCGCTCAGTGAATAACACTACGCCGCCAGAACTCGGACTGCGTAAACCTCAACTCGCGCGCGAGCAAGCGAATGTTAAGGCTGCCGAAGCTCAATTAGAAAGAGCTAAACGAAATTTAGCTAGAACACAGATCCGAGCGCCATATGACGGTATGGTCGTCGCTCGTAACGTCGATTTAGGTCAGTTTATTACGACAGCGGCCAATTTAGGTGAAATTTATTCGACTGATACCGCTGAGGTACGTCTGCCATTGACGGACAGTGACTTAGCGTTCTTGGATTTAAACAAAGCACATGAACCGGCCACGTTATCAGCCGTCGTTGCCGGTAAGATGGCCAGTTGGCAAGGGGAAGTCGTGCGCAGTGAAGGCGTGTTAGATCAGCGTGCGCGAGTTGTATATGCGGTAGTTGAAATAAACGACCCTTACTTAGTCAAAGGCGAGCGCAATGGTTTGCCAATACGATTTGGCCAATTCGTCAATGCCACCATCAAGGGTAATAGCGCCGATGGTTTGGTTGTTTTACCGCGCCATACTTTACGTCTCGATGGCTCTGTTGTGGTTATTACGCCGGATAACAAAGTTGCTATTCGTCCTGTAGAGGTGATGCGCGCAGATGAGAAGTTCGTGTATATCAGTAGTGGATTAGATAGTTCAGATAAAGTCGCTTATAGCGCGATCCCTAACCCCTATAACGGGATGCCAGTTCGATTATCGACGGATGAAGACACACCATCAAAGTCTGAACAAGATATCAGCGATGAAACGGATACCATCGCACAAAGAGGTGAAGACTAATGTCTAGAATTGATACTCATTCAGGCGTTATTGCTTGGTTTGCACGAAATAGTGTCGCGGCGAATCTATTGATGTTCATTTTGATCGTTGGTGGCTTTTTTGGCGCGTATTCGATTCAAAAGCAGGTGTTTCCCAGTTTTGAACTGAATATTGTACAAGTGCGCGTGCCATACCTTGGTGCGGCGCCTCAAGAAGTTGAAGAAGGCGTTATTTTAAAGGTCGAAGAAGCGATAAAAGATCTCGATGGCATCAAAAAGATTACATCAACCGCGGTTGAAGGGATGGCCAGTGTCAACATCGAAGTAGAAGACGAGTATGACACACAAATATTGCTCGATGAGGTTAAAGCGCAAGTTGATGCAATCCCAAGCTTTCCTGCCAACACTGAAAAGCCAGTTGTTTATCGTTTAAAAGCGCAGCAGGACGTTATTTGGGTTTCTGTGTATGGCGATGCCAGCGAACGTGAGCTAAAGGAATTTGCCAAAGACCTACGTGATCAAATCGCTAACTTACCGGGAATATCCAATGTTTCGGTAGTCGGCGATAGGGATTATGAAATATCCATCGAGCTCTCGGAGCAACGCCTACAGGAATATCAGCTGACGTTTACTGATGTGGTGACAGCGGTAAGGCAGTCATCGATAGATTTACCGGGTGGGGCTATCAAATCAGAAAATGGCGACATTTTATTACGTACCAATGGTCAAGCTTATAATGGCTGGGACTTCGCTCAGATCGTGCTATCGACGCGAGAGGACGGTACGCGGCTATTATTGGGTGATATTGCGACCATAGATGATGGTTTTGTAGAGAACAACCAATATGCGTTATTTGATGGTAAGCCAGCTGTCAGTATACGAGTACGGGCTGTTGGTGATCAGAATGCGCTCAAAATTTCTGAAGAGGTTAATCGTTTTCTAGATAAAAACCGTGCTGGCTTCCCGGCTAATATTCAAGCTGACTCTTGGGGCGATAGTTCGTTTTATCTAGCTGACCGCCTAAACATGATGCTGTCGAATATGTTGATGGGGGCGATATTAGTTTTCATCGTGTTATCGCTTTTCCTTAAGATCAAACTAGCATTTTGGGTCATCGTTGGACTACCCGTGTGTTTTCTCGGGACATTGCTTGTGATGTCGTTGGATAGTGTCAATGTATCAATCAATATGCTGAGTTTGTTTGCCTTTATTCTGGTACTGGGGATCGTGGTTGATGATGCCATCATTATGGGGGAATCCGCCTACAGCGAGATTGACAAAAAAGGCCACAACGCCGAGAACGTCATCGCGGGAGTTAAAAAGGTCGCTATGCCTGCGACATTCGGTGTTTTGACAACTATTGCGGCATTCACACCAATGCTCATGGTTACAGGGGTATTTGGCATTATTTGGAAGACCATTGGCTTGGTGGTGATTATTTGTTTGGCCTTCTCACTCATAGAGTCAAAGTTAATATTGCCTGCTCACTTAGTGCATATGAAGCTGAAACCCTATGACAGTGCTAAAGCCAACCGATTCCAACGTTTTAGGGATTTCTTCAGTGAGGGTATTAAGGATTTCGTTAAAAATATCTATGCACCATTTTTGATTAAGTCAGTTAAAAACCGATACACCACATTAGCCACCTTCTTTGCCATGCTTATCTTAACGGTGGGCTTGTTTGGTGGTGGTTTTGTCCGTTTTGTCTTTTTCCCCAACATCCCCAGCGATTTTATGTTGGCGTCTGTTGAATTACAGCCAGGTTCATCGCTTGCTGCGCGTGATTCAGCCATCAATGAAATGATCGCAGCAATGCATAAAATGGATGAGGAAGTGCGTGAAAACTACGGCGAAGGCGTCGTTAAGCATTCAATCGCATTTGATAATGGACCGTTGGCAGGTCAGATTTTTGTTGAGCTAACAAAAGGTGAAACGCGCGACCTAACCGATTTTGAGATCCATGATATTTGGCGAAAATATGTACCTGAGATACCGGGTGTTAAAACATTTAGTGTGGGATCGCCTGGCGGTCCAGGTGGTGGTTCAGATCTCAGTTTTGAATTTAATTCTGCCAATATCGAAGAATTGCGTGCGATAAGCCTTGATTTGAAGAAATATTTAGAAGGCTACGACGGCGTTACGGATATCAATGACACCTTCAGTGGAGGTGCGGATGAAATTAAATTGGATATTCGCCCAGAAGCACAGGCGTTAGGCATCACTCTGCAACAACTTGCACAGCAAGTGCGTTTTGGGTTTTATGGTGCTGAAGCGCAAAGAGTTCAACGTGATGACGAAGAAGTACGCGTAATGGTGAGATACCCTAAAGAAGAGCGTACGTCAGTTGGTCACCTTGAAAGTATGCGGGTCCGCACGCCAATGGGAGAAGAAGTGCCATTCAAACAAGTCGCTGACATTGAGCTCGGTCAGGGGTTTGATTCTATCATTCGTGTGGACGGTTTTCGCTCTGTAACCGTAAGCGCTAAGGTTGATAAAGCGATTCTTGAGCCAGGTGAAGTGGTCAATGAAGTCACCAGTAACGTTATTCCTGACCTATTGCAACGCTACCCGCATGTAGACTTTAAGTTACAAGGGAATTCACGTGAACAGCAAGAAGCAACGTTTTCATTGTTGAAAGGTATGCTATTTGCGATGTTCGCAATATATGCATTGCTGGCTATTCCGTTACGCAGCTATTCACAACCCCTTATCATCATGTCGGTTATACCGTTTGGCATCGTGGGCGCTATTGTCGGTCACCTACTGCTGGGGCAGGCGGTAAGCGTGTTATCAATATGCGGGATCATTGCGTTATCTGGTGTTGTAGTAAACGACAGTTTGATCATGGTTGATTTTGTTAATAGAGCACGTAAAGAAGGACACTCTCTAATAAATGCTGCGATTGAAGCTGGTACACAGCGCTTTAGGGCGATTATTTTGACGTCATTAACGACATTCATGGGCTTACTGCCAATAATTTTTGAGCGTAGTTTACAAGCGCAAGTGGTGATCCCAATGGCTATCTCGTTAGCGTTTGGAATTTTGTTTGCAACGGTGATCACGCTTTTGTTGGTGCCGGCTCTGTATATCATTCTTGATGATCTCAAAAAGGTTTTAAAACGGAAAAAACCGCTACCGGAGTCTGAAGACAATAATGTGGCGATTGCAAAATAAGTAGTCGTGTCGTTACGCATAAAAAAAGCCGCGAATATCGCGGCTTTTTTATTACTGCAAAGTGTTTAATAGAAGGTGAATTTCGCTTCTACACCCCACACCCGTGGTTCATTAACGATACCGGTTAGGTTGTTAAAATCGACAGCAGCTTTTACATTATCTTCATCGGTAATGTTGCGACCAAATAAAGCAACCTGAAACCCTTCGGCATAATTTTCGTATCCGATACGAAGACCGCCTTCAAAGTTATCATCCGTCGTAAACTCAACAGAGTCGTACAAGAATAAGTTGGTTTCGCCCTGGAAGGCCCAATCAGTAAACACGAATAACTCACCGTCATCGCCAAATGGAATGGCATAACGTGCGGTGAAGTTAAAAATTGTTTCAGGTGCTTGAGGGAATGGGTTTCCGTCAATAGACGCTCTGAAACCATCTGGACGGGGATCCAAAACTGTACAATTTCCGGTAGCACCGAAGGCTGGGTTTGCTCCACATGGCAGCACTGTCAGTGAGTCGTCTTGAATTTCAGTATAGTTATAGCTGTAACCTGCTGTAAGCGTTAACTCATCAGTCGCCAACCATTGCGCGTCTACTTCAAATCCATAACCGACACCATTATCAGCATTGACCAATGACGTGAAGTTATTACCACCGCCGATAGCAGAGAATTGCATATCGTCGATTTCATAGTAATAAACGGCTGCATTTAGGCGTAACGAATCGTCTAGTAAATCCGACTTGAAACCACCTTCAATCGAATTAATTGTTTCAGCATCAGCAACACTCGGCGAGCCTTCAAACGCAACATCACGACCTTGAATCGTTTGTGCTCGGAAACCATTCGCTAAGCGCGCAAATACTGATGTATTGTCAGTCAGTTTATAGTTCGCGCTAAGCTCGAAACTAACTTGACCGTCATCTACGTCAATTGGATCGTAATCTTGAATTTGTGCATCACCTGTAATCAATGCAAAACCATTTACGTTTTGATCGCCAACGACTAATGATTTGTCATCACGCGTATAACGCACACCACCGGTAATATTCAGCTTTTCGTTAACCTGATAGGACGTCTGCGCAAAAATAGCCCATGTCGTGTTTTCATGTGTAACCGTGGTTGCACCAAAATAACCATCGATACTGGTAACGCTAAACGATGAATCGAAGAAAAACGCGCCTGCTTGCCAACTTAACGCATCACTAGTATCACTGGCAAAACGGATTTCTTGGGTAAACTGTTCGAGATCTTTAAGATCATCCTGTGTTACTGCATCAAATGCGATGAAGCCAGGGTAGGTAAGTTCTTCTGTTCCGTCGCCATTAATATCGGCAGGCGCGAATAGGGCAACGCCGCCATCAATGTCACCTAAACTATAACCGTCAGCTGTTTCCAGTGCAGAAATTGAAGTGATGGTGTAATCACCTGCGTCATATTCTAATTTCAATGACGTGCCAAAGTTACGGTATTCTTGTGGGTTGTTGTCAGTACCATCACCCGTTAAGTCACCGTTGTACCAAACGACATCACGGTCATAGTTTTGATTTAGATCGTTAGAGCCTTTGTTGAAAATATTGGCGCGGAAAATTGATGCAGTGCCTTCTAAATTGCGCCCGTGTACGTTCAATAACGCAGAAAAATCGTCACTTGGTTGATACAGGAGCTGTGCACGCCATGCTTTTTCATCATAGCCGCCAAGTGCATCTTTTTGGTTGGTGTACGCATTGTCGATGTAGTCATCACGATCTTGAGACAATATAGAAATACGGCCAGACCAATCATCATTAATTGCACCGCCAGCTGCTGCTTCTAGATTGATGGTGCCGTAAGAGCCAAATCCAAACTTGGTATAACCATCAAAATCTTGTGTTGGCTTAACAGTATCAAATTTCACAATACCAGCCGTCGTGTTACGTCCGAACAATGTACCTTGTGGACCACGGATCACTTCAACTTGTTGAACATCAAATAAAGGAAAGCTTTTTAATACAACATTTTCCATTACCACATCATCCATCACGATGGACACAGGTTGTGATGCTGCCAAATCGAAGTCAGTATTACCTAATCCACGCATGTAGAAACGTGGCGCTACACGACCATTAGACGATTCAGCGTATAGGCCAGGTACTCGTACAGCCAAAGCTAGAATATCTTCACCACCAGAGAAAAGCGCTTCGAAACGTTCACCATTGAGCGTCGCGATAGAAATAGGCACTTCTTGGATCGATTGGGTACGCTTTTGAGCGGTTACCGTAATTTTCTCTAAGATTGCATTTTCTTTTTCTTCTGCCGTTTGTGCGATAGCCACAGTGCTACCTAATGCGCAACATACGGCAAGCGCAATTGGCGCTTTAGTCATTGTTTTCATTGTGTGTTCACCAAGAATGGGAGTTAAATTCGGGTGTGCTTTAGTAAGCATTATTATTTTAGCAGTTATCTAAAATCTTGTTCCAGAATAAATTTATCGTCTAAAGCGTTTTCGGTAATAGCCAGGAGAGAAACCGGTAACTCGTTTAAACAAGCGCGTAAAAGAACTGATATCTTCATAGCCAATTTCCTGAACTACACTGGATATGGCCTGATCAGAATTGATGAGCAACCGTTTGGCTTGTTCAATACGCACATGTTGAAGATATTGCTGTGGGGTTTGCTGGGTTGCAGCTTTGAAACGCCGATTGAGAGTGCGGCTCGACAGTGAAACCTGTTCAGCCATCTCGTCGATACCAATAGGTTGGAAGAAATGCCTGTCTATCCAATCCTGCAACTTTGATATATCACTGTCGTGGTGAAATTTTTTACGTCCTAAAGGTGCGTAGGCTGCTTGCTGACCTCTTGCAAACTCTATTACGTGTGCACGCGCGGTATCAGCAGCTACCTTGTGATCGTAATAACGTTCAATTAATCGCAGAGCGAGGTCATACCATGCCATACCACCACCAGCGCAGAATATTTGATTGTCTTCAGTAATCAATTGGTTGGGCATCAGGTTTACTTTTGGGAACATAGTGGAAAAGAGTTCAGCGTACCCCCAATGAGTAGTGGCCATTCGTCCCTCAAGTAACCCCGCATTGGCGAGTAAAAATGCGCCTGTACAGTTGCTCGCAAGGTCACTTCCAGCCCGATAGAGCCTTATTAAATGGGGCAAAATACCGCGCGTTTGTTCTAATACTTGTGGAATATTTCCACCAATAGTTGGCACCATCACAATGTCAGCATGTTGTATTTGATCCAGTGATGTATGTGCGATCAACTGATTATTGTTGATACAACGCACTAAACCGCCATCAAGACTTGCTAATTGCACATTAAATAATTTTTTTATGGGTTGTTGATAGATGCGCTGCCAGGCAACGCCGGATAATGAAAACATGTCAATCGCGCCATTAATTGACGATGCGAGTGCTTGGTCGAAGCCAACAATGACAACTTGATAGGGTTTCGCTGCAATCGTTTCTACATGTTCCATAATAGTGAGTAAGTAGCGCATATTAACAAGACTAATATGTGGCAGTATAAACCAAAAATATGTCATTTGAGACAATTAAAACCCTATTCTGTTCGTGCAACACTATGAACAATTCAATAGCGAGTGAAAGTTATGGCAGAACTATTAGTCCCCCGTCAGGAACTGAATTTTCAGTTGTATGAAAATCTAGACCTTAATCAGTTGTTAACGCAAGCACCATTTGCTGATCACGACAAAGGCTCAATAGATGCAATTTTGGATATTGCCGAACAAATTGCAGAAGAGCAGTTTTTACCGCACAACAGCGAAGCCGATAAGAACGAACCTAAGTTTGACGGTAATAAAGTGTCAATGATCCCGGAAGTAAAAACCGCGTTTGATACATACCGAGAAGCCGGCTTTATCGCAGGACGATACAGTTATGATGATGGTGGTATGCAACTGCCTGAAACCGTCATGACCGCATGCGCCAGCTATTTTATGGCGGCGAACCCGTCTTCCACTGGCTATGCATTTTTAACTGCTGCCGCTGCGAACGTAATTTGCCATTTCGCCAGTGAGGAACTTAAAGCGCGATTTATGCCGCGCATGTTAACCGGTGAGTTCACGGGTACGATGGCATTGACTGAGCCTCATGCTGGCTCATCGCTTGCGGATATTCGCACTACGGCAACACCTGCAGAAGATGGAAGCTATCGTATCAAAGGTAGCAAAATCTACATCAGTGGCGGCGAGCACGAACTCTCTAGCAATATTGTCCATCTTGTTTTAGCTAAAATTCCAGGTGGGCCAGCAGGGGTGAAAGGGATCTCATTGTTTATAGTGCCGAAATATAGGTTGGATGAAAATGAGCAAGTCGGTGATCGAAATGATGTCACGCTTGCAGGGTTGATCCACAAAATGGGATACCGCGGTACAACTTCAACGGCACTCACATTTGGTGAAAATGGTGATTGCCATGGCTACTTGATCGGAGAGCCCCATCAGGGTTTACGTTATATGTTCATGATGATGAACGAAGCGCGTATTGGTGTTGGTTTTGGTGCTGCAATGATTGGTTATCGAGGCTATCGTTACTCCCTCGAATACGCCAAAGATCGCGTTCAAGGCCGTAAACCACCACTCACAAAGCCTGAAGACCCTGCAGTTAACATTATTGAACACGGTGATGTAAAACGCATGCTATTAGCGCAAAAAGCCTATACCGAAGGCGGAATGGCGCTGTGTTTTTATGGTTCGTTGCTAGTGGATGGAAAAGCGAGTCTAGCTGATGAAGCCGAAAAACAGGCAACCGCAGAATTGCTTGATCTACTTACGCCTATTTGTAAGGCATGGCCATCTGAGTTTGGACCTAAGGCAAATGATTTAGCGATTCAAATTTTAGGTGGTGCCGGTTACACCCGAGAGTATCCAGTAGAACAGTGTTGGCGTGACAACCGCTTAAACCCCATCCATGAAGGCACCAACGGCATTCAGGCATTAGATTTGATGACCAGAAAGCTTTGGCAAAATAATCAACTAGGTTTGAAAACGTTGCAAGGGCGCATTGCCACAGATATGCAATTAGCAACTACGGAGCGAACACAGGCGCTTGTTGCGTTATTGCAGCCATATTTGGCCCGTTTACCCGCGCTTATTCAACATATTGGCACGACGCTAGCGAGCGATCGTCAAGCACCGTTAATTGCTAATGCACAATGCTTTATGAATATTTTCTCTTCTGTTGTGATGAGCTGGATGTGGCTGCGCCAGGCCAATACTGCTAGCCAACTGATGACTACCGTTGCTGAAGATAATCAACAACGTAAGGATTACTTAGAAGGTAAATTACGTGCCGCAGAATATTACTTTCATTGGGAGTTGCCACTCATTGAAAGAGACTTCGGACTATTGTTAAACGTCGACGAAGTTTGTAACGACATGCAAGCCGATTTTTTCTAAACAAAACTTGCAAACAAAAAGGACACCATTATGAAAAATAGACAGTTTTTATTAGCATCTCGCCCAATTGGCGAACCAAATGAATCCAATTGGACATTGTCGACTTCTGAAACCCCGGCTTTGGGTGACAATCAAATCTTAGTGCGAATTGATTACATTTCCCTCGATCCGGCTATGCGTGGTTGGATGAATGATGGAAAGTCATACATTGAACCGGTTCAAATAGGTGCGGTCATGCGCGCAGGCACGGTTGGCGAGGTACTTGAATCCACAGATCCTAATTTTGCCGCGGGTGATTTTGTATATGGGCATTTTGGTGTCCAAGAGTATGCAGTTGTAGACACAAAAGGTGTCCACAAGGTTGATCCACGCCTAGCACCACTAGAGCGTTACTTGGGTGTATTAGGTATGCCCGGTATGACGGCATATTTCGGTATATTAGATACAGGCAATCCACAACCCGGTGAAACCGTGGTTGTCTCCGGTGCTGCCGGTGCCGTTGGGACTGTTGTTGGTCAAATTGCTAAAATTAAAGGATGCCGTGTTATAGGCATAGCGGGCGGTCAAGATAAATGTGACTATCTGATCAATGAACTGGGCTTTGATGGCGCTATTGATTACAAACACGAAGACGTCAAGCAAGGCTTAAAACGCGAATGTCCTAAAGGCGTTGACGTTTACTTTGACAATGTCGGCGGTGACATACTGGATGATGTGTTGACCCGGATTAATTTCAAAGCTCGCATTGTTATTTGTGGCGCAATAAGCCAATACAACAACACTACGCCAGTTAAAGGGCCCTCAAACTATCTATCGTTACTCGTCAATCGTGCGCGTATGGAAGGTATCGTTGTATTCGATAATGCGAAACACTATGGAAAAGCAGCGGCAGAAATGGCCGGCTGGATTGCAGAAGGCAAATTGAAAGCGAAAGAGCATGTGGTTGAAGGGTTCGAAAAATTCCCACAAACACTGATGATGCTATTTAAAGGCGAAAACTTTGGCAAATTAGTGTTAAAAGTCGACCATAAGGATTAACCATGCAGTCATTATCAGGAAAACGTATTGTAGTAACTGGTGGTGCGTCAGGTATCGGCGAAGGTGCTGCTGCGCTGATGGCGCAACTCGGTGCAACAGTTGTGGTCAGTGATATCAATGTTAAGGACGGCGAGGCGTTAGTTAAGTCAATCAACGATGCGGGCCATAGTGCATTTTTTCACCAGACCGATGTGTCTGATAGTAAAGCCGTTGCAGAGCTTATTGCATTCAGCGTTGAAAAGATGGGCGGTATTGATGTCATTCTCAATAACGCTGGGGTTGATCACGATCCCGCGCCGTTTCATGAGGTGCCTCAGTCAGCGTTTGACCGCAACATTGCGATTAACCTTGCCGGCGTTTGGCATTGTATGCAGGCCGTTATACCGGTAATGCTAAAACAAGGAAAAGGACACATCATCAATATTGCTTCAGTGGCGGGTTTGCGCTCTTCACCCATGATTTCAGCTTACAGTGCTGCTAAGCACGGCGTGATGGGGTTAACTAAAGCAGCAGCGGTCGAATACGCGAGAGCGAACATTCGCTGTAATGCCGTGTGCCCGAGCTTTATTGATACACCAATGGTGCAAAATACATTGAAGAAGGTCGATGAAAGGGCCCAGCGTGCAATTATTGGCGCTAATCCAATGAGACGTTTAGGTAAAGTAGAAGAGATTGCAAGCGCGATCGCGTGGCTAGCTACCGATGAATCAAGCTTTATGACAGGGCAAAGTGTCGTGCTTGATGGTGGTATGTTGGCGTAAATTATAAAGAGATTATGAATATGCAAAATTTGTTTGATTTAAGTGGGAAAGTCGCGTTAGTGACCGGTGCAAGTCGCGGTATTGGTGAGTCTATCGCGCGGTTATTAGCTCAATATGGCGCTCATGTCATTGTATCAAGCCGTAAGTTTGATGATTGCAAAACAGTAGCTGATAGCATTGTGGCCGATGGTGGCAAAGCAACTGCTTTAGCTTGCCATGTGGGCGAAATGGATCAGATTGAAACCGCATTTAATACGATTAAGCGTGACTTTGGGCGATTGGATATTCTGGTAAATAACGCAGCGGCTAACCCGTATTTCGGTCATATACTTGATACCGATTTAGGCGCCTACAACAAGACTGTTGATGTTAACATTCGTGGTTATTTTTTCATGTCTATCGAGGCCGGCAAAATGATGCGCGAGCAGGGCGGTGGTGTGATATTAAACACTGCATCAGTTAACGGTATACGTCCTGGTGACATGCAGGGTATTTATTCCATTACAAAAGCTGCTGTGATCAGTATGACAAAATCATTTGCAAAGGAATGTGGTCGCTTTAATATACGCGTGAACGCACTGTTACCGGGTTTAACCGAAACAAAATTTGCGTCAGCGTTAACCACAAACGATAAAATTTTGAAAACTGCACTAATGCAAATTCCATTGGGCAGAACTGCTCAACCAGATGAAATGGCGGGGACAGTTTTGTACTTAGTATCTGATGCGTCTAGCTATACCACCGGAGCGACAGTCATTGTTGATGGAGGATTCTTGGCCTAATGACCATTTGGGTTGATGCTGATGCCTGTCCCGTCATTGCACGGGACATTTTGTTTAAAGCCAGTCGTAGAACCAAGGTGGCTGTGATTTTGGTCGCCAATCAGAGTATCAAGACGCCTCCCGATCAACAAATTACAAACGTTGTAGTGGAAAAGGGTTTTGATATTGCTGATGACTATATTGCACAGCATTGTGTTGCTGGTGATTTAGTTATTACGTCTGATATTCCGTTGGCATCAGAAGTGTTGGGCAAAGGTGCTGATGCGCTCAATCCGCGCGGCGACATGTACGATCGCAGTAGTATTCGAGCGCAGCTTAACATGCGTGACTTTATGGACACCATGCGAGCAAGTGGAGAACATACTGGCGGGCAAAAGCCCTATGGTCAAAGAGAAAAACAAGCATTCGCCAATGCTTTAGATAGGTGGCTCGCCAGAGCCACCTGATTAGGATGGTTACAACACCGCGATAATGCTGTCTGCGAGTCGCTCAACGTTGTGTTGATTGATCCCGGCAATATTCACACGGCTAGAGTCAACAAAGTAAACACTGTTTTGCTCACGCATTTGTTGCACTTGCTCAGGCGAAATACACAAATACGAGAACATGCCTTTTTGCTCATTAATAAATGAGAAATCTTTATTGGCACCTTTATCCTGTAATGCATTGACCAACAGTGCGCGCAATTGCTGCATACGATTACGCATTGCATCGACTTCATCAATCCACTCTTGCTTCAACCCCTGGTCGCTTAAAATAATATCGACGAGAGCTCCACCATAGCTTGGTGGCATAGAGTAAATACCGCGTGCAACGCTTTGAATTTGACTCTGCGCAACTTGCTTAGTTTTGGCATCTTGCGTCAAAATCGCTGCTAGACCAACACGTTCACGGTACAAACCAAAGTTCTTTGAACATGAGGCGGCAATAATTAGCTCAGGTAAACGTTCAGCAAACAAACGAATCGCATAGGCATCGTCTTCTAAGCCATCACCGAAGCCTTGATAGGCGATATCAAAAAATGGCAAGAAACCTTGTTGTTCTGTCACAGACAACACTTCATTCCATTGTTCACGATTCAAATCACCACCGGTTGGGTTGTGACAGCAGCCGTGGAACAGGACAACATCACCTTTTGGAACGGCCTTTAGTGCATCGATCATTTCGTCAAATTTAACCGATGCGGTGGCTTTGTCGTAATAAGGGTATGTTTTAATTGAAAGCCCTGCGTTACCGATAAGCGGGATATGGTTTGCCCAGGTAGGATCACTGACCCAAACGGTCAGATCTTTATCTACACGTGTTAATAATTCCGCCAAGATCCTAAGTGCACCGCAACCACCAGGAGCTTGTACAGCCGCAACGCGATCGGCTAACAATACTGGGCTGTGCGCTGATAGAATTAAACTCAGCATATTATCAATGAAACCTTGTACACCCTGTGGCGTGATATAGGTTTTTGAGGTTTCCGTGTCTAAAAGTTGCTTCGCTGCTTTAGCAACCGCTTTAACGATTGGTGTATTGCCTTGCTCATCCTTATAAACACCCACACCTAAATCAATTTTATTGGGGTTAGGATCTTGTTTAAATGCGGCAGATAAGCCCAAAATTGGATCAGGCGCTAATTGGGGTAACACTTCAAACACGAATAGTCCTCTTTATAGTGAGTTGGCAACCGGCGCATTATGCCATTGTGCATGCGTTGCTTACCAGTGGCGATCCAAACAAATACGCATGTTTTTAGGATTTCTCTAGTGGAAAGTCATACGCACGCGAGCCTGTAACTTCGCCATACTGATCAAAACTATTTTCATACCAATAAATATGCATCTGCTTATCCATGAGCAAGAGCGTACTCGCACGTGTACCGTAATCCTCGCTAGTAATGAAAATGGATGACAATCGTTTCTCCCATTCCAAAGGCACGCCAGTTTTGGGTAACTCAGTATCTTCCGCGAGCGTAGGATCTGCCAATATTGAAAATAACGCTTGTGTATCAAGCTGTTTATGAGTTTCACAATACTGCTCAAGTGCTTTTTTACCACGTTGTATTTTAGGCCAAGCAACGTCTAGGCTGGCATTGGATAGGCCATAAAAGCCGGTTTCCAAACGTTGTTCTTCCGATAAATGGCTATTAAATGTGCGGATATCCATTGATGGAAGGTCACCGAATAACAAGTTATATCCGTTGTAATCGTCAACACTCTTCGAAATCTGGCTTGAGTAGTCACTGACCGTTACATCAGTTTTGAGAAAGTCGGCTACCAATGCGCCACGTGATATTGCGTTGGATTTAATTCGATTGGGATCTCGAATATTGGTTAATGCGGCCAATTTGCCGTGCCGCGTAACCCCCATCCATGTCCCGCCAGCCTCCATATCTATACCCCCTAGGACATCAGGTGCCGATTCCCAGAATTGGCTTTGTTGTGTGGGGCGTTTATGAAATTCGTCTCGATTGGCTGCTATAATGAGAGGGTACTTAGGGTGTTTATTGACTGCGATAAATAGAATACACATGGCTCAGTAAAGTCTGTTGGGTGCACCAACATAAAGCGCTTGCACCCACTTAAAATTGTTGTTGTTATACTCAACGTATTATTTTGTAGCAGTAATGTCTATGTCTTCACAACAACAAATTAAAATCGACAAGCAATTAATAGGTCCGCCGCCCTTAGGGGGAAACCGATTTACCGGTTGGTTGGGGAGGACATTGTTGAAGTTAACGGGATGGTCATTTCAGGGCGAATTACCTAATTTTCGTAAAATGGTGGTGGCGGTAGCGCCTCATACGTCTAATTGGGATTTCTTTTTAGGTGTAGCAGTATTATTTGCACTGCGTATCCGCATTCGATTTCTTGGTAAGCACACGATATTTGTACCCGTTGTTAAACAACTACTGGAAGCCATCGGTGGAATGCCAGTTGACCGACGCTCAGCTCACGGAGTGGTGGGACAGGTTGTCAACGAGTTCAATCAAAAAGAAGAAATGATACTTGCAGTGGCACCAGAGGGAACGCGTTCACCAATCTACCCATGGAAAACAGGCTTTCTCGCAATCGCGGAAACTGCAAAGGTTCCAGTGGTATTGATAGGGTTTGATTTTAAGTTAAAGAAAATCATTATTGGGCCAAGCATTTCGCCAGATGGTACTTTTGAGGATAAAATGCATCGCGTATATCAATTTTTTGGTACAGTGCACGCCAAGTACCCCAATAATGTTAGGTTTTCGGAGCAATAAGTTTTGTCTCACAAAGGATTCACCACCACACTCGTTCATGCTGACCGCAATTTAAATGCCCCTGAATCAGGTGGCGTTCACAGTTCTACCTCCCAATCTGTATTGTTTGAATATGCAGATGCACAGGACCTTGTCGATGTTTTTCAAGGAAAGAAAGCAGGGCACGTATACTCTCGTTCATCATCGGGATCTGTTAATGCACTTCAAGCCATACTCAATGATCTTGAAGGTGGTGTAGGGGCTTTGTGTTTTTCCACTGGTATGGCCGCAATCAGCAGCACGCTGATATCACTGCTAAAGGCTGGTGATCATATTATTGTGAGCCAGTATTTATTTGGCAACACGCGCAGCTTTTTAAACACGCTGTCTTCATATGGCGTAGAGGTGACGTTTGTTGATGTTACTGATATTCGTAATGTGGTAGCGGCATGCCAGTCAAATACGCGCATGGTGTTCTGTGAAACGATTGCTAACCCTGTCACCCAGGTCAGCGATTGTGAGGCAATTGGTCAATTCTGTGCCGAAAAAGGTTTGGTGTTTGTTATAGATAACACCATGACACCAGCTTATTTATTCGATGTTAAAGCTGTTGGTGCAAGCTTGGTAGTCAGTTCGCTTACTAAGTATATCGGCGGTCATGGAAACGTGTTGGGTGGCGTTGTAGTTGACACTGGATTATTTGATTGGCGGACATATGGCAATATTCATGAAGCCTATAAAGGCGATGACCATCAACAATGGTGTATAACCCAAATTAAAAAACGTGGCTTGCGAGATATGGGGGCCACACTGGCGCCTGAATCCGCAGGTCGATTAGCTGTAGGTATTGAAACACTGGCATTACGAATGGATAAAGCCTGTGACAACGCGCTGCAGTTAGCTACCTGGTTGCACTCTCATCCCTGTGTATCGGAGGTTTATTATCCCGGTTTAGCGGGTCATCCACAGCACGGTTTGGCACGAAAGCAGTTCCGTACTTTCGGTGCTATTTTAAGTATTGAGTTGCGCGACGACATAGATCCAGTTGATTTTCTAAACCAACTTTCATTGGTGCTATCGGCAACACATTTAGGTGATACGCGTACACTCGCATTGCCGGTTGCCTCGACTATCTTTTTTGAAAATGGTGCCGAAGCAAGGAAAGCAATGGGGATCAGTGAAAATTTGATCCGCTTTTCTATTGGCATAGAAGATATCGATGATTTGGTTGCTGACTTTAAGCTCGCGTTCGAAAAATTTTAGCAAAGTTAAAAAGCTTTAGATGAAGGCCAGCTACTATGCTGGCCTTTTGATTTTTCTATTCTGCTTGAATCACGTTACAGTTTAATTCGACAGTGATTCAGTGATAACGCTATCGATGACATGAATGACACCGTTCACCGTGTAAATATCGGTAGTGGTTACGTTAGCGCCTTGAACTCGTAGGGCTACTTGAGGTTGCGATACAGCCCACCATAACCCACTAGCACCATCACCATTGGCTTCTCCTGGAGTTGTATCTCCGTTAAAGAAATATAGAGGTCTACCTTGGTAGGCTGCCTGCATAGAACCGTCGTCACGTTCAATCATGGATAATCCAACAAGCGGTGACGCATCCCCGTCTGATACGATTACAGGTGGCCAAGTTTCTGCACAAGTATCATTACAAACGCTACCACCAGTGCCCAAATCATTATCGAATACATAAAGTGTATAGCCCGCTAATGCTGAAGCTTTCCCGCCAACTAAACGCTCGTTTGTGGCGTCATAAGCTACTTCAGATGAATCTGTATCTTCAAAAAGTGTATAGTTAACGAGGTCTACCGTTACGTCTTGACCTGACGCTGTGTCGACGCTTCCGCCATTAGCGGCATATGCTTGCAGTGCATTAATTTCTATATTGGTTACCACATGCTGCAGCAGAACCCCAGCAAGCGCGCTTTGATCGCTCAGTAATGCTGATAAAGCCGCATCTTCAATCTTATCAAAGGCCGAATCGGTAGGTGCAAATACGGTGGCAGTCACATTTTCATTGGCAAGGACATCTACGAGATCGGCCGCTTGTAACGCTGCTAATAGTGTCTCAAAGTCTTGACTACCGGCGACGACATCGGCAATGGTATCGGTTGGCTCACCTTTCTCGGCTAAAGGAAGAATGACTTGATCAATAACATGGATCACGCCATTTTCGGCCAAGATATCGGCAGAAGAAACTGTTGACTGGTTAATAAACAAGGTAGAGCCTGAAAGTGATAGCGCAGTTTCCTGTTCATTTGCCATCGTGACGAATGGCGAGGTTGACTGGGCAACAGACACTGCTGCATCCTGCAAAATGGTTGCATCCGCGATTACATGATTGAGAAGGATATTGCTGAGGGCCTCAGTGTCATTCAACAACGCAGTAATTGTGTCCTGGCCTAATAGTTCAAAAGCGGCGTCTGTTGGAGCAAACACCGTAAACTCGGCGTCAGCGTTAGCCAAAACCGTGTCCAACCCTGTTGCTTGTAAGGCCGCTACCAACGTATTAAAACTGCCGGCTTGTGATGCAATTTCGACAATGTTTTGTGCTGGCGCTGGCACTTCAACATCTGCGACCACCACGGTGTCAATAACGTGAATAATGCCGTTGGTAGTATAAATATCTGTTGTCACGATATTCGCACCACCAAAGGTGAGTGCGCGCGTATCTGTATTCAAGGCAACAGGGATCGTCGCCAGTGACAGTGTTTCAGCCTCTTGACCAACCAGGCTATAGGCCGTTGTAGAATCGACGGCACCCGACACGACATGTTGCAATAAGATATCAGACAAGATGTCGGGGTTTTCCAGCAAAGTGTTGATGGTTTCCTCACCTAACATAGCGAAAGCATCATCTGTAGGTGCAAAAACAGTAAATTGTTGAGTTTCGTCAGCCAGTGCTGCATCCAGCGATGTCGCTTGTAAAGCGGCAACTAATGTTGTGAAGTTTTCGGCGGATATCGCGGTTTCAACGATATTATTTACTGGATCGCCTGAATCAGCTGGCGGGGTTATGACGCGATCGATAACGTGTATAATTCCATTATCGGTCACAATATCTGTAGCTGTTACCAGCGCTTGATTGATGTATAGCTCCCCGTCAGTGATCGATAGAGCAACATTCGAACCGTTAACCGTCTCGACCGTTGAACCTGCAGCATTTAACGCTGTATCTGCGTTCACTTCGCCGGACAAAACATGATATGTCAAAATACTAGAGAGCGTATCGGTGTCTTCCAGCAGCGCTGAAATGGTGTCATCACCCAACAGCGCAAATGCGTCGTCAGTCGGTGCGAAGACGGTAAAGCTTGCATCAGGGTCAGCTAGCGTAGCATCAAGCCCGGTGGCTTCAAGGGCTGCAACTAACGTTGTGAAATTACCATTGTCTACGGCTACGTCAACGATGGTTGTGACAGTGGGTTGTGGTGTCGGTGGAGTAGGCGGTGGAGGCAAATCATTTGAGTCGGAGTTACAGCCTACTACACTCAAAAGAGAAAAGGCTCCCAATAGTAATCTATATGTGTACATAGTCGGTTTCCTTGTGAAAAAGTCCCCATTACTACGCGTAATATTTTTACTAAGGATCAGATGTCTTTAGCAACTTTTATTTGGTGTTAATGTAAAAAATATCCGATTGATCTTTTTTCTTTGTTCGGATTATCTAAAGGTTTGGAGAAGGATCAACAACTAGCTGCGGATTGAAGGTTAGCGTGTTTTTACAGTATCCATTTAACCGCAAATGGCTTCGTCACTCCGGTGTTGTTAGTTGTACAAAATAAGTTAAATCATTCACCTCTGCATAGTCGTTAAAAGCATGCCAAAGCAAATCAAAATGCTCAGAGCCTTTGGCAACGCCAAAATACGCATTTACTTCAAGCAATGGGGTGACAGTAACCTCGTTAGGGAATGAGAGGCCGTTTTGTTGCATTAAATGGAGCACGTTCGACTGATAGGAGATAAGCGCACTGGTCCGGCGCTTTAAAAATAATTGCAGTGCGGCTTCTGCAGTGGGTAAATCGATAAAGCGGTAGTTTTGATCAACTAAATTCTGTCGGCCTCCGTTATATTCAAAACCGCGGATCGCAGAAATGGTTTTTAACTCGTTGTCGTTTGCATGTCTGTAAAGATTAATTATCAAGTTCTTTAATGGTGGTTCGACGAACTCAACATAGGGCCGCAAATCCGTGGTTGATTTAACATTGACGGTAAAATCGACTTCTGAATTTTTAATAAGGCGGTACATTCTGGCCGGTAACGTACACACAACCTCAAGTTTAATATCGTAGTGGGCTAGTACTTTTCTGGAGACATCTATATTTTCGCCGACACACTCTCCCGAGTCTTTGTCAATGTAAGCGCTTGGCGGAAAGAGTGACGCCCCCAAGACTACGGTTTTTCGCTCTGCGTGAGCATAGGGCAATATTGCTAGTAGGCTTGTGCATAAAACTAAAAGATGCAGTTTCATAGATATTCAGTACAAACAGCCAATTTATTACTACCTCTCAGATTAAACGCCAACTTATTGAAAAAATCAAACACGGGCGAGAACATAAATAGGTAACGACACTCACGTGTTTTTAACCGTAAACCCTTTGTTTTAATCCATTGATAGGTTGTCAAAACAGTATGCTAGCTTCAATCACTTGATGGCTTTCGATTAAAGTGCCAGTTAAAACCGAATTTCGTTCTATTTATTTGAATGCTTTGGTCAAAATAATGCGATTTTATTTCTAATTAGTTATTCATATTATGTTTCCACTGAATTTTTAGAGGTACACATCACATGAAGAAAATATTAGTTATCCAGTCGAGCTTAAATTCCAGCAATGGAAACTCTTACAAGTTAGCGGAAAAGTACATCAATGAACTGACCAAGACTATGTCTGTTGATGTGTCCACGCGAAATCTTGCAGATTCAGAGCTTCCTCATTTGAACGACGCAGAAATGAGCGCATGGATGACGCCAGAAGAAGCAAGGTCCTCTGAACAACAGGCTCTTGCACAAATTTCTGACGAAATTGTATTAGAAGTTGAACGCGCAGATGAAATTGTCTTGGCCGTTCCGATGTATAACTTTGGCATTCCCAGTAGTTTAAAAGCCTGGTTTGATCGGTTAGCTCGCGCAGGGAGAACGTTTAAATATACAGAAAATGGCCCGGTAGGCTTATTGAAAGATAAAAAAGTAACCGTGTTAGCTGCGCGTGGTGGTATTTATGCGGGAACACCTCTGGACACGCAAACAGAGTATTTAAAGCACTTTTGGCAGTTCCTGGGGGTTAATGACGTCAATTTTGTTTACGCAGAGGGCTTAGCAATGGGCGAAGAGGCGGCAAATGAAGCGTGGAAATCTGCGGAGAAAAATATTTTTGAACTTATTGGAGCCTAGTGACTCTTAATCTCTGTAGGGTGTTTAGTTTCCTTCCTACCGTGTGTTCCAAGTTGAGTGTGCTTGTTTTTACCCCGCATTATTGCGGGGTTTTTTTATCTCAACTCTAGGCGACGCTCTGTGTCACTCATGCATTATTGTGCCAACGCAGATTTAATATCGGCAATTAAGTCGTCGTCGTCGGGTTTCGTGAATGATGAATAACTTTCAACTACGTCACCATTCTTGTTTACCAGGTATTTATAGAAATTCCATTTCGGTGTCGTACCCGATTTCTCAGCTAACATCCGGTACAGCGGGTCGGCGTCATCGCCCCTTACCGCAACGGCCTCAAACATTGGAAACTTGACACCATAGGTTAACTCACAAAGTTCTGCTGTTTTCCCTTCATCATCGTCCTCTTGGTTGAAATCATGTGATGGAAATCCAAGTACTGCAAAACCTTGATCCTTGTAATCAGCGTACAGTTTTTCCAAACCCTCGAATTGTGGCGTAAATCCACAGTAGCTGGCGGTGTTGACAACTAATAAGGTTTTACCCTTGAACTCACTACATAAATTAACGGTTTCCTGTGAGTTGAGTTTACGTTTTACAAATTTAAGTACGTCGGGGCATTCTTCTACTGCGAATACCGGCGTGCTAGCCAATAAAAACAATCCTATCAAACTGTTACTAATTAATTTCATATCAGATCTCTAACGCGATGTGTTGGTTTTTATTAGCCTAATTTAAACTAAAAAGATCACTCGCCCCAACCAATATTTTCGATGAACTTCGTGATTTTACTGACGACCTTGTTTGACCAGAGGTAACGTCTTAGTGCTATAGTTTGGCGCGAAATAAAAACAGGAACTCAACATGTGGAAAACAACTAAGCCGTTGCTGATTGTTGTGATCAGTACAACACTTACTGCGTGCGTAGCAACGCAAACGCCCAGCACCGCATCAGCCAACAATACGACGGTTGCGGCGCCCAAAACCGTTACTCCAGTCCAATCCGTGGAAAATGCAACGGGCGCAATAACACTAGAGCAAATAATGTCGGACCCAGATTGGTTAGGACGTCAGCCAACCTCTCCGGAATGGTCATTAGATGGTGAATCTATTGTTTACAAACGCAAGCGAGAAGGTTCTGTCATTGAAGATTATTTTGTCGCTAAACCCGGCATTTTAAATAACGGTGAAGCCGTTGCACTTAGGGAGTTGCATACTGTTGAGCGCGAGAGGCAGGTTTCGAATAGCGATAAATCGCTAACAGCCTGGGTGTTTGAAGACAATATCTACGTGTATAAACATGATACCCAAACGGTGGTTCAGGTTACTCGCGATAGTGATGTGCCGCGTGACCTTTTGTTTATGAATGACGGTAGGTTGGCTTATCGTGTTGATAATCGTTATGTTGCCGTTAGCTTGCAAAATGGTTTCAGTGAAGAGTTAGTACACTGGCAATATGCGAACGAGCCTGAAGCAGTAAGCGAGGCAAAAGATTTTATTGCACGAGAGCAAATTAAACTGATCGATTACATCGCCAACAAGCGTGCTGATCGACAAACCCGCGCAGATTACACCGATGAACTGAAAGCGCAGAATAATACTGTAACGAATAACCGGTTCTACCTCCCTAAAAGTCATGAAAACGTAGCGGTTGCGCTATCGCCGAATGGACAATATTTGATCGTTGCCAGTCGCGAAGACCTGCCGACCCGTTCTGACGGCGATATTATGCCGAACTATATTCAAGAAGATGGACGCATTGCAGCGGATCGGGTTCGCCAGCGTGTCGCAGATACGAAGCCTGAAAGTCACAGTTTGTGGTTGTTAAACTTACAAACACATAAAATGACCGAGTTGGAAAAGCATGTTTTACCGGGCTACAACGATGATGTCTTGGCTGAAGTAAAACGTGAAAATGCAGAGGCTATTGGCGAAGACTATCAGGTAAATCGCCTGCCGCGAGATATTGGATTGCTACAAAGTTGGTATGGGTTATCGCCAATAGTGTGGCACTCAAACGGTAATCAAGTAGCCATTATGCTTGAAGCATGGGACAACAAAGATCGTTGGATCACAACGGTTGATTTTGATAAAGCACAGTTAGAAACCCAGCACCGTTTGTCGGACGAAGCTTGGATAAATTATGCCTATAACCAGTTTGGCTGGCTAAATCAAAGTGAAACCCTGTATTTCCTATCAGAAGAAAGCGGTTATTCACATTTGTATGTAAAACCTATTGATGGCGACGCTAAAGCGCTAACAAGTGGTAATTATGTAGTTGATAACGTCACGCTATCTGATGATGACGCATTTGCATACTTTACCGCAAATGTTAAACACCCTGGTATCTACGAGGTTTACCGCGTACCACTTAACGGTGGTGATAAGGTGGCATTGACTGATTTAAACGGTATGACTGATTATGTACTGAGCCCAGATGAGACGAGTTTATTACTCACTCATAGTAAGCTTACGATGCCACCTGAGCTGTATACGCTTGCACTTCAAAAAGCATCAGCTTCGCCGGTTAAGGTTACTGATACGGTTAGCGATGCGTTTTTAGCATTACCTTGGGTGGCCCCCAGTATAGTGCCTGTTCAATCGTCCCATGATGACGCGCCTATTTATTCTCGCGTTTATTTGCCAACCAATGAATCGAGCGAAAAGCGTAAAGCAGTGATTTTCAATCATGGTGCAGGCTATCTACAAAACTCGCATATGGGGTGGTCAGGCTATTTCAGAGAGTTTATGTTCCACAGTATGCTGGCACATGAAGGCTATGTTGTTATGGATATGGACTATCGAGCGTCTAAAGGCTACGGTAGAGACTGGCGTACTGCTATCTATCGTCGAATGGGAACGCCTGAAATTGAAGATTTGGTTGATGGTGTAAAGTGGCTGGTCGAAAATGCAAATGTAGATGAAAGCCGTATAGGTACATATGGTGGTTCTTATGGTGGCTTTATGACATTTATGGCTTTATTTACCAAGCCTGAGTTATTCCAAGCGGGCGCCGCGTTACGTCCGGTAAGTGATTGGGCGCATTACAATCATCCTTACACTTCGAATATCCTCAATACACCTGACGTTGATCCAATCGCGTATCGCAGAAGTTCACCTATTTATTTTGCCGAAGGGTTGGAGAAACCGTTATTAATCAACGCACCAATGGTAGACAATAATGTATTCTTTGTTGATGTTGTGCGATTAGTACAACGACTGATTGAACTGGAAAAAGAAAACTTTGAAACGGCTATTTATCCGGTAGAACCGCATGGCTTTGTCCAGCCAAGCTCGTGGTTGGATGAATACCGACGTATCTATAAACTGTTCGACGAGAACTTGTAACGACAAAAGCCCTCTACTGAGGGCTTTTCTTTAGCGCGTAAAAAAGTCCAAAGATTACCCCAGCAAATGCGCCAAATGCGTGTGCATTGACAGCGACAGAGGCGTCAATAAGGGCTGCTATGTCACTGGTATCACCGCCGAATTGCTCAAATCCGATCTTTATAAATAACCCAAGTAATAGCAGCCAACCGGTTTTGTCTTTGTTGCGTATATCCAGACAAGCACCCCAAGCGAAAAGACCGTGAAGGGCACCCGATAAGCCTACATATGTCATATCGGGGTCGACAATGACTAACCCAACACTGGTTAAAAGGGAAATGCCTACCCAAACAATAATGAGGCGTTTAGGCGTGTAGTAATCGCCATGCAAGGCCCAAAGCAATACAAGACCTGCTAAATTTAACAGTAGATGCCACTCGTTGGTATGCATGAGATGGCCAGAGAGCATACGATAGATCTCACCATTACGCACATGCTCATAGTTAAGGGCAAATAATTTCGACGCGGCGGGGTCGAATAGCCAGCCTATGACGGCAGCTAAGCCAATAAATAATGGTACAATCCACAAGCGAAATGCGGTGGGAAATGAAAGCCTATTCATAAACGTGAGTCGAATTTATTATTTCGTTGGGTATCATACCGTTATATACGTTAAAGTCATGTGCCATATACCGGCATTAAATACCTGCTAGGGTACATTTTAAGGAATAATCTCATGTCAGATATTATTGTTACCAACAATAACAACGTGACTCGCATCACAATCAATCGTCCAGACAAGAAAAACTCTCTTACTCGAGAAATGTATGATGCAATGGGTGATGCAATAGACGCTGTGGCCGATAACGATATTAAGGTTGTTGTTATCGAAGGTGCGGGCGATTGTTTTACCGCTGGCAATAATATTGCAGATTTTGCCTCGGTAGGTGATGCCGAACATGTGAATGAAACAGCCCACTTTATGAATGCGTTGATGCGCTGTGAAGTCCCCGTCGTTGCAAAAGTTAGAGGAATAGCGGTTGGCATAGGTACAACCTTATTGCTGCATTGCGATTTTGTTTACTGCGATGACAGTGCGCGGTTTATCATGCCGTTTATTGATTTAGGTCTAGTACCAGAATATGCATCCAGTTATATATTGCCCAGATTGGCCGGACATCGTAAAGCCGCTGAATGGCTGATGTTAGGTAAGCCGTTTAATGGTGAAGAAGCAGAGCGTTTTGGGATAGTGACGGCTCAGTTTGATGCAGAACAATTAGACGACATGGTTGAAAAAGTCATCACAGCATTGTGCGCCAAACCCAGAATGGCATTGCGAACGACAAAAAGATTGATGAAAACCGATCACCAAAGTGTCGAAGAGCATATGAATGAAGAACTGGACTACTTTATCGATGCTATGCGTTCAGAGCCCGCTCAAGAAGCATTTGATGCATTTTTAAATAAGCGTCCAATTAATCCAGAGAAATTCAATTAAATGATGTTTAGAAAACTTTTAGTTATCACCCTTAGTCTATTTTGGTTCACGACTACTGTAGCTGTTGCACAGTCTGGCCCTCAGAAAAGAGAAGATCGAGAGCCTGAAGCGGCAACTGGCTATTCAGATAAAAAAGCC
The DNA here is from genome assembly GCF_002807665.1 of Neoalteromonas facilis. Taxonomy (GTDB): domain Bacteria; phylum Pseudomonadota; class Gammaproteobacteria; order Enterobacterales; family Alteromonadaceae; genus Alteromonas_E; species Alteromonas_E facilis. The sequence continues at coordinate 332,484 of NZ_PEAY01000001.1, forward strand.
TTTAGTGCGAACAGTTACATGGTCGTAGCGGCTAATCCCTATGCGAGCTGGGCCGGCAGGAACATTATCGACAAAGGCGGCAGTGCAATCGATGCCGCTGTCGCTATTCAAGCAATGCTAACTTTAGTTGAGCCACAATCCTCAGGGATCGGTGGCGGTACGTTTATTTTGTATTGGGACAATGAAAATAAGCGTTTGCATACTTTCGATGGTCGCGAAACCGCGCCTGCAGAGGCTAACGCTTATCTTTTCACTGAAAAGGGTAAACCGATTAAATGGAGAGATGCTGTCGTTGGTGGTCGTTCTGTTGGTGTTCCAGGCGCATTGAAAGCATTAGAGTTAGCCCATGGTGAATTCGGCGAGCTTGATTGGTCTGTCTTATTTGACGATACCATCGTAACGGCACAAAAGGGGTTTACAGTATCAGAGCGTTTACATCGATTACTTTCTCTGGGAGTGCATCCAGGGTTAAAAGAGTTTGCTGCAACGAACAGTTACTTTTTCCCCGGCGGACAGATCCTTCAAGTTGGCGATAAAAAGCGTAATATTAAATTAGCGAATGTGCTGCGCAAGATTGCCAGTCAAGGTGCCGATGCATTTTACAAGGGTGATATTCCCGCGCGTATTGTTGATGCTGTAAAAAATAGCCCGATAAACCCTGGTGTACTGGAAATCTCTGATTTCGAAAATTACCAAGCGGTTAAACGAGAACCCGTTTGTGGTACTTATAGAAAAAATCGGGTTTGTGGTATGGCACCGCCAAGCTCAGGTGGTATCAACGTTATTCAAATACTCAAGATGCTAGAAGGGTTTGAGGTTGGGAATATGACGCCCAATTCGTTAGATTTTGCTCATGTATACACCCAAGCAACGGCAATGGCTTATGCCGATAGGGATTTGTATGTTGCCGATTCGGATTTCACTAACTTGCCCTATGCCGCGTTGATAAACGATACCTATTTATCACGACGCGCTGAAGATATTAACCCTGACGGTAAGATGCGCAGGTTCAGGGCAGGGCGTCCGTATTCAGAGGCACAACTTAGCCCTGACTATGCAATGGAATTACCCAATACTAGTCATATCGCAATCGTCGATAAGAAAGGTAATGTCGTGTCGATGACCTCTAGTATTGAGTTTATGTTTGGCTCTGGCCTTATGGTTGAGGGTTTTTTATTGAATAACCAATTGACAGATTTTTCATTAGCCCCCACACGCAATCGTCGTCCTGTATTAAATCGTGTAGAGCCGAATAAGCGCCCACGCAGTGCGATGGCTCCTACAATAGTTTTCGATGACAAAGGAGATGTGAAATTAGTGATTGGTTCACCCGGTGGCTCTCGGATCATTAGTTATGTTACGCAAACGATTATCGGCGTAGTAGATTGGGGCTTAAATGTGCAGCAAGCCATTAATCTGCCAAAGATAACGAACCGCAATGATTATACGGCACTGGAAAAAGGCACGCCTGCAGAATGGCTTAAAGAAGGATTAGAGTCGAAAGGGCATACTGTTAAAGTGATAGACTTAAACAGTGGTTTGCATGGGATCCAGATTGAAAAGGGGACCTTGATAGGTGGTGCAGATCCCCGTCGAGAAGGCGTAGCGGTGGGGCGTTAGCGAACAATATGCCACGTTGTTTGACGGCCTGCTAAATAAATAACGCGTTGGCCGTCAAATACCGCACTTTGTTCAAGTTTTATTTGTACCCATTGATTATCCCACTCACTCACTTGTGCTTTGATATTGCCTTCGATGGCATACGCAGTGTTTGGATACAATGCCCAATCGCCCTGAACAGGCGTTGGTCCTTGATTATCCCACATCCCAATGGTTGGCCCTGGCGCATGACCGACAAAGCCCAGTGGATGGGTATAGGTGCTGCTGATGATCTTGGCACTTTCACTATCTTTAATTGTATTAGCCAAGATCTCGTTGCCCGACAAGCCTGTTTTGAAGTTACTGGTTAATATGTCTTGCCATTGGTTACCGGTTGCTAATGCATCTTTTAACCCTTTTGGCACATCTTTTTCACCCAAACCTAGCACGTAGCCCATTTCCTGAGTATCAGTACACAGATTTAGATAGCATATTCCCACATCAGTATGCAGTACATCACCAGGCAATACAGTGCGGTTGTCTTTACCCATAAACACATCGGCTTGTTTGGTTCCATCCCCACGACGTTGAATATTGACGTAAGGCTGAAACCAAGGTCGCAATTGAAGATCTTCGAAGCGTTGTCTGATATACCATGCAATGTCTGACGTAGTGGTAACGCCGGGTGTTATCACTTTGTTAGAGAACGCCTCAGCAATTACACCGCGAGCAAGTGAAACAATTTGCGGATAAACCGCTAATTCTTTTGGGCTACGGGTTTCGAACCAACGCACCACCAGCGATTCAGAACTTACTAGTCGTTGCTGAAATTTTTCCGGCAGAACGTTGCGCAATTTGGTGTATAAACCAACGCTTAAGCCATCAGCCACCGCCCAATCTTCGCTCATGTTGATGCCAATACGCTTTGGATCACGCTCTGCAATTACTTCCGCTAATCTTTGCCACTGCTGCTCAACACTGCCGCCGTCCCATACGGTCGGATAAAGCGTTCCAATAGGGTAACGGCTTACACTGAAACGCTCGACTGAACCATCAGCCTTTTTGGCGAAAACCAACAATGTAGTTCGCCGCGCCGCGAACGTCGGTTGAGGAACTAGCGTGTAAAACAATCTATCTTCGCCATACTCTCGATTAATCACCAGCCACATATCAAGGCCTGATTCATCCATTAATTTGGGGAGTAGGTTATCAAGGCGGTCAACCACCATATCGTTAATAGGCGTTACTCGGTCTTGAAAGCTTAATACATCTGGTAAGTCTTTAATTTCACGCCCTTGGTCAAAGGCGGTCGCTGCCTGTGCGGACAAAGCAGATAATACAAATGATATGATGAGAAGCACTCGCATATAGATAAATACTCCAGTAAGTGTATGAATTTGTTTGCGCAGAGTTTGTTATACCTTCTACACAAGAATATTCAAGTGAGGTTGCAATGAACGGTTGACGTTATCGTTGAATGGCTATTCCAAATATATATTAAATGCTCTGGCAGTTTGATGTGTAATGCTTGCCTACTAACGTGTTTAAACCATAAATGTTAATCAATCACAGGGAAGTTCAATAAAATCCTTTCTCGCAAATAACGATGAGTACATTTGTTCTAGATAATTCGTTTGCGTGATCCACTCATCTATTAAGCCACTAAGCGACACGTAATAAGCTAATGGGTCAGCAGTGTAGTCCGTGCTACGTTCGAAGATCGCGGCGTTGAGTTTTGTAACGACATTCGCGTAATTATCCTGCTGAAAGTGGATTAAAGCACCAATCTCAGTAGCCAGCTCGAAATTGGCATGTAGCAGATAGCCAGATTCACCGGCAAGAGCCCAAGCTGAATAGCGAAGTGATTTTTGTTGGTACATCGCTTCAAGGTTTGTATCTGGTGTTTGTTGTCCTGGCATACTTTCAAGCTGCGAAATTGTGCCATTTACAGTGGCAGACAAGCCTTTTTGACGCGGGATGTAGTCATTTTGCAATAGGACTTTGTTTAATTTTAATTCTGATTTTACATTGCATAGCGCAATGAGAGTTCGCTCCTCTATATCAGATGCTTCATCCCAATCTTGCAAAGCGAATGCCAGCAAAATACTGACGCTGATAAACCCAGATTCGGCGAACACCGCTCGCCAATTGACTGGCTTCTTGGCTTGTTTGGGGCGGCGCCTTGTAAAAAATGGCATTTGGACAATTAACTCTTGGCCTAAAGACTGAAGCGTAAATTCAGTGGAATATAATGTTCAGGTAAGTTTATTAAAATTAAACCGACAATCACAGCACCAATTGGAATCGATTTTTTTAGAGATGAGGTAATTAACACCGACCTAGGTAAACGATATAAAAAAGCCAGCAAAAAATGCTGGCTTTTTCTAGGTTTCGTAAACGCGTATAAATTATGCAGCCTTAGCTGATTTAGCCTTGGTGGCACGTTTAGCAGGCTTCTTGGGAGTCGCTGCAGCTACAAGCTCTGCAGGATCAAAGTCATCAACGTTAATCGTACGTAAACGACCAGCTTCGGTGCGTTTCATCAGATCAGCTTCTTCATCGGATATTATGCCTTCTGCTAATGCTAAGTCAGCAAGTTTGTCCAAACCTGTCATGGGTAGCTTTTGCTTGAACGCTTTACATATGCGTTCAAAAATAGGCTCAACAGCAAGGATGTTGTCCAATGTCAGCTCTAGATCGCCCAATAAATTGCCATCTTCACGCGTAATATATTGGCCGTAAATCAAGCGATTTCTCGCCGGGCAGGGACTTTGTAGAATTTGCGCGACTTTATGCTCTGTAACATCTGATGGCTTGTCAAAACGACGTCCAAACGGCATTACAAGAACGCGCATAAACGCACTAACTGCTGATACTGGGAAGTTACGAATGAATTCATCAATTGCCGTTTCGGTCTGATAAATTAAGTCGTGCATTGCCCAGTTCAATAGAGGCAAATCTTCTTGATTGCGACCTTGCTCATCAAAACGTTTAAGTGCAGCACTGGCCAAGTAAATATTACTTAGGATGTCACCCAAGCGGGCAGATAAACGTTCTCGACGTTTGAGGTCTCCACCGAGCACACCCATTGAAATATCAGTAAGTAATGCAAGATTTGCCGAATAGCCTTGTAACAATTGATAGTAGCGACTTGTATCATCCTTAAAAGGAGTGCTGCTTAAACGGCCTCCAGTAAGAGTAAACCATAAGCTCCTGAATGTATTGCCAATTGCAAAGCCAATATGACCAAAAACAGCTTTATCAAATTTGTCTAAGCTGTCTTTGCGGTCGCTTATCTGTGAAGCACGAATTTCTTCTAATACGTATGGGTGGCAACGCATAGCGCCTTGACCAAATATCATCATATTGCGAGTTAAAATATTGGCACCTTCAACCGTTATTGATATTGGTGCCCCTTGATAACCACGCCCAATGTAGTTATTAGGCCCTAAACAAATGCCTTTACCACCATGAATATCCATGGAATCGTTTATAATAGTCCGCATTCTTTCAGTAAGGTGATATTTACATATCGCTGAGATAACCGATGGCTTTTGCCCCATATCTAAAGCGGCCGTCGTCATGCTTGTAACAGCATCCATCAGGTAGGCATTTCCGCCAATTCTACCGAGCATTTCCTCAATACCTTCCATATGGCCGATAGGAAGTCTAAATTGACGACGAATACGTGCGTACGCACCGGTTGATGCGGCGATAGATTTCGCGCCGCCTGCAGCGGAAGAGGGCAATGTGATGCAGCGTCCTACCGATAGACACTCCATTAACATACGCCAGCCTTTACCGGCCATTTGCTCTCCACCGATGATGTAGTCCAGTGGAACGAAAATGTTTTCACCACGTACTGGACCATTTTGGAACGGAACGTTTAATGGGAAGTGGCGTCTGCCAACATCTAGTCCTTTGGTATCGCGAGGGATCAGAGCACATGTGATACCGACCTCTTCTTTATCACCAAGTAAACCGTCAGGATCGCGTAACTTGAATGCTAAACCGATAACCGTAGCAACTGGTGCCAGAGTGATATAGCGCTTATTAAAGGTTAAACGCATTCCGAGAATTTCTTTACCTTCCCATTCACCTTTGCACACAATCCCAAAGTCAGGGATCGCACCTGCATCAGAACCGGCTTCAGGGCTAGTTAGTGCAAAACAAGGAATCTCATCCCCTACGGCAAGACGCGGTAAATAGTGATCTTGCTGCTCTTTCGTACCATAGTGTTGTAATAGTTCACCTGGGCCTAATGAATTTGGCACACCTACCGTGCTTGAAAGCACTGCACTTACGCCGGCTAATTTTTGCAAAACACGTGATTGCGCATAGGCTGAAAAAGCCAACCCACCGTATTCTTTCTTGATGATCATGGCGAAGAACTTGTTGTCTTTTAAGTATTGCCAGATTTCCGGTGAAAGGTCCGCGTCTTTATGGTTGATCTGCCATTCATCAACCATGTTACAAACCACTTCACATGGGCCATCTAAAAAGGCTTGTTCCTCAGGCGTCAAACGAGGCTGAGCGTAAGCATGAAGCTTATTCCAATCCGGCTTACCGGTGAAAATGTCGCCATCCCACCAGACTGTACCTGCATCAATAGCTTCCTGTTCTGTTTCTGACATCTCAGGCATAACTTTTTTGTAAAAAGCGAGTAATTGACTGCTGATATGTTTCTTTCTTATATCTCGATTCACAAAAGGAACCGTCAACAATGCAAAAACGATCCATCCGAACAAGCCAATGTCACCTGCAAGCGTGCCTACAATCATCACAGCACCTAAGCCGATAACGCAGTTAAGTAATGAAGTTTGTTTATAGGCTGATACGGCAACTACCGCTACGCACAATAAAAACCAAACTAAATCAGACATATTGCCTCCTGAAAAAGGGTGAAAAGTCACCGGGAAGTGGTCATAGGTCAGACCAGATTTAACGTAACCTAATATTACCTAAACGAAAGATCAAGCAAAGTGGATTGGTTCAGGCATTTTTTCCAGTGATATCTACGAATAAGTATAGTGGAAAAAGCTGAGTTTTGATGGCGTGTGATTACTTTGTCAGCGTTTTAAGCTGAATATCGCCTTGTTCGTCACCATCCTTGAATTGCTGTAAACGTACCAGAGTGTAGTCTAATGCTGGTGAGAACCAAGCGAATGTTTCTCGTGAGCTAGATCCTCTGTCAATTTTCAATTTGATACTGTCGACCATGCCATAGGGTAGGGCAAGTTGTTCTTTACTCACGACTTTTATCAAGTAGCTTCTTGGTTCGCCACGATAATTAATAAAGTCATAGCGCATTTCCTTTTTACCCTGCGCTAATTGACGAGGCACATCGATGCGAAATAGCTGATTATCAAGTTCACCTTGCCATTCTTGAACGCGTTTACCATCAACTAATATGCTCTTCGAGTCTTCGTCGAACTTGGCCGAAAGCTCCTTGTCAGGGCCCGTACCAGTGCGTTTGTAGTGATATTCATCTGCAACGATGTTGTCGCCGTCTATATGAAAAATAGAGTGTTCATAACGTTTATCTGACAAAAAGAATTTGCTGACTTTAGAGCTGTAGGTGAGTGAATACTGGGAATACCCTAAGTGTTGAAGTTCGAGTGTTGCGCCGCCAATGTCATCGCCAAACCTAAACGCAACATATTCTGCTTTAAAGGGCTTAATTGACGTGTCACTTTGTAACTCGGTTGCCCCAACCGATACTGCCAATACGCTACCTAGTATTATACTAATCAGCGGCAAAACCGTTTTCGGGGAGAATTTGATCATCTAATACAGCCTTATCTTTTATTTTTTTTAGCCGACCTTCACAAAACCACTTTACCACAAGTGGGTATATTTGTTGCTCTTGCGTTTGAACTCGTTGTGCCAGAGTTTCAGCGTCATCCTCAGCAAATACCGGCACCTTGGCCTGCAGGATGACGGGACCGCCATCAAGCTCTGCCGTAACAAAATGAATACTGCAGCCATGCTCTGAGTCACAGGCTTCAATAGCGCGCTGATGCGTATTTAATCCTCGGTACTTGGGCAACAAAGATGGATGAACGTTCAAAAGAATGTCACCAAAACGTTGAATAAAGCCTTCGCTGAGGATTCGCATGAAACCAGCTAATACAATGCAGCTTGGCTTGAATGCCTCAATTGCAGCGGTTAGGCGCTCATCGTAGGATTCACGAGATTCACCTTTAACCGCCTCAACTAAAGCAGAAGGAATGTTTGCACTGGCTGCACGCTCTAGCCCATAAGCATTTGCTTTATTAGATATGACGCCGCAAATGCTTGCTTTTATATGGCCTTGGGCAACTGCATCGATGATGGCCTGTAGGTTGGAGCCATTTCCAGAGATGACAACGACAATGCGCGCTGGAGTTACATCGGTCATGTTAATTGATCACAACACTTTGCTCATCAGATTTCGGCACGATAGTACCAATCTGCCAAGCATCTTCCCCATGCTCAGTTAAGATATTGATAGCTTGCTCAACAGACTCTTGAGGTAGCGCAATGATAAGACCTACACCGCAGTTGAAGGTGCGGTACATTTCTTTTGTGTCAACATTGCCGGCTTGTTGTAGCCAAGAGAAAATTTCTGGCCATTGCCAGCTATTGCCGTCTATGCTCGCACAGTAATTGTTGGGTAAAACTCGCGGAATATTTTCCCAAAAACCACCACCAGTGATATGCGAAATCGCATGCACTTCAACTTGCTCTAACAATGTGAGTACAGATTTAACGTATATTTTGGTTGGTGTTAATAGATGGTCTGCGATGGAGCGGTCACCTAACGGTTGCGATAGGTCGGTGTTGTCGACTTCAAGTATTTTTCTGATTAATGAATAACCATTTGAGTGCGGTCCAGATGAGGCTAATGCGATTAATGCATCGCCGTCACTCACTTTACTGCCATCTATTACATCTTCAGCTTCTACGACACCCACACAGAATCCGGCTACATCATAGTCATCACCGTGATACATGCCTGGCATTTCAGCGGTTTCGCCGCCGATCAATGCGCAACCTGATTGAATACAACCTTCACCAATACCAGTAACCACATCAGCAGCCGTATCGACATTGAGTTTCCCAGTTGCGTAGTAATCTAAGAAAAATAAAGGCTCTGCACCTTGTACGATTAGGTCATTGACACACATTGCAACCAAATCAATACCAATGCTGTCATGCTTACCTAGGTCCATAGCCAGTCGTAGTTTAGTGCCAACACCATCTGTACCGGATACGAGCAACGGATTTTTATACTTTTGTGGTAAAGAACACAACGCTCCAAAACCACCTAATCCACCCTTAACTTCTGGACGGTTAGTACGTTTGGTTACAGACTTGATCCGTTCTACCAGCTGATTACCTGCGTCAATATCGACTCCAGCATCTTTATAGCTTAACGCGGTTTTATCGTTGCTCACGGTGTTTCCTTTAAGATTACTATCGAAATTTGCGCGAATTCTACCAGCTACGGCTGCGATAACCAATCACACAAATAAATTTATTAACGGATGCAAATAAAACGTAAATCGATAACAATAGGCGTCTGTTTTATTTATTAAATGAAGTAATGCGAAGACTCGTAATAGGCGCATTTATTGTATTTGCCTCATTAGTAACCCCATTAAGCCAGGCACAGGCACCTCGAGTAGGCGATTCAAGCGTGCTTGATACACATGTTGTAAAGATCCCGGTTGCGAATCAATCTGCTGATGAGCAGCGTAGGGCTGTGAGGAAAGCGTTTCGTCAAGCGATACTTAAAATGTCAGGTAATCGCGCCCAGTTTAACCGTAGCTTATGGCGATCATTTGAAACTCAAGCGACTGTATTTTTAAAAGCTTATCAATATGAAGTGGTCAATAATGAGCTATTTATAGTGGCGACTTTCGACAAATTGCGCATGCAAACGCTTCTACGTGAAAATCAACTCAAAATATGGAGTGAGCGTCGACCCGACAGCATTGTATGGCTAACATTGTTCGAGCCAAATGCAGCAGACAATATTGTTGTATCTGAAACATTACCGAATGAGTTTAATCAAATAGTCCTGCGGGTTGCAGAAGAAAGAGGGATCCCGATCACCCTTCCAATATTTGATATAGAAGATGCTAATACAGTGTCGGTTTATGATATTTGGGGTCGCTTTACTCGACCAGTTGAAGCCGCCAATCAGCGTTATGGGATCAATCATGCCGTTATAGCCAGAGTGCGTAAAACACCTAATTATGACCCTGATGTGCTGAAGGAACGAATAGAAGCAATTAAGGCCAATGCAAGTGAAGAAGATTTCGCGGCCATTGATGAACTATTGAGTGAAAACCTTTCAGCATTGCCCGTTGGTAATGATGAACCCGTTATAACTACAGGCGGTGATAACGCGTTTGACTCAGATGTTGGTGAAGCGCAGGTTGCTGAGAGCTTTAGCATTAATGAAGACGATGATGTACTAGGCGAGCCTGACGAGTTGGAGGCACCTCCATTATTCAGTTATGAAGAATTTCAAACATTGTTGTCAGACTTGCAACCATTTCAATTAGATTTCACCTTTATAATCGATGGGCAGGTGATCAGCGGAAATGTTGGGGCTGAGCAACCTCACGAGTTGGTCGAAGAACTGGTTAACCGTTATGCCGATACATTGGCAGAGCGTTATGCGATTGATGCAATTCAAAGTGATGAAGATCTAACGCGTGTTACCATCAAGGTTAATAATATTCAAAACTTAACCGACTATCAGCAAGTTTATTCGTTGTTAAGTACGATGAGTGTGGTGAAGCAAGCAAGTTTACTCGCTTTTATTGGCCAGGAGGCCACCTTTGAATTGCGGTTATTTGCTGATACGACACAGTTGGTTGATGCGTTGGTGTTAGATGGTCGTCTTAAACCTAAAGTTGATGCCTTTGGCAACGTCGTTGATATTCAAGAACTTACCTGGTCACAACAGTAAATATGCAATTAACGCTGCCCGTACAGTTGCCGGTCGAAAAGAAGCTCTCTAATTTTATTGTGGGCGAAAACTCGCCTTTAGTCGCGCATGCATGCGACGCATTGGAGAATCTATTAACCAATCAAAACGGGTATCAGCAATTGTATTTGCATGCAGAAAAGGGAAGCGGTAAAAGCCATTTTATGTATGCCATGTGTCATCGAGCCAATGAGTCCGGTATTGAAAGTTTTTATCTTTCACTCGCTAGGTGCGAAGATTATTCACCTGAGTTACTTGCCGGCTTTAGGGATATCCCCTTACTTTGTATCGATGATATTCAACACATATATGATAAAAAAGATTGGCAGGTCGCCATCTTTGATTTGATCAATCAACGGCGAGAAGTCGATTCAGGAGCGCTTTTTATTGCCAGTGATGTGACACTGGCACAGTTTCAATCCTGTGTTCCTGTCGTTTTGCCTGATCTACTGTCTCGTCTGCAGTGGGGCGCAGTATATGGTTTGAAGCCATTAACAGATGCGCAAAAACAAGAATTAATTGCGCTGCTAGCGGCAGTAAAAGGAATTAAATTTTCCGACAAAGCCATTAGTTACTTGCTAAACCATTGTGAGCGAAGTACACGCATTTTAGTTGATACTATTGAACGCCTCGATCAACGCTCTTTGCGTGAGCAAAAAGCGCTAACCGTAGATTTAATTAAACGAGAGTTAGGCTTGTAATCCTATTGTTGAGGCGGCGGCAACCAATGGTCCGGACCGTGTAAATTCTCTTCAGAAAAACTGCGTAAACGAGGCATTTCTCTTGGTAACCTTTGTAGCCCTTCACTCTGTACGGGAGCGCCAAGTATAACGTTGTCAAACCAACTCTTCGTAGGGTCTAGAAGTTCAGGTGACGGTAGTTGACTCTGGAGCAGCGGAACATTGAGCTCGGGCAGTACATTCTCAACGGCAAACCGCACGCGGGATTGTAAGCTTGTATCATTAATACGGTTTCGCTGTCCCCACGTGACTAATAAGTCATCATTATCCACGATATCGATAATGCCCACATCATTACTGGCGCCTAATCTATACAGCATCATAAAGCGCTCAAACAGGGTGGCGAAGTCTTCACGTTCATTGAGGTATGAGTAATAGCTAGGTGAAACATCAGGTTTGAAAAATTGTTCTATGTCAGTACCACGGTAATTCCGTTGCTGGTTCGTTGCGGTTTCCCCCGAAAAGCTAACCCGAGCTAGCGCTTTCATTTCATTAGAGTTTAAAGGATACGATGTGGGGATTTGATCAGATGTAGCTCCGTTACTTCTGAAATGAGATAAGGGGTTGTCATTCATACTCAGACCTGCCCAGCGACTAGGCGGAAAGAAGTCATTTGCATGACCTAGCTCGTGGTACATTAGCCAGCTAATTGACGCTTCCAAATCAGTAAATGAACGTTCCATTCTATCTGATTGTGGGTAACGGCCTGCTGGGTAATAGTCATCATTTTTTATGTAACGCCATGGAATAACAAAAGCAAGGTCATCGCCAAAATCGCTGCGATAATCGGGTCTGTCATTAAGCGTGTCGCGTTCTTCAGGCGTTTGCCAAAAATTATTACCATCAAGATAAATAGCACCTGTCGCGGTCCAATAGAAGGAAGGACGAACCTCATAGGAAATGACGACTGCAGTAGTGGCTCTGAGTAGTTGTACCATGTCTGCACCCGCCGCTGAATTGCGAAGGAATTGCTCAAAACGCTGGCCCATCCATTCATGTGAAACGAAGGTTCTGTCTAAAATATCATCTACCGTTGGCGTTGAGGTTACTTGGCCTATCAACGGCAGAACAGAAAATTGGCAGGTTGCTGAAATTTGATTGTTGTAAACACAACTCTCTAGTGCTGATGCGTATGGGCTATTGGGGCGATAAGCAAACATATCTGCACTAACTATTAAATTATTCGAAGGGAAGTAGCCTGATTCGTTAATATTGTCATCAACAACGGCAACTAATGCAGTGTCAACACCCGTTGTTTGGTCGGTGTAGATAATGGTTGCCTGATATTCGATTATTCTGTCTTCACTCACCGCAGGGGCGTCAAAAAAGACAAAATTAATATTGTCATCGTTAATGACCACGTTCTGCGCTTCAGGTCCTGTAATTTGTTCCCATTCTACAGTTTCTATTGTTTTCCCAGGCGCTGCATCGACCCTTAACGACACGCGCCCGCGTTCAGTTGCTGCATGATCTAAGCGTATATTGGCTGTCGCTTCAGTCGTGCCGTCTACAATGAGACTGAAATCAGCGGTTCTGGTACTGCCTGAAGTGGTGGTGACCGTCACCGTGAACTGATACTCCCCAGCTTGCTTTGCATCAAAACCAATGGCTTGAGTGTGTGCGGCAAGAATTTGAACGGTTGCGGGACCCGCAATTTGAGACCATTCGACGGTGGCAATGCCTACATCATCGCTTGTTGTTACAGCAAAGCCAACCGATTCACTTAATGCACTGTTGGTAACACCAAACAATGATAAACCGTCAGTTTCAAGTATTGGTGTAGCAGGCGTATCGTCTGGAACCGGCGTTGGCGGTGGCGGTGTAGGCGTATTGGGGGCAGGACCACTACCATCGGAAGATCCGCCGCATCCTGTTAGCGCTATTGCAATTAATGCAGGTGCGATAAAGTGAAACCCTTTGATACGCTGTAAGTTCATTGGCTTAACCTCGTTCATACTTGTCACGTTCTTCCTTCATGACGACCGATAATTTCTTTAACCCTTCTCCGAGCTCCTTACCTCTCATGCGCGCAAACACAGCACAACCGATAAACATGCCAGTGGCCAATACCAGTTCTATTAGTGCATACAACCACTCATGAGATTCGGCATACATTATGGTAAGACCGTGGATCAGGTAAAACATTACAATAAAATTTGCCCACGCGTGTGTGTAGGGCTTCCCTTTGATAACCCCAGGTAAAGGGAACACTAAAGGTGCGATGTATATGAGTAGGATAAACAACGTGCTGAATGCCTGTTCATCGCGCAAGTAGAAGTGCCACAGTGCTACCCAAAGCAATAAGCCTATATGACAGGTGAGTGCAAGAACACGATAAAATTTAGTAGTACTACTCATGAATTCCTCACTGTTATGGCCATTGCCATGTTCGCTAAACGTTTACCTTGTGCAATTGCCAGCGACTTTTCTTCTGTTGTGAGTTCCGCTGCAGGCTTGTTGTGTGATACATGACTCACTCCGTAAGGGGTGCCGCCACTAACCGTAGTTGATAAATCTGGCTCAGAATAAGGCAGGCCCATTATGATCATACCGTGATGCATTAGCGGAAGCATCATTGATAGCAAAGTCGATTCCTGACCACCGTGCATACTGGCTGTAGAAGTAAAGACGCAAGCGGGTTTATCAACTAATGCACCTTTTAACCAAAGGTCACTCGTACTGTCCAGAAAATACTTCATTGCGCCAGCCATATTACCAAAGCGAGTAGGGCTTCCTAGTGCTAATCCGGCGCAATTCTTTAAGTCTTCTTTACTCACATAAGGGGGGCCTTCATCCGGAATGAACGCCTGTGTATCATCTATATTGTTTGATACTTTCGGCACCGTTCTAATCATGGCGGTCATACCTTGAGCTTCGATCCCCTGCGCTATTTTTTCAGCGAGTTTTCGAGTGCCGCCTGATTGACTGTAATAAAGTACGAGAATATAACTCACAATAATTCCAATAGTGCTTCAGGAGGGCGTCCAATACGCGCGTGACTGGCCGTGATCAGTATGGGACGCTCAATCAATTTAGGTATACTCTCCATGGCTGCCAAAAGTTGCGATTGATCTGCATTTGCGAGGTTGTTTTCCTTATATTCAGCTTCCTTTACGCGCATCATCAAGCGGTAATCATCGATACCTAATTTTTTAGCAATGTCTTCTATCTGTGCCGTATTCAGAGGCTCTTTAAGGTATTCAATAACCTCAGGGCTAGCGCCATGCTCTTGCAATAGCGCTAGACCTTGTCGGCTTTTTGAACAACGTGGGTTGTGTAAATATTGCATAAAAATAAGTTCCAAAATCAATTCGTTACACAGTAGTATACCGTGTAATCGCAAGGGAGGTTCAAGTGCAAAAATGGTTATTTAGCATCGCAGCAGTTGTTGCGTTAGTTTTAGGTGTCTTGTTATACCAAGCAAACCTGTATGATTTTAAGACCCTAAGTGGTGAAAAGCACCGTTGGAGTTCGTTTTCGGGTGAGTGGGTTGTGGTGAACTATTTTGCCGAATGGTGTGCCCCGTGTTTGCGTGAGGTACCTGAACTAAACCTTTTTGCTGAGTGGACGGGAACACAATCAGATGTGCATTTAGTGGCAATTAGTTATGACGACTTGGATCAAGTAGCCTTGCAAGGGCTGGCCACCCAATACAACATGCAATTTGAACTGTTGTTGCCTACCGAAACCAAGTTTGTGCCGATAGATAAGCCACAATATCTGCCCGCTACTTTCATTATAAAACCTGACGGCAGTGTGACGCCGCCGTTGCTAGGCGAGCAAACATCGGCATCACTTCAAGCCGCAATCGCTCAATTAAAGCAAACGCTCTAGACGCTCTTTTTCATCTCGTAATTGTTGGATGCGTGCGCGTATACGCTGTTTCTCTAGATGGTCATCACCAGTGAAATTGTATGCGTGTTGTAATTCATCAATTGCTTGAGGGAAAGCTGCAAGTAAGTTCAAAACTTCCGCTTTCATTTGATGCATTTCTTTATATTTCTTCGCTTTCGCGTAGGCATCAGACAATAATTGATAACTCAGCATATGGTCAGGATTAATGAGCAGAAAATCGCGTAACAACTCAATGGCATAATCTAACTGGCCACTTTCAATCGCGGCATTGGCTAGGTTCAGTGTAACAACAGCATTGCGTGGACTGTATTTTAGCTCTTCTGCTAGCATTTCAACAGCAATGTCGGCTTTGCCCAGTGCAATTTCGATATCAGTTGCTGCATCTAAATAGAACAAATTACTCGTGTCTGTAGCAAGCAGCTCGTCGATTATGACTTTGGCTTCTTCTGGCTTGTCGCTGCGTAACAACGCTAAAGCAAGCCCATATTGCGCGGCTTGTGGTACTAGCTGGCGTTCAGTTACTGCATTCTGATAATACTCTAGTGCAATGTCCTTATCATATATGTAGCGAGCCTGAATACGCGCTTTAGCTAAATGAAAGGCAACACTTGGAGGAAGCCTCACTGCGGGTAAGCTATTGGCGCGGATCCGCGCGTCTGCAATTCGTGATTCGGGCAATGGGTGAGACAACAATCGAGCAGGGGGGCGTGACACGACTCTCATTTGCGCCGCTAACTTGCCGAAAAATGAAGCTGCAGCCGTAGGATCGTAACCTGCGCGTGCAAGCATCGTTATGCCAATGCGATCGGCCTCTTGTTCGTTTGAACGCGTATAATTTAACTGCATTTGCGCGGCCGCAGCTTGAGAAGCGCTAATAGCAGCCATACCCGCTTGCGGATCACGTGCAGCTATACCTAATAGAATTCCACCAATCATCGACGCTATCTGAAGTGGAGATGATCGTTGTGCTGATTGAATTCGCCTCGCTAAATGCCTTTGTGTAACGTGCGCCACTTCGTGCGCTAATACTGAGGCAACCTCACTTTCGTTGTCGGCATTGTAAATCAGGCCAGTATGTACGCCTATGTGCCCGCCATAAAAAGCAAACGCATTTATATCGGCATTATTGATCAGGAAAAATGTAAAAGGGAACTTGGCATTATCAGCGTGGATCACCAGTCGATTACCCAAATCCTGTATATATTGGGTGAGCACTGGATCGTTTATGATTGGCGCTTGTGCACGCATTTGACGCATGACGACATCGCCTATAAGCATTTCTTTATCTATGCTTACAGCATCGGCGGCAACAACCCCAATTTCGGGCAACGCATTTTTATCAATGCGACTGCTTTGTAATGCTGCTGCATTCGACACGAGGGTGAAGTAGCAAAAAGATAGAACGAATGCGAATGTACTTCGAATGGTCATGTGCGCGAAAAAATACCCTGTTTCAATTGCTTGTCTGTTACTAAGAACACTAATGGCATTAAATAGTTGCAATCTTTCTAATATTCTATGGGATATTAGTATTATGCTGATTGCTATTAGCCCCTCGCATACCCTATCATCCGACTACATTATTACTGATTAAGGTATTGCTCTGTCTATGCTAGGCGTTATTGACCGCTGGTACAAACGTAAATTCTCCGATCCTGATGCAATGATGCTGCTGGTTCTTATCATTATCAGCACGTTAATTTTGCTATTCTGGGGCAGTTTGTTAATGCCTGTAATTGTTGCCGTTGTCGTCGCTTATCTACTGGATTGGCTTGTGACACAAGCAGAAAAGGTGTGTATTCGGCGAACATTTGCCACGGCTTTGGTCCTAATACTGTTCTTCGCAGTTAGTGTAGTATTGTTAGTCGCATTACTCCCTGTCGTGACTAAACAAAGTGCCAACCTAATTAGAGAGATACCTGCTATCTGGCAGCAAGCACAGAGTTGGTTAATGACATTGCCCGAGAAGTACCCAAGTTACATTCAATATGATGCTATTGAACGTATGATGGGAGGGATAAATGAACGTGCTGTAGCAATTGGGCAAGAATTAATTTCGTTATCGTTTACCTCGTTGGGCAACTTAGCAGCTTTGTTAATTTATCTAATTCTTGTGCCGTTAATGGTGTTTTTTATGCTCAAGGACAAGCAAGTTCTTTTGCAGGGGGTGTCACGATTTTTACCCAAAGAACGCCGTCTAATAAATAAAGTTGGCTCTGAAATGAATACTCAAATAGCTAACTATATTCGAGGAAAGGTAATCGAAATCATTATTGTGGGGGCTGTTTCGGTCATCACTTTCTTGATCCTGGATTTACGATACGCGGTTTTATTAGGCGTACTTGTCGGCTTGTCCGTGCTCATTCCTTATATAGGCGCAGCGGTTGTAACCATTCCTGTCGCTGCTGTCGCTTTATTTCAGTTTGGTTTAACAACGCCTTTTTGGACCCTCATGATTGCCTATGCAATTATACAAGCATTAGACGGCAATCTATTAGTACCGCTGTTATTCAGTGAAGCGGTAAGCCTACATCCTTTGTACATTATTATCGCTGTACTTTTCTTTGGCGGTTTATGGGGCTTTTGGGGCGTGTTTTTCGCAATACCGCTTGCAACACTCGTTAAAGCGGTAGTCAATGCATGGTCCTCTACACCTATTGGTACTGAACCACAAACTACAAACGAGTAAAGTGAATAGACACAAAAAAAAGCAGCGTACGCTGCTTTTTTTTGTAACGTTATGCGGATAAGTAATCTAAGACAACTTGGTGATGTTCTTTCGTTTTAAATTTATTGAATACGTGCTCAACTGTGCCACTTTCATCTATTAAAAAACTTAAACGATGAATTCCATCATAAACCTTACCCATAAATTTCTTTTCACCCCACACGCCAAATTTATTAGCAACCGCATGATCTTCATCACTGAGTAATGTGAAATTCAGCCCTTCTTTATCAGCGAATTTAGCGAGGCGCGTTACGGAGTCAATACTAATGCCAATGACGCTAACATTCAGTTTTTTCAATGCGTCATTAACATCACGTAGTCCTTGAGCCTGAACTGTACAGCCAGGTGTCATCGCTTTGGGGTAAAAGTACACCAACACCTTTTGACCCGAAAAGTCGTCCAGTTTCACACTATTGCCGTTTTGATCAAGTAGCTCAAATTGAGGGGCCTTATCGCCCGCTGCCAAAGTTTTCATATTATTCCTGTGTTTGTTTATCGATCAGTTTACCGGATAGATTAAGTGACGAAAGCATGGTCATGATTGCTTGTTCAATGTCACTGACCGCTAATGTTTGCGGTGCACTTAGCATCATTTTACAGCGCATCATGTTGGCACCCGTTTGTTTATCGATATAGGTTTGTTGTCGCAATGCCGTCACGCTAATTTCGTATTGTGCGAACAGTGATGTAACGGCTTTTACGATACCGACAGAATCCACACCGCTAAATTCTAAACCGAGTAAATGTTCTAGGTTTTGCTTACAGTGCTCACTCGTACGCTTTAATATGGATAACAGATCATGCTCTTGGCAAAGGCGCGGCAACATAATTTCAGCTTTAGTGATAGCTGACTGGCCCCCTTCAATGATCATGGTCAATGAAAACTCTTTGCCAAAGATCGCTTGCCGGCTATCGAGTATGTTGCAACCAACTTCTGCAACACACTCTGCTAGAGCACTTAAAATACCCGGACGGTTCTGTCCGAGTACGGTAACGATTAACTGTAATTTCATGCAAGATTACGCACATGGGTTAAAAAGCAGGGCGATATTGTCCAGATTATGACAGGTGAGTGCAATATACCTGTAAAATTAATGATTAGAATGTATGGATCGCTTGTTTTTAAACGCGTCCATCATTACCATGTGCGCTCGCAGAAAAAGAGGTGAACATGTTTACGGGTAGTTGGGTCGCATTAGTTACACCAATGCACAGTGACGGTAGTGTTGACTACGCCGCACTTCAGCATTTAGTTGAGTTTCACATCGATGCCGGAACAGATGGCATTGTAGCAGTGGGTACGACGGGTGAGTCAGCGACGTTACCATTCGAAGAACATGTTCATGTAGTTAAAAAAACCGTTGAATTTGCTGGAAGTAAAATACCTGTAATAGCAGGCGCTGGCGCAAACTCAACGGAAGAAGCCGTATTTTTGTCAACTCAGCTCGCCAAAACCGGTGTAAAAGGTTTTTTAACTGTCGTACCTTATTACAATAAGCCGCAACAACGCGGCATGGTGGCGCATTTCACAAAGATTGCGCAAGCGACGGATCTGCCTAACTTACTGTATAATGTGCCCGGCAGAACCAGTGCGGATATGCTTCCAGAAACCGTTGCGGAGCTAGCTCAGTTACCGACTATTGTAGGCTTAAAAGATGCTACGGGTAATATTCAGCGCTTGCTAGATACTCAACCGTTAGTGCCTAATGACTTTGTTATGTTAAGTGGTGATGATGATTCCAGCTTAGCTTTTTTAAAAGCCGGAGGGCATGGGGTAATATCAGTAACCGCCAATATTGTGCCTGCGGAAATGGCAAAACTTTGCAAGTTAGTTGCTGAAGGCGCGGTTGATGAGGCTGAAGCATTAAATACGCACATAGCTAAATTGCACACCGATTTATTTATTGAGCCAAATCCCGTTATGCCAAAGTGGGCTTTGTATAAAATGAACAAGATCCCAAGTCCTGTTTTGCGTTTACCGATGGTTGAGCCGGAACTTGTGAGCCAAAAACAAATCGAAGCAACTCTACGCCAGTTAAAGTTAATAAATTAAGGTTTTCATGAAGAATTTAAGTTACGTCGTTAATGTAGGCGCGTCTATTGCGCTAGCGGTAGTATTAACGGGTTGTGCCAGCAAAGAAGAACGTGAGCTTGCATCTGGGAGCTATCGCTATACGCAAATGACACCAGGTCAAACCATTTCAATTCCTGAAGGTGTCGATGCGCCGGAATTTTCTAAGCGATATGAACTACCAGCGTTAGGTGAAAATGCCCCTCGGGATCTGGTTGGCGAAAAATTAAGAGTCGCTTCTCCTAGCCTTGTTATTCCAAGTGTATCGGGCTCTCATATTGCGGAAGGCCA
Organism: Neoalteromonas facilis; assembly: GCF_002807665.1. Classification (GTDB taxonomy): domain Bacteria; phylum Pseudomonadota; class Gammaproteobacteria; order Enterobacterales; family Alteromonadaceae; genus Alteromonas_E; species Alteromonas_E facilis. Next base: position 352,751 of record NZ_PEAY01000001.1, read on the forward strand.
GAGCTCAGCAACGATTTGGTTTGATAAAGTTGATGATTCTCAGCCACTCGATCAAGCCATTTGGAATTCATTACTTTCTTTCCTTGAAGAGCAGGGGATCGCTGTTGATAGTTTCGACAAAGAACAAGAGCGCTTAGTCACAGACTGGATGATTGTTTCTAAGGAAGAAGATGACAGTTGGTACGAGTGGACCAGCACCGAAAGTCAAATAGGGCGCCGTTTTGAGTTTAAATTAGATATGAAGCCACACGGTAGAAGTGCAGCGCTTAATGTTGAGCTTGTTGATTATCTAGAACAGAAAGGTGATGACGTAGCGGCGAACATCGATGCAATACGCGAACGCCGAGAAGAAGTTAATATTCTAAATCAGGTGATAAGCCATTACGACTATCAAATCAGACTTGCTACATCACGCAAAATCCAACAGATCCGTCAGGGTTTTGATATGCAAATGGGATTTGATGATGACGGTAATGCTGCGTTTGTTATTGATGCCGAATACGACATTGCATGGCCTAGAATGCAACTTGTGTTACGTAAACTTGGATTTGACGTAAAAGATTTGGATAAATCAAATGGATTACTGTTTGTAACGTATTCCGGTGCGCAAGAAAAATGGTGGGAAGGATGGTTCTCTAGTAACAATGAATTATTGTTAGATGAAGACGATTATCGCCTACAAATAAAAGCCCTTGGCCCTAAAACGTCAGTTACCCTCATGGATGATGAAAGCGAGCCGTTCACGGCAAATAGAGTTTCTGATTTATTTCCGCGCTTCGCAGAAGTCATGTCAGAGAATAACCTAGATATCTAATTTATAGAGAGATAGTTGCATGCAAAAGCGCGACGAATTATATCGCGGTAAAGCGAAAACGGTATTTACAACAGGTGAAGCTGATAAGTTGATACTTGAATTTCGTAATGACACGTCAGCATTTGATGGTGAGAAAGTTGAACAGCTCGATCGAAAGGGCGAGATCAACAACAAATTTAACCACTTCATAATGCAAAAGCTTGAAGCTGCAGGCATAGAAACACAGTTGATTGAACGTTTAAGTGATACTGAATCGCTTGTGAAAAAATTGGATATGATCCCGGTTGAATGTGTCGTGCGTAATTATGCTGCTGGTTCAATGTGCCGTCGATTGGGCGTTGAAGAGGGGATTGAACTTTCACCACCAACATTCGAGTTCTTTTTAAAGAACGATGCGCTGCATGACCCTATGGTTAACGAGTCCCACATTATTTCATTCAATTGGGCAACTCAGACGCAAATCGACGCGATGAAAGCGCAAACGCTAAAAGTAAATGATGTCTTGAAAGCGTTGTTCTCCGAGGGCGGAATGCTGTTAGTCGACTTTAAGTTGGAATTCGGGGTATATGAGGGGCGTATCGTTCTAGGCGACGAATTTTCGCCGGATGGTTGCCGATTATGGGATAAAGAAACACGCAAAAAGATGGATAAAGATAGATTCCGTCAGGGCCTTGGCAGCGTCGTTGAAACCTATATAGAAGTTGCTGAACGTTTAGGCGTCCCGCTGTAAAGTATTTTATTACAAGTAAAAAGAAAACCCGACTGATGTCGGGTTTTTTATGTCAGGTTAACGAATGACAACCTGCATATATCAGTAAAAAAGCCGAGATAAACCCAGGCTAATTTTGTTAATTCATTCTCGGGTAATCAAACACTGCCTTCGGTTTCAACCACCAAAATCCTTGCTTCTCCAATAGGATGAGCGACGTGTTCAGTACCAATGGAAGCATAGAATATGTCACCCACATTTAATACTGCCATACGTTCATGTTGTCCTTCTTTATAAAACATCTTTACGCTTCCATCCAACACCACAAAAACTTCCTCACCATCATTCACGTGCCACTTGTAGGGCTTATCTGTCCAGTGAAGGCTTGTGGAAATATTGTTCATACTGGCAATTTTTTTAGCACCCCAAGGTTTCTCTGCAACAAATTCTTTGCTTCTTATTATGTCCATTTTTGGCCTACTCATATTGTTAACATTGGCAATAATTGACGACCCAACACTCTGCGTTATAACAAGGTGTCGATTAAGTTAACCATGTTACGTTAGGCAGAGCGGCTAGGCTCATATCCATCGTAACGCGGTAAATGGGCGTCTAAATCGTCCCAATTTGCTCTAGATGATACAAAGTTGTGAGAGATTGGACGTTCAACGATGGGTGTATCAAAAATACCCAGTCTTACGCGCAATCGAGTTTTATCTTCAGCGTTTGAGCTATAAACCGGGGAGGCGCACTTGGAACAAAAATGTCTTATTTTTCCTGGTGTGCGCTCATAGCCGGTGAGTAACTCTTCAGGATCAGATACAGCGAAATCAGCAGTATTCACGAAACCATTCGTTGCATAAGCTGTACCGCTGTTTTTTCTACACAGTGAACAGTGACAATGGATAATGCTACTAATCGGGCCATTTAGCTCTACGCTTATAGCACCACACAAACAGGAACCTTTATACATGTTTCAATCCTTTGATGGCTATAACTATGTGATTGGACCTACGCTATTAAACAGTAGTCGATGATAAAAGCGGGTATGGTAATAGTATCATTGAAGTTGGTTGTCATAGAGTGGTCGCATTATTAAATTTAGGCCTAGTTGACAAGTAGTGTGAGGTCACTGGTTGCTTTAGTGCAACAGGGTAGAATTTCGTCATCATCAATAAATGCTAAAGGATCGGTAGTGTAGGCCACCGTCCCGCTCTTAATTTTGCAGCGGCATGCGCCACAAAAACCATCACGGCAATGGAATTGAACATCAATCTGATAGCGCTCTAATGTTTCGAGTAACGTTTCTTTCGGCGCTGGATTGAGTGTTTGCGTGTCACCATTATCGTATTTGCCATCAATAACGGTGACACAGAAAGGCATTTCGTCCTTGTCTGTCACTCGAACCCTTACTTATAGTTCAAAATCTTCAAAGTCATTTACACTCACTTCTGAGTCTATTTGACCCACCAAGTAAGAGCTGATTTCAGACTCTTGTGGTGCAACTTGAACATTGTCTGAACTCAAATAGTTGTTCATCCAAGGCAATGGATTATCTTTAACGTCAAATGGTGGCTCCATACCAATAGCCGACATTCTATGGTTTGCGATGTACTCAACATATTGGCATAAAATATCTTTGTTTAGACCGATCATAGAGCCGTTTTGGAACAAATAATCTGCCCACTCTTTTTCCTGCTCAACTGCTTTTAAGAAAATGGCACGGGCTTCGTCTTTTAATTCCTCAGCAATTTCAGCCATTTCTGGATCGTCTTTACCACGCGCCCACAAATTAAGAATATGCTGTGTCGATGTTAGGTGAACATTCTCGTCACGCGCGATAAGGCGAATGATTTTAGAGTTTCCTTCCATCAACTTGCGTTCTGCAAATGCAAATGTACAAGCAAAAGAGACGTAAAAACGAATGGCTTCCAATGCATTGACTGAGTTTATACATAAGAACAGCTTCTTCTTTAACTCTCGGATAGTCACATTATGGACTTCTCCGTTTATCGTGTGTTTTCCTTCGCCTAGGGTTTGCCACAACTGAGTATAAAAAATCAGGTCGTCATAGTAGCGACTAATATCACTGGCTCTTTTCTTGATCTCTGAATTCACAACGATATCGTCGAAAACGTTACTTGGATCAGTAAACAGGTTTCTCAATATATGTGTGTACGAGCGAGAGTGAATCGTTTCAAAGAACGACCAGGTCTCAATCCAAGTTTCCAACTCTGGAATCGATACAATAGGGAGTAACGCTATATTGGGGCTTCGACCTTGAACAGAGTCAAGCAGGGTCTGATACTTCAAATTTGAAATGAAAATATGCTGCTCGGCCTCGCTTAGCTTCTGAAAGTCTACGCGGTCCTTACTTACATCTACTTCTTCTGGACGCCAGAAAAAGCTGATTTGCTTTTCAATGAGTTTTTCAAATATCTCGTGTTTTTGTTGATCATAACGCGCAACATTTACAGGATTCCCCATGAACATGGGTTCACTTAATGTATCAGTAACTGTTTGGTTAAACGTTGTATATTTCATGGAAACCTATTCTTTTATCGATTCTACGTACGAGCGTTTTAGTATCTTGCTAGGGGCCTGCGTTAAATTTTGCAGGCGCCTCCCGCACAATCGTCATCTTCAGCCATCACAACTTCAGTGGCTTGAGGTTTTTTAACACCCGTTGTTGTAGCGCTTGCGCTTGTTGCATCAGATGCACCGTCGCGAGTGTTATGGTAGTAAAGTGTTTTAACACCCAGTTTGTAGGTGGTGAGAAGGTCCTTAAGAAGTAACTTCATCGGAACTTTACCGCCATCGTATTTGCTCGGATCATAGTTAGTGTTGGCAGATATTGTTTGGTCAATGAACTTCTGCATGATCCCAACTAATTGTAGATATCCATCATTTGACGGGATTTCCCACAACAGCTCGTATTGATCTTTTAATCGCTCATACTCCGGCACAACCTGCTTAAGTACGCCGTCCTTACTCGATTTGATACTGATATGGCCGCGTGGTGGTTCAATACCGTTGGTAGCATTTGAAATCTGAGACGATGTCTCTGACGGCATTAGGGCCGACAATGTACTGTTACGTAGCCCGTACTCGACGATGTCTTTACGTAACGCATCCCAGTCATAATGCAGTGGTTCGTTGCATATCGCGTCGATTTCCTTGCGGTATGTATCAACAGGCATCAAACCTTGAGAATAGGTTGTCTCATTAAACTTAGGACAAGCTCCTTTCTCTTTAGCTAGATTGTTAGATGCCTTGAGTAGGTAATACTGCATTGCTTCAAACGTGCGGTGTACCAAGCCGTTAGCACTGTGATCAGAGTACTTAACGCCATTTTTAGCTAAATAATAAGCAAAGTTAATGACACCTATACCCAAGGTGCGGCGACCTTCAGTTGCATTTCGTGCTGCGGGTACAGGGTAATCCTGATAATCCAACAGGCAATCCAACGCTCGAACGGCTAGGTCAGCAAGTTCATCAAATTCGTCCAAGCTCTCAATCGCGCCAAGGTTGAATGCAGATAGCGTGCACAATGCGATTTCACCTTCTTCATCATTTACGTGTTGAAGAGGTTTAGTAGGCAAAGCGATTTCTAAACAAAGATTGCTCTGACGCACAGGAGCAAGTTTCGGATTAAACGGACTGTGCGTATTACAGTGGTCAACGTTTTGTAAATAGATACGGCCTGTACTTGCGCGCTCTTGCATAAATAAACTGAAAAGCTCAACCGCTTTTATTTGCTTCTTACGAATACTTGGGTCATTTTCGTATTGCACATATAAACGCTCAAATTCGTCTTGATCAGCAAAGAACGCGTCATACAAGCCAGGCACGTCAGAAGGACTGAATAGTGTAATATCCTGATCCTTGATCATACGTTGGTACATTAGCTTGTTGAATTGCACACCATAATCTAAGTGGCGCACCCGGTTTTCTTCTACGCCACGGTTGTTTTTCAATACCAGCAAAGATTCTACTTCTAAGTGCCACAATGGGTAGAATAGGGTAGCAGCACCGCCGCGCACACCGCCTTGTGAACAGCTTTTAACAGCAGTCTGAAAGTATTTATAAAATGGTAAACAACCTGTGTGGAATGCTTCACCGCCGCGGATAGGGCTGCCCAAAGCGCGGATACGCCCTGCATTAATACCAATCCCTGCGCGTTGACTAACGTATTTTACGATGGCACTCGCTGTTGCGTTAATAGAATCAAGACTGTCTCCCGTCTCAATCAATACACAGCTGCTGAACTGGCGCGTTGGAGTACGAACACCGGACATAATCGGAGTTGGTAATGAAATTTTAAATGTAGATGTCGCATCGTAAAAACGCTTGATGTAATCAATACGCGTTTCTTTTGGATATTCAGCGAATAAACAAGCCGCGACTAGAATATATAGGAACTGAGCGGATTCATAAATTTCACCGGTAACACGGTTTTGTACGAGGTATTTACCTTCTAGCTGTTTAACCGCCGCATAACTGAAGTTCATGTCTCGCCAATGATCGAGGTAAGCGTCGAGGTCGTCTAACTCTTCTTTGCTGTAATCTTCGAGGATGTGCGCGTCATATTTACCGGCGTCAACCATGTTTTTGACATGGTCATACAATTTGGGTGGCTCGAATTGGCCGTACGCCTTTTTACGCAAATGGAAAATAGCTAAGCGAGCGGCTAAATATTGGTAATCAGGTGCATCCGTCGATATCAGATCCGCAGCTGACTTGATCAATGTTTCGTGGATAACTTCTGTGCTGATACCTTCGTAGAATTGTATCTGCGCTTTTATTTCAACTTGAGAAACTGACACATTACTAAGGCCTTTCGCTGCCCAGGTAATGACCTTGTGAATTTTATCGAGATCGATTGCTTCTTTCTCACCGTTACGTTTAGTGACATACAGATTGTTATTCATGATGTTTAGCCATTCGTTTTAGTTAGCGCACGACACAGGGAGCGATATAGCTCAATACGAGTATCGGATTTTTATTTTATTGATTATGTAGCCGCTGCTTTTTTATACGTTTTTTGCGAGCAACTGAAACACAAGATAGAGCGGTTTTGATAAATGCGCAACCCAATATATAGGGATTTTATGAAATAAAAACTGGCATCAATTTTTAGTTAGTGGAGACTCACATTATATGGCTTTTCTTATAGCCGTTTACTAAAGATCAAATAGTTTTTTAGGCCTAGAACGAAATTTTTCTAACTTTTATAAAACCTATAGATTATCGATATATAGGTTTTCTTGATTTAAATAAACACAATATGTAGTGCCTAGGCGACTAAGCACTACAATGTAAAATATAGTTCACATCAAGATTTTTATCAGATAAGAAGTACTGTTGTAGTAATGGATTAAAGTGCAACCCTGTTGCCGCTGACGGTTGAAGCTGAGTGTCGTCGATCATATTCATCAATTCAGCCGGTTTAATAAACTTGCTATGTTCGTGCGTTCCTTTTGGTACTAGGTTAAGCACATATTCAGCCCCCACTATCGCCATTAAATACGATTTTAAATTACGATTTAGGGTAGAGAAGAATACATGACCGCCGGGTTTCACAAGCTTCGCACACGCTCTGACAACGGACGCTGGATCTGGAACATGCTCCAGCATTTCTAAACAGGTTACGACATCAAACTGTTGTGCTTGTTGAGTGGCAAAATCTTCAGCGGTAGAGTGAAAATACTGTACGCTTACCTGACTTTCTAAACCGTGTAACTTTGCGACCTCTAGCGCATCGCTAGACATATCAATTCCAGTAACCTGAGCGCCAAGCTTTGCCATCGATTCAGATAAAATGCCTCCACCACAACCAACATCGCAAATGTTCAGTCCAAATAAGCCATTGGTTTGTTGTGCTATCCAGTTAACGCGCAATGGATTTATTTGATGTAACGGTTTGAATTCGCCTTCAAGATCCCACCAACGCGATGCTATATCGGAAAACTTCTTAATTTCTTGTTCATCTACGTTAGTGGTCATTATTTGCTCATTTTTAGTTATAAATCCTCGATATTATTAACGATTGCAATTCACGTCGTAAAGCCTTGCTTAAAAGTTTTAAACGAAGCGCATCTAAGGCTACAGTTTGTAATTTTGTAATGGTACACTCGAACGCTTGGAGTATTACCCAAAAGAGTGTTAATACCTGCTTTGAAATGCTGATTAAAGGCGAATTCGTGTTGCAATATGTGATCACCCTTTAATCCTGCAGGTAAGACCGAATAAAACCTATAAGGGAACCGCCAGTTTATGACTGACAATGCTAAAGAAATCCTTCCGATCAATATCGAAGAAGAACTGAAGAATTCCTACCTTGATTACGCCATGAGCGTAATCGTTGGGCGTGCGCTGCCTGACGTAAGAGATGGCTTAAAGCCTGTTCACCGTCGTGTCCTGTTCGCGATGAATGAATTAAAAAATGATTTTAATAAGCCTTATAAAAAGTCTGCTCGTGTAGTGGGTGATGTAATTGGTAAATATCACCCTCACGGGGATTCCGCGGTTTACGATACTATCGTACGGATGGCTCAGCCATTTTCTTTACGTTATATGCTAGTCGATGGGCAGGGTAACTTTGGCTCAGTTGACGGCGACTCAGCGGCAGCGATGCGTTATACAGAAGTTCGCATGGCGAAAATATCGCACGAGCTTTTAGCCGACCTTGATAAAGAAACCGTCAATTTTGTGCCTAACTACGACGGTACAGAACAAATTCCAGAAGTCTTGCCAACCAAGGTGCCGAATTTATTGGTGAATGGATCATCTGGTATTGCCGTTGGTATGGCGACGAATATCCCACCACACAATTTAACCGAAGTCGTTAACGGATGTATCGAGCTTATCAATAACCCTGATATGCCTATCGAAGAGTTAATGACATTTATACCCGGCCCAGATTTCCCAACCGCTGCAATGATAAGTGGTCGTAAGGGGATCGACGATGCATACCGTACTGGCCGTGGTAAAATTTATCTACGTGCAAGGGCCAATATCGAGACGGAAGAAAATGGTAAAGAAACCATTATCGTCAATGAGATCCCGTATCAGGTCAATAAAGCACGCTTAATTGAAAAGATAGCTGAACTCGTAAAAGAAAAACGCGTAGAAGGCATTTCCGCGTTGCGCGATGAATCTGACAAAGACGGAATGCGTATCGTTATCGAAGTTAAACGCAATGAGTCAGCAGAAGTTGTTCTAAACCATTTATACGCCAATACACAGTTACAGACAGTGTTCGGTATAAACATGGTTGCGCTTGATAATGGTCAGCCGAAAGTCTTTACGCTTAAAGAAATGCTAGAAGCTTTCATTCTACACCGTCGTGAGGTTGTAACTCGTCGGACAGTGTTTGAATTACGCAAAGCTCGTGACCGCGCACATATATTAGAAGGCCTCGCGATTGCGCTGGCGAATATTGACGAGATTATAGAGCTTATAAAAGCATCTCCAAGCCCGTCAGATGCTAAAAAGGCGCTCGTTGATCGCGGCTGGGATCTTGGTGATGTGGCGCAAATGTTGGAACGCGCTGGTGATGAAGATCCTTCACGTCCAGAATGGCTTGCCCCTGAATTTGGTATTCGTGATGGTCAGTACTATTTAACTGAACAACAAGCGCAAGCAATTCTTGACCTACGCCTACATAAACTAACGGGTCTAGAGCACGATAAGATCCTTGATGAATATCGTGGTCTATTGGACTTGATTGCCGAATTGCTGCACATATTGGCGAGCTCTGAGCGTCTAATGGAAGTCATTAGGGAAGAGCTAGAAGCTATTCGTGACGAGTTCGGAGACGAACGCCGCACCGAAATTACTGCAGCAAGTCACGATATTGATATTGAAGATTTAATTGAACAGGAAGATGTTGTCGTAACCTTATCTCATGAAGGTTACGTGAAATACCAGAAGCTTAATGAGTACGAAGCGCAGCGTCGTGGCGGTAAAGGCAAATCAGCAACGAAAATGAAAGATGAAGATTTCATTGAACGTTTATTGGTTGCTAATACACACGATCACATCCTATGTTTCAGTACTCGCGGCCGCTTATATTGGTTGAAAGTCTATCAATTACCACTAGCCAGCCGAAATGCAAGAGGTCGTCCGATTATCAACATTCTGCCACTTGAGGAAGATGAGCGTATCACCGCCATTTTGCCGATCAAAGAATTCGTTGATGACAAGTTTGTTATTATGGCCACTGCAAACGGGACGGTGAAAAAGACTGCATTAACGCAATATTCAAGACCTCGTTCAAACGGCATCATTGCGGTTAACCTGAACGAAGGCGACGAGCTTATTGGTGTTGCAATCACTAATGGTGAAGACGATATCATGCTGTTCTCAGACGAAGGTAAAGTTGTTCGTTTCAATGAAAAAGCGCGTGATTCTGAAACCGGTGAGGTTAAACGTGACCCTGAAACAGGTGAAGAGATCCTTGCGATTCGTCCGATGGGGCGCACGGCGACCGGAGTACGTGGTATTAAATTACAACCTGGTCAAAAAGTCGTTTCGTTAATCGTACCCAATACTGATGGCGCTATCTTAACCGTTACCGAAAATGGTTACGGTAAACGTACACCATTGGTTGATTATCCTGCGAAGAGCAGGGCGACGCAGGGCGTTGTATCGATCAAAGTGTCTGAACGTAATGGTAAAGTCGTAGGTGCCGTGCAAGTTGATGACAATATGGAAATTATGTTGATCAGTGATAAAGGCACATTGGTGCGTACGCGGGTTAACGAGGTTTCTGTTGTTGGGCGTAATACTCAAGGTGTACGTCTGATTAGAACCGCTGAAGATGAAAACGTAGTTGGCTTGGAACGCATTGAAGAAATCGAAACAGACGAAATTCTCGATGAATCAGTAGAGACAACTGAAACACCAGAATCTTCAGCCACAGCAGAGAATGATACAGCTCCTTCAGAAGACTAAACATCTATGACACACCCCGTGTATAACTTTTCAGCTGGGCCGGCTATGTTGCCGGCCCCAGTTTTGGCCCAGGCTCAGGCGGAATTGATTGATTGGCATGGGCTCGGTACCTCCGTAATGGAAATCAGCCATCGCAGTAAAGAATTTATGCGGGTTGCTGAAGAGTCCGAGCAAGACTTGCGAACCTTAATGGATATCCCGAAAAACTATCGTGTGTTATTTATGCACGGTGGTGGTCGGGGGCAATTTGCTGCTGTTCCATTGAACTTAGCCAAATCAGGCCAGCCAGCTATGCACATTGTGTCTGGCTCTTGGTCTAAAGCGTCTGTGGTTGAAGCCAGTAAATACGTTAAAGCCGATAGCGTCGACATTATCACAAACGAAAATGGGCAAATAGGGGCGGATGTATCCAAATATCAGCCAGAACAAGGTGCTCATGCGTTTGTTCACTTTTGTCCAAATGAGACGGTTGATGGTATTGAATTGTTTTCTCTACCCAATTCAGCAGCACCACTCGTGGCGGATATGTCGTCTAATATTCTGTCTCGCAAAGTTAATGTCAGTGACTATGGATTGATATACGCGGGCGCGCAGAAAAACATAGGTCCAAGTGGTCTTTCGGTGGTTATCATTCGAGAAGATTTGCTCGGCAACCCCCAACCGCAAACGCCTGTTATCCTTGATTACACGGCTGCGGCTAATAACGAGTCGATGTTCAACACGCCACCAACCTATAGCTGGTATCTCTCGGGTTTGGTGTTTAAGTGGTTAATTGCGCAGGGTGGTGTAGAAGCGATCGCTAAAATTAATGAGCGAAAAGCAAATCTACTCTATTCGTTTATTGACAGTTCTTCATTGTTCAACAACCGAATAATGCCGCAAAATCGCTCCCGCATGAATGTAGTGTTTCAATTAACGGATGAATCACTAAATGAACGATTCCTGTCTATGGCACTTGATGAAGGTTTACATGCGCTCAAAGGACACCGTTCAGTCGGTGGTATGCGAGCCAGTATATATAACGCAATGCCTGAAGAAGGTGTAAAAACACTCATTGAGTTCATGCGCGAATTTGAACGCACACAAGGATAATAATGGAAAAGCTTACCCTTAACCCTATTTCACGTATTGAGGGTACGGTTAACGTGCCAGGCTCAAAGAGCCTATCAAATAGAGCGTTATTACTTGCAGCTCTTGCTGAAGGCACTACTACGCTAACAAACTTGTTGAATAGCGATGACATAAACCACATGTTAAACGCTCTGCAACGGTTAGGCGTAACCTATCAATTAAGTAGCAATGGCACAGAATGTACTGTGTATGGGTTGGGTAAGGCATTTTCACTCGATAGCACTGTCGAATTGTTTTTAGGTAATGCGGGAACTGCGATGCGTCCATTGTGTGCAGTCCTTGCTACATCAAATGTGGAAGCAACCCTAACCGGTGAACCTCGCATGGAAGAGAGGCCTATTGGTGACCTGACTGATACGTTAATTGCAGCAGGTGCTGATATTCAATTCTTAAAAAATGAAGGATATCCACCGCTGCTCATAAAAGGTCACCGTTTAAACGGTGGTGACTTATCGGTTGATGGCAGTGTATCAAGCCAGTTCCTAACCGCATTGCTGATGGCTGCTCCTTTGTTTGCAGGTGATTCAACAATTACCATTAAGGGAGAGTTGGTTTCTAAGCCTTATATTGATATAACGCTCAAGACGATGGCGGCGTTTGGTGTGTTAGTCACAAATGACAACTACCAGCGTTTCCATGTTAAAGGGCAACAAACTTATCAATCACCAGGGCGATTCTTGGTTGAAGGGGATGCTTCATCAGCTTCATATTTTCTTGCTGCAGGCGCTATCAAAGGTGGTACTGTTAAGGTTACCGGCGTCGGTAAGAAGTCAATACAGGGTGATATACGGTTTGCTGATGTTTTGGAAAAAATGGGCGCCAAAATCTCTTGGCAAGATGAGTCCATTACGGTAACCGGCGCACCACTAAAAGGCATCGATATGGACATGAACCATATTCCAGATGCAGCTATGACTATCGCTACCACGGCATTGTTTGCCGATGGAACAACACGTATCTCCAATATTTATAATTGGCGTGTAAAGGAAACCGACCGCCTGCACGCGATGGCGACCGAATTACGCAAAGTTGGAGCTGAAGTTGAAGAGGGTCATGACTATATAACCATTACCCCACCAAAGCATATAGCTCACGCTGAAATTGAAACCTATGATGATCACCGTGTTGCGATGTGTTTTTCATTGGTTGCGCTAAGCGATACACCTGTAACCATCCTTGATCCCGGATGCACGCGTAAAACCTTTCCAGACTATTTCGAACGCTTTTCGACACTGTACCAAAGCGCATAATCCAGCCACTTAACCCATTCAAAGTGGTAATTCCTATGTTGGATGCGTATAATGCCGCCCGTTTTTAACCAAGGGTGGTTTATATGCAGTCTATTCCTGTCGTAACTGTCGACGGACCCAGTGGAGCAGGGAAAGGTACCCTGGCATCCATGTTAGCTGAACATTTTGGCTGGCATTTATTAGATAGCGGCGCCATTTACCGAGTGTTGGCGGTTGCCTGTTCGCATCATGATCTGTCGCCAACTGATGAAGAAGCGTTGTTACCGTTAGCTTCAAGTCTTGATGTTACTTTTGAGCTAGACGGCAATACGCGTAAAATTATTCTAGAAGGCGAAGACGTTACAGACGTTATCCGCACTGAGGAAGTCGGTGGTATTGCCTCCCAAGTAGCCGCATTACCGCGCGTGAGGGAAGCACTATTGCGTCGACAACGTGCATTTGAGCAGCCGCCTGGTTTGGTTGCCGATGGCCGAGATATGGGCACTGTAGTCTTCACCGATGCTTACGCCAAAATATTTTTAACTGCATCGGCTGAGGCGAGAGCGGAAAGACGCTTCAATCAGTTGAAAGATAAGGGGATGAGTGTTAAACTTTCGCGCCTTTTATCTGACATACAGGCAAGAGACGAGCGTGATTCACAGAGAACTGTGGCGCCGTTGGTCCCTGCTAATGATGCTTTAGTTCTTGATTCAACATCGTTAGGTATTGCTCAAGTATTTGAAAAGGCTTTGGAATTTATCAATAGCAAAACAATTCCTGTTAAGTGATTGACGATTCCTAGTAATTAGATAGACCGTTTCGTCGATATGGATTTCGATGATTTTGAGTAACAACCCCATGTTAACTGGATTGTAATGTGGATGTAATTATATAAATTAATTGACTTTTATGACTGAAAATTTTGCACAGCTTTTTGAAGAGAGCTTACAACAACTTGAAACTCGTCCTGGTGCCATCGTTAAAGGTACTGTTGTTTCAATCGACAAAGACATTGTATTAGTAGATGCAGGTCTCAAATCAGAAAGCGCAATCCCTGCTGACCAATTCAAGAACGCTGAAGGCGAACTTGAGATTGCTATCGGCGATTCTGTTGATGTTGCACTAGATGCAGTAGAAGATGGCTTCGGTGAAACTATCCTATCTCGTGAAAAAGCTAAGCGTCATGAAGCTTGGGTAGAGCTAGAAAAAGCATACGAAGAAAAAGAAACCATCAAAGGTGTTATCAACGGTAAAGTTAAAGGCGGTTTCACTGTAGAAGTGAACTCAGTACGCGCCTTCCTTCCAGGTTCATTGGTAGATGTTCGCCCAGTACGCGATACAGCTCACCTTGAAGGTAAAGAACTAGAATTCAAAGTAATCAAGTTAGATGCTAAGCGTAACAACGTTGTTGTTTCTCGCCGTGCCGTTATCGAAGCTGAAAACAGTGCAGAGCGCGATTCATTATTGGCTAACTTGGAAGAAGGTCATGAAGTTAAAGGTATCGTTAAGAACCTTACAGATTACGGTGCGTTCGTTGATCTTGGCGGCGTAGACGGTCTACTTCACATTACTGACATGGCTTGGAAACGTGTTAAGCACCCAAGCGAAATCGTTAATGTTGGTGATGAAATCAACGTTAAAGTTCTTAAGTTCGACAAAGACAAATCACGTGTATCTCTTGGTATGAAGCAGATGGGCAGCGATCCATGGCAAGAAATTGCTAACCGTTACCCTGAAGGTTCTAAGCTAAGCGGTGCAGTTACAAACCTTACTGATTACGGCTGTTTCGTAGAAATCGAAGATGGCGTAGAAGGTCTTGTACACGTTTCAGAAATGGATTGGACTAACAAAAACGTTCACCCATCTAAAGTTGTTAACTTAGGTGACGTTGTTGAAGTTATGGTTCTTGAAATTGACGAAGAGCGTCGTCGTATTTCTCTAGGTCTTAAGCAGTGCATTGCTAACCCTTGGGAAGAGTTTGCTAAGTCACACGAAAAAGGTGACAAGGTATCAGGTAAGATCAAGTCTATCACTGACTTTGGTATCTTTATCGGCCTAGACGGCGGCATCGACGGTTTGGTTCATCTTTCTGACATTTCTTGGAACAAGTCAGGTGAAGATGCGGTTCGCGATTATAAGAAAGGCGACGAAATTTCTGCAGTTGTATTGCAGGTCGACCCAGAGCGCGAGCGTATTTCACTAGGCGTTAAGCAAATCGAAGAAGATCCTTTCAATAAGTATCTGACAGATAACAAGAAAGGTGCTATCGTTAATGGTACTGTTACCGCAGTTGACGCGAAAGGTGTAACTGTAAACCTAGCTGAAGAAGTAGACGGCTATATCCGTGTTGGTGACCTAGCACGTGATCGTGTAGAAGATGCTTCAGAAGTTGTAAATGTAGGTGACGCGATTGAAGCCAAATTCATGGGCGTAGATCGTAAGAACCGCATGGTTAACCTTTCTGTTAAAGCGAAGGACCAAGCTGACGAGAAAGAAGCTTTGGATAAAGTAAATCAGCAAGAAGATGCTGGTTTTGCTAACGCCATGGCTGAAGCTTTCAAAGCAGCAAAAGGCGAGTAATTTACTCCTATTAGGCGCATCAATTGATGCGCCTTTTCCCTCCTGCTGGTAACATCCTGATATCTAACTATCGTGAGGTTGCCATGACAAAGTCAGAACTTATCGAAAGATTGGCGTTAAAAGCTGATCACATTCCTGCAAAAGAGCTTGAAACAGCAGTCAAAGAACTCTTGGAACAACTAGCGCAAACTCTACAGAAGGGTGAACGTATAGAAATTCGAGGTTTTGGTAGTTTTTCCT
Organism: Neoalteromonas facilis; assembly: GCF_002807665.1. Classification (GTDB taxonomy): domain Bacteria; phylum Pseudomonadota; class Gammaproteobacteria; order Enterobacterales; family Alteromonadaceae; genus Alteromonas_E; species Alteromonas_E facilis. The sequence goes on from NZ_PEAY01000001.1 coordinate 368,412, forward strand.
TGCATTACCGCGCTCCACGCGTGGGTAGAAACCCTAAAACGGGTGAAACCGTGCAGTTAGAAGGAAAATATGTCCCACACTTTAAGCCTGGTAAAGAGCTTAGAGATCGTGTTAATGAATCCATGTAACAACGCTAATACATATAGGAGATATGCTCCTTGCGGGGACTAGTCTATTTCTTGTCCGTTATTGCGTTGCTGTGCATTTTTGTTTTAGTAGGTGCACAAAATAGTCAGGTAGTAACGGTCAACTTTCTTATCGCACAGGCGACTTTGAAGTTATCAACGCTCATGGCGATTGTTATGACAATAGGTGTGGCAATCGGTTTGATAATCCTGATGGCGAGTTGGTTAACATTGCGAGTCAAGTTAGGCTTAGCAAAACAAAAATTAAAAAAACTGCAAAACGAGTAATTCATGTTAGAACTGCTGTTCCTTTTATTACCTGTTGCAGTAGGCTATGGATGGGTGATGGGGCGTAATAGTTTACGCCAAGCCCAGCGTAAGCAATCTAGTATTCTTTCCAAACACTATTACCGTGGATTAAATTTCCTATTATCTGAACAGCCAGATAAAGCTGTTGACACCTTGATCAAAATGATCGACCTCAATAATGACACGGTTGAGACGCATATAGCGATGGGGAACTTCTTTCGCCATAGAGGAGAGCTGGATCGCGCGATTAAAGTGCACCAAAACCTTGTTAGCAGAGATGAAATTGAGCCTAGCCAGCGAGAAAATGCATTAAGAGAACTAGGCCGCGATTATACCCAAGCGGGTTTTCTAGAACGTGCAGAAAATGCCTATTTGCAGTTGCTAAATTCCGATAAGCATTATATTGATGCTCAAACCAACTTATTCAAAATATACCAGACGACTAAGGAATGGGATCGAGCAATAGAGCTCGCTGAACGCATGGTAGATTGCCATGGTGACGACAACGATATATTGGTGCGACTAGCCCACTTTTATTGTGAACAAGCAGCGTTGTCATTGGCGCAAGGTGATCAAGAAACAGCAGCTGTTTATCTGCAAAAAGCGACTCATTCAGACGAAAAGGCTATTAGACCTTGGTTAATGCTTGGTGAGCTTGCTATTTCAAAGCAATCTTTCAATGACGCTTTTGACTGCCTAATGGAAGTGGCTAAACGTGACATTAATTGGTTCAGTGAAGCGATCCCTTTACTCGAAACCTGTGCTGAAGAAAATGACGATTGGGAAAAGTTAGAACAGGTTATCGACCAATACGGCAGCGTATGTGCAACATCCTACTTGGCTAAAGTGAATATTTTGGCGCGAAAAGGGAAAACCGAAGAAGCGACGCAAATGCTTTATGAGCAGCTACGTAAGAAGCCAACAATGAAAGGCTTTGCGACGTTGATGAAGTTATATATCGAACAACATAAACAAGACCCGTCTACTAGTAGCCTTGCGCTGTTAAGAGGCTTAGTAGAACAACAAATGTTGCAGCGGCCTAAATACCGATGCGGAAATTGTGGGTTTTCAGGGCGCAAAATTTATTGGTTGTGCCCATCGTGTAAAAAATGGGGTGTTGTTAAACCCATTAAAGGTCTAGATGGAGAGTAGTGTGATCATAGAAGACCCTAAAGTTATTATTGCATTGGATTTTGAAAACGAACATCAAGTCTTATCACTTGTTGAGCAACTTAGTCCTTCTCAATGTCGCCTTAAAGTTGGTAAAGAGTTATTCACGCGTTTAGGCCCCAACATCGTGAAACAGTTGGTAGCATTGGGGTTTGACATATTTTTAGATTTGAAGTTTCACGATATCCCCAACACGGTAGCGAAGGCATGTCTTGCAGCGTCTGACCTCGGCGTGTGGATGGTTAATGTTCATGCATCTGGCGGTGCGAAAATGATGGAACATACAAAGAAGGTGTTAGCCAATTACGGTAGTAATACGAAACTCATAGCTGTTACAGTGCTCACGAGTATGGATCAGCAGCAATTAAGCGGTGTGGTTCCGAACACTACGGTTGAAGAGCAAGTGGTTAAGTTAGCAACCTTAAGTAAAGATTGTGGCCTAGATGGTGTGGTGTGTTCAGCTCAAGAAGCCCCTTTACTGAAGCCCAAGCTAGGAAAAGAATTTGAGCTTGTCACGCCCGGTATAAGACCTGCGGGGTCAAATTCTGACGATCAAATCCGAATTGTCACACCCGCGCAAGCGATAAAAGACGGCGTAGATTACATGGTGATTGGCCGCCCAATTACTCAGTCCTCAAACCCCGCTGATGCGCTTTACAATATCAATGAAGAAATAAAAAAGGCTGCTTTATAAGCAGCCTTTTCACGTTAAATTAGATGACTACGAGCGTAGTGCCTCAGCAGCATCTTGATATTGTAAAGATAGTTGCTCACCTAATGCGTCCATAACCGCTGCATAGGTAATTTTCCCTTGGTGTACGTTCAAGCCGTTTAACAAATGTGGATTATCAAGCATAGCTTGCTTTGGTCCTTTATTGGCTAACGCTAGACCAAAGGGAAGCGTTGCATTATTAAGCGCCATCGTTGATGTACGCGCAACACCGCCTGGCATATTCGCTACACAGTAATGGACGACTCCATCAACAATGTATACGGGATCTTGGTGAGTTGTAGCACGAGAGGTTTCAAAACAACCACCTTGGTCAATAGCCACATCAACTAACACAGAACCTTTTTTCATTGCATTAATGTGGTCAGTATTCAGTAGCTTGGGAGCGGCCGCTCCTGGGATCAACACAGCACCAACAACCAAGTCTGCTTTTGATGAATAATGCTCTATTGCATCTACGGTCGAGAAAACCGTTTTAACTTGGTTACCAAATATATCATCCAGCTCGCGTAAACGAGGTAGAGAACGGTCTAGTATCGTCACGTCTGCCCCCAGACCGATTGCCATTTTGGCCGCGTTTGTACCTACAACACCACCACCAATAACCAAAACCTTGCCCGGAGCAACACCCGGCACGCCGCCTAGTAATGTACCGCTGCCGCCGTGAGCTTTTTCTAAATAATGCGCGCCTGCTTGAACAGACATACGACCAGCCACCTCACTCATCGGTGCTAGTAGCGGCAGTCCACCGCGAGCATCGGTTACCGTTTCATAAGCTATACAGGTTGCGCCTGACTCTACGAGTAATTCAGTTTGCGTAGGGTCGGGGGCTAAATGCAGGTAAGTATAAAGAGTCTGTCCTTCGCGTAACATTTTACATTCGTTAGGCTGTGGCTCTTTAACCTTAACGATCATCTCTGCACGCGCGAAAATTTCTTCAGCTGTATCTATTATGGTTGCACCCGCATCTTCATACATCGCATTGTCAAAACCAATAGCTGTGCCGGCATGAGTTTCAACAATAACGTCATGTCCGTGTGCAACGAATTCTTTAACCGCTGCTGGAGTAAGGCCTACACGATACTCGTGATTTTTAATTTCCTTAGGTACACCTACTAACATTTTACAAACCTTTAACAGAATAAATTCGGAGCGCAGTATACTGACAAATTCGGCAAAGAAATGGCTGTAATTTAGGCTGTTTCAGCATATAATTTTGCCTATGTTTGAATAGGTGAAATTACATGCTGGCTAAAACACCCAAGAGTTTAGATAAAATCGATCGTCGTATTTTAATCGAACTGCAAAAAGATGGACGTTTATCCAATGTCGAACTTGCTAAAAGAGTTGGGTTAAGCGCAAGCCCGTGTCTTGAGAGAGTCAAACGATTGGAAGGGCAGGGGTATATTACGGGTTACAAGGCCATGGTTGATCCTGAGAAACTTGGGGCAGCCATGTTAGTGTTTGTTGAAATAACGTTAACTAAAACATCGGTTGATATCTTTGCAGAATTTTCTGCTGCGGTTAAGTTGCATGATGATATACAGGAATGTCATTTGGTATCGGGCAATTTTGACTTCTTATTGAAAACACGAGTCGCGGATATGTCGAGTTATCGACGCTTGTTAGGCGATACGCTACTTAGGCTGCCTGGTGTGAGTGAATCGCGGACATATGTGGTCATGGAAGAAGTCAAATCGACAACACAAGTACATATAAGCCTTAAATAGCAATCCAGAGTGGAAAATTATCACTCTCTTTAGGTGGGTTGTGGTACCCTTTATAGCTAGATAATAAAAATAAACAGTGGACGCTTAAAGCAGCATCACACTGAGTTAAATCGAGTAATTCTAGGGTTATGGCGCGATTATCAGGTATTCAGCGATTGTTCGAAGTCGGCATGATGTTGGCGTGTACATTCGCATTTTTCTTATTGCTCTCAATCGTCTCTTTTAATCCAGCCGACCCAGGCTGGAGTCAAGTAGGCTTGCAAACCAATGTTCAAAACTGGGGCGGGGCAACAGGCGCTTGGGTGGCAGATATTCTGTTATTCTTTTTTGGTTATCTTGCATACGCGGCGCCTATCGGTTGTGCGTTGATTGGCTGGTTCCTATTTCAGCACGTTAAAACTCTGGCTGAATTTGATTACTTAACCATAGGGTTGAGGATCATTGGCTTTGTATTATTTATGTTAGGTGCGTCAAGTTTACTTAGTCTTAACGCTGACAATATATACAGTTTTACTGCGGGCGGTATGGTGGGAGACGTAATGAGCTCTGCGCTGATGCCATATTTTAACCTGGCCGGCACGACACTGCTTCTACTCTGTTTTGTCCTAACCGGCATTACGTTAATGACGGGTCTATCTTGGCTTTTTGTTATCGATAGTATCGGCCGGTATACAATCAAAACCGCTAAAGCGACTACGTCGTTACCCCATAAATTTCAACAGCTAGAATTGCCTTCGATGAAACGCTTAAGCAATAACAACGAAGAGCTGTCTAGTGACGTAACCATTACTCGATTACGCGCCACGCCGGAAGATAATCCGAGCGCAGAGCCGGTCAAGCAACAACCCCATTTTGGTATTCCTGATGAAGTATTTGAAAACGATGTGTCCAGTCAGTCTTCTGATGCAGATTCTGAGGTGCCTGCGATCAGTCGAATAGACAGTTTAAAACAGCGTTTCGCCTCACGTCGTTCTATTGACAGAGAACATACAAGTGAACAAAACGAAGAGCAGTTAGTTAATAGTACTACTGGCGGTGCTACCACATCACAGGGCAAAGCCGCCACGCAGGACGAAGTCGTCGTTAAATCTGAACCTTCGACGCCTATGCCTTCTTTTGACTTACTTGAGCGACCAGATAAGCACGAGAACCCAATCTCACCGGAAGAGCTAGAACAAGTAAGCCGTTTAGTTGAACAAAAACTGGCAGACTTCAATATAGAAGCCAGTGTAGTAGGGGTGTACCCCGGCCCAGTGATCACACGATTTGAACTTGATTTAGCACCCGGCGTGAAAGTGAGCAAAATAACAGCCTTGTCTAAAGACCTCGCCAGAGCGATGTCTGCTATTTCGGTTCGTGTCGTTGAAGTTATACCAGGCAAATCTGTGATTGGTCTGGAATTACCTAACAAAAATAGAGAAATGGTGCGCCTAAGTGAAGTCATTACCTGCGAAGCGTTCCAGTCTGCGGCTTCACCATTAACGATGGTGCTGGGGGCGGATATTTCGGGTAAACCGGTTATTGTTGACTTAGCCAAAATGCCACACTTACTTGTCGCGGGTACAACGGGTTCAGGTAAATCCGTTGGCGTAAACGTTATGATTTTGAGCTTATTGTACAAATCTAAGCCTGAAGACGTGCGTATGATCATGATTGATCCGAAGATGTTGGAATTGTCGGTTTACGAAGGAATTCCACACTTACTTGCCGAAGTTGTTACCGATATGAAAGAAGCCGCTAATGCGCTGCGTTGGTGTGTAGGCGAAATGGAACGGCGGTATCGCTTAATGTCTGAGTTAGGCGTAAGAAATTTAAAAGGCTATAACGCAAAGATATTAGCGGCGATAGAGTCAGGCACGCCAATTAAAGATCCGTTATGGCGTCATGAAGAGAGTATGCTGAATGAAGCGCCTGATTTAGAAAAGCTTCCGTCAATCGTTGTCGTCGTTGACGAATTTGCTGACATGATGATGATTGTGGGCAAAAAGGTCGAGGAGCTAATTGCGCGTATTGCACAAAAGGCGCGTGCAGCAGGCATTCACTTGGTATTGGCAACTCAGCGACCATCCGTCGATGTTATTACAGGGCTAATTAAAGCCAATATTCCAACCCGAATTGCGTTTCAAGTGTCGAGCAAAATTGACTCCAGAACCATTCTTGATCAGCAAGGCGCTGAAGCTTTATTAGGTGCTGGTGATATGTTGTATTTACCGCCAGGAACGGCTGTTCCGACACGTGTTCATGGAGCTTTTGTTGATGACCATGAAGTGCATGCCGTTGTAGCGGATTGGAAACAGCGCGGTGAACCAGAATACATCGATGAAATATTGAACCCTGAAGCGACGGCTGAGATTTTACTTCCTGGCGAACAACCGGAAGGCGAGGATCAAGAGATGGACGCTTTTTATGATGAAGCGGTTGCTTTTGTAACACAAGCCCGCAAGGTATCGGTAAGTAGTGTGCAACGAAAATTTAGAATTGGTTACAATAGAGCCGCCAGAATTGTTGAACAAATGGAACTAAGCGGCGTCGTAAGTGCATCGGGCCATAACGGCAATAGAGAGGTATTAGCTCCACCTCCGCCACCAAGGGATTAAAAGATGATTAATAACTTTGTAATTGCGCTTGTCTTTACAATTACGAGCCTATCGAGCATGGCAAGTGACGATGCCAAATCACAATTAAGAAGTATGCTCAAGGATATCAATACCTATCAGGCATCCTTTACACAGATTGTAAAAGATGCCCAGAAGAATCTGGTACATGAAGCGTCGGGCTCCATAGTCATTGAGCGCCCACAAAAGTTGTATTGGCATACCGAACTGCCAGATGAGGTTTTATTGGTAGCTGATGGGCAATCCGTATCACAAGTCGATTACTTTGTTGAGCAAATAACCGTGGTCGATCAAAGTGATGCCGTTCAAGACAATCCTATTATGCTGTTAGCATCAGACAATGATGCGGATTGGCTTAATGTAAACGTGACCTTTAGTGAAGACGCGTTTGTTGTCACCCCAATAAATGAAAGTGCGATAACGCAACTCAAGTTAGTGTTCGATGATAATCAGTTAAGCAGCTTAGAAAGTATCGACACACAACAACAAAAAAGTGTATTAACGTTTACAGGCAGAGTGATCAATCAAGCTGTACCTGCTGATCGTTTTATCGTCGAGAATATTGGTGGATTCGTGCTGGATGACCAACGCAAACGATAATTTATCACTTTTTCCTCCACCAGAGCTCAACGCTCCACTTGCCGCGCGTTTACGTCCAACTTGTCTTGAAGACGTTGTTGGTCAACAACATTTAATTGCAGACGGTAAGCCGTTGGCGGAAATTCTGCGCCAAGACGCCTCTACATCAATCATATTGTGGGGCCCTCCAGGCACGGGCAAAACGACGTTAGCAGAACTCATTGCACAACACAGCAATGCAAACTTCATCCGTATATCGGCGGTGACTGACGGCGTAAAAGAGATCAGAGGCGCTATCGAAAAGGCGACTCATGCTTTAGAGCAGCATCAGCGTACGGTGGTATTTGTGGATGAAGTACACCGTTTCAATAAATCCCAGCAAGATGCGTTTCTACCGCATATAGAGTCTGGTTTGATCCAATTTATTGGCGCAACAACAGAGAATCCTTCGTTTTCGCTTAATAACGCGTTGCTCTCACGTACGCGTTTGTTTGTATTAAAGTCTTTAAGTACAGAGGATTTAGAAGCGTTGATTATAAAAGCAACCAAAGCGATAAATCATAGCCGTGAAAAGCCTCTGACCGTTACGCCACAAGCGATTAAAAGCCTTCTTAATGTTTCTTCAGGAGATGGGCGAAAGTTATTAACTCAGTTTGAACTGGCCGTTCAGTTATGCGATGGCGATACTGTTGAGTTGGCTCATGTCACTATGGCTCAGGGGGAAACCTCGACCGCGTTTGATCGCGGCGGTGATTATTTTTATGATCATTTGTCGGCTTTTCACAAGTCAGTAAGAGGATCTTCTGTTGATGGAGCCTTGTTCTACTTTGCACGTTTAATACAAGCGGGTTGTGAGGCCACTGTTGTAGCTCGTCGTTTATTGGCGATAGCCAGTGAAGATATTGGTAATGCAGATCCAAAAGCTTTACAAGTGTGTCTAAATGCTTGGGATATCTATCATCGCGTAGGGGCATCTGAAGGTGAAAGAGCGATAGCGCAAGCAATTGTATATTGCGCATTGGCCCCTAAAAGTAATGCAGTTTACGCAGCATTTAAAGCAGCAAAGCAAGCAGCTCAAAAGCACCCTGACGCACCAATCCCCAATCACTTACGTAACGCGCCAACGGCTGTTGCACGCTCTCAAGGACATGGGGAGGGTTATCGCTATGCACATAATGAGCCCAATGCCTATGCTGCCGGTGAGGTATATTTACCCGAAAATGTTGACGGTGGATTTTATTACCCTACTGAACGCGGGTTTGAAAAGCAGTTGAAAGCCAAGCAAGATTTTTTGGATAGTCTTGATTTACATTTTCATCAAAATAACGGGAATCACGCAGAATGAATTACCTGTATGTCGCCATTGGCGGTGCCATTGGCGCCAGTCTCCGATATTTTGTCATGTTAAGAGCAGAAGATTGGTTTGGAAAAGGCATGCCCTTTGGTACACTAGCGGTTAACGTAATTGGCTCCTTTTTATTAGGTGTATTTTATGCGCTAATGCATCAAAATGCGCCGATTGATAATGCGTACCGCGCGTTTTTTGCCATAGGTGTATTGGGCGCATTTACTACGTTTTCAACCTTCTCGTTTGATACGGTTTTGCTACTCCAACAGGGAGAGTGGTTAAAAGCATTGGCCAACGTTGGACTTAATGTATTTGTTTGTATTATCGCCGCAGGATCTGCGGTGTATTTAGTGAAAGGATAAGTAGATCTCATGTTAGATCCGAAGTATTTTCGTAACGATATTGAAATCACCGCGAAGCGTCTTGCTACACGTGGTTTCACTTTAGATGTCGACGCGTATAACGCATTAGAAGAACAGCGCAAGGCGCTTCAAGTTAAAACTCAAGATCTTCAAAATACCCGCAATGTAAAAAGTAAAGCAATTGGAAAAGCAAAAGCGCAGGGCGAAGATATTCAACCGTTATTAGCTGAAGTCAGTTCGTTAGGTGATGAACTAGTTCAAGCAAAACAAGAACTAGACAGTGTTCAAACCTCGCTTAATATTTTCTATCAAGAGACACCAAACTTACCGGACGAAGATGTATCTGAAGGTAAAGATGAAAACGACAACGTAGAAGTATTGTGCTGGGGAACGCCACGCGAATTTGATTTTGAGATCAAAGACCACGTGGATCTCGGTGAGCAGCTAGACAAAGGCTTAGATTTTGAAGCAGCAGCCAAATTATCTGGCGCTAGATTTGTGGTGATGCGCGGAAAAATTGCTAAGTTGAACCGCGCTATTGCCCAACTTATGTTGGATATGCATACACAACACCATGGCTATACAGAAATGTATGTTCCGTATTTGGTTAACTCAGATAGCTTATTTGGGACAGGTCAACTACCAAAGTTCGGTGAAGATTTGTTTCATACAAAGCCTGCAACTGAAGAAGGCCAGGGCATGTCACTGATACCAACAGCAGAGGTACCTCTGACCAATTTGGTACGAGACACGATATTAGATGAACAGCAATTACCGCTTAAAATGACAGCGCATACGCCTTGTTTTAGAAGTGAAGCTGGCGCATATGGAAGAGATACACGCGGGCTAATTCGTCAGCATCAGTTTGATAAAGTAGAGTTGGTGCAAATCGTTAAGCCTGAGGAGTCTGATGCGGCTTTAGAGGCATTAACTGGTCATGCAGAAGCTATTTTACAAGCATTGGAACTCCCATACAGAAAAGTCCTATTGTGTACTGGCGACATGGGATTTGGTGCTGCTAAAACCTATGATCTAGAGGTTTGGTTACCTGCGCAAGATTGCTACCGAGAAATTTCTTCGTGCTCTAACATGCGTGATTTCCAAGCTCGTCGTATGCAAGCACGTTATAGAAGCGCTGCAGGTCAGAAGCCTGAACTTGTTCATACACTCAATGGTTCTGGGCTTGCGGTTGGGCGTACCTTGGTTGCGGTACTTGAGAACTACCAAAATGCGGATGGTTCGATCACTGTACCAAAAGCGCTGCAATCGTACCTTGGTGGAGCAGAATTACTGTAAGTTACAAGCACTTGGCAGGTTTAGGTAAACCTGCCAATTTTGTTGCCTGTTTAGCTGGTCCATTGGGAAAGAGTCGATGTAAATATCGGCTGTTGCCCTTATCGGGGCCTAACGAAGCAGCCATGGCTTTCACTAGTGCTCTAATAGCTGGGCTGGTTTCATATTCCAGGTAAAAGTTACGCACAAACCAAATAACTTCCCAGTGAGACTCGGTCAAAGTAACGTTGTCTAATTCTGCTATATACAAAGCAACAGACTCAGACCAGTCTTGAACGTTCTTCAAGTAACCTAATTTATCCACCGGTATAGAACGTTCGTCTACAACTATCGCGTTGTCACTCATAATGAAATACTTCTCTTTGCAGACACTTGCCACTTAGCAGCTTCATTAAGGGGTATCGTTGCAATGTCAGGAAATTGAATACCTCTGACGTACATATGCTCCTCACAGGCATAAATATCGCACATAAGATGCTCTTTTAATTTGTCACAATAATAAAGCGCATCTTCCATGACAATTACGGTATCTTGGCTATTGATAAGTTGAAGCCGGTCATCAGATGTAACGTCAGACTGAAGTTTTCGAATAACCCAAAGTGTCATCTTAAAAGCTCACCACAAAATCATATTGATCAGTCAAAGCCGATAATTGGTTTGTGTCCAATATTTCGGCCCCCTCAATATCATTGATAAAATTAACGCAACGCTGCGTAAGACTCTGTTCGCAGATATATACATGCTCAACATCAAAAAAGTTAAGGGACTTGAGTCTTTTTTTCGCATCTTTTGTTTTAAACACATCCTGCGTAGCAGCCGTGAGCACATGAAATACACCATCATTGATCAATAAAACATCGCAAGAATGACCGTAACCGCCTGCAGCCATAGCAAAGTCTAATGCATCTTTACTTTCAGTCGTTTGATGTGGTGCTTGTGAAATGATGCTGAGAATGGTTGCCATTAAAATTGCACCAACTTATCTGCGTCGTGCAAACGGGTAAAGAATTCTCCAATACCAACTTGCTCGAACGGTTGATGTAAATTGTATCCATTCGCTTCATATTCATGGGAGAGGGCAGTATCAATAACGCCGCGCTTCTCAGCTGATGATACGCAAACCAGTAAAGGGATATTAAATTCTAGCGAAAACTCACGCCATGCAGTGTTTGCATTAAATTCATCAGATGGTACATGGAGATAACCATTCGCATTTGCACAACCAGCTTGATAGAAAAAAACGTTGTTGATGGCATGTCCAGCAGAGAGAAAAGTGCGCAATGTAAACAAAGCTTCTTGCATACGTAATGCATGTTCAGGACTGCTGGTAATTAGGCAACTTACTGTTTTCATATACATCCAAAAAAAACACCCCATAGAAGGGGCGTTTTCTTTAATTAAACCCTAACAATCTATTAGTCATCACCACCAAAGGCACCCAATAGGTGTAGAAGTGAAGTGAAAATATTATATATGTTTAGGTACAAGGATACAGTAGCCAAAATATAGTTTGTTTCGCCACCATTAATAATGCGACTTGTATCGAACAGGATAAAGCCAGACATTATGAAAATAATGGCTGCATTAAGTGCTAGAAATACCGCTGGCACTTGGAAGAATATGTTGGCAATGGCTGCAATCAACACAACGACCATACCGACTACAAGGAACCCACCAAGGAAAGAAAAATCTTTCTTTGTCGTCAATGCATAGGCTGATAGCGATAGAAACACGATAGCGGTGCCGCCTAATGCCTGCATAATGATGGATGGACCGTTAGCAAATCCAGCATAGAACGACAATATCGGACCAAGCGCTGCACCAAATAATCCGGTAAATAGGAATACTAAACCAATACCTGCCGCAGAATTAGCCTTACGGTTAAGGATGAATAATGTAACGATACCACCAATCATAAAGCCAATAGATGCTAAGCGACTGATCCCTACAGCCATGGCAATACCCGCACACAAAGCACTAAACGCCAGTGTCATCGATAGCAACATATAAGTACTGCGAAGTACTTTATTCGTCTGAATAGCAGACTCTTGTGCTGAACTAGCGTACATCGAACGATGTTCCATTTTTACCCTCCAACAGGTGTTAACGTCTTATAACAGATTACAGCGAAAACGGGATCGCTTGTTTATAGAGTACTTTGTATGGTGTTTAGTTCCAATTTTCAAGTGCTTTCAAATAGCTAAACGACAGATTTCTCGATGAATTGTATCAATTCCGCCCGAACTGACTAATTACTAGGCAAACGAACATTTTTTTTGAATTACTACTTTACAAGCACAACGTTCATCATTAACATTCGCAGCACTTGGAGAGGTGGCAGAGTCCGGTTGAATGCACCTGACTTGAAATCAGGCGAAGGGTCAAACCTTCCGGGGGTTCGAATCCCTCCCTCTCCGCCAAATTTAAAGGGCTGCAGAAATGCGGCCCTTTTTCGTAATTGTTACATAACCGTTACCAACTCTACTAGAAATCATAATTTTCTCATTCATATTATCAAAACCTGCTTATCATTCGAGTTATTCACCAATCTAAGTCGCGGATCTATTTTTTCACGCTTAAACCTTTTCTTATTTACGTTGCTCTAACTGACACATATTTATTGTGCTGAGTTAAAACGCGAACAATTGCATGCTTTAAATTACGATATTAATTTCTGTAAATAAAATGTCAGCTTTTTTTACAGAATAGATCTTTTTTTGAACGTCAACTCGAACAGATAAGCTACAACACGTTGATATTTAAAGCGTTTATAAAGTTGGCCCAGGATATGCTTTTGTAAAGCGAACGTAAACAATCTTTCTTTACAGCAAGAATGACAATTTAAATCCAAGGAGCTATGGCATGATTAAACGTTTATTAGCAGGAGTATTTGCATTAACTGCTTCAGTGGCAGCATACGCGGTACCCATTACAGATGTTCAAGACTATACATCGAATACCGCTAGCGAATATTTTGTCGATAACGACGCAAACAAATACGATTCTGGTATTTGGCGTGGTGCATCAGAAGACTGGGGATGGGTTCACAATGCTATCGCTGGTACTTTTTCGTCAATTATTCTTGAAATCTCCGCATTTGATATTGATAGTCCTGACGAAATTGATAATGTTTATGCGTGGGACGGTTCTGATTGGTTTCTATTAGGAAACCTAATGGGAACGGATGATACTTGGGAATTTACAGTCTTTGACCTGACTGGTTATGCTTGGGCAGAGACTCAGGTGAATGCAGGGCTTCAACTTTGGCTAGATATTGATGTTGCTAATGAAGGTTGGTTAGTAACGCTGGCCAAATCAACCCTAAGTGTTGACGGTGGTAACCAACAATGTGTACCTCAACCAGGTGCACCTTGCACATCTACAAATGTATCAGAGCCGTACACTGTTGCGCTATTAGGTCTAAGCCTATTCGGTCTTGCGTCAGTACGTCGTCGCAAGCAAGCATAAGTTAAGGTTAATAACCTAAACTGTTTAAAATCTAAGTGTTGAATAAAGCCCGACGTTAATAGCTCGGGCTTTTTTTTATTTCATTTTTGTAATGGTAATCTGGCAAAACTATTGTTTTACCGACTTTTTAGCGCTTGAGCTTTCAGGAATATCTGTCCTTGCTACAGATGTTAAGGCTCATTTATCAATTCTAAGTGGTCACACATTTCCATAAATAGCCACAATACTTGTTAGTTAATTTGGCATATTTCGTAACAACTTATCATACCCATTGATATTTATTGACTATTGGCAAATCAACTGAGAATAACTATTATTGCCAAATCAGACGCTATTGTCTTAACTTATCCAGTACTCAACATAATAAGAACACTACAGTGATAAAAATTCTTTTGGTCGATGACCATGATCTCGTGCGGACAGGCATAAAAAGGATTTTACAAGATGTTAAGGACTTTTCCGTTGTTGCTGAGGCAAAGAACGGCGAGGATGCTGTTGCTGTTTGCCGTAAAAATGCCCCAGATGTCGTGTTGATGGATGTCAATATGCCCGGTATCGGTGGGTTGGAGGCAACGCGCCAAATTATGCGTTTGTCAGAAAATACGCGCGTAATCGGGCTGTCAATGCAAAGTGAAAGTCCTATTCCAGCAAAAGTCATGCATAACGGCGCTTTTGGTTTTTTAACTAAAGATGCTGAGCCAGACGAAGTCATTAACGCTATATATAAGGTAGCGGCCGGACAAAAATATTTAGCGCCCGACATAGCGCAGCAAGTCGCGTTAGGTTTTCTGGATATGAACGATAGCAATCCGTTTGACCAATTAAGTGATCGTGAGCTGGAAATAACAATGATGCTCACGAAGGGTCAAAAAGTACCGGATATCGCCAACTACCTGAATATCAGCGCAAAAACAGTCAACACCTACCGTTATCGAATGTTTGAGAAACTTAACGTTAAAAGCGACGTAGAATTGACCCATTTGGCATTACGGCACAAGTTAATCAGCGCCGAACAGTTTTAATGACTGACGATTCTCCCTTTAATATCGAGACGTTTCTTGCTCATTTAACTCATCAACCTGGTGTTTATCGAATGTATAACGATAAACACGATGTCATATACGTTGGCAAAGCGAAAAACCTAAAAAATCGGGTCTCTAGCTATTTTAAGTCTCAACATGACAACCCCAAAACTCAGGCACTTGTTGCCAATATTTCGTTTATAGATGTAACTGTAGTCAGCAGTGAAACCGAAGCCTTTCTGCTGGAAAACAACTTTATTAAGAAATATCGGCCTCGATACAATGTGGTGTTGCGCGATGACAAAAGTTATCCATACATCATGTTATCAGCGCATGAACACCCACGCTTAGCCTTTCGCAGAGGAACACCAAAGAAGGGGGCGGGTGAATATTTTGGTCCTTATCCATCAGCTTGGTCAGTTAGAGAAAGCCTACGCTCAATGCAGCGCATCTTTCCTGTAAGACAATGTGAAGATAGCTATTATCGCGCTCGTTCTAGGCCATGCTTGCAATACCAAATGAAACGTTGTTCTGCACCTTGTGTCGAGGGGTATGTGTCTGACGCAGAATATGCGGAACAAGTAGATTGGGTTCGGTTATTTCTGAAGGGCAAGAATAAAGAAGTCATCGATCGCTTGGTCGTTAAAATGGAAGAGGCAAGTGTTTCTCTTAATTTTGAGGCTGCGGCTCGTTATCGGGACCAAATCGCAGCACTGAGAAAAATTCAAGAACAACAATTTGTGGCCGGTACACAACAAGAGCTGGACATATTCGGGATCTATGTTCATAGAGGAAGTGCATGTGTTCACGGATTATTTATTCGTGATAATCAATTATTGGGCAGTAAATCTTTTTTCCCCAAGGTACCTTCGCTTGCGAATGAAGCTGAAATATTCGAGTCATTCCTTACACAGTTTTATTTAACTGGGAATAAAACAATCCCCAAGCAAATAGTGGTTCCCACAGCCTTAGAGGATCAAAAAGCTATTGTTGAGGCTCTTTCTCAACAGGCGAAAAGAAAAATCCAGTTGTTTATTGGTGCTCGCAATGAAAAAAGGCGATACCTGCAGCTCGCGATGAACAACGCAAAGAACCAATTAGAAGCACAGCAGAACCAACAGAAATCCGTAATTGCACGATATACAGCACTTGAAGAAGTTTTGCAGTGGGACATGCCGATCCAACGAATGGAATGCTTTGATATTAGTCACACCTCGGGTCAACAAACGGTTGCGTCCTGCGTGGTGTTTAACAGAGAAGGGCCGTTAAAATCAGATTATCGACGCTTTAACATAGACGGCATTACACCAGGCGACGACTATGCCGCCATGGATCAGGCGTTACGACGTCGGTACAGCAAGGTAAAGGAAGTTGATAAGGTGCCTGATGTGTTATTGATCGACGGCGGTAAAGGTCAGTTATCTCAGGCTGAACGTTGCTTTGAAAACTGGCCATTAGAGAAAAAGCCATTATTAATAGGTGTGGCAAAAGGCACGACTCGCAAGCCCGGGCTTGAAACACTGATCATTGCGGGAACACATGAAACCATTCCAATGGATCCTGATTCACCCGCACTTCATCTCATTCAACATATTCGCGATGAATCACATCGTTTTGCTATTGCGGGCCATCGCAACCGTCGACAAAAGATTAAAACAACGTCATCACTAGAGTCAATTCCAGGTATCGGGAACAAACGTAGACAGGCATTATTGAAATATATGGGTGGATTACACGGGCTTAAAAAAGCCAGTAAAGATGAAATTGCCAATGTACCTGGAATTAGCAAAGAGCTCGCTGAAACAATATACGACTACCTTCATAGTTAACTTTTCACGACTAAGTGTGTACACTGCGGGTGTTTTGAGTCTAAGAGTAGTAAGCACGTGTGGACAATTCCTAACATCGTTACTTTGTTTCGTGTCGTTTTAATTCCGGTGTTTGTAATTGTTTATTTTCTCGATTGGAAATGGGCACAATATGCGGGTGCATTTATCTTTTGGTTAGCTGCAATAACCGATTGGTTCGATGGGTATCTCGCGAGGAAATTACAGCAATCAACGCCATTCGGCGCATTTCTGGATCCTGTTGCGGACAAATTGATTGTCGGCGCTGCATTGCTCATGATTACACACACCTATAATAGTGTTTGGATAACAGCACCCGCTATTATTCTTATGATGCGCGAAATTTATATTTCGGCATTGCGTGAATGGATGGGCCAACACGGGTTGAGTGATGTCGTAAAAGTTAACTTTACCGGTAAAGCCAAAACAATGGCGCAGATGTTGGCACTCATTGGACTTTTATCCGGATTGGAATATTTCATGGGCATCCGTATTTATTGGGTTTCCTTAGGTTATATTCTGCTGTACTTTGCAGCGGCACTCTCTCTATGGTCAATGGTAACGTACACGACAGCGGCTTGGGTACATCTCAAGAAAGCATAGAATTGTTTAAAATATCGGCGTTCAGGCAAAAGTCGCTTAAAAACACAGCAAACAGACATTTTAGTAGTTGACAGTGGAGTCTTTGTCGGTAGAATTCGACCCCACGTTGCAAGCGGGAATAGCTCAGTTGGTAGAGCACAACCTTGCCAAGGTTGGGGTCGCGAGTTCGAGTCTCGTTTCCCGCTCCAATACTTCTGTATTGACACTCTGCGACGAAGACCATCTCTTATATGGCGGAATGGCAGAATGGCTATGCAGCGGATTGCAAATCCGTGGATCTCGGTTCGACTCCGGGTTCCGCCTCCATATAAAGAGAGCAGGGCAACCTGCAACCATCCTGCCCGGGTGGTGAAATTGGTAGACACAAGGGATTTAAAATCCCTCGCGCGAAAGCGTGTGCCGGTTCAAGTCCGGCCCCGGGCACCATTTCCTAGAATCGGTAAGCAAATCCGACTGAAATAACAGGATAATATTCAAAATCTGAAATATCATCCTCCAAATTACGCGCTTCCTGTTCTACTTCCTGCTGTAGCTGCACCGCAAACGGATTCGTACTGTCATTCACATCAAAGGTTACATTATCAACGCCGACTAATTGCGCGCTCCCTGTAGCGTCAAGCGACACAGTGGGTGAGCCTGATAATAAAACGCCGACCTCAAATGAAAATTTAAAACCATTACCGTAGGTATTTCCCCATCCAACACCGAGGTAACCTGCGGTCCCATCGCCAAGTTCTACATTGGTGGTTAAAGTAAGAGGGTCGGTTGAGCTGCCGCGGTATGATAAGTCACCGATATCAAAAACTTCATTGCCTAAACTGACCGCGGTACCATTGAGCTCATTGCTATTCGAATATACACCCGCAGACAATCGAAACGCTCCAGAAAATGGTCGATAATCCACTAGTGCGCCAATGGACGATAGATCAATTTCACCGGTGTAATTAATATCATCTTCTTCAAAATCATCATCGTAAGTGTAGGAATTAAATTGGATACGGCCATTCCATTTTTCATTAAAGGCATAGTCAGCCTCCAACCCAAGCCCTAACGTGCCTAACTTTGCACCTAATGAAAACCCTTGTTGGGTATTATCATTGGCCAATGCAGCGGGTGTACACAATAGTGAGAGAATCGCTGCAGTACTGAAAGTGGTGGTAGTTATTTTCATGTGCTTGCTCATTGTTTGTTTTTTAACAGCCTTTAAATAATAGTCCTATTTGGCCGGAATATTTTCTTATTACATCAAAATATGAGAGTTGGAAGGTTAAGAGAATTATTGAATAATGCCGATACATAACGCTTACAAATAATATTCATGCAAACAAAGGTTCCATTATTCGTAGACGCTATTTGGCTGTCTAAGCATATGAGAAGCAATAATGTCATTTTATTGTATACGCGCATTGCAGATATCAAGTCGGGAGAGATTGAAGCGTTAGCCGGTCGCGTCATTCCCGGCGCGCAATTATTCGACTTTGAAAACGAGTTCTGCGATCAAGATTCTAATCTTCCGCATACCATGCCACCACCAGAAAGGTTTAGTGAATGTGCGCGCAACCTTGGAATAAGCAAGAATAGTCATGTGGTTATTTACGATTCAAAGGGGCTTTATGCATCTCCAAGAGTTTGGTGGATGTTTAAAGCTATGGGGCATGAACGCGTTAGTATTTTGCACGGCGGTTTAGATGGCTGGAAACAAGCGGGTTTACCGACAATGAATGAATTGTCCGTTAGTACTATTAAAGGCGACTTTGTTGCATTGCCGAATACTGCGCTTTTTATATCGGCTAATGAAGTGCTAACCGCTAACAACTCTTCGACTAGTAATACATTGGTTATAGATGCCCGCAGTTCAGAACGTTTTTCTGGCAATGTCGATGAACCAAGGCCTGGCCTTCGCAAAGGGCATATACCGGGTTCCGTTAATTTGCCCTTTAGTGACACACAGCAAAACGGTGTATTACTTGGCGACCAATTGTTAAACGAAAAATTCAGCGCCCTGGGTGCATACAAAAATAAACGGTTGGTATTTTCTTGTGGTTCAGGTGTTACGGCTTGTTGTCTTGCGTTAGCGGCTTATCAATTGGGTCATCGTAATATGGCTGTGTATGATGGTTCATGGACAGAGTGGGGGGCTAATAATGAACTCCCTGTGGAGGTTTAAAAATGAGCAAGCCTAACGTTGTAGTACTCACGGGCGCTGGTATTTCTGCGGAATCAGGCTTAAAAACATTCAGAGATAATAACGGATTGTGGGAAAACCATCGCTTAGAGGATGTCGCAACGCCTGAAGCATTTCATCGAAACCCAGATTTAGTCTATCGTTTTTATAATGAACGTAGACGCCAACTGCAATCACCTGACGTCACGTTCAATCAAGCACATACCGCACTTTCAGATTTAGAAGATGTTCTCGGAAGTAACTTAACCTTGGTCACTCAAAACGTAGATAACTTGCATGAGCGCGCAGGTTCAAAACGTGTCTACCATATGCACGGAAAGTTACTGTCAGCTCGATGTTGTAAATCGGGCCAACAATTTGCGATAGATTGCGATTTTGATGGGCGTGATCGATGCCACTGCTGCTCACCAACAGCTACAATTAGGCCTGATATCGTTTGGTTTGGTGAAATGCCAATGTACATGGACGTTATCGAAGATGCCCTGACACAAGCAGATTGGTTTATTAGCATTGGTACGTCTGGAAATGTATATCCTGCGGCAGGTTTTGTCGAAATAGCAAAGTTTTCGGGTGCAAAAACCGTTGAGTTAAACCTTGAGCCGAGTAACAATAACCACCTGTTTGATATACAAATAAACGGTCCCGCAACACAAGTTGTCCCGCAATTTTTAACATCAACCTTTATGGAATAGTTCTTGAGTACACTATTACAACATTACTGGCTTGAATTCCTAACCATTGCCTCTGTGCATTTGGTTGCTGTAGCCAGTCCGGGGCCTGATTTCGCTGTAGTGGTAAAGAACAGTGTAAAATATGGGCGTAACGCTGCTTATGCGACAAGTATTGGTATAGGTGTCGGCATATTGATTCATGTTGCTTATTCGCTATTGGGTTTAAGCTTGTTGATCAAGACAACGCCATGGTTATACGCAACGTTTAGCTATATTGCTGCAGCCTACTTACTTTGGTTGGCGTGGGGTGCCATTAGGGCTAAAGCTACCGTTCAGACACAAGAAACTGAGATTAATACTCATGCAGTAAACGTTGAAACTATTAGCTGGCTTCGCGCTTTTTGGGTCGGCTTTTTAACCAATGGATTGAATCCAAAAGCGACTTTGTTTTTTATGTCGTTGTTTACCGTTGTAATAAGTACAGACACCCCATTTAGCGTACAATTAATATATGGAATATACCTGAGCATCGCTACTGGTATATGGTTTGTTTTATTTTCTTATTTACTCGGAACAAGTCGAGTTCTCTCCTTTATAGGAAATAAAGGATATCTTTTAGATAGGGCCATGGGTGTGCTGTTAATCGTATTGGCAACCAATCTTTTGTTATTCCAACCTGTGTAATAACTTGGCCATTTTCACTTATAATCACCTTAAACTTAGAATACTCACACTAATATGCAATCAGATAACGAAAACAAAAATGAATATACGGGAAAAATTGCGAAGGCCTTAGCTGGAGAGGTTGAATTAGATGCTGTAGAGGCGTTTAAGCAAGCAAACGAATTAACCAAAGGAAATTTTAGTACCTTCATTTTGTCGGGGTTTATCGTTGCAGCCACAGTAATCGTCACAATTTTTATGCTTTTGCAAATACTCGGTGTTCCAATTGAACAATATAACGATATGAACGCTACTCAATCCGCTATTGTCGATGTGACTTTAGTATTGTTGATTTCGCCATTAATGGCTGGACTCATGATGATGGGGGTGAAATCAGCTAGACAGAAAAATGTGAAAGTAGGTGATTTATTTAACTGGGTATCGATTACGGTTGTACTTGCACTCGGCTCTTTAATTGCGTCAATTTTAGTGCAAATCGGTATGATGCTTTTCATTATTCCCGGTATTTACTTTGGCATCGCGACTACGTTTACCCTACCTTTAATTGCAGATAAAAAACTGACGGCTATCAGTGCACTCATATTGTCGGTTAGAGTAACCACGAAATATTTCCTACAAATTTTTATATTTTTTATTATTTCCATTGTCTTATTTATGTTTGCCGCTTTTACCTTTGGTATCGCGCTTATTTGGGTATTACCTTTGTATTTTAATGCTAAGGGAATTCTTTATGATAAACTTTTCGGTGATGAGCAAGGTGTAGATGCTTCGACTTCAAACGCATCGGTTTTTGATGCTTAACGATGTGAGGTGGGTATGAACATAAAGCAAATAGTTTGGTGGTTACTAGTAACGCTTTTCGTTGGTTTCTCTTTTCTATATCCCGTTTTATATGGACCGAAACCACTTGTACCTGAACCGCCTGTGACAGCTCGAGAAGCGGAACCAGAAATGCCTGATTTTGCAAGCATTGGGCAGGTGAAAGATAAAAAGTCAGCGTTTTTTGACTACTTATTACCCGAAGTCGAGCGCCAAAATGATTACATCATGGGTTTACGACTGAAAATAAAGGCGATCGCTGAAGCTTATGAGCAAAGCGGCGTTTTAAGCGCTGCAGATACTAGTCGTCTTCATTGGTTAGTAAAAGAGTATAAAGTAGATTCCACGCTCCCCATTAAAGAACAGTTATCAGCGTTGTTACGCCGTGTCGATATAATACCGGCGGATTTAGTATTAGTACAAGCTGCAAACGAAAGTGCGTGGGGAACATCAAGATTTGCTACCCAAGGATACAACTTCTTTGGTTTATGGTGCTTTAGAGTAAATTGTGGCTTTGTACCTAAGCAACGCACAGATGGTGCGGTTCATGAAGTAGCTAAATTTAAGAACCTCGCGCATGCGACATATACCTACATGCGCAACCTAAATCGTCACCAAGCTTACAAATCGTTGCGAGAAATTCGTTACAGACTCAGGGTTAATCAGCGCCCAATAACGGGTACTGCATTATCAGAAGGCTTGATGCAGTATTCCGAAAGGGGAGAAGCCTACATCGATGAGCTACAACATATGATACGCATTAATAGGGAGTTTATATCTACATGAGTTTTCAACGTATTATCAGCATTGTGTTTTTCCTGCTGGGTTCCGGATTCGTGCATGCTGAAGACGTAATAGAAGTCGAATACAAAGGTTTCTATAGTCATGTAAAAAAACTAAACGGTGAGGATACTCAGGCGCTGCAATTTGCGTTTGGATTCCAGCATGTAACTCAATCGAGATTATGCAAACTTATTTCTGCCGATATCGTCACACAAAAACAAACGATTCCGTTGGTGATCACGCCAGAAAATAGGTTTACCGTTCCCTCTGAACGAGCGCTAAACCTCGCCGATGCAACGGTTCGTATCGTTACCAATGATCTAGCAAATCAATGCGATATGTCAGTTCAACTGGAAACCAAACCTGAATATTTGAAACAGTATTATGAACCCAAGGATTTGCAGTTAATTTTCGAGCAATACGCAGCATTTTTTAATGAAATGGGGAGTTTCCTATCTTTTATGATGCCGCAAGTCGATGGGTTAACTGTGCACTTCTCCGATCATGATCTAGATTATGAATTAAAAGACGCACCCAGTATCGTCAATGGGGTATTGCAACTCAATAGTGATTGGTTAAAACAAGGTAAGCTACTTGTATTACCTCAGATCCCTCTGAGAATAACAGCTAGAACCCACCGGTAATCAACTATCCAAGCTTAACTGATAGCGGATTTGTTCTGCTAGCCGGTTAACACTCTCTTCACCGCGTGCAGCTAATTCAGCTGCACGATGAAATTCTAGTAAGCCAACATCGCGTAATTGCGGTTCAATTAGGATGTCAGGTGGATCGCCAGCGAGTCTCGAACGCGTGACTCTAGCCTGTAAAATTTCAAGCGAACTACTCATAACCCCCATAATACCGGGCATTGACCTTTTTTCTTCTTTGGGACCGGGTGAAAACCACTGACGTAGAACAGATGTTTTTGAATTTAAGAACTCGTCGGTTTTACGCTGCATCTTTTCGTGTTCAATGCTGTTTTGCTCTAACACCTGCGGCCTAAAATCAGCACTCAAATTAGCTGCGATAACAAAATCAGCACCTAGCTGTCGACATAGATTTACCGGTACAGGGTTGACTACAGCACCATCCACTAGGTATCGATTGCCGTGTTCAACAGGTGAAAATAAACCCGGTATTGCACATGATGCGCGAATACAATCGCCAAGCACACCTGAGTTAAAGACGACTTCTCTGCCGCTATATAAATCTGTAGCAACAGCAGCAAAAGGTTTGTTCATTTCTTCAAACGAATTTGCACAGAATTCTGTAGCAAGTTTATCAAAAACCTTCTGACCCGAAGCGATACCACCACGTCGTATACCAACGCCTAAAAGGGCAAATACCTGCCATTCGGTCAGAGAGCTAGCCCATTCCTCTAACTCTATTAACTTTCCGCTTGCGTAAGCCGCACCTACATAGGCACCAATCGAGCAGCCAGCTACGATATCAATGTTAATCCCCATTTTTTCAAGCGCTTTAATTATGCCGATGTGAGTCCATCCACGCGCTGCGCCTGCGCCTAGGGCTAATCCAATTTTCATATGTGATCCTTGTTAGCTAAGCGAAATAATTTGCGGCTTGTCGTCTGACACATCAGGTTGTGAAACGGGAAAATTTGGCTGATCAAAGCCTGTATCGCCACCTTCGACAGGCGCGTCGGTCGTTTCTACTGATTTGAAATCGAATAGTTCTGAATCCGCTAAATGTGACGGAACAACATTCTGCATTGCACGGAACATAGACTCAATGCGGCCTGGATATCGTTTGTTCCAATCCTGTAGCATCATCTTAATGTTCTTTCGTTGCAGGTTTTCTTGCGAACCACACAAGTTGCACGGAATAATGGGAAAGTTTACCGCATCACTGTAGCGCTGAATATCTTGCTCTGAGCAGTATGCCAATGGCCTAATAACGATGTGCTCACCGTTGTCACTGACTAATTTAGGCGGCATTGCCTTTAACTTGCCACCATGAAACATATTCAAAAACAAGGTTTCCAGCATATCATCGCGATGGTGACCAAGCGCAATTTTGGTTGCCTTTATTTCTTTTGCAGTTCTGTACAATATTCCGCGTCGAAGTCGAGAACATAACGAACAGGTTGTCTTACCTTCCGGTATTTTGTCCGTAACAATGCTGTAAGTGTCTTCTTCTACAATTTTATAATTCACCCCTAAATTATCCAGGTAATCAGGAAGAACATGTTCGGGGAAGCCTGGTTGCTTTTGGTCAAGATTCACAGCTGTAATAGTGAAATCAATCGGCGCAATCGCTTTCAAAAACAATAATATGTCGAGTAGGGTGTAGCTATCCTTTCCGCCGGATAAACACACCATGACATGATCGCCATGCTCTATCATATTGAAGTCAGCAATCGCCTTGCCGACATTTCTACGCAGGCGTTTTTGGAGTTTGTTGATACTGTATTGGCGCTTGGCGTCAGCGCGAGTGTTAACGCTAGAGTTCATGTAAGTCTGAATAAGAATACTAATGCGCCTATTGTAAAACTTATTGTTGCGTTAAAAAACAGCTGACGTTTTTTATTTTGAGTACCCATCTTTCATTGGCGTGTTATCCGTGAATAGGTGATTCAAAGTCATCAGGTTTAATGGCTAGCACATCACAGTTCAATCCATCTATAACGGCTTCTGCGGTATTACCAATTAGCGCTGCAGACAATCCCGCCCGGCCAATCGTACCAATAATGACCAGTTCAGCATCTAATGACTTTGCCTGTTGAGGAATTGCAGCCTCCGGTAACCCTTGGATTACATGGCAGTTTTCAGGTGCTACTGAGTGTTTGTGCGAAAACTTTTGCATCTCATTTTGATGATGACGCTTTACATTTTCGTTATAGCCTTGTGGATCGAACTCAGGCATTTCTATTGCTAAATTAACAACAGTTCCTGGGTATGCATTTACAAGGTGTAAATTCGCTTTTAAAAGCTCTGAATATCCTTTGGCGGTTTCAACCACTTTGTCATTTAAGCGCGCATGCTGGCCATCTTCAGTACCAACGTTCACACTGGCAATTACATTGCCATTCACTGGCCAATCATGTTGTTTAACCATCAGTACTGGCGTAGGTGACTTTCTAAGGATATGCCAGTCTGTCGGCGTGAAAAGTAATGATGCGAGATCATCATGCGAGCCTGCAGCTTTTACAATTAGGTCAGCTTGTAACTCTAACGCCGCCTTAATCGCTGATTCATAAACGGAGTTATCCCATACTACGCTAACTTGAACCTCTACATTGTCTGACCCGTACGGTTTAACCAAAGTTGATAGCCATTCAGTTCTATCAGTTAATACCGCTTTACGCATTGCATTGCGTTCGTCGGCAGACAACATGGTCGTGAGTTCATATGAAAAGTCATAAATACACATGAATGCCGTCACTTTAGCATTGCATTTTGCGGCTAATTCACAGGCGCGGGCAAGTGCTGTTTGCGTTTCAGCTTCTGGGTCGATAACAACTAGGATATTTTTATATTCAAACATTCTATTTTCCGTTTTTGATGTCTAGTTACAGTGTAAACGGGATAAAAAAATTTGCTAGTTGAGGGACTTGCGTTAGATCAACCTAACGCAAGCAAAGTGAATTATTCGATGGTACAAGAGGGGATTTCTGCAGAATGCAATTTCTCCGACATCTTATCGAAGTCTAAAATAGTGATCAGTTTACCTTCTACACTGATAACACCTTCTTTTTGGAAACGTGTTAACAGGCGGCTAATCGTTTCAACCGTTAGACCTAAATAATTGCCTATATCATTTCGGGTCATGGTTAAGTTAAATTGCTTGGGTGAAAACCCTCGCTCTTCGAAGCGCTGTGACAAATGTGCGATAAAATACATTAACCGTTCTTCGGCAGTGCGCTTATTTAATAACATCATTAAATCATGGTCGTGTTTAATTTCAGCGCTCATAAAACTCATGATTTGTTTGCGTAATTTAGGAAATTTCGCAGACATTTCATCGAGCGTTTCATAAGGAAGCTCACACACCATAGCGGTTTCTAATGCCTGACAGAAACTTTTATGTGTGTTTTCGCGCAGCGCATCAAATCCAATAATGTCCCCGGGGAAATGGAAACCAATAACCTGTTCTTCGCCGTCTTCATCACTAATAAAGGATTTGAACGAGCCTGAACGCACTGCAAATAGAGAATGAAAAGGATCACCTGCGCTAATAAGTTTGTCGTTTTTATGCAATGGCTTTTTACGCTCGATGATTTCATCCAGCGACCCCATTTCCTCTTCACTAAGTGAAACTGGAAGACATAAGTGACTAAAACTACAGGTTTGACAGTGTATTGACAGGTCACTGCGACCTAATTTGCTGTGCATTATGCACCTTAGTGGTTGCCCAAAAGACAACTTACGTTATAAATCTTACGCCATTAAAAATCAAGTAAACACCATAACTAGCAAGTAATAAAGCTATGAATTGTTTCAGGTAATTCGCGCGAAGAATCGAGGTTAAATTGCTCGAGCCGATACTGACCGCTAGCATTAAAGGCAGTGTTCCTAAGCCAAACATAAGCATGATAAGACCGCCTTGTAATGACGAGCCTGCTGCCATGCTCCAACTCAACGTGGAGTACACAAGTCCACACGGCAACCAGCCCCATACTATGCCATAGGAAAGTGCATGAATAGGCGACCTAAAGGGGATTAATCGTTTAGACACAGGTTGAATAAAACGCCAAAGAAAACCGCCGAGCTTTTCCAATTTGAGCAAACCGCGATACCAATTGCCAATATAACTTCCAAGCAGCACCAACATAATACCGCTTAGAATGGTTAGAATTGATAATCCATGGCTTTTACTTGCATGACTAATGATCGTGCCGACATATCCAGCAAGCGCTCCCGCAACGGCATAACTGGCTATACGGCCGAGGTGATAACTTAATGAGTAGATGAGTGGATTTGCATTTCGAGGAATAGCCGATTGAAGTGCTACTGTAATTCCTCCACACATTCCTAAGCAGTGAACACCGCCGGCTAATCCGATCAAAAATGCGGCGAAAAGATTAAATTCACTCGCCATCTTTTTCTAGATCTTGTTTACGCTTTTCTGCAAGTGCTTTTTCCTCTGGCGATAAATCGTCATCAAACAAGATACTGTAACCCTGTCTTTCAAGGTCATCGAACTGATTTGATCTAACCGCCCAAAAGAAAACACCTATTGCGATAGCCACAATGATGATAGCGATTGGGATCAATACATAAATAATGGTCATTTTAGCGCTCTAACTTCTCTTTCTTAACAGCCTTGTGGAATTGGTCACAACGATAATAGAACTTAGGGACATACCTACAGCAGCCATCCAAGGCGCTAAAATGCCCGAAACAGCAAAAGGTAGTATCAGTAAGTTATATCCCACAGACCACGCTATATTTTGTTTTATTTTACGTTTTGTCCGTAAGGCCATATCAATCAGTTCCGGTGTGGCTGAAATGCTGTCATTTAACAAAACAACATCTGCTGAACTCTTCGCCAGATCGGATGCATTCCCAACAGCAATGGAAATATCCGCTTTCGCTAAAACGGGCGCATCGTTTACACCATCACCAATCATCATAATCTTTTTCCCTTGAGATTGGCTTTGTTCTACGAATTTAAGCTTATCAAAAGGAGTTTGCTTGGCAATGTAAGTTGGAATATTCAATTGTTCGGCTATCATTTTAACGTTTGATTCGGTGTCTCCACTGAGCAGTACTTTTTCTAGCGGCGTATCCTGTAGTGTTTGTTTCACACCAGGCTTGAGTGTGTCATTTAACCAATATATCGCAATTAGGTTATTTTCTTCAGTTAACCAAACATTCGCAGAATCAATATGCGCAACACCTTGTTTTAATGCTTGGTCTACAGCCTGTTCACCGACATATTGAGGGCTACCGATGCGATACACTTTGCCGTTAACCTCACCCTCAATACCACCACCGATGGTGATTTTCGTATTCTTCACTGAAAGCAATGGCCAACCAGCAAATGCTTTAGCGATAGGGTGTTCTGATCGTGACTCTAGTGTGGCTGCTACTTCCATAGGATCTTCACCAGAATAATGTGGTGAGCGCCATTGACTATGAACTGAGAATTTACCCTCAGTTAATGTGCCGGTTTTATCTAACACAAGGGTGTCAACCGTATTTATCTGCTCTAACGCGTCTGCTCGTTTAAGTACAACTCCCAAGTTATTTAGACGTGCCATTGCACAGGTTAGGGCGGATGGCGTGGCCAATCCCAATGCGCAAGGGCAGGTAGCGACTAATACTGCTATGGTGATCCAAAACGCATGTTCACTACCAACCCATGACCAAAACAAATAGGTACATGCCGATATAACGAGCACTGCAACAACAAAATAGCGCGAGAATTTATCTGCAATTTGGGCGATATGGGGTTTAGTTGCCAACGCTTCTTCTTGCATCAACACGATCTGATTGACTAATGCATCTTTTAACCGTGTCGTTACTTTAACTGTCAGTGAACCGCTTTCATTCACAGTACCACCGTAGACTGTGCTCCCCGAAATCTTGGTTGCTGGTTCAAATTCACCATTTAACATAGACTCATTTACCTGACTTTGCCCATCAACAACCACGCCATCAACAGGAATTGTTTCCCCGGGCTTTACCAGTACTATTTGTTCAGGTTGCAGCTGTTTTGCTAAAACGGTTTTGTGCCCATTAGACACAACTAACGTCGCTGAAACAGGCATATACTGCAGCATATTGGCTGATATCAATGCCGCCTTGTGGCGAGCCCGATGCTCTAAAAAGCGTGATAACAATAAGAAAAAGATAAACATGCATATAGATTCAAAATACACTTCGCCTTTTTCTAATAGGGTTGATTTGATACCCGCCACATAGGTCCCAATTACAGCCAGAGTAACAGGTACATCCATATTAACCGTTTTTGCCGCAATCGCTTTCATCGCGCTAACGTAAAAAACACTACCGGAATACAATACGACTGGCGTTGTGAGCACTAAACTCACCCAGTAGAAATAATGCCGGGTTTCTAAATCGATGTTGCCAAACCAGTCAAAATATAACCCTGCCATCAACATCATAACTTGCATCGTCATGATGCCTGCGAGCCCAACTTTTTTGAGTAGTGTTTTTTGTTCGGCCCTAAAGCTCTCTTCGTGTTTATCAGGTTGGAAGGGAGAGGCGTGGTAGCCAATTTTTTGAAAATTAGCAATGATAGCGCTCAGGGAAATTTGAGATGGATCCCAATCAATAAGCGCTCGGCGACTCGACACGTTAACCGACACTTGAGCAATACCTGGGGTTTTGGCCATTTGTTTTTCTATTAGCCAACCACAAGCAGCACATGTAATACCTTCGATGGTTAATTGGATCTGCTTTTTATCACGCTTGTCATGGACAAATTCTTCCTGCACTTCGGCTTGGTCAAATATGGCTAACTTATCCAACGTAGATTCAAGAAATCCATCGCCTTTTGCTGCAGGTTCTGTTCTAAAGGTGTAGTAATCTTCCAACCCGTTATCAACAATGGCCTGAGAAACTGCCTGACAGCCAGGGCAACACATGTCACGAGACTTATCAGCAATAACAACGCTGTATTTCGAGCCTTCATAATTTGGAAGCCCGCAGTGATAACATGTAGGTGTAGTGCTCAAGGTTCAAACCGTATGCTAGATGTCTGTGGTAACGCTATTACTTGTTGGATCTTCCAGGATTCATCGAGAGGTAGCAGGGTGACCCTCCATTTACCGTCGAGCACTTCTTCAGTGAACCCTCGGTAAACCCCTTGTGCATCGGTTGAAAGCAAAATATCGACGTCACGATCTTTCAATGTCACGTGATAAAGGGATAATTTTAACGCTTCGCTAGAACGCGGCGTACCCGATAGAAACTTCAGCGCTATAGATCCATCTGCAGCAAAGGTAAGCTCAGTTTTAATATTCAACGTTCGGGCTGTTTGAATTTTATCAAGCCTTGCATTAATGGCACGGCCTTCTTTGTAATAATCATCAACGACTAAGCTATCCGTTGTATTCGATGCTAAGTGGAACATTATAAAACCCACAATAAACGACGACATGGGTACAGCGATTAAAAACCATGGCCAAAATTGTTTATACCATGGCGTAATGTTCGTTTTTGTCATTGAAATTTAGTTTCCTATATAAAAAAGCCCCGCGATAACGGGGCTATTTTGACACCAAACTAGGTTTAATTCGATAAGCTATAAACGTACGTTGCGACAACGTGAATCTTATCTTCGCCTAACGTTTTGGCGAAAGAAGGCATCACACCATTACGACCGTAATTCAACGTTTCTGTAACGGCACGCTCACTACCGCCATATAGCCAAATGTTATCAGTAAGATTTGGGGCGCCAAGCATTTGGTTACCTTTACCATCCATACCGTGACAAGCAGCACAAGCGGCGAAACGAACTTTACCCGCATCTTTAAGTGATTGGTCAACCTCACGTCCACTTAGACTCAATGTATAAGCAACCACTTCTTTAATCCCTTGTTCGCCAAAGGGAGCGAGCCAACCAGGCATAGCACCTTTACGACCATTACGAAGCGTTTCTTTGATCTTGTCTCCCGTACCACCATACAACCAGTCATTGTCGGTTAGGTTAGGGAAACCGCCGTTTTGACCGCGAGCATCAGAGCCGTGGCACTGTGAACAGTTTTGTAAGAACAAACGTTGACCAACTTTTACCGCTTCTTCATTCTTAACGAGTTCTTCAACCGGCACCTTTGCGTATTCAGCAAAGATCGGATCAAAACGTTCGTTCGCAAACTTAATTTCACGGTCATATTGAACCAGTGCGCCTGAATCGATAGCCGCCTGTTGCTTCGCGTTAGATTCTTCCAGAGTTAAAACGCCTTGGTTTGAACTTGTCCAACCCAATAAGCCTTTATAGCTTCCGAGTCCAGGATAAAGCACCAAGTAAACTAGACCCCATACGATGACGATATAGAACAAAATCGTCCACCATCTAGGTAAAGGGTTATTAATTTCTTCTATTCCATCAAATTCGTGCCCCATGCTTTCGCCTTCAGGAATACCTGTGTTATTGGCTAAACACCAACGCAAAAGCAGGTAACAACCGAATATGAGCCCGAGTGTTATTACCGAAATCCAAATTGTCCAAAACATGCTCATGAGTTTTCAGACTCCTGTGTCTTATTTTTTGTGTTCTTGTTGTCTTCTTCATCAGCAAACACTAGGTTGGCTGCCTCGTCGAATTTTTGCTTGTTGCGACTACTAAATGCCCACAAGACAACACCGATGAAGGAGACGAATACGATGACAGTAAATATGCTGCCGATTACACCTTGATCCATAATTACTTCAAATGTGTGCCAAGTGACTGTAGGTAGGCGATAAGCGCTTCCATTTCGGTTTTACCCTGAACAGCAGCTTTAGCACCTGCAATATCTTCATCAGTATAAGGAACACCTAAATTCTGGAAGATCTGCAATTTCTTACCGGTTTCGTCACCTGATAACACATTCTCCTGCAACCATGGGTAGCCGGGCATATTGGATTCTGGAACAACGTCTCTCGGGTTTATTAAGTGAACGCGGTGCCATTCATCACTGTAACGACCACCAACTCGCGCCAAATCAGGACCTGTGCGCTTAGAACCCCAAAGGAAAGGGCGTTCCCACACAGACTCACCGGCAACAGAGTAGTGACCATAACGCTCTGTTTCAGCACGGAAAGGTCTAATCATTTGGCTGTGACAACCATAACACCCTTCACGAATGTAGATATCACGACCTTCCATCTCAAGCGCAGTGTAAGGACGCAAACCTGTTACAGGCTCCATTGTCTGCTGCTGAAACATTAAGGGCGTAATTTGAACCATCGCGCCGAAGCTGATAGCGACTAATATTAGAACCGTTAGTAGACCAACGTTCTTTTCAATTAACTCATGTGGATTAGCCATTGTTTACTCCTTACGCTGCCTGGCTTGCTGGCTCTTGGCCAAAGCTTTCTTTAGGGGCTCTAATTGTCATGTAGGCGTTGTATGCCATGATCAACATACCAACAACAATGAACACACCACCAAGGAAACGAACGACATAGAACGGCTTAGAGGCTTCTAATGATTCTACAAAGCTATAGGTTAGTGTGCCGTCAGCGTTAACTGCGCGCCACATCAAGCCTTGAAGAACACCTGAGATCCACATCGCTACAATGTAAAGAACAACACCAATGGTCGTTAACCAGAAATGAACATTAACCAACTTAACTGAGTACATGCCGCGTTGGCCAAATAACACTGGAATAAGGTGATAAATTGAACCGATAGACACCATCGCAACCCAACCTAACGCACCAGAATGCACGTGTCCAACAGTCCAGTCTGTGTAGTGAGATAGCGCGTTTACCGTCTTAATACTCATCATCGGACCTTCAAACGTCGACATGCCGTAGAAAGATAGAGAAACAATCAAGAAGCGTAACACTGGGTCAGTACGTAGTTTATGCCACGCACCTGACAACGTCATAATCCCGTTAATCATACCGCCCCAAGAAGGAACAAATAGGATTAACGACATCACCATACCCAACGACTGAGTCCAATCAGGAAGCGCAGTATAATGAAGGTGGTGAGGACCGGCCCAAATGTACAGTGAAATAAGTGCCCAGAAGTGAACCACCGAAAGACGATAGCTGTAAACTGGTCGGCCGGCTTGTTTTGGTACGAAATAGTACATCATCCCTAGGAATCCTGCCGTTAGGAAGAAACCTACCGCGTTGTGGCCATACCACCATTGCATCATGGCATCGACTGCACCCGCATATAGAGAGTAAGATTTGGTGAAAGACAATGGAATCGCCATGCTGTTACCGATATGCAATACCGCAACGGTCAACATAAATGCGCCTAAAAACCAGTTAGCAACATAGATGTGAGACGTTTTACGGATCACCAGGGTTCCGAAGAAGTTGATGATGTATGCGACCCATACTAAAGCGATCAGGATATCAATCGGCCATTCAAGCTCAGCGTACTCTTTGCTGCTGGTGATACCTAATGGCAAGGTAACAACGGCACTTAAAATAACGGCCTGCCATCCCCAAAACGTAAACGACGCTAGTTTATCGCTGAACAATCGTACCTGACAGGTACGCTGAACGATGTAGTATGAGGTAGCGAATAGGGCGCAACCACCGAACGCAAAAATAACCGCGTTGGTATGAAGGGGACGCAATCGTGAATAGGTTAACCATGGGAGGTCGAAGTTTAAAGCAGGTGCAAATAACTGCGCTGCAATAAGGACTCCAACGGTCATCCCAATGATGCCCCAGATGATTGTCATCACGGTAAATTGCCGAACCACTTTATAGTTGTAGTCTGGCTGTGCTTGGCTGATTTCACTCATTTGACGGATCTTCCACTGCAATTTAAAAAAGTGTTTTCACTGTTTGTCCTTGGCGATTTATGCTTTATTTTGTATCGGCCAAGTGGTTTTTGACGGTGCGATAATAATGCTTTTAAATACATAAAGATACCCAAAGCACAAAACAGTTGATCTCGGTCAATAAACGATATTCAAACGTTAAACACAGGTTAATATTTAGTTAAATGTCGATGCAAAAATACGCAACTTTTTCACTCGTAACCATTATCGCTATTGTCACATTTATATTTATAAAAAACGGCAGTGAACATCCAATAGCACCAACAGGGCAAAGTGCTTTAAATATAGCAGGGGATCACCTATGCATCATGTCAGATCGAGAATGTACTGTTAACCTAGATAATCAGGCTTTTACAATTTCATTTGTAGAGCCACCACAGATAGAGGAAGAGAGCTTTGTTAGCGTTAAATCGACAGCCTCATTTAGCGTCGAAGCGGGCTGGATTGAAGGCGTGAATATGTATATGGGAAAAACACCGGTAATTCGTAATGCGGAATCAACTACATCATACGAGGGCCTGTTCTTCTTAGGGAGTTGCAATCTGACGCAAATGGAATGGCAAATGACACTCGTTATAAACAAAAAAACGCAGCCAATAAGCGTGCGTTTTTTTACTACCGTTGAATAATAAGACTAGCGTTACATTTGAGACTGCAAATAATTTGCTAATCCAACGCGCTTTATCAAGCCTAATTGTTGCTCTAGCCAGTAAGCATGGTCAACTTCTGTATCATCAAGCAATTCCAACAAAATATCGCGTGTAACATAGTCTTGTTCTGTTTCGGCTAATGCCATCACTTCCCTGAGCTTATTTGCAACTTCATATTCGACTCGAAGATCACTTGCTAGCATTTCAGGAACGTCTTTTCCTACCATAAACCCAACGCGCGTTTGCATGTCAGGTGTACCTTCTAAAAACAAAATACGCTCAATCAGTTTAGTTGCATGGCCTTTTTCATCATCAAATTCATGATTGATGCGCTCATAAAGTTTATTTAAACCCCAATCGAGATACATTTGTGAATGAATAAAGTATTGATCCATCGCTGCTAATTCATAAGCGAGTAGGGTGTTCAAGCCCTCGATAATATTGTGCTTACCCTGCATGTTATTCATCCTCCTCAATTTGGCTCTGTAGGTAATTCTCTATACCCATAGCCTCTATTTGATACTGTTGAGTTTCTAGCCAGTCGATGTAGTCTTCTTCGTAGGTCAGTATATCTTCAAGCAGATCACGACTTACATAGTCTTGTTCAGATTCGCACAGCGCGATTGCCTTCTTGAGTAGCGGAACTTGCTCGAGTTCAAATGTCATATCACACTTCAACATCTCTGCTGTGTCTTCGCCGATGTAGAGCTTGCCAAGCTTTTGTAAGTTGGGTAATCCCTCAAGAAACAGGATCCGCTCGATAAGCTTATCTGCTTGTTTCATATCCTTAATCGACTTTTTGTAACTGGTTTCATTCAAATTACAAAAGCCCCAATTTTTATACATGCGGGCATGCAAAAAATACTGGTTAATGGACGTAAGCTCTGAAGTTAATACTTCATTGAGAATTGCAATAACGCTTTTATTACCTTGCATTGGGTGTCTCGCCAAAAGAAATTAGGCAAAAGTATAGCGCAAACTCACCGAAATTCAATTTTTCTTTAAATATCATACAGATACAAAGTGATAACGATTCTCAATTCGTCTACTATTCTTATTCTATTGGTCCGTAACACATATACGATCTTCAACAAAAGCTAAGCTTTCTTCTGCAAAACCAAGGCCCGCTTCTTTGAAGAAGTTGAATACTTTGTCTACGCCACTGTCCTGCAATGCTGACACTTCATCTTCGTAGCGAGCAATTGCGGCTATTTTGCCTTTAAAATCTACCGCTTTTAATTGTTCAGTAATGTTTATGGCGTCATCTATTGAAGGCAACGCTAGCATGACAAGTTCCACTTGGCTGACGTCCAAGCTTTCCCAAAGATCGGCAT
Organism: Neoalteromonas facilis; assembly: GCF_002807665.1. Lineage (GTDB taxonomy): Bacteria > Pseudomonadota > Gammaproteobacteria > Enterobacterales > Alteromonadaceae > Alteromonas_E > Alteromonas_E facilis. Next base: position 404,182 of record NZ_PEAY01000001.1, read on the forward strand.
CTTCACCGTCGCCGGTAATAACCTGCAGTCCCTGTTTTTGTAATTTGCGAATTTTACTTCTATCGGCATCCATACCCCAGACTGCATCTCCGGCTAAATGACTCAATGAACTGAAGGCTCCCATACCGACGCGCCCCATACCAACAATCAAAAAACGTCCTTTTTCCATGACAGGGTACTGATCTTCAGGCAAGCGTGTAGCTTTTTCCCACTTCTTAAGGGAGGCATTGTATTGACTGTAGAGTTTGTGCGCAGAACGATACACCACGCTGGTTAGTACGAACGATATCGAAACTGCCAGTGCAATAATCACCAACCATTCCGTTGTCATCAGTCCTAAGCTAACCGCAAGTGCAGCAACTATAAGTCCAAACTCACTGTAATTTGTCATTACCAAGCCGGTAAGGAAGCTTGTGCGAGCGCGTAGACGTAACACAGTCAATAAAACGTAAAATATAAAATATTTAAGTGGCAGTAGTAATGCGATGATTACTGCAATACCTAACATTTCCCATGTGGGTAGGGCTGTTAAACCAATGCTAATAAAGAACCCGATTAAAAATAGATCTTTAAAACTTAATAATGCTTTGGCCATTTCAGCAGATTTTGCGTGGGTCGCAAGTAGTAACCCCATGACCAAAGCACCGAGATCGCCTTTAACACCAACAAGTTCAAACAACTGATAGCCGCCCAGTGCGAATATAAACCCTGTTAACGGCAGCAATTCACCGTGGCCGGACGCATTAACAATTTTGCCAAATATAGGGGCTAACGGTAGCAAAAGTAGCAGTCCAATGGCCCAGACATCCGGAAGCTTACCAGTGGCGACAACCAGAAATACGACGGCAAAAATATCTTGCATAACCAAGATACCCATTGCGACCTTACCATGACGGGTTTTACTTTCTCCGTTCTCTTCTAAGACCTTCATCACACACACTGTACTAGAGAAGCTCAGAGCAAATACTATTAGTGCCACGGTACTGACTTGCATATCAGCAATATAAGAAACACCTAACATTGACAGTGCCGCTATAATGACGCCTGCAAGCCCCATCCAAATCCCAGTGTGTAGCACACTGCCAAGCCAAACTTCGCGTTTAGCTAGATCTTGCATGTTTAACTTAAGACCAATGGTGAACAACATAATTGTGATGCCTAACGACGCAATTTGGTCTAACGACGCACTGGCTTCGAATCCTGAAAAGTGAAGAATGAAACCTGCCGCTAGATAGCCAACTAGCGGTGGAATACCGATTAGCTTGACGCCAAGCCCACAAATGAAAGCAAAAAGAAGAAAGATATATTCCATGGCGAGGTTTCCCTAATGAAAAAATATTATCGCGTTTCAGAGCTGATTTTGGTGGAATGATAGGGTATATGTAAATAAAAAACGTATCTAATGCTTATCTTTTAAGCGTTCAGACAATGCATTTAACTCCATAAGCAAGGCATTTTCTTTAATTCTCAATGCACCTAATTCAAACGTTATCTCAGCCTCGCGTTGTTTAACTTGCTCGTATGTCATGTCACGTGTGGCTAATGGCGTGGAGGGATTTGTTTGTTGCCCCGAGGGGGCAGAGCTTTCCATAGATTGTTGTTCACGACGAGCCTTATTTCGCTCAGCTCTATCTATAAGCTCTAGCTTGTCAGCAAAACGAGTTAAGGCGACTCGATTAATATTAATGCCCAGCTCATGACATTGCTCTAGTGTCTTATCATACTGGCGATAGTTATTGGCGCGGATGAGTCGTTTGACCAAATCCACTTTATCGTCTTTCAATGAGAGCCTCGTTTTATATACTTCTTTATCTACTTGTTATCGGCCAGTCAGCTAAAATGTTTCGAGGTTAATCTGCACCGACAAATTGTTTTACTGCGTAAGCTGTCCTGCTTGGTGCTTCTACCATCGGCATGTGCCCTAAATCATACCAAATGTGTGCAGTACAGTTTAATCCTTGCTGCCATTCATTAGCGCCTGAGACATGGATCAACTCGTCTTTTGCGCCCCAGATAACAAGTGCAGGGCAATGACAGTTAGGCAAATCGGCTTTAAGGTAACCTTCGTTTTGATTGAAGTCACCCCATATTTGCTGAAGCTCTTGCTCTTTAGCCATATATTTTTCACAAACCGCGTCTTTAACAACAGAAGGGATAAAAGGTGGGCGTGCCATTACCATATTATAAAAACGTTTGAATGCTGCTTTATTATCGATGAAAAAAGGGTTTTCGCCGTTATTAATTAGTTTATCCATAGTGCTTGGGATTGGCGTTTTAAGTCCTGCGGGATCAATTAAAGTCACAGACGCACATTTTGCTGTATGACAGGCTAAGTGAGCGGCAATCAAGCCTCCCATAGAGTTACCTACGATGTGTGCTTTGGTGTGGCCCAGTTGTTCTATTAACAGCGCAATGCGATCGGCTTGGGCTTTTGGCGTATAGCTCCAGCGTTGATCAAATCCCGTTGCACCATGTCCAGCCATGTCAGGGATCACCACAAAGAAGTGTTCATTCAGATTGTTGGCAAAACGCAACCAAACCGTATGGTCTGCGCTAAAGCCATGCAATAAAATGAGAAGAGGCTTTGATTCATTCGCGTTTTGCCAAAAATGATATTCAATACCATCTAACATGGCAGTGCGTTTTTTGAATCCATAAAGCTTTTCTTCAAGGTCATTTGCGAAATCATATAACCAATGGCCAAAACGAGGATAGGTTTTCCAATAAACCACAATAACGAGCAGAACAAGTACAAACAAAATGGACATGATTTATTCCTTTAAAATGAGAAAGAGCGCTGAAAACGGAGTGATTTTTGTGATTTATCAGCTAGTAAAGTGATCGTTTTTTCTAAAACGAGAACATAATCGGCGGTAACTAAAACTAAAACCAGGAAACATTGCGATTACTTTACCACTTTTGCTTTTATACCAAGATTGACAGCCACCAGTATGCCATACAGTACTCTGCATTTCTCTATGTACCATGCTGGTATAGCGCGCCTCTGCGTCACGCGTAACTTCAATAGCGTTTGATTTCGAGCCTAGCACTATTTTTATCGCTTTCATTATGTACTTCATTTGTGACTCAATCACAAAAAGTGCTGAAGTATGGCCAATCCCCGTATTAGGTCCTGTCACAATAAATAAATTGGGAAATTCAGGTACGCTTGTCCCAAGATATGCACGTGGATAATCACGCCAGAAATCGCTTAATTTAGCCCCGTTTTTGCCGAAGACAGGGTATGAAATCAAACCGTCTGTAGCATCGAAACCCGTCGCATAAATAATAACGTCTAAGTCTATTGAATCATTTTTTTGGGTAATGATACCTGTTGGCGTTATTTCAGATACGCCATCATATTTGTCATGAAAGACCGTATTGGTATTTGTAAGTGCTGGATAAAGCGTATTAGAGATAATGACTCGCTTACATCCTATAGTGAAGTCTGGAGTAAGTTTTTGCCGTAGGTCTGGATCTTTCACTTGCCTATTTAAATGACGTTTCGCAGGCCTTGTACCAATGCTTTCTAGCAATCTAGTCGAATATTTAAATCCTATGATACGAAACTCAAGCATCCAATAAATAAACCATCGTAACAAATACGCTACCGGCTTAAATTTTAGTAACCAGCGCTGCCACGGTTTAAACGTCACATCTTTTCGGGGTATAACCCAATGTGGCGTTCTTTGAAACACATGTAGCGTTTTAACACTATCTACAATGGCGGGAATGACCTGAGCCGCGCTCGCACCGCTGCCGATTATGGCGACCCGTTTATTGTGTAATTCGACCTGATGATCCCACTGGTTTGTATGAAAACTAGCGCCAGCAAACGAATCTAGACCTTTAAATGGGGGGGTAACTGGCTGACTGAGTGGCCCGGTGGCATTGATAACAAATCGCGTCTTTATATGCTCTTGGTTATTTAATTTAACCGTCCAATGCTTATCAACATCATTCCAGCGTATTTCCGTCACGTTCGCGTTACAACGTAACTTATTTTTTAGTTGATATTTGTTAAATATATGCTGAGTGTATGCTTCCAATTCTGGTTGCTCTGCATAGAGCCTTGTCCAATCATAGGGTTCAAATGAAAGACTATACAGTGGAGATTGAACGTCTACCGCTGCACCAGGATAGGCATTTTGCTTCCAGGTTCCGCCCGCAAAAGAACGTCGCTCAAGCATAATAAAATCATCGACACCTTGTTTTAATAGGTTTATCGCTGCGGTTTGACCGCCAAAGCCACTTCCGATGATAACAACAGTATATAAAGGCGCTTCTAAATCATTCATGCACAGATTTCATAATACAGTTAACGCTACTCAGGCAAAGATATAGGTGCTATACCTATAATATAAAGTAGGAGTCTAACAAGAATAATAACGGAGTGTGTATGGAGCAGCGTGTAATTTTAATATTAAGCATATTATTGGTTACGGCAATGCTCGTCAGTTATTGGATAACACCAATACTATGGTTGGTTGGATTGTTATCCATTCTACTTTGTTTAGCTATCTATGATCGCTTTCAGCACAAACATTCCATTCTACGTAACTTCCCGTTGCTTGGCAGAGGCCGATGGTTGATTGAGAAAATGCGCCCATTTCTTCAGCAGTACATCATTGAGCCAGACACCGGCGGAGCTCCCATTGAAAGGATGTTTCGGAATATAGTGTATCAAAGAGCCAAGAACAGCCGCGAGACCATTCCTTTTGGCACTCAAGTTAACACCTATCGTGATGGCTATGAGTGGATTGGTCATTCTTTATCGGCACGGGATGTGGAGCAGTTAGACTGCGACCCAAGAGTGACCATTGGTGGTAAACAATGTACGCAACCCTACAGCGCCAGTGTATTAAATATTTCAGCGATGAGCTTTGGGGCATTAAGTGAAAACGCCATCAGAGCACTCAATAAAGGGGCTGCTGAAGGCGGTTTCTACCATAACACGGGGGAGGGCGGTTTAAGTCCGTATCATTTAGCGCATGGTGGGGATATTGTCTGGCAAATAGGTACTGGGTATTTTGGGTGCAGAAGTAGTGACGGTAAATTCGATCCTAGTAAGTTCGCTGAGAACGCGAACAATCCATCCGTTAAAATGATTGAAATCAAACTGTCTCAGGGCGCAAAACCGGGTCACGGCGGCATTTTACCTGCAGACAAAAACACTCCAGAAATAGCCAATATACGTGGGGTTGAGCCGTTCACGCAAGTCGATAGCCCTGCTCGACACTCGGCTTTTAAAACACCACTCGAAATGATGGCATTTATCGCTCAATTAAGGGAGTTATCAGGCGGCAAACCAATTGGTATTAAACTCGCGCTAGGGCGGCGAAGTGAATTTGTTGCGATGTGTAAAGCCATGTTAGAAACATCGATAACACCCGATTTTATCACGGTCGATGGTGGAGAAGGGGGTACAGGCGCTGCCCCACTTGAGTATTCCAACTCGATAGGTACACCACTTAAAGAGGCATTAGTTTTTGTAGATGATATGTTGACCGGTTTCGGCCTACGAGATGACGTTAAAATTATAGCATCGGGCAAAATTATCACGGGTTTCCATTTAGTTAAACATCTTGCATTGGGTGCAGATGCCTGTAACAGCGCAAGAGGCATGATGTTAGCGTTAGGTTGTGTTCAATCATTGTCCTGTAATACCAATAAGTGCCCTACAGGTGTAGCAACCCAAGACAAACGAATGGCAAAAGGATTAGTGGTAGAAGATAAATATAAGCGGGTTCATTCATTTCACAAAAAAACGGTTCATGTGACCGCTGATATTCTTTCCTCTACCGGTTTGAAACACACTACCGATCTGAACCGTACACATATATATCGCCGCGTGAATCAAGAAAATGTTAAACGCTATGACGAAATATTTCCGCTTGTACCTAGAGGGTCTTTCAATAGTGGAAACATTCCTGAACGCTATAAAATTGAAATCGAAGAAGCGAGCGCTGCATCATTCCTGCCTAATGAAGAATTGGCACATGTAACGCAGGGGGAAGCTATCCCTATTAGACGTGTATAGCAATAAAGAGCGATTGATCATTGATGAAGCAAAAAAATGAAGTGAAGTGGGGCGTTCTTGGGTGTGGTCATATTGCACAAACCTTTATGAAAAGTATCGAACCCGTTGCCAATACCCAGGTCATCGCGTGCGCTTCGACTAGCGCAGAAAGGGCACAACTTTTTGCATCAAAATATACATTAGAATATGCGTACGATGATTATCAATCACTGATTGATAACCCTTTGGTTGATGCGGTCTATATTGCCAATACTCATAACGCACACTATTTATCTGCGGCCGCTTGTCTAGCCGCAGGTAAGGCGGTGCTGTGTGAAAAGCCGCTAACGGTTAATGGTAACCAGGCTAAGCGTTTGTTTGCTCTTGCTCGAGAGCATAACGTTTTATTAGTCGAAGCCATGTGGACGCGTTTCTTACCCGCGATACGACAACTGAAACACGATTTACAGTCGGGCGTTATCGGAGATATTAACAGCGTACAGGCAAACTTTTCATTTAATGGGCATTTCGATGATACGCATAGGCTGAAAAATATGCAGACCGCCGGCGGAGCGTTATTAGATTTAGGTATTTACCCCTTAACACTTGCTGATATTGTGTTTGAGACGGATCCAGTTGAAGTCAGTGGGAATGCAAAATTTTGTAATACCGGCGTAGATGAGTCCAACAACCTTACGCTTGTATACTCAGGCGAAAGATATGCAAAACTATCATCAAGCTTTGCCAGTACGATGCCAACAGAGGCCAAAATAAGTGGTACGAAGGGATATATAGAAATCCCTAATTTTTTAGCGGCGCAGAACTACATCGTTTACACCAAAGCAGGTAAAACCAAAAAGGAATATCCCTTTCGCTATGGACGAGAGTTTAGTGCACAAATAGAAGAGTTTATAAAAAGCCTAAATACTGGGGAAATAGAATGTCCTTTATCCAGCAAGCAACACACGTTACGAGCGTTAGGTATTATGGATGAACTGCGACACCAATGGCATTTTAATTACCCAGCACACATCGAATCCACTTAGCACTTTGACTACAGAATCATGTCCTAGCTGAGATATTCCGCTAGTGTTTCTAATAGGAGTGTTTTGTCTATTGGCTTCGTCAAAACATCATTCATCCCGACTTCGATGCATACAGCTCTGTCAGATTTTTGAACGTTAGCGGTCAATCCAATAATAGGAATATTTACATTGAATTGGTCTCTAATAATACCGGTAGCCGAAACCCCGTCTAGAACCGGCATTTGCATATCCATCAAAATTAGATCGGGTTTAGTTTTTATTTTATTGATAATCTCAACTGCTTCTTGGCCATTTACAGCTACTAACGTTTTATACTGTTCAGCGGCTAAAATTGTCGTCACGATTTCAGCATTAATCGGATTATCTTCAACCACTAGAATAACTTTGCCTTGACCATCAACGTTGCGCCGATTGAGTACTTTATCTCGCGCATTAATAAGCAGTTGACGTACTTGCTGCTTTTCTAATGGCTTTTTGGTTAGGCGTTTTATGCTGGATTTCAGATCGTCGGGAATTTCAACTTGATCATAGGCAGCGGTCATCATAATAGTCTGAAGAGGGCAGGAGTTACAGCTCTGTTGCAACTGCCTTACAACATCAAAACCATCTAAATCAGGCATGAACAAGTCAATTATAAGCACATCTACACACGGAGATTGTTCGAGGAATCTCACACCCGATTCATATTGTTGTACTTCAAAGCCGAGCGCTACCGCTTGGGCATAGACAAACTCCCTGGTTGCTTCCAAGTCATCTACAACAGCACAGGTTAGCTTGCGCCCAGTATTGAGATCACTAACATTTACCGGAGGTGCTTGGCCTATTTTAATTGGAATGGATACGCTGAAAGTACTACCTCGGTCTACTTCACTCTCAACGCTTATGGTGCCGTTAAAGAGTTCGACAAGTTTTGACACAATACTCAGTCCTAATCCAGTCCCGCCGAATTTTCGCGATGTTGAACTGTCAGCCTGAGTAAATGCCTGAAATATCTTGCTTTGTTGCTCAACTGTCATGCCAATGCCGCTATCTTGGATTTGGATATCCAAATGATGAGCTTTATTTTTAACGGTTACTGCTACGGATAATCGTATTTCACCTTGGTGAGTAAACTTTATCGCATTGGTTACAATGTTGGTTAAAATTTGTGACAGTTTACCGGGATCAGAATAGATATAATGCGGCAATTCATTTGGGCAATCGTAGACAAACCTAATGTTTTTTTGTCGACATAATATATCAGTATTGGTACAAATATTATCCATTACTTCCAACAGTGAAAAGTCAGTTAGACTCAGCACCATTTTACCGGATTCAATTTTTTCAAAATCTAAAATATCGTTAATGAGATCAAGCAGTTGTTGTCCGGAACGTTTGGCTTTACTGATATAGGATTGCGCTTTTTCAGGATTGGCTTCGGCTAAATCGAGCATGCCAAACATGCCTGTCATTGGTGTTCGAAGTTCATGCGACATATTGGCCAAAAATTGCGACTTTACTTGTTTAGCTTCTATCGCTTTTTGTTCGGATTGTTGCGCTGCAGTGACTGATTCCTTAAGTTTTGCAATGTAATTCACTAACGCAGCGCGCATTGGTTCAAAGATAAACACGACTTCTAAGAGCAACACTAACAAAGTAATTAACCACACCATAGTTTCTAGTCGATACAGTTTTTCTGTGCGCTTGCTAGCGTCATATTCAAAAGCCTCAACGACGGCGTTTAAATCATACAACAAGGTGTCTACATCATTCTGTTTAAGAATTTGAGATTGGATTTGCGATGAAGTGGGGTTTTGTATGAATGCATATGCGTCTTCGATATAGGTTTTTACTCTACTTTGAAGATTGGCGTCACCATAATAAAGCTCTAACACGCGTTCAGGAAGGTATTCTATATTCACTAAAAATTGATTGTTTGATTCAAATGTCTCAACGGCTCTTGTAAGCGGCTCAATGAAGTTCCCGTTATCAATTTGCTTAAATGAGAGCAGGGCAATTCGCTGGCTTAACATGCGCTGCTGGCCTGCGATGTTAATGATACATGCATCATCTTGTTGCTGATCAATCAAATAGCTCAACCACCCCCACGTAAAGGTGACCAAACAAGCAATTATAGTTACAGCGATAAAATATTTGAGTCGAAGGTTTTGCATCTAAAGAAATCTATTCCATACGTCACACCATTAGATACTGAAGTATTTAACGGAACATATATACGAGCGTAGACTACTGGAGAATTAAAGGATAAATTTTTTATACCTTTTTTTAGAAGCGTTTCTAAAACTAAGTTAATGAAACCTATTCGTATAACTTTCGAATAGCTTTCTATGCACAAAAGTTACAATAAGATAGATTTTATTTGTCTCGTTGGTTTGAAGGAGTTTAAAACAAGAGCTACATTCAATTTATTAGTGCTATAGAAAATATCTTCAAGTAAGCATGGTCTGAGGAGTTCAGTATTAAAGATCCAGACAATGAGGCGAACAATAAAGAGTCACATGATGCTATTGATAAATCTTTAGAGTCGCTTATAGAAACGCAATCTAGCAATGCAAAGATCTTGATTATTGAAGATTGCCCAGTAATGACAGCTATGTATGAAACCATGCTGGCAGAAAGAGGGTCGTGTGAATCGGCAGCCACGGCTAAAGAAGCGATTTCACTATTAAAAACAAAATCCTTCGATCTTGTGCTTCTTGACCACCATTTGCCTGACGCTACAGGTTTACAGTTGTGTAAAAGTATTCGCAGACAATTCTCTCAGCGTGTCCTGCCAATTATTATTATTACCGGCACGAACGACCGTCAATTGGAACAACAATTTTGGGAAGCACAGTGCTCAGACTTTGTCACAAAACCATTTGAAGCGAGTACTTTGAGACATAGAGTGGCTTCGCACGTAAAACTTAAATTAGCGTTTGATTTATTACATAAGCTTTCGAATCAAGACGAAAACCAAGCGATGTTGTTCTCGCGGTGATTTAATGTGGAATAAATCGTCATCGACGATTTTATTAATTCGTCACATAAGTGAGTTTAGATAACAGTGCAGACAACAGGCTTTGTAGAGTCATATTTAACAGACGCGCCATACAAAGAAGCAGAGGTCTGTGTTTTATGAAAAAAAGGAATACGTAGTACGCATGGATACTAAGGTGAATTTACAGGATGTATTTAAAGATTTTGTTGCGCGGAATAAGGCCTATTTTTCGCAGCTATTGTTAGGTCTGAACCATACCGCTAGGGCCGATTTACTGTTTGTTGCAGCGGTTAACAATGATTCGAGTATCGCATCTACATTGTGCGCCACTTCAAACAATTCAATTATCAAAAACTTCAATTACTCTCTGTCAGAAAGTCCATGTGAGGATGTATTATCAGGCACGCCTTGTGTGCATACGAACAATGTCACTAAAGCATATCCCAACGATAAAATGCTCATTGATATGGCGTTTGAGGGGTATGTAGGTTATCCCATATTGGTCAATGGGATCCCGATAGGTCTAATCGTAGGTCTGTTTAAGGAGCCGATTCAGGTTATAGAGCGATTCGAATATTTATTCGAACTTTTTGCGACCAATATTAACTTACTTTTTGACGCAGAATACCGGGCTGAAAGACTGGAAAACCAAACTCTATTATTAGAAGAAATTTGTGAGATATCCAACGTTGGTGCCTGGGAGTTTGATGTCGTAAAACAATCTTTGTTTTGGTCGAAGCAGGTTTACTATATACACTCAATTCCGCTGAATACGGTGATAACACCTGATGTTGCAATAGCCTATTATCAGCCCTCAGACATTCCGCTAATAACCGAAGCCTTTGAAACCTTATTGCGCGATGGCACTGGCTATGAGTTGACACTCCAAATCATTGACGCTAACGAAACACCTAAATGGATTAAAACCACAGGGCGAGCCAGCTTTGATAGCGAAGGTAACGTGGTAAGAGTATTTGGCGCAATTGAAGATATAACCGTAGAAAAAGAACGCATCGACATAGAGATCGATCGTGTTAGCTATCTCAATAATATTCTAAACAGTTTTAAAGACGCTGTTGTTATCTCAGATACCAAGGGCATCATTCAAGTCGTTAATAATTCAGCAAGTGATGTATTCCAGTACGCTAGCGAAGAGCTTATCGGAAAAAATGTTTCAGTGTTAATGCCTGAACCCTATGCATCCGAACATCAAACTTATATCAGAAAGTATTTAGATTCAGGTGACAGTAAAATCATTGGGGTGGGGCGCCAATTACCGGCTAAACGCAAAGACCAAAGTATCTTCCAAATGGAGTTATCTCTGACGGAGTTTTATTTCCAGGGAAAGTGCCAATATATAGGGGTTATTCGCGATATCAGCGAACGCATTAAAGCGCAAGATGCGATCTATAAAATGGCATTTACAGATCCAACCTCGGGTCTAAAAAATCGCTCTTGGTTTGAACGTGAGGTTAAAAGTTTATTATCTGTCGCATCGATCAAAGATCATTACGTGTTTGCCACGATCGTTGATATAGACAAGCTAAACAGTATAAACCAACGCTTTGGTATGCAGGCTGGAAATAAAGCGATAAAAGCAATAGCCGAAACCTTATCTAAATTGAACAGTTCTGATTTCCATGTATATAAAACTGGCGAGGATTCCTTCGTCGTGCTGTCAGTGCGAAGTAGTGAGAATGAAGAATCCCTGCAGACCCATGTTCAAACCATAGAAGACTTACTGCATAGTCAATCGGGTATCCAAATACAACATTTGTCTGGGTTGATTTCAGTTACTGTGAGTATTGCCAGCATCATTGTATCTGCGAGAAACGCTTCTGTAGAAACACTCGTTAGCTATCTTGAGTACTCTAAACGCAAAGCCAAATTGCTGTCACCGAAAGGGAGTTTTTTACTGTCTGGCGATAATTTGATTGAATACCAACGGACGACCGGTTTAAGAAGTGCGTTGGAAAAACTAACGGAGTCTGGCGAACTGCGCTTAGTAATGCAGCCACAATTCACCTCGCGAACAACGTTTAATTGTTCAGAAGCGCTTATACGTTGGCAATCAAAAGAGTATGGTTTTGTCAGTCCTATGGAATTCATTCCTCTCGCTGAAGAGTCTAATGCCATTATTTATATCGGAGAGTGGGTTATCAACGAAGCCTGCCGACTTATATCGGAAGCTAAGAATAAGGGAATTGAAACAAAGATCGCCGTAAATATTAGTGGCAAGCATTTATTATATGCCGAATTTAAATCGTCTTTGATTAAAACCCTTTACAAATGGAATATTGAGCCCAGTAGTCTGATATTAGAGTTAACAGAAACGGCTTTAATCACTAACATTGATGCAGTAACCACTATGATGACAGAGTTGAAAGCACAAGGCTTTTATTTTTCTATTGATGATTTTGGTACTGGTTATTCAAGTCTGGCTTACCTCAAAAGTTTGCCTATCGATGAGCTTAAGATTGACAAGCAGTTTATCGATATGATTGATGAGGATAAAAAGACCTCTACAAGCATCGTTAATTTGATTATCGATATGGCAGCAGTCTTGAATGTATCCACAGTTGCAGAAGGGGTGGAAACCGAAGTCCAATATGACTATCTACAGAGTAAAAATTGCCACGCAGTGCAGGGGTATTTGTTGTCTAAACCACTGGAAGAACAAGCCTGGTTTGAGGCGTTAGCTAAACTAAAAAGTGAATAAAAAAGGAGCTCAATGAGCTCCTTTTTATTGGTCAACGTTACGCTGAAATCTTTTGTTCTTGATTGTTTTGTCTATCCTCTAGGCCAGTTAAATGCTCTAACCATCCTCTAAATGTAGAGGGCTCTGCCATACCGTCTGGTAGATGAAAGTGACGTGACAGGTCGTGTAAGGTTACGATCCCTTTTATTTTTTTATGATCATCTGTCGTCACTAAAATAAAAGGGTCTTCATGCGTTTTAAAGCTGCCAAGCAACCTATTGATTGATGAACGCTGCAATTCTCCAAACGTAATCGACAACAGTTCAGACTTTTTACGCATAAAATCTGAGACCTTTAATTCATGTCGGTCATACCCATCGGCGACACGCTGAATAATGTTTTGCTGGCTCAAATCTGCACCGTCAATAATTCCCGCAAACTGCAGTTGTCTATCGACTACAAATCTCAATCGAACATGGGCCTTCTTCATTACATAGGCTGCTTCAACGGCCTTTGTATTGGCATCTATGACCAGTGGTCGTTGAATATCGAAGTCGGTTAGTAACGCTTTCGCAGGTGAGCGTAGGGTTAAATACGTTTTATCTTCTGGCCAACAAAAACCAGTAACTTCACTACATTTTGTGATTTTAAACTGAGACATAATATTTTCCTCATAAGTGGCTTAATGTTGTTCATGTAAACAACAACGACTTTGGTTTAGGAAAATTGTGGCGGAGCTCGTATATTGTTCGTTTTCGCAATGGGAAGCACCCATGCGTTTTCAATTAAAGGAATAACACTGTAAGACTGCGGAAATCCTTCCAGTGCGAATAACGTAATAGGATGAGTGTCAGGATCAGAGTCTAATACTTCAGGCTCAAGGTCAGAGCCGTCGACTATAACGAAAGCCTTTGCGCCATTACCATTGTCAGCAAGTGCATCAAATGCGCTGTTATAAGCAACGGATGATGTACTTACACATGCTAACAGTAATGTGACAAACAAGATACGTAACATAAAGAAGACTGCATTAACCTCGCTATAAACTTAAGACAATAATAGTCAGTGAAAGTTTGAAAAAGACAGGGGATTGTTACCAATGCATTAAGATTTGCGTTTAATGACTTGTACAGCGTTATGCGAATACCTTATTTAACATAATATACATTATGCGCAATTGTGTATTGGGTGGTTATGCTACAGAGGATACGTTAAGCCCGTGTGATATACACGCCTAGGTTCGTTATTAGAACCTTCCACGGCGACGCTAATAATTCACCTGAGCTTATCGGCATTTTACACCTATAGCTTCAGCTCAATTAGAAAACTCTAACCTGAATTCCTATTTTTTATACCCGTAGTATTTATCTCTAGAGATTTCTTCAAATCGACTAATGAATGCAACTTTTCCAACAATTTCCAAATAGTTTTCTTTGTTAACAATCGCATCATCTAACAGCGCGAAATCAAACCTTACATAAAGATAAGAAACGCTTACTGAGAATGCTGGAGAAAAATCTTGTCTATTCTTTATTTCGATAAAAGATACATATTGACGGTTAATGTCGTAAAAAAGCGTTCCAATAAGTGCCCGATTTGCTTCTTTTGCAAAACCTGGGTAGTTAACCTCAAATGAAAAACTAGCTAACGCTGTTGTTTTTGAGGTCAAGGTTAACGTGTCTATATTGACGACTTCAAAGATATTGAGTCCTAGATTATTTTGCACTCCATTGTTTTGCTGCAAGTACTTTCCCATTCGCTTTTGAAACGATTGCTGTTGTTTCTTTGTTGGTTTAGCGTCGTTAACTCTTAAAAGCTTCCAGCGTTCTTCATATGAGAGATTTGGTGAATATAGCTCAATTGAACTTTCTGGTATTCCATCCTCTATAGATTCTCGTTTTACCTTAAATTCCCATTCATCATGCATAGATGCTTCTATCCGCTCTAAAGCTTCAATTACCAGCGCCTTGTATGAATTGATATTTTTCGGTCGCAATTCAGAAGCAAAGGTCTCTGATAACATCAAAGGCATTAGTAACAGTAGTAAACCGTTGATTTTGCTCATAGATAAAAGCACTCGTTAAATAGATGTATATGTTGAGCCTAATAAAATAACGGTGAAGCCATGGTAAAATAACGTGAACCTTTGCACTATGGATAAGGTCATCAATGTTAAAACGATTGCAGTACGGCTATTAATTCTGGGTCATCCGTAGTTTTAGCTTTATTTAAGTAAATTTCAGTTTTGTACTCAAGACTGGATAATTTGTAGAGTTGTGCTAACCGAAAATATGCCCATTCAATGGGTGGGATTTCATTTGAAGAAATGTTTTGAAGTTGGATAAATAATGTTAGTGCGACTGTCCCCTCCTCTAAATATTTTTTTGAAAAAACAGCGTTTCGCCCTATTTGGTACAAAGCATTTAAGTAAGTTACGGATTCATTCTGATTATTGTTCGGTACTTTACCTTGGACAAATGCACTTGTTTTATAAGTGTCAACAGCTTGCTTAAATGCCTGATATGCGTTCTCGTACTGTTGATGTTTCTGCAATAGCAAACCATGACGATAATGAAAATCAGGTACATCGCTATAGTCACTGCGAAATTTGTTTAACCTTTTACTTAATTCATCATCACGGGATAATGCGGATAAAAAACTGACTTGCGCTTTAGCGCCCGCTATTGGATCTAATTTACTTATTTCACTTATTTGCTCTAGCCCTAACTTCTCACTTCCGCCAACAATGCTGGGGGCGCCAATATAGTAATGCATAAGCCCTAATCGATAACGAATATCATGTGGGCTTAGTTTCACCGCTGTTTTTAGGCATGATAATGATTTAGACGCATAACTAAGCGCCCAGATAACCGATTCTTCCGCTTGCTTGCCCATAATGCGGCCGCACAAAAAGTTAACTTCCGGGTGGTCTGGCTTACTTTTTAGCAATTTTGTAATTATGTTTTCAGCGCTATCAAGATCTTCATCGATAGCCTCTCTAGCACGGACCAACTCAGTGTCCAATGATTCTAAAACGCCTGCATCTACGCTATTACTTAAAAAGCAGGCAAAACATATTCCCAACGTTATTTTCATCATTTCATACCACCACTAATTTTGACGTTTCCTGATTATGTTTTCCGTCGGGAGTGCTAGGTAGTGCCATAAGTCACTATTTTTGGGGGTTAATAAATAATGCTTGCTTCTGCGCTGTACTCCTATGCTAGAACCGTTTTGGATAAATGTTCTGTAATCAACCTTGTAAACTAGGTCAAATCAGATCCATGCACTAGAAAGCAATTTAAACCTAAAATCAGCTACACTTTAATTTTTCATCTTTAAAGTTTCATTATGCAAACCAAACAACGAGGAAACGCAGAAGCTATCTATCGCGGTCAAACAATGGATCGGCTCGAAACATTCGTTGCCGCGGCACTTGCCTTTGCAGTCACAATGCTCGTTATATCAGTTGATAATGTTCCCACTTCATTCGATGAATTTATCTATGCAGCTAAGCTCATTCCTAGTTTTGCTGCCAGTTTTTCAGTCGTAGTGTGGATATGGGCTAGCCATGCAAATTGGTGCCGACGATATGGCCTTGAAGATACAGCGGCCATAGTGTTAAGTGCCTTTCTTGTTTTTGTTGTTCTAGTATACATATACCCTCTCAGAGCTATGATGCAGGGACTCTTTTCTGTTCTAAGTGGCGGGTATTTACCACATGAATTGAGCTACTCCTCCTCATCAGAGGTACGTTTCACTTTTCAATTCTTTGCTGTTGGGTTTCTGCTTCTCGGCATCAATTTTATTGCTTTGTATGTGCACGCGTTGAGGGCTCATTACGACAAAGCATTGAGTAGTTATGAACGATTTTCTATCTACGGTGAGGTTCAAGCATGGACCATTGTTGCTTGCGTGTCGGGAGCATCTTTCGCATTAGCGACACTTCTCCCGATACACAAAGTGGGATACGCGGGTTACGCCTTTTTCTTACTCTTTCCGCTCCTATGGATACACGGAGCAATACGGAAAAAGAGGAATCCAGTATGATCTTAAAACATTTACTAAGTTGAACTAGACCTATTAAGTTACGTTATTGCCTTATTGCCTTATTGGCGTAATCATGTAATCGTTAAAATGATTGTTGCCCCCTACTTTCTTGGCATGTGTGAGGCTGAATGCTGAACCTGTAATAATGCTGCAAATATCTGAACCTAAGTTTGTTTATCAAATCTCCGGATTGCACAGATTTCTGTTATTGATTGAAAAGTATTAAAAAGAAGAATAATGCACTATTTCGATGCGCAGTATTATAGTGAGTCTACACTAATACAATTTCATTCGATCTGGAGTTGATGCACATGAGCGATATTGAAGAATTACAATTGTTTCGTGACATGGTGTTGCGTTTTTTGGAACAAGAAATCATCCCCCATTATGAAGAGTGGGAAGAAAACCACCATACCCCTAGAGACGTTTGGAATACCCTCGGTGAAGCAGGACTATTATTGGTTGATATGCCAGAAAAATACGGTTCAGCGGGAGCAAGCTTCGACGTCGCCCAGATGATCCAAGAAGAAATGTGCCGCCTTGGACTGCACGCGCTGGCTACTGGATACAATATTCATGCAAATATAGTCGCCCCGTACATCCTAAACATTGGCACTGACGCGCAAAAAGAAAAATGGTTACCGCCAATGGTCACGGGGGACGTATTAACAGCTTTGGCTATGACAGAGCCAGGTGCCGGCAGTGACGTAGCCAATATGCGCACAACTGCAGAAAAAGATGGTGATGAGTACGTCATTAATGGGTCAAAAACTTTTATCACAAACGGCAATATGGCAGACATGATTATTGTTTGTGCTAAAACAGACGCGAAAGCCGGGGCGAAAGGCATCTCGTTGTTTTTAGTCGACACGTCATTACCCGGGTTCAATACTGGGAAACCGATTAAAAAGATAGGACAACACAGCAGTGATACCGCAGAACTGTTTTTCGAAAACCTTCGTGTGCCAGCTGACGCATTGCTTGGCGAAGAGGGTAAAGGCTTCGCATATTTAATGCAGGAGTTACCTAGAGAAAGATTAGGTTGTGCAATACAAGCGATTGGTCATGCACAAGGAGCGTTAGAGCTTACTATTGATTACGTAACTCAACGCAAGGCGTTTGGTCAATCAATCGGTCAATTCCAAAATACCCGCTTTAAACTAGCTGAGTGTCAAACTGAATTAGAGCTTTGCCGGGCTATGTTCGAAAAACATACCGAAAAATACAAGCAAGATAAAATGACGGTGACTGACGCGGCGATGTTAAAATTAGCGGCAACAGAAATGCAATTACGAATGGTGAATGAGTGTCTGCAATTATTCGGTGGTTATGGCTATACCGAAGAATATCCGATATCTCGCTTCTACCGCGACGCAAGGGTGCAAACCATTTATGCGGGTAGTTCAGAGATCATGAAGGAAGTTGTGGCGCGTGGCATTTTAGGCCGTTAAACCAAACAACAAGAGCGTTTATTTGATAATGATTTGGCTTTATTCATTTATAGCAATATTGGCCCTAATACTGATTGTAAGTTTATTGCTTACTCGACTGTGGGATCGGTCACTTAAACGTTCCTACCCTTCCAGTGGTGAAGTAACGCGGGTATCTGGTGGTTCTGTTCATTGGACAGTTAGCGGTGAAGGGCCAACCGTAATTCTTGTCCATGGGTTAGCGGGCAACATGCATAACTTCTCAGCCATGGAAAAGCGATTAGCGCAACATTACAAGGTGTACTGTCTAGACCGCCCTGGTAGTGGGCATTCATCTAGACGACTCAGCACTGACGCCAGCTTCGACAATCAGGCTAAAATGCTGATTGAATGGATGAATAAACAACATATTGATAGCGCTTTATTTGTTGGTCATTCAATGGGCGGCGCCATATCACTGAACATCGCGATCCAAGCGCCAGAAAAAGTCAAAGGTCTTGCACTCATTGCACCGCTGACTGCACCTTTGAATATAAAACCATCATTGTTTGCGCGTTGGTATTTTCGTAGTCCTAAATTGCGCTATGTCGTTGCAAGAGGATTTTCACCGCTTATCAATCGGAAAATTGGGCGCAAACAGGTCAATATTATATTTAAACCTGAGCCCCCTACTCCTGATTTTGGGTATCGATATGGCGGTGCGCTGTCGATGCTTTCAACCGCTTTTCTAGCGGCAAGTGGTGATTTAGCTTCGGCTCAGAGAAGCTTAAAACAACAAATGAAATATTACGATAAGATCACCTGCCCCGTCGGTGTGTTGTACGGTGACGGTGATCGCGTACTTTCATGCAGCGAACACACATCGGCAATCAAACAAGCTTTGCCCAATGCTGACATCAGAATCTTGGAAAATCGAGGTCACATGCTGCCAATTACAACAGTTGATGAGTGCATAGAGTTGATCGACGATATTCAAGCCAAAACGATAAACAAGCCTGACAAGGACTAATGGTTTGCTAAAAATTCCAGCACGGGCTGGAGTGTGACATCAGGCGCTTCCTCCTGAGGCACATGCCCTAAATTTTCAAAAACAACTAGTGTACTGTTGGCTATATCTTGGTTAAATTTTTGCGCAAATTTTTGCGGAATTAACTGGTCTTTAGCGCCCCATAATATGAGTGTCGGCACGTTGATAGTGCCGATACTCTTGACTAACGGGCCAGGTTTAGTCTGAATAAACCTTTCTTTCAACGCAGCCCTATTCCCTTGTCTGCGTGTTAATTGATAGTAGCGATCGACCAAAGCCTCATTCACCAACGAGGGATCACCGTATACGTTCTCAATACTGTTGCGCACAATAAAACGTGGCAAAAAATTATGTAAAAGTGTTTTTGCCAACGGGTTTTGGCTCAGTTTAAATGCAATGGGCACGGATGCTGACTCGTAAGGGTAACCCGAAGCATCGACTAATATTAATTTTTCGACTCGCTCTGGTGATAGAACCGCACTCGCCCACGCAATATAGCCACCCAGTGAATTCCCAGCAATGATTGCCCTTTCTATGTTGAGCTTGTCCATAAGGCCTATCAATAGGTCTACATAACGCTCAATCGTATAGTTGCTATTGGGTTCTGGGCCTGTCAACCCGAATGCGGGTAAGTCAAAAGCAATAACTCGCCGTTGCGTTGATAATTCCTCTACCCACCCCGACCATGTGTGCAGTGAAGCCCCGGTACCGTGCAACAATATGATAGGTGTTTTGTCATTATCAGGACCGAGTTCCTGAACATGAATAGGAAAACCGTCGACATCAATAAAAGCCGAGCCTTTGGTCATCCATTGTTCTTTTAGTGTTTCAACGGGGATATCAGATACTTTATTAAAATGAATAAAACTTACAATTACGACTATTAATGAGGCAAGTACCCATAAAAACACTTTTAAAAGACCCAAAACACCACTCCTCAAAGAATACTAGACTATGCTTAACCCACTCTATAAACGTAAAAGCAACTATAAATTACTATCTAAAGGTATACGTTTCATTCTGGTAATCAGCACAATTTAAGCGTATCGTCTTTTACAAATTATTGAAATATGGCAGAAAATGCCATTCAAACGTACCTATATTATTTGCTTTAATAGGTTGTTCATACTGAGGAGTGAGTTTTAATTCTTATGGCGAAAGTTCAACACGAATCTGGTTACACCCGTGCTGTAATGGAATTGATTAATAAGATTGAAAACTCGTCTGAGCAAATGGATAGCTTAGTGCAAGATGCTGCTCTTTATTTCGAAACTGCTGCTTTTCAAAAGAATAAGCTTACTACCATCAAAGCACGTTACGCTGAAAAGAATAATGAGCTCGCAAATTCAGGTAAGAAAGCAGCTGAAACAATCAGTACTGAATTACAGAATATTGAGCAATCATTAAAAAATGAAACAAGTACACAAGAGGAAGAGCGCCAAGCACGTTTAGAAAAAGTCATCGCTGTTTGTGACGAGATTTTGTCTCTTAGTGAAGGAAAAGACGCCGAAGAGACACTAGATAAAAGTGCTAAGTTTCTCGGTACAGTACTTTTGTTGTCACCAATGGAGGGAAAGCGACTTCCTGAGGTCCATCAAAGATTAAAACCTGCATATAAAGCTGTTTTGAGTGTAAGACTACTTGATGAATTGATGAATGAGCAAAGCGTCAAAAATCAATACCTGGTTAAACACTATGACAGCGAGAAACGTTTCAAAGATGACGAGCAAGATGTTCAGTTATCTACGGTTATTTATCCTATTATGTTCGCTGCGATGTTCCAAGATATTGGCATGCAACATCCCGATGCTCAGAAAATTTTGAAGGGTTCTGATAAGAAACTGGATCCCTATCGAGTGCTAGATCCTGAAGATCGCAAAGAAATGCTCAAGCTCACTTATCAGCATACTCTTGACTACATCGAAAATGGCTTAGGGATGCGTAAATATATCGGAAATAGTCGAGAAGAAAGAGATGTGTTTATGAAAGAACAGACCAATGCACTCTCTTTCATCAAATTAATTCTCCGAGATATTGTCAAACCTCAGCATGGGCTGGGTGAAATAATAAAGATTCCGCAAATTTATGCCTCTGTTGTGCTATCAACAAAACGTGATTATCGTGCAGCTGAACTGCCCAAGGGATGTATTTTGATTGAGCAACTAGCTGAAAAAGGCAGTATCAATAAAGTCGTTGCTAAATACTTCACCAGATTGGTTGGGCACTTCCCGCAAGGCTATGGCATTACCTACATACCGCTTAGTGACCAAGGAGAAGAACTCGATCGTTACGAATACGCAATTGTATCGAGCCTTAAGCCTGATGACCCCTTTGAACCGTCCTGCAGAGTGGTAACGCGTAACCTAACCTACATAGCGTCAGGCCCTAACATGACAATTAAGCGTGGCGTGAACTTGTTTTTCCCAAAAGCGCGCAAGAAACTGGCTAAAGTCGACAAAGAAAAACTAATTAAAATCCTAGAAAAGCTTAAACACGAGTTTAATGAAGAACATATCGAAAATCTAATCCCACCCTGTTGGCTACCGCATGATTACTTTTCATTGAAAAAGAACCAAAATTTATGGAGCAAAGCCTACTAAGGACTTTGGCGTTTCTCTGCGTAAAAAGATAGCTGAATTCGGAGTCTAATTGCCCCAACACCGGCACGACATTTGATCTTACTCTTGTCGACTTATTCGTTTAGTCATTAACTGACATTTTAAAGATAAAAGAACGCTGGAACGAGGAATGATCCGGCCCGAGGACTAAATCATGTTTAGTGGTAATTGGGTGCTATCTTTGATCCGCTCCATGGCAAAACTAGACGTGACGTCACTAAGCTGGATCCCACTGATAAAGCGCTTATAAAAATGGTCATAGCCTTTCATGTCTGCAACTAACACCTTCAACATGTAATCGTACTCTCCACTCAATCGGTATATTTCAACAACTTCTTCAAACGATGTGGTGTGATTAGCGAATTGCTTTAACCATTTAGGATCATGATGAGATGTCTTGATATGAACAAATACGGTTAACCCGAGATTTAATTTTTCAGGGTTTAACAACGTCACTTTCTTATCGATCACACCCAATTCCTGAAGTCGTTGAATACGGCGCCAACAAGGCGTCGTGGTTAATCCGATAGACTCAGCGATTTCTGCAGTAGACAAATTGGCGTCTCTTTGGAGAATTTGTAAAATCTTTTTATCTATAGCATCAATTGCCAGCATAATTTACTCTCAATATGCGCATTAAGCAGAATAGTTTAGCTAACAGATTAACACAATTGCAGCGCAATCGACATCAGTCAATTATACTCGATGAATGAATACTCAGACGCAATATAAGGCGCAAACCATTAGTGTTGTAAGCACTCTATTGGCAATAAAGGGCAATTAGCATCAAAACCAAACGCTGAATGTTTTTGTGCATTTAAACCCGTCAAATGAGACTTATTTAATGCCTGAAAGAAGTGTTAGTGCGATTTTGAGAGAAATTGAGAGCGAACGATAAATGAAAAGCGCTGGGACACAATGCCCCAGCTGTACTATTATTTAGCTTCTCGGATCTGGGATCCGAACATTCCCTTCCATGAGAACGCGGGCGCTGCGGCTCATAATGGCTTTTTTTACCTGCCACTGCCCATTTACATTTTCTGCTGCGGCACCTACTTTAAGCGTGCCCGACGGGTGACCAAATGTCACACTTTCGCGCTCTACTCCGCCAGCTGCAAGGTTCACTAAAGTACCCGGTATTGCTGCAGCGGTTCCAATGGCAACAGCAGCCGTACCCATCATCGCGTGATGCAATTTACCCATTGATAGTGCCCGCACCAAAACATCAATATCGTTTTCGTCAACAATTTTACCGCTTGATGAGGTGTAGCCTTTAGAATGTGCTACAAATGCCAGTTTAGGCGTGTGTTGGCGCGCTTGAGCTTCAGAGAGATCGTTAATTAACCCCATCGCTAAAGCACCCTCGGCTCTTAGAGTTTCAAGCTTTGTTAACGCTTCAGGGCTTTCGTTGATCACCGGCTGAAGCTCAGTGCCGTCATAGCCTAATGATTCAGCATTAACAAAAATGGTCGGGATCCCTGCGTTGATCATGGTGGCTTGAATGTCACCGAAAACGGATGACGAAAGCGTATCAACAACATTACCCGTAGGAAATAAAGCGCCCTCGCCGTCCCCCGGATCAAGGAACTCAACGACCACTTCAGCTGCCGGGAATGTAACTCCATCAAGTTCAAAATCGCCGGTTTCTTGCACTTCACCGTTGGTGACAGGAATGTGCGCGATGATGGTCTTTTGTATATTGACCTGCCAAATCTTAACCGTAACGGTACCGGAGCCTTTTTGCGTCAGCAACGGGTCTTTAACCAGACCTTTTTCTATCGCAAAAGCACCTACCGCAGCGGTTAAATTCCCACAGTTCCCACTCCAATCAACAAATGCTTTGTCGATTGAAACCTGTCCAAATAGGTAATCTACATCATGGTCAGTCGTGGTACTTTTACTCAATAGTACCGTTTTACTGGTACTCGATGTCGCTCCGCCCATGCCATCTGTATGTTTCCCGTAAGGATCCGGGCTTCCAATCACGCGTAGCAATAAAGCATCTCTCAATGAGCCAGCGGTTTGGGCATATTCAGGTAAGTCATCGACACTGAAAAACACACCTTTGCTGGTACCGCCACGCATGTACGTAGCAGGGATCCGGATCTGTGGTTTATGCGCACTCATCAGTTCGCCTCACCAGCTGCAAGGAAGTCTTTAGCAAAACGCTGTAATACACCGCCCGCATCGTAAATAGAGACTTCTTCGGCTGTATCCAAACGACATTTGACATCCGTTGTAACGGTGTCGCCATTCGTACGGTTAATGGTTAAGGTTAAAATTGCCCCTGGCGCAATATCACCCGAAACATCGAAAGTTTCAGTTCCATCAATCGCTAACGTGTTTCGGTCTGTGCCTGGCAGGAACTCTAGTGGTAAAACCCCCATACCAATCAAATTAGTACGGTGAATACGTTCAAATCCTTCAGCAACAATAACTTCAACGCCAGCTAATCTAACGCCCTTGGCAGCCCAATCACGTGACGATCCCTGACCATAATCAGCGCCGGCGATGATGATCAACGGTTGTTTACGCTCCATATAGGTCTCGATCGCTTCCCACATGCGCATAACGGTACCTTCAGGTTCAACACGCGCAAGTGAACCTTCTTTAACCTTGCCTTGTTCGTCCAGTACCATTTCGTTACGTAAACGCGGATTCGCAAAGGTCGCACGTTGTGCCGTTAAATGGTCTCCACGGTGCGTTGCGTAGCTATTAAAGTCTTCTTCAGGCAGGCCCATTTTCGCCAAGTACTCACCCGCCGCGCTGTCAGCCATAATGGCATTAGATGGCGACAAGTGGTCAGTCGTTATGTTGTCACCAAGTACGGCCAAGGGACGTAATTTCGATAGACTGCGCTCACCGGCTAGTGCGCCTTCCCAATACGGTGGTCTGCGAATGTAGGTACTCTGAGGACGCCATGCGTATAACGGGTCGTTGTCTTCACCATAGTCGACACTGAGATCAAACATAGGGTTGTAGACTTTTCTGAATTGTTCAGGCTTAACGCTTTGCGCGATAACCGCATCAATTTCTTCATCACTCGGCCAGATATCAGCCAATCTGACTTCGTTACCATCCTTGTCTAGTCCCAAAACGTCTTTCTCAATATCAAAACGAATTGTTCCCGCGATAGCGTACGCCACGACTAATGGCGGAGACGCTAAGAACGCTTGCTTGGCATAAGGGTGAATACGGCCATCGAAGTTTCGGTTGCCCGACAAAACAGCTGTTGCATATAGATCACGTCGCTTAATTTCATCAACGATTTCAGGACGCAGCGCACCACTCATACCATTACACGAGGTACAAGCAAACGCGACAATACCAAAGCCCAATTTTTCCAACTCAGGTAACAAGGCAGCTTCTTCCAAATACAGCTGCACGGCTTTTGAACCAGGTGCCAATGAGGTTTTAACCCATGGTTTACGCGCCAACCCTTTGGCATTTGCATTGCGAGCGATCAATCCTGCCGCAATCATGTTACGAGGGTTACTGGTATTGGTACAGCTAGTGATCGCAGCAATAATCGTTGCGCCATCTGGCATCTCATCTTGTGCGTGAGGAGGCACAGGTGCTGAAATACCTTTTACTTTTAAATCTGCTGTCGATACGCGGCTATGCGGATTCGAGGGGCCAGCGATATTGCGCACCACAGACGATAAATCAAACGTTAATACGCGCTCATATTCAGCCGCGACTAAATCATCTGCCCAAAGACCTGTGTGTTTTGCGTATTGCTCAACAAGCGCCACTTGTGCATCTTCACGTCCCGTTAGACGCAAGTAGTCAATGGTGTGTTGGTCAATGTAGAACATTGCCGCACTGGCACCGTATTCAGGCGTCATATTGGAAATGGTGGCGCGATCACCTAGGGTTAAGTGCTTCGTGCCTTCACCAAAGAATTCTAGATAAGTCGAAACGACCTTCGCTTGGCGCAAGAATTCCGTTAAGGCTAAAACGATATCGGTTGCAGTAATACCAGGGTTTGGTTTGCCGGTTAATTCAACACCTACAATATCAGGCAAGCGCATATAAGATGCTCGGCCTAGCATAACACTTTCAGCTTCTAGGCCACCAACACCCAACGCAATAACGCCTAGCGCATCAACCATTGGGGTATGGCTGTCAGTGCCAACAAGCGTGTCAGGGAAAGCAACACCGTCGCGTTGTTGGATCACAGGTGACATACGCTCTAGGTTAATTTGGTGCAAGATCCCGTTACCCTGTGGGATCACGTCAATGTTTTTAAATGCTGTTTTGGTCCAGTTAATAAAGTGAAAACGATCTTCATTACGGCGATCTTCAATCGCACGGTTCTTTTCAAACGCATCCTTTTCATAGCCAGCATGTTCCACTGCCAACGAGTGATCAACCACAAGTTGTGTTGGTACAACAGGGTTAACTTTTGCCGGATCGCCACCTTTAGCCGCTATAGCATCTCGTAAACCCGCTAAGTCAACTAATGCCGTCTGCCCTAAAATATCATGACAAACCACACGCGCGGGATACCAAGGAAAGTCCAGATCACGCTTACGTTCGATGATTTGCTTTAACGAGGCCGTTAAGGTCTCGGGCGAGCACCGACGAACGAGGTTTTCAGCCAATACACGTGATGTATAGGGGAGTTTCTCATAAGCACCGGCTTCAATAGCATTTACGGCTTCGCGGGTATCGAAAAAATCGATTCCCGCTCCCGGTAATGGTTTTCTATAGTCGTGATTCATACTGGCTTACCCGCGTTGTGCAATAGGAACAACCGGACGTAGGTCTTCACCGGTATATTCAGCTGAAGGACGAATAATACGGTTGTCTGCGCGTTGCTCCATGACGTGCGCAGCCCAGCCTGTAAGGCGAGACATAACGAAAATAGGCGTAAATAACTTCGTCGGAATGCCCATGAAGTTATAGGCAGATGCGTGGAAGAAATCAGCATTACAGAACAATTTCTTTTCACGCCACATAACTTCTTCACAACGCACAGATACTGGATATAGCACCGTATCGCCAACATCAGCGGCTAATTTTTCAGACCACAATTTAATAATTTCGTTACGTGGATCGCTTTCCGAGTAGATCGCGTGACCAAAGCCCATGATTTTCTCTTTGCGTTCCAGCATGCCCATCATTTCTTCTTCAGCATTTTCAGGTGAGGTGAATCGCTCGATCATTTCCATTGCCGCTTCGTTTGCACCACCGTGCAGTGGACCACGCAAAGAGCCTATCGCTCCGGTTACACACGAGTGCATATCAGACAACGTTGATGCACATACACGCGCAGTAAAGGTTGATGCGTTAAATTCGTGCTCTGCATACAAGATCAACGACACATGCATAACCTGCTCGTGCAGTGACTTAGGCTTTTCGCCGTGTAACAGGTGTAAGAAGTGACCACCAATGGAATCATCATCAGTTTCAACATCAATGCGGACGCCATCGTGTGAAAAACGGTACCAGTAACAAATGATACTTGGGAAACACGCCAGCATGCGATCTGTAACGTGTTGCTGCTGTTCAAAGCTTTCTTCCATTTCTAAATTTCCCAGCATTGAACAACCGGTACGTAAGACGTCCATAGGATGTGCATCGGCGGGAATGCGTTCTAGTACATCTTTCAACGCTTGCGGTAAACCACGTAAGCTTTTCAATGTAGCTTTATAATCATTTAATTCTTGTTGCGTTGGCAGATGCCCCTTAAGGATCAAATGAGCCACTTCTTCAAACTGACAGTTCTCTGCCAAGTCTTTAACGTCATATCCGCGGTATGTTAATCCCGATCCTGACTTACCTACTGTCGATAATGCGGTTTTCCCAGCAACTTGACCTCTAAGTCCTGCGCCACTTAACACTTTAGCCATTCGTTTATTCTCCAATTAGGTTCGTTCAGTAAAATTAATTTTTATTCGATTCAGCAAACAGGGCATCGAGCTTTTGCTCGTAATCGTGGTAGCCCAAATAGTCATACAATTTCATGCGCGTTTGCATCATGTCTACCACGGCTTTTTGGTCACCGTCTCGTAGGATTGCTTCGTAAACGGTTTCAGCCGCTTTATTCATGGCTCTGAATGCGCTTAATGGGTACAGCACCATCGCGGCGCCCCACTCACCCAACTCTTTTGCATTCCATAATTCAGTTTTGCCAAATTCAGTAATATTAGCCAAGATTGGTACGTCCAACGCTTCAGAAAACGCGCGATAATGTTCTTCTGTCTGAATAGCTTCAGCAAAGATACCGTCAGCACCGGCAGCAACATAGGCCTTTGCACGCGCTATAGCGGCTTCTAAGCCCTCTTGTGCAAATGCATCAGTTCTTGCCATGATGAAAAAATCAGGGTCCGTACGAGCGTCTACGGCTGCTTTAATGCGATCGACCATTTCTTCCGTTGACACAATGGCTTTGTTGGGACGGTGTCCACAACGCTTTTGTGCCACCTGATCTTCCATGTGCACAGCTGCAGCGCCAGCTTTTTGCATATCCTTAACGGTTTTCGCAATATTAAACGCCCCGCCCCAACCGGTATCGATATCAACCAGTAACGGAAGATCACATGCAGCAGTGATGCGCTGAACATCCACTAACACATCGTTCAGCGATGTCATACCCAAGTCAGGTAAACCATAAGATGCGTTGGCAACGCCTCCTCCAGATAAGTAAATCGCTTTGTGGCCAATTTGCTCAGCCATCATGGCTGCATACGCATTTATCGTACCTACAATTTGAAGGGGGTTATTTTGAGCGAGCGCTTCGCGAAAGCGTTTACCTGGAGTCATGATTGCCTCTTATGATTGCTTTAATTTAGATTCAATATTATTGCGTGAGTAAAGAATATGGCGTCGCATTAGCATTTCTGCCAGTTCTTCATCTCGGTGATTGATTGCATTAACGATTTGTTGGTGTTCGTTGAACGCTGTAGATACACGAGGACCAGCCATACCAAGTTGCACGCGATACATGCGCACCAAATGGTAGATCCCGTTGATCAAAAGGTGGATTAATTGTTGGTTTTTGCTGCCAAGTACAATACGGTAATGAAAATCAACATCTCCCGCTTCCTGATAGTACGACTCACCATCTTTAACGCTGCTCGCATGCTGACTAAGCAAAGCGTGCAACTCAGCAATATCGGCTTCACTCATATTTCGGGCGGCTAATCGCGCAGCCATACCTTCAAGTGATTCTCTGACTTCGTAAAGCTCAATAAGCCCCTCAATGGATAGCGTTACTACCCGCGCGCCGATGTTTGCCTTACGTTCGATAAGGTTGCAAGAGGCTAACCGATTAATCGCTTCTCGCACAACCGCTCGACTTACTTGATAGTTTGTCGACAATTCAGTTTCGCTGAGTTTACTGCCTGCCGATATGACGCCTTCGACAATGTCCTGACGTAACTGATAAAACAGCTTATCTGACGATGTGATAGCAGGTTCTACTTGCACGGAGATCACTCTTGCCCAACAACATTGTCGACAATAATAGCGCCTATTTTAAATATTTCCAGTTATTATGGCTTAATTGTCGACAATTTAGACAAGAATGTTGATTTAAGACAAATTATTTATAAAAGCGCTTAGGCTTTCTTAACGAATTGAGATTTAAGCATCATCGCACCCATACCATCAACTTTGCAGTCGATGTCATGATCGCCATCGACGATACGGTTAATTTTGGCTTTTGTGCCAATCTTAATGACACTGGATGAACCTTTAACTTTAAGATCCTTAGCTAGCGTAACTGTATCGCCTTCATACAAGGTATTGCCTACTGCATCTTTTCGGGTGGGTACGTCCTCAGCGCTATCACCGGCTTGCCATTCATGTCCACATTCAGGACAGACAAGCAACTGCTGGTCTTCATAGGTATATTCAGATTGGCATTGTGGGCATGGAGGTAAAGCAGACATTAACATTTCCTATAGACATAAACGCGCATTGTAACATTAGCTAAACGCTCATGCCGCTGTAATTTATGTTTATCTATCCATGCATTTATTACGATTTGACGCACACCGCTTTGAACAATACTTAACATTGTCCCAATCACGCGCCCACTTTTTGCGCCAGCGAAAAGGTCTTTCACACACTGCGCAAATTTTCTCGGGTAATTCAGACTTTTTCATCATCCTCTAATCGACACAAAAACACGTCTGCGTCGTCACGCATCATTGACACGTTGTTAGGGTCCATTTTGGACAGCGTACTGTAAATCATGCTCATCCGCCTATTGCTACCCAGGCGCTCTTGATTGCGTGCTACAAAATCCCAATACAAATAATTAAACGGACACGCTTGTGGCCCGGTTTTCTCTTTAACATTGTATGCACAGGACTGGCAGTAATTAGACATCTTGTGAATATAACTTCCGCTTGCTGCATAAGGTTTACTGGCGAGTTTTCCACTATCCGCATATAAAATCATGCTCGACACATTGGGCATTTCGACCCACTCATAGGCGTCTGCGTAAACAATCAAGAACCACTCATTCACATATTTCGGGTCAATACCCGCTAACAATGCGAAGTTACCGATTACCATCAATCGCTGAATGTGATGAGCATAGGCATTATCACGCGTTTCACTGATGCATTGATGCAAACAATTCATGTCAGTGTCAGCTGTCCAAAAGAACGAAGGTAGTTTTCTGTAGGCTTCAAGCTGATTGCGGTCAGCCAGCTCCGGCATGAAGTGCCAATAGAATCCTCGAATGTATTCTCGCCATCCTATGACCTGACGCACGAACCCTTCCACACTATTCAGTGGCGCCTGACCTGCGTAATAGGCCTGAATGGCAGCATCGACGACTTCATTAACGTTTAGCATGCCACAATTTAGGTAAAAACTAATGTGCGAATGAAACATCCAAGGCTCACCTGACACCATCGCGTCTTGATAGCGTCCGAAATCGGGCAAGCGCTCAGCAATAAAGGCATTCAAGACATCTAATGCTTGGTCACGCGTAACCGCAAATGCGAAATTATCAAGCGAACCGAAGTGATCAGAGAAGTGTTTCTCGACCAGTGTTAGCACTTCTGCCGTTACGCGGTCTGATTGATGTAACGTGCGCTTCGGAACTTGCATATGCTGCGGCATCGCTTCACGATTTTGATGGTCATAATTCCATTTTCCGCCAACAGGTTTACCCTGCTCCATCAGGTATCCTGTTCTTTTGCGAACTTCTCGATAGAAGTACTCCATACGCAGCTCTTTCCGACCCTCAGCCCAGTTTGCAAAAAAGGACTGTGGCATCAAAAAGCGATTGTCTTCTGTGATTTCGACACCTATATCCCAATCAGACTGCCATGTTTTCATGTCTTCAAGTAAGCGATACTCGGCGGGCTGCGCAACAATTACTTTATTTAAGTTATAGCGCTCTAGCATCCACTTAGTTTGGTCTTTTAAACTGCCTTGATTCTCTGGATGCTCATAATCGATATAGGTAACACGCAGACCTTCTTCTTGAAGCGAAGCCGCAAAATGCCGCATTGCCGAAAACAAGAAGGCTATTTTCTGCTTATGATGCTTTACATAGCTTGCTTCAGATCGAACCTCGGCAATTAAGACATGGTCGTTTGCGACGTCGACATTGTCCAAGCTGCTCATATCACGAGACAGCTGGTCACCCAAAATCAGTCTAAGTGCCCCCATATTTATCCTGCTTTTACTACGTCATAGGCTTGTAGTGCTTTTTGCCGTGATGCCTTAAGATCAACGATGGGTTTCGGATAATCCTTACCCAGCACAATACCCGCTGCACGTAAAACCTCACTGGGTGCTTCCCAGGGTTTATGAATGTATTTTGCAGGTAGCTTCGACAATTCTGGGCAGTAGGTTTTGACATACTCGCCATGTTTATCGAACTTTTCGCCTTGTAGCACAGGGTTGAATATTCTGAAATACGGCGCAGCATCAGCTCCAGAACCGGCAACCCACTGCCAGCTTGCAGAATTACTTGCTAAATCTGCATCGAGTAGACAGTCCCAAAACCAGCGCTCGCCTTTGCGCCAATCGACTAACAAATTCTTTACTAAAAACGAACCTACAACCATGCGTACTCGATTATGCATATAACCGGTTTGCCATAGTTCGCGCATGCCAGCATCAACAAAAGGAATACCGGTTAGCCCCTTTTGCCAAGCTTTTAGATCAGCATCATTGTTATTCCATGGGAAACGATTAAATTTGTCATTAAAGTTTTCTGTCGGAATACTAGGCCAGTGATACAGCAGGTAGTAACTAAACTCGCGCCAACCCAATTCAGACAAATAAGTATCAATGTGTTCATTATCGGCTCCACCGAATTGATCGAGCAATGCATACCAAATCTGGTTGGGTGAAATTTCCCCAAAGCGCAAATGCGTTGATAGTTTGGATGTACCAACAACTGATGGAATATCGCGGTCTGACTTATAGGATAACGCTGCGTTAGCGATAAACGACTGTAATTTCTCTGCGGCCCCTTTCTCGCCGGGTGTCCAATGGGCATAGAAAGCCTCATCCCATTTAATACTGGGTAATAGCGCTAAATCATCAATTGATGTGCTGCCTGCTGGTGAGCTTGCGTACCGCATGTTGTCAGGCCTTGAAGTTGGATAACGTGGCGCAGTCGCATTTAGGCAGCCTTTCCTGTAATAGGGTGTAAAGACTTTATATACACCGCCATCTTGCTTGGTGATCTTCATCGGCTCCCACAACAAAGAACCATTAAAGCTATGAACTTCTATTCCCGTAGACTTAATTTCAGATTTAATAGTCTCATCTCGGCTTCGTTGCCAGGGTTGATAGCAACGATTCCATACGACAGCCTTAGCGCCAGTCTCTTGGATCAAGGACAGTAAAATCTTCTGTGGATCGCCCACATAGATATGAAGACGTTTATCTAAACTTTTATTCAATGCCACTAACGAATGATGTAACCACCATTGTGATGCTCCACCCAACTCCACTCTATCTGGAGTAACGTTATCAACAATATACACAGGAATGATGTGACCCTGCTCTACTGCCCAAATCAATGCAGGATTATCGTTAAGGCGAAGATCTTGGCGAAACCAGACAATTGTTTTGCCTGCTGACATGACGAGTCCTTGATTACATTAAAACATCTATTCTTACTTATTTTCCCGTCATTTCGATCCATTTAAACGGAATAAAACTATTAATCTCGAACTGATTGACTACTAAGTATGCGATGAACGACATTCAATCCAATGGTCTGTATATTTTTCGTCATGATCTGCGCTTAGACGATAACCCCTGTTTAGAATATGTCTCAGCGCAGTGTGAGGCGTTGTTATGTGTTTATGTGATTGAAGACTGCTGGTTTCAGCCGACCCATTATCAAAGCAAACGTATGGGCGAGCATCGTTACCGTTTTTTACTTGAGTCGCTGGACGACCTGCACCACTCACTACAAAAGCATGGGCATGAATTGCTGGTCATAAAGGGCGATTTCGACAAATGTATTGGGTCTATGATAGACGCTGTAAAACCGCGCATCATCGGCATGGCTAAACACTGTGGTAGCTATGAACTAGAGCAACAGCAACGAATACAACAACTCGTCGATAATCTTGGTATTGAATATTGTGACACCAATGCCGAATGCCTTTTTAGCGAGCAGCAATTACCGTTTGATTTGGAAGACATGCCAAATGTTTTCTCTCCATTTCGTAAAAAAATTGAAAAAGCTATTTCGCCTCTCCCGCCTAAAGCAGAATCTTTTGAACTCCCGCCTCAGATCCAAATCAATAGCGCTGTATTTGATTCAGTAAATACGAGCTTCGAACTAAAACAGATCCAGCAAAAGTCGTTCGATGCCCGCCTAAGAGGTGGCTCTGCAGCAGCTAAAAAACAATTAAACTACTATCTTGTTCAATCTCATCATATTCAACAATACAAGCAAACGAGAAACGGCTTAGAGGGGTGGTCTTTTTCGTCTAAATTATCAGCGTGGTTAGCACTGGGATGCATAAGCGTAAGGCAGGTCTACGATGCTATAAAACGTTATGAAACGGAAGTTTGTGCTAACGACTCAACGTATTGGTTGTATTTCGAATTGTTATGGCGCGATTTCTTCCACTGGCAGGCATACAAACATAACAAGCAACTGTTTACGTTTTCCGGAATACAACAACGCGAACCCCAAACCCAATTTGACCAAGAATCGTTTACCCGTTGGTGTCATGGTGAAACCCGTTATGAAATAGTTGATGCATGCATGCGCCAGTTAAATCAAACCGGCTTTATGTCCAATCGTGGTCGTCAGTTGGTGGCCAGCTGTTTTGTTCACGAATTAGGACTAGATTGGCGCTATGGCGCGGCTTATTTTGAACAACAATTGATTGACTATGATGTCGCGAGCAATTGGGGAAACTGGCAGTACTTAGCGGGTGTAGGTAGTGATCCAAGAGGCCACAGACAATTCAATCTAGCCAAACAAACCCAGCAATACGATGAGGATGGCTCATTTCGCGCACGATGGCTATGACAGAACAGACAACTTCAACACTTCTTTGGTTTAAGCGTGATCTACGCTTGCGCGATCATCAAGCCTTGGCGTATGCCTGTTCAACGGCATCGCCGTGTCGACTGATTTATATTCTTGAGCCCAGCTTGATTGAAGATAATCATTATGACATTCGCCATTGGCGCTTTGTATTTGAATCCATCAATGATCTTAATCAGCAACTCGCTTCGTACGGCTCCTCTATTGAGGTTTATATCGGTGAAGCTATACCGGTATTGAATAGCATAAACGCGATTTCTCCTATTAGTTCAATTGTAAGCCATGAAGAAATTGGTATAAGTAAAACGTTCGCGCGCGATCGTGCGGTAACACATTGGTGCGAGCAACATAAAGTAAACTGGATTGAATTTCCTGACGCAGGCATTGTTCGAGGGCTGAACAATAGAATATCCTGGCTCGAAGGCTATCATGAATTTGTAAAAGCCCCCGTTGCAGATCCCGAGCTTACACAACTACAGACCATAAACACACCGCTTGATTTGCCCTACACACAATACGGCCACACCCGCGTGATAAATATCACTCAAACCAACCAGACATCGTTTATGGACCGTGCTGATGTGCCCGCCCCTCATTTTCAGCCTGGGGGTGAGAAACGAGCATGGCAAGCACTAAAAGACTTTTTTAAAGGTCGAGGTCAGCATTACCAAAAACACATTTCTAAACCCGCTTTAGCTCGCATTGCATGTTCTCGATTATCCCCCTATCTCGCATGGGGGAATATCAGTAGCCGGCAGGTCCACCAATACACGATTGCACAACAACTATCGAGCGAATGGAAAGGGGTTAAACGGGCTTTTTTATCCCGAATACAATGGCGAAGTCATTTTATGCAAAAGTTCGAAAGTGAATGCCGCATGGAACATGAACCCGTGAATGGTGCATATATACATTACCCCTACGCATGTAGTGAACAACTTTTAAATGCGTGGGAAAGTGGAAAGACGGGACTTCCGCTGATAGATGCCTGCATGAGAGCAGTTGTAGCGACCGGCTATTTAAATTTTCGTATGCGGGCCATGGTTGTTAGCTTTCTAACCCATCACCTCAATATAGATTGGCGATCCGGCGTTCATTTTCTAGCGCGACAATTTCTCGATTTTGAACCTGGCATTCACTACCCACAAATTCAAATGCAAGCTGGGGTAACGGGAACCAATACTATTCGCCTGTATAACCCGATAAAGCAATCGATTGAGCACGATCCTCATGGGGAGTTTATTCGTCGTTGGTTACCTGAATTATCTAACCTGCCACACCCTATTATTCATACGCCATGGCTGTTGTCCCCGATGGAACAAGCGATGTTCAATATCGAACTGAATAAAGATTACCCAACGCCCATTATCGACGTTGAAAAAGCGTCAAATCAAGCTCGCGAGCGACTGTGGGCTTACCGAGAACGCGATGATGTTAAACATGAGGCTGAAAGGATATTGTGGCGACACACTAATCCTGGCTCATTACAAGCGCGTTAATTACGACGCTTTTTTCACTTCAGTTTGTGTAAGAACCGCTTTGCTGTCGATTTTTGGCTCTTCGGATTTCGCCTCATGTGCATTGTTCGGTGCTTCAGGCTCATGGTCCTTTAGCCACTTAGTTAACAGCCCAATCTGACCACATTTATATGCGGCATAGGTCAGTCGCAAAGCATTTGACAACACTTCACTGTCACTCCAATTGGTGACATTGCTAATTTCTTTATAACTATTCATTGCTTGCGGAGTGATGTATCCACGTACCAGCTTTTTACCCTGAGCTTTTTGCCTTTCGCGAAAACGCTTTTGCTTGAGTGCATTAGCTGAGGGGGATTTTTTTGTTTTAACTTTTGCCGAACCACTCATGAGGAATGCTCCAATGACTCATATTGTTTTGTTAGTCTAGCATAGCGAAATACAAATAGGGTTATGCGTTACCTTTTATTGATGAAAAACACTGTTCAGAGTTGTTTAGCTTACAAGTGTTCGCTAAATTACGCGCAATTTAATTAAAGTCATGAGTTGATATGTCACTAGTTAATCAAAATAGTTTTACCAAAGAAGAGTTATTAGCCTGTAGCCGTGGAGAATTATTCGGCCCAGGTAACAGCCAATTACCTGCCCCGAATATGTTAATGATGGACCGCATTGTGTCTATTACAGAAACCGGTGGTAGCGCAGATAAAGGACAAATTGTTGCGGAATTGGATATAACACCGGATCTGTGGTTCTTTGACTGTCATTTCCCGGGTGATCCTGTAATGCCTGGTTGCTTAGGCTTAGACGCGATGTGGCAACTAGTTGGCTTTTTCTTAGGCTGGAGTGGCGGTCCAGGTAAAGGTCGCGCATTAGGTGTTGGCGAAGTTAAGTTTACCGGTCAAATATTACCTACTGCGAAAAAAGTAACTTATCACATTGATATGAAACGCGTTGTTAAACGCAAATTATTTATGGGCTTAGCCGATGGTGTGGTTAAAGTTGACGGTCGCGAAATTTATTCAGCCAAAGATTTAAAAGTTGGCTTGTTCCAAGATACCAGTAACTTTTAATGCATACTAAAAACCCCGCTTATGCGGGGTTTTTCCTCAATCATTGCAAATAAAACTAGCGACTAAATCCTAAGTTTCTATCTTCAACGGCCTCTCTCCATCCTCCTAACCATTGCGACCTGGCATCAGAGGTCTGGAATGGACATAACTCTTTCGAACGGCCTGTAATACCAGCTTGGTATCCTTTGGCATGTGCACGTGTCAACTTATCTCTTTTTTGTCTTTTCATTGAGTTACCTCGGTTGAATTGATCATATGTCAGCAAACACAAATGTTAGGAGCTGTCGCATTGAGAAAATGTGTTTGCTCACATATATAGAGATAGTGGATCACTCAATTTGGTTCAAGTTAATTTGCGACAGTCAGCACTTGACTTTCGTTAAATGAATGAAAGTTTTATGAATTTTTTATTACATTAAATCGTTATAAAAATATGCATTTTTACTGCTCTCAAATATAACGATTTAATACAATTAGTTAGTGATTTTTGACATAAGAAAAGCTGCTCAAAAGCAGCTTTTTAAAATGATAATTTACGTACTAAGTCTTACAACTTAACGACTTTACGCCGAGACAGCCCGGCGATCACCAACAATAATGCGGTCGCAAAACCTAAGCCAGCGCCTTTACGCTCAACAGGTTCATCGATCAACTGACAATCATCGATTTCACCATTTGCGATTGGAACTAATTTAACTGAATACACCATATCCTCGATAACAGGCTCACCGTTCTCATCCAGGAAAATTTCTCCAGTTACATCTTTTGCCTCAGCACGCAGACGCGCATTCGCGATAATTTCATTCTTGTCATTGATATCGACAGCATCAACCAACGTGTAAGGGCTGTCGCATGCGATGAGCGTGTTTAGATTGGTTAACGTGTCAGCTGAAATATCATACATAAAAGCATTTTTTTCCCTGACTTGCTCTGCTGAAGCTTCAATTTCGCTTTCACCTACAACGACGTTATTCGAGTTAATTGCTCTTGGCGTAGTGCCTGCACTGGCAAAAAAACCTCTCGGATAGGTGGCTGTATCACTGTTCATATCGTAGACAAACATCGTTTCTCTTGATACGCCATTCGATTCACGGGTCACGGTTCCCACAATGTAGTCATCGTTGATCAACGTTGCACTGCTTAATTGGTTTTCGTCTCTTGGCAGTAATTCAGTTACAGCGCCATTACTATAAGTTACGGCGACTAGTTCAGCTTCTACTTGTCCAAAGGACGCACCAGGTCGTGTGATGGTAACTCCATCACCCGTCATTGAACTACCCACTGCCATACCCGCATCATTAATATCAAACGCGCGACTGGTATAGCTAAATGAATCATCCGCATCAGGCTCAAAAACTAAGCCGTAAGTGGTCACATCAACAACTTGCCCAGATGCATCTAATTGCCATATGTGAGGTCGGGTTTGGGCTGTGCGACGGAGCACATCCGCTAAACCACCGCCAGACTCTCTTAAATTACGTAGGCAAAGTTCAACTGGCAAATCACCACGCGACTCATCATCAGCACAACTGTCAACAAACTCAACACTTGAGTCTGCAAGCGATGTTGCACCAAAACCGACAACCTGCATATTGTTGTTTATGGCTACCGCTTCGCTATATCCACCCAGACGCGTCTCAACAGATAGCAACGGGGTCGTCTGTCCATTAACGTCTGCGAACGCACGATTAATATGCTCATTCAACACATAGGTAATGGTATCACCAGATTCGTTGACGTAGTCCAATGTGCTATAAGGACCAACACCGCGTCCAACACTAATAGAGCCATCGATAGCATCGCGAACGATTGTGTTGGCACTTTGCGTGTAATCATTAAACGTATCGGTTACAACATCAAAGCCAGGGATTAAATCCATATCAACACCGTCAGTGCGATAGCTCCTGTATTGCGCCAATCTTTGCACTACAACGCTGTTCGCCGCACGAGCTTGAATAAGGATATTCACAATTGTCGTGAGATCTTCAGTATTGAAATTGCCTGCTTTTGCAGCATCAATATCAGTCAATGCATTGATTAACGTTTCGCTTTCAAAATCGAGCAAACTAATGTCTACAGGAGGATTAAACTCATCCTGAACAGTGACATACATCATCCCGTCGTTGGTAAGTGCTTGAGCAAAATTATTGACTCCAATAGCATCTACGGGAAGCAATTCCACACGGTATTGTGCAGCTTGAGATAGGTTAGCTGACAGGGCCAACGCCGATGCAATGGCCAGTTTGGTTAACTTCATTAATTGTCCTGTTATTGTGTTTATTCTAGCGCACTTTCTAGTTCGTCCCAGCGCAAATAAGCCCCTTCAAGCTGCTGCTCAACGTCAGCGAGCTGATTTAATATTGGGGTTGTCTGCTCTGCTGGCTGACTAAAGAACTCGGGACTATTGATACTTTCTTGTAACTGCCCTTGTCGCTCTTCCAATTCTTGTATTAACGCAGGAAGTGAGTCGAGTTCCCGCTGATCCTTGTATGATAACTTTTTGTTTCGTTTGGGAGAAGCCTCACGTTTATTTCCGTCGTTATGACCGGCAGTAATCGTATTAGTTTCATCGATTTTGCTATTCTTGGCTTCTGAAACCGCTTTTTGTTTAGCAGAATTTTCCTCATACCACTGATTAACATCGGTGTACCCACCAATAAATTCGATGACTTCTCCGTTACCGGCAAAATATAGGCTACTCGTTACAACGTTATCGACGAACTCCCTATCGTGGCTAACCAACAGTAACGTACCCTGATAATCAACAAGGAGTGATTCTAATAACTCGAGCGTTTCCACATCAAGGTCATTGGTTGGTTCGTCCAATATCAGCACATTGCTAGGTTTTAACATTAGGCGCGCTAACATCAAACGGTTCTTTTCACCTCCAGAGAGAGCCCTTACCGGCACGTTAGCGCGCTCAGGACTAAATAAATAATCCTGTAGATAGCTCATCACATGACGCGGCTGCCCATTAACCACCAAATCACGTTTACCATCGCCCACACTATCAATAACCGTTTTATCCAAATCCAACGCACTACGATGTTGGTCAAAGTAAGCAATTTCTAGGTTAACACCTTGCTGGACACTACCGCTTTTAGGCGCTAGCTCCCCTAGAAGTAACTTGATCAATGTGCTTTTACCGCAGCCATTCGGTCCAATAATGGCAACTTTGTCACCACGTTGAATGTTAACGTCTAAATGACTAACGATTGTCTTGTTATCAATATGATAGGTTAAGTCATGTGATTCAAATACGCGCTTTCCTGAGCGATTGCTGACATTGTGACTAATGCTAGCGTTCCCCACCACTTTGCGTCTGGCTTTAAACTCTTCACGCAATGCTTTTAACGCCCTAACACGGCCTTCATTGCGTGTACGTCTAGCTTTGATACCCTGGCGGATCCAAACTTCTTCTTTCGCTAATTTTTTATCAAACTCAGCTTGATGTCGTGCTTCGATCTCAAGATCTTCTGCCTTTTTAATCAAGTAGCCTGCGTAATCACCGGGATAACTGGTCAAATTGCCACGATCCAAGTCCACAATACGAGTGGCTAGATTACGTATAAATGCTCTGTCATGGCTGATGAATACAATTGATCCATTAAACGCCTTTAAGTGCTGCTCCAACCAGCGGATCATGTCGATATCAAGATGGTTTGTAG
The DNA here is from genome assembly GCF_002807665.1 of Neoalteromonas facilis. Taxonomy (GTDB): domain Bacteria; phylum Pseudomonadota; class Gammaproteobacteria; order Enterobacterales; family Alteromonadaceae; genus Alteromonas_E; species Alteromonas_E facilis. The sequence continues at coordinate 444,768 of NZ_PEAY01000001.1, forward strand.
GTTCATCAAGTAATAGAACATCAGGCCCACCGACTAACGCGCGCGCCAGAGCAGCCTTACGGCGCCATCCCCCGGATAACGTCGCCAATGATTGATTAGCATCTAAACCAAGCATTGTTAATACGTTGGCAATTTGTTGTTCCAATTGCCATGCATCAAGTGTTTCTAATGTTTCCTGCAGATGCTGAAGCTTGTTAAGCGCCGCCTCCGATGGAGATTCACTGACAACTTGTACTTGCTTAAAATACTCTCGCAATACATCACCTGCATCACTGAGGCCTTCTGCCACGTAATCGAACAAGGTAACGTCAACACTCTCAGGCGGGTCCTGAGGCAAGCGAGCAACCTTCACATCGTTTGAGACAACTCTAACACCATCATCAAGCGTTATTTCATTTGCTAACACACGCATTAGTGTCGACTTTCCGCTTCCATTTCGGCCAACGATGCAAACGCGCTCTTTAGGCTGAAGCGTGAACTCTACATTATCAAGTAAAGGCGGCGTACCATATATGACGGATGCCTGCTTTAATTGCATTAAACTCATAGTAAAAACTGCTCTACATCTTCTGTATTAAAAGGCCAGCGTAATTCGCTCCCGCTATCATCACGGCGCAGGACGGGGATCAACACCGCATAGCGGTGATAAAGTTCATGATCGTCGCGGATATTTTTTGATTGGATGATCAGCTCGCGCCGCTCAAGTGAATTTATCACCTGCATTGCGTCATCACACAGATGGCATCCTGGGCCAGTAAACAACGTTAGCTGCATAGCGTTAGCATCCAGCACTGATGTATCTTCGGATTTCGTTTAAAGTCTTCTGGTAATGTTTTTTGCGATAAATTTTCGATACGCAATCCTAAAGCGGTAAGTGCTTCTTGATCCAGTTTGAAACTACGCAAATTATTAGAAAAAATTATTTTACCTTGTTGATTTAATCGCTGAACCGCATTAGTCAATAACGCTACATGATCACGTTGTACATCCCAGGTATTTTCCATTCGTTTGGAATTGGAAAACGACGGTGGATCAATGAAAATCACATCGTATTTTTTATTATGTGATTTTAACCAAGCAACACAATCAGCCTGAACAAACTCATATGCGCCTTGAAGTTTATTCAATCTGAAATTGTCTTTAGCCCATTGTAGATAGGTTTTAGACATATCGACCGTCGTTACGGAACGCGCACCATGTAACGCACACATAACAGAGACACTTCCTGTATAGGCGAAAAGATTTAGCACATCCTTGCCTTTCGATTGCTGGGCTACGAGCTGACGAGTAATACGATGATCCAAGAACAGACCGCAATCTAGGTAATCAGTAGGATTAACGTAAAATTGGGCACCATTCTCTTCAACGATGATTCGGTTAGCTTGCGCATCAACCTTTTCATATTGCGCAGTGCCCTTTTGTTGAGCGCGTACTTTTAGCGCAATCTTCTTTGGATCAACACCAGTAATACTGGGTAATTGAATGATAATATCAGTTAAACGTCGTTTAGCTTTTTCAGCAGGAATATTTTTGGGTGGGGCGTATTCTTGAACAATAAGCCAGTCATTATAAACATCAATCGCCACATTATAATCGGGTAAATCAGCATCATAAATGCGGTATGCGTTTGTATTATTCTGCTTTAGGAAACGCTGTAATTGTTTAAGGTTTTTCTTGAGGCGATTGACAAATTCCTCACTGCCGCCACTACTCTTCGTTGTTAGGTTTGCTGGATCAAGCTCAAAATTAACCAACTTACACTCTAATTTACCATTCATTATCGTGTATTCATTGCGAGCTCTTAGCTTTAACTGACGCAGCAGATCACGTTCCGAAGTCAGTAAACTGACGTGCCAATTGGCGAAATGTTGCTTTAAATGTTCCCCCCATTTATTAAACAGGGGTACTAGAGAAGCGAGATCACTCAATCTTTCTCCATACGGAGGATTTGAGACAATAAATCCTGCTTCAATATTCGATAACGCAAGTTGAGTCGCGTCTTTACGTGAGAATTGAATATTGCTAAAAACGCCAGCCTGATCCGCATTTTTCTTTGCAATACTAACGAGTGACTGCTGGGAATCATTGGCGATAATGGTGCCTTTATACTCGCAAATCGATGACTTAGCGTGCTCCACGATTGAAGTCCACAAACGCTCATCATGCATTTGCCATTGACTAAATCCCCACTGCTTGCGCAATAGACCCGGAGCGCGGTTAGTTGCCATTAAGGCCGCTTCAATTGCAATCGTACCTGAGCCACACATGGGATCAAAAAGACATTTTTCCATGTCTTTGCTCCAGCCAGAGCGCATAAGTATTGCACTTGCAACATGTTCCTTTAACGGCGCCTCTCCGGTTTCAGTGCGGTATCCACGCTGATGAAGACTTCCTCCGGACAGATCAATTCCCAGAGTCACTTTGTCTCGCCACAAGCGTGCTTGTATGATCACAGACGGTGCAATTTTACTTACGTTGGGGCGAGCAAAACCACGTTCGGTAAAGCTATCCACAACCGCGTCTTTAACGCGTTGGGCTGCGAATTGACTGTTCTTTAATGCGCGATTAGTACCACTAAAATTAACTAAAAATGAATCGGCTGGTGCGAAGTGCGCTGGCCATTCAATGCTTGCAGCCGTATCGTATAACTGTTGCTCATTATCAGAATTGCCTTCGACGAGTACCCAAATCACGCGATTCGCTAATCTGGACCACAAACACAGTCTGTAGGCATCCGCAAGAGAAGCTTGTACGATGACCTGACCAGGCTTGAGTTTAACCTCTATCCCTGGACAAATAGACTCTACTTCTTGTTTTAACAGCTCATCTAAGCCTCGGCTTGTGGTGATGATCACTGTGTTTGTGTTTACACTCATAATATGGACGTTTTCTTTTGGTCAGTGGCTCAAAGAGAATCAATAATATTTTTGATTAACTTAGGTCCTTGATAAATCATAGCTGAATACACCTGAATCAAAGATGCTCCGGCGGCTAAGCGTTGTTTTGCGGCTTCAGGACTATCAATTCCCCCGACACCAATAATCGGCATTTTCGCCTCTAATGCATCTGCCAACACTTTGGTTACATGCAAACTTTTGTCAGTCAAGACCGAACCAGATAGACCGCCTGCTTCGTTCGCAAACTCTATCCCTTCAACCTGACTTCTATCGAGTGTTGTATTGGTCGCGATTACACCATCTATTCCAGCATTGACAAGAGATTGGGCAATAGAGCGGATTTCCTCGTCGGTTAAATCAGGCGCAATCTTAACAAGTAGAGGTTTGTATGCACCGCTGGCCTCAGCCAGTTCTGATTGACGCTGTTTCAAACCAGTGAGCAGATGGTCTAAGGCCTCACCATACTGAAGGTTACGCAAGCCAGGTGTATTCGGTGATGAAATGTTGACCGTTATATAATCGGCTACATCGTAGGCTTTATTAATACCGATAATATAGTCAGACAATGCGTCTGCTTCCGGCGTTTGCTTATTTTTACCAATATTAATCCCGACTATGCCGTCGAAAGAAGCGCGTTTTACCCGATCAACTAAATAATCGATTCCCTTATTATTAAAGCCCATACGATTGATTATCGCCGACTTTTCCGGCAAACGAAACAGCCGCGGCTTTTCATTACCGGCTTGCGCTAGCGGTGTTGCGGTTCCGACTTCGACAAAACCAAATCCCATTGCACCAAAGGCATCTACACATTCACCGTTTTTATCTAAACCCGCGGCCAAGCCCACTGGGTTTTTAAACTTCATACCCAAAACAGTCACGGGCTTTTCCGCGACACGTTGAGAATATGTGCACTTAAGTAAATTAGATTGAGAATATTTCAGCCAATTAATCGTTAAATCATGGGCTTTTTCAGGTTCGCAATTTAATAGCGCATTTTGCACGAGTCCGTACATAAAATTAGGTATCCCCTAACAAAAACGCCCCGCATTGCGGGGCGTTTACTTTTCGCAATGAGCGCTATTTTAATGGTTTGCCTTCACGCTTAACAGCATCAATTCGCGTAAAGCGACAGAAAACTTGGCAAAATCGTGAGTTGTACTGGTTTTAAACTCAGACATCATGTGATACCAGCGTTGCAATAGGACTTCATTTGCATCCATCCACTGTTGCAAAATAACCTCAGCTTTTTTCTCATTCGGTGCGTTCATTAATAAAGAGTTGGTAATCGAACGTTGTTGCCAATCCAACTCTTCACGATATGAAGCTCTTGCGAGTGCCTGCCAATGGTTGCTCACTGACTGATTATTGATTTGTTCCAAGAACCAGTGCAGTTCCAATTCAGAGCCAAGCTGATAGTACAACTTCGCCGCAATAGCATTACCACGTTTGTCGGTTTGCGCAATCTGTGCCAAATCAAGTGCACAAAACATGTTACTGAAACTCGCCACAGAACGCGCGATATCTTCAGGAACACCCTGCCCAATCAATTTCTCAGCAGCGTGCTCTACTTGTTTATATTCTTCTGGTACTAAGTACTCTGGTAGATTTTCACGCAAGTCTTTATACACATCACTGTATTGCGCAATAGCTTCTTCAATACCAAGGCCCATGTTACCGTGACGTAAATACCAACGAGATGCACGACGTATAGTTCTGCGTGCTTGTTCAAGCATGCCGAGTTGTACATCTGCCGGGACTTTGTTATCCAGCTGTTCTATCGCTTGCCACAGATCACCAATACCGAATATCGATTTAACAATAGAATATGCAATCGCCACTTCCGCTACGGTTGCACCAGTTTCCTCCTGGATCCTAAACATGTAGTTAAGGCCCATGTCATTGACTATCTCATTGGTGAGCTTAGTCGCAATAATTTCCCTGCGTAGCGGGTGGTTCTGCATCTGCTTAGCAAATTTCTTGCGCAACACCAGTGGGAATGCGTTGACCAGAAGACGGTCATAGTATGGATTTTCAGTGATGTCAGGCGTATTCAACTGGTCTTTTAAAACCATTTTGCCGTACGCGATAAGCACCGAAAGCTCTGGGCGCGTGAAGCCTCGATCTTGCGCTAAACGATCAGACACCTCTTCGTCATTTGGAATAAACTCCAATTCACGATTCAAGGCACCTTCTCGTTCAAGACCATGAATAAAGCGCAACTGCTCTTTAATTAAACTGCCGCCTGCGCGCTCTGTAATCGATATCGAAAGCGTTTGGCGATAACAATCCTGCAGTACAATGCTCGCGACATCATCGGTCATATCGTAAAGCAACTTATTACGCTGTTTAACCGTCAGTTCACCATCGTTGACCAACGCATTAAGTAAAATCTTAATGTTAACTTCGTTATCTGAACAGTCAACGCCGCCGACGTTATCGATAAAGTCAGTATTGACGCGTCCACCATTCGACGCAAATTCAATACGGCCTAATTGCGTTAAACCCAGGTTTCCCCCCTCGCCGACAATTTTAGCTCGCAGATCTTTACCGTTCACGCGTAACGAATCATTAGCACGATCACCTACGTCACTGTGACTTTCTTTACTGCCCTTAACGTAAGTTCCAATACCACCATTCCAGAGTAAATCGACTTCCATTTTCAAGATATTGTGGATCAACTCATTCGGTGGCATGGCTACTTGGCGAGTACCTAACCACTTTTTCATTTCAGGCGTCAGCTTAATTGACTTAGCTGAACGTTCAAAAATACCGCCGCCTTTAGAAATTAAACTGCGATCATAGTCATCCCATGACAGACTTGGATTTTCAAACAATCGCTTACGCTCTTTATAACTAGATGCAGCATCTGGGTCTGGATCGAAGAAGATGTGCATGTGGTTAAATGCAGCAATGATCCGCGTATGTTCAGATAACAACATGCCGTTTCCGAACACATCACCAGCCATGTCACCGACACCGATACAGGTAAAGTCTGTCGTTTGGCAATCAATCCCGATCTCACGGAAGTGACGCTTCACTGATTCCCAGCCACCGCGTGCAGTAATACCCATTTTCTTGTGGTCGTAACCGATGCTGCCACCTGATGCAAACGCATCACCTAGCCAGAAGTTGTATTCCTCTGATATCCCATTCGCGATATCTGAAAATGTTGCGGTGCCTTTATCGGCTGCGACCACCAAGTAAGGGTCGTCTTCATCGAGGCGTACCACATCTTTCGGGTGCACAATATTCCCATCAACAATGTTATCGGTGATATCCAATAAACTGCGAATGAAGGTTCTATAACAATCCTGACCCGCTTCGAAAATAGCTTGTCGACCTTGATCCGTTGGCAAGTTTTTACAAACAAAACCACCTTTTGCACCGACAGGGACGATAACGGTATTTTTAACCTGCTGTGCTTTAACCAAACCTAAAATTTCAGTCCTAAAATCTTCTTGACGGTCAGACCAACGCAAGCCACCACGAGCGACCTTACCGCCGCGTAAATGAACACCTTCAACTTTAGGTGAATAAACAAAGATCTCGAACTTCGGCAATGGAAGCGGCATGTCTGGGATCATTTCTGGCAGCATTTTGAACGACACATAGGATTTTGGTTTGCCCTGTTCGTCACTCTGGAAGAAATTAGTCCGCAAGGTTGCTTTTATCAAATCTAAATAGCGTCGGATAATACGATCATCATCAAGGTTAGAAACCTTGTCCAAGTGCGTTTCAATATCCGCTAACAATGATTCTGATTTTTTCGCGTTGCGCTTAATGGCCGGATTGAACTGTAAATCAAAATAATTAACCAGACATTCAGCAATCGTTGGATACGCTGCCAATGTACTCGCAATATAGTCATGACTAAAGGACGTCCCTATTTGCTTCATGTATTTTGCATAAGCACGCAAAATCGTTACTTTACGGCCCGTTAGATTCGCGCCCAGAATTAGGCGGTTAAAGCCATCATCCTCTAACTGATTACTCCACACTTGAGAAAATGCAGTTTGGAATAATGATTGTGCTGTTTCCATGTCAAAATCTTGCACGCGTTTATGCAACATTTTGAAATCCATAATCCAGTTAACGTTACCTTCAGCACACGTCACACGATAGGGGCTTTCATCAATAACACGAAGACCGAAGTTTTCTAGCATCGGTAATACGTCAGACAAGTGGATAGGCTCATCCTTATGGAAAAGCTTTAATTTAACCACATCGCTGTTTGATGGCTCTTCTTGAGGTCGATAGAACAACATATCGAGCTTGTTGTCATCGCCTAACAATTCGAGTCGCTCAATATCAACAAGTGCAGCACTAGGTAAGTTTGATTCTGTGTAGCTACGCGAGAAAGCGTTTGCATAACGTTGCTGTAACGCTTTACCTGCCGCCTCTCCATGGGCAGATACAATTGCGCTTGCTAGACGATCATTCCAGGTTTTCGTCAGTTCTATAATATTATTTTCAATTTCCTTCACATCGTATTCCACGTTGTTATCTTTTACTCGCGTAATGTAATGCGTACGCGCATAAACTGACTCAGAGAAATACGTAGTGAATTCCACGTCTTCCTCGCTACCAAACGCTAGTTTCAATAGTGCCTGTGTTTCCTTACGCAATGCCGTGTTGTACTTTTCTCTCGGTACAAACACCATACAAGAAATAAAGCGGCCGAAACTTTCTTTGCGCATAAACAAACGCGTAATACCGCGTTCCTGCATTTGGAAAATGCCCAGGATAATACTGGTTAATTCAGCGTCCGTACTCTGTAGGATTTCATCGCGCGGGTAGGTCTCGATAATATTAACGAACGCTTTATATGCGTGGGTACCCGGCTCAAGACCAGACAAGCTGCATACGCGTTGGATCTTTTCTCTTAGTACCGGAATTTGAGTGGCACTTGCATTGTAGAAAGATGCCGAATAGAGACCGATAAAACGGTGCTCGCCTACCACCTCACCTTTATCGTTAAATTCTTTTACGCCTACATAGTCCATATGAGCAGGACGGTGAACGCGCGAACGTGTATTGGTTTTGGTCAGAATAAAAGGGTCCTGACTCAATGCAGCACGTTGTGCACTAGAAGCCATTTTTGAAATCAAACGCTCACGCTCTGTCTTAGAGTTTTTCATTAACCCTAAACTGGTGTCGTTCTCTGGCACCCAGCGATGATCACCTTTAATCGCTTTAACTTGGTAATAGCGATACCCCATCAAAGTAAAGTTGTGATCGCCTAACCACTCAAGGAACGTTAACGCTTGTTTCTTTACTTCCGTGTTACTAATTCCCGCCTTACCATTCGCTATCAAGTCTATGACGGTATCAATCTTATCGCGCATAGGTTGCCAATCGGTTACGGCTAAGAAAACCTCATCAACAACAGAGTGCAATTCGTTAGTTAATGCTTTAACGGCCTGTTGAGAATTTTGCCTATCGATTTCAATCAGTAAAACGGTTTGCTTAACAGCGCTGTCTTTTTTAGCCTTGGGCGGATTGTCAAAGAATTCTGTAACACAGTTATTCGCATCTCTTCGCAATGAGATTGGGCTGTGTAATAGCAAGTGCGCAGAAATTTCCATTCGATTTAATGCCATCCGCACTGAATCAACTAGAAATGGCATGTCATTGACAATGATTTCAACAATCGTGTGGCTGCTATGCCAACCGTGTTTTGAAATCTCAGGATTAAATACTCGGATAGTAGGCTTCACAGCGTCGTAGCGCTCAAATTGGTGCCAAAGGCTAAGTGCAGCACCATATAAATCACTATCGTTGCGGTCTTCTAGGTCGTCGGCCGCCATATTTGAGTACAAGCGCTGCGCGAATTGCTTGACCAATTTAGAAAACGCAGCGTCGACGTTTTTGTCGATTAATTTATAAACATTTTCGAGGAGTACAGAGTGAGGCTTTGTGGCGAATGTCATTCGTTAACCTTTATTATTGTCTCGCTAGCGCGAGATCATGTTTAAATACAACGCATTAGGCGCCTATTTTCACTAAATCTCGACGCTTTGAAAAGCGATAATTTAACGATTAATTTACACTTTAGATAACTATGCAAATTAAGCAATAAAAAAGGGCATATTATGCCCTTTTCTTATCTATTTATGCTTAAAAAACTGGTCTATCCATTGGTATCGCACTCTTTGCTGCGACTAAACCACAGTAAGCGAGCAATGGCAGGGAGTACCACAATAGCCCCAAGCATATTCACGACAAACATGAAGGTTAACAATATTCCCATATCCATCTGGAATTTAAGCGCTGAGAACACCCATGTACTAACGCCAACCGCTAACGTAATACCGGTGAACAAAACGGCACTGCCGCGCTCTTTCAATGCATCTAAATACGCATCTTCCACTGAAGCGCCCTGCTTCAATCGTGCACTCATGGTAGACAATATGTAGATGCCATAATCGACACCAATACCCACACCTAATGCGATGACTGGCAAAGTCGAAACCGTTAGGCCAATTTCAAGCAATGTCATTAACGCTTGCGCAAGAACCGACACAACGTACAACGGAATTACCACTGAAAGTGTTGACCTCAATGACCTAAAGCTCAACAGACACAGGAAAATAACCGCGCCAAACACATAAATCATCATAGGATCTTGTGCCGCATCAACCGCTTCATTCGTTGCCGCCATTACACCGACTGGGCCTGATGCCAACTTAAATTTAAGCTCATCGGTTTCAAATTCTTGGCCATAGGCTTTAACCGCATCTACAACACGAGAAATCGTTTCGGCTTTGTGATCTTCCATAAATAGGATGACAGGCATCACCGAGCAATCACCATTAAGTAAGCCAGATGACGTTGGTACACGGCTAATAGCCTGAACCAAGGTTTGTTGGTTACGCGGTAATGTTTGCCACTTAATATTACCTTCGTTATAACCAGAGTTTACTATTTTCGCTACTGACGCCAAAGATACTGTCGACTGAACACCATTAACGTTTTCCATTCGCCATTGGAAGTCATCAATGGCTGACATTACCTCATAAGAGGTACAGGCTTCAGGATTGGTCTCTACAATAACGGAAATATAATCGACCGTGATTTCGTAGCGGTCGGTAATTAAAAATGTGTCCTGATTGTATCGACTGTACTCATGCAGGGCTGGAGCACCGGCATGTAGGTCGCCAATTTTCATATTTTGCGACTGAACATAACCCAATACAAATAACAGCGCTGTCACTAACACAATCGAAATTGCCGTGCCTTTACGAGAACAAGATGCAACAGCATTCCAAAAACGATCGGCTCTATTTTCTTTCCCAGCAAATTTTTGCTTGTACTTATCACCTAGTGTTAAATACGACATCAATACCGGCAACAATAACAAGTTAGTGAAGATAATAACGGCTACGCCCATACTGGCCGTAATCGCGAGCTCTCGAATAATACCGATATCAATGACTAACAAAGTCATAAACCCAACGGTATCTGATAACAGAGCAATACCACCAGGAATAAGCAATACTCTGAATGCGTCTTTTGCGGCTTGGAACACAGACAAACCAGCAACAACATCCTTACCCACAGAGTTAATCATTTGTACGCCGTGAGAAACACCGATCGCGAATACCAGGAATGGTACTAAAATCGACATTGGATCTAGGCCAAACCCAAGCACCGTTAGCAATCCTAATTGCCATATCACGGCAATGATTGAACACAGCAATGGTAAAAATGTCAGCATTAGTGATTTACAGAAGAAATAAACCATAAACGCAGTAATGACGATAGCGATAGCAAAGAACAACAATACATCTTTTGCGCCCTCCGCTACGTCTCCAATCATCTTCGCAAAGCCGATGATATGAATAGAAATCTTATCATTCTCATATTGCCCTCTGAGCTTTTCTTCTAGCTCTCCTGCAATTGCGAGTGTATCCAGTGGCTCCCCTGTTTCAGGGTCAAGATCTAATAGTTGAGCCGTCACCATGGCACAACTGTAATCATCAGATACCTGACGGCCTACAATTTTTGCTTTCTCAATATTTGCAGCAACGAGATCCAAAGCAGATTGATTCTTAGAGTTAAAATCCGCGGGAATCACTGGGCCGCCCGCAAAACCACCTTCGACTATTTCAGTGAAACGCGTAGAGGGCGCAAATAGGGAAACCACCAATGAGCGATCAACGCCATTGATGAAAAACAGTTGGTCATGGACATTTTTAAGTGTGTCGAAAAAGTTTGTATTAAAAATGTTGCCGTTTTTATCACACACAGAAACCAATATGTTATTGGCACCACCGAAATCCTTTCGATGTTCCATATAGGTTTTCATGTACTCATGATTTAACGGAATATTTTTTTCGAATCCAGCATCCAATTTTAACTGGGTTGCGCTGTACAGGAGCCCTACCGTTATCAATGAGAAAATGGCAATAACTACGCCTCGATTATTAAAAACCAGGCGCTCAAGGAAGTGACTAATTGCTGACATAAGGCTTCCTACTTCAGAGTTAACGGATACAACCCATCTGCAGTGACTGCAGTGGCTGATTCATTTTTGGAAATCACAGTTGCTATGGCGCTTTTGCTAGGGATCTGCTGATATTTAACACCGTTTTCTCCGCAAGCACCGGAACTATTCGCTTGAAGTCTAGCAATATCAACGGTTAAAACGGCACCATTATTCCCAACAATGAGAACATTGCCATCATCTGTCGGTATTATTGAGTTCAATGTAGCTGTGGTACAACTATCAACCGCTGTCCACGCGTTATCACCATTGTGAACATACACCGCACCGCGTAGCCCTGCCGCTATCAATAAATCATCAGAAAGCTGACGAATATCAAAAAATGAGCCAGCATAATCTAATTCATATCTCTGCCATGAACGGCCTTGATCATCACTGTACGCTAGCAGGCCTGTCTCCCCTGCGGCGTAGAGTCTACCGTTATTTAAATACACACGATTAATGTGTGGCAGGATCGAGTTTAATTCTTGCTCATAAAAACTCTCGTCTTCCGCTTTAATTTCTTCTAAGTACTCAATGTCCAGTGGGTTCAAAAGCGACGCATGCAGTTCACTTGTCCATGTATCACCACCGTCTTCAGTACGGTAAAATAAGCCATAGGCACCGACAGATATGCCATGTGCTTCATCAAAAAACAAAATATCAAGAAACGGACGTTCTAACTCAGGCTGATTTAACTGAACCTTCCAAGACTGCCCTTTGTCAGCACTAAACATTATTGTGGCATCATGACCAGCCACGTAAACACTGTCGCCAATCGTATCCACTGCGGTCAATGTTGTCGTCAAAGGCATGTTAACTTGCTGAAAAGGAACCGTTGGAGACGAAGCAATTAATACGTGGCCTCGTTCGCCCACCACAACTGCAAAGTCCTTAGAAGAAGCATCCAGTAAAAGCGATTGCTCTACTAGAGGTGCTTGAAATGTATCTGCCTGTGTAAAGGCGCTGAATTGGAGTAATATTCCGGCCCAAATTACCGAACGTTTCTTTATCATAATTTACCACTTATAAAAAAACGGTTGGTGCTGCTCTCACAACACCAACCGTCTTAAATGAAACGACTATTAACGCTTGCCTTCGCGACGTAATGCAGAAGCTGTAAACTCTTTCTCGTCAGGACGAATTGTAAAGTCATACATACGCTCTTCATTATCTAGTCCAATTGCCAAATAACGGCGAGAGTTAAGGTCATGATATACATCAAGCGTAGACCAATGTGTTGGAACATCATAATAATTTACACCATATGCTAACCCGACACGATAAAGTTCGCCACGGTTATCATACATATCAGCCACATGGATTTGCCAGCTGTCTTCATCAATGTAGAAAACGCGTTTTTGATAAACATGTCTAAACTCGTCTTTTAACGTCGCTTCAACTACCCAAACGCGGTGTTTTTCAAAGCGAGTCAAATCAGGGTTAACGTGATTTGGCGAAAGAATATCAGCGTAGCTGACCTTATCGCTATGCAACTTATAGTTGTTGTATGCGATAAACAGCTCCTGCTTGCCTTTTAATTCCCAATTGTAACGGTTAGGTGAACCATTAAACATATCGAAGTCATCAGTGGTTCTTAGGCCATCGGCTGCAGTTCCCGGCGTGTCATAAGCAATATTAGGCGCCAAACGTACACGACGTTGCCCAGTATTGTAGGTCCATGCTTTACGCGGTTCTTTTATTTGGTCAACCGTTTCGTGAACTAACAATGCAGTACCGGCCAGACGAGCTGGTTTGGTAACCTGTTGTTTAAACATAAACAAAATATTTTGTTCAAGTAACTGTTCAGGCGTAATGCCCGGTTTTGAATAGTTGATCAATAACTCTTCGTCAAAACCAATAACGTTGTAATCACCGCTTGCAGTTACCGCTGCCTGACCACCAAAACGTGCTACCGCTTCACCACGATAACGCAAAATATGGTTCCAAATGGCTTCCAAACCATCCTGAGGAATTGGGAATGGAATACCGATAGCAGCACCTGTAAGACCGTTACCACCGTCTAAAAGCTCTGCGCGAGTCGCATTGGCCTTAGTTGCATCGTAAATCGATTGAGGGTTAGAAGCCGTTCGACGTGTTTGATAAACAGGCATCCTGTAGGTATCAGGATACGTTTCAAACATTTTCTTTTGACCATCACTCAGCATGCTGCTGTATTCTTGATAGTTAGCTGCCGTTATTTCAAATAAGGGCTTATCTTCCGGAAACGGATCAATGTGAAAACCGCCCGGTACAAAGCCTGCCGGTGGAGTCGTTATACCACCAGTCCAAGCTGGGATAGAACCATCAGCGTTACCTGCTTTTTCTGCACCTAGCGGCGTTAATGAATCGCCAAGTTTGGCAGCTTCATCTGCACTGACTTTGGCTAGCGTTGCGTGGCTGGACAGAGTTAGTGCCACTGCCGCTGCTAGCATTCCAAATTTTTTCATCATCATACTTCTTCCTAGATTGCGTACTTAATATTGAAAGACACGAAGTCACGGTCCGATAGCGGGTTCGCAGTACCTGAACCGTCCCAGAACGCATTGTAAGCTGCGCTAAATGACCAGCGATTTAGATAATCAAAGGTAAAGGTCACATTGGCCGATTTAACATCTTCAGTGAATAAGAATAATGGATTCGGCGTAGTACCATTTACATCGTGAGAGAACGTAACGCGCGTACGCAGGTTAACACCTGAGAAAATATTATTATGGTCAGCTACCGCTAATAATCGGTAACCCCAAGCAGTAGATGTTGCGAACTCATTCGTCTCAGGACCATTAGAAAGACCAATGTGCAAACCTTCACGATAGTTTAGAGAACCATCAGGATAAAAAGTAGGCTCTAGTGAAGGGGTACGCGCTGTTCCAGGCGTTTCTAAACGAATAACGTTTTGGTCAGGCATATCCAAAATGCTCACAACACCCACTTCACCCAAAAGAATGAAGTTGTCTGTACCCAGCACTGGGCCGAATACATGTGAAGCCGTCATCTGCGCCTGTACAGTGTCTGAATATAAAACAGCATCTACAATGCCACCAGGTGCGACTGTGCGACCAGTATTGGCGTATTGTGAAATGCCTGCCAAGTCAGGGCGTGCCACCTGAGATGGAACACCAGCAGCCGCTAATTGCTCAGGCATTGCAGCATACAACAACTCTACATCGTCCATCTGCAAAGGCTCATCCTGACGATAAGCAATCTCACCCGCCAACGCTGTTGTGCCTACGTTAGTATTGAAACTAAAACCGTATAATTTAATGTCTTCAGGATACACGAACACTGCTTCTGCAAATGTGTTCAAGTTTGTGACGTTATGGCGGTTGATTTCAGGCGTCGATGCTAAATAAGCTAGATCTCGCTGAATTCCTGCAGCGGTAAAGTCAGAAGCAATACCGTTAATCAGAGGACGTTGGCTATGGTAATTAATGTGGTATAAACCTAATTCAGTACCATTAAGCTCTTCAGCAAAATAGCCAATTTTTATACCGTATTGGCCTTGATCATCTGCGTCCTGATGCGCATCGTCACTCCAGCCTCGAAGCCCCACTTTGGTACTATAAGACAACAAAGCACCAGTTAATTCTGCAGGGTTAACACCTGATCTCAACGCGTCACCTAAACGATTCATTTCGGTCAGTAAGTGGTCTAGATCGATGTCTGGGTTACCAGTAAAGCCCAACTGAATATTATTTTTCTGGCCACCCTCGCCGGCAAAGTCAGTCGTAGCAAAATAACTTCCAGCAACAGGCAGTAAGCTCTTTTCCCACTCGTATTGATAGTAGGCCGACAAACTTAGATTGTCCGTCACACCCAAAGATGCAAACACCATCCCTACCGGAATAAATACTTCTTTTAACTCAGCACCTGGTGCACGTGCGCGTGTAACGTCAACAGGGTTAGTCGTATTAATACCATGTTGGATAAATGTACTTTCACCCCAGCTTACAACCTGGTCACCAATACGAAGAGATAAAGGCATGTCACCAACCCAAATATCGGCATAGGCGAATGCATCTAACAAACGAATGTCTGCACATAATTCATTACGCGCTTCTGGGTCACCACATAAATCAACTTCTTTACCCGTGATTGGGTTTGACCATGAACGACTACCGTTCAGTAGTTCGAAATCATAAAAATAGAAACCACGCGCAAAGAAACCGTAATCGCCGTTTCTAATATCGAGTTCGTGTAGGCCGCTTACCTGAGTAGAGAATGCATCGCCTTGGTCAAACGCTAAGTTACCCAAATCACCGTTGGTGCTGTACGACCCCATGCCATTGGAAATCGCCCATACGTCAGCAGATGGATATATTACGTTAGTGGCTGCGTTGTATCCGCTCCAATCAAACATAGGTAAATTACTATTACCAATAAGTGAGCGGTCTCGCTTCTCAGCACGAATACTGGTTGCTAACGTAAAGTTTGAATCAAGATTGATTTCAAAGTCACCTAACTCCCATGTTTTCGCACTTACCGTGCTGGAACCCGCTATAAGAGCAGCGATACCAATGGCGAGAGGTGTTCTTTTGAATGCACTAGGCCTGTTTGTCATCGTTTTTATTCTCCTGAGCCTTTAACAAAAGTTAACGGCATTAAGACCATATGTAGACTGATTAACAAAATGATTACATCATTTGTACGCAATCGCAAGGACAAATCGTACCAGTTGGAGCACATTTGTACTGTCGTTTCTAATTCCGTCTAAATTATAGACAAACGACTAGTGTTGGTGAGTTGAAATTTGAGTAAGACTGATTATTTTATTTTGCGCCGACGTTACTAAGCGAAACCGGGCATGAATGCCATTAGTACTAACGAATGGCCGCAAATTCTTAGCGGGTAGACTAATTCTAACCCCTGTTGTACTCAACACCACAACAGAGTTGTTTCCTTGCATGTATAGCTGCTCACACTGCTTGTAGGAAACACATAACGAAAATTCATATTCATTATTGGCCATAATGTTATTGGGATAGGCTTTTACTTACCTTCTCGTACAAATCTGCGCTCACATTTGGATTGTCCAGAATACGTATTAAATTTCTCTGGATCAGTGTTTGACGACTTTCATCAAATTTACGCCAACTGATCAGCGGTGTCACTATGCGAGCGGCTACCTGAGGATTTACCGCATCAATACTAAGAAGGTGGTCGACCAAAAATTTATAGCCGGAGCCATCAGCATTGTGGAGTCCAGCAGTATTGTAAAAAGCAAAGCTACCTAAAATTGAGCGTATACGATTGGGATTTTTAACGCTGAACTGTTTGTGTTCCATTAACAATTGAATGCGTGCGAGTATGTCCTTACGTTCAGTTGTGGCATGTAGTGCAAACCACTTATCAAGGACGAGTGGATCATCACACCAGCGTTCTTCAAAATGTTGCATAAGGCGCTCAAACAACGACGCATCAGCTGCCTGTGCGCACTGCAACGCAGTTAAGGTGTCAGTCATGTTATCTGCACAATCATATACAGATTGAATGCGCGATAGATCCATATTGCAATACGCGCATAATCGCATTACTGAGTTCAAACATTTGCGCTGTATTATCTGCTCTTCGGTATAAGCATATTCTGGTCGAGGCGTCAGCTGCGTTATCAATACGTCTAGCACTGCTGAACTGCTTTTGGCTATCGCCTCAATTACAGCGCGATATGCTGGCAAAAGCCTATTCAAATCAACACTTTCTAGTTCTGCGATAACCGATTCTATGCTTGGCAGTGCAATAACTTCACTCAGTAGTTCAATATTATTGGTATTGTTCTCAATGAAGGATGCAAATAACTTGGCTGTTTGAGTTAACTGCTCGGTATTGCCTGCGGCATAATCATTGACACTTCTTTTAAACAGTTTTTGGCTTGCTTCCCAGCGATCAAAATCGGTAGATGCACTCTGCAATATAGTCGTTAACTCGTCTAACGAATACCTGTAGTCCACGGCCACCGGGGCTCTAAAATGACTATTGACCACAATAGCTGAACAATCTTCTAAGCGAATATCGGTTGTTAACGACTCTTCATTCAACCAAATTATTTGTTCGCCTTGATGTTTGCCAGCCTCTTTACCAATAACTTCAATGGCAAGCGGGATCAATAATGGTTGTTTGTCTGCTTGATCGGCGGTAGGTGGTGTCTGTTGCTTAAACACTACCAAACCATTATCGGTTTGTGACATTGACACACGAGGCGTTCCCGATTGTGCATACCAACGCTTGAACAGCGACAGATCAACTTCATTGGCATCTTGCATCGCATTGACAAAGTCATCACAGGTCACGGCCTGTCCGTCATGCCGTTTAAAATACAATTTCATTCCCTTCTTAAAACCCTGTTCGCCAAGCAAGGTCCACAGCATCCTGATAACTTCAGCCCCCTTATCGTAAACCGTTACCGTGTAAAAATTATTCATTTCGATAACTTCTTGCGGTCGTATAGGGTGACTCATGGGGCTCGCATCTTCTGCAAATTGATGCTCCCTGATCACATTTACCTGCTTAATACGGGTTGCCAATGCTGCGTTGTAGGTTTCACTGAAGTATTGATCTCGGAAAACGGTTAAGCCTTCCTTGAGCGACAACTGAAACCAATCTCGACAAGTGACGCGATTACCTGTCCAGTTATGGAAGTATTCATGTGCAATTACCGATTCGATATTAAAGTAATCATCATCGGTTGCGGTCTCTTCGTTAGCGAGTACAAATTTGCTATTGAATACGTTTAGACCCTTGTTCTCCATCGCGCCCATATTGAAGAAATCAACAGCTACGACCATGTAAACGTCTAGGTCGTATTCGAGGTTAAACGTCTCTTCATCCCATTTCATCGCTCGTTTTAATGATTCGATAGCATGAGAACCGCGCGCCCCCATACCTTTATCAACATACAATTCGATCGAAACTTCTTTCCCACCACTAGTTGTGTAGGTATCTCTGATGCACTCTAGATCCCCTGCTACCAACGCAAACAAGTAACACGGTTTTGGGAAGGGGTCATGCCACCGAACCCAGTGTGAACCATCGTTATTGACACCGCTACCCACTTTATTGCCATTGGATAGTAGTTGAGGATACTTTTTAATGTCGCCGGTGATGGTTACATCATAAACAGCCAATACATCAGGTCTGTCCATAAAATAGGTTATCTTACGAAACCCCTCTGCTTCGCACTGCGTGCAAAACGCGCCATTTGATAAATATAGTCCTTCTAGGGATGTGTTTTGGCTCGGATTAATGGTTGTTTCTATGCGAAGAGAGAATTGTTGTGGAACATTATGAATGACTAAAGCGGTTTCACTAACATCATAGTCAGACCACATTTCACCATTGATGGATAATGAAAGAAGCGCCAGATTTTCACCATCCAGCTTTAGATCTAACGCGTTATCATTTTCCCGTTGCACAGTGCTAGTAGCGATAACGCGTGTGGTTACTTCATCAAGTACAATATCCAACGTTAGGGTTTTAACACTAAACGCAGGTGGTAGATAATCACATAAACGTTTCGCTACTTTCATAAATCTACTTTAATTTTTGGATTGTTCTGTTGCCAAAAGCTCATCCATATTAGGCGGTGTTATGCGTAGAATCTTTATGCCGAGATACGCATAAATAACCGCTAAGATCGGACTTAGCCAATTGAAAAAAGCATAAGCAAAATAAGTAAAGGGGTGAACGCCTAATACACCGTGCATATAGGCGCCGCACGTGTTCCAAGGAATTAACGGAGAAGTTAAAGTACCGCCATCTTCAAGACTCCGTGAGAGGTTTAATTGATCGAGCCCACGATGCTCAAACTCTTCTTTATACATACGACCTGGCATAACTATCGCCATATACTGATCAGCAGTCACCAAATTTGTGCCAATACAGGTCAAAATCGTACGCGATACCATATCTCCTGCACTCTTTGCGCCTTTAAGGATTGTACTTACAACTCGTTTCAGTAATCCTATTTTCTCTAAAACAGCTCCGAATGACATTGCACATATAATCAGCCAAATGGTATTGAGCATACTCTCCATACCACCTCGACTGAGTAAATCATTCAGGTTTGAATCTGGCGTTTCAAATGTCACGCCTGCAAACAACGCAGTCCACACAACAGTAATATTACCGAGTAAACCATCGAAAGCAGATGTATTCATCGAAGCCACGACATCTGGTTGAAATAGCAGTGCCCAAACACCTCCTAAAAGTGCACCGATTGAAACCGCAGGAAATGCTGGGACTTTTTTGACCGCTAATACAAGCAGCACAATGAGAGGTACTAACAGGTGCCATCCCATCTCAAAAGAACCTTCAAGCAAGGTTTGCATTTGCTGAATGCGTTCAGAAGAGGCGTTTAAGTCCTGATTAAATCCAAGAATTAAAAATAAAATCAAGGCCAACACAAAACTTGGGATCGTAGTCCAAAGCATATAACGAATATGATCAAACAGCTGTGTTCCAGCAACAGCAGGAGCCAAATTAGTTGTTTCGCTTAATGGCGAGATCTTGTCACCAAAGTAAGCACCTGAAATAACCGCACCGGCTGTAATTGCAGCTGACATCTCCATGCCAGCAGACACGCCCATTAAGGCCACCCCTACGGTAGCGGCTGTGGTCCAGGAACTGCCGATACTCATGGCCACTACAGCACAAATAACACAAGCAGCCACATAAAAAATTGCCGGGTTTAACAGTTCTAAGCCGAAATAAATCAGTGTAGGAACGGTTCCTGCCAACATCCAAGTACCGATAAGCGCACCAACGGCTAAAAGGATAAGTACCGCACCCAACGCCATAGAAATGCCGTTAACTATTCCCTCTTCAATGGCCTGCCACGTATAGCCATTTTTAAGACCGATAATGCCTGCAATACCTGTAGCAATAAGCAGCGCTACCTGATTGGGACCATATGACGATCCATCACCAAAAATATAGACAGCAGCGCCCATCATAACGACAAGCAAAACGACCGGAATAAGTGCATCCAACAAAGATGGCTGTTTTACATGAGTCTGAGTCATCTAAAAACTTCCCTACAGCACAGAACGAATAAACATAAAGAAAATCACCACCGGACAAATGAACTTCACATACAGTGGCCAAATCTTCCAAAACATAGTGCTTTCAATTTCTGGTGAGCCTTCAGTCAATTCTTTTAGCAACCCATTTCGGTTCCAAACCCAACCAGCAAATATACACAACACCATACCCAACAGAGGCTGGCTATATTGGGTTGTTGCCGCGATAACTAGCCCAAACAACGAAGAGAAATTAAAAATGATAATTGCGCTCAACACAAAAATTGATACGGCCAAAATCCACACTGCTTTGGTACGCGATACATTATGACTTTCAACAAGGTAGGCAACTGGTACTTCTAACATCGAAATTGATGACGTCAGGGAAGCGATTACCATTAGGGCAAAAAAGGCAAAGGCTATAAACGGCCCAACGCCTCCAATCGAATCGAACAAAGCAGGTAATACGGTGAAAATCAATTGGTCTTCCCCAATTAACGCGCCCGCTTCAGTGAATATTTCTACACCATTATGAAGTGCCACGTACATCGCAGGAATAATCAACATACCAGCTAAGATAGCAACACCTATATCCACTAATGCTACGGATACACCTAACGTCGGCAAGTTTTCTTTTTTACTGACATAAGAGCCATATACCAACATCGTACCCACACCTAAAGACATGCTAAAGAATGCCTGCCCCATGGCACTGATCAATAAATCCGGATGGAATACTTTTGAAAAGTCGGGTACGAGGTAAACCTTCCAACCTTCAATTGCGCCTGGTTGAGTACTTACATAGACAATCAATAGCAATATGATGATGATCAAGGTTGGCATGAGTCGGACAGACCAGCGCTCAATACCCTGACTGACCCCACCCGTTACGATCATAGCCGTCAATCCGAAAAACATCGCAGCAAACAGTAAGTTGCGTTCCAACGAAAACCCTATCATCCAATCAGCGGTACTCGTTGCCCCAGCGAAACGTGTTAATGACTCGGCAAAATAGGCGATCATCCAACCACCGACAATGGCGTAAAAGGCAAGGATCAACGACACGGTAACACAACCCCATAGGCCGACCATGCGCCCTACTCTATTACCGGAAATCTTACCCAATGCATCAACCATATTGGCGCGTTTAGCACGACCAATGACCAATTCAGCCATCAATACAGGGTAAGCTAGGACAAACGCTAATAGTAGATAAACCAATACGAAGGCTGCGCCCCCGTTTTCTGCAACTTGGTTGGGAAAGCCCCAAATATTGCCCAAACCAACAGCCGATCCTGCGGCCGCTAATATAAAGCCAAAGCGAGACGAAAATTCTCCGCGAGCACTCATGCATATTCCTCTTAGTTATTATTGTTATGCATTCGCCTAAAGACGAGAAAACGGGCTTGTATAAGCCCGTTCAATGTGTGAAAGATATCACTTTTTAACCTACTGTGTAGGATTAATTTGTTCTTATCGCGTAACGTCCTGTTTCTATCATATCAACAGTAATGTTCGCGGCTTCCATCAAGAAAGGGTCGTCGAATTCGATGTCTTCAGGCACATCGTCAATTGATGTAACTGGATCCATACCCAAACGCGATAAACGTTCGTTCATACGAGCCAATCGTTTTGCATCTGCTTCTTCCTTCTTAGCAAGACGTTCTGACTCGACCAAAGATACAAATTTCTCATCTTTAGATTCTTTATATTCGGCGATATCTTCGTATAGATACTGGAACTCAGGATCTTGCAGCACGCGCTTTTTATGCTTTGCAGTCAAAATGTCGATTGCTTGCTGACTATCACCAAAAGTCATGTAGTTTGCACGGCTGATGCTATCCCAAGGAAGCGCATTTTCTTCTTGGCTTTCACCCCACTCTTCCGGCTCTACTGCACTTGGATAAGCGATATCAGGCACGACACCTTTGTGTTGAGTACTACCGCCATTAATCCGATAGAATTTGGCAATGGTGAACTGAACACTGCCAAGCGGATTGTCGTATAGGTCATAGACTCGTCCTAACGGTCTATGCTGTTGCACTGTTCCTTTACCAAATGTTTGCTCACCAATGATCAAGGCACGATTATAGTCTTGCATAGCGGCGGCAAAGATTTCAGACGCTGAAGCGCTATAGCGGTCAACCAACACAGTCAACGGACCATCGTAAAACACCTTACCATCAGTGTCTTTGTCAACTTTGACACGGCCTTCACCGTATCGTATTTGCACAACAGGCCCTTTATCGATAAACAGACCCGATAACATGATTGCTTCAGGCAATGACCCACCGCCATTGCCACGCAAATCAACGATCATGGCTTTAACGTCTTGCTCAAGTAATTCCGTGATCTCGCGTTCAACGTCTTCATGTAACGCGTTATAGAATGAGGGAATTTCAATAACACCGACTTTTTCGCCCTCGTTAGGGCCTGAGTCAGGAACAATCACTTTTGATTTGGCTTCGCGATCTTCAAGCTTGATTTTGTCGCGCACCAATTCAATTGATTCAAGCGATTTACTATCACCACTGCCCTTCATGACCTGAAGGCGAACCGTACTGCCTTTAGGACCTTTTATCAGATCCACAACTTCATCTAAGCGCCAGCCCACAACGTCAACTAACGGCTCGTCGTTCTGACCCACTGCAACGATTTTATCTTCGGGCTTGAGTTTTTTAGACGAATCAGCAGGGCCGCCAGCCACGATACTCTTAATCACCGTGTAATCATCTTCACTCTGCAAGACCGCACCAATACCCTCAAACGACAAATTCATTTCCATTTGGAATCGTTCGGCATTGCGCGGAGAAAGATAGCTTGTGTGGGCTTCGATGCTTCTGGCAAACGCATTCATAACCGTCTGAAATACGTCTTCACTACTGGTTTGTTGCAAGCGTTTAATCGCTCGAGAATAACGCTTTTCAAGTAGTGATTTAGTCTCTTCTGGCGTTTTATCAGCCATTTTCAGATTCAACGCATCGTATTTAACGCGCTGACGCCATAATTCATCGAGTTCGGCTGTGGTAACAGGCCAATCCGCTTCATCGCGTCGATAGTGAAACTTGTCACCCTCGACAGTAAAATCAAATGGCTTATCCAACAGTGTTAACGCATATTCGAATCGCTCAATACGCTTTTCCAGCATCAGGGTATACATATCGTATGCCATGCCGAGATCGCCGAGTTTGATAGCCTCGTCAAAGCGTGTTTTATTCGCCTCAAAGGCATCAACATCCTGTTTGAGCAGAATGTTTTTATTGCTGTCTAATATGCGCAGGAATCGATCGAATATCTTGGCTGACAATGCATCGTCTAGTACTACCTCTGAGTAATGCGCCCGAGTGAACATTCGTGACACTCGTTTGGCAGCGGCTTCATGTTGTGATTCTTGTTTGAGAATGGGTAATGAATCAACAGTTTCTGTTGTCGGTGCCGCATTGGCTAAGGCAACGGTAACAAAAGTTGATAGTACAGATAGACGAAGCATTTTATTCATATTACGACCTCTTCGGACTCGCCAAACGTAATGCATCCTGAGCAACTTTGACCACCATTCCGGTGTCTAGCTGAACATGAATGCCGTCTTTCGCCACCTCTGTAATAACGGCAGGCATTGGGACTTTACCCAATTTAACCGTCACTCTTGTACCTTCAGAGATATCTTCAGACGTTAATTTCTGCGGTGCAGGTTGTTTAGAGCGAGCATTGTTAGGATTAGTTCCGTGCTTTTTACTACTAGGTCCCTTATCCGTTTTCGCTTGACGTGGCTTATCACCGCGTCGCTTGTTTTGAGTTTTCTTTTGTTCTTTACGTTTTTCTGCTGCAGCCGCTTTACTTTCTGACAACTGTTGTTGTGCATGTTCTGCGTGTTCAGCCTCAATTACGGCGTCTTGCTCACCCTGAAGGTTTACACGGTGTGCACCCTCTGTGATGGATTCAAGATAGCGCCAGCTGTTGGTGTAGTGTCTTAATGATGAACGTAACAAGGTTTTACTGAGGCGGCTTTCTTCTTTTAGAGCCTCTGCGAGATCTTGAAATATCCCAATTTTAAGCGGCTTGGCTGCTCCCGAAACTGTGAAACAATCCGGGAATGTTTGAGCTAAAAAGGCAATGACTTCTTTGCTGTTTGCGAACTTTTCAGTACTTTCCATTTAAGTTGAGTTGCTTTGTATTAATCGTCTTCGTGATCCGAATCATCCCAAGTTGCTAGCATTTGGTCAACCCAATCCGTCAAATCATCGTCGTCAATATCGACGAGTTGCGGTTCATTTACCCAAAATTCCCAAGTGTACTGCAACATTTTCTCTAATCGATATAGCGGAATTTCATCTTCTGTTTTCAAGTAAACCGCGTGCAGCAAGAGATTTAAACTATCACTGGCTTGCTCCGCATCATCATGAAAATCATCGAGATCTTCTGGCGTTGATAACACAGTATGGATATCAATAAGTTCTTTCATTTTATTGAATCCACCAACGCATCCACAATTCCTTGTAGGCCTTTTGCATCTTTTTGGTTAAAACGAGAAAAAACAGGGCTATCAATGTCCAATACACCAATAACCGCTTCATTAAGAATAATTGGGATAACGATTTCTGAATTAGAGGCTGCGTCGCACGCGATATGACCATCAAATTGATGCACGTCTTCAACAACCATTGTTTCTCGTCTCAACGCAGCCGTTCCACATACACCTTTACCCATACCAATGCGAATACAGGCTGGTTGACCTTGAAATGGCCCTAATACTAGCTCGTTGTTTACTACGCGGTAAAAACCAGCCCAGTTAAGGTCAGTCATGTTGTTGAACAACAATGCGCTGATGTTGGCCATATTGGCGATTAGATCAGTTTCGCCCTCTACTAATGATTTGGCTTGAGCGTTCAGAATATCGTAATTGGTTGTCATATTTACCTTATTGAATGGCAAAAGTTACAGAAATTTGTGCCGTTATCGATTCAGTGCCTGGCAGCGCCGTACTGGTATCTGCCTCGGCCATCATCATTTTGCTATAGTTAATACGCGGATTTATAGAATGTTCATTCACTGAAATCAAGGGGCCAAGCTCAGCACCTGCTGGTTTTAACATTAACGTCGCTTTCATTTTGGCATCTTTTACCGCTGCAACAAGCGCTTGTTCATACAATTCACTTTGATTAGTTACGACAAAATCAAATTGCTCAATTCGATTAGCCCCAGCTCGCAACACCCCATCAATAATCTTGTCATAACTATCCAGTTCACTATGACTAATTTTAATAGAGCGACTCAGAACAAAGCCATTTTGCTCTCGCTGACCATTGTTAAAACGTTCATAGTTTGGTGAAAGCCGTATTTGCATGGTTTGAATATTCTGCTCATCCACAGATTGACCGCGCAAAAAACTAATAATTTGTTGGGTTGCTTGGCGTACTTCAGCGTTCAATTTTGAAACAGTTTCACCTTTAGCTTCGACCAAAAACGTAATCGAAAACGCATCAGGTACAGCCACTACATGCCCGTTCCCTTGAACTGATATAGATGGTGTTGTTGCTTCTTGCGCCCATAAAGGCAGACTTAACACCGAAAGAAGTAAAAGGTTATAAAATTTCATGTTTTAACTCTCTATTGAAAATATGGCTGCAGTGTAGCGAATCGTTCATTAATGAAGTCTGAACAGTAATAAACCATTCATTAAGAATGTTTCATCCGAAAAACCAATAACTAACGCCAATGGCAGTTAATATCCCGGCACCATCGGCGGCCAAACAGCACCCAACGGCATAACGGCTATGTTTAACACCAACAGCCCCTAGATATACGGCTAGCACGTAAAACGTCGTTT
Source organism: Neoalteromonas facilis (assembly GCF_002807665.1). GTDB lineage: Bacteria > Pseudomonadota > Gammaproteobacteria > Enterobacterales > Alteromonadaceae > Alteromonas_E > Alteromonas_E facilis. The sequence continues at coordinate 470,994 of NZ_PEAY01000001.1, forward strand.
CTGTGGATCCTTGCATGACCGACGCTAAACGCCCAACGAAAGAATCGGCTCCATGGAACTGCATGGTTTCAATCATAAGCGCTCTTGCGCCTGAACCACTCAGAGGTTTCATCAAGGCTGTAGGAAGTGCCTCAACGAAGCGAGTATCAAACCCCATGGCGGCTATGCCTGATGCTATGAAATCAGCGGTCATATTTAACACGCCACTGGCTCTAAGCATGCCAATAGCAAACAGCATTGCCAATAGAAAAGGAATGATAGAAATCGCAACCTCAAATCCTTTTTTGGCACCCTCTACGAATAATTCGTATGTGTTGTGCCCTTTTCGCCAACCGGCTAATAACACAACAACAATAAAAACAAGTAAGGCAAAATTCGCGACAATTGACGACTGTTGAGCTAATTGCTCTGAGGCTAATTTTGAAAAATACAAAATCACCGCAAATAGCAGACTGAAGATACCTACAAGGTAAATCAATACAACCTTATTAAATAGATTGATCCGTTGTATTGCACAGGTAACCAATAAGCCTACAAGCGTAGAAGCACTGGTCGCTAGTAAAATGGGAATAAACACGTCCGTTGGTTGCGCTGCCCCCTGCTCTGCTCGGTATAAAAATACTGCAATGGGAAACAAGGTAACGGACGAAGTATTTAACACCAGAAACAATATTTGGCTATTGGTGAGCGTATCTTTTACTTGCGTTAAGCTTTGCATATCTTGCATCGCTTTTATCCCAAAGGGAGTTGCCGCGTTATCGAGGCCTAACACGTTAGCAGACATATTCATGGTTATACTGCCTATAGCGGGGTGACCGCGCGGAATATCAGGCATTAACCGGCATAATAATGGTTCTAAAACCTTTGAGAATTTAGCAATCAGACCTGAATGCTCAGCGACTTTAAATATCCCTAACCAAAAAGCCAGCAGACCTATTAAGCCAATTGCAATATCAACACTAAGGCGTGCCATCGCCGTGATAGACGACATGGTATTTTCAAACGCAGCGAGATCACCGGCAATCAGAACTTGCCAAGTTGTTGCGAGGAAAGCCGCAACAATAAAGAACAACCAAATGCGGTGTAACATCAAACCATTCCTGTTCCCTTAATGGCAATAATGTTACACCAAATTCACGTTAATACATTGATTTTATTGATTCAATACTGAGTCCAAAGCAGCAACACAATGCTGAACGTTCTTTTCTGTACAGGCAGAACCCATAAGACCTATGCGCCATACTTTGCCTGCAAACGCGCCCAAACCCGCGCCTATTTCGAGCCCGAAACGACTGAGTAATTGTGTACGAACCTTGGCATCGTCGACACCTTCAGGGATTTTAACAACATTCAATTGTGGCAAACGATACTTGGCGTCAACGGCAAACTCTATGCCGATGCTATTCAGCCCTTTAACTAACAGTTGATGCATATGCTGATGACGCTGCCAAGCGTTCTCAATGCCTTCCTCGTGCACCATAAGCAATGATTCATGCAAGGCGTACAAACTATTGACGGGTGCAGTATGGTGGTAGGCGCGTTTTGTTCCTTCTCCCCAATATCCGAGGATCAAATTAATATCTAAGAACCAACTTTGAACTGGCGTTTTACGCCCACGTATAACATCCAATGCTTTTTCACTAAAGGTCACTGGCGACAGGCCAGGCACACAGCTTAAACATTTTTGAGAGCCTGAGTATGCTGCATCAATATCCCATTCATCTATTTCTAATGGTATTCCTGCCAGCGAAGTAACCGTATCAACGATAGTCAAGCAACCATGTTTTTTCGCTATGGCACACAACGTTTTAGCGTCGTTTTCAACACCGGTGCTGGTTTCCGCATGCACAAATGCAACAACCTTTGTATCGGGATTGTCCAACAAGGCTTGCTCAAGTGCAGTAGGATCGGTTTGTTCACCCCATGGGCTTTCAACAATGATCGCCTCAGCACCACAGCGTACGACATTCTCTTTCATGCGACCGCCGAAAACACCGTTAACACATACGACAACTTTATCTCCGCTCTCAACAAGATTCGCAAAGCATGCTTCCATGCCGGCGGAACCTGGCGCAGATATCGGCATCGTCAATTTATTTTGCGTTCTAAATGTATACCGTAGCAGATCACCAATCTCATCCATCAAACCGACAAATTGGGGATCCAGGTGTCCGAGTGTAGGCCGCGCTAATGCGTTTAATACCCTAGCACTGACATCAGATGGGCCCGGCCCCATCAACGTACGTTGATGAGGAATAAAAGTAGAGTAATGTGATTGGCTGGCCATAGTTAAACGCTCTTAATTAACAGACTTCTATTGTTTCATACATTCATGTGAATTCAATTGAGTATGATAAACATTCACAACTTTTATGAGATGAACGACATATACCCAAATAGACTGGTCTAAAGAGTAAAATTTTACTCAGTGATTGCAAAGTTAGATGGTAATATCGCGCCCGGTTTCCCTTTGAATATAGGCATTTAGTACATTAATACAAAGTCTGATCCGCATGTTAAAAAAATATTTTCAAAAAAATGTTTATAATTTAATCAATACTGTTCTATTATTAACGTTCGGACTTTTGTAGTACATTTCTCCCTTAAAGGAAAAGTTAGCGCACGGCTCAGCAATGAGCCATTCCCCTAGGCCCGGAATTAGAGATAATTCTGGGCATTTTTTATTTTAGTCACCCAATTTTATGAGTGATGTTTTGAAATTCTTTGCGTTTTTCACGTAATGTTGCGCTGATGCTTCGAGTTTCTTTTCCATCTCTGTAGGGACCTGTTTCACCACACGCGCAGGCGATCCCATCACCACTGAGTGATCGGGGATTTCCATTCCTTCTGTCACCAACGCATTCGCGCCGATAACACAATATTTGCCTATCTTCGCATTGTTGAGTATCACCGCATTTATCCCGATTAGGCTATAGTCCCCAATGTGGCATCCGTGTAGCATCACTTTATGTCCAACCGTAACACCTTTACCAATTGTTAACGGAATATCGTAATCCGTATGCAACACGCTACCATCTTGGATATTACTATTTTGACCAATCGTTATAGTATCGCAGTCACCGCGAACAACCGCATTGAACCAAACACTAGCGCCACTTTTAAGCTCAACATCACCGATTACATGTGAGCCGGGGGCTATATATGCGTCGTCAGCGACTACCGGTTGTTTGTCGTTTAACTGATAAATCACTTCTTTTCTCCAATCAAACGCACCAATCCTTCTTGTGCGGTGCTAGCGACTAACTGACCCTGTTTATTATAAATCTTCCCGTTTACCAGCCCTCGCGCATTCCCTGTGACTGGGCATTCCATATCGTATAAGTGCCATTCATTCATATTGAATTTGCGATGAAACCAAATCGAATGATCAATAGTAGCTATACGTAATTGGGGGTTGTTCACAGCAACGCCGTGCGGTTGCAATGCCGTACCTAAAAAGTGAAAGTCCGAAGCATAGGACAGTACTGCTTGTTGCATTAGAATTGAATCTGGCATTGACTCTGATGCACGCAACCAAACCTGTTTTTTAGGCTCTGTTACTTCGGTATTGTAAGGTTTCATGGCCTCAACGGTGCGCAGTTCGATTGCTTTGTGAAATTCAATCGCATCTCTCACTCCTCGCCCAACTAAGTGAGGGTTTTGCTCATAAAACTCCACATCACTGATTGTTTCATGTTCACTCGGTACTGTCGGCATTTCAGCATATTGATGTGTGAGATTTTGCTCTTCCACCTGGAATGAAGCCGTCATATAAAAGATGTTTTTACCGTTTTGAATGGCCTTAACACGACGCGTTGAAAAACTTCCCCCATCCCGGACGCTTTCAACATCATAAATGACAGGTTTACTGGCATCCCCCGGCAATAAGAAATAAGAATGATAACTATGACAAAATCTATCATCAGGCACTGTGGCAGTCGCTGCGGCCAACGACTGGCCTAATACCTGACCGCCAAATAACGCCCTAAACCCTAAATCCCAACTTTGTCCGCGGTACAATGATGCGTCTAAAGTTTCTAATGTCATTAGCTCTGTTAAAGAAGCATTTATCATAGTTGTCGTAAGCCTATTGTTTACTTGGATAATAATACGTTTTTGCAGTTGCTTGATGCTCAAAGAAACGCGTGTCTTTGTATGGCAATTTCATAAAGCCAGAAATACCAATACCTTCAATCGTAGGGATCAGCTCAATGACTTGATTTAATAAAGCAGTAAAGCGCGATTCTTGTGCATGATCCAATAACTTATAGTAATTGTGGATCTTAAGGTGAGTCGGTAGTGATTCAAAAATTATACAACCCGTATGGTGGATTTGATTAAGTTCGGTGATCACTGACAGCAACGCAGCCGGTAACTTTAAAAGCTCATCAGGGTCTTCACCGTCCTCAAAATAAGAATGCATACGGCTCTCATCTTCAAACACTGACAATTTACTTTTCTCAAATGGAATTCTCAGATGAGGCTCAGGCGTAAACGGCTCGTCTTCAGATGTCCGCTCAATATGCAAGGTATCTTTTGCATTGAACATACAGCTTTTAAAGATGCCCTCGCGGTGAATGGCGCGAGCTAGTGTAACAACCACATTCACTGCCATATCAAATGCATATTTAAGCTCAGCTTCGAACAAATTAAGGCTGGAATCGATGTACACGCCTTCCGCCTGCCAACGCACCACAAGTCCACCAACTACAGGGTATTTACCTAGTCGTGAAACCGCTGCGATAAAGGCTTTTTCAGTCTCCCCCATCCCCTGCATGTAGTTTTTGTAATAGCGTTCAAACTGCGCATCGTTGATATATTTCAGCTCGCATTCAGTAAGATCCGCCTGTTGCCTTAGATATGACTTTCGTGAACTGTACACAACAGTTTCTATTTCTTTTTCGTGTGCACTTGACCAACTGGGTATCATCGCGGGCATTGGCCCATGATGATGTTCGGATAACTTAATATTCTTAAGTAAATATAAGTTACTGAAGAACGCATCACCGGCTGCTCTCCGTGTCTTGTCATCGTCACTTAACATCCCTGTTAAAATATCTGAAAACACCTTGGGAAGCCCAAGCGAGGATGGTGGTATGACATGGCGTCCAAAACGACATGATTGGCCAGAAGCCAGCGCATATAAAGTGCTTGCTAAGCCCTGCTCATCAAAACGCGGTGACGATAATGCGCCGTTTAACTGATCATCACCGATAAAGTACACATCACCTAAGCGTGCGTTGGTTTGTTGTAAGTCGCCTGACATCAAATCCATCACATTTTGGTTGATATGCTGTCCTTTCTCATCAAGTTGAGCGTACACACTAGAGCCCCAATCAATAAGCCCTATCGTTTGTGATTCTTCATCCCAAACAACGTTTGATGGTTTAATGTCACCATGCACAATAGGTTTAAGATCATCACCGTGAACATTCGTGCGTAGAGCGATCAATATTTCTGCGATCTGAACAGCAATACGCAATACGATTTCAGCACCAAGCGGCCCCTCTCTCAATGAAACGCGCTCTAGATCATCCCCCTTAGCTCTTTCCATCACCAGTATGGATTGACGTCTAATTTGTTGGAATTCAATGAGACTTGGAACATAGCGGTGTTTAACCTGTCCCAACATAAAAGCCTCTTCTTCAAGACGATCTTGTACATGTTGCGGCAAATTGATGCGAGAAAACTTAAACACATGCTCCTGACCAAAAGGGTTTATACCTGCAAATGCAAATCCAAAAGCCCCTTTTCCGATCATTTCCACATCGGTATAGCCCAACTGCGTCAGTTGCTGTGAGCACAGTGCAAACCAGTCCTTTAGCTTTTTAGCATCGGCGTGAGAGAGCAAATAAATGCTTTGCTCTTCAGGAATGTAGAAATGCTTTAGTTGCTTGCCTTCACTCATAGTCAGTCTGGCTGAATGAGCCACTCCACCGTATGCTCACACGCGTTTAATTGTTGTGATAATTCTGCAGTGATATCTCTTGCCGTTTCAAACAACTGCCACGGAGGGTTTAGCGCTAAAATACCTGAACCGTACATTCCAGTATCAGACGTTTTGGTATCCACTAGTAACTGTGCATAAAAAGCACCGCTGGTTGCGTTGTCAGCTAATTTTTGGAGCATCTTCTCAGAACGGCCAGATTTAGCTTTAGCCCTCGCTGATAACAATGGATACCATAACAACACACATACGTTTGGCCAACGTGTTAGCAGTGCGCTAATACATTCCTCAACCTTTTGATACTCTTCCAACTGCTCGTATGGAGGGTCAATTAACACGATACCGCGTCGTATTCGCGGTGGAGTTATTGCAAGCAAACCTTCGAATCCGTCACGGTTGTGAATATGAGCAGACGCTAGCCGTTTTGTTTTCTTGAGCTTTTCATACTCATTAGGATGAAGCTCCATTAGCGTCAATTCATCCTGTTCTCTCAGAACATCAGCCGCAATAACAGGAGAACCAGGTAACAAACCTTGTTGTTTATAAGTGCTGATTATCTCCACATATTGCTTGATGTCATGAAGCTGTGATGAATAGTCTGACACTTTTGCGATGCCCGACTCGTACTCTTTGTTTAATTGCACTTGCTCATCAGACATAGCATACAACCCGGCACCAGCATGAGTATCAATCACGCAAAAGGGTTTTGCTTTTTGAGAAAACTTGTTGATGGTAGAGAGCAAGATAACGTGTTTAAGCACGTCTGCATGATTACCGCTGTGAAAGGCGTGTTTATAACTTAACAAGGGTTATTCCGACCACTGATTTGTGGGCATTTAACCATGTCGCGGTGGCCGCGTAAATAGTGAGAGCAGCTGCACCTTTTGATGCAGCTGCTTATTCTGATTTTAGCGCAGGTTTAACAACATCAATGATGGATTTTGCAGCAATTCCATAAATCTATTGTTGAACTTGACCATGGTTGCACCGTCGATTACGCGGTGATCACCAGACCAGTTCACCTGCATGATGTTTGCGGCATAAACATTACCGTTATCATCAAACCGTGGTAACTTTTGCGTCTTACCTAATGCAACAATTGCCACTTCAGGTTTGTTAATAACGGGAGTGGCGATTGTGCCGCCAATAGCGCCAATGTTCGATATAGAAATCGTGCCACCACTGAGGTCTTGACTAGTAAGTCTTCCTTCACGCGCTTTATCAATAATCGAGTTCAGCTCAATCGCGATTTGCTCAATTGATTTATCCTGAACACACTTGATGTTAGGCACCAACAGACCAATTCTACTGTCAACCGCAAGACCTATGTTATGGTCTGCTACATACGTCAACTCACTACCGTCAGCTGACAAACGACTATTGATAATCGGGAATTCAGACAATGCCATTGACATCGCTTTGATGAAAAATGGCATAAACGACAATTTGATCTCTTTTTTAGCCAGCAATGGCTTCAATTGACTACGCAGCTCAATGAGTGCGCCCATGTCCAAATCATCACTCACAGTAAAGTGCGGGATAGTGCTAACAGATTCTGTCATCTGCTTCGCCATCGCCGCTAGTATTCCTTTAACCTTTATTGTTTTGTCAGAGCGTGATGATTCAACAATGTGCTTTGCTTTGTTGCTCTGTGTCACTGTCGCCGAAGTCGATGAGGAAGGAGCAGTCATAGTCAAAACATCTTGCTTTAAAATACGACCTTTTTTACCACTGCCTGTTACCGACAATAGGTCAATATTCTTTTCTCGCGCAACCCTGCGAACAGCCGGACTTGCCAGCACTTTCCCAGGGATAGCGACAGGAGCTTCAAACTCTCCCCCCTGTTGTTTGCCTGATGCAGTACTGGGGGTTACTGCTGCGGTATTATTTTGTATGGTTTTCTCAACCTGAGTAGGTGCAGAAGCAGAGACAGCATTGGAGCTAACGTCTGCGCCCTCAACTTGCAGCGCGAACAATGGCGCATGTACTTTCGCAATCTCGCCTTCTTTGTGATACTGCTTGACGATAACCCCACCTGTTTTAGCGGGGATCTCGACTACAGCCTTGTCAGTCATCACTTCTACGATAGCCTGATCTTCTTCAACCGCCTCACCTTCAGCAACTAGCCACTTAACTATTTCACATTCAACTATGCCTTCGCCAATATCAGGTAGGATAAAGTCTTCAGTCGAAGTTGACGCTTCGCCAGCGCTATCAGTGGTTTGCACGTCCTGCTCAGGTGTAGCTTCAACAACCACATTATCGTCAGCATAGCTCATAGCAAATAATGGAGCATGAACCTTTGCTATCTCACCGACTTGATAGTAAAGCTTTTCAACTTTACCGGAGTGCATAGCTGGGATCTGCACGGTTGCTTTATCAGTCATTACTTCAGCAACTGGCTGATCTTCTTCGATCAGGTCACCTTCTTTTACTAGCCACTCAAGCAATTCGCATTCAACAATACCTTCACCGATATCGGGTAAAATAAAATCATTACTCATCACATTACCCTCAGTAGTTCATTGTACGCTTAATAGCTTCATAGGTTTTCAAGTGATCCGGCATGTATTCTTTCTCATGCGCTAACGGATATGGCGTATCTAAACCGCACACTCGCGCAATAGGAGCTTCAAGATATAAGAAACACTTGTCTTGGATCGTTGCCGCTATTTCACTGGCAAAACCACCTGTAATAGGTGCTTCGTGGTTTATCAACAAACGACCGGTTTTCATCACTGATTGTGCTACCGTTTCGGCATCCCAAGGCAAAATACTGCGTAAATCGATGATTTCACAACTTATACCGTCTTCACGTGCCATTTCAGCAGCTTGTTGAACCGCTTCCATCTGCGCGCCCCAGGCTAAAAGAGTAATATCCGTTCCTTCTTCAACCACGTCAGCTTTACCCAATGGTAACGTATAATCCTCTTCAGGCACTTCGCTAACCGATGCACGATATAAGCGCTTGGGCTCCATAAATAATACAGGGTTATCGTCACGTATCGCCGCCAATAACAAGCCTTTTGCTTGATATGGGTTTCTTGGAACGACAATCTTAATTCCTGGTGTATGTGCAAAATACGCTTCTGGTGATTGAGAATGGTATAACCCGCCCGCTATACCGCCACCATAAGGTGTGCGGATAGTTAACGAGCCACAAGTAAATTGACCACCAGAGCGATAACGAAATTTAGCCGTCTCATTTACGATTTGGTCGAAGGCTGGGAAAATGTAATCAGCAAACTGAATTTCAGCAACAGGGAATGAACCTTGAGATGCGAGGCCGTTCGCAAAGCCTATAATTCCCTGCTCCGTCAACGGTGAATTGAAGCAACGCTGTTTACCGAATTTTTCTTGTAGGTTGCTGGTTGCCCTAAATACGCCACCGAAATGCCCAACGTCTTCACCGAACACTACAACTTTATCATTGCGTTCCATTTCCAAGATCAACGCATTGTTGATGGCTTGCAGCAAATTCATCTTAGCCATTATTTAATCTCCTTCGCAGTCTTGGGATACGCTTCTGGGTACTTAGAAATATGAGATTTAAGCGAGTCTAATTGCTCTTGCAAATGCCAAGGAACCGTGTCGTAAACATCATTAACCATGTCATCTAGCGGGCATACCGGCACTTTTTCTGCCACTTTTACGGCAGCTAGAATTTCTTGACGACAATCCGCAATGTAGGCTTCGTGTAATTTTTCATCAAACCAACCTTGCGCTATTACCCATTGTTTGAAGCGATTGATTGGATCGCGTTCGCGCCATTTAGCCTCTTCATCTTTAGAGCGGTAACCCGTTGGGTCATCAGATGTACTGTGCGCAGCTAATCGATATGTCATCGCTTCAACTAATACAGGGCATTGTTCACTTAACGCTATTTCTCTGGCTTTTTGGGTCGCTGTGTATACCGCAAGTACATCATTACCATCTACACGAATCGTTTTAATGCCATAACCGATACCTCTGGAGGCGATACCGTCACCAGCAAACTGCTCTTCAGCCGGCGTTGATATGGCATAGCCATTATTACGACAGAAGAACACGACTGGACAATTCAAAACGGCAGCCATGTTGAGACCCGCATGAAAATCACCTTCAGACGCTGCACCTTCACCAAAATAACAAATAGTCACTGCGTCTAAACCGTGTAAGCGCTGACCGTATGCATAGCCTGCCGCTTGAGGTATTTGTGTACCCAACGGTGAAGATATCGTCATAAAGTTAAGTTCTTTATCGCCATAGTGGATTGGCATTTGACGACCTTTATTAGGGTCTAGTCGGTTACTGAACATCTGATTCATAAATTGCTCAGTTTTATACCCTCTGTAGGCTAATGCAGCCTGTTCTCTGTACTGCGACATGATCATGTCTTGGGGTTTAAGTGCAGCAGCACTAGCCGCAGTTGCAGCCTCTTCGCCTGTACAGGCTAAATAGAAACTGATTCTGCCTTGACGCTGCGCCGCAATCATTCGCTCATCGAGTAAACGAATGTATTCCATAGTACGCAATATCTTGGTTGATTCAGCCTCATCAAGCTGAGGTGCTTCGGCATCAGCAATCAATTTGCCTTGCTCATCTAATAGCTGAAGCATGGGAATATCGACGATTCCGTTTGCTATAACATTGACGGTTTGCGTCGAGCCAACCTTTGACAAGTGGTTACGGTCGTTCATAAAAACTCCGCGTTGTATTTGTAGGGTTTAATTATGTGGCAAAAGTCTACGCCAATATTTAAATCTTAGCGTTGCTTTTTATTTGTAATACATATGTTAGAAAAGTGTGATTGTTTCAAAAATGTAAACATAAACAGGATAATCATCCTATGAAGTCGCCATCACGAAAACATAATTGTGAAAATCCTTAAGATTTGAATAAATCTATTTTTTTACGTTAATTAATGATCTTTTCAATCCTCTACTCAGTTGTAAATTTAAACCCAAATTTACATGACAGGAGTGATTTTTTTGTGCTACTACTATGTAATCGCCATTTTTTTGGCGCGACCTTGAGCTATTAAACCTAACTGCTCAAAAATTATAAAAATAACCATTAATCCAGGGACTTATTTCCCATACCAGGAAGACGGAGGTTAACCTGTGAACCATAAAGTGACATTAGCTGTCTCAGCAGCGTTGATGTCGATGTCAGTTCATTCTGCTAGCGAGCTAGGTAACGCTAACAGTGAATTTGGCCTCAACACCAACGAACTGCGTGCAGTTCAAGCCATTTCCGTGAATAAAGGGCTAGACAAAAGCTCTTTCGCAAACAAACGCGGATTTGTTGTAGAAAAAGGCTTAGAAAATAAACCTTACATCTACATCGTTCATCTAGAGAATGACCCTGTTGCTATCTACAACGGCGGAATAGAAGGACTAGAAGCAACAAATCCTAATCAAAAGGCTCGTACCCTTACTGAAGCAAAAACATCTACAAAGCTAGATGTAAATGCTCCTGAGGTAGTGGCGTACGCTTCATTTTTGGAGAATAGACAAGCCGAAACCATTTCTAAGGTAAAACAGGTTGCAGGAAGCGCAAAAGTTTTAGCTCAATATAAATACGCGCTCAATGGTATGGCGATAAAAGTGATGCCAAGCGAAGCAGAAGCTATTTCAAAACTTCCTGGCGTTAAGTATGTCGAGCGCGATCAACTGTTTACTGTTGATACTGACACAGGCCCAGGTCTGATTGGTGCACCGTCAGTATGGAACGGGTCTGCTAATAATGGTAACGAGGCAGCTGGTGAAGGTGTTGTTGTAGGCATCATCGACAGTGGTATCAACACAGATCATGATTCATTTGCAGATGTTTCGGGCGATGGATATGACCACACTAACCCATTGGGTGAAGGTGTATATTTAGGTGATTGTGCGGGGGATTTCCCTGAACTGTGTAATGACAAACTTATTGGTGTATACAGCTACCCAGTCATCACTGACAACTATGATGATACTGACGTGTTCCCTCCAGGTCTTCCAAAAAACGGTGAAGATTACGGCGGTCACGGTACTCACGTAGCTAGTACTGCTGCAGGTAACATTTTATATGATGTGCCTGAATCACTACCTGAATTAGGCTCGGATGATAGTTCTGGTGTAGAGACCGGCTTCGTATTTGATCGCATTTCTGGTGTTGCACCACGTGCAAATATTGTTTCGTACCAAGTTTGTTTCGGCGGCAGAAGCTCTGCAGGCGATACTTATGGTGACTGTCCTGGAGCGGCAATTGCTGCGGGCATTGAATCTGCAATCGCTGATGGCGTTGATGTTATCAACTATTCAATCAGCGGCGGTGGCTTTTCTTGGAACAGCTCAACAGAATTAGCATATCTATCAGCCAGAAATGCAGGTATTTTCGTGGCAACGTCTGCCGGTAACGGCGGCCCGGGCGCTGCGACTACTCCGAAGCATGCTCCTTGGTATACAGCTGTTGCGGCTGCTGAGCATGGTCGTTCAGTAGAATATCCAAAACAAATTGGTGATTTCACTGGTGGTGATTCTGAACTTGCAGATATTACCGGTGTAAGCAATTCTGGAGCTATCACTGCCTCTATCGTTTACGCGGGCGATTTTGAAAACCCAAATGATCCTGATAACGATCCTGCACAATGTTTAGAGCCTTTCCCAGCAGGCACTTTTAACGGCGAAATCGTAGTTTGTGATCGTGGCTCTATTGCACGTGTCCAAAAAGCCATTAACGTTGCTGATGGTGGTGCAGGTGGTTATGTTCTAGCGAATGTAGCAGGTGGTTCAAATACACTTAACAGTGATATATATGTTATCCCAGGTATCCACGTTGACATAGATCAAGGTGCCCTACTTCGTGATTGGCTAGCGTCGGGCGAAGGCCACATGGCTACGATTACAGCATCTGAAGGTACTTTAGTGATTGATGATAGTCGTGTAGACGTGCTGGCAGGCTTCTCGTCTAAAGGCCCTAACACATCATTCTCTACACTGACACCAACCATCACTGGCCCAGGTGTCAATATCTATGCAGCATATGCCGATCAGCAGTTTGGCCATGATGGTCATGATCCTGCAGCGAGCGATTTTGATTACTTATCAGGTACATCAATGAGTTCACCGCACATAGCGGGTTCTGCTGCGCTTGTTAAGAGTGCTAAGCCTAGCTGGACACCAGACAACATTCGATCTGCTCTAGCGATGACTGCTACTCCGACAGTTATCAAAGAAGATGGAACAACTGCAGGTGACTGGTTTGATATGGGTTCAGGTCGTGTTCAAGTTGACAAAGCCGTGCAAACTGGCCTAGTCATGGACGAATCGGCTCAAAACTACATTGACGCCAACCCTAACATTGGTGGTGAGCCAAGAACGCTTAACCTACCCAGTATCACAGACGATAACTGTGTCGGTACCTGTTCATGGACTCGTACAGTAACTGCGACTAAAGCAGGTACGTGGAGTGCATCTGGTGCTTCAATCGCAGGGGATCTAGGCATCACAGTTTCACCAGCTGAATTTACGTTGGCTGAAGGTGAATCTCAGGAAGTAACAGTCACTATTGACGCATTCAACTCGCCAAGCGATGTTTGGTCATTTGGTATTGTTAACTTTACGTCAGACGCTTCACCTGACCTTCACTGGCCAGTGTCCGTAGTCGCGTCGAACGGTAACCTTCCAAGTGAGCTAAGCTTCGAAGCTAATCGTAATCAAGATTCATTCTTGGTTGAAGATTTGTTAGCTGTTGAAATCACTGATTTCACTGCAACGTCTTACGGCTTAACCAAAGCAACTGTTGTAAATGGTGAAGTAGCTCAAGACAGCGACAACTCAGACTTCCTTGACGATTTAACAGATGGTTTATCTATCACTACGGTAGATGTACCTGAAGGAGCTAAACGTCTTGTTGCGATGACAACGAACTCAACGTCTCCTGATCTTGATCTATGGGTAGTTATCGACAGAAATGCCGATGGTGTCCCTACTCCAGACGAAATCGTTGGCTTTAGTGCAACTGGTAGTGCAGATGAAACCGTTGACCTTGAAATGCCGGAAGCTGGCTTCTATTGGTTAATCGTTCAAAACTGGGCTGCTTCTGCTGAAGATGCAACAGACACGTTTGATTTGTCATATGCAGTAGTAGATGGTGACGCAGGCGACAACCTAATGGTTGAAGGCCCTGATTCAGTCGCTCAGTTAACACCATTTGAAGTACGTTTCACTTGGGACTTAGCAGACGGCGCAGAGGGTGATATGTACTTCGGTGCAGTTGACCTTGGTACATCTGCTGAAGACGCAGGAAACCTTGGCTTGATCCCAGTGAATGTTGAAAGAGGTCAAGATGATGTATACGTAGTAGCACCATCAAATGATCGCTTAAACCCAGGCGACACACTCACCTTCTCTGTTGCAGTTGATGCAAACTTCACAAGTGAAGACAGAGGCTATGAGGTTAACTTAACGCTTCCAGAGGGTGTTACGTTGGATCCTGCAAGCACAAGTGCTGAAGTAGATGGTGACACACTCACATGGACTTTGACACAACCTTCTCTATTAGGTGTTGAACCCACATATTCGGTTACAAGCAATGCGGTAGATGCAAGTTGTGCAATTCCATTTGGTGACGGCAGTTACATCAACCTGTCAGATTTCGGTATTGGAATTAACTCAAATATCGATGGCGATACTACTACGGGTGTATTCGGTAATAGAATCCAATTCTTAGGTGAAGAATATAACGGCTTCACAGTTACAGATGATGGCTTCATTACTTTGGGCACAGACGTTAGCTCTACGCCTTGGGTCAACCAATTGTTCCCTGACAGCGATGCGCCGAATGCGGTTATCGCACCATACTGGAGAGACATGTTGTTTGACGTTGCCAATGGCAGTGGTGTAACAGTGGCTTCAACTGGTGGTGATGGTTTGGTTATCATTGAGTGGGAAGACATGTTGACATGGTACGGTGTGCCGGACATTGCTGACTTCCAGATCGTTGTAAATAATGACGCAGCGCCTGGTACGCCAAACATTATATTTGCATACGATAATGTTGAGCATTACAACGCAAATGCGATTCCGACAACCATCGGCTTCGAGAATGCGACGGGTACAGCGGGTGTTAACACTCATTTTGTATCATACACTGGAAGCGAAGCGCCAATAGGTGACATCGGCGCTGATGCAGTTTCAGGTGCTCAAATCTGTTTCTGGCTACAAGACGTTGCTGACGAACCTACTTTATTGTCATTCGACGTAACAGTTGATGCAGACAATGCTGGTGGTCCTATCCAGATGGTTGCAATGTCTCAGGTATTCGTACCTGGTACAGACGAAGCATTCCCTGGAACAGCGTCTGTTGCATCAGAAGTCTTCTCTGACGTTCAAGTCGAAGGCCCACCGGTTGCGCTTATCGATGGTATGACGGTTGCTGACCTAGAAGTAGTTGAGTTAACTGAACTTGACCTTCCTGCAACGGTTACTGAGCCAAACGGTGACGAAGTAGAAGTATTGTGGAAGCAAGTATCTGGTCCTGCTGCGGTAATCGCAGGCAACGGTCTTGTTGAAGCGATTCTAATGGCACCAGAAGTAGACGAAGACTCTATGATTGTTCTAGAGATGACGGCAACTGACAGTAATGGAAATGCAGTAACTGCTACGGCAAACGTAATGGTTAAGAACAACATGCCACCAGTTGTATCTGTTTCAGCTCCATCATCTGTTGTTGAAGGTGACACTATCCGTGTGACTGTTTCGACTTCAGACAATGAAGGTGACGCTGTATCAGTAACAATCAATGGTGTAGAAGGCACTTCTTATACTACTGTTGCACCAGCCACCAATGCTGATACTTCAGTGTCTTTTGAAGTTGTTGCTACGGACGGTTTAAATACAACGACTGAAGTTGTAACTGTTCGAGTGACGAATAAGAAAGCAGGTAGCCTTGGCTGGTTAGCATTATTGCTAGTTCCAGTTGTATGGTTACGTAGAAGAAAACTTCACTAAGTTTTAACGACTTAATTTAAAGGGCCACTTTTGTGGCCCTTTTTGTTTTTACGTTATGAGTGAATAGCGGATTGAGAAAAGTGAGCTATTAGACGCAGAAATAGTATTAGCTTTTGATGCTTCTTTTCATGTACTGAATTGCTATTCATTTACCAATTATTCGCTTGTTGGTATTACCTGTCGAAAAATGATTTAAGAGTATCTCGGTGGTTCATATCTTTAAAATACGTTAATTCAGGTAACCAATCTTTTATTTCTCCTAATTATTGTCAAAGCAAACTCGGTTAAAGTTACGCTTGATTAATTTAAGAATTCTAGACCTCTCTACTCGCCGAAGTATCGCTCTGAGTTTATTCAATATAGGTTCGAGGCTTATACTGCCTGACAGAGAAGATTATTTAGTGCCTATATCCAAATGGTATAAAAATTTATACCAACGTATCAAACCTGCCATTTATTGAACTATCACTTAGAGGTTGAATACTGACATCCGTATAAAGGAATTTGTCATGTTGAAATCAGCCAAATATTTATTAGCGATACTGTGTTGTTCTGCCACCCTTGTACCCTACGTACATGCTAATTCAAATCAAATACAAGATGGTGCTTGTTCTTACACTTATGCTGAGCAAACCGTTTTGCGTAAAAAAGATAAGGCTGTTAACAACTCTGTATTTACCAGTGTTACTAGCAATGCAACCGAAAACGGTTGTGGAAACGAACTGTCCACCCGTTCAAACGAATTAAACAGTTCTATAGTGGCTGGAACTTTATTGGTCAGAAAGATGCCACAAGGACATTGGGCTGAAGGGAATGTAGAAAGAGTAAATACATCTGCGTTCGGTCATTAAATGCGACCATTGACTTTATAAACAATAGATTGCAAAAAAGGCTCGTGACGAGCCTTTTTTATTTGGTGTCTGGCACTATATCCGACCACACAGCTAACTCATTGCCACTGGGCTCGGTAAAATGAAAGCGGCAGCCTCCCGGAAATTCAAAAACATCTTTGGTAACAACACCACCGTTTGATTTGACCTTGCGAAGCGTTGAATTAATGTCAGCCGTATATAACACCACAAGTGCCGCTCCATGGCTTACTAGAGACGCCATATCAGCTTTAAAAAAGCCGCCATTTAATCGCCCATCAATAAAAGCTGTATAGTCTGGCCCATAGTCAGTGAATTGCCAGTCAAAGGTCGATTGAAAAAAGGTCTTCGTTTCCTGCAAATTACAAGCAGGAAACTCTATGTAATCAATTGTATTTTCCGTCACAGAACTTGCTCCCTTATGTTGCTACTTGGCTTTCTTGGCTAACAGCTCTCGCTTCGAATTCTCTGATAAAAAAGCCGCTTTTACCGCATTTAGTTGGATCGTATTTAATTCGTCTTCAGATAGGCCAATAACATCTTTCGCCACCGCATACTCGTTAGCTAAATCGATCGCGGAAACGCCAGGGTCGTCAGTATTCAAGGTAACCAGCATACCGTGCTCTATAAATGTTTTAAGAGGGTGATGCGTTAAATCACCGACCGTCGCCGTTTGATAATTTGAGGTAGGGCAAGACTCTATCGGGATAGCCTTTTGAGCTAACTCCGCCATCAACTTTTCATCTTGTACCGCTGCCACACCATGCCCTATCCTACTGGCCCCTAATAGGTCGATTGCACGGCGTATACTGCTAGGACCATCGGCTTCACCGGCATGCACCGTAATATACCAATCGGCTTGTCGCGCCTTTTTAAAGTGAGTTTCAAATAATTCAGCAGGGTATCCCAATTCATCACCGGCTAAATCAAGTGCAGTTATGTGCTGCTTGTGTGCCAATAAACCATCTAATTCTGCTTCACAACAAGCCTGACCAAATGTACGGCTCAAAATGCCAATAAGATTTGCATCAACACCAGTCTCTTTTTTGCCATCTTTAACGCCTTGAATAACCGCCTCTACAACATCACCCACGGCTAGCTTATGATTCATCCCCATGTAATAAGGCGAGAATCGAAGCTCAACATAATCAATCCCCTCGTTTTGGGCATCTAACATATTTTCATACGCCACGCGGTAACACGCATCAAGGTCAGCTAAAACAGACACCCCATAATCTAGCTTTTGTAAAAAGGCCAACAAATCACTGGTTTTATCGATGATTTGCACATGCGGGGTCAAGCCTTCAACCGAATCGGCCGGAAGCGCGATCCCATGTTGTGAGCCAAGCTCAAGTATAGTCGCAGGGCGAATGTTGCCGTCTAAGTGTCGGTGAAGATCGATAACAGGTAACGCAGGATTAAACATAGAAAGACTCGGGTATATTCACGATATAACTAAACTACCAGAGCTTGTTTATAAATGCATGCTTTGGAAGACGCATAATTTGGCGTAAAATAAACGTTTTGACACTCACTAAAGCCGATAATGGAAAAAACCGATAAGCTGTTTTCTCAACCGTTAAACAAAGTTGAAGACTTTCGATTTGATGATCAGGTCGCTGATGTATTCCCTGATATGATTTCGCGTTCAGTGCCAGGATATGACCGCATTTTAAAAACCATTGAACAGCTAAGTGAGCGTTATGCACAACCAGACACTCGAATTTATGATTTGGGCTGCTCTTTAGGCGCTGCCAGTCTAGCAGCGGCGCATGGCAGCCAACATGCCAATCCCATTTTTGCCATAGACAACTCAGCCGCTATGTTGCAAAGATGTCAGCGCTATATTCGCCAATTTTCTCATGCCGCCCACATTTCATTGTTTGAAAATGACATAACACAAATCGAAATCGAAGATGCTAGCGTCGTGATCATGAATTTTACGCTGCAATTTGTTGAACGAGAAAAAAGACAGGCCCTGATCCAACGAATTGCTGATGGTTTAGTACCCGGTGGGATTCTAATTTTGAGCGAAAAGATCAGGCACCCTGATGCTCAAGCCAATGAATTGTTAGTCGACTTACACCATCAATTCAAACGAGACAACGGCTACAGTGAACTCGAAATTAGTCAGAAAAGAGCGGCATTGGAAAATGTTATGCAGCTCAATACGTTCTCTGAGCATGAGTCTCGTCTATTGGGGGCCGGCTTTCATTCTGTTGTGATTACACAGCAGCAATTTAACTTCTGTTCAATGGTAGCGATCAAAGCATGAGTCATCCTCAACAATGGTTTAAACAATGCTATTACGACCTAATAGACTCTTCTGTTAGTCATTGGTTAAACACTCTTCCTCACCAGTTAGATGAATGGCTTGATTCTCATCATAGTCAAGAGGCTATTAAACTGGGGCGTTTGATCGAACAACTTCCTGTATTAACACCTTCAAATATTGACTTAAAACATACTGTTAATATAGGTGAAAAAGGAGACTTGGCTGAAAATGATGAAGCCCGAACGCGTTCGCTGCTTAAAAAATTCATGCCGTGGCGCAAGGGACCATTTTCTCTTTTTGGCATCGATATTGACACAGAGTGGCGCTCAGACTGGAAATGGGAACGTGTAGTTCCGCATATTGACTCCTTAAAAGATAAAACTGTATTGGACGTTGGCTGTGGCAGCGGTTACCACATGTGGCGTATGCTCGGCGAAGAAGCCAAATTGGTTATCGGTATTGACCCTACCCCCCTGTTTAATGCTCAGTTTTATGCCATTAAACACTTTCACGGCAAAGCACCAATACACATGCTCCCGTTGGGTATAGAGCAAATGCCGATTCTCAATGGGTTTGACTGTGTGTTCTCTATGGGCGTGTTATACCATCGACGCGATCCGATTGCGTTTTTAACGGAATTAAAAAGCCAACTTAAATCAGGCGGACAATTAGTACTTGAAACACTCATTGTTGAAGGGGATGCGCAAACGGTATTGATGCCGACTGACCGCTACGCGCAAATGCGCAATGTGTGGTTTTTGCCCAGCAATGAAGCATTAGTGTTGTGGTTATCACGGTTAGGTTTCACCGACATCAAGGTCGTTGATACGTGCACTACAACCATAGAAGAACAAAGACCCACTGAATGGATGCAAAATCAATCACTGCAAGACTTTCTTGACCCATCGGATCCCAGCAAAACGATTGAAGGATACGCTGCACCATTACGTTCAGTGATCACTGCGGTTAAACGATAATAAGCTCTTCAGCGCTGTTTAATGCTTCATAACCATGTAACGCCGTCCAATTGGCACACTAGTTGTTTACCTTCTATAAGTAAAGCAACAGCCATTGGCTCGGTAAACGTGGAAGATATATGGACTACAGCGCTTTTCTGGAATCTAACTTACTCACGCCTGACTATTTAGTGCATGCACAAAAATGGTTCAACCCGTTAGGTGACGCAATCGCGATGCACCAAAAGGGTGCGCAGCGACCATTTTACGTTGGCATAAACGGCGCGCAGGGCTCTGGGAAATCGACGTTATCACAATATTTGGTGGAGTATTTAAGCCAAGAAAAACAATTATCCGTCGTCGCCTTATCACTGGATGACTTTTATTTGTCCAAATCTGACCGTCTGGCTATGTCAGTAAAAATCCACCCGCTGCTAAAAACACGAGGTGTTCCTGGCACTCATGATGTATCGCTATTGCAAAAAACGCTTAAACAACTGGGTGAATATGGCACTGTTTCATTGCCAAAATTTGACAAGTCTACGGATGATCCTTATTCCGTGCTTGAATGGCCGGTCGTTAATGCCCCTGTAGATGTTGTCATATTCGAGGGTTGGTGTTGGGGTGCAGAGCCGCAACCCTCTACCGCACTGGCTTATGCTGTAAATTCATTAGAAAAAGAGCACGATGGCCTCGGTGTTTGGCGTGAATATGTAAATTCAGCGCTACGTCAGCAATATGTGCCTTTACAAAATATGATGAATTATTGGGTAATGTTGAAAGCCCCTGATTTTGACTGCGTGTCTACGTGGCGCTTAGAACAAGAAAATAAGTTGCGTCAAAAAGTCTCGCCGGAGAAAGCCACTACGCTGATGGATGAAACTCAAGTTAAAGCGTTTGTAAGTTATTTTGAGAGGCTTACTCGACACATCTTAGATACCTTACCTGAACGAGCCAATTGCGTGTTCGAATTAGATAATAAACGTCACATCACCGGTGTCGTCGCGGAGTATATGAAGTGAATAGTCATTATCTCGTGTTTACCGATCTAGATGGCACTTTACTTGACCATTACACCTACTCAACTGCGCCAGCAGAGAAAACGATAAGGCAATTAAAAGCCTTGTCGTTCCCCATTATCATTAATACCAGCAAAACATTCCACGAAGTAAAAGATATTGCCGACACACTGGCTCTTAACACGCCATTAATTACCGAAAATGGCGCTGCCTGCTACTTCCCTAAAGGGGTTTCCGATTCTTTTAATTGCAATGACATCATGCCATCGCCTCATGCCGGATACGACCGCAAAACATTTACTCAGCCACATTTTCATTGGCTAGATATACTTAATTCATTATCGGATACATTTGGTGGTTTTTATAAAAGTTTTACTGAATTAGGCGTTACAGGCATTCAAGAACTTACGGGCTTGTCAGCAGAGCAAGCCGAAAAGGCGTCCATGCGGGAATTTGGTGAGCCCGTCGCATGGAAAGGAAACGATGAACAAAAACAGGCCTTTTTACAGGCACTTAAAGATGCTGGTGCAGATCCCGTTGAAGGTGGTCGCTTTATCCACGTTTGCGGTGCTTGTAACAAAGGCCTTGCCATGCAATGGCTCGCTGCGCAATACAATGGAATGTTGGCTTCGTCTCAACAAACCAAAACCATCGCATTAGGTGACGGTAAAAATGATATCGCAATGTTAGAAGTTGCGGATATATCAGTGAGAGTACTGTCACCCGTTCATTCACCCCCTACACTGAATAAAAATAATAACGTATATACCACGACAAAATTCGGCCCAGAAGGCTGGGCTGAAGCTTTGTCGTCAATCTTATTGCTTGAATAATCTGGAGTTACTATGGCTGACTTTTATCAAAATGGGATAGTCACGACACTGCACAATCTATCAGAACGTCCCATTGAAGAGCTAGAAGCAGAGCTCATCAAGTTCAGTAAACAACGTCCCATGGCGCTGATCCTGCCTTCATTGTTTTCAGAATTAGAAGGGGAAGCATTACCTAATATCATCAATCATCTTTGTGATGTCCCTTACCTCAATGAGGTCGTTATAGGACTCGACAGAGCCGATAAAGCGCAATATGAACACGCACTTAAGTTCTTCAGCAAACTACCTCAGCACCACCGTATATTGTGGAATGACGGTCCTCGTCTAAAAGCACTAGATGAAGAATTGCAGAAACTCGAACTAGCACCAAAAGAAATGGGCAAAGGCCGCAATGTTTGGTATTGCATGGGGTACATTTTAGCGTCAGGTAAATCGGAAAGTGTCGCCTTGCACGATTGCGATATCCTAACCTACGATCGAGCCCTTTTAGCACGACTGATATACCCTGTTGCCCACCCGCAATTTAACTACGAATTTTGTAAGGGCTACTACGCGCGAGTTGCTAAAGGGAAAATTAACGGGCGCGTGTCTCGGCTACTTGTAACACCGCTCATTCGTGCGCTACAACGCACCTGTGGATACAACGAATATCTACAATTTATGGATAGTTTTCGTTATCCGTTAGCAGGCGAATTCTCTTTCCGTCGAGATGTACTCAATGATATTCGAATTCCCAGCGATTGGGGTCTCGAAATTGGCGTTCTGTCTGAAATGCACCGAAACTACAATCACAATAGGCTGTGTCAGGCAGACATTGCACGAGTTTATGATCACAAACACCAAGATCTGAGTTTAAACAATGATGCTGGTGGGCTGTCTAAAATGTCCATCGACATCACTAAGGCACTTTTCAGAAAATTAGCGACCCAAGGGCATACCTTTAGTACTGAAATGTTCCGCTCAATCAAAGCGACCTATTTCAGGATTGCACTGGATTTTATTGAAACGTATCACAATGATGCGGTTATGAATGGCCTTAAATTAGACATCCATAACGAGGAAAAAGCGGTCGAAATGTTTGCACAAAACATTATGAAAGCTGGGCAAAGTTTTCTTGAGAACCCGATGGAGACACCATTTATTCCTAGTTGGAACCGGGTAAATAGTGCAATGCCCGATATATTCCCGCGTTTACTGGAAGCCGTAGAGAAGGACGCACAAGAATTTGGAGCCTAGCGATGCAAACGACATATGAGGCATTAAAAGAGAAAGTTACTCATCATTTGTGCTGTATATATGAACAAGTTGATAGCGTTCACAATTACGATGAGTTAGCTGATGCGTTGATTTCTGAGATAGGGATCAGCGCTGATAACCCACCGCTACAGCCAGAAGCCTATCGCAATCTGTGGGACGAAAGTGATGTTATGATGATCACTTATGGTGACAGCATCATTGAGGAAGATCATAAGCCTCTGGATACACTGAATAAATTCTTAAAAACATACTGTGTCAACACGATCAATAAAGTCCATATTCTACCCTTTTACCCCTACAGTTCTGATGATGGTTTCTCCGTTATTGATTACTCCACGGTTAATCAATCCTTAGGCGATTGGTCAGACATCAATACGCTAGCTGAAGACTATGGGCTCATGTTTGATCTTGTGATCAATCACTGCTCAGCACGCAGTATCTGGTTTGAAAATTTCGTTCGTGGCGAAGGACCCGGTCACGACTTCTTTTTTACCGCAGGCTTAGAAGATGACCTCTCTCAGGTTGTGCGACCGCGAACATCCCCCTTATTGCGTGAAACGGAAACACCGGATGGTATTTCTCACGTTTGGTGCACATTTTCTCACGATCAGGTCGATTTCGATTTTAGGAATCCCAAAGTATTACTGACTTTTGTTCGGATTATTCGTGACTATTTAACCCAAGGTGCAACACTTTTTCGTCTCGATGCCGTCGCTTTTCTCTGGAAAGTGATTGGGAGTAGCTGTATTAATTTACCGCAAACCCATGAAGTGATCCGCTTACTGCGTACATTGATTGAAAATGTGGCTCCTGACGCCATCATCATCACCGAAACGAATATTCCAAACCGAGAAAACCTGACCTATTTCGGCAATGCGAATGAGGCACATGCCATTTATAATTTCTCTTTACCCCCTTTGTTAGTCAACACACTGGTTACCGGTGATTGTCGCTATTTAAAAGGATGGTTGATGACGATGCCGCCGGCACAAAACGGCACGACGTACTTTAACTTTATCGCATCACATGACGGTATCGGTTTAAGGCCAGCTGAAGGATTGCTAACTGACATGGAAATCGCTTCGCTAGTGCAAACCATGCAGAACTTTGGTGGGCGAGTGAGTTGGCGTACTTCGGATCTAGGCCAACAAAAACCTTATGAGATCAATATAACGCTGTTTGACGCGCTACAAGGCACGATAAAAGGCCCTGATCGCTACCAGATCGATCGTTTCATTTGTGCACATGCCATTATGCTTGGCCTAGAAGGAATACCCGGTATCTATGTGCATAGCTTGCTCGCCACCTCTAACGACTATGAAAAGGTCGAAAACACCGGGCAGAATCGTTCTATTAATCGTCGTCGTTGGCAATTCAATGAGTTAAAAGCTTTGTTAGATGACCCAATGACACAACATCACAAAGTATTAACTCGCCTGTCTCAGTTAATTCGTATTCGCAAAGCGCAACCGGCATTTCACCCGAATGCAACACAATTTACTTTACAGTTAGGTGATGGAATATTTGGCTATTGGCGACAAAGCATTAAGCGCCATCAAAGCATATTCTGTATTTCCAATATCATGGACAAACCTCAGACGGTGACGCTTTCAGATATTAACCTGATTGGCACTGACACCTGGATTGATTTGATCACCGGCGACGCCATAAATTTAACCGATGTAGTATTAACGCTTGCCCCTTATCAAACTGTATGGATTAGCAACCGAGATGAGATCCGAGTAAACGTATAGAATAATAACATCCATCGACCTAACCTAGTGATTCAGATAGACTTGCGCGCATATTACTGATTGCGCGAGCCGGAATATTGTTACAGCAACGTACGTTAACAACAGAATTGCGTCAGGTGATCCAACTCGCCTGGCCTTTGCTGATCGCGCAATTAACACAAATGTTGATGGGTGTGTCAGATACCATTATGGCAGGTCGCTATTCAGCAAATGATATGGCGGCCGTTGCTATCGGGTTTAGTATTACAACCCCAATTTTGATGTTTATTCAAGGGATTGCTCTAGCGATACCACCGATCATCTCGCGCCTCAACGGCGCTAACAAACACCATCAGATCGCCTTTGCGACGCAACAAGCCATGTGGTGTGTTCTTCTGATCAGCCTATTCGCTTATGTTTTGCTTTATTTTATTGAGCCGCTGCTGCACTTGTTTCCGATGGCAGATGGTTTACGCACAATCACCACTGAATACGTAACCTATGTACTATGGTCAGCCCCTGCCTTTGCACTATATCAGGGCGCACGAAATTTCTGTGAAGGACTTAGTCAAACCCGCCCGACAATGATCATTACCTTGCTGGGCTTATTAGTAAATATTCCAGCAAACTATGTATTAATTTATGGCGAGTTTGGCGTACCGGCGATGGGCGGCGCTGGCTGTGGTCTTGCAACGTCATTGGTGTTTGTGTGCATGATGATTGCAACGCTAACATATGCCAATGTTAGTCGTACCCTGCGCTTTGCGAAACTTTTTGACGTACTGTACTTCCCCAAAATGGCAGAGTTAAAAACAACGATTAAACTCGGCCTTCCAATTGCAATGACAATTCTGTTTGAAGTAACCCTTTTCTCGGTAGTGGCATTATTGTTAGCCCCATTTGGTGCTGTCACTGTCGCGGCCCATCAAATTGCCCTGAATTTTTCCTCACTTATGTTTATGTTCCCGCTCAGTATTGGTATGGCAGTATCAATCCGTGTTGCCTATTTGATTGGGCACGACCACCCCAAAGACGCGCGTTTGGCACTGAAATCAGCGGTATTATTAGGACTATGCATTGCGATATTCACCGCCTCATTAACTGTTCTACTGCGTTACTTCATTCCGACTTTATATACATCGGATATATCCGTTATTGACTATGCCGCCCCCCTCCTCCTGTTAGCCGCATTATTTCAATTTTCAGATGCGATCCAGGCGATCTCTGCAAATGCATTACGAGGCTACAAAGACACCACCGCAATGTTTTTAATTACGTTTACGGCCTACTGGTTAATTGGCTTACCGATGGGGTTAATCCTGGCTTTAACTGACTGGATAGTACCGGCACTACAAGCACGCGGCTTCTGGATGGGATTCATTATTGGGCTAAGCACAGCTGCTGTGATGCTCGGTTTTCGGGTCAAAGTTATTCAGCGTCGGATCCAAGCCCAATCATAGATTTAACCCAAGCCGTTTACCTATTGCGCTACCTTAGATGAACTCTCAACCGCTTTTTGCAGCACCGATAACTCGTCTTCAGTTAGATGACGCCACTGCCCGACTGCCAAGCCCTTGAGGTTGATGTGCATAATACGCTTGCGCACTAATCGCGTAACGTCATAGCCCAAATACTCGCACATCCGCCGGATTTGGCGATTCAGCCCTTGGGTTAATACGATTTCAAAGCTTTGTTGGCCAACCGCAGTGACTTTACATGGCTTGGTAACAGTGTTCAGAATCGGTACACCACGTGACATGCGCGCGATAAAGCGAGGGTTTATCGGTTTGTTAACCGTGACTCGGTATACTTTATCGTGCGCATTTTCAGCGCGCAGGATCTTATTCACGATATCGCCGTCACTGGTCAGCAATATCAGACCTTCTGATGGCTTGTCTAAACGTCCAATTGGAAAAATGCGTGGTTTCTTGATACCCACTGCATCAATAATATTCCCTTTAACATTTTTCTCAGTCGTGCATATTACACCGACAGGTTTATGGTAGGCGATGTAAACCCTATCGCTCTTGTCCTTTTTCACCGCATGGATTGGTTTGCCATCAACGCTGACAACATCGCCTTCAACGACCTTGGTGCCTAATTCAGGTACTTTGTTGTTGATCTTCACTCGACCTGCAGATATCAGCGCATCGGCCTCTCGACGACTACAAAAACCTGAATCACTGATAAATTTGTTGAGGCGTTTCTGCTCCAAGGACTTGTCCTATCATGTTAACATAACTAAATGCGCAGGCATTCTGCGCGAGCTTTACTGATTCGTCAAATACATCAATGATGATGACGTTGATGGTGGTGATCATGTCGATGTCCGTGACCCTGACTATGCCCATGGCGTTCGTCGTGCCCGTGAGCATGTTGATGATCAATCTTCCACTCATCACCGATGCGACGGATATCATCATCTTCATACCCTTCGGTTTCCCACGCATATTGCTTGCTAACAAACTTTGGATCCTGACGATGCCATATTAACGCAGAAATAAAACCAGCAAGTGCACCAAAGAAATGATACTCATATGAGATGCCGGGTTCACGCGGAAAAATCGTCATTACCATACCGCCATACATGAAAAACGCGATCATCATCAGTACAACAGAGCGCTTGTCTCGACGAAACAAACTAACGGTAAACAAAAAGAAAAACAAACCATGGGTTAAACCACTGGCACCGAGATGCGTTGAAGTTCGTGCGAACAACCAAACCCCTACACCTGATACAATCCAAATGACGCTAAACACGCGTCCACGTGTATTGGGATAACCGTACCACAACATGGCCAACAAAATGATCATAGGCAATGTATTGTTAAACAAGTGCTCATAACCACCGTGTACCAACGGCGCGGTAAAAATGCCCCACAAAGACGCAACATTGAGTGGCTGTAATCCAAACATCGCTTGATTGAAATGAAATAGCACTGCTGCAGATTGGATTACCCACAATAACGCAGTAAATAGCACGGCAATGCCAATCGCTTTTTTCATCTAGGTGTTCCACATACTGTCTTCATGTTGAGTAATATGATGACAGCTGATGATTAAACAACCCCTTCTATGTGTAGTAAAACACTTCAGGGTTTAGGCAATAGGGAAACTTAATGCTGGCATGCAATTGATTTAATTGAATATATACAAAAACTTATCGCTGCTGAGCGCGTACACGAAAGGAATAGCTCAGAACGCTTTCTACTGTTTACGGCTAAGTAATTTTATCGCTTCACCAAGCCCTTCAATTGTGAGTGGGTACATTCTGTCATCCATAAGCTCTCGCATAATTTGCACCGACGCATAATATCCCCAGTGCGGCTGCGACTGAGGGTTCAACCAAGCGCAGTGACTAAAGTGCTGAGTGATACGATTAAGCCAGGTTGCACCGGCTTCTTCATTCCAATGTTCAATACTTCCACCTGGATAGGTTATTTCATAGGGACCCATCGTCGCATCACCGACAAAAATCACTTTATAATCTCGCCCGTATTTATGCAGGATTTCAAAAATAGAAATTCGCTCTTTATCTCGTCTTGCATTGTCTTTCCACACATCTTCATAAACACAGTTGTGAAAGTAGAAATACTCCAAATGTTTAAATTCAGTGTGGACCGCCGAAAAAAGTTCTTGGCATTGCTGGATGTAAGCATCCATAGAGCCACCCACATCAAAAAACATTAATACCTTGACTGCATTGTGTCGCTCTGGCGCCATGTGAATATCCAACAGGCCACCATTCTTAGCCGTAGCACCAATTGTTTCATTGACATCTAACTCTTCACTGGCACCCGTTCGCGCGAACTTGCGAAGCTTTCTAAGTGCCATTTTAAGGTTACGCGTACCCAGTTCCGTGTCATTCGATAGGTTTCTAAACTCACGTTTATCCCAGACTTTTACAGCCGAGAAGTTCCTGTTGCCTTTCTGACCAATTCGAATGCCTTCAGGGTTGTAACCATTGGCTCCAAAAGGTGATGTCCCGCCGGTGCCAATCCACTTATTACCGCCTTGATGACGTTTTTCTTGCTCTTCTAAACGCTGCTTTAAGGTTTCCATTAGTTTATCCAAACCACCCATCGCTTGGATTTTTTGTTTTTCTTCTTCACTGAAGTACCGGTTCAGCGCGTTGTTTAGCCAGTCATCTGGTATTGTGCTGTCAAATAAATCGATATTTTCGACACCTTTAAAATAATCAGCAAACGCCCTATCGAACTTATCGAACTGGCTTTCATCCTTTACCATGACCATGCGTGAAAGATGGTAAAACCCTTCCATGTCAGCAAACACAACATGCTGCTCCAGCGCATTGATCAAATCGAGCAATTCACGCAGGCTGACCGGAACACGGTATTTCTTGAGTGTGAAAAAGAAGTCGACTAACACTAGCGTCTCGCCATAAAGACCAACTTTTCGAACAAGTGAATATCTTGTTCATTTTTCAGTAGAGCACCGTAAAGAGGTGGGATTGATGATTTACCATCTTTGCTTTGCAACGCTTCTGGTGGAATATCCTCCGCCACCAACAGCTTAAGCCAATCTAATAGTTCAGAGGTTGATGGTTTCTTTTTAAGGCCTGGTATTTCTCTTAACTCAAAAAATGCCTTAAGAGCTTCATCAATCAAGCGCTTCTTGATATCGGGATAATGCACATCAATAATTTGCTTCATTTCGTCCGCATCTGGAAATTGGATGTAGTGGAAGAAACAACGACGTAAAAACGCATCAGGCAGCTCCTTCTCGTTATTTGACGTAATGATAACAATGGGGCGTTGACTCGCTTTGATCACTTGTTGCGTTTCATAAACAAAGAACTCCATTTTATCGAGCTCCAACAACAAATCATTCGGAAACTCAATATCGGCTTTATCGATTTCGTCGATCAATAAAACGGGACGTTTATCCGCGGTGAATGCCTGCCATAACTTTCCCTGTACAATGTAATTGTTTATGTCATGCACACGCTCATCGCCGAGCTGTGAATCACGTAAGCGAGATACCGCGTCATATTCATACAGCCCTTGCTGCGCTTTTGTGGTTGATTTGATGTGCCACTGTATCAATTGAGTGTTTAGGCTTGTGGCTAATTGCTCAGCTAGCATTGTTTTACCCGTGCCCGGCTCACCTTTTATCAACAAGGGTTTCTCTAACGTCATTGCGGCATTAACCGCTAGTTGCAACTCATCACTTGCAATGTAATTCTGTGTTCCCGTAAACCCCATTCGGTGCCTCTTCTCTCTCGCTGATGTCAAAATGTCTATATCTTATAGCAAAAAAGCACGTAGCTTTTTTAGCCATCATACCAATCATATGGTTATTATGTTACGCAAAGTGTTAATACCTTGTTCACTTTTTGAATAAACACGGTGTTAACCAAGATCAACTGTCTATCCAGTACAAAGGTAAATTATGAAAGTCTATGAAGATAATTCATTATCCATTGGTAATACGCCACTGGTTAAACTCAACCGTGTAACCAGCGGAAACGTTTACGCAAAAATAGAATCACGTAACCCGAGCTTCAGTGTCAAGTGCCGCATCGGCGCCAATATGATCTGGGACGCAGAAAAGCGTGGCGTTCTCACCGCGGGTAAAGAGATCGTCGAGCCAACGAGCGGGAACACAGGTATTGCATTAGCATTTGTTGCTGCATCACGCGGTTACAAACTCACCTTAACCATGCCATCTAGCATGTCGCTAGAACGCCGTAAATTACTTAAGGCGTTAGGTGCTAACTTAGTGTTAACAGAAGCGCCAAAAGGTATGAAAGGCGCTGTTGCGGCTGCACAAGAGATTGTTGATTCAGATCCAAGCAAGTATGTATTGCTACAACAATTCGACAATCCGGCCAATCCTGAAATTCATGAGAAAACCACAGGCCCTGAGATCTGGAACGATACTGACGGCACAATTGATGCGTTCGTTGCAGGTGTTGGTACTGGCGGTACGATTACGGGTGTCAGCCGCTACATCAAAAACACACAAGGCAAAGCGATTACGTCTGTTGCTGTAGAGCCCACTGATTCACCGGTTATCACTCAGGCAAAAGCTGGCCAAGAGTTAACCCCTGGCCCACACAAGATCCAGGGTATCGGTGCTGGCTTTATTCCTGGAAACCTAGATTTGGATTTGATCGATGAAGTCGAACAAGTGACCAATGAAGAGTGTATGGAAATGGTGCATAGACTTATGCAAGAAGAAGGTATCCTAGCGGGTATTTCATCTGGTGCAGCCGTTGTTGCCGCAAAGCGATACGCCGAGCGTCCAGAAAATAAAGACAAGACCGTTGTTGTACTTTTAGCAAGCGGTACAGAGCGTTACCTAAGTAGCCCATTGTTTGCTGGTCAGTTTACTGATGCGGAAGAAGTGCAGTAAGCACAACAATTAAAGTTATTGATTTTAAAAGGAAGGCTGACACCTTCCTTTTTTTGTGTCTACAATAAGGTATAAGAATAATAGAGAACTCGACATGAATTTTTTCAGAGCAGTATTAATAATGGTTGCAGCGGTTTCGCTTTTTGCATGCAGTGAAGTGAAACAGGGTGAAGGTGTAGGTAAATACGGCATGATGGCCGATAATACACCTGAATATGCAGCCGTCATGTTCATGAATAGCATCTATAATGAAGAAAACTTAGATGGAGCTCTCAAGTTAAGCTCTGAACGAATGACCCGATTGATCAATAATTATCGCACCAACCGTAACGTTCAACGCAACCTTGTCGGCCTGATGTATGACACTGTCGAGATTAGCCCTGAGGGCAGTGATAGTGTTGGTCGAACAGAGTTTGCTGATAGCGCAGAAGTCACGCTATTTTTAACCGGTTTTTACAACGACGATAAAATTGATGAGTTACGAACTGTACAACTCATGAAAGTACGTGGTGACTGGAAAGTCGACAAGATCATGGCAGATCCCTTCTTATAACGGAAATATCGCCATCATCTTATACAAATCAGGACGATTATTACTTGTATTTTTAGTATAAAAATGCAAATTTAACATTTCATTAACACGATGTATGTAGGAGCATTAGATGAGCGACGATTTTCGTATTCCCCGCAGTGCGGATAACGACTACAGTGATGAATGGGCACAAAAACGCCGGGAATTTCTAAAAGAAAAAACGGGCGCGGAACTAACCCATACCGGCCAATATTCGATCGGTACCGACACCCTACCCGGTAATATTGAGAACTTCATTGGTATCGTACAAATGCCTGTGGGCGTTGCCGGTCCGGTTCAAATCAATGGTGAACACGCCAATGGTTTATTCTATGTACCGCTTGCAACCACTGAAGGTACATTGGTCGCAAGCTATAGCCGTGGTATGCGCGTTATCAACGAATGTGGCGGTGTAAAAACCACTGTCGTTGAACAGTTTATGCAACGTGCTCCCGCTTTTATCTTCGCTGATGCGCGAGAAGCTCGCGAATTTGGTCAGTGGGTTTGCGACAACATGGACGGTATTTGCGCGGCAGCTGAAAGCACTACCAGTATTGGTAAACTCAAACATATCCATCAATGGTCCGTTGCACGCGTACGATACTTACGCTTTAACTACACGACAGGTGATGCCGCAGGTCAAAACATGGTAGGTAAAGCCACACTAGCCGCCTGTGAATGGATCAAGGCGAACTATCCAGGCAAATGCCTATATCTGTTATCAGGCAACATGGATACCGACAAAAAGCATTCGCATCTAAACGTACTACACAGCCGTGGAAAACGTGTTATTGCTGAAATCACGCTGAAAAAAGAAGTATTAGAGCGAGTTATGAAAGTCGATACCAAAACGTTGGCCAAAGCGTCTGTTCTTGCCAACACTGGCGCGATGATGGCGGGTGCAGCATACAACGGCCCTCACAGTGCTAATGGTATTGCCTCTTTGTTTATCGCGACAGGACAAGACGAAGCAAACGTAGTTGAATCTCATGCTGGTCTTCTTTCACATGAATTATTAGACAACGGTGATTTCTATATGGCGGTTACGTTACCGTCATTGATTTGTGCAACCTACGGTGGTGGTACTGGCTTACCTACACAGAAAGAGTGTTTAGAACTACTCGGCTGCTACGGTAAAGGTAAAGCCAATAAACTGGCGGAAATCGTGGCAGCGACTGTTCTTGCCGGTGATATTTCACTAGCCTGTGCGGTTATTGCTGGTCACTGGGTATCAAGTCACGACAAGTACGGTCGAAATCGCACCTAACTTTCGTTTAAAATCTAAAAGGCCGGTATCTTTACCGGCCTTTTTGTTGCGTCAAGCATAATAGACGCCATCTCATTGAACATTGCCGCCCACATTGAACCTCACCTCGTCTTTGCCTATAAACACTGTTTGTCCTATTGGCTCAGGTAAACTTGGTTTTGCTATGGGCACAGCATTTAGGTCCTGTGGTAAAAGCGGCTCCTGCAAAAGCTGATCAAATTGAGAAACGTCAGTAACATCCGGATTAAGCCAATCGAATATCATGTTCTTCGTTTGCGCTAACATTAACGGACTGGCCTTGCTGTGGTATTGGTCTAATTTTTCATGTGCAGGCGTTGTTATAATAGAAAAACTATACTGCTGATTAGGCCACTTGCGATATAAACCACCCAGCGCAATGCATTCGCCCTCTTGCGCTTCAAAGTCAGTATATTGCATTCCTTTTGCTACCTTTTGGCTTTCTCCAAACCCTTTAACCAAAACTATGCAGCGTTGATGTCTAAAGCTATGATAACCAGCACTGCGCTTTACATTGACTTTATCCCAACGTGTATTGAAAGACGTATATTTTGATGGACTAAACGTTATTTGCCCATCAGGTAATACGGATTTATCCAGTAATAACCACCAAGTCGCATCAACCCATCGAGCTCCCTGCTCATCCCAAATTAAAATGCCAACCTGAGAAGTCGCGCGCACAAAACGCGCGGGATGGGATTGTGGTGAAAAATCGATCCCCAATTGTTCACACAGGCTTTGCACGCCAGTATCATCAATAATGTTTAAGCGGCCACACATAACGCAATACCCATGGATAGTGGCGTTAACACAGTACTCATTACATTTGCTCCTAATACGGATTCGGCAATTTTGAAATCACGTTGTTCGAACAAGCGTTTCACTACAACAGCAGCAAAGGTTAAAGGGAACAATGAAAGGTAGTAAAAAGGCGACAGGTGCAAACGAAATATCACACTGGCAAAACATACAACGGCTAACCCATACTGAAGTGTGTAAACCCATCGTGCAGAGGATAACGAGTAGCGCACAACCCAATGCGAGCGGCCGTGTGACTTATCGGCTTCGCGATCGGGGAACTGGTTTAACAGCAAAAGATTATTTGCCAGAGCCGTCATTCCAAGCGCCGCAATAAAAATTATGATTGAATGCTCAGAAATGAATACAAGGCTTCCGCCGTATAACATAATGATGCCAAAGCCGATACCGGGAGACAGCAAGCACAATATAGGAAATTTATTGAGTAAAGGCGTATAACTCACAATGATCGCACAGCCCAGTATACCTAAAGCCGCAAGTTCAAGCGGGAATGCTGATGTGATAACCAGATACAATCCGATAACAACAGTAATTGTTAAACATGCGAATACAAAATAGGCAACTCCAGATTCCGCAATAGGATCAGCCTGCAGCGCACCGCTTCCGCCACTAAATGGTGTTCTATCGGTGTGAAAATCTAAACCTGACCGATGATCACTTAATTCGTTATGCGCATTAACGGCAATATGTGCCAATAACGCAGACACGCATACAAGCGTGAACTTCGACCAATCGAATGTGATTTGCGTATTCAACAAGAGGCCCGCTAACAATGTCATAACGCTTGCAACAAGCAGGAGAAATGGCGGGCGACTCACCGATGCAATAGTACTGAACGCAGCCATTACACTATCTCCACTTAAACGCTAACCTGTTGCTGCATGGCCTATTCTTCAGTATCAGTCAGCAAATGCTTCGGCAACTGTTTACTCGGTTGAACCCCCATTGCTTTGAACTGTTCCACTTGTCTAAGCAGGTTGCCTTTTCCGGAACTCAGTTTATTAAACGCTGCATCGTAGGTTTTGCTGGTTGTCTCCAATGATTTCCCCAGTTTTTCCATATCAGAAACGAAACCACTGAATTTGTCATAAAGCTTTGCCGCGCGCTCGGCGATAGCCTGCGCATTTTGATTTTGATACTCGTACTGCCAGATATTATTGATTGTACGCAATGCCACTAAAAGATTGGTTGGGCTGACCAACATAATATTATTGGCTAATGCAAAACTAACCATTTCAGGATCACTGTCTACAGCTAGTAGAAATGCTGGTTCAATCGGAATAAACATCAACACATAATCGAGCGTCTTAACCCCTTTAAGATTATGATAGTCCTTCTTCCCTAATCCTTTGATATGAGTACGAATGGAGTTAACATGTTGCTTTAAGTGCTCTTTCTTACGTTGCTCTTCATCGGTGTTGTGATATGCCTCGTAGGCCACCAATGACACTTTTGAATCAATGATAATGTCTTTTTCATTGGGAAGGTGCACTATGACGTCGGGCTGACGTTGTCGCCCCTCTTCATTTGCCAAAGATGCCTGAGTATCAAATTCATGCCCTTCGCGCAGGCCGCTTTGCTCAAGGATCTTCTCTAACACGACCTCTCCCCAATTCCCCTGCTGCTTATTGTCGCCTTTAAGCGCGTTGGTGAGTGCGGTGGCCTCTTCAGTAATGCGTTGGTTCAGCGCTTTTAAGCTGAGAATTTCGGTTTTCAGTGATGCTCTTTCTTGACCTTCTTTAATATAGGCATCAGAGACTTGCTTTTTAAAGCCTTCAATTTGTTCCTTCAGCGGCGCAAGTAAACCATCTAGCCCGGTTTTATTTGCCTTGGCAAAACTCTCGCTTTTTTGTTCAAAAATCTTATTGGCTAGATTTTCAAATTGAACCTGCATTCGCTGCTCGGCTTGTTGAAGCAATTCAAGCTTTTCAGAAGACGCCTTCTCGTTTGCCACCAACGTTGCTATTCGAGATTCATACTGCGCTTGTTGCTGAGCAGCTTGCTCTCTAGCCGATTGTAATTGGTGTGCGAGTTGGTCACGTTCTTTTTCAATACGCTCGTAACTCAAACAGCGTTGTTCAAGTTCAATCACTTGATGTTCAAGCTGCTTACTATGTAATTGAAGTCTATTGTGTTCGTCTTGTTGCAGTGAGAGCTGGTCAATTTGTGTCTGTAGGCTGTTGATCTGCCACGAAGCCTTCTCGTTTGCCGCACGAGTGCGAAACCACAAAACCAACAAACTGATAAATAAAACGAACGCTACGCTAATAGCGACAAGTGCATGCACTTGGGTAAATTCGAGCACGAAAAATCCCTTAAAAAAACAAGGGCAAGTATTAACCTGCCCTAATAATTTATTTGCTTAAGCTTTTAGTTTACTGTCCAAATCCGCAATTTTCGCTTTCCAAATTGCAGGGCCGGTTTTATGTGCATTGTTACCAGCACTGTCAACTGCAACGGTTACCGGCATATCTTCAACATCAAATTCGTAAATCGCTTCCATACCCAGATCTTCAAACGCGACTACGCGCGCTTTTTTGATCGCTTTTGACACAAGATAGGCTGCACCACCTACTGCCATTAGATAAACAGACTCATGCTTAGCAATGCTATCAACCGTGGCTTCACCACGTTCAGCTTTACCAATCATGCCCAAGATACCCGTTTTATCGAGCATCATATCAGTGAATTTATCCATGCGAGTTGCCGTCGTGGGACCTGCTGGGCCGACCACTTCATCGCCTACAGCATCCACTGGGCCGACGTAATAAATGAACTTGTTGGTAAGATCGACACCTTCAGGAAGCCCTTCACCACTGTCCAACATGGTTTGAATACGTTTATGCGCCGCATCTCGACCCGTAAGCATCTTACCTGACAATAGAATGGTCTCACCAACTTTCCATTCCTTCACATCATCTTTAGTCACTGTATCGAGATTGACACGTCGAGTGTTTTCACTGACTTCCCAAGTAACTTCCGGCCATTCTTCCAATTTAGGCGCGCGCAATTCTGCGGGTCCGCTACCATCAAGCGTGAAATGAGCATGACGCGTAGCTGCGCAATTAGGGATCATGGCAATTGGCTTAGAGGCAGCATGCGTCGGCATTGACTTGATTTTGATATCCACAACCGTGGTTAAACCACCAAGACCCTGCGCACCGATACCTAATTGATTTACCTTATTGAAAATATCTACACGTAACTTTTCTTCTGTAGTTTCAGGACCACGATCTATCAACTCTTGAATATCAACCGGATCCATTAAACTTTCTTTCGCTAACACCGCGGCTTTTTCTGCTGTACCGCCGATACCTATTCCTAACATGCCAGGCGGACACCAACCGGCCCCCATGGTCGGTAACGTTTTAACCACCCATTCAGCGATGTCATCGCTCGGGTTTAACATTACCATTTTTGATTTATTCTCAGAGCCGCCACCTTTGGCCGCGATCATGATCTCAACTTTATCACCAGGTACCATATCAATATGTACAACCGCAGGCGTATTATCCTTGGTATTTTTACGCGCGCCTGCCGGGTCTGCCACAATTGACGCTCGTAATGGATTGTCTGGATTCATGTACGCTCGACGAGTACCTTCATCTACCATTTCCTGTACCGTCATATCGGTTTTATCCCATGTAACGCCCATACCTATCTTAACGAAACAGGTTACAATGCCGGTATCCTGACAAATGGGTCGTTTGCCTTCAGCTGACATACGAGAGTTTATAAGGATTTGCGCCATTGCGTCTTTTGCCGCCTGACTTTCTTCATTCAAATAGGCCTTTTCAACGGCCTTAATGTAGTCTAGCGGGTGGTAGTAAGAGATAAATTGAAGCGCGTCTTCGATGCTGTCGATCAAATCTTGTTGACGAATTACAGTCATGTGTTCCTCTGCTGAAAGTGGTTAAACCACAAAATTACATAGTGTATTGCATGTGTGTAACAGTATACTACCGACATTGGTCGCTTTGCACTAACCTGACCTAAGACTAAAGTAGATAATGGAAAAAATAAGCTACACAATTACTCCCGCAACACTACCTAACTCGTTATCAGCGAAGGATATTTTCGAAGAACTTTCTAAAACACCTTGGGCGTTGTTTTTCGACAGTGCGGGCGATTCAGCTCAAGATAACCAGTTTGATATTTTGCTGCACTCACCCGCCAAAACCATCGTAACCTATCCTCAGCATTCAGTTGTTACCGATAGGCTAAGTGGCGAAGAAACCATTCTAAACGACGATCCCATTGAGATTGCACAAAGGACACATCGTGAATTGCTCAATAATGTCGAATTTAAGCAAAAAGAATTAGCGAACCGGCTACCTTTTTTGATCGGTATAGCGGGAATGTTTGGTTACGATCTTGGCCGGCACTTTGAACATTTACCTTCGCCCTTCGATACCGATACTAACTGCCCCGATATGGCGCTTGGCCTGTATGATCGCTCTTTGATCTTCGATAAACACAATCAACAATTATTTGAGTGTCGCCCGGAATCGTCTAAACCATTTAAGATAAAAGACACTGCCCAATCCTTTTTGCCATTTACGTTAACCGATAGTTGGCAAGCCAATACCAGTGAGCAAACCTATTTAGAAAAATTGGCTAGGATCCGCCAATACCTTATCGATGGTGACTGCTATCAGGTTAATTTTGCCCAACGTTTCAGCGCACCTTACAGTGGTGATGAATACTTAGCCTATCGCGCATTGAGCGAAGCAAATCGAGCGCCCTATTCCGCGTTTATGCGCCTTGAGAGCTGCAGCATTTTAAGTATTTCGCCAGAACGCTTTTTGTCCGTCAAAAATGGACATGTCGAGACCAAGCCGATTAAAGGCACTCGACCTCGCAGTGCCGACCCCACACTGGATAAAAAGCTAGCAGCCGAACTCTTAGAGTCTGAAAAAGATCGGGCTGAAAACCTTATGATCGTCGATCTGCTACGAAATGACATCAGTAAACATTGCCGCCCCAACAGCGTGAACGTACCAAGCCCATTTGCACTAGAGAGCTATGCAGCAGTACATCACATGGTCTCCACCGTAACCGGTGAGCTGGATGATGACTCAGATCCTTTTACCCTGTTACGTGATGCGTTCCCCGGCGGGTCAATCACGGGTGCTCCTAAAATTAGGGCCATGCAAATCATTGATGAGCTTGAAATTGCGCCCAGACATATATATTGCGGTAGTATGGGTTATATTGGAGCTAAAAATGACATGGACACCAGTATTTGTATCCGGACAATCCTCGCTGAAAATAAACAGCTTCATTGCTGGGCAGGTGGTGGGATTGTTATTGATTCAGATGCTCGAGATGAGTATCAAGAATGCTTAGATAAGGTGAATAAGATCCTACCGGTATTGCTATGACAGAAGATGAATTTCTTACCCGCTTTCATCATGCCAAACAAGTTAAAACGGAAGCAGATTATCCGTTGAAGCATGCAGGTAAGCCCGCGGGCGTTTTAATTCCGTTAGTTAAACACGACAACGGGTTGAATGTGCTGCTCACGCGAAGAGCGCTGCACCTACGTCATCATCCTGGACAAATAAGCTTTCCCGGCGGCAGACAAGAACCTAGCGATCAGTCCGCCGCTGATGCGGCTTTGCGCGAAACCTTTGAAGAAATCGGTATCCAGCGCAAACATATCGAAATAGTGGGTCAATTACCGACTTATAGAACAATAAGCGGTTATGCCATGGAACCTTTCATTGGCCTATTACCTCCCAACCTGTCATTGACGCTAGATGAAAATGAAGTGTGTGAGGCGTTTGAAGTACCCTTAAGCCACGTGCTAAATAAAAATAACTACCTGATCCATTGGGTTGAACGTCGTGGACGTAGCATGCCGATTTATTTTATACCTTACCAAGACATATATATTTGGGGCGCTACAGCAGCAATTCTACGTAACCTCTCAAATCACTTTGATCCCGAGTGAATGTATAAAACATAAAGTTTTCTTTACAATTGATTAACCATTCTAATCTTAAGCATTAGGTATTTTAATTTGTGACAGCTACCATTGAGCGCATAATAGCGGCAATTTTTAAATGACTCAGGCAATTCGATGATTAGTGTATTTGATATGTTCAGTATTGGTATAGGTCCGTCTAGTTCACACACAGTGGGACCAATGCGCGCGGCAAATCAATTTATTCAGTATCTAACAGAAAGTGGCATCATCAATAATGTCGATCGTATCGTCGCAGAATTATATGGGTCTCTGGGACAAACGGGTAAAGGTCACGGTACAGGTAAAGCTGTTATTTTAGGCTTACATGGCGAAACGCCTGAGAGCATTCCCGTAGAAAATATAGACTCGATGCTTGAACAAGTTGAATTAACAGAGCGCCTACCAGTGACTGAGTCACATTCGGTTAGCTTTCCGCGCAACGGCGCTATCGTATTTCACCGCCGGAAAACCTTACCTTTACACGCCAATGCAATGACTCTTTTTGCCTACAGTGGTGAAACACTGTTACACCAACAAACTTATTACAGCATCGGTGGGGGGTTTATTGTTACTCAAGAAGAGTTTGTTGAAGTGAAACAACAAGCTATAGAGCTACATGAGACACCGGTCCCCTATCCATTCAGTACGGCTGAAGAGTTGATCACACAAGCGAAAAGCAACGGCATTTCAATCAGTTCACTTATGTGGCGGAATGAAATGGTGCATGCCAGCAAACAAGAAGTACAAGACAAATTAGCTGAAATTTGGCGTGTAATGCAGGCTTGTATAAAACGAGGCATTGAAACCGAGGGAATTTTACCCGGCGGTCTTAAAGTAGTGCGTCGTGCGCCAGCACTATATCGACGCTTAAAAAATGAAAAATCAGCAGACCCCATGCAAGCGATGGACTGGGTCAATTTATTTGCATTGGCGGTCAATGAAGAAAATGCGGCCGGTGGCCGAGTCGTCACAGCACCAACCAATGGTGCAGCAGGCATATTGCCGGCAGTACTTAGCTACTATGATAAATTTGTACAACCCGTTGATGATGAAACAGCAGCGCGTTATCTGCTAACTGCAGCTGCCATCGGTATTCTATACAAGAAAAACGCGTCTATATCAGGTGCTGAAGTAGGCTGTCAGGGAGAAGTGGGCGTTGCGTGCTCGATGGCGGCAGGTGCACTAACAGAAATACTAGGCGGATCCGTCGATGCGGTAGAAAACGCAGCCGAAATTGGAATGGAGCATAACTTAGGTTTAACCTGTGATCCGGTCGGAGGATTAGTTCAGGTGCCTTGTATTGAGCGAAATGCCATGGGTGCCATTAAGGCCATAAATGCTTCACGACTAGCCGTTAGAGGAACGGGTGAACACAAAGTCTCACTCGATAAGGTTATCAAAACCATGCGCGATACCGGGAATGATATGAAAACCAAATATAAAGAAACTGCCAGAGGTGGGCTGGCGGTTAATATCATCGAGTGCTAACGCAAGTCTTTATTTAACAGGCAATGTAATGTCTTTGAATAACTTTTCTACGTCATCGTTATTCTTCTGCATCATTGCCTTTTCAACCATCGTTTTAGTCAGGTGTGGCGCGAATCGCTCAATAAAGTCGTACATGTAACTACGCAAGAATGAGCCTTTCCTAAAGCCAATTTTGGTGGTGCTGTATTGGAATAGATGGCTCGCATCTATTTTTACCAGATCATCATCCTGCTCTTCACTAACCGCCATTGATGCAATGACGCCTATCCCCACGCCCAGTCTGACATAGGTTTTGATGACATCCGCATCAGTCGCGGTAAATACAATCTTAGGTGTTAAACCCGCTCGTTCAAACGCTTGGTCTAACTCTGAACGACCGGTAAAGCCGAATACGTAGGTCACCAAAGGATATTTGGCAATATCCTCAATACCGATAGATGCCTTTTTCGCCAGTGGGTGGGCTTTGTTTACAATGACAGAGCGATTCCAGTGGTAACACGGAAGCATGACAAGATCGTTGTACAAATGAAGGGCTTCTGTGGCAATAGCAAAATCAGCCTCGCCCTTTGCTGCCAAATCGCTGATTTGCGAAGGCGTGCCTTGATGCATATGCAACGACACCTTCGGGAACTTGTTCATAAAGCCTTGGATCACTTCAGGCAAAGCATAACGCGCTTGCGTATGCGTGGTTGCGATGTTCAGCTTACCTTGATCCGGTAATGTATGTTCACGTGCAACCGCCTTAATACTCTCTACTTTAGCGAGTATTTGACGCGCAATGCCAATGACATCCTGTCCGGCGTCGGTAACGTGGGTTAAATGTTTTCCACTGCGCCCAAATATTTGTACGCCCAGCTCATCTTCCAGCATTCTGACTTGCTTACTGATGCCCGGTTGTGAGGTAAATAGACTTTCGGCCGTTGCTGACACGTTTAAATTGTTATTCTGCACTTCAACGATATAACGTAGTTGTTGCAACTTCATCGGCATTGTCCATGGTTGGGTTATTCTTGATTGTATGCACTGGCGAAAACGATGAATGAGCATTTTTAAACAGCGCAGAAATTCATTGTAGTTAAAAACTCTATCTATATGCAAAAAAATTAGGCAAACATATGAATTTGGAAGATACTAGAATAAGCAATGCTGACAAAAGGCCTTACCATGTCTAAAGAAATTGATTTCTCATCTGTACTCGCAGCCGCTGTGCACGACATGAAAAACTCTCTGAATCTTCTGATTCAGACACTCGAGTCGCTTGATGACACCATTCCAAAAGAAAACAAGGAATCGAGAGAATATTTGTCGCAAGTTCACTACGAGTCTGCGCGCTTAAACACAGGCCTTGTACAAATGTTGTCGCTGTACCGTGCTGAAATTAATGGCCTTCCGTTAAATATCGACGAACATGTGGTTGAAGATCTCATCATTGAGCTGGTGGGGGCAAACCAAACCTACAGCCAGCAACGTAAAATAGAAATAACAACAGAGTATGATGAATCATTAACCTGGTTCTTTGATAAGGACTTAGTTTTCTTATTGTTAAATGATGTGCTGATCAATGCGATGAGGTATGGCAACAAGCATATTCATCTATCTGCCAATGTGGTCGATAACAAGTTAATCGTAACCATAGAAGATGATGGGCCGGGCTACCCTGAAAACATGCTTGAACAAAGCCTTTCAGAACTAGCCAAAGTGAGTGTTAGTCAAGGACGTACAGGACTGGGTATATTTTTCGCAAGAATGATTGCTCACGCTCATCAAAATCAAGAGCACCGCGGTGAAATTCAATTAAGCAATGGTGGACGTTTCGGGGGTAGTGTATTTCAAGTAAAATTGCCCTAAACTGTCGCATTAGAATAATAAAGCACCGCTGTGTAAGTGCACTAAAATGATAAAGTACGAGAGCATATGACGTTTGGAATTATTGTTGGGTTAATAGTCACACTTGTGGTCATAGCCATCGTGATTAATGCTTTTCAGCAGCATAAAGAAAAACTTGAATCTGAGAAGCGCACTGAAATAGCTAAACAGAAAGCCATTGTTGATGAGACCGAAAATGTATTAATGGCGTCGTCTCACTTTCCTATTTCTACAAAGCTTGTGTGGGTTATGCACCAGCGTGTTCATAATGCGCTGAGGATCATCCTAGAACTCAACCCCACCATGCCTGAAATTCGCCAACGTGTTAAAGATGCAGAATCTCGGGTTCAATCCATCGATCTAAACGCAAGCGCCCCCGATCAAAGTAACTTCAACCTGCCTGATAATGACAAGATGATCATTCAAATGATCCAGGCCATTAAGAAACTTCGCATATTGCTGCGCTCTGAACACAGCAAAGGCAAGGTCGACACACAAACATATATGCATGAAGACCGCACATTAGAACGCCTGCAACTGCGGGTTAATGTCGAAACTCTCGCCCGCAGAGGCCGAGCTGCACTAAGTTCAAACATGCTGGGCTCTGCACGCCAATATTTCGAGAAAGCCATTGGCGCATTGGAAGCTCAAAACCAACCTGACGAATATATGCAAATGCGTCATGCAGAACTCAAAGAAATGCTGAGAGAAATTCAGGACAACCTGAAAAATGTTAATGCTCAAGACAGAGCGAAGAAGAAAGAACAAGAAAGAGATGATCTGGACGAACTCTTTGCTCCTAAGAAGAAATGGTAAAATTGAGCTTTTTTACCGCAATTTATAGTGACGGCTTAATCCAGCACAGCGTGCCAGAACTCCTGAGCTGGCACAGATAACGTTCGTCTCTTCGCTTTTATTATACCTACAGGTTTCACCAATAGATCTTCCTCTAACCCTATGCACTTAAGTCCCTTCGACAGCATCTGTGGACGACATAGCATAGGCACAATAGAAACTCCCATACCAGTTG
Organism: Neoalteromonas facilis; assembly: GCF_002807665.1. Lineage (GTDB taxonomy): Bacteria > Pseudomonadota > Gammaproteobacteria > Enterobacterales > Alteromonadaceae > Alteromonas_E > Alteromonas_E facilis. Next base: position 515,265 of record NZ_PEAY01000001.1, read on the forward strand.
TTACCAGCTGGCCGACCGTACTAAGCTGATTGGCTTCTGCGACTAGATTGAGTGGCATATCTAACTGCTCAGCGATTTGATGTAACCATAAGCGAACACTCGAATCTCGATTCATCGCAATAAAGGGTTCAGCAAGTATTGTTCGCCAACTCAGTTCAGACTCACTTGCTAGAGGGTGAGAGTTATCGACGACTGCAATAAATTTATCCTCAAATAAAGGACTAAACACAAGGCCATCATCACGTTCAGGTTTGAAGCTGAACCCTATTTCAGTTCTACCACTTAACACACACTCAATTACAGCTTCCATAACCACATCTAATATACGGAAACGAATATTGGGGTAATCGGCATTAAAACGCTGAAGTAACTTGGGCAGAGGGCCTTCAGCAAAAGAAGGCATCGCCGCAATCGTCAAACTGCCCTGCTTGACCGCAAACAAACGCTTCATATCCGCCATCGCATTATCACAATCCCCCCACAATCGCTTCGCCTCTGGCAGAAAAACTTTTCCTTCATTGGTTAGGCTTACGTTACGGGTATTGCGCGAAAATAACTTTCCACCTAGCGACTCTTCAAGTTTTTTTATACTGCTAGAAAGCGCCGGTTGCGTGATATGTAATTTATCAGCCGCCTCAGCAAAGGTTTTGGATTCAGCCAATGTAATAAAGGCATTAATACTTTTTAAATTGAGCATATCGACTTTTAATAAATATTATTTATTAATTGAGACATTAAATTAATTTCACTTTGTTAACAAGCTGTTCGATACTGCATTAACGTTATCGTAACAATTGAGAGAACAATGTCCGGATTTAATAAAGTAGTAAACAGCTACGCGGAAGCCATGCAAGGGCTTACCGATGACATGACGGTTATCGCCGGTGGTTTCGGTTTGTGTGGTATCCCAGAAGGCTTGATCACCGAAATCAAAAAAATGGGTGTAAAAGGACTTACCTTCGTTTCGAACAACTGCGGAGTCGATGACTTTGGTTTGGGTATTTTGTTAGAAGATAAACAAATCAAAAAAATGATTTCTTCATATGTGGGTGAAAACGCCCTGTTCGAGCAGCAGTTACTCAATGGTGAACTGGAGGTTGAACTTACGCCACAAGGCACCTTGGCAGAAAAAATGCGTGCTGGCGGCGCAGGTATTCCGGCGTTTTACACGGCAACCGGTTACGGCACACCGGTCGGTGAAGGGAAAGAAGTAAAAGAGTTTAATGGTCGTCCTTACATTCTTGAAGAATCAATTACGGGCGATTTCGCGATTGTCAGAGCATGGAAAGCCGATCGCTATGGCAACTGTATATACCGCCATACTGCACAGAACTTCAACCCAATGGCTGCAACTGCAGGAAGAATTACCGTTGTTGAAGCGGAAGAAATTGTTGAGCCGGGTGAGTTAGAGCCTTCGCAAATTCATACCCCTGGGATCTATGTACAACGCGTAATCAAAGGCGACTTTGAGAAACGTATCGAACGCCGCGTACTGGCTAAATAGGAGATAAGCAAATGGCATTAACCAGAGATCAAATAGCAATGCGCGTCGCCAGTGAATTTAAAGATGGGGACTATGTAAACCTTGGCATTGGAATTCCTACACTCGCCGCAAACTATGTCCCAGATGATATTTCCGTCATGCTTCAATCTGAAAATGGATTGTTGGGTATGGGGCCTTACCCGACTGAAGATCAAGTTGATCCAGACATGATCAATGCGGGCAAAGAAACGGTCACCGCCATCAAAGGCGCTTCCATATTTAGTTCAGCTGAAAGTTTCGCCATGATCCGGGGCGGACATGTTGACTTCACCGTACTTGGTGCTTTTGAGGTCGATGTTCATGGCAATATAGCCTCTTGGATGATCCCAAACAAACTAGTTAAAGGGATGGGTGGTGCTATGGATTTAGTGGCTGGCGCAAAGAATATCATTGTCACCATGACGCACGCTGACAAGCACGGTAACTCAAAACTTCTGTCTGAATGCACACTGCCTTTAACTGGCGTGAATTGTATTACTCGAATCATTACTGACTTAGCCGTTTTGAAAGTTGAAGATGGTGCATTCCATCTAACTGAACGCGCGCCTGGCGTCAGCATCGAAGAAATACAAGAAAAAACAGCGGGCAAATTGATCGTGCCTGATCACGTTCCAGAAATGCAGTTCTAATCTCCCCTGCGTCCCCGACGGCTGTAATGTTAGAAGTCTTATGGCCGTCACTTTTCATTTCTATATTTTCAAAATACTTTCAATAAAGTACACAGAAAGACCATTTTCTAAAGGATTAATGTTGGAGTGGTAATTTAATTTGAAATAGCACATTATCTGCGACCAACACTCACACTGTCCGATAGGAACAGGTAAAGTAATTTGAAAATTAGCCTTTTATTGTCTATACCAAAACAATAATTCTACAACTTTGTTGTTCGCCCAATTACATGCTGTATCGATTGTGCCCCTGCCTACTTTTATTTACCTCACTGTTTAGTGTCGCAGAGCAACCGCCTCGAACGATCAAATACTTTGCCGCCGATCACGATACTTCGTTATTTGTCACCGACGCATTGCAACTCGCGTTTACTAAGCACAACCAACTAAAAGGAACTGAACTCAAAAATATTCATTATCTATACAGTAGAGAAGCTAATCCCTTATCGTTGTTGAACAGAGAGATCATAGATATTTTCTGGGACGGCACGTCTAAACAACGAGAAGACGAATATGAACCTGTACGCATCCCTCTTCTTCGCGGTCTATTGGGGTATCGTGTTTTTCTAACGCACAAGGACAACCTACACCGGTTCAACGATATCAGCGAGTCTTCATTAAAAAAGCTTGTCGCATGTCAGGGTACTGCTTGGCCCGACACAGAAATACTCAGCAGTAATGGTTACACTGTGGCGACTACCGACCAGTTTATTCAGTTAGTTAAACTAACTAACAAAAAGCGATGCGACTACTTTCCTCGCGCAATATATGAAGGTTTAAATGAAATCCAATGGCTGGCAGATAAATACCCCGATCTGCGACTGGTAGAAGGCGTAATGTTTTCCTATCAGCTACCTATCTACTTATTTGTGCGCAAGTCTGATCACGCGTTTGCTCGACAGCTAGAGATTGCGCTGAATACAGCCATTGTTGACGGAAGTTACGAAAACCTCTTTAACAACCATGTTTCACTCAAATATCTTCACCCTATCTCGCAATGGCAAGAAAAGCGTATTTTCACACTGCGCAATCCCACTCTCCCCGACTCATCTCCTGGTGACGACAAATATTGGGTCAATTTAAAAAGCTTTTAATCGTGAAATGTTCACGACCAATGCTTTTCGCTCGCTATGCTTTGCCAACAATCTAATTACTTCTATTATGATTATTGAACATAAACTAACGGGGATCGTTGGTTAAGATCTGATTCATATTGGCATCGTATTCGACGACTATTTCGCTGCCATCCGGCTTGTATTCATATCGACGAACCGCAACATCAGCAGTTCGTAACTGACCATCTGCACCAAAGTATCGACTTTCGATCCTGCGCCCTCTGCCGTCTCTAATTATAGTCACCTTTGCATAACCTACGTCGGGATTTAGCACCAAAGCACCGTCAACTTGATGAAAAGATTGCGCACTGTAATCGCCAAAACTGTCAGTTTCATAGCGTGTTACACACACATGATTGTCAGGGCAATACTGCTTTCCATCTTTTTCAAAATAACGCATTTCAAAACTATGATAAGTGCCTATCTTTCTATTTTTCCACTCAAACTCATAGGTCCATTCAGCATACCCTGGTGACTCAATAACACTCGGTCTGTTAACCCTTTCTCCATTAGTATTAAGAAACGTCCATCCAAGCTCATTACCAAATTCATCGAAGTCAAAAGCAACATGACTGAACTCCGCAATAGCATGATTTTCCACTTTTTCCGTGTTGGGGTTGAGATTGATGATACTGTTTAGATACCCTTTTTCATCTAACACGATTAACGATGTTTCAAACGGAAAGTAATTCGTCAGAACAACAGGGGTTTCATTTTTGTCGTATTGAGTTTGAATGAACTGCGCTAGGTCTTTTTCCTTTTTAACAAATTTATAGGCGTTTAAGCCTGTCTCAACGGGTTCGCCTGCGGTTGAATACAACGTTAACTCCACATGCTCCTGTGACTGTTTAAATTGTTCGTGATGAATATCACCGCCCATGTAATAGTGTCTCCACATGGCTTTAGGCGCGCCATTCATGTCGAAATACCGCCTCGACATGATGTCTTTAGCATACGAATAACGTACCTCGTGAGCGTAGAAATACGAATCTTCAGAAGGATGTATGCCATGAAAATAAGCGATGGTTTTAACTCTTCCCCGAGCATCATATGAAACTTTGTAGTGATTCAGCGCGGATGTGCTACTGCTATCAATCTCTCCAACCAAGGTGTAATCGATAAAGGGAGAAATAATGCCTACTATTTTTGTGAAATATCGAACCTCTTCATCATCGGATGCAGCAATGTTTGCTAAAGCCTGACTTATGCTAAATGAGGCAAAAAGGAAAATTTGAAATAGTGTTTTCATTTACCGATCTTATTTAAGTAGTTTCCTGCAATACTCGCACTTAGTATCACTGAAGTGTAAACCTTGTTTGAGCTTTACAAATACAACCAATAAAAATCACGTAAAAATCAATTTCGGGATGGAGTCAGGGTGACATTCTTATCGTAGGCAATGGCCCTATAGCGGGTTGTTCAGAAGGCATGATGTTGTCACCATAATTAGATGCCAAAACCGGAACCATAGTCGGTTTTCGTTCACAAGATGCGGAACAAAATGAGCGATTTTAACTGCAAGTTATGTATTGGTTAGAAACAAAATAGAACATTCTTGTTGTGTGTAATATTGAGCTAAGTTTGTAAAGGCAAGCGTTCCAGATAAGAACACGTAGTATGTGGTAGTCACTACACGATATCACGAGCAATTTAATCTAGTTTGAGTAAACGTATTGTTTACTGTCGTTTTGTGCGGTGATCGGCGATAATAAGCAGACTAATATGAGGACGCTGCATTGCTATTTTCTGAACTCCCCTTAGATCACCGAATTCTTAAGGCCCTCGATGGGAAAAAGTTAACCGATTTAACCGAAATCCAAGCTAAGGTGATCGCCCCCGCTTTAAAAGGTAACGATATAGTTGCCTCGTCTAAAACGGGGTCCGGTAAAACCTTGGCGTTTTTGATCCCAACGGTTCAACGCTTATTACGTAATAAAGCACTCAGTAGAAAAGACCCTCGTGTACTCATTCTCGCGCCAACAAGAGAACTCGCTAAGCAGGTATTCAGCGAAGCTAAGTGGTTAACCGCGGGTATGCCTGTAAATTGTCAATTGATCGTGGGCGGTGAAAATTACAATGACCAAATCAAAGCCCTACGAAAGTGTCCACATATCATCGTTGGCACTGCTGGTCGTATTGCCGACCATTTAGATAGTCGCTCTTTCTTCATTAATGGGCTAGAACTACTCATATTTGATGAAGCCGATCGTATGTTAGATCTCGGTTTCAAAGAACAATTGGAGATGATCAATCGCTTTGCTGATCATCGTAAACGTCAAACTATGATGTTTTCTGCAACGATTGGCAAAATCAGTATTGATACTCTGGCAGAAAAATTACTTAAAACCCCAACAAAAATAGTTGTCGGCAGCGACACTGAACAACATGCTGATATTAGTCAGCATTACGTTTTTGCCGATTCAGTCGAACATAAAGACCAATTGCTTGCACAGATATTAAAGCAAACGCCTCATGGTCAAGCGATTACGTTTGTTGCAACACGCGAAGATACAGAACGTTTAGCACAGGTATTGAATGAACAAGGGTTCGATGCTGTCGCACTGCATGCAGAGCTTGCTCAGAATCAAAGAGCAAACATTATGAACGCGTTTTCCAGAGGCCAGCATACCTTATTGATATGCACGGATGTTGCGAGTCGTGGACTCGATCTGCCACGCGTTGAACTTGTGGTCAACTTTGACTTACCTAAACACCCTGAAGAATATATCCACCGCATTGGGCGCACAGGCCGTGCGGGTCGCGCTGGCCAGAGCCTTTCATTGGTTGGTCCTCGGGATTGGCGTAGCTTTACCCTTATACGTGCTCTTCTTGACTATGAACTACCGCAAAAGATCATAGAAGGATTTGCGGCTGCGTTTAAAGGCTTTGATATCAAAGCCCCGAGCAAACCTAAAGGTGCCCCCAAAAAGAAAACAGCTCGAAAAACTACTAACTCTGAGTCAAAAACATCGAATAAACGTGTAAAAAGTATGCTCGGCACCGAAGTTGGAGATGCCCCACTTCGACGCAAACCCAAGCCTGTGGATGAAGACTAAGTAAGTGAATTTGCACTGAAAAGCCGCTCAGTAGTGACAGAAACGCTAAAAGTTAACTGCTGATACGACGCTGCAAGGCTCAAGAGAAATACATTAGATAATAAAAAGGCGCCATAGGCGCCCTTTTTAAGTTCTTTGATTGGGTACTTTTAGTATTCCCACCAGCCTTCTTGCCACCAGTCCAGAAATTCTTCAAAATCGATGAAACCATCGTGGTTGTCGTCAATCAAATCAAACCCTTCTTTAACGCGGCTCGCTTTTGTTTTAGGAGAAATAATCGTTAACAGCTCGATAAACTCGGGTAAGTCTATTTGGCCGTTATTATCTTTATCGAAAAATTCAAATTCTTTACGAATCGCTTCAATTTGTTCGTTTGTCAATTGCTTATCAGACATAGTACAACACTAAATTTATCTATAAATGAAACTCAAGTTTATCCTTGAATTAACCTGAATGTCTACGCTTACCTGATGGTGCCTCAGTCTTTTTCGAACCAATTAAAAAGGCTTACCCATTGCTTGCTTTTGCGCTCTTCGCTCAGCAGCTTTCTTTTGTCGACGTTCTTTCGTTGCAATTCGAGCGTCACTACCCACGTGTGCTTCATTGCGCTCCATCGCTAGCTGAACTTGCTTTTCTCGCTCTCTAAAGCGCTTTATTTGCTCTTCGGAGTGCGTACCGAAACATTTAGGGCAACTAACGCCGGCTTCGAATTTGTCGCTTTGCTTGTCTTCTTCAGTAATTGGTAAACGACACGCATAGCATTGATCATAAACACTTTTCTCTAGATCATGATTCACCGCAACACGGTTATCAAAAACGAAACAGTCCCCTTCCCACATAGAGTTTTCTTTGGGTACATCTTCTAAATATTGAAGAATACCGCCTTCTAAATGGTATACCTCATCAAATCCCTGCTCTTTTAAATACGCAGTAGATTTCTCACAACGGATCCCGCCCGTACAAAACATTGCGACTTTCTTGTGTTTGTTGGGATCTAGGTTTTCTTTTACATATTGTGGAAATTCACGAAACGACTCTGTGTTCGGATTGATTGCATTTTGAAAAGTACCAATCTCAATTTCATAATCGTTGCGAGTGTCGATCAACAATACTTCTGGATCTGAAATCAAGTCATTCCAATCTTTAGGCTTAACATATGTACCTACCGTTTTACGCGGGTCGATACCATTGACCCCCATAGTCACAATTTCTTTCTTTAACTTGACTTTAGTACGGTAGAAAGGCTGTTCAGAATGTATGCTGGTTTTATACGAGATAGGCGCTAGCCTCTCATCAGCATTCAGCCATGCCAGTAATGACTCGATAGCTTCTGGCGTACCAGAGACAGTGCCATTAATGCCTTCATGGGCAAGTAACAAGGTACCTTTAATACCATGCTTTAACATGACATCAGTTAGGGGTTGACGGATCTCTTCGAAGTTTTCCAGCGTTACAAACTTGTATAACGCGCATACGGTTATAGCAGACATAAATTTTCCTATTTGCGAATTGGAACGTAAAACCAGTGCAAAATGCGGCGCGAACTATACGGAAATGACTGTTAAATTGCAAACTAGGCAAGCAATTCCTGACTCATTGGAATAATGTCTGCGAGTTCAGGAGCCGATTGTGGAACACTGTGTATTAGCGCCTGTTTGAGTCTTTGTTGTGTCGGCCAATCGCAGTTAGCAACTACCTCTGGTTCTATGTACTTAGGATCACTATGTACAGATAAGGGCTCTGGATGCATACACAGCCAAAGCTTTAAGTTTGGCATATCGTTTTGCGCCGAACATTCAGCATTAACTCGCACAGTATTATAGTCACTTGGCAAAGCTGAAAGTGCGGGTCTTCGGTAGAAATTTGAGAGAGTATCTTGCCCGCGCGCATCATTTTCAGCTTGTATCGATTGGATCGATAGTTTCTCGGTAATGTCTGTGCTGACTTGCGCTAAGTAATAACTAAAGTCATGCCCTGAATGTAACGCTTTGTTTAAGCGTCCACTAAATTCAAGGTCTCGCAGAATAAGATGATCAACAACCGCGCTATCAGACATTAAGTTAAAAATTTCTTCGACTTTTCAATACTATCGGCCAGCAAAATAAATTCTTCAGCTTGCCTTTATGCTGGCTTTGATTAACTATTCAGGTTATGAACGCAGTAAACATATATTCATGGAAATCATAAATTACTCCAAAAAACGCTTTTTAGTGGTCGAAGACCAGCGTCCCTTTCTTATGATGCTTAGGGGCTTGCTTAATACGCTGGGTGCCCAAAGCGTTGCTGTTGCACAAAATGCAGAGAGTGCACTTGGCTTATGTCGTAAGGAGAAATTTGATTTTGTGGTTACGGATATCCATTTAGGCCAAGACAAGAAAAATGGTTATGAATTAATAGAGGAGCTACGGGCGCGCAAATGGCTTAAGCCCACCTCTGTAATGTTAGTAATAAGTTCAGACAGCACACGACATCGTGTATTGGGTACTATTGAAAAAGAACCTGATGACTATCTAATTAAACCATTTTCACAAGTCCAATTAAAAACTCGCCTGAACCGCGCATTTCACAAGCGAATGGAGTTAGCTCCCGTATACAAGCTTGTAGAGAAAGACGAAATTAATGAAGCCGTTGACTGTTGTCAGACGCTTCTGAAGGGTAAATTAAACTATCGCAATAACTGCCTGAAGCTATTAGCAAATCTTTATTTACGTGCTGAAAACTATGACGCTGCGGTATCATTATCATCGAGCGTAAATGAAAACCGACCGGTTAAATGGGCACAAGTTGCCCTTGCGAGAGGGTATATTGGTCAAGGCAATCCCTCCCCTGTCTTTGACATCGCGAATCAGCTGTTAAGTGTTAATCGCTTCTATGTTGAGTCGTACGATCTTCGCGCACAAGCGCATATGTTAGAAGGTTCCCACGAGGAAGCGTTAGAGGACATCAAGCAAGCTATTGCCATTGCGCCCTTGTCCATTCAACGTCAATTATTAGCAGCCCAAATTGGACGCGTGAATACAGATCTAGAGTTCGCCAAAGAGTGTTGTCACACCATTTGGCAGATCAGTAAACGTTCAATGCACAAAGATGTCATGCACTTCAGCAATTACGTAAGAAGCTTGTTAGATATTGCCGAACAAGCCGACGAAAAGAAGGTGCAAAATCGCTATCAACAAGAGGCGTTACTTACCCTGCAACGCAGTAAACGTGACGAAGTATTCAGTCGACCTGATGAACAGTTCGACTATGCGTTGTTCGAAACGATTGTGAATTCACGCATCAGCGCTATTGATGGTAAAATACTCCAAGCGAAACAATTAATGGAAGAAGCACAAATTAACATTGAGCAAAACTTCCCAGACTTCCCGCTAAAACTGGCGCCCGATAGCATTAAAGTGATGACCGATATCGGTGATTTTGAGGAAGCTGAAAAATTAACTAAGCTACTAACCTCTAATGAAGAATTCATCGATCCCAACGTACAATACTTACTCGACAAACAAGCCGATAGTCAGGAACGGAAAGATGCATACAAAGTGCACAATAAAAACGGTATTGATGCATACCGTGAAGGGCGCTATGAAACCGCAGCAGATAGCTTTCGTTCTGCTCAAGAATTAGCCCCAGTCAATGTTGGTGTCGCACTCAATCTTCTGCAAAGTTTAGTGAAGTTGCTCGACATGCAACGCAAACCAGATGCCAAATTGGTAAAAGAGCTCAAGGACGTCTATAAATTAGTAAATAGCATTCCATTACGTGACATGCACCAACAAAAACTAGATGCGCTAACATCTGAACTGACCCCCTATATTAAAAGTGAGTAAATCCATGCGAATTGTTATGACAGCTATCAGTGTTGCTTTTGTCTCGTCATTATCTGGCTGCGCCTCAAAGGATATTTGCGAAGATATACTCGAAGTCCAGCGTCAAGAAGCGGTTTGTCAGGATCTAGCTAAAACAATGCGAGATAATAAACATCCGCAACAAGCCTTAACCGCTAGAAAACGTTACGAAACCGAATGTACTGACCTGCGGTACTACAGGGATGGTTATGACACCATTTGCAAAGGTGACCAAAAACCCATTGGTGCTCGCAAGGAAAACTAATTCGCGCTGCGCTTTCGCCCCAAAGAAGCCAACATACTGCCTAAGACTACACAACAAGCGCCGATGTACGCGACAGTATCAAGTTCACTACTGACGAATACAGAAGGCCAAACGTCAATGGCTATTTCAGAGGAGATGAGTGTAAACAGTGGCGCGATCGCGATTACTGCACTCACCTTCGATGCTTCCCATATTCCCATTGCGTAAGTAAATGCACCGTAGGCAATTAACGTATTCGCACAGCAAAATACCAATGACCACAGCTGTACAGTGTCCATCTCAAAAATGGACATCGGCGTAGTAAAAGGCAATAACATCGTGCCGCCCAACATGTAGATAAAAAACGTGAGCTGACGTGCGGTTATTGATGATAGTAATGGCTTTTGCAACAACGCGTAAGCCGCCCAGCATACTGCAGCAATAATAATTAGAAATAGCCCATAAGGGCTTTCATGAGTTGAAGACAATATTTGTGGCAAACGCTGATTAAAGAATAAAACTAATCCGAGTAACAGAACAACAGCGCCGGTAACTTGCTGACGGGTGAAGACTTCTTTGTAAAAAAACACGCCTCCGAGCATTAACATAAAGGGCGCTATTTGCATCAGGACTTGTGCCGATTCCGGATTTAGAAACAATAGCCCTTGAACATTTGTCACATAATTCAATACGAGCAGTACAGTTGCCGCGCTAAGTAATACCCAACCATTGCGGCTCAAACTGTGTCTAGTTGGCATTTGTCTGCGTAACAGAAGCATGCCAAACACCACTAAACCTGCACTGTAAAAGCGATAGGCCGTAATAGTTGCACTGTCCATTACCATTAGACAGAGCTTCAAAAATACAGGCAATATGCCCCACAAAACGGCTGTAATAAATGCTAGAAAGAAACCTAAACCGGGTCGATATACTTGCTGTTGTACCGCGCTCAATGACGTTAGCTCATCAAATCCTCAAGATCGGCAATAATAGCGCTAATTTCTTCTTCAAGCTTACGTTTTTGTTTATTCGTTAATGTACTATGAATTTCAGAAATCATAGTTGTGTATAAGAGACGATTGTGCGCCTGTGTTTCTTTGTGCTTTTCGCTCCGATACACATCTGGATTTAACATTAACTCTGTTAATTGGCTAACAAAATCAGGGTTTTCGCGTCGCATAGTAAACAATACCCTTGCGCGCTGTTGAACATCGCGTCGGTAGGCTATCCATTCATCAACCGTTGATTCAAACAATGGAACATATAACTCAATAATTTGCTTTTGTTCATTGGTCAACTTACCGATCATCTCTTCAACGTCTTCATATAAGTCGTCGCGGCGGCGCTCCAAACGCTCCTCATCATCCATGTCTGCACGATTTTCTTCCCGTTCTTGGTTCTCTTTTTCTAACGCGGCAAACAAATACACCACTTGATCATCAGACAATGAAACCGCCATCTGTGCCAATTCTGGCGCCAACTTTGAACGTAATCTTTCCCAGTGTTGCTGTGCGAGTTCTATTTGTTGATTAACTTGCTCCGGCGTCAATCCCTCCGACATCGCGCTGGACTTTACCTGATTGAGATGATCGATGTAGCGCTTGAGTTCGTGATCACGATGCCATGACAACCATTGATTTAGCTTTTCGTCAAAGATTGATTCTTGTTGTTTTGATAGCTCAACATAATCATCTACATACCAATACACCAACCAATCCAGATTGTTATAAGCGAATTTTGAAGAACAACCACTGATAAAAAGAATAACAGCACTGATAACCAACCACTGACGCATATAAAAACTCCTTGTTTATCGTACCTGTAACCGTTGAATATAATGTGCAATGTACGACTGTCAGTTTACAAAAATATAAAATCAAACTGCGCAGCTTTGTGTAAGCGAATGTGACTTGCCAATTCAAATTTGCTTGCGTAGCTTATACGCTTGTTACGACAAACAATTAGTAAAAGGATTCCTTTTGTGACAAAAAAAGTTGCTGTTTTGACCTCAGGTGGCGATGCGCCTGGCATGAATGCCTGTATACGTGCTGTAGTGTTAGCCTGTGAACAGTTAGGTTTTGAAGCCATTGGTTACTTACACGGTTACAACGGTTTACTTAAACAGCAATATAAACCGCTAGCTGCGCAAGACATGCACAACCTGATTCAACGCGGTGGTACTGTTTTGCACAGTGCTCGATGTCTTGAATTTAAAACCGACGCAGCTGGAGAACTCGCTGCCAAAAACCTTTCTGATGCGGGCGTAGACGCATTAGTGGTTATTGGCGGTGATGGTTCATTCAGAGGTGCTCATCATTTAAGTCAGTTTTGGACAGGACAAGTCATTGGATTACCTGGGACCATTGATAACGATATATACGGTACAGATGCCACAATCGGTTATTACACGGCGATTGAGACAGCAGTTAGTTCTATCGACAAAGTCAGAGACACAGCGGATGCTTTCGAACGTATATTTTTAGTTGAAGTAATGGGGCGTCATTCCGGTTTTATTGCGTTAAATGCAGCCTTAGCATCAGCTTCAGATCATGTGATCGTACCGGAGCTTTTTGAAACAGAAGAAAAAGCGCTTCAGGCCATGATCGATGAATTGGATTACCGTCGCGAGACGCATGGCAGCATCAGTTATATTGTTGTCGTAGCCGAAAATGTTTGGCCAGGCGGGATCGCAAATTTAGTAGCGACACTCGAAAAACGTACCGGTAGCGATGTCAGGCCGGTGATCCTAGGTCACGTTCAACGTGGTGGCTCTCCCGTTCCACAAGACCGGATCCTCGCAAGTAAGCTTGGAGCTCACGCAGTCTATGCCATTAAAAATGGTGAAACAGGCGTAATGATTGGGGAAGTTGATGGCTCACCGGTCTCAGTTCCCTTACCGCATACATGGGAGAACAGTAAGCCATTGGAAGGTTTCTGCGTTGATACTATGCGAACTCTGGTCAACGCGACGACAGATTAGCGAAGCTGCTATAAATCCATAGCAGCTTTTACCCTATCCCTGTGACTACGACTCACCTTGAGCTCTGTATCATTGTGTAGAATAAGGTGATACTCGCCGCTTACATGGCTGACTAACTTTTTCACAAAGTTGATATTGACGATGGCAGATCGGTGCACGCGAATAAACATTTTAGGGTTTAGCGATTGCTCTAATTCCTTCATCGTTTTGCGCATTATATGCATTCCATCTCGCGCATGAACACACATGTAATCGCCGGCTGCGTCTACCCATTGAATATCAGATACAGGCACTCGCGTGACTTCAGAACCATCCTTAATCGACATAATATCTGGGTACGGTGAACTCTCAACAGGCTCGCCCGTTGCCAGTTTTCTCAAGATTTCTTCACAATCATCACCGGTTAGGTCGGCGACTAAACTGACAAGCTTATCAGTGTTTTGTTGACTTTCCTGATGGGTCAAAGCGTTTCGTACTTTGCTCAGTGCTTTTTCAAGGCGAACATCATCTATCGGCTTAAGCACATAATCTAATGCATGAATATCGAAGGCCTTAATGGCATAACTATCGTATGCGGTGACAAACACAATCAGTGGCATTGGCTGACGTAAATCGCGAAGCTTCTGAATTACTTGAAAGCCATTGAGTTCTGGCATTTGAATATCCAAGAATACCAAATCAGGGCGTTTTTGTGGTATCTGAGTAACAGCGTCTAAACCATTACTGCATTCACCCACTATTTCCACGTCATCGTGAGCTTGCAGCCTTAATTTAAGGCCTTGACGCGCCAAAGGCTCGTCATCCACAACCATCACCTGCAATGTTTTATTCGTCATTCTCGGCTTCCTTTACCTCGTAGGGAATGCGGATACTCACGCGCAACCCCTTTGGTTGATTATTAGCAATTACAAAAGAAAAATTCTTCCCGTAAAGCGAATGCAATCTTTCACGTATATTCGGTAAACCTACGCCATTTTCGCGGGTAAGCTTACCGTCTTTTATTTCTGCACCAGGTCCATTATCTGAAACATCGATAAGTAGATCACTACCAAACACGCGCGCATGTATACGAATTGTGCCATCACTACTCATTTTAGAAATCGCATATTTGATTGCGTTTTCGATTAATGGTTGAAGTATCATACTCGGCACCAACGCTCGCTCACAACGTGGCTCAATTTCCCATTCGACAGTCAACCGATCATCGAACCTGACCTTTTCAATGTCCAAATATAACCGCAATGCTTGTATCTCTTGTGACAATGGCACGCGCTTAATCGGATCATTATCCAGCGAATAACGTAAAAAGTTACTCAATCTAGTGACCATAGTTTCAGCAGTTTTATTCTCTTTCATTAAAATTAATGTTGAGATAGCGTTTAATGTGTTGAATAAAAAGTGTGGATTTAGCTGATAACGCAGCATACGAATATGAGCTTGATGAGCCATGGTTGTAGCTTTTAGTGCTAACTGTTTTTCCTTTTGTAGCATCTGGAAGTTTTTAATACCAAAATATAAACCGCCCCAACACACAATCATCATCAATGAGTTAATGGTATTGGTTGTATACATATACCATTCATCAGGACGATATCCGTGCTTGTATATTTCCCAATAGTTGATGTTCTTAACGACGGCCCATATGAGTGCTACTAAATAACTCGACAACGACACTGTGGTTAACATTTTCACTACAGACTGCTGACGAGCCCAACGGAATATGTAGCGAAGAGGAATGGTGAAAAGCCAACCTGCATAGGCATTCAGAATTATGATGAAAACCCAAATCGGTCGCATATCATGCAAAAACGAACCGATGTAATACACCAGTGCAAACCCTGCCCAACCAGCAGAGTGCAGTGCCCAGAATAGACGTTCGTTATTATCGAATACTTTTTGCCAACGACTCACATCATTCACTTTTAGAAGTCTTTGATTCGATTATAAAAGGAAAAAGTGTTAATGAAGATGCGCTGGTCGTATCAACGCACCTTCTTATCGCAGATCCCTAGAATTTAAAGGAAGAAATACACATCAGTAACTGATATTCATGCGTTTTAACCAGTGAACCCACCACCAGGCAGGACCCACCAATAAAAAGCGTAAATCTTCAAAGAATGAAGGTTTCTTGCCCTCAACCTTATGGCCTACAAACTGTAATATCCACATCACCACAAACAGGCTGACACAGAAATAAAACACACTGATATCATAAAACACTAACAATCTAATGCAGCCGAAAGCCGCCAGCGTTAACAATGTCATTGCAGCGCCAATGGGGCCTGATAATTTGAAGTAGTAATACAAAACCGGTATTGCTGCTATATGCGCAAAATTTACATTAAAGTAGGCGATAAAATCTGGAACCGGAATCGACCACAATAGGCCAACGGTGACTAAATAGATTGCCGGGACCGCAATTGCATGGATCATAATATTGGTTTTGTTTTGATGACTCTCGCCATACTTTTGTAGCAATGCCTCAATTTGACGCATACTAACCTCCGTCGGTTTTATACTGTTATTATGTGACGTTTTAATAATACATCGACATCATTTGTCGTCGATTCAAATTGTATTCCCAAAAATAAATAGCCATCGTCGGAACGACTATTTCGAATGTCACCTTTTAAAATCAGCGTTTTTTCACTGAGATCAACACACAAAGTGACTTCCTGACCAGCCTCAATACATTCTGCCGGACGGTCTTCAAACAACGATTGTGCCACTGCAACACGACAACCGCTTTGCGATACATCAACGATCAAGCTGCTGAGGACATTTTTATCATCACCTAAACTGAGCTCCGCAGCAATGCCAGGTGCAGCCCGCCTTTCTGAGCGTAAACCGATACTTTGTAACGAACGAGGAAACGTCGTAAAAAACAATTGACCCGGTTGTGATTGGACATGATTTATTTTGGCTTTAAACGCAATAACCTGACCACTAGAACCTTCCAGCACATAGCGAATAATCACGGTATTTTCAGGATACAAAACATCCTTCATCACGCCATATTTTTTGATATTGGGAAATTGAAATATCAGACAACGGGGATAGTCCATCCCCACATAAACCGTTTTTACACGCTTGGGACTCGTAGGCGTAGAAACTTGAAGGTCAACAAGAGCACCGGGCTGAAGTGCTCGCAAGCTAGCCAGATCGTCTGCCGAAATTTGAGGTGCCTTCACGCTTTTATTTTTTGTCACGGCAAATTATTGGTAATCTTAAAGTTAAAATCATAATCGGCCTTTTCCAACAAAGCAATGCGCTTTGTTGCAGCGTCACTATTCACAGAGAGTCATGGGTTATATGGGTAATGCACCAACTATTGTTTATCATTTAAGTCCACATTCGGTAAGTCAGCATTTGTTTCATGTGAAGTTAGATATTACTGCACACGAACAAGACCAACTAACACTGACAATGCCTGCGTGGATCCCAGGTAGCTACATGATCAGGGATTTTAATAAAAACCTGTCTATGTTCACCGTAAAAAGTGCTAAAGGAGACCCGCTCCCTTGGCATAAAGAAGACAAGCAAACGTGGACAGTGCACTCTGATGGTCAAGCTCTGACTGTGGAGTATCTCGTCTATGCATTTGATTACTCTGTCAGAAGCGCATATTTAAACGATGAATTTGGTTTTATTAATGGCACCAGCGCGTTCTTGTGCGTACAAGAACACGCTAGTAAACCATGTACCGTTCATTTGTCGATGGGTGAAAAATACCAGCGACTAGATTGGCAAGTACGCACCGGTATGCCTGCAATAGAAAACGATTCAAGTGGTTTGGGTCACTATCAAGCAGACAATTATCAAACATTAATTGATTACCCGATTCTATTTGGTGTTCTACTCGAACATACTTTTAAAGTAGGCGATATCGACATTGTCATGTTATTTACGGGAAAGTTGCCCCTCGATGTTGAGCGAATAGCCGATGATCTGGTACCAATTCTTCAACAACACGTGGATTTATTTAACGATAAGGCGCCAATAAACAAATATTGGTTTATGACGTTGTTGGCTGAAACCGGTTTTGGCGGCCTAGAGCATACTAATTCAACGGTGCTAATGTATCCACGTTGGGACTTACCGCTAGTCGGTGAAGGTGCAGCAACCGATTTTCAAAAAACAGACAGTTACCGCGATTTTCTCGCCCTTTGTAGCCATGAATTTTTGCACACATGGCATGTTAAACGCACTCGACCAGAGGTGTTTATTGACTATCAGCTAGACAAAGAGTCATACACGAATCAGCTGTGGATCTATGAGGGCTTCACCAGTTTCTATGATGATCTAGCGCTAGCTCGCGCCAAAGCCATTACCCCCGAACAATACACCGCGATGATAAGTAAAAATATCACTCGATTGCTGCGCAACCCAGGCCGATTAAAACAAAGTGCTGCCGACTCCAGTTACGACGCATGGACACGTTTCTATCAGCAAGATGCTAACTCTATTAATCATATTGTGAGCTATTACACCAAAGGAGGCTTAATTGCGCTGTGCCTAGATGTCTACATTCGCGAAAAATCTCAAGGCCGCTACTCAATGGATGACGTAATGCGCACCCTGTGGCACGAATACGGCAAGCACAACAAAGGCACACCGGACAATGTTATCCATACAATAGTGTCAGGATTGATCGGACAACCTGTAGATGAGTTACTCAATCAGTTAGTTTATGAACCAGGTGAATTACCACTTTCAGATGTATTGAATAAGATAGGATTGAAGCTGAAAATCACCCACGCTGAAAACTTTGACGACGTGGGTGGCAAGAAAGCCATTCAGCCTATGCTGAATCCATTAGGCATCAATATAAAATCATCAGACACTGGCGTATTGGTACAACAAGTAAGAGAAGCCAGCAATGGATGCAATGCCGGGTTACAGGTTGGCGATAAGCTAATTGCAATTGATCAATGGGTTGTAACCCCTATGAACCTTGCTCGGCTTTTAAAGCAGCCAAACACTCAGGTTAGCCTGACCGTGATTCGAGATGGTCGCCTGCTCAGCCTACCCTGTATGTTGTCTTCGCAAGCCGCTGACACTGCATATATTGAAATTGCAGATCTCGAGCGCCTTGAGCAGTGGTTAGGTTTTAATTAATCACGAGCAGGAACCAGCAATTGGGGATCGACTCTTACTGATCCCCAATTAATACGCCAGTCTAGATGTGCACCAGTTACGCGTCCAGTTTCACCAATTTCAGCAATGAGCTGACCTTGTTTGACTTTATCTCCTGCTTTTACATGCGCTTTGTGCAAGTGAATAAATGTCGACGTTACTTGATGTCCATGATCAATAATCAACGTGCCACCAGAATAATACATATCCGGCACAAATAATGTGACAACGCCATCCGCAGGCGCTATGACAGGCGTGCCGACGGGCCCTGCCACATCAACCCCATAGTGAGGTCGCTTAGGCTCACCATTGAGTACACGTTGACTACCGTATACACCACTAATACGGCCTTCAGCTGGCCAAATAAACGATTGCGCGAAATACTCAAAATCAGTATTTATACTGCGCCCTTTTGCCACTTGCTGATTGTCTTTGCGAATGCGCTCCAATACTGACTCTGGCGGCGTCACCATTTTCTGAGGCAAGCCATCAATTCGTTGTATATCGTACTCCCGAGCGGGTAACGCGTAACGCTCTTCACCACTACCTTCATGGTTTTCCCAGCGTAACATTACCTCACCGGTAGCATCTCTTGAAACACCAAATACAAACCATCCGTTAGCGCTCGTTTTCAGCACTTTATCGTCAAAATATAACGTAGCAGGTTGGGTTAGCTTGCCTCTTACCAATGCACCTGGCTGTGGCGTATCGATTAATGCAAAGGGTGCAGCACATAGGAATGATGAAAACACCAGTAAACATAAACCTAAGCATCTATACACGCGCAATTGCTCCCTTACCAACGCCTTCAAAAGCAATCACTTCGTATTCTTTATCGGGTTCCATTCTCTGTTGCTCCTGCAACATATACTGCGCCAAACATTCCACAGTTGAGTCAGTATCGATAATTTCACTTTCAGCTTTCGCGATCACCAATTCAAAATAGCCTTGAGACGCTTCGTAAGCAAAGCAGTGTGCATAATCAAAGGATTTGTTAATACCCGATAACTTTAATTGTGCAGGCGCTATGACATCCTCTTGAGAGCCTATGTAGATATCGCACCAACGCGTTGACCAATAATGTTCAGCTTCAATGCTTTCCTTACCGTTCTCATACACGATTACTTTTGAACGATGCCCATGTGCAATACGCTGACAGTTCCCTTCGTGTTTCTTGAGACCATGAGTGTAGTGATAAAACGGTGTCGGTATCACTTCAGTACGCAGCTTTAGCGTAATATCATCAACATTATCCGGTAAGTGCGTTGCAATGATATCTTTGAGATATTGACTTACTGATGCCATATCCACTTGTTCAGCATAGACAAATGCGTAAGCTTCATCAGGGCAATACATGTAGATGCTGGCATCCTGAGTAACCGCTTCACCGTCGCTCTCCCCAGCGCAGGTCCGCTCAAAATTGACTTGCACCATACCATCATCTGTATGATGAATGACCGACGTACTAGGAGATTCCACCGGTACTAGCAACTTGTGGTCGACGTACTCGTCAATTAAGCGCTTAAGATCTTTCTTAACCCTACCGAAATCTTGGATCATGCTTTCTTCGTTGAGCTCACCCGCTAAAACGACATCGACAATCCAACTCTCCCCTACCATTCCGCGCTTAGCGCAGAGGTAAGAAAAATCCATTACGGTTAAATCATTAACAAATAACTGCATAGTACCTTTAATTTCTTTAAATAAGGGGAGTTAAACCCCATTTGCTGCATAGTATAACGGGGTTTCACCAATATGTGCGACGCGAACTGCTTTATTTCTCGCTGCGCATTAACTGATCTTTTAGGTTGGGTGGTATGCCGCGAATAACCAGCGTGTCCGTATGGGCATCGTATTTAACTTTATCGCCATATAGATTGCGATCAAAACTCAACGTAACCCCCCCACCTTGTCCACTGAACTTAGCCAACTGCTTTATCACCGCTCGATCAGGTTGAAAAGTATCCTCTATTGGCGTTTCAGACGCTTGGACAAATTGACTGAAGTCAAAATTCTCAGCCGCATCAGACGGTAGCTTTGCTGACAGCTCGCTAAGCTGAATATCGTCGCCACTGGCTATCTTTTCTTTATAGTATTCTTTCACCGTATCACGGTGTTGCTGCTTTTCTTGCACATCAAGCTGCTCACTGGCCAGATAGTCATCAACACTGTTAAGCAATTGTGCATTTTGCTGTTTGATGTCGAGCAATTCTTCGCAACCTAAAAAGGCCATAAAGAAATCAGCCACTTTTCGTCCCATGCGCCCTTTTATAAAGCTAATGTATCGAGCTTTCTCTGGCTGCACACTCAATTGAGTCAGATCAATGCGAGCCGCTAATTGCATTTTGGCTAAGTCCAGGTGCTCACTAATCGTAAGCTCTAATTGCTTATCCACGTGTACATGTTGCTGTGTATTAAGTAGGCAGACCATCAGGTAATCTGTTGCTAAATACTCATAACGACAAAACACCAAAAACCCCGTTTCAACCATCTGCATATCAGCCATAGTCGCAATTAAATGCTGCGCTGCTGCTTGCGTAAAGTGTTGAAAGGTTTCTTCACTGCTTTCTGATTCACTGCCAATCAGCATTTGATTTAGCGCCTGTTCGAATATAAAGGCTTGTTCGTCTTCAGGTGCAGCAAACTTACCTATACCTTTACTTGGTTTACCATTAAATGCATGGTTAATTTGCGCAACCAACGTTTCTATTGAAGGGGTAACCTCAATACAGGCTTCGCGAGGTAATAAGGTTAATTTCTGTTCAGATTTCACGAGCAGTTGATGAACAATAAACTGGTGTATGACTGCACTCATTGATTCAAGATTTCCTCAGTCGAGAGAACGACAAAATTTCACTTTTCTGACTATACTTTTGGCAACAAAGCGATAAAACAGCATGAATTTTCAAGGCCTTGTTGCGTAATCGGGTAAACTTTGCGATAAACTTTGTTATCGTGAAAGCAGGGATTATAATCGATCTAAATAAAAATCCATGCCTTTTGACAAAAACTACATAAAAAATTGAGATCTGCATGCCAATACAATCACGTTACTCCAACACCCAAATCGAATCAGTCATGCAAGATTTAGTTGATGTGCTAAATAAACATCAATGTGGTCGTGACTTGGCGCTGATGGTATTGGGTAACACCGTTACAACTGTACTCACCCAACAATACGACGAGAACCAGCGACAAGCGATGGCCGAACAATTCAGCCAAGCAATGTTAAAAAGCGTGAAGTAACCCTATGATTTTAGCAGAATCGCCGCGTCGACAGCGTGTTACAAAGTTAGTTAATTGGGGGCATTGGTTTGCGCTAGCGAATATACTTTTAGCTCTCATCATTTCGTCAATTTTTGTTTTCTCGTCACCGCAATCGGGGACATGGATCGGAACCGTTTATTTATTCGCTAATTGGTTCGGCCACATTGGCTTTTTGACTTTTTGTGGGTTTGTCATTTTTGTTCTCCCCCAATGTTACTGGGTAACCAACTCTAACTTTGTGAAAGGCAGTGGTTCCGCAATCGCAGCCATTGGGTTAGCGCTGCTGGCTCTCGATGCGCTCATCTTTAATCGCACAGGTTTTCACATAACGCTTAATTCTGCGGCACTGGTTCGATCGGAAACGCAAAACCAATTGAGTTTGTTTGGTTGGCAAGAGTGGAGCTACCTTGGGCTACTGTTTGTTGTGTGGTTTCTTTTTCAGTTGGTTATCGCTAATGCGATTTGGAAACGAATTGAACGCTTAACCAAACACAAGGTGGGCGTTCCTGTGACTGGATTGTTTGTGCTGTGCTTTGTAACAAGCCATGCCATGCACGTTTGGGCAGATGCGCGGCTTTACCAACCCATCATAAAGCAAGATAACATGTTTCCACTGTCCTACCCTGCGACGGCTAAAACACTGTTATCTCGATATGAACTATTGGATTTAGAAAGCTACCAACAACGCAAGCAGCTGCAATTTAATCCGCATCTAAAAACGGTTACCTATCCCTTATCCTCGCTATTTTGCAGCATAAGTTCAGAGCAATCACTCGCTATTTTTGTTCAAACCGATACTCAACCTATCGGCGTATTGGATGACATGGATCTGCGCAAAAATCCGCGTTTTTATGTTTCTTCAACGGATATCAGTTCACTGGTGAATACAACCTTGTACGGCGTTCCTGAGATTTATTCTCAAACTCTCAGTGACCGTACGCCAGTTTTGTTTGATATGGCTGAGGCATTCGATATCCCAATCGTTGTAGATACCGACCCTGGCCTAGTGAAGCACAAAGGCGCTGCAATCGTCAGTCAAGATGGTTTGCGTTTCGCCAATAGCATCGTCGGCGGTAAGATAGTTGTTGTTTTCGCTGCCGCAGCCGATATTGAGCAATGGCTTACACTACCTAGCATACGTAAGGCGCATTTGTTAATCGCTACCGGTTACAACCCTGAATCGCCAGAAACAGCAGGTACGCTGTATTCTTCTGCTGATATTGACTCGGCGATGGCAAGCACCGAAGATTTGATCCCAACAGCTTTGAATATGATGGGATGTAATGCGGACGTTGGTTTGTATTCAACCGGTCAAAATTTACTAGAACCACAGCGCCAATGGGTAGTGACAACCAGTGGTGACAAAATTATTCTGCTACACGGCAACCTTCGCACCGAAGTGATGAGTAATGGTAACTACAATATCAGCGATATTGCCAATGGGAATCGCAGCACTGCAACGTTAAACACTGACCTATTCAGTCAAGCGATTAAACATTTAAGTCGCTTCTCTTCACGCTAAGGATTGATATCGTCCAGTGTATGTACCACTTGCACCATCGGAGTTGTTATTTGATTCCGGTGGCTGGCGAGCTTGGTCTCCTCTTCCCCCATGGGATCAAACAATACAAAACGCCCAACCCCGGCACGAGAAGCGGCAATCGCATCCGTTAATTTGTCACCAATCATGATACTTCGCGCCATATCGATATTTTGTTCGGTGGCCGCAAGCGTAAAAAGGCCAGGCTTAGGTTTACGACAATCACAATCATTGTGCTCACCATATTCTGGATGATGGGGACAAAAATAGACGGGAATTGTCCCTATACCGCATTTTTTGAATTCGATTTGGAATAGGTCCATCACATGGAAGAATTCATCTTCTGAATACATCCCCCGTGCAATACCGGATTGATTGGTAATAATTACAGGTTTATAACCTGCATCATTGAAGCGCTTGATCAGACCAAAGATCCCATCAATAAAGTCAACATCTCTGGGTTTATAGACATACCCATGATTAACGTTGATAACGCCATCTCGATCGAGAAAAAGTGCTGGAGTTGCGCTAGCCGCCATGACCTACTTTACCCTGTAATGCCTCGGCGCCTAGCGTTTTGCGTTGACTAGCGCGCGGAGAACAGTTTAAAAATGCTCGAGAAATCGAGTTTACCATTGCCCTGCTTGCTGTGCAGTTTATACAAATTCTGAGCTTGTGAACCCATAGGCACAGTAGAATTTGACTGGGCCGCACATTCCATAGCTAATGATAGATCCTTTTTCATTAGATCGACCATAAACCCCCCCTGATAATCATTGCTTGACGGTACGTTTTCCATAACATCTGGACAAGGGTTGTATAACTCTAATGTCCAGTTACGCCCAGAACTCTTCAACATGATTTCTGATAACACTTTTGGATCTAATCCGTTATCAATACCCATTTGAAGCGCTTCTGATGTACCCGCCATCAAAACAGACAACAGCATGTTGTTGCATATTTTGGCAATTTGACCAGCACCGTGAGCGCCCGCATGGAAAATGTTTTTTCCCATAGCATTTAGGGCTTCCATTGCTTCATTCAAATCACTTTCTTCACCGCCAACAATAAACGTTAGCGTGCCTGCTTTCGCGCCGCCTACTCCGCCTGATACGGGCGCATCGATGAAACGTATGCCGCAGTCGCTGAGTTGTTTAGCCACCGTTTTTGCAGAGTCTGCATCGATGGTACTGCAATCAATAACCAAGCAGCCTTGGCTTAATTCACTCAATACCCCTTGCTCAGCACTGTATAGAGAGCGTACATGAGCCCCAGCAGGTAGCATTGAAATAACGATATCAGCACCTTTAACCGCTTCGTTAGCGCTACTAGCAGTTGTTGCGCCAACCGATTTAAGTTGTGCCATGGCTGCATCGACTAAATCAAAAACAGTCACCGCAAAGCCATGCTTTACGAGGTTTTCAGCCATTGGGCCACCCATGTTACCCAATCCAATAAATGCAATTTTTTTCATTATGATTTCCCTAACATTGCTAACGGATGCTCACTTGGCTCCCAAGGAGAAGAGAAAAACCAATCAATGGTGTCTTGTGGAACATCTTTGATAGCGCTGTAGCGCCATTTTGGTTGCATATCTTTATCAATCAGAAGTGCTCTGACGCCTTCTGCGAATTCACCAAACTCACCACAACGACAGGACAAATCTAGCTCCATACGAAAGCAGTCGGCTAAACTCATACTCTCACCACGCTTCAATTGCTCAAGAACGATCGAAGCCGTTATTGGAGAGCCATGTGCCAAGCTATTTTGCGCTTTGGATAGCCACTTATTGTTACTACTGTCTAATGCCAGAATGTTATCGACAATCGAGTTCACATCTTCTGCAGAGCAGGCAGCATCAATCGCTTTCTGCAATGGCTCTATAAACCCTTCTGGTTTGCTATCTTGAGATATATTGTGGAAGGTCAGCAAGACATCACTGACCAAGGTATGCATTTCGCGAATAGCATTCTTCGACATCTTTTCAGATGGCCAGGGTTGGCGTACTAGCGCATCTATGCAGTCGTCAATGCTATATTCTCCCGCATAGAAATTCGCCAAGCCGGAATACAACGCATCTGTTGCATTAATACTTGCGCCCGTGAGGCCTAAAAACAAACCGACTTTTCCCGGCATTTTAGGCAGAAACCAACTGCCCCCCACATCAGGATACAAACCGATCGTAATTTCTGGCATTGCGATGCGAGATGTTGTAGTGACGACTCTATGACTGGCACCATTGAAGAGACCAAGACCGCCGCCCATTACGATCCCTTTACCCCAGACGATAATAGGCTTTTCATAAGTATGAATACGAAAATCTAATTGATATTCGTAATTGAAAAAATCTTCTAAGAACGCAGGCGTTTTTTTCGGTTCTTGCACCATGGCGTTGTACATAGACACGACATCGCCACCAGCACAAAAAGCTTTATCGCCAACAGAATCTAAAATGACACAAACAATATCCTCTTGGCTCTGCCATTCAACGAGTTGTGCGTCTATTCGGCGAACCATAGACAAATCGATGGCATTCAGTGCCTTGAGCTTGTTTAATTGAATATAACCAATTTTGCCACCTTCGGCAGCATCAAGGGTTTTACACAGTACACTTTGTTCTGTCATAGCAATCCTTATAGTATCTCGGCTGCATCTGATAATAGACGACGCGCAATGATCACGCGCATAATTTCATTTGTACCTTCTAAAATCTGATGTACTCGAACGTCACGCACATGACGCTCTAATGGATATTCCTTGATATAGCCGTAACCACCATGGATCTGAAGCGCTTCATTACAAACTTTAAAACCAACATCAGTGGCAAATCGCTTCGCCATCGCGCAGTATGTGGAACGATCAGGATGTTTATTATCAACTTTGCTGGCAGCAAGACGCACGAGTTGTCGCGCTGCGACTAGCTCTGTATTCATATCCGCTAACTTGAATTGCAGCGCTTGAAATGCCGCGATGGGTTTACCAAACTGTTGACGCTCCAACATGTACTCGCGGGCAGTATTCAGTGCTTGCTGTGCAGTACCGATAGAGCATGTCGCAATGTTGATACGACCGCCGTCCAGCCCCTGCATAGCAAGTTTAAAACCATTGCCCTCTTGATCAAGCAATGCGCTAGCCGGTAAACGTACATTATCAAACGTGACCATACGTGTGGGTTGTGCATTCCAGCCCATTTTTTCTTCCGGCTTCCCGTACCCTACGCCCTCGGCGTCGGCCGGCACAACAAAAGCAGATACGCCTTTAGCACCATCAGCCCCTGTTCTTGCCATGACTACGAGTACATCTGTAGAGCCCGCACCCGAAATAAATACCTTTGAACCATTGAGGATATACTCATCACCTTCACGCTTGGCATTAGATTTCAATGACGCAGCATCCGAGCCTGAACCTGGTTCGGTGAGGCAGTATGAAGCTAGCTTTTGACCACTGACTAAATCGTCACACCACTGTGCTTTAATCTCATCAGTCCCCCAAGTAGAAATCATCCACGTTGCCATGTTGTGTATCGTTAACATAGCCGTTGTCGTGGTACACCCCATTGATAGCTGTTCAAATATGATCGACGAATCTAAACGCGATAAACCTAGGCCGCCCGCTTCTTCCGGCGAATAAAGACCACAAAACCCAAGCTCTCCCGCTTGACGAAAGGTGTCGGTCGGAAACGTATGTTCTCGATCCCATTCAGCAGCAAAAGGCGCTAACGCCTGGTCTGCAAATTGTTTCGCCGTTTCAGCAAAAGCGATTTGATCATCAGTTAATTCAAAATTCATCAAAACCTTCCCATTATCTCAATGAAATCGTCATATTTGGACCTGACGGAATGTCATTTTCCACCCAACGTGACGTAATCGTTTTGGTTTCTGAGTAGAAACGAATCGCTTGCTTACCGTAAGCATGCAAATCGCCATAGAAAGAATTTTTCCAGCCAGTAAATGAGAAGAATGGTAGTGGCACAGGAATAGGAATGTTGATCCCCACTTGACCCACTTCAACTTCACTCTGGTACTTACGAGCTGCAGCACCACTGTTAGTAAAGATTGATGTTCCATTGCCGTATGGGTTTGCGTTAACGAGAGCAAGTGCTTCTTCTAGTGTGTCTACGCACATACAGCATAATACCGGACCAAAAATCTCTTCCTGATATATACGCATATTCGTCGTTACGTCAGTAAATACTGTTGGACCAACCCAGTTACCGGCTTCATATCCTTCAACCGTCGTGTTTGAACCGTCTACCAAACAGGTCGCGCCTTCATCTTTACCAGACTGAATGAGATCTAATACACGCGCCTTAGCTTGAGGGCTGATCAACGGGCCAAAACCAGCATCTTTGTCATCCCAAATACCAGGACGTACTTTCGCGATACGTTGCGCTAGTTCCTCAACCCAATCTTTACTGTCGCCAACAAATACAGCTACCGAAATCGCCATACAACGCTGACCCGCGGCACCCACTGAAGCGCCTACCATGTTATTCAGTACATGTTCTTTGTTCGCATCCGGCATAATGACTGTGTGGTTTTTAGCACCGGCGAAACATTGTGCACGCTTCATGTTGGCTGATGCAGTTTGATAGATGTATTGGCCAACTGGCACTGACCCAACGAAAGAAACAGCTTTGATTGTTGGGTGGTTTAGTAAAATATCAACTTGCTCTTTGCCACCGTGAATAATGTTCAAAACCCCCTCAGGCGCGCCAGCTTCAATAAACAATTCAGCGAGACGAATAGGCGTCAAAGGATCTTGCTCAGAAGGCTTAAGCACGAACGTATTTCCGCAGGCAATGGCCATTGGGAACATCCAAAGCGGGATCATCGCAGGGAAATTAAATGGCGTAATACCGGCACATACACCTAATGGTTGAATATAGCTGTAGGTATCAATATTACGTGCAACATTTTCTACCGTTTCACCCATCATAAGTGCCGGAATATTCATGGCTTGTTCAACCACTTCTATACCACGCCACACGTCGCCTTTCGCATCATCAAACGTTTTACCGGTTTCGCTGGCTAAAATAGTCGCCAGCTCATCATGATGCTCTTTCAGCAAATGCTGATAACGCATCATAACGCGCGCACGCTCAGGCGTCGGGATCTTACGCCATGTTTCAAAGGCTTTCTCCGCTGACGCAATTGCCGCTTCAACTTCATCATCAGTTGCAACAGGGGCTTGAGCAATCACTTCATTATTAGCTGGATTAGTTACCGCAATGAATTTTTCGGTTTTAGATTCAACGAATTCACCGTTGATTAGCAAAGGAACAGTATGCATGGAGATTTCCTAGTTCACAGTAATTTGGGTGTACGATACCCGCATCTTACCTTAACGTAAACGTAAACTGGTCGGACACGGCCCTAACTCTTGTAAAAATTTTGTGACGCGCGCGTAATTTTTGCAATGGTTATATCAATCAATAACAAAACCGCAACAGAATAATGATGTTTGCAACTCAACTTGCTATGCTGACTAATAAATCAGCAGACAGCCGTTTACATTATGCAACAGAACTTGCGTTTAGCCATCGTTGAAGATAACGCCAGTGCACGCATTCATTTACGTAGCCACCTACTGGCGTTAGGCCAGTTGGATATATTCAGCTTTAGCAATGGCAAAGAGCTAAAAGCTGCATTGCGTACGCAATCTGTTGATATTGTGATCAGTGATTTTCATTTAGGGCAAAATAAAAACGGCGTTGAATGGGTTAAAAGTTTGCAGAAATCCGGCATGCTTAAACCCTCTACCGGCATTATTTTTATTACATCTGACCAAACAGCACAGACGATTGGACAGATCCTCGATATTCAGCCTGACTTTCTCGTCGTCAAACCCTATACCATTCGCTCAATCAAACAAGTACTGACTCAATACATGGCGATCAGAAAACTTGTTGCTAATGTATTGCACGCATTGGATAAACAACAGTATGAGCAAGCTTTGAAAGCTCTGGATAAAGTCATACAAGATCCAAACGCCAAGCGTTACAAAATCCACCTATTGAAACTGCGTGCGCGTATTTTGATGTTGATGAAAGACTATGACTCTGCCATGGCACTGTATCAATCGGTATTAAATCGCTCCAACAATGTTATTTGGGCACGCTGGGGCAAAATTAAATGCTTATTTATGCAGGGTGATTGGAACAGCTGTCAGTCAGCCATTGGTGATTTACTTGAATTACAATTTACCCAAAACAAAGCCTATGAATGGTTGGCCTGTATCGCATTCGAAGAAAAGAATTTTGAAAAAGCTGAACGTTGGCTAGATAACATCAAAATGAGCGAACTAACGATGCAAGCAACGCGTCTGAAGACCCTCACCTATCAAATGCAAGAACGTTTAGACGATGCAATACAGTTCCTAGAGAAAAAGCGCCTGAGTCAAATGAGCGTGCGTGAGCAACGCGACGAATTAACCTTTGAATTAGCCGATTGCCATATTCGCCATGCTGTCAATTTAAAAGCTAATGAGCGTCAAGAAAATCTGCATATTGCCCGAAGATTAATAGGCAATGCCTCTCGCAATGCTGCGGATCGCCAAGCTCATCAACGCAGAGATTACATGTTGTGCTATTCCCATGTATTAGAAGGTGATACAGACAAAGCGCAAAAATTGCTCGAAAATGAATGGATGCACGATTTTTCTCGTAGTGAAACCAGCACCATGATGATTGCATCACAAGTTTGGTTCGCCGTTGGAGATGAATCCAGAGCACAACAAATTTTAGAACTGTGTGCCCTAAAATCAGCCACATTAGATGATCAAATCGAGCACGTGATGGTTGAATCGCAATTAGTAGAAAGTGAAAAGGCTATGGGCCTAGCCGAACAGTCAGCACTAGAGCACAACAAAAAAGGTACCGAAGCCTTTATTGCCGGACACAATGACGTCGCACTCAGTGAATTTTTTAACGCGCATAAATTGGCTGAACATATCCCTGCGTTTGCCATCAACTTGCTACAGAGTATGGTGCGTGATCAAAAGTCGAACTTTAAAGGCGTGCATGCATTACCGCTACTTGACCACTTACAGCACCAACAATTATCGGAAACCAATCGCCAACGTCTTGAAGAGTTGAGCGACGTAATAAACGAAGATTATGAACGCTATGCGGCACAGGACGCTTTTCCTGTACCACAAGTGATCAGCAGTGAAACACTATCAGCGTAACGAGTTTATTGAGTAAAGCGCCGCAACAAACTAGACGTATCGTTGCGGCCGCCGCCAAGCGCTTGAACATCCGCATAAAACTGATCAACTAGCGCGGTTAAGGGTAATCTGGCACCGTGTTTGTTCGCTTCAGCAAGTGCAATGCCCAAATCTTTACGCATCCAATCCACCGCAAAACCAAAGTCGTAATCACCTTTTAGCATGGTCTTGTAGCGGTTTTCCATCTGCCAGGATTGCGCTGCACCTTTACTGATCGTGTCAATAACCGCTTCGCAATCTAACCCTGCTGACTGACCAAAATGCAGCGCTTCAGCTAAGCCTTGTACAATACCGGCTATACATATTTGATTCATCATTTTGGCCTGCTGACCTGCCCCACACTCGCCAATAAGACGTATACAGCGCGAATAATGACTAAGCGTTGAACTGGCAGTATCAAAGGTTAAATGGTCGCCACCAACCATAACGGTTAATTGCCCATTCTCAGCACCCGCTTGTCCGCCAGATACGGGAGCATCAAGAAAGCCAATGTTTTTTGCTTTACACGCCTGTGCGAGTTCTCTGGCAAGCTCTGCGGAGGCGGTAGTATGATCGACCACGATAGCATTGCTTGAAGTACCAGCTAATACGCCATTCTCGCCATAAACGACAGAACGAACGTCATCATCATTCCCCACGCACATCAACACTAACTGCGCGCCTTCACATGCCGCTTTAGGCGTATCGAAATATGCCCCGTTGTAGTCTTCGCACCAGGCTTTTGCTTTGCTAATGGTGCGATTAAACACACGGACATTAAGGCCTGCATTGGCTAAGTGTCCCGCCATGGGATAACCCATCACGCCCAACCCAATAAATGCTATGTCAGTTATTTGCATTATTTCTATTCTCTTCATTAATGTGAGAAAAGCCCTTTCAATCAACAGAAGTGATCACACTCAGGCTATGATTCGTTTATACTCATGCCGATGATAATAAAAGGATAACGAAATGTCGCAGCCAATTTATCAACATGAAGTCACTTTAAACAATGGCGAAATGAAATCGCTTAAAGATTTTGAAGGGCAAGTCATTTTGATCGTCAATACGGCAAGCAAATGTGGATTCACACCGCAATATGATGGTTTGCAAGCGCTGTATGATGAATACAAGGATAAGGGTTTTACGATCTTAGCATTCCCCTGTGACCAGTTTGGTCATCAAGAGCCCGGTGATGATAAAGAAATACAACAGTTTTGTTCACTTAACTTTAATGTCAGTTTTCCGCTGTTCAAAAAAGTTGAAGTGAATGGTGACAATGCATCGCCACTGTTCAAACAACTCAAGGACGATGCGCCAGGCTTGCTAGGTAGTAAAGGCATCAAATGGAACTTCACCAAGTTTTTGGTTGACCGTAACGGTAATACTGTTGAACGTTTTGCCCCCACTACAAAACCTGAAGCACTTAAAAACAAAATAGAAGCGTTACTGTAAGGTCTATCCTATGGATCAAATTACAGTTGGTTTTTTCAGCAGCAAACGATACGACCAAACTGTATTTGATCCACTGAGTGCCTCGTTTCCTATCGATATTAAACATATTGAAGCCCGGCTGGATGAAACAACCGTTTCGTTAGCGCAGGGTTGTGATTGCGTATGCGTGTTCGTCAACGACGAACTGAACGCAATTGTTGTCAAAGAGCTGGCGGCGTTGGGGGTAAAACACATAGCGCTACGTTGCGCTGGCTACAATAATGTCGATATTGCCCAATGCCATGAGGTAGGTATTGCCGTAAGTCACGTACCTCAATACTCGCCAGAGGCGGTAGCTGAGCACGCAGTGGCACTTATCCTCACGCTGAATAGAAAAATGCATAAGTCCTACAATCGGGTTAAAGAAGGCAATTTTGATCTACAAGGGTTAATGGGTTTTACCATGCGAGGCAAAACCGTCGGTGTTATTGGCACAGGCAACATTGGTAAAGCCTTTGTCAGAATATTAAGCGGGTTTGGCTGCAAAATCTTATGTCATGATCCCTACCCGGACTTGTCTATAACCTCTGAGCAATGTCAGTACGTTTCATTAAAGACGCTGTTTGCAAGTGCAGATATCATCAGCTTACATTGTCCGTTATCCCAAGAGAATCGCTATTTGATCGATGAAAACGCTATTGCTCAGATGAAACCCGGTGTCATGCTGATTAATACATCGCGAGGTGGGTTAATCGATACATCGGCACTCATACAAGGCTTGAAGAGCCATCATGTGGGATATGTAGGCCTTGATGTTTACGAAATGGAGTCTGAGCTATTTTTCAGAGATCACAGTTGTGAAGTGATCCAAGACGATATTTTTCAACGCCTTTCAACTTTCCATAATGTAATCATTACCGGTCACCAAGGTTTCTTTACTCAAGAAGCCATGAATGAAATTGCAAATGTTACGCTGCAAAACATACATGACTATGTGAACAATAAACCTGTCGTTAAACGCTTTCTCGGGCTAGCCGACTAACGTGCGAGCGATCGCCCACCATCGACTTTCAACGCCGTCCCAGTGACAAATGAATTGCCCATCAAATACTCAATGGCTTGCACTAACGGTGTAAATCCCGCTTCATATTGGAATAAACTGTGCGCGAGTACCTGTTGTTGCGTTTGCTCGTCATGTTCTGGCAGAAACTTCATCGTTCCCGGTTGAATACTATTCACTCGAAGTTTAGGTGCATACTCTTTTGCCTGCGACAGCGTTAGGTTTTCCAATCCTGCCTTAGTCGCCGAATAAAAAGCCCGGCCAGGTTTAGGATTAGCAACATAAATATCTGTTATATTGATGATCAATCCGCTTTGTCCATCCTGTGTGGGCGCATACTGCGTGTAAAACCAATCTCCTAACAGCGCAGGAAATGCCATATGCACATCAAAAAAATGGGTGAATTGATTATATGCTGCCTGCACACCACTTGATGTTTGGTCATCTTCAAACATTGAGGCATTATTGATCAAGAGTGAAAATTTACGCTGGCCCAAGCGGCCAATAAGCGCTTCTAGCCCTTCTATTGAGTAATTACTTATCACTTCGATAGCAAGTTCGTGCTCAAAGCGCAGTTTCAATCGATGTAGCTCATCACATCCACCACGCGTAACCGCAGTAACATGCTCTCCTTGAGCGAGGAAATGCTCTACTAGCGTTAGCCCAAGTCTGCGCCCGGCTCCCGTGATCAATATACTCATAGCCTTTCCATTACTCATCGCTACTTACAGTAGCGGTGACAGTCACTCGTGGTCGATAATAACAGACATCTACATTGCCGCTTCCGGCATAGTGATAGAAAGGATTATCCAGCGTTCTGGCACTCTCTATACGTTTTTGAAACGCCGAAGAGTCTGCTCCTAGACGTTCCAGTGCAATTTGTTCTTGTACACTAACGTCGGTCCCCATTAACGCTTTAACGATAAGCGAACGCTTTTCTTCGTTCTCTATCACGCCGCCAGCCTGTTGTGGATTTCCTCGCATAAACTTCTGAACCACTTCCAGACCATAAACAACTTGACCAAACACACTCATATTTCTATCCAAATGGCGCGGGGCTTGACCTATAACGATATAAAATTCAGTGGTAGCAGAATCGGCCTCAGTCGAGCGTGCCATTGCCACAGCTCCGGGACAATGCAATAACCATTGGCGGTCATCTTTTACACTTCTACCCGCTGGAAAATTATTGATAAACCCGGTTTCTTCAGCAAGGAACTCCGGTGATTGGATCAGCGTAAAGTCGTTCTCGAAATCTTTATTAGTGCGACTAAACTCTGCTTTGAGTGGAGAGCGGTATTGAGATTCTTTTGCTTCTGATGGATCGCCTGCTTGAGCGACAAAACCATCAATCACGCGGTAAAAACTCAAACCATCATAGAAGCCTTCTTTGACCAACTGTTTGAAACGTTCAACATGTTTAGGCGCAATGCTATCACTCAATTCAATAATAACCGTTCCCTCTTGAGTATACAGATACACTAATTGTTGCTGATCCAAACGCTCGGGAAGCTCTTCTTTTGGTTCAGTTGCGAACGCAACTCTTGCAACGAATACCAAAGACAGCATTAACATTATTCGAGTTATAAATTCCATTACCATCATTCCTAGGGTTGAGAGTTAAATCGGTTGTTCGGGCTGATGCCTTGCAATTATATGAAAATACTTTCCTAGCCACTTGTAGGGTTCTTTTTCAGCATATTCGAGTTCTAATGCCAGTAATTCGGAATACTTGAGGGTTTGATGTTCCCGATCGCGCATATAATCATGGAAACATCTAATCCCTGCTGTGCTCAAAATATCGTAATCCTTTGCTAGATGCGCCAGTATGTCTTTCGGCCTTTGTGCATTATTCGGGTTCAATCGCACTCGATTTTTCGTCACCATGCCTTGTCTAATCAAATCAAAATTACCGTAAAGCGCATTACCAAATAGTGCAGCATCGTAATTAAAAAACGTAAGACTTAACAGGCCGCCAGGTTTAATCAGAGACTTTACTTTCGCCAGCACTTCGAAGGGTTTTATCGTCCATTCGAGCACGGCATGGCACAGCACTAAATCTGCTGGCTCTGCTTCGATATTGTGCAGATCGTCACAACTAAAACTCGCATGACTGAATTCAGATAACTTGGATTTCGCTAATTCAATGGCTTCATTAGAAATGTCATTGATCAATACCGAATGGCCCAGATTAAGCGCAAATCGCGCCATTTCTCCAGTGCCCCCGCCGATATCAATCAGCGAGAGCGATGGTTCTGTATTTAATATTGGTGTTAAGCGACTTTCGAGCACCGCTTGACGTAATTGCCCTTTAGTTGTGCCATAGATATTTTTATCGAATTTATTGGCGATACCATCAAAACTTTGATCTGTTTTAATATGAGTCATGCAGTGCTTTACGCCGGATTAGCAATATCAATAAACTGTACATCCAGTCCAAATTTCTCTGCAAGGTGCTCTCCCAGCGCCTTGGCACCATAGCGTTCTGTTGCGTGATGTCCCGCAGCAAAGAAGTGCACGTTCATTTCGCGAGCTGTGTGGATGGTTTTCTCAGACACTTCGCCACTGATGAACGCATCAATACCTTGCTCTGCTGCTGAATCAATATAACCTTGTCCGCCTCCAGTACACCAAGCAACTGTCTCGATGACAGCGTTCGCATCCCCTTCACTGAGGACTTTTGTGTCAATATTCTCTTCAATCCGTTGGACAAGTTCAGCATGAGTAATGGGATCTTTAAATCGCCCTCTTAATGCCACGCTAAAGGGAT
Source organism: Neoalteromonas facilis (assembly GCF_002807665.1). Taxonomy (GTDB): domain Bacteria; phylum Pseudomonadota; class Gammaproteobacteria; order Enterobacterales; family Alteromonadaceae; genus Alteromonas_E; species Alteromonas_E facilis. The sequence continues at coordinate 551,126 of NZ_PEAY01000001.1, forward strand.
CGTGAGCATCTAAACCGACGCCTACATCAATGCCTAACTTTGCAGCCAATTGAGCGTTATTACCCACCTCAGGGTGCACATCTAATGGCAAATGGTAGGCGAATAGATTCAGATCATGACGCAGAATTTTCGCTAAGCGCTGCTTTTTCATGCCCTTTACGCATGGATCTTCCCCTTTCCAAAAATAACCATGGTGAACCAGAATTGCATCTGCATTGAGTTCGATAGCTTTATCAATAAGCGCTTGAGAGGCTGTCACCCCGGTCACAATCCGTTCGATATTAGGTTTACCTTCAACCTGCAGGCCATTCGGGCAATAGTCTCGAATTTTGGCAACATTTAAGTAGCTGTCCAGGTATTGCACCAAGGCATTTTGTGTAATCGACATGTAAAACCTTTGTAAATTAGACTTTGTTAGTAAATATCGGTATAAAACAGATGCTAGATTATCTTATTAATAACAACTAAAAGGAAATCAATCCATCATGGCAGCGTTAGATAAAGATAAAGTTATCGAAAAGTTTACCCTTGCCTACACGAAGCAAAATGGTAAAGCGCCAGCGATCGAAGCAAAAGGCGGATGGTTCAGTGTAGATGGCGGAAAGAATATGCGTCTTGCTCAGTTAAATGAACTGGCCGACTCTATGGGTGGCGAAGCACCTGCTAAGGCAGAAAAACCGGCTAAAGCAGCCAGCGAAAAAAAGCCTGCGGCCAAAAAGCCCGCTGCGAAGAAAGCCGCGAAAAAAGCAAGCAAAGGTGCATTCTCAGTCAAAGCTCATTGGAATGATCAATTAAAAGCGAATGACCCAAGCGCTATTCTACCGCGCTAGTAAATGCTTTAGGCTAAGCGAACAACTCGCTTAGCCAATCATTTAATCCACTTCACGTTAACGTTTCACAAGCCAGCCATATTGACTGGACCATGCACTTTTTTCTGTGACAATGCGGCTCGCATCCAATCAGGTACATTACACTTTGTTGTTGCTGTTGAATCCATAAAAACATAGACAACGCGCGCGGTTGCAATAGGTGTACTATCCTCATGGCGCATCATTGAACACATCAAGGTAAAAGACGAATTTCCAATATGCTCACATTGCATTGATAAAAGCAGCACATCGTCAAACTGGGCAGAAGAGTGCCAATCGATATTCAGGTTGACGACTTGCGTTGCAAACCCCTGCGCCTCAAGCTTGTCATAACCACCACACAGTCCACGCAGATACTCGGTACTCGCCACATCTACGTAATCCGCATAGCGGGCATTAAAAACCACATTTTGCGGATCACAATCAGCAAACCTAACCCTCAGCAACACATCAGCTTGCATGCTCTGAGCTACCAGGTCAAATCGTCAGGAATTTCAAAATCAGCGTACCAATTATCAGATTCTTCGCTACTGGCTGACGTTTCTTCGGCTGAAAGATCCGCTATATAGACAACGGTTTCTGGACTCCGCTCTGCGATTTTGTCAGCCACTTTAATCGGTACCAATTCGTATTCATCTTCCAATTGAACCACTGCTAATCTGGCTTTTAATACACCTTTGTGGAGCGCATCCGTAACATAAAGCCGCTTGATTTTATTATCGTGGGTAAAGTTGAGTACAACTTCACCTCCAGCTCGTGGCTGCTTATTTAAGTTTATTAGCTGTTTAACCTGAGCCGCTATAGAGCGCTCTTGCTTAACTTTATTTTGCGCGTCGTTTAACGCCTTATCTTTTGCTTTTTTTGCTTCAAGCGATGCCTGTGCTGCTGCTTTGGCCTCATTATCCAGCGGTTGTTTCTGCTTTTGCTTTTTGCGCTTATCAGCTCTGGCTTGCTTTGCCTTTTGCTTATCTGCGACACCGGCTTTTAGCAACTGTTCTTGTAGCGACAATGCCATAATATTTTATAACCTGTATTATTTCTTACGCTTATCGTCAACCTTCCACTGCCCATCAGTGTACCAAGCGGACCAGCCCGTGGCCTTACCCTCAGCATTTTCTGACATCACATATTGTTGCTTCGTTTTGCGGCTGTACCTTACGACCGCCAAGTTTCCATCTGGATCTTGTGCGGGTGCATCGGCCAAATAATAAAACTTAGGCGATAAGCGATCGCGAAAACGTGCTAACTCTTCAACTTTAGGCGCTCGCGTTTCTCTTGATTTAGGGAAATTATGCGCCGCAAGGAATATACCTGACGCCCCATCCCTCAAGACAAAGTGAGCATCACTGTTTTGGCAAGGCAATTCAGGCAAATCTACAGGATCTTCTTTAGGTGGCGCTGGCTCACCGTTGCGCAATAATTTCCGCGTGTTTTTACATGCGTCATTGGTACACCCGAAGTATTTACCAAAGCGACCATTTTTGAGCTCCATGTCAGACCCACACTTATCGCATTCGATAATGGGACCATCATAACCCTTAAGCTTAAACGTACCGGCTTCAACATACGTGCCCGGACAAGTCGGCGTATTACCGCATACATGAAGTTTGCGTTTTTCATCAACGAGATAACTGTCCATCGCGGTTCCACAAACATCACATCGACGTTTTGAACGCAGCGCTTCGGTTTCTAATTCTTCTTCATCGTCTACTTTGATGACTTCGTCACCCGGCGTCAGGTTCATTGTGTTAGTACAACGTTCTTTCGGCGGTAAGTTATAGCCCGAGCAACCTAAGAAAACACCTGTACTTGCAGTCCGTATATTCATTTTACGACCACACGAAGTACAATCAATATTGGTTGGAACTGCCTGATTGGGACGCATTCCACCATCATCAGGATCTTTTTCGGCTTGCAACAGTTTCTGGTAGAAATCTTTATAGAACTCGTCTAACACTGACTTCCAGTTTTTCTTACCCTCAGCGATATCATCAAGGCGCTGTTCCATATTGGCAGTGAAATCATAACCAATCAGATCATCAAAGTTTTCCATCAACCGGTCATTCACTATCTCGCCCATTTTTTCAGCGTAAAAGCGTTTATTCTCTAGGCGAACATAACCACGATCTTGGATAGTAGAAATAATGCTGGCATAAGTAGACGGTCTGCCTATACCGCGTTTTTCAAGCTCTTTAACCAATGAAGCTTCGTTAAAGCGGGCAACCGGTTTGGTGAAATGCTGTTTAGGATCCAATGCTTGCAAGTTCAGCTTATCGCCAACTTTAACATCGGGGAGCGTTAATTCTTCGTCTCCTTTCTTGCGGATCTGCTGTTGGACCTTGGTCCAACCGTCAAATTTCAATACTCGACCTTTCGCAGTCAATTCAAAATCGCCGGCTTTGACGCGGATAGTTGTCGCATCATATTTCGCAGGGGGCATCTGACATGCCACAAATTGGCGCCAAATCAACTCGTACAGCCTCTGAGCGTCACGTTCCATGTCACCCAATGCACTTGCCTTAATAGCAACATTTGAAGGCCTTATCGCTTCGTGAGCTTCTTGCGCACCTTCTTTGCTTCCGTATGAGTTAGGTTTTTCAGGTAAATAGGCTGAGCCAAAGTTTTCTGCAATATAATCGCGACAGCTCGCAACCGCTTCTTGACTCAAATTAGTTGAATCAGTTCTCATGTATGTGATGTGGCCCGCCTCATACAGGCGCTGCGCCATCATCATAGTCTTTTTAACGCCAAACCCTAAGCGTGTACTAGCGGCTTGTTGCAATGTAGACGTTATAAAAGGGGCACTCGGTCTGCTTGATGTCGGTTTTGATTCACGTTGTAATACCTCGTAATCTGACGAAGTTAACAACGCGACCGCTTTATCCGTCTCGGCCTTATTTTTAGGCTTGAATGTATCACCATTTTGTTTTGCAACCAGCATGCGTAAATCGGTTGCTCCCGATTTAAGATCAGCATGTACATCCCAAAACTCTTCAGGAACAAACGCCTTAATTTCGCGCTCTCGCTCAACCACTAGTCGAACAGCAACTGATTGCACACGACCCGCAGACAAGCCTCTGGCTATTTTCTTCCACAGTAACGGCGATACCATAAAGCCAACAACGCGATCAAGAAAGCGTCGGGCTTGCTGTGCGTTCACTCTCGCAGTATTTACGTCACCAGGGTGCTCAAACGCTTCTTGAATAGCATTTTTGGTGATTTCGTTAAACACTACGCGTTTATATTCTTTGTCTTTAGTGCCAAGTAACTCTTGAAGGTGCCATGCAATCGCCTCCCCCTCTCTATCCAAATCCGTTGCGAGATAGATAGTGTCAGCGGTTTTGGCTAACTTTTTCAGTTCATTGACAACTTTTTCTTTGCCTTGAAGTACTTGATAGTGAGCGCGCCAATTATCTTCAGGATCAACACCCATACGATCAACTAACTTCAAGTATTCATGTTTGCGTAGGTAAGTTTGCTGTTCTTTTTCCGATAATTGCTTAAGTTCTTTTGCCGGTTTTTTCGGCTCTACTTTACCTAACGCTTTCGTTGGGAGGTCGCGAACATGGCCGACGCTAGATTTTACAATAAAATCTTTCCCTAAATATTTATTTATTGTTTTCGCCTTGGCAGGAGACTCCACAATAACCAGTGATTTCGACATTAAATTAAATTAAACCTATGATTTTAAATGGTTTTTAACAACATTCTCGCAACTAACACCACTGTCGCGGTACTTTTTTCTTTTTTAACATATATCGGCAAAGTGAATAGAAAACAAGTTCTTCTTCATACTTACGCACAATTGGTGGTTTTTACATCAATTCAACTGTTCACTTTTTAACCATCTCGATTGGCAGCCCCCTTTAAATGCGTATAATGCGTTGCACCTCCAATAATAATAGAGCAGGAAAAACTGAGTATATGCAGCATTTTGAAGTGAATTTTGATGGCCTTGTAGGACCAACACACAACTATGCAGGCTTGTCATATGGCAACGTTGCATCATTGAATAATGCGAATGCAACGAGTAGCCCCAAACAGGCCGCTAAACAGGGTTTGCAAAAAATGAAAGCACTCTCTGATTTGGGTATGGTTCAGGGCATGCTAGCGCCTCAAGAACGTCCAGACATATATGCATTACGCCGACTAGGTTTCACCGGCAGTGATGAACGCGTATTAAAGGATGCATATGAGCAAGCGCCTCAGATTTTTCTTGCTTGTTGTTCAGCATCTAGTATGTGGACAGCAAATGCTGCGACCGTCTCACCCAGCGCAGACACGGCAGATGGCCGAGTGCATTTCACGCCGGCTAACCTAACCAACAAGTTTCACCGTAGTTTGGAACCACAGGTAACGGGCAATATTTTGAAAGCGATTTTCGCGAACGAAAAGTATTTTGCTCACCATAAGCATTTGCCAGACAATGAGCATTTTGGCGATGAAGGTGCAGCAAACCACACTCGGTTATGCAACGAATATGGGTTTTCTGGCGTTGAGCTATTTGTGTATGGTCGCTATGCGTTTGATACAAGTAAACCCGCGCCCGTTAAGTACCCCGCTCGCCACACATATGAAGCGTGTCAGGCAGTGGCTCGCCTCCATGGATTAAGTGATGACAGTGTCGTGTACATCCAACAAAACCCTGATGTAATCGATCAGGGTGTATTCCATAATGATGTTATCTCTGTAGGAAATCAGAATGTATTGTTCTATCACGAGCAAGCTTTCCTCGATACCGACAAGAAGCTAGCTGAGATCCAACGTAAGTTTGGCGACAGTCCAGTACACTTTATTAAAGTTCCGACCGCTGAAGTCAGCGTCGCGGACGCTGTTAAGACCTATCTATTTAACACGCAAATTATTACGTTGCCCAACAATGAAATGGCGATTATTGCCCCCACCGAATGTGAAGAAAGTGCAGCGGTGAAGCAGTATTTAGACAAGCTGGTCACATTGGGCACACCTATTAAGCAGGTTAAATACTTCGACGTTAAGCAAAGTATGCAAAATGGCGGTGGCCCTGCGTGTTTGCGGTTACGCGTAGCCATGAATGACGTAGAACTTGCTGCTGTGAATCCAAACGCACTAATGAACGACAATCAGTTTGCGCGTTTAAATCAGTGGGTCGATAAGCATTACCGTGATGAACTGTCGGTAAAAGATTTATGTGACCCACAGCTTCTGATTGAGTCACGCACAGCGCTTGATGAATTAACTCAAATCATGAAATTGGGTTCAGTGTACCCATTCCAAAAAGACTAAATCCAAAGCCCCCGGAGTTCGTTTCACCGGGGGCTTTTACTTTGCTCCAAAGTTCACTTGCCCATTGGCTAAAACACTTAATCTTATTCATCGATACTCTAACCACAAACATAACGTAAGTACTCTATCTAATATCGTTTAAATATCGGTTAAAACCTGCTTGTAACGTTGCAAAAATTTGATTCAACGAGACATAGTTGTGAGCGTTTAGCATTTAAGATTTTCACCTTGAATCAATCTACAAAATATAAGACGGTGTTTAAAACCTAGAAAGGTAAGAACCCATAAAAAAAGCCGCTCATTTGAGCGGCTTCGGATATTAATCAGTTGTTGAACAATCTGGTAGCACGCCAAACGGGTTTGGCGGTGGTGGTGACGCTTCAACGTTCACGTCACTTGCAGCCACTGGCAATGTGAGTTGTAAGCTGTCTGTTGCTTCACTACCTGACGAATTACCGAACGCCGACACCAATACATCAGTCCATGGCGCATATTGCTTCGGATAACGCAATTCGATTGTGGCCTGACCGTTTGTGTCAGTCGAGTTATCGCCATCTTGGAACGCAACCGTACCGATAATACCTGGGGTTAACTCACCGTCGCCGTTGTTATCTTCTCCGGCATCTAGGAAGCCATTCGCATCAATATCTTCATTCGGACAGAAAATAGTACGAACTGGATACCACACGCGTAGATCTGGATCCCATTCCCAGTAGCCCTTGTAATAACCACCACCCTGCGAGAACTTCACTGGCGTTGAAGATACCGTCAAATCAACATTTGCTACTGCCTGACCAACAGAGTCGGATACGAACACTGCAATTTCTTTCATATATGAAGCTGAGTCAGGAATATTAATATCCTTACCCGTACCAATTGATAGGTCAAACGCTCGCTCACCAACCGTCAACGTTGTAAAGTTTGTTACCGCTGGGTTATCAGATACTGTTGCATGAACAATAACAGCATCTTCACTGCTGGTTGCATTACTGGTGTATACGGTCGATGCAATACCGTTGCTATCCGTTGTAGCGGTGCTCGGCTCGATGCTACCACCACTGATATCGTCAAGGCGGAACTCAAGTAGTTTACCTTTCACCAAGTTACCAGACCCATCACGTACGATTGCAGTAATAGTACTCTTCTTGCCTTCTGGACCAATTAGATCCGGTGATGCATCAACGTAGATTGTTTGTGCATCTGTCGCGATAAACTCAACCGAACCACGTGCAGTCACTTCATTGCCACCGCCATCAACACCTAAGGCTGAGAGTGATGAAACACCTGCATCAGTTGAGCTAATGCTAAATGAAGCAACACCGTTCGAATCCGTTTGCTGAGCATTGGTGTTTAATGTGCCGCGAGACGCCGTTAGCGAGACAGTACCACCCACTAGCGGAGTGCCATCTTTATACCAACGAATACGAATCGTCGCATTTTCACCTAACTCAACATCTTCTGTCGGTAACGTTGAGAAACTAAAATCATCCTCTTGCACCACTATATCAATACTGGTTTCAGTGTTTAGCGCCGATGCAACAATGGTATCCGTGCCTGATACCGATGAGCTGTAATTAACCGTTACCTGACCATTTTCATTGGTTGACGGAGACGTATTGTCTAACGTGCCAAATTGAGCACTCAATTGAACAGTTTGATTAGGGATACCTGTACCATCAGAATCGGCAACAATGATCGTGACTGGTGAGCTATCATCGATAATCACGCTTGATGGTGCATTCAAGTTTATTTCAGTTCCTACGACTTCTACGTCTACCGTATTAGTCAAGTTGCTGGTTGAAGCTGTTGCCGTAATCGTACGTAGTGCTTTATTAGACGTAGAAAGTAATGCCCGCGCGGTACCATCAGCTTGTGTGACAGCATTTACAATTTGCAGTGACGCATCTTGGTTTGCAGAGAAATCTACTTGAATACCTTCCATTAAAATATTTTGCTCATTCTTAACTAACGCAATCAGCTCGACTTGATCCGAGCCACTCGACGCGAGTTGAATAGACGATGCAAAGAATTCTAATGAAGTCGGCAATTCTCCGACGATAACTGAACCTGATGATTTAAACCCGACTGATGCGGTTTCAGCAGTGCCAGCGTTCGCCAATACTAAACCGTCACCTGAATCTTCACCGACCAGAATGTCGATGGTAGCGACGCCATCACTTCCTGTTAACGCCGTTCCTGTGTCATTACCAAATTCAGCTAAACCATCGATGCTGAAAGAAAATGTCACCAGTTCGTCGTTCACCGGATCGCCATCTTGGGTAACGGTGGCGACAATAGTCAGCGGTGCGCCTGATGCTAATTCATTTTGCGGTTGACCATCACTATCTACTATTTGCAGTGATATGGCCATGACCGATGCTGTAGGGGGATCTGGTTCTATAGTTCCTTCTCGGGAGATTTCTCCCCCGCCGCCACATGCCGCAAGTAACAGGCTGAGCATCATAAAGATTATTTTAGGTATTGATGATAGCTTTACATTCATTGGTTTTCCCCGCTATGGTTTCCATCCACTGACCACAGTTTGGTGTCTAAAAAGGTTCAGGTTAATCGGCAAACTTGTTAGGCTATCAACTACAACAACAATAACACTCGGAAATTGCATGTCTGAAGCTCCTACTACTAAATATAGCCTAACTGCACGAATTTTTATCGGCATGATTGCCGGAATCGTTATCGGCAGTTTGCTTCAACTTCTCGCTGATGATAGCGGAGATTTACTCATTAGCCTATTTGGTATGGAGTTTTCCGCGTATAGAATTTTAGTAGACGGTATATTTTCAACTTTAGGTACTATCTTTATAGCCAGTTTGAAAATGCTGGTAGTTCCTTTGGTGTTCGTGTCTTTGGTATGTGGTACCAGCAGTTTGTCGGAACCCAGTAAATTAGGCCGCTTAGGTGCGAAATCTATCGGTTTGTATATTTTTACAACCTTTATCGCCATTTCAATTGCGATGTTTTTTGCCTTGCTAATCCAGCCGGGGTCTGGTGTAGAGAGACCTACAGACGCTCAATTCAGTGCTAATCAAGCCCCACCACTGTCTGAAGTATTTATCAATATGTTCCCTTCCAACCCTATTAATTCAATGGCAGAAGGTAACATGCTACAAATTATCGTGTTTGCCGTGCTATTCGGTATTGCGATGGCGATGACAGGCGATGCCGGCAAACGTATTGGTAAATTCTTCGATGATATCAACACCGTTATCATGAAGTTAGTAACGATCATTATGAATCTTGCGCCCTATGGTGTATTTGTATTGATGGCGAAGTTATTTGCGACCGTCGGTACTGATATGTTGGGTAGCTTGGCGAAGTATTTCTTTTTGGTCTTTTTTGTTTTAATCGCGCATGCCTTATTCACCTATCCCCTTTTACTGAAGTTTTTTACCGGGTTAAACCCAATAATTCTCCTGCGAAAAATGCGTGATGCTGCCCTATTTGCATTTAGTACATCAAGCAGCAGTGCGACTTTACCCGTCACACTGGAAACCGCTCGCTACAAGTTAGGGGTAAAACCTACAGTATCATCCTTCACCATCCCACTTGGGGCGACCATCAATATGGACGGTACCGCTATCATGCAAGGCGTAGCGACCGTATTCATCGCTCAGGTATACGGCGTCGACTTATCAACAACAGACATGCTTATGGTTGTAGTCACTGCAACGCTCGCGTCTATCGGCACCGCTGGCGTTCCCGGCGTTGGTTTGATCATGTTAGCGATGGTACTGCAACAAGTTAATCTGCCAGTCGAGGGTATTGCTTTAATCATCGGTATCGATCGGTTACTCGATATGACACGAACCGTTGTCAATATTACCGGTGACTGCACGGTAGCGTGTATCGTGGCTAACAGTGAGAAAGAGTTGGATCGTAACACTTATCATGATCCTGATGCTGGGGGAAGCAAAGAGGAAGTCGACTTTACCGACTTCTCGCACAATAAACCCTAGTCAAAAAAAGCGCCGATTGGCGCTTTTTTTTTAATCTGAAAGGTAATATTCAACAGTTGATACCACCCTCACCTTTTTAATGTGAGGGTTATTATTGTCACGCGCAGAAATCGTGAATTGGCCTTGTGACGCACGTTTAATTTTACCCAGCCGACTTTGAGAGTCAGATGCAAACTTTTCCGCTACCTCGCGCGCTTTGCGCGTTGCCTCTTCGACCATCTCAGGTTTAACATCATTTAATCGAGTGAACAAGTACTCGGTTTGGCCATTGTAATTCCCACCCGTCAAGACAATGCCCTGTTTACCTAAATCGCTTAATTTCCCCATAACGGCTCGCACGGTATCGATATCGTTAGAATATACAGTGACCGTTTGAAAAGCCGTATATCGAAACTCTGCTCGCGCATTACCACCATACTGCTGTGCCGATTTATCGGTAATGTTCGGAGACGAGACCGTAATGTCATCATCACCTAATCCGTTGGAGGTTAAAAATTGTTTTATCGCTTGCGTATTTTGTTCAATTTCTTGATACAGCGATGAGAGTTCATTACTGGCAATATTGAATTGAATTGGCCAAATGACGATATCTGCAGGGTATTCTCTCTCTGATAACCCTTTGACCGTCACCGAGCGTTCAAACGCCTTAAAATCCAACGCTGACTTACCCAGCGTCATACCCAGTAGTAGGCAACCAATGATAAACGAAATACCCAGTATCCAAGGCTTGGATGCATTCATAATTTATAAAACCTCGTGTCATTATTTAACCAATTAACGAAACGAGAGCACGCGTTTCGTTCACTAATCCGCAATTAGAACAATTGGTTAAGTCACAAATGTACATGAAATGTAGCGACTTTATGCTCATTTCGCACAAAAAAATGGCACTCGAATACTGAGAAACGATCGCTTATGTAAGTACAGTAAGTAGCTATAAAACGGCTTTTACTCACATTCAATGCTTGGACGTTTAAAGTCCTCTACAATCCAAGCCTCATTTGATGAATTCCAGCGCGCAAATACCGTATAGTGGCAAGGTGTTGAAACCGTTCTACCACCAGAAATGGTAGATACTGAATTTACCCAATCTACATGTTTACCGTCCTTTGTCACTTCTGTTGTTGTGACCGTCACCGGATCTGTGTACTCACGATTCTGAACCCATTGAAACGCTCTGCGGCCATCGCCCATATCAAACGCGTTATCCGGTGGTCCCATATCAACCATTACGCTTCTTACGTCTTTACCAACAAAACCTTGTAACGTTTGCGACATACAGCCGGTTAGCGCCGCAACGATAAATAACAATGCTGCTTTTTTCATAATCATTATTCCTTATTAACGGGTTTAGACATTAAATAATCGGCTAACGCCTGATAGGCTGGCAATGAAGTTGGATCTATATAGCCATTTTTAGCCAGCGGGTAAGACGACAAACGAACAATCACCATATCAGCTGTAGGATCCACGTATATTGTCTGTCCATGCACACCTCTGGCTGCAAATGCCTTGTTTTGATTGTGGAAAACCCACCACATGCTTCTATAACTAGCTCCAGGTAAGGTTTTATACCCGGCTTGAGCGAATAACTGCTGGTCTCCACCGCTTTGGATACTGTCTAAAACTGAGCTAGGAAAAACTTGAATACCGTTTAATTTGCCGTCATTCAGCATCAAAAGACCAATTTTTGCTAAATCTCGTAAACCGGCACTTAAACCACCACCGGCAAACGCAGTACCATAGGCGTCAACCGTCATATAGGCGTCTTGTTCCGCACCTATTTTTCGCCATATTTTATAAGACAAAAATTCAGCCAATCCCATTCCCGTAATGCGACTAATAACCCAACCCAACGCGTCCGTATTGATCGTCTTGTAGCCAAACTCTGAACCATGTTCTGCATTTTGTTTTACCGTTTGCAAGTACTCAAAATAGCCGTTTGGTCCTTTATAATCAGGCGCTTTAGGTAGTGGGCTTGCAGCCGCAGAGTATTGCCAGATATCCGCTTGAGGATCTGCATAATCCTCACTGTATTGTAGTGACGTAGTCATATCCATTACTTGACGAACCGTAGCGCTGCCAAAAGCGCTATCACGCAGTTCAGGAATGATGTCCTGTACAAGTAATGTCTCGTCAAGATAACCTTCAGCGATCAGAATTTCTGCCATTAGTCCCGTCAATGACTTGGTCATAGACATTGCAGCATGCTGACTTTCCTCGTTTAAACATCCCGAATAATATTCATAAACAATACGACCGCGATGTAACACAACAACGCCATCGGTGTAATTAGCATCCAATGATTGCCGCCAAGACATCGTTTCATCTTGGTTTAGAGGTTGGAATTGAAGTGAATCGATAGCCGGATCTAACGCGTAATCAAGCCGGCTCGGAGCCCCAAGGCCACGGCTAACTCGTTTCGTCGGTAATAGCTCTCGAATATGACAAACCGTCCAACGTAATTTAGGGAAACTAAAATAATTGCTTTGCGGCTGCGTGATGCGCTTTTCAGGTGGGGGTGGCGTGCCTTGCATCCAGGCTAATGACCTAGGGTCTGAAGCCTCTGCATCTAAGAATTTAACAGGGGAGGAGCTGGCATATGCGAATTGCACAGCGCATATTGCCAATAAACACACACAGTGTGGGTAACGTAACTTCATATGACTTGCTGCCTTGCCGGGAAAAGTTGGAGTCGTTTAATATTCATTGTTCTGTTGGCTTTTCTTGCATTATACCAATCAGATTTCCATCAGGATCTTTTAAGAAACCAATCCATAAATCGTGATCGCTCATTTGAGCAGCCATCGCAGGCACTCTTTCAGCTGTCGCGCCTTGTTCAACAGCATTGGCATAGAAGCCTTCAATTTGGCTCACTTTGAAATAGGGTATTGAGTTAGCTCCAATCTGCCCAGAACCTTGAGGCGTGGTAAGCATAATGCGTGTTTCACCGCATTGTAAAAACGCTAGGTTTTCATTGGGAGAGAATAAAAAAGGTAACGCTAAAACATCCCGGTAAAAGGTTAATGCGCTGCTGATGTCCTTCACCGTTATGGCTAATTGGCCAATAGCTTCAATTTGATTGTTCATGATTAACTGTTACCTACAGATTATGGCTTACGCTTCATAACACCAGAGAATTCCAATGCAGCTTCCAGCTCACGAAAATCAACATTAACCAACTCCCACCCTTGTGCACCAAGCTCATTCAAATAGGCTTCCACATCTTCGCGCCTGCGCCCTTTAAATAACCCCGCTGACTCGACATCCTTAGAATCAACAATCTTATATTCAAATCTATCCATAATTATTCCTGTGAACGCTTAACAAAAAATGCAAGTTAGCTAACTATAGACAGAGCCATCATAGTTTGCACAGATGCAAATGCTGGCATTCAAAATAAATTTGGGGTAAACGAATTATCTAATGACTTAAAGCACTTGCAGGAGAGACTTTAGCCGCTTTAGACGCCGGGTAAAGCGTAGAAATAATAGTCAGCACGCTGGCGATGACGGCGGTTACCACCACATCGTGCCATTGCAATTCGGTTGGTAAGAAATTGACAAAATAGATGTCGCCTGAGAGCAATTGAATACCGACCAAACGCTCTAATGCACCGATCCAATCACTTAAATTGATGGCGGTAATGACACCGAGCAAACACCCTAAAATTATACCAATAAAGCCATTGATCAGCCCTTGGATTAAAAACGTCAGCCGTATTCGACTGTCATTTAGTCCCATCGTTTTGAGAATACCAATACTTGAGCGCTTTTCCTCTACCGTCATAACAAGCCCTGAGACGATATTAAAGCACGCTACTGCAATAACCAGCGTCAAGGCAATATATACGATTAAACGCACCAACTGTATGTCTTGATATAAATGGCCCTGAGTACGTGTCCAATCAGAAATATAAACGGCTTGGTCAAAATTGTAGCCAATATCGCGCATGGTATTGTAGGCGTCGAATGGGTCATACAATTCAAAGCGTAAGCCCTGCGCACCATGGTCAATATTAAGTTTTTCAACTGCCACTGATAGCGGTAAAAAGCCTATTTTGTTGTCCAATTCACCGCCAATCGAAAAACTGCCAATCAGGGTTAGCCATATGGTTTGAGGCGCTTTAAAAGTTAAATCTTCTGTTACTGTCGGTATCAAAAGTTGGACTTTTTCACCCACGCTCAAGCCCAGAGATTCAACAATACCGGCCGCTAGAATCACACCATTATCTTGTGCCGAAAAAGCCTCTTTGCTTTGCTCATCGACATAACTAAACAACGCATTTTGTTCTATTTCAGTCGGCGACAACGCCGTCAGATCAACCGCTTTCATGCTACTTCCCACCTGCAACATACCGGTTAACTTAGCGTAAGGTTGAACGTGTTTGATTCGACCGTCTTGTGAAAAGGTTCTGGCTGCCATTTGCCAATCGGCAATACCCTGAGACGACACTGCTTGCAGCTCACCGTGAGGAATAAAGGATAATACACGCTGTTTAAGTTCTCGCTCGAAACCGTTCATAACGGAAAGCAACAATATCAGTACAAAACAGCCTAATCCGACGCCAAATGTAGAGGAAAAAGAAATAAACGAAACAAAACCGTTAGTTTGTTTAGCGCGCCTAAAACGGGTGGCTAATTGCCATACCAATGGCATCAACGCACCTCCTCTAGGTGACCTGCTGAAAGGCTTAATATTCTATCAAATTGTTCAGCAAAGGCGTTGTCATGAGTAACCACCACAAAAGCGGTATCCAGAGACGCTCTCAGCTCAGTCAACAATTCGGCGATGGTTTCACCTGTTGCTTTGTCCAAATTACCCGTCGGCTCATCAGCCAATACTAATTGCGGCTCGTTGACCAACGCCCGGGCAATCGCTACACGTTGTCGTTCACCACCGGATAGTTTGGCGGGTTGATGCTTCAGTCGATGAGAAAGCCCTACTCTATCCAACATACTGGTAGCTTTTTCTTCGGCTTGCTTTGGATTTATCCCGGCGATCAATAACGGCATCGCAACGTTTTCTAATGCACTAAATTCGGGCAATAAATGATGGAATTGATAAACAAAGCCCATCGTGTGATTACGAAAGTCAGCTTGTTGCTGACTATTCATATCAAACAATGCGTTGCCATTTATTTCTATACTACCGCTGGTTGGTGTGTCTAAGGCGCCAAGAATATGCAGTAATGTTGATTTTCCGGAGCCACTGCTGCCTAGAATCGCGACCTGCTCTCCCGCATTCACACTAAAATTAACATTTTGTAAAACATCGATGGACTTCTCTCCGTCTTTAAATGATTTACACAGCGCGTGACAAGTTAACAATGGAGGCATAAACAATAGTAGCTTTATCAGATAGATGCGCGAATGATAACGCAAATTTCAACCAAGCTGACAATTAATCGACGATTTATTTTGTCACTATAACGTCATCAATCGTTCACGATTCTGTCAAGCGAAGGCTATACGCTATCAATCCGAGTAGATCCTACAGACTTGGACACATTATGCCTACACCTCGCATTAAAGCCCGCAGTGTATTTCTTTCAGACATTCATCTCGGCAGCCGTGACTGTAAAGCTGAGTTATTACTTGATTTTCTCGACGCCTTAGAATGCGAACAACTCTATTTAGTTGGCGACATTGTTGATATGTGGCAAATGAGTAAGCAATTTCGCTGGCCCAAAGCCCACAATGATGTTCTTCATAAGCTGATGGAGTTCAGTCACCAAGGAACCCGTGTGGTTTTCTTGCCCGGTAATCACGACGCGCCGTTACAAAAATACGATGGCATGTCGTTTGGTGAAGTGGATATCCAACGAGAAACCATTCATACCACTGCCGACGGTAAACGATATCTTGTTTTGCATGGTGATCAGTTTGATGCCGATGTGACGCTAGGTTGGTTCCACCAATGGATGGGTGACAAAGGTTACGATTTTTTACTCACTCTGAACCGTTGGTATAACCATTACATGCAGCGTCGTAATAAACGTTACTGGTCGCTTGCCAGCTATATAAAAAGGCGCATAAAAGGTGCAAACCTCGCCATTGATCGATACCGCAATGCGGTGTGTCGCAGAGCGGCTGAGTATCAGGTAGATGGCGTTATTTGTGGCCATATACACCACCCTGAATCTGTAACCGTACATGGCGTTCACTATGTCAACGACGGTGATTGGGTGGAAAGCTGCTCCGCACTCATTGAACTCGAATCTGGTGAGTTACGTCTACTGACCAACAGTATGATTGATGCGGCTATTGCGCCAGCTGAAGTTATACCTTTCACACGTCATCACGCTGCTTAAGAGAGACATACTATGTTCACTGTATCTGATGTAATTGAGCAACATTATCCACAATTGTCTGAGCGACCATTGTTATATAAATCGTCCAGTTTTTTGCTTAAGCACTTACTCAATGAAGACGAATTTGCAGCATTCGCAGAAACCTATCCTCACTTGCACGACATAGACTTTGTCGAACAAGTATTAGAGTACTTCAACATCAGCTTTTCTGTACGCGATAGCGAGAAAGAAAACATCCCCAGCGAAGGAAAAGTGGTCATCATTGCAAACCACCCTATCGGTTCACTTGATGCGCTGGTACTGATTAAATTGCTCAGTGAAGTACGCAGCGATCTTAAGGTTGTTGCTAACACTATGTTAATGGCAATTAAGCCGCTAAATGACATGTTACTTCCCGTCAATAACATGGGCGGCAGAACCCCAAAACAAAATCTTGCCAACATTAGAAAGCACCTTCACGGCGGTGGTGCAGTATTGATATTCCCAGCAGGTGAAGTGTCTCGCCTTCGTCCTCAAGGTGTGCGTGATACCCATTGGCATACTGGCTTTTTACGTATCGCTCAATCGGTACAAGCCCCGGTTTTGCCGATGTTCGTTGATGCCAAAAACTCGGCATTATTCTACGGTGCATCGATGCTTTACAAACCCTTAGCGACGGCGCTGTTAGTCAAGGAAATGTTCAAACAACGTTGTGCGCATATCCCAGTTCGCATTGGTGAGCTAATTCCGCATAGCAGCTATGCAGGTATTAACTTGTCTATAGACGACACCACAAAACTGATGAAAAAGCATGTATACCGTGTCGGCCAAGGTAAAAAGCCACTCTTTATCACACAAAACCCAATAGCCTTACCTGAAGACAGACAGTGCTTAAAACACGCGATTAAAACTCAGTGTGAACATTTAGGCACAACCAGTGATGGCAAGCTCATATATTTATATCAACATACACGCAGCTCTCCTATCATGCGGGAGATTGGCCGATTGCGCGAAATTGCATTTCGTGCTGTTGGCGAAGGCTCTCTGAAACGTAGAGATATAGACGTTTTCGACAGTCACTATTACCACTTGATATTGTGGGATGATAACGATCTCGAAATAGTTGGCGCCTACCGCTTAGGTGATGCTAAGCAATTATCTGCGCCCAATCATCCAACCGGGTTATATTCTGCGACGTTGTTTGATTATTCGCCTCAATGCCAGGCCATGATGGATAAAGGGCTAGAGCTTGGACGTAGTTTTGTGCAACCGCGCTATTGGGGCAAGCGCAGTCTCGATTATTTATGGTACGGGATCGGTGCTTTTTTAAATCGTTACCCCAATTACCAATATATGTTTGGCGCTGTTAGCATCAGTAACGCGCTGCCTGAGCCAGCCAAAGCCCTCTTGGTAAACTTTTATTCATCTCGGTTCACTCAGTTAGATTCTCAACCTGAGTTAAAGGCAACAGCGGTAACGCCCTACGGTGGTCATTTACAAAGTCCAGTAAACTTTATTGACAGCGATTACGCTTCCGCATTTAAACAATTGAAGCACTTGCTCGCCAATATTGGTTGCAATGTTCCGACACTATTTAAACAGTATTCAGAAATATGTGAGGAAGGTGGCGTTGCGTTTCTAGATTTTAACGTGGATCCTGATTTTAACCACTGCATAGATGGCCTAGTCGTTGTTGATACCGCCACAATGCAGGCTAAGAAGCATAAACGTTACATACAAGTGCATCAACACCAAGAAAAGGCTGGTTAATCCAGCCTTACCCCAGCCAACTACTTAACAAACGAGAATAGACCCGCTGTAACCGTTTAATCTCAACCAAAGGTACGCGTTCGTTGACTTGATGAATGGTAGTGTTGGGTACGCCTAGCTCCACAACCTGAGTGCCTTCACTGGCAAAAAAACGGCCATCCGATGTGCCTCCTGCGGTGCTCAACTTTGGATACCGCCCAGTGGTATCAACAATCGCTTGCTCGGCGAGTCTGATCAAACAGCGCTCGGAATTGCGCGGCTGGCTCAAATAAGCGGTGCACGGCCGTTGCCACGTAATACTGTAGTGTGACGTCACCCGTTCAACGGCCGTCATAATAAGCGTTTGCAATTCGCCTTCGGTAAAATCGCTGGCATAGCGAACATTAAAATTAATCGTACACCGACCCGGAATAATGTTGTCTGAGAATGCGCCAGTGTCAATCTGCGTAATTTGCAAACTGGTGCCAGGAAAATCTTCAGAACCGCAGGCAAAGGGCAATTCACTTAATTCGTGGGCAACGTGTGCCGCAAGGAGTGCCGCATTAATAGCCTTGCTCGGATAAGCCACATGGCCTTGTTTGCCATTTAACAGTAGTGTGCCTGATAAAGAACCCCTTCGCCCTACTTTTAAAGTATCGCCTGTGTGAGCACTTGCAGTGGGCTCCCCTATCAACACACTATCAAACTGGACTCCCTGATTATCAAGGTAAGCTTTTATGGCTTTACTGCCATCTTCAGCTTCTCCTTCTTCATCACTGGTTATAAGAAACCAAAATGAAGTACTGGGATCTAGACAATGCCAATCGAACTGCTGACAGGCAGCCAGCATCGCTGCAACGCCCGTTTTCATATCCGCCACACCGCGGCCATAAAGGCTATCGCCTATGATGTTGGCCGCGAACGGATCGCATTGCCACAGATCCATTGGACCGGGCGGCACAACATCAGTATGACCGTTAAACGCAATATGCCGCTCGCCATTACCGATGCGTGCAATCAAATTACTCACCCCGTTCACATTGATTGTTTCACAATGAAATCCTAAGGGTTCGAGGAGCGATTGGATAATGCGCTGACAGCCGGCGTCATTGGGTGTAATAGATGGGCATTGAATAAGAGATTTGGCAATATCAATTGCCAGATTGGTACGCGCACTTGCAGATAAAAGTGTTGGCATAAAATATCGTAACTAATTGATTACCTATGCAACTATGCATGCCACGCATGACAAATCCGTTACGGTTTAACGACAATCTGATGACACTAAAAGCTAAGCCTAATTACGAATATGAGTGAAGTCTAAAAAGTGTGTTGAGCAGGAGATGCAGGGATCATAGTTTCGTATGATCTGTTCACAAAAATGTTTAATCTCCTGTTCAGGTTTATCCAGCCCAAACTGGCGCACAGATACTTTCAGATCTTGTTCAATGCGCGCTTGATTTTGGCTTGTGGGCGGAATGATCGTGCAATCCTCTACACGCCCTTGATTGTCTAATTCATAGCGATGAAAAATCAGACCTCGCGGTGCTTCAGTTGCAAATGTGCAGTGCCCAGCTTTGACATCATATCCCACACTCGCGGCTCCTGTAGGACAGTCTTGTTGCAGAATTTGCTGCGCCGAATAAAGAGTCCAGACACACTCTAAAGCCCTCGCTTGAATGCTGGTAAACATGTTCTGAGTGGGAAAACTCAAACCCAGTTCATTGGCCATATATTGAATATTTTCAGGCAGTAAGTCGAAATTCATGTTCATTCTGGCCAAAGGACCCACGAGGTAATCCTTGCCATCTAATAATGAATAAAAAGCGGTTGAATGTGCGACTTGATGCTCTTTAAAACTGTCCGGGTAACGCTCTGACGATATATTCAAACCACTGGACGAACAAACTCGTCCTTGATTCATGGCATATTCGTGTTCATCTCGTAAACACACACCGACAAAATCTTGTGTGTGCTGAGGTATTGTCAATTGAGCAGACCAATTTAACAACGCATTCACGGCAGGGATTGCGTCATTTACCACCCGTCTTGCGTTTTCCCATGCGGTTTTACTCGGTAACTGGCTAAAGCCCCCCACTTTCAAACCCACAGGGTGTACTGAACGCCCCCCCAATAATCGCATCAAGGTATTACCAGCCTCTTGGATCTGCATACCTCGCTTGAGCAGCTCACCGTGTGTTGCAGCCATTTGCAACGCACTGTCAAAACCATAGAAGTCGGGCATAGCAAGAAAGTGAATGTGCAACGAATGGCTCTGTAACCACTCGCCTAAATTCATCAACTTACGCAGTTCCACTAGCGGACGTGGTATCTCTACATCAAATAACGTCTCCATTGCCAGTATGGATGTCAACTGATATGCCATGGGGCAAATCCCACAAATTCGCGCACTGAGATCGGGGACTTCGGTATAAGACTTACCTTGCAACAATCGCTCAAACAACCTTGGCGGTTCGAATATTTTTAAATGCAGCGTTTCAATATGATCGCCCGAGGTTACAAGCTCTAATGCGCCCTCTCCCTCAACACGCGTAATGAAAGGCACTTTAAGGTTAATGGTGCGACCCTCGGTGAAACCTTCGGTAGGACCTTTACTCATTTAACCTCCTTGATTGGAATGTCACGCCATCGCTCAATTTGTTGACGATGTTGTTGTTGGTGACTGTGGATCCCGGCGAATACTTGCGCTATCGCTTCAGGTTGTAGACCTAATCCCTCAAAACGATTTGCAACCCCTTCCGTGTTAGCCTGACCGGATGGGCCAAAACAACCGAAACACGCGCGGCCAAATGACGGACACAACGCACCACAGCCAGTTCTGACAACTGGGCCTAAACATGGCGATTGATGTGTCACCATGACACACACATTTTGTGAACGCTTGCACGCCATGCAGACTTTTTCACTATTGTCTTTTGGCAAAACCCCGACTCGCAGTTGTTGTAGCAACTGTATTAATTGCTCATGGGTAACCGGACACCCCCACAATTCAAAATCGACTTTGACATGCTCCGCGACTGGCGTACATGTATCCAACGACTCAACAAACTCCGGTGAGGCATATACTGAGGCTTTCCACGCCTGTGCATCTGCAATATTGCGAAGTGCTTGAACACCACCGCTGGTAGCACACGCCCCCATAGTCACCAGCCACCGACAATTCTTACGCACTTGTTCAAGGCGTAACAGATCATCCTCAGTTGAGACACTCCCCTCTACCAATGCCACATCCACCGGCGTATCAGGATCATAGACGCCGGCCTCAATAAAATGAGTAAAATGCACAAAAGACATAACGTTGAGCAATTTGCTACCGAGGTTGATAAAGCCCAACTGGCAGCCAGAGCACGAGGTTAATTTATGGATGGCAACACTAAGGTGATCTGACATATTAAATACCTCTTACACCTAGCCAGGGTTTAACGTCTGAATAACGAAAAACAGGCCCATCTTTGCACACGAAAAATGGGCCTAACTGACAATGTCCGCATAATCCTTGGCCACATTGAAAATTACGTTCCATACTCAAATAGATATCGTCGTCGCGCACGTTACGTTTTTGTAGGTATGGCATCGCCGATAGCATCATAATTTCTGGACCACAAATCATCACTGCACAATGAGACGGATCAAACTCAGCATCATCCAAAAGCGCCGTCACCATACCGAGTTTCCACTGATGCTTTTGCTTTTTCTCTTCGCTCGCAGCGAGTAGCACCTGACAATCACCCATCTCTCGCCATGCATCATACTTGGGCTGCCACAACAAATCGTTGTGATGTTTAACCCCTTGAAGAATCACAATGCGTCGATAATTATTGCGATGAGTAACCGCAAAATTGATGGCTGCTACGACTGGGGCACAGCCCAGTCCGGCCGTAATAAACACCAGATCGCGCCCTTCAAAATGTTCGAGTGGCCAGCCTTGGCCAAATGGCCCGCGTAAACCAACATGTGTATCAATGGGAAGTTGTAATATCGCTTCTGATACTCGCCCTACACTACGGATAGTGTGCAACAAAGCGCCATCTTGCCAGCCCATGATAGAAATGGGGATTTCACCAATGCCCATGACTGACAACATGTTAAATTGGCCAAAATGGAACGCAAACGGTTCCGTCTGATCCATCGCCAGATGCAAGGTTTCAAGCCCAGGACTTTCTACTGATTTATCAACAATACGAGCCTGCATTGGCACAAAGCTAGTCATGGGCCTCGCCCCCTAACATCAGGTTTACTTCTTCGACTAAATCAATTGCTGCGGGGCACCAATCAATGCAGCGACCACAGCCAACACAACCACTTCGGCCATACTGAACCTGCCAATTTGCGAGTTTATGTAATACCCATTGCCGATAATGCTGGCTGATTGCTGTGCGTATCGGTTTGCCGGAGATGTAGGCATGTTGTTCACTAAAACACGAATCCCAATAACGAACTTGACCATGCTCCCCCGTTTCAACGTCTGTTTCGGATTCTTGTTTTGAACAAAAACAGGTTGGACACACCGAGGTGCAGTTGCCACAGGCTAAACAACGTTCAGCGATCTTATCCCATTGGTCGTCAGATAAATGTTGCGTTAACTTTTGCAGATCCTCTGAAGTCGGCATTTGTCGCTGTTGGTTTGCGGCGTTAGCCAATTGCTGCTGCGCCATGCTCAAATGCGTTTGCTTCGCTTGCTGCGTGGCTAACTTCTCTATAATTTCATTTCCCGTCGGGCTCTTGGCCGAGATGAGATACCCCTCTTCTAATTCATCGAGTAAAACATCATATCCGTATGTCGCCTCTGGACCATCGCCTGTTGAGGTGCAAAAACAAGTTTGAGTACTTTGGCTACAATTCACCGCAACAATACATATTTGCGATCGCTGTCTAGCATAATGCTCATCGGCGTAGGGGCCATGAATAAAGTGCTGATCATGCAAATACAACGCTGCAATATCGCAACTTCGTGCGCCAATAAACGCCAGTTTTTGCACATCTTGTTGCGCAGGTTTAAACGTGATGCCGTGCTCAGTTTCAACCCCTGTCCACAAAGTTTGAGTCGGCTGAAACAACCAAGGTTTAAATAATTGCGGTCCAGTGTTCCAGCTAAAGCAACGTTGCTTATCGGTATGATGCAATTGGTATCGACCGGGCGCAGTTTCCTGCTCTACGCCCCATGGGAGTTGTTCAACGCCCTCGATAAAATCAAACACAATGGCGTCTTGCTTGACCTGCGGCGCAATCGTTGAATAGCCCAATGTTTTTAACACATTAAGCAAGTGTTCCAGTTCACTGCGCGGTATGAATAGCTTGGTCATGGGGTGTTCGCTCTAGGATCCATTTAGCCACGGCATCTACCCCTTCGCCAGTTTTGGCTGATACCAGTAATACCGGGCAACCCGGGTTTAAATGCGAAATATCATGAATGACTTTTTCAACATTAAAGTCTACATAAGGGAGCAAATCGGACTTATTGATCAATACAAGATCACACTGGCTAAACATATGTGGATACTTAACCGGCTTATCTTCTCCATCCGTTACCGCCATAATCGCAATGCGAGCCGATTCGCCTAAGTCAAACAAAGCGGGACAGACCAAATTCCCTACATTCTCCACAAACAATAAACTGTCCGTGGTAAGGGCTAGCGTTTCCACACCAACGCTGATCATCTCTGCATCGAGGTGACAACCTGTTCCAGTATTGATTTGCAGCGCTTTACCGCCAGCGTTGATGATACGTTGAGCATCATTGTTACTGTTTTGGTCGCCTTCAAGAACCGCCACTCGCTCGTTGTCAAAGTATGCGTTTCGCAACAGTGTCTCTAACAAGTGTGTTTTACCAGCTCCAGGGGTGCCCATAACATTAATACACACCACCTGCTGATGCTGAAAGTGGTGTCGGGTTCGCGCAGCGATATCATCATTCCCATCCAAAATTGCTTGCTGTAAGTGCAAGGTATGAGCGCTTTCTTTGCGCGTAATCGTCTCAGGTATTTGACCGCTACCCGGATTGACGACACTGGCTTTATCACTACTACATCCACAATGAGTACACATTATTCACACTCTATTTCCGTTAAATTTAATTCCTTTCCGGTCAAAAACTCACATTCGTAACTGCCACAGCAACACGCTTCACCATAGCCTGCAACTGCATGTTCATCGCCACATTGTTTGCACCGCACCGTTGCCGGTACTCTACTAATCATCAATACAGCATCCGCCATACTTGAGTCTTCTTTAACCATGTCGAAACAAAACTGAAGTCGCTGTGGGTCAACGCAAGTCATTTGACCTATTTCTATACCAATTGTCTTAACCGTATTGAACCCTTCACTTTTGGCTACTGATTTCACCTTATCCAACAGCGCAGTAATAACCGATAACTCATGCATGCCAATACCTCATTACTAGCATATTCGTGGCAGCTGGATGCCGTAAGGAACATCTATCATGCGTTTACTGCCAAACGATGTATTGATATAGAGCAAACTTTTATTCGAATTCATCACTTGCCCAATTGCACGCGCATCCTGACCGCACTCATAACGTTGCATAGCTACTAATACATCATCGACAAGTTTACGCGGTACACAAAATACCGCTAAACCTTCATTGGCAAGAAACAGCGGATCCATACCCAGCAACTCACACACAGCTTTTGTCTGCCGACGAATAGGCAGCGAGTTCTCCTCCAGCGCGATGGAAACATCAGATGCATTGGCGATTTCGGCCAATACCGTTCCTACACCTCCGCGAGTTGCATCTCTCATCACTCGAATATCCGGACATTGAGCCACTACGTCAGCAATCATGTCGTTCAAGGCTGCGCAATCACTGACAATATCGGCATCAAATCCAAGCTCTCCGCGCGCCAACATTACAGCTGCGCCATGATCGCCAATATGACCATTTATGATGATGACATCCCCTGCTTTTGCCTCACTGACATCAATATTCACATGTTCAGGAATAAATCCTAATCCTGTCGTGGTGATGTATAGTTTGTCCGCCATGCCGCTTGGCACGACCTTGGTATCACCGGTCACAATCTTAACCTTAGCCTTTCTTGCCGCGTCTGCCATCGACGTTACAATTTGTTGAAGTTCAGCAATCGTTAACCCTTCCTCCAAAATAAAGCTTGCACTCAGGTAAGATGCAACGGCGCCGCTAACAGCCAAATCATTCACTGTTCCGCACACCGCCATTTTGCCTATATCGCCGCCAGGGAAAAACACCGGAGACACGACGTAACTGTCGGTGGTCATCGCGATTTTAGCGTTATTGCTGGTATTTACATTGAAGCTGGCAGCATCTTGTAATGTCGACTCAGGAGTGTCGGAAAATGCATTAATGAACACCTGTTGAATGAGCTCTGCAGATGCACGTCCTCCAGCCCCATGCGCCATGGTAACGATAGCTTCACGCATGTACTCTAACCTTATAGGTGTAATACGCAGCACAAGCACCTTCAGACGATACCATTAACGCATTGAGCGGCGTATCTGGTGTACATTCTCGATTAAATTTAGGGCATTGTGTCGGCTTTAATTGTCCCGTTAATACTTGCTCGCAGTAGCTGGATTGGGATGGTGCGCACCGGTTCGATACTGCGTACCGCCCACTGGCATCAAGCATTGCATACTCTTGGGTGAGTGACGTTACCGAATTGGGCACGCTGCCCAGGCCCTGCCAACTGTAGTCTGAATTGACAAAAACATCATGAATGGCCGCTTGCGCAATATCGTTACCCTCAGGGCTAACAACCCTTGCATATGCATTTTCAACCTCACAACGTGAGGTATCAATTTGTCTAATTAATTTGAGCAAGGCATGTAATATATCAACGGGTTCAAAACCCGAAATCACAAAGGGTTTTTTAAACGCCTTTGCAATGGGTTGGTATGCGCTACTACCAATCACGATACTGACATGTCCCGGCCCAATAAAGCCATCAATCACCACATTGTCCCGCTCAAGCAAAGTTTGCAAGGTTGGAATAAGGCGAATGTGGTAACACAAGAAGCTAAGATTCGTCAGAGCGCGCTTTTTTGCTGCCTGTATCGTTAACGCAATACTCGGCATGGTGGTATCAAAGCCAATAGCAAAAAACACAACTGATTTATCCCTGTGCGCATCTGCAATGCTCAGCACGTCCATAGGCGAATACACCACCCGTATATCCGCGCCTAGTGCCTTAACCTTTTGTAAATCACCCTTCTTTCCGGGTACGCGTAACACATCGCCAAAGGTCACCAGTATTGTATTGCTGGTTTCTGCGATAAGCGTGGCGTTATCGATAGCCTCTGTCGGCAATACACAGACAGGGCAACCCGGTCCGTGCACAAACTCCAGATTGCTGCTGATTAATTGCTCTAAACCATTTTGGAAAATGGCATGTGTATGACCACCACACACCTCCATTATTTGCAGTTTTCTGCCGAGACGTTGAGAAACACTATCAATGAGAGGGTTTAGCTCATCAATCAAAGGTGATACGAGCATTGGGGCTTGAAACTCTCGCCCATCAAACTCATTGCTGCTCATCTGCGCTCCTTAACAACTGCAATGTCTGAAGCGCTTCCTCTTCATCAATGAGTGCCATGGCGAATCCCACATGAACAAGGATCCATTGTCCAACGAGCCTGTCGTAACCGGTTCCCTTTAGTGCTAACAAGCCAACATTAACTTGGCGACGCACACCATCAGTTTCAGCCAATGCACTACCTAAGTTTTCATCGACAATTTCAATTATTTTGGCCGGTACACCTAAACACATTTTGACGTTATTCCCTATTTGCCGCTATTACACATTGCCCTAATGCGATCCCCGCATCATTGGTCGGCACATGTAGATGACTATAGACCTTAAAGCCGGCTTTTTCGAGACGTTCAGTTAACCCATTTAGGATAAGCATATTCTGAAAAACCCCACCACTCAACGCGACTTCTGAGCCAACATAGCGTTTCTGTGCGCTCACCTTTTCGACGACTCTGGCCCAACTCTCAACAAAACAAAGATGAAACCACAACGCTAATTCAGCTGATGTGTAGTGGCCCTCTGTTAAGTGCTTCAAGAGTGCCTTAAAAAACACGCTAGGGTCGAGTCGCCATTTCCCCTCTTTTTCAATGATAGAGAAACACACCAATGAAACCTTATTACCTATGTCTGACATCTGCTCGGCAAGGGCCTCAAGCTTCATCGCAGCCTCACCTTCGTAGCTTTGTTCCATTGGTGTAACGCACAACAAGCTTGCAACAGCATCAAATAATCGTCCAGCAGAGCTGGTTTGGGGAAACTGTTCAAATCGGTTAAGCAACAACGATAAATGTTCTTTATCAAGTGATGGTGGGATCCGCTCGCGTGTTAATGGAGACTTTAAAAAGTCCTCCCAAACGCCCGCATTCACCAGTAGTGCTATCATATTACGCCATGGTTGACGATTTGCAGCGTCGCCTCCGAGTAACGGAAACGAAGCTAAACCGCCTATTTTCGAGCATTCAGAGTAGTCACCTAGCAATATTTCTGCGCCCCAAAGGGTTCCGTCATCACCATAGCCAATGCCATCAAGCATGATGCCTAAGATAGGCGCTGTCACCTTGACTTGGTTGTCACATAAACATGCTGCGAAATGTGCATGATGATGTTGCACCTGTACCAATCTTAAACTGTATTGCTCAGCAAGTTGCCGCCCCAGATTGGCACTAAAATAATCCGGGTGTTTATCAATAACCACAGTGTCGATGCACACGCCATACAATAGCTTCATTGACTCTATTTGGGATTGAAGGTCGATGAAGTTTCCAACATCGGCCAGATCACCATTATGGCCCGATAAAATAACATCTCCCCCCAGCGTTATGGCAAACGTATTTTTAAAATCTGCCCCCAAGGCCAATATGTGCGACTGTTCAGACTTTTTGTATAGAGGCATCGAAATCGGCTCTGGTACGTATCCTCGGGCGCGGCGAATAAGCAGAGATCGTGAATTGCAGCAGCGCACAAGAGAATCATCTACTCTGTGCACTATATTTCGATTGTGCGATAGCCAACCGTCCACCATGCCCGACAACTGTTCAATGGCTTGGTCGATATCGATGCAAATAGGTTCCCCACGGGGATTGCCTGACGTCATCACTAGAGGCTCGTTTGTCGCTTGTAACAATAAGAAATGCAGCGGGGAGTAGGCCAACATTATGCCTATTTCATTTACGCCAGGTGCAATAACGTCAGGTAAAGGTTGAATACTTTGCTTTTTTGGGAGTAGTACGATCGGCGCCTCAGCCGCTTGCAACAAAGAGCGCTGCAATTCAGTGAGGGTAAAATACTGCTCTACTTGTGCAATATCCTTCATCATTATTGCAAGTGGTTTGGTGGGACGTTTTTTTCGCGAGCGTAATCGACTAATTGTGTCAGGTTTAAGTGCAGAACAAGCAATGTGAAAACCACCCAGACCTTTGATGGCAATGATGTCACCGCGACTAATTCGGTCAGCTGCTTCAACCATGATATTGTCGTGCTGAGTAACAAACTCACAACCAGAGCGATCATAAAAGGTAAGTGTTGGCCCGCAAGATTGACATGACAGCCCCTCTATATGAAAACGACGTGCGGCAGGATCTGCAAACTCATTTGAGCACGCCGTACACATCGGGAACTGTTCCATGCTAGTGTGCCCGCGGTCAAATGGCATGGTGCAAATCATCGAAAATCGCGGCCCACAGTTTGCACAAATTGTGAATGGATATTGATGAAAACGGCCAGTAGGCGTCTCAATGTCTAAGCGACAGTCTGAACATAGTGCGATGTCAGGCAATACATTTTTGCCATGCCAATTATCGTCACTTTGTACAATGTCAAAACTGGAGTGCTCAAAGCCTTCAATGTCGTATTCGATCTGAGTTGAATCGATACGTGCGACTTCAGGAAGTGCGGTGTTTAGTACGTCAATAAACGCCTGCGTAGCCCTATCACTTGCATGCAATTCAACTATAACGCCTTGTTCTGCATTCCACACTCGGCCCGTTAGCCCTAGATGATCGGCAACGCGTTTGACACAGGGTCGAAACCCTACGCCTTGAACTCGACCATTGAAACGGAGGCGTACCAATTGATCAGCTTCTTTTGGTTTTGACGTTGCGCCGAATCAATTTAATGCAAGCCCAAACTAACAAGGGCACGAGAACTAATGCATGTTCAGGATGTAAAAACCAGTGCAACCAGTCTAAAAAGACCGAATAGCGAAACTCTTCATGTGCCATCGCGGAATGAGAAGTTAACCCCATTGCTGCACCAAACCAATATAATTTCATGTATTGACTCCCTTAACGTCATCACACTGCACGTAATTGTGTTCAATCAAGCCTATTAATGTGTCACATACCTGTTTTACCGACGCTTCTACTTGTTCCTCTAGTGCGACAGAATAGTGCTCTACATCCGTCACATTGACACACACTAAATCAACCATTGGAACCTTGTCTAAATATACTGGCAACATGCCTAATAACGTAGTGACATCGCCACCATGGGCTTTGTTAACATTTGCATTTGCCGGTAAACGCCCAATCACATCAGGGTACAGCGTTACCTCCCCAGTATTATTGTCACGTTTCATAATATCGATAATAACCACATGGTCGATGTCTCTGAACAACGGCAGCAGGGTCATCCCCCCTATTCCGCCTTCGATAACGTCAACATTTGCAGGTAAAAAATAATGCTGTAATTGCTGGAACACACGATGCCCTAACCCGTCATTGCCGTGCAATAGGTTGCCAATACAAATAAATCGAAATGATGTGTTGTCCATTTACAAAGAACGTTCGGTAAAACAATAGCCTAACGACGTGACTAAAAAGTAGCGTTGATTTGAATCAATCACAAATTAAATATGAAGATCGGGGTTGAAATTGCGTCAATTGCTACAAAACATAAGTACCTTGAGACCAGATTATTACAAATCAAGATAGATAGACTGGATCATCCGGCACTAATTGGAGATTCTGGTTGATTAACACAACAAAAGACCTTGAGGGGAGAGAATGAAAAAACTCAGTAAGATAGCCGCGGTAGTTTCGCTGGCAATTATGGGAACCGGAATTACATACGCACACAATCATAATGCCACACCCGTCTCAACTGAATCTCAGGTAAAGGAAGCCCAAACAGAGTCAGAAAAAGCCAATGCGCTTTTTGAAGAAATTTTTATGCAAAGCGTCATGCGCAGCCCAACATATCAAGCGTATTTAGGCATTAAAAAAGATCAGGATAAATGGGACGATATTTCAGAGCGCCGTGCACTTGAAGATCTTGCCATTACAAAAACCAATTTGGATCGCGTATTAGCGATTGATGTGTCTAAACTGGACACGCAAACCAAGGTCAGTTGGGAGCTCATGAAACAAGGTCTTGAGGAAGACATTGAAGACTTTAAATGGCGCTTATACAACTACCCCGTAAACCAAATGTTTGGTATGCATTCTGGGGTTGCTTCATTGCTTATAAACCAACACAGGATCTCTGACGTAAACGATGCTAATGCTTATATTAGCCGTCTAAATGCCCTACCCAGCTTGTTTGAGCAACTTATCGTTAATCTAAATGCCCGAGCCGACAAAGGTATCATTGCACCTAAGTTCGTTTACCCGCACGTGATCAACGACAGCCAAAACATTATTACTGGAGCCCCTTTTGATGACGGTGAAGCCAGTACTTTGCTCGCTGATTTTAGCGGCAAAGTGAACAAGCTTGAAATTGCAGACGAAGAAAAATCAGCACTGATCAATTCAGCCACTGAGGCGTTGACCAACTCGGTTAAGCCAGCGTATGAAGCTCTTATTACCGCGGTTAAGGCCTTAGAAGCCAAAGCAGATAATAAAGACGGTGCATGGAAATTTCCTGAAGGTGATACCTACTACAATGTCGCCCTTAAACGCACTACAACGACCGACCTTACGGCGAACGAAATCCATCAGATTGGCTTAAATGAAGTCGAACGCATCCATAACGAGATGCGTGAGATCATGAAAAAAGTGGGCTTTGAAGGAAACCTGCAAGAATTTTTCGTGTTTATGCGTGAAAGTGAACAATTCATCTACCCGAGCACTGAAGAAGGCCGCAAGCGCTATTTGGATGAAGCAACGGCTTGGATTGATAACATGAAAACTCGCTTGGATGAATTGTTTATCACCAAGCCAAAGGCTGATCTCATTGTTAAAGCGGTTGAACCTTTCCGTGAAAAATCAGCAGGTAAAGCCTTCTATCAACAGCCTTCAATGGATGGTAGTCGACCGGGCACCTATTATGCGAACCTGTATGATATGGCGTCGATGCCAACCTACCAGATGGAAGCCCTTGCCTATCACGAAGGTATTCCAGGTCACCACATGCAAATCGCCATTGCGCAAGAGTTGGAAGGCATTCCTAAGTTCCGTAAATTTGGCCGCTACACAGCCTACACTGAAGGATGGGGGCTATATAGCGAGCTAGTACCAAAAGAAATTGGGTTATATGAAGACCCCTATTCCGACTTCGGTCGTTTAGCCATGGAGTTGTGGCGAGCATGCCGATTAGTTGTTGATACCGGCATACATGCCATGAAATGGACGCGCGAAGAAGGTATTGATTATTACGTCAACAATACGCCAAACGCGAAAGCTGACGCCGTCAAAATGGTTGAACGTCACATTGTAATGCCAAGCCAAGCCACTGCGTACAAAATTGGTATGCTAAAGATCCTTGAATTGCGCCAAAAGGCCCAACAAGCAATGGGTGATAAATTCGACATCAGACAGTTCCATGATGTGGTACTTGCCAGCGGCCCAGTACCATTAAATGTACTCGAACAGTTTGTTGACGATTACATCGCAAGTAACAAATAACGAACAACCGTTGTCAAAAAGGGTGCAGTGAAATATTCACCGCACCCTTTTTTCTACAAAACAGCATTCAACTCAAATCTAAATACGCCCAAATGAGTATCAAACTTCTTAGGATCCGAGGCATCTCGATTAGATGTAAAATATAACCATTGCTTGTCCTGTGTTACAAACGGGCTTCCATCAACACCTGCAAAATTAACCGTTGGGCCTAGATTTTCTGGTTTTGACCAACCATTTTCCGTATTTCTGGACAAATATATATCGGAAACGCCAAGTGCCCCCTCTTCATACATTCTGACGAATAACATGAAGGACTCATCCGGTGAAATGTAGGCGTCAGACTCCAATAAGTCAGTATTAATATTGCCACCTAACTTACGCGCAGGTTGATAATTTCCCTCAACCCATTCAGATACATACACGTCCATACTGGTTTGTTCATTTGCTCTAGAAAAGTAGAGATTTCCAGAGTGAGTTAGCACTGGATAGAACTCTCCACTGGTTGTATTGATAGTGTCAGGGAAACGTTTCGGTGCTGACCATCCTGTTGAGGTTTTAGTCGAATAATACAAATCTCTATCTTTTCGCTCAGCATCTCGGTCAATTGCGAGTTCGGCGCAAAACGTTAATGTCTGCCCATCTGGAGAGATTTGTACGTCCCCTCCCTTAATGCTTTTCCCACCTAATAATAAAGGTTGAACGTCTACGACTTTACCATCATCAAGTCTTGCTACCATCAATTGACGCGATGAAAAATCAGAAGCAGCTCTTGTGAAATACATAGTGCTGCCATCCGGTGAAATACTAGAGCCATAATCAACAGTGGCGTGATCATTTAGAATAGGCTCTATGGCATGGTGAGTAATACCCGTAGCAAAAGAAGTGCCCCATGCTGCACAACCAGCCAAAGCGAATGCAATACAGGCATTGTGGTAGCGAGATTTGATTTTGAACATGCTTTTGACCCTACAATCAGTAAAAGAATGCTTAACCTATCGATTTCAAATCAAGATATTGTAATGTTCGGCTGAGGTTTACACATTTGAGGCGAAGAACAGCAGTTGAAGGCTAAGCAAAGCCATGTTTTCACTTAATCGCTGTTTACTGAGTGGGGATCGGGTCCACAAACTTAAGTAAGTTGTTTGAGGTGATGCGCAATTCATAAGCTTGCATGATGTCATCCACATCACCTTCTAAAATTAATTGTTTAATACGTGAATCAAAGAATGTCTGTAACTCAAGTGCTTCCTCAATAACCTCATCAGAGGAACTCAGAGCAAAATAAATCGGTGCCTCAGAAACGCATCCCACCACTTTCAATTTTGCGTACTTACCGTCTTGTTTAGCGACATACTGACTGCTATGTAAAGTAAACATAAAGGTTTCAACCCGATCTTTCTCTAACATTTCAATTGCGCGCGTAATAAACGTATCGCTATAAGGAATAAATGCGACCTGGCTAGGGTGACTCAGTACAAAACTATTCAGCTCCTCAACAGACGTATCCGTTGCAATCAAGACTCTAACCCCTGCAAGTGACTCTAAGCCTTGGTAATACCAATCAAAATCCTTTAGAGAAATAAAACACATTTGCTGTGTTCCTATAGGGAATTGGGGGTACGTCAGATCGGGGGCTTCTTTCTTAGCCGGCGAGAGTAAAACTTGATATTTGCCTTGTCTGACATATTGAATGGCTCTGGACCAAGGAAAATAATCGATCTGTAGAGTATATGCTGAGCCCTCAAACACGCGCTTGACGATGTCTAACACATATCCATTTTGACTGGGATCTTGAGGACAAATTTGAGGACACCAATCAATTGCGGCAATTTTTACAACTTTTTCCGTCGTATCTTGTGCATACGCGCTGCCCATCCACTCAATTTTGAGCGCAACAAGCAAGAGGAAAATAATTATTACCTTCAGCGTATTCATAATATCCTTATAGACAACAGCGCGTGCAATAAACGCCACGTCACTAACTAAATATGGTTCTGATGTATACGTTCGTCAAATCAGACGTTAAACGTTACATGCATAAAGGTGTGCGTCAAGGTAATTACACGGTATGTATTGATAAATGCGTAAACGCTGGTGATGGTATAGGTATTGTAGACGATTAGAACTTTGTCTGGGGAAAGCATAAATGGCGGAGTGGACGGGACTCGAACCCGCGACCCCCGGCGTGACAGGCCGGTATTCTAACCAACTGAACTACCACTCCGCATCAGGGGATTCAAATAATGGCGGAGCGGACGGGACTCGAACCCGCGACCCCCGGCGTGACAGGCCGGTATTCTAACCAACTGAACTACCGCTCCGGCGATTATTTGATAAATTGACAGTGGCGGAGCGGACGGGACTCGAACCCGCGACCCCCGGCGTGACAGGCCGGTATTCTAACCAACTGAACTACCGCTCCACAATCATCAATTAAAACAATGAGTTACTGAACTTAAGGTAAGTCCCCTTCCCTCATTGCGGCGCAGATGATACGGGTTACACTGCAATGAGTCAACGCTTTTTTGACGCTTAATGGGCGTTACTGAATCAATTGATTGATAAACCACCAAAATTCGCAATTAAACGGAATTTTAGCTCAAATTTACGCCATTAAGACTTTTTCGAGGGCAATAGTGACTTGAGCTTGCTTAACAATGTAGGCTTGCTCTCGGCTGGTGTTTCTTGTGACTCTTCAGACGATTCATCCGCTGCAGGTTCAGCATCCTTAGCCGCGTTAGCTGACTTAGGCGATCTATTCATCCACCAGTACACCCCGCCGCCTACAGCTCCCAATAGAATGATGCCACCATTGATCGCCAATACCCAAAACACAACATCAATTTCTGTCGCTTCTGCGCGATGCTCATCAGGGACATTTTCAGTCGTACTGATAACCGTTTCGGGTGTCACTTCTGATGTTGCTGCGGTTTCTACAACTTCGGGTACAGGACTTTGGTACACAAAAGTATATTCGGGCACGTCTAGGATAAAATCACGGCCATTGATGGTTTTGCCGTATGCGGTTAGTTTGACCCTGAATACACCATCTTCGAAGTTAACAATTGGGTGTTGTCTAACATCATCGCTCAACTCCGTGAGTGAGAAATTCTGGATATCACCATT
This sequence comes from Neoalteromonas facilis, assembly GCF_002807665.1. Taxonomy (GTDB): domain Bacteria; phylum Pseudomonadota; class Gammaproteobacteria; order Enterobacterales; family Alteromonadaceae; genus Alteromonas_E; species Alteromonas_E facilis. The sequence goes on from NZ_PEAY01000001.1 coordinate 586,294, forward strand.
GGGAAAGCGAATTTTGCCATCTACCAGCAACGACGAAATATCGACCAAATCTCGCTGCACATCGATCAACAGTTTGTGATACCCCTCCTTCTCATCGGTAAATTCTACATTTATGATTACCGGATTGGGATGAAGCACGAGTGGAGGATCGATCTGTTCGCGCGTAAACATAGGTGTGATGACACGAAATACGGGTTGCCATTCCCCTGCCGCAATGGCCAAATTAAATTGACCCGTGAAGGTCCCATCCAATGGTGCTTCGTCCATTCCCAGTCCATTATCAACGAAGGTTGCTACAATTTCGCTGTCTGCCCCAAAGTTATTGTAATTGGGGTTGTTGGTACTGCTAAATTCAATCGACAATTCAACTACATCGCGAAATTCACTGTAATTGATCGGCTCTTCACCATTGGTAAGATAGGCTGTTTGCTTGAGTATTTCCCCCGAAAAAATCATCGGCGGTAATGGCTCTGCATGCAATCTTATATCCGAAAGCACCATGACCCGACTATTCGGCAAAATTTGTCCTACCGCCTGCCACGGACCGGGAGTTGGGTTTTTAATACTGATCATGTCATAGGTGTTAGCGTCGTACCAAAACACCGATTCACCATCAGCCTGTGTAGAAAAGATCTTCGATCCGTCGGGTCTAACCAGTACAACAGGTGCCGAACCAAACTGTCTAAAGAAAACTAGGGTTATTTCATCGACTTCATAGTCGATACGGAAACGATTTTGCAACAATTTAATACTGTTGTGATATTCATCTCCGAGTGTCGTTAAAGGCGAAGGGGCTTCCTCTTGTCCCTCTGCTTGTGGAGAAGTTTGTGCGCTAATAATTGAACAATAAAAAATGGCCACCAAGCAGGACAGTGCCAGTAGTGTTCTATGAAAAGGGGATGAGCTTCGCTTAAACCACCAAAAGGTCAATCGACATTCCTATATGTTCAATGGCGCCAAAGACACTTACCTGATTTTTCTACAATATCCAGACGCGTTTCGTGCATAGCTAATTCATCGGCAGAAGCGCGAATAACCTTTAGGTTCAATCCATTACGATCAATAGGGCGACGACCGTCAATGGAAGCGCCTCCGTCTTCATTTTGATTTTGATTGGCCAAATTTAAGGCTTTTTGGCCGCCTGTCATCATTAAATAAACATCGGCCAGAATTTCCGCATCCAGCAACGCGCCGTGCAAGGTTCGATGACTATTATCGATTCCGTAGCGCTTACATAAAGCATCTAGGTTATTTTTGGCTCCAGGATGTATTTTGCGCGCCAATACTAAGCTGTCTAATACGCTGCAAATATTAGCTGTACGTATTTCAGTTACGCTTGGTGTCATGGCAAACTCCCAATCCATGAAACCTACGTCAAACGGCGCATTGTGAATAACCAGCTCAGCCCCTTCAATGAACGCCACAAATTCTTTTGCGATGTCTTCAAAGCGGGGTTTATCCTGCAAAAACTCATTAGTAATGCCGTGCACATCAATCGCTTCCTGTTCAACCTCTCGCTCTGGATTGATGTACACATGGAAGTGATTACCCGTGAGCTTTCTGTCTACCAACTCAACACAACCAATTTCGATGATCCGGTGTCCCTCTTTGGGATCAATACCGGTTGTTTCAGTATCCAGTACAATCTGGCGCATAGGATAAGGACTCTTATTTCTCGACTATTTGCGATAGTATACCCAACACTAATCGTGACTCCACGCTGTTCGTTAGAAAAATCGAAAATTCATATTAAGGATCTTAACTGAATGAAACTGGTTCAGCTTTATACTGATGGCTCTTGTCTGGGTAATCCAGGCCCTGGGGGCTATGGAGTAGTACTTATTTTTAACCAACACAGAAAGGAATTGAGCCAAGGATTTCAACACACGACAAATAATCGCATGGAGCTTCTGGCAACCATCGTCGGCTTAAATTCTCTCAAGCATCCCTGCCAAGTAGAGTTAACTACTGACAGTCAGTATGTCAAAAATGGCATCAACCAATGGATCCACAACTGGAAAAAAAATGGTTGGAAAACCGCCGCTAAAAAACCGGTTAAGAATGTCGACCTCTGGCAACAGCTAGATCAGGCTATTAGCAAACATAACGTCAACTGGCATTGGGTCAAAGGCCATTCAGGTCATCCTGAAAACGAACGTTGCGATGAGCTCGCTCGTGCGGCCGCAGAATCATCAGATTTGCAGCCGGATCAGGGCTTTTGTGAAGAGTCTTAATCCCACGTTATGATGACTTTTCCTTGGGTTTGATTACTCTGCATACGCTGATGAGCTTCATTTATGCTGTTAACCGGTAAAATGCTATCAACCGGCACAACAAGCTCCCCGGTAGTGAAATGCGCAACCATCGATTGGCAAAAACTCTTCACTAAAGCGCGTTTGTACTCAACCGAACGATTTCGCAATGTTGATCCCACCATGGTTATTCGCTTCGCTAGCATCTTAGCCATATCTATTTGCCCTACTCGTCCGCCTAACATCGCCAAATATATGATTCGAGCGTCTAGTGAGGCGACATTGAGATTTCCAGCGATATAATCTCCCGCTACAACATCGACAATAACGTTTGCTTGCCATTTCAGCTGCTTTAACTGGATAGCAAAATCTTGTTCTTTATAGTTGATGAGGAGCTGTGCGCCATACTCTTTGCATTGTGCAAGTTTGTCTGCGCTGGAGGCCGTACATGCCACATCGCAACCAACAAGCTTAGCGAGTTGAATAGCAGCGAGTCCAACACCACTGGCCCCTGCATGGATCAGTACTCGTTCTTTGGGTTTTAAATCTGCAATACTAAACAGCGATTGATACGCCGTTAAAAACACTTCTGCCAAGCCTGCGGCCGTTACGATTTCCATTCCCGATGGCACTGCAATCGCTTGCTTGGCATCGATTAACGCATATTCTGCGTATCCACCACCCGCGACAAGACCGCACACAGCATCGCCAACCTGCCAATTACTGACATCTGCCCCCACTGATATCACTTCACCGCTGACCTCTAGTCCAAGTACTTCACTGTCACCTGGCGGAGGGGGATATTTGCCTTGGCGTTGCAAAAGGTCAGCGCGGTTTAATGCAAACGCAGTAACACGGAGCAGTAGTTGCTCGTTCCCCACTGCTGGCACTGCCATATGTTGAATTTGAAGATCTGAGCCGGGTTGTTGGCTATCGTATGCTATATATCGCATCTGATTGGGCATAAAATCTCCGCAGTTGAGGTTAAATGTACGGTATAATCAGCGTTTTCCATTAAATACGAAAATTATGCCTGCCACAATTATTCTAGCTGCCGATCGAGAAAAGTCACTGCTTCGCAAACATCCATGGGTTTTTGCCGGAGCCGTTGCAAAGATAAAGGGACGCTGTCAACTTGGAGACACCGTTGATGTTGTATCGGCTAAAGGTCAATGGTTGGGGCGTGGCGCGTATTCCCCTCATTCACAGATCCGCGTCCGCATTTGGACCTTCAACCAGTCTGAAAGTGTAGATAATGCATTCTTTTGCCGTCGCCTAGAGCAAGCTCAAACGCAGCGACAGCACGTAATTGAAACTTCTCAAACTAATGCCTATCGACTGATCGCAGGTGAATCCGATGGTTTACCGGGCGTAACCATTGATGTGTATAAAAATGTTGTGGTTTTGCAGCTTTTATCAGCAGGCGCAGAAAAGCACAAAGACAAGATAGTATGGGCGGTTAAACGCTTTTATCCAGAAGCTATTATCCACGAACGCAGTGATGTAGCCGTTAGAGAAAAAGAAGGGTTAGCACAACGTGTCGAGACGTTAAGTGGAACGCTACCCGACGAAGTTGTGATTGAAGAAAATGGTGTTTCGATTATTGTTGATTTGATCAATGGCCATAAAACCGGATTTTACCTCGATCAACGTGATAATAGGCATGTGACTGCCGGTTATTGTAAAGACAGACACGTACTCAACTGTTTTAGTTACACCGGAACATTTGGTTGTTATGCATTAAAATACGGCGCAGCTCATGTTACCCATGTAGATGTTTCACCCAGTGCTTTAGAAACAGCTAAACGCAATGCTCAGTTGAATGGTTTTTCGGATGCTGAAAACGACTTTGTGCAACAAGACGTATTCCAACTGCTAAGAGATTATCATTCTCAGCAGCGACAGTTTGATACCGTTATTCTGGACCCACCCAAATTCGTTGACAGCAAAGCTTCTTTGTCACGTGCATCACGTGGATACAAAGACATAAACCTTTACGGTATTCATGCAGTGAAACCCGGTGGGTATTTAGCGACCTATAGTTGTTCTGGCTTAATGCCTGCAGATCTTTTTCAGAAAATTGTATCGGATGCTGCGTTGGACGCTAACCGAGAGCTCAAGATCCTGCAGCGCCTTTCTCAAGCGCCAGACCACGCCACTTCTGGCAACTATCCTGAAGGGTATTATTTGAAAGGTTTATTATGTCAGGTGTTTTAACCACGCAATGCGTGGTTATTTCATTTCGAGTATTTCTACCCCAACGACACAGCTAGACTCTCCCTCCGGTTCGCACCTGACAACTTTCGCTTTGGCTGATAATGAGGGAATTTGACTACTTGTGGACTCAATGGCTACCGATACAAGCGTACCAAGTTCAATAGAAGATTCGCCGACTTCCAACGACATGCCCGTGGCGCTGATGTCTCTGCAAATAGCCTGTATCGTGCGGCTCGATTCATCATCGTTTAATATCAATTCGCACGGAGAGTTCACCATCATTCGGAAAAAGTTGCGCTTATCGTCGTATCCCAGCATTACTGCATCTCCTGACTGTTTAGCTGTGTTGGTCCAGCGTGACAGATAATTGTTTCATCAATTTGCTTCCCAAGTTATAGGATGCAATCCAATCAATGTCAATGACTTGAAAGTGAACATCTAATGACAGCACACAACCAACAAGTTAGCTTTCTGATTATGCAAGAGATTTTAAATGATTCTCTATTCGCTTAGCCGAAATAGGCACTCGTGTCCCCAATTGTTGAGCAAACAATGATACGCGCAATTCCTCGATTAACCAGCGAGTTTCAAGCAATTCCGGTGACACGTTTCGCATTCTTTGCCGCTCGTCTAACAACTTTGAGTACTGTTGAGTGATCTTTTCAATTGTCAGCATATTGACCCGATCTCGGTTTATATCAACCTTGAGTTTTTCAATTCGGTTGGCAAGCCCATTGATATAGCGCTGCCAATCTTTGATGCGCGAGACACCAATATCAGACACAAAACCGGGATACACCAAAGTGGATAAATGCGCTTTAACATCGGCCAACGCATGCACAAGTTGAAAGTCAATTTTCCCTTTGAGTTGCTTTTGAATTTGAGCTGCGACAACCAATCCCTTTTCGACTTGGATAGCCAAGGCAAGTACATCTTCATTTATATTGGCTCTAGCATGTTCACACAGTGCATCAAACTGCGATTGACTGCGCACAGTACTATGCCCGCCGTACATATCAATCACCATGGCATCAATCGCTGCACCCACACAATCATCAATTAGCGCAGCAATCGAACCAAATGGATTGAAATACAATCCAAGCTTCGATTTGTTGGGCAGTTTCTGTTGTAAATGTTTGATTGGTGAAGGTATTACGCATTTGACCAGTGCGGTTATACCCGCCCTATGTGCTTCATGCGCTTCTTGTTCCGTATCAAACAGTTTTATATCGACACCTTGCTTAGCTGCCACCAAGCCTGGATAGGCCTGCACTTCAAATTGCCCTGTTTTACGCGAGAACTTTTCGGGTAGTTGTTCGAAATCCCATTGCGTTAATCCTTCGCGCTCAAATTCAGGTGTTGCGGCTTTATTTAACGTATCTTGAACCTGGCCTTGTAGGCTTTTCTGTAGCTCTACCAAGTTGTCGCCACGTGCCAAAACCTTGTTGTTTTCATTCACAACACGAAAATGCATGCGCAAATGTACTGGCAATTGAATATCAATAAAGTCTTCTGCAGTAAGCAAGGTTCCCGTCATTCTCTTGAGCTGCTCAGCAATAGCCGGTATTAACGGTTGTTCAGGCGAAACCTGTTTATCTGTTAACGCCGCTAGCACCGCGGTCGCATAATCAGGTGCAGGTACAAAATGTCGGCGCAAACGTTTTGGTAAGCCTTTTATCAAGGCCACCACGAGCTCATGACGCAAACCCGGCACCAACCAATCAAAGCCTTGGTTTTTAATTTGATTTAAAAGTGGTAACGGTATTACAACACTAACCCCATCATGCTCAGCGGCTGGATCAAATTCATATTCAAGGGGCAGTACCATATCCCCTTGGCGCCAAAACGCGGGGAATTGAACATCAGTATTGTCGGCAACATCTGAACGGCTAATATCTTTGCGACTAAATTGCAGCGCTGCTATGTTTTCCGAGGACTGTTGTCGGTACCATTTTTTGAAGCTCGCTTCACTGACGATATGCTCTGGAATGCGGGTAAGATAAAAGTCGACCAACTCATCTTCTGATACTAATAAATCACGTCGTCTCGTCTTTTGCTCTAATTCATCAATGTGCTCTACCAACGCATGATTATCACGTAAAAACTGATAGTTTAACTGCGTGTGTCCATTGACTAATGCCTCGCGAATAAATAGCTCATGGCATATCACTGGATCGATGTTGCCATAATTCACAGAACGTTTAGCGACAATGGGAAGACCGAGTAAAGTAACCCGTTGGAATGCCATCACGGCACCACGTTTCTTCGACCAGTGTGGTTCGCTATAACTCGATTTGACTAAGTGTGGAGCTAAAGGCTCAATCCATTCCGGTTGTATCTTGGCAACGACACGAGCAAACAGTTTGGATGTTTCAACTAATTCGGCTGCCATTACCCATTTAGGGGTTTTATTCGCGATTCCGGAACCTGGAAATATCATGAATTTTGCGTTTCGCGCGCCGGTATAAACACGATCTTTGTCCAATTGGCCCACGTGTGACAATAAACCGGTCACAATGCTTTGGTGGATCGCGTCATACTCAGCTGGTGTTGAGTTTAGGCGTAAATCTATGTTGACTAATGAATGTTTGATTTGGCTAACGATATCCTGCCATTCGCGCATCCGCAGATAATTAATAAATTGCGTTTTACACCACTTACGCAGTTGATTACTCGATAATGCTCGCTGTTGAGATTTAAACCCATTCCACAGATTCAATAGTGCGATGAAATCTGAACTTTCATCGTGGAATACTTTATGCGCTTCATCTGCCTTTTGTCTTTTATCCTGTGGTCGCTCTCTCGGGTCTTGTATCGATAAACCCGCCGCAATAATCATCACCTCATTGACAGCATCGAAGGCGCCCGCAGCGAGAACCATTCGCGCATAACGGGGATCGATTGGAAGACGGCTTAATTGTTGTCCAAGTGGACTCAACACTGGCCCTTTTTTACTCGGCGTTATCGCTTGCAATTCTTCCAACAATAAAAAACCATCTTTAATGTTGCGGCTATCGGGGGGCTGAACAAAGGGAAACTTTCCAATATCACCTAACCCTAACGACAACATTTGTAGGATAACTGATGCGAGGTTTGTTCTGAGTATTTCAGGATCGGTGAACTCAGGACGACCTAAATAGTCTTCTTCACTGTATAACCGAATGCATATACCTTCAGAAGTACGTCCGCATCGCCCGGCGCGCTGGTTAGCGCTTGCCTGAGATATTGCTTCAATCGGTAAACGCTGCACTTTACTGCGTGCGCTATATCTTGAAACCCGAGCAAGTCCAGGGTCTACCACGTATTTTATGCCGGGCACGGTTAAGGACGTTTCCGCTACGTTTGTAGCGAGTACAATTCGACGCCCTGAGTGCGCTTGAAAAATACGGTTTTGTTCACTAGCACTCAGACGGGCGAATAAAGGAATAATCTCAGTATGACGATATTGCTGTTTTAGTAGCGCTTCTTGCGCATCACGTATATCGCGCTCGCCACTGAGAAATATCAGAATATCACCGGGAGCTTCACGCATGAGCTCATCGACAGCGCCAACAATCGCATCCATTAAATCGCTGTCTTCTTCAGGTGCGTGATAACGAATTTCAACAGGATACGTTCGTCCACTGACTTCTATCATTGGCGCATCATTAAAATGCTTAGAAAAGCGCTCAGGGTCGATAGTCGCTGACGTGATGATCAACTTAAGTTCAGGACGTTTATCCAGTAACTGTTTTAAGTAACCCAACAAGAAATCTATATTCAAACTGCGTTCGTGAGCTTCATCAATAATGATCGTGTCGTATTGATTGAGAAAACGATCATTTTGCATCTCAGCCAGCAACATACCGTCCGTCATTAACTTGATATACGTAGACTCGCTAACGTTGTCACTGAACCTGATCTTAAACCCTACGTGCTCGCCAATTGGCGTTTCCAACTCATCAGCGATTCGAGACGCAACACTTCTCGCAGCAAGCCTACGTGGTTGCGTATGAGCAATCATCCCGCGCGTTCCCAACCCCATTTCAAGGCACATCTTAGGCAACTGAGTTGTTTTGCCAGAGCCGGTTTCGCCCGCGATAATAATGACTTGATTGTTGGCAATTGCTTGTTGAATTTGTTCCTTTTCTCGACTGACTGGCAAGTCTGGATAATGCACATTGGGAATGTTTTGTTTACGTAATTGCACACGTTGAACAGATTTAAGCAAGCGAGACGATAAAGCACGCCAGCGCGCGTTTTTCTCCAAATCTGCCGATGAAGCTTTTTTCAAGGAGGAATGCAGACGGGAATATTCGCGTGATAGACGATGAGCATCAACTAGCGCACACTCAGGCAGCAATGCGCTTACCTGGTCAATAGATAAGGTTTCATCGAAGTTATCAGGAATTGACGTGTCAGTAGAACTCAATCGGCACCCGTTAATGATTTAATAGGTGCGCGATCCTAGAAGAACATTCGCCAAAATACTAGTTACTCTAGCAAATTGGACTAACTTGCTTTCGCTTTATATCCGTCCTGCAATTGCACATCGATAGCATTTAGCACTTCAGAACGACTAATACTGCCAAGTAAAAAACCATCATCATCAATTACGGGATAAATCTTCGGCTTAGCCTTTAGCATAAGTTCAGCAAGCTCGAGTACCGAAGAATATGGCTTAACAGATAAAACCTCTGTTTGCATAACATCCTTAATCCGGCACACTTGCTCACGGTAGTAACTCGACGTAATCATTTTACTCAGGCAATCTTGCTCGGATAAAAATCCTACTACTTTGTTGTGTGCGTCTACGACGGGGCCGCCTGATTGCTTGCTGGTCAGCAAGCGCTCAACCGCCTCTGCAATCGGCATATCTACAGTTAATTTAACTGCGCGACGATTCATATAATCTGAAACCAATAGTGATTCCATTATGACTCCTATGACTAACAGCCTATTTCTTATTATCGGCAGCCTGAGTGATAAAACTACGCTGCATAAAATAAGCGTAGATGTAAATCGACTAAACCACTACTTTTTAAAAGAAATTTTTACCACCTACAACTAACGCACTGCAACTTGTCAGCTATTGATCAGTTGTCACGGTAGATAGCAATAGTGCGAGTTCCCATCGCATCGATACTCGCACGGTACATTCCTTCAGTATTAAATGGCATTGCAACATTGCCATATTTATCAACAGCCACCACGCCACCGTCACCACCGACAGGTTTTAAAACCTTGTTGATTACTGTATCTGCTGCCTGTTCAAGCGTTAGTGATTGATACTGCATTCTTGCACAAATATCCGCTGCAACATTATAGCGGATAAAGTATTCGCCGTGCCCGGTTGCTGATACAGCACAACTGTTGTTATCGGCAAACGTGCCAGCACCGATAATAGGAGAATCACCGACGCGGCCATAACGCTTTGCCGTCATACCACCAGTTGATGTTCCAGCCACCAAATTACCGTCCTTATCAAGCACTACAACACCAACAGTTCCAAATTTATATTCAGCCCCACTCTCAAATAGTGTTCTCATTGAAGTTTCAGTGCTAAGTGCTTGTTTGGCTTTTTGTAGTGCTTTCAGTCTTCTTTGTGTATTGAAATAACTATTATCTACCAAGGATAGGCCTTGTTGCTTAGCAAACGTTTCTGCTCCTTTACCCGTCAACATTACGTGCGGGGAATGCTGCATGACCGCTCTAGCAGCGGCAATTGGGCTTTTTATTGTCGTCACGCCTGCTACAGCACCAGCATCACGCGACAACCCATGCATGATTGACGCGTCTAACTCATGAATGGCGTCGAAAGTATACACCGCGCCAACTCCGGCATTAAAAAGCGGCGACTCCTCCATCAACTGAATCGCTGCAACCACCGCCTCTTCGCCAGGCTTACCCGCTTGTAATAACGCGTATCCCGTGTCCAATGCCTCAGCTAATGCTTTTCTATAGGCAGCTTCTTGCGCATCTGTTAAGTCAGCCTTTGTAATCGTTCCCGCACCTCCATGGATCGCGATAGCAACTGAATGAGAACCATGCGATAAAGCGAACGTACTGATAAAGAACAACGTTACAAACAATAGCCCTTTGCGTAAAACTTGAACCATCTTACCAATTTCCCGTAAATAGAAGTGATTTAACCATACGCTGAACGCTAACCTATTACCAGAACCCACGAACAACAGTTGTCGAACGTCGTGAATGTCGCTATTATTTTGGAGAAGGAACCTTTTTATATTTTTCAGTTAGCTACAAACAATTCTTACATAAAGGCTGAGTTACGGATTGAAAAAAATACCTGCTCCACTAGAACCACATGAAATAAGTGCATTAATCATTGATGGACAAAGCTTAGTCCAAGACAATATTAAAAATGCATTTAAAGAAGTAGGTATCACCAAAGTAAAAAGCGCACAAAATGCGTTTTACGCGCTGCGTTTATGTGAAGCCCACCAATTCCATATCATCATGATTTCGTTTGATGTCAATGCTGACAAAGATGGCTTCCACCTGTACGAAGAACTCAAAATAAAAGGTTACATCAACAAAGAAACAACGGTTGTGTTCCTAAGTGCAGAAACCAGCAAAGAATTAGTTAACTGTATTATTGAACTTCAACCTGATGATTTTTGGGTTAAACCTCTTGATCTTGCCAAAGTAGAAAGGCGCTTAAAGTACCTATTAGCAATCCGTAAAAAGCTGCATAAACTGCTCTATTGTTTGGATCATCAAGATTATTCTGCTGCTATTTACCACGCTGAAAGGCAACTATTGGATCCGTCACTCAAGGACCTTTATCCACGTGTTAAGCGCATCATTGGTGAATGTTTTATTGGCTTACATGAGTTCGCGGAAGCAGAGCGCCATTACACCGAATTATTGAAAGAATTTAATTACGGTTGGGTTTCAATTGGCTTGGCGAGAGCCTTGTTGAAACAGAACAAAAAAGATGAAGCTGACATGCTTATTGAAGAAATGTTAGAGAGAGAAGATACACGCTTTAATACATACGATCTGCTGGCCCAGTACCACATCGACCACGAGCAATATGCGGAAGCATATGAGCAGATGAAAGAGGCCAGCCGATTAGCACCACGCAACATTAACCGTAATAAAAAGCTATGGGATTTAGCTCGGCTGAATCACGATAAAATGGGTCAATATCAGGCCACACAAAATATGGCTAGGTATGCCAAAAACTCAATACATGACTCTCCTGAACTTTTGCTAAATGTTGTTCGCGCAGGCATCGATTTAGCGACGAGCCTAAGCAAAGAAGAAGCTGTGCCATTCTTGCAACGTGCAGATCGGGATATCGAAAAGTTAAAATTAAGCCGTGGCTCGATGGCAATTGACAACGAACAAATTGCGGTACTGAAAGCGCGAATTTTGTGCGTCAAAGATGATAAGAAAAGTGCTGAAAAATTGATGGAAGAGGAAGTCTCTCTTTCCGATAAAGCTTCGTTGGAAGACAATCTCGATAAGATGAAAGCGTTTCACGAGCTAGGCCACAAAGAAAAGTCTTTAGCGATATTGGATAAAATGGGCAAGCAAATTGCCGGTGATAGCTTTTCCAGTAATGTCGTCAATGAATATTTGAAACAAGAAAGTATCGAGCGACGTGAAATTAGTTTTACTGCAAAAGAGCTGAAGGAAATGGCAGCGGTAAACTACAAAGAAAACCGCATGGGCCCAGCTTTTCAAAATCTCAAGCAAGCATTGAAACTTTCGCCACAAAATAAACAAGTGGCAATGAGCCTATTAAAAGTATTAGCAAATATATCCCAGACAGAACGCTTAAGCCCTGAGCACCTGCAAGAAGCAATGAAAGCCAACACTCTGCTTGAAAGTGCATCACTTGGCCCAGCACAAGCTGCTAAGTTTAAAAACTATGTTGAACAGCTGGGCTTTGACAGCGACGAAGAATAAGCTGAATTTGGTTTGAGTAATACGTCTACAACGCCCACCCTTCTGTTTCACGATTATGAGACATGGGGCGCAGATCCAAAACGAGACTGGCCAAGTCAGTTTGCCGCAATTAGAACTGACTTATCACTCAATGAAGTCGACAAGCCTGTTAATTGGTTCTGCCAAATTCCCAATGATTATCTGCCCCACCCTCAGGCATGCTTAGTCACGGGCATTACGCCTCAACAAAGCTTACGCGATGGGTACAGAGAGTCTGAATTTATGCGCTTAGTGCATAAAGAATTGAGTGAACCGAACACCTGCGTTGTTGGCTACAACAGTATCCGCTTTGATGATGAAGTCAGCCGCTTCTCATTGTTTCGTAACTTTTATGATCCCTATGCTCGAGAGTGGCAAAACGGCAATAGTCGTTGGGATCTTATCGATTTAGTCCGAGCCTGTTATGCCCTTCGCCCTGAGGGAATAGAATGGCCTTACAAAGAAGATGGCAGTCCTTCTTTTAAATTAGAAGATCTGTCAAAAGCGAATGGACTCGATCATGCCAGCGCCCATGATGCATTATCTGACGTACGCGCCACCATCGGGCTAGCCAAGTTAATCAAAGATAAACAGCCTAAACTATACGAATACGGGTTTAGTTTGCGGCAAAAGCAAACGGTTCAGGCGAGGCTCAATGTTCATTCAATGCAGCCTGTCGTTCATATTAGCTCGCGCTTTAAAGCAAGTAACGGTTGCTGTGCGATCGTCATGCCGATAGCCCTGCATCCGATCAATAGAAACTCGGTCATCACCATTAACTTATCTGAACCGATAGACAATTTGTTGTCATTAAACAGTGATGAAATCCGCCAGAGGCTATATCTAAAGTCATCCGAATTAGGTCCCGATGAAACACGTCCGGCACTAAAAACCATCGCAATTAACCGCTGTCCCTTTGTAGCGCCCATGTCGACATTGTCGGAGTCTCGGGCAAAAGAATTGGGAATAGATATACAAGTCGCACTAGAGAGGCACCAGCAATGTCTCAATACGCCAGGATTAATTGAAAAATTAATCGATGTATTTGACGACGCCGCGCCAGAACAAATAATTGATCCCGACTTCGGTTTATATCATGAAGGCTTTTTATCCGCCGAGCGAAAGCGCTGGTGCCAACAGGTCATTGAAACTAAGCCAGAGCAGCTAGCTGAATTGTCGGATCACGCCCCGACTGCAGCATTTAAGACCCGTTTATTTAGATATCGTGCGCGGAACTTCCCGGCGACGTTAGATGCCCAAGAAATGGCCAAATGGCAAGCTCACCGACAAGCAAGATTAATGATTGACAATCAGGCAGGCTGGCTCGATATCCATACTTTCATGCTTGAGTTAGAGCAATTAGTTGAACAATATCAAAACGACCCGAATAAAATGGCAATACTGCGTGCACTTGCGGAATATGCACAGAACTTGTAGTGTTGACTATCCTTATATAAAGGTTTAATCATAAACCGCCGATAACAAAATGTCGTAACTTCAGTGGTTGGTGCAAATGAAAGGTGTTTCGCTAAAGTATAATGAGCAAGCCAATGCAGTAGAATTGTCAATCAATCCTGCTGAGTTTGAAAAAGAAGTCGAATCAAAGGCGCTGCTTGCCTACGTACAAAAAAGCGATTATGCCTCGCTATATCTTTCTGAAACTGAAATAAAAAGTGCGTGTGATAAAGCAAATCACCACTTTAAAACCAAAGATTTCTCCGTCGTAAACAGTAAAATCGGTGAAAAACGACACGCCGAAGTTGAATTCCGCGTACCGGAGGATTCAATGCAAGCCACACTCGCGATTACTGCGCCTTACGGTGGGCAAACCCCGAGCCTACAAGCGATTGTCAAAATGGCGAAGCAACAAGGGATCACCAGAGGCCTCGGATTAAAGCGGATAAAAGAAGCAATAGATAAAGTTAGATTGGCAGCGCCAGGGCAACTTGTCGAACAAATCATTGCCAAAGGGCTCCCTGCACGAGATGGCCATTCGTCACACGTTAAACCGCTTGTCCCAAACGCATTAGAGCGCGTACTTCGTCCTCAAACATCGTCTGCATCGCGCGTCGATATGCGAAATTTGGGTGAAGTTATATGCGTAAAAGCAGGAACTGAAGTATTACGTCGTTTACCACCTTCCCAAGGGCGCTCTGGTTTTGACATTAAGGGCAACCAGCTTGAAGCAAAAGCCGGCGAGTGGCAGAGCATTAAACTCGGTGATGGTACCGCTATCAGTGACCATGATGAGAATCTAGTGGTTGCGACGATCTCAGGCATGCCTAAATTCCAAGATTTCATCATGACCGTTGATGACACCTTTATTTGCCAAGGCGTCAATGTCGGCACCGGTAATATCAATTATGACGGTGCCGTACTGGTCAATGGTGATGTTACGGAAAAAATGGTGATTGTCGCAACAGGCGACATTACCGTGAATGGGTTTGTTGAATCAGCATCTATTCATGCTGGTGGCGACATCGTGATCACCGAAGGTGCTATGGGGAAAGCCAGCGATGATCAAACTGACTTTAGTTGTGAATTAAAGGCCAGTGGTAGTATTCACGTACAGCATGGACAAGGGCTTGATATCAAGTGTGGCGGCAATATCACTATAGGACGTCAAGTCGCCTACAGTCGATTAGAGTGCAAAGGCGATATCATTGTAGGTCAAGTCGATAACCCGAATGGTAATCTATTTGCCTGTAATGTCATTGGCCAAAAAGCGGTCATGGCGGGCACGCTTGGTGCGGTATCAGGTAGTAACCTGGCCATCGACTTCAGTAAAGGCTTTAATCAGTTAATGGAGCGAAAGGATCTTCTCGACGATTTGCTAAAACAACTGCGCGAAAATAACTCCAAACACAAAGATAAAATCGACTTAATCAAATCCAAGCTGATCCCCAAAAGTTTGCGCAGCAAAGTAGACGAAGCCTTAGAAATGTTTGAAAACGAAGCGCAGTTATTGAATTGGCTTGAAATCAAAAACCTTGAAATGAAACAAGCCAAGGACGATTACACGCGAGGTATTATGCTTAAAGCCTTTAAACGCATGTATTCAGGCGTATCGGTAAAACTCAATAACCGCGTATGGCGCTCTGAACGAGAGTACGGACGATCGGTTGTCAACTATGACGATCACCAATGGCACTATGACCCAATGGTATAGCGGATAACACTAGTAACCGTTTTTAATAATGTAATATTCGCCATCGTAGGTCAGTGATACGTGCATATTAACGAGATCAGTGACCTGCTTACGACCAATCTTAGCAGAATCTTGCAAACAACTGTTTTTATCAAAGCTCATGCCAGTAGCAAATGGTGTGTCAAAATACACCTTCTGCGTAAACACCCAACACCCATCTTTATTCACTAGAATACGCGCCATCGGAAAATCACCGTGTGTTCTACCAATGGTTGGCAGGTCATCGCGCTGACAACCGCCCAAAACCAACATAACGGTCACCATTAACAGCAATATATAGTTAGCGCGCATCGGATAATCCAACAATACGATTTCGACCTTCTCTCTTCGCATTAAACATGCACCGATCGGCATTATCGAACCAGGTCGTAAAGTCATCGCCGCTGCGAATTTCAGCGACACCAAAACTGCAGGTAATGGGCCCATCTAATGGCGCAATCCTTGTTTTAGCCAGAGAGGTGCGGATCCGTTCTGCTAGAACTTTGGCCTCACCTTCTGTGGTATTCGGGCAAAGGATCAGAAACTCTTCTCCTCCCCAACGCGCAATCAAATCGACTTCTCTCAAACTGCCCTGAGAAATGCGAGTCAATTCAATTAATATTTTATCACCTACGGCATGCCCAAAACGGTCATTGATAGCTTTAAAATGATCGACGTCCATCACCATAATACATACAGGCTGCTTGAATCGCTCAAACGCATTCACCGCTTCCTCAGCCCTTTGCAGCATAAAGTTGCGGTTATATAAGCCTGTTAAGTGATCGTGAATCGATAAGAACTCTAGGCTTCTGTTTTTTTCTACTAACTCCGTTTGCAATCGTTCAAGTTCACTATTGGTGAGTGACAGAGCCCGATTAATTGCATTTATACTGCGGTTACGCCAAACAATTGCCGAAATAATAATAAGCAGTAACACCACCGGCCACACAAACATCTTGTAGTCGGTATGTTCGATATATTTAACGTTATTCCACTGACGATAAATATTGACGTGTTCAGTTTCTGGAATTTGACGAATGGCGTCGTTTAAACGATCGAGAATGTCTCGTGCTGAGACGACTTCATCATTGATGATCTTATTTAAACGTCTTGACACTCCCACGCGTAACTGGTCGTGAGGCTGAGCCAACCCAATCACCTGAATGTTGGTTAAACCGTTGTTTTGGATCATGGCATTGACGGCCAATAAAGAGCCAACCGCCAAATCAATTTTTCCCTCAGACAGCGCCCACAATACGTCTCGCTCTGTATCAAATTGTTGCAGTGCGATATTGGGATAGTAGCGTTGGATATATTCACTATGACGATACCCTTTCACGACTCCTAACACTTGATCGGTTATGGCTTCATAACCCTGAATAACAGTAGAAGAACTCGGTGCTACCATGACATTAGAAGAGGTAAAAAAAGTATCGGTAAAAGCGATACTAGACTCTCGCTGAGGTGTTCGATTCAGCATGGGGATCAGATCACAAGTTCCGGCGGCTACCTTGCGTAAACTTTCCGTCCAGCTCTCGGTTTTCTCCAACACGAACTCAATATTTGCTAATTCAGATAGCAATTGCAGATAGTCTGCTGAAATGCCCACATGAACGCCATTACGGATCGCTTCGTATGGCATCCAGTCTGGATCAACACAATAATGCAGGGTTACGCGGTCTTGCGCATTTGACACTTGAGCCTGAACGGAAAAAACCGTTAGAAAGGCAACAGTACATCCCAGTACATAGGTAAAAATCAATTTAAAAAAATGAGTCATGGATACGCTTAGGTAACCGCTTGCTTTATATGATATCGCGGCTGTTTATAATGATTGTTGACCATTATGTCAGAAAGACGCTCTACAGCCACTAGCAAATCTTTATATGTTAGAAATAATGGCGAAAAACCGATCCTTAAAATGTCTGGCGCACGAAAGTCGGCGATCACACCAACATCAATCAAAGCCTGACAAATCGCATAGGCGTCTTTGTGATGCAGTGCCAATTGAGCGCCGCCATCGCTTCCATGGTGGCAAACAAGTTGATCAAAATAACGTACAACATCGCATTCATTTAACAACGTCGCAAACCATTCACGTAAACCTAGTGCCTTCGCTTCTACTGCTTCCATTGGCAGCTCAACGAAGATATCCAAAGCCGCATCCAACACACTCATGGACAATACATTGGGTGTTCCCACAAGGTTGTGCTGAATACTTTGACTAGGCTGATAGTGCGGATCAAAGGTAAAGGGAGCGCTATGTCCCATCCAACCCTGTAGGGGCTGCTTAAAAGCCGGTTGATGACGTTTAGCAACATATAAAAATGCAGGTGCGCCTGGACCACCGTTAAGGTATTTGTAGCCACACCCCACGGCAAAATCCACGTCACATTCATCCAGTTGAATATCAATAACACCGGCACTGTGTGCCAAATCCCATATCACCAGCACGCCATGCTCATGAGCTTTGCGCGTTATCTCCTGCATATTCAAACGCTTGCCCGTACGGTAATTCACTTGGGTCAGCAACATCACCGCAATAGACGAGTCGATTCGACTCAGAATGTCATTTTCATCAACACTCAACATGTCTAGCTGCGGATGAAGACGCTGGATCCCCTCAATCATGTAGCGGTCAGTGGGAAAATTATCGTCGGTAGTAAGCACCACGTGGCGCTCAGGTTGCATCGCAATAGCGCCACACAACAATTTGAAAATATTAACTGAGGTAGAATCACAACACACTACCTGACCACTGGCTGCCCCAATGAGTGGCGCGATCTTTTCGCCAACACGTGTCGGCAATTCAATCCATTTATGCGCATTCCAACTGGTAATCAGATCTCGTCCCCATTGCTGTTCAACAACCGCCTTGGCACGCGCTTTAGACGCTGAAGTTAATGGACCTAAAGAATTACCATCCAAATAAACGGTATCTGAAGGTAATTCAAACCGCTGTTGATATGGCGCAAGCGGATCCTGCTTATCCATGCGCTCCGCTTGTGCAAGCAACGAATGCTCACTCATACAGTCGACCTAACGTATTTTTAAGGTGTTGGTACGCTTCGCTTTGACTGTGGATCCAGTCAAAATGACCAATATTGTCGCCATGGAAACGCTTAGATTGCGGATGTTTGTTCTGACTCTCGGGTACAATTGAGTCGCTTTTGCCCGTTAACAAATATAACGGCGGTACAATTTTCTTGTCACGTGTGTTGGCTTTAGCATAGGCTTCAGGCGAGTCTTCAACAGACGCCCCCATAAAAGCAACACCGGCCTCTGAACAACTGGATTTAAGCTCACTGTAACTGGCCACATCGGTAATAGCCGCTAAGCCAATAACCGCATCTAAACGCAATGACGCATCTGTTGCGGCGAGCAACGCCAAGTGCCCCCCCGCTGAATGTCCAACCAAGGCTAATGAACTTTTAGGATACTGATCTCGTACGGCTTTAACCGCATTGCGCACATCATTCAAACTGCCTGGCCAGCCGCCGCCTGGTTGTCCTGTCCTGCGATATTCAATGGCAAACACATTGTACCCGTCATCACTGAGTGCCGTGGCTAATGGGCGCACATGATCAACGCCGTATTCTTTTCGCCAGCATCCCCCATGCACAATGACAACACCTGCTCCGCCTGGATATATGCGGTCACGATTCTGACTCGCCCAAATTTCAATAAATTGATTCTCATCTTCGCCATATGTCATCACACGGGTTGGTGAGCGCGATGGTAACTCTGTCACCGAGGCGAAGCTGACACCATGCAAGTATTGCTTTGGCTCGCCAGAGGCGTTAGCCAATGCACCGTTAGACACAGACATCATCGCCAAAGGCGCACAAACTGACAATAATGCAATTGTTTTTATACGTTTTCGAATGCTTACTACCATGTTATTCCCTTATAAAAAAAGAGCACCGAGGGTGCCCTTTTTTACAGATAAGTTACTCAATAATCAACACAGTTCAACGGCAATTGCGGTTGCTTCACCACCACCAATACATAGCGCTGCAACGCCGCGCTTATGACCTTGCTGTTTCAAAGCGTGTAACAAGGTCACAATAATACGCGCACCAGAGGCACCAATGGGGTGACCTAGTGCACATGCGCCGCCTTTAATATTCACTTTGCTTTCATCCAGACCCAATTTGCTGATGGCAAGCATAGTAACCATCGCGAATGCTTCGTTGATTTCGAACAAATCTACATCGTCTTTATCCCAACCTGCCTTGGCCAATAGTTTTTCTATTGCCCCAACAGGCGCTACTGTGAATGCTTCAGGCTCAATAGAGTTAGTCGCATGCGCAACGATTTTGGCTAACGGGCTTAATCCCATTGCATTGGCTTTAGATTCAGACATAACCAACAATGCTGCAGCACCATCTGAAATCGAACTTGAATTCGCAGCGGTAACCGTACCGTCTTTTTTAAACGCAGGACGCAGGCTAGGAATTTTCTCTGGGCGTGCACTGCCAGGACCTTCATCAGTATCAACCGTTACATCACCTTTACGGGTTTTGACTGTAACCGGCGTGATTTCGTCATTAAAAGTACCGTGTTCTATAGCAGTGTTGGCTTTGGATAGTGAGCTCAGCGCAAATTCATCCATTTTTTCACGTGTAATGCCTTCATCGTCAGCAGTACCTTGTGCGAAACACCCCATCGCCTGACCATCATAAGCGTTTTCAAGGCCATCAAGCATCATGTGATCCATGACCTGACCATGCCCCATGCGCATACCCGCACGTGCTTTTGGTAGTATGTAAGGCGCATTGCTCATACTTTCCATACCGCCGGCTACGACGACTTCAGCAGACCCTGCTTTAATCAAATCATGAGCCATCATCACAGCTTTCATACCAGAGCCACACACTTTATTGATAGTGGTTGCACCCGCCGAAAGCGGAAGTGATGCACCAATCGAGGCCTGACGCGCAGGCGCTTGGCCCAGGCCCGCTGGTAAAACGCAACCCATAATCACTTCATCAACATGCTCTAGCGCAACGCCGTCTAAAACCGCGCTAATTGCATGGCTGCCTAACTGGGTAGCGGGAACTGTAGACAAAGCTCCCATAAATCCGCCCATAGCGGTGCGTTTAGCTGCAACAATGACTACTGAATCCTGACTCATACTTGTACCTTCGTTTGAAATATTTGATTAACGCTAGCATTCGTATAGCAAATTTGACACACAACTTTGGTTCTATGCACCCATAGATGTCCGATCAAGTTGACGAATGAAGTCGGCTACTTTACCTTTACGTTAACTTAGGTTTACGTAAACGTAAACTTAGCGTTTAAAAAACGTGAGGACAAGCAAAAAGTCATTACTCAATGAAGATGAATAGACTCATTGCGTAAACTTTTACTAACGCTCAGGACAACAGTACATATGAATGAAAAGACTTTCACTATAGGCGAATTGGCCAAGGTATTTGATATCACACCGCGCTCAATCCGTTTTTATGAAGAGCAAGAACTGCTTCAACCTGAACGTGTTGGCCAATCTCGCGTCTACCGGACTAAAGATAAAGTCCGTTTGAAGTTGATCTTACGTGGGAAGCGCCTAGGCTTCTCTCTAGCCGAAGTAAAAAATTTATTCGAGTTGTATGACTCAAACCCAAACTCCGCAGCGCAGTTAACTGCAATGCTTAAAATGACAGAACAAAAACGCGCAACCTTGCGACAGCAGTTAGACGACATTCAAATGCTAATGAATGAACTGGATGAAGTAGAAAGTCGTTGCCGTGATGAATTAAGCGAATTAGAACGAGGAAAAATCGCATGAATACCCCTTACCCTACTCTCAATTTCGGCCTTGGCGAAGACATTGATATGTTGCGTGAGCACGTTTATCAATTCGCTCAAGGTGAGATCGCGCCGCTGGCGGAAAAGGCAGATGAAAACAACGCATTCCCAAATGAATTGTGGCCTAAGCTAGGTGAAATGGGTTTGTTGGGCATCACCGTTTCAGAAGAATTCGGCGGTTCTGACATGGGCTATTTGGCCCACACTATTGCGATGGAAGAAGTCAGTCGTGCTTCTGCCGGTATCGGCCTTAGCTATGGTGCACATTCAAATTTATGCGTAAACCAAATTTTCAAAAATGGTAACGCTGAACAACGCGCTAAATACCTGCCTAAACTTGTTTCTGGTGAGCATATTGGTGCGTTAGCCATGAGTGAGCCGAATGCAGGTTCAGACGTTGTGAGCATGAAACTACGTGCCGAGAAAAAAGGTGACCGTTATATCCTCAATGGTAATAAAATGTGGATCACCAACGGTCCTGATGCCAATACCTATGTTATCTACGCTAAAACAGACGTCAATGCAGGTCCTCGTGGTATCACAGCATTTATCGTAGAGCGTGACTTCCCAGGATTCAGCCAGGCGCAAAAACTCGATAAGTTAGGTATGCGTTCATCTAATACCTGTGAACTTGTTTTTGAAGACTGTGAAGTACCTGAAGAGAATATTCTTGGCGAAGAAGGCGGCGGTGTTCGCGTATTAATGAGCGGTTTGGATTACGAGCGCTTGGTATTGTCCGGCGGTCCACTCGGCATTATGCAGGCGTGTATGGATATCGTTGTTCCTTACATTCATGACCGTAAGCAGTTTGGGCAATCTATTGGTGAATTCCAATTGGTTCAGGGCAAAGTTGCTGACATGTACACACAAATGAATGCTGCGCGCGCCTATGTGTACGCAGTTGCACGTTCTTGCGATCGCGGCGAAACCACACGTAAAGATGCTGCCGGCGCAATTTTATATTCAGCAGAGCTTGCCACCAAGATGGCACTAGATGCCATTCAGCTATTAGGTGGAAATGGGTACATCAATGAGTACCCCACAGGACGCTTGTTACGTGATGCCAAACTGTATGAAATCGGTGCCGGTACATCAGAAATCCGCCGCATGTTGGTCGGGCGTGAACTATTTAAAGAGTCTGCCTAAGGAGAGATCGCGTGCCTCGCATCATTAGTCAAATAAACGTTAATAGTCAGGCTTTTGCTGACAACCAAGCGCACATGCAACATCAAGTTGATGATCTGCGCGAAAAGGTCGCTCAAATTAAGTTAGGCGGCGGTGAAAAAGCGAACCAGCGCCATCTGGATCGCGGTAAACTGTTACCCCGCGAACGTATCAACGTTTTGCTCGACCCAGGTTCACCGTTTCTTGAAATTGGCCAGCTTGCGGCCTGGGACGTATACGATGATTACGTCCCAAGTGCGGGTGTTATTGCTGGTATAGGTATCATTAACGGTATCGAATGTATGGTCGTAGCCAATGATGCTACGGTGAAAGGTGGTACCTACTACCCTCTCACCGTTAAAAAGCACCTGCGCGCCCAAACGATTGCAGAACAAAATAACCTTCCCTGTGTTTACTTAGTCGATTCTGGCGGTGCTAACCTACCTCGCCAAGACGACGTCTTTCCCGATCGGGAACACTTTGGACGGATCTTCTTCAATCAAGCCAACATGTCGGCGCAAAACATCCCTCAGATAGCGGTTGTTATGGGCTCTTGTACCGCAGGTGGTGCTTATGTTCCAGCAATGGCAGATGAATCTATCATTGTTAAAAACCAAGGCACTATTTTCTTAGGTGGGCCCCCTTTGGTAAAAGCTGCGACAGGTGAAGTTGTGACTGCCGAGGAACTTGGTGGTGGTGATGTGCACTGTCGTACATCGGGCGTTGTCGATCATCTCGCCAATAACGATCACCATGCACTGTCATTGGCGCGTAATGCGATTGCTCGTTTAAACCGTAAGAAGCACTATGACATTGATGTTTTGCCTTCACGTGAACCCGCGTACGCACCCGAGGAGATCTATGGCGTTGTGCCTAAAGACACACGTCAGCCTTATGATGTGAAAGAAATTATCGCGCGTATCGTAGATGCTTCAGAGTTTGATGAGTTTAAAGCTTTGTTTGGCACCACGTTAGTGTGCGGATTTGCGCGCATTTACGGATTCCCTGTCGGCATCGTGGCCAACAACGGTATTCTTTTCTCTGAGTCGGCGCAAAAAGGCGCTCACTTCATAGAATTATGCGCACAGCGCAAGATCCCATTAGTCTTCTTACAAAATATCACCGGCTTTATGGTCGGGAAGCAGTATGAAGCTGGCGGTATTGCGAAACACGGCGCGAAAATGGTAACCGCGGTTGCTTGTGCCAAAGTCCCTAAATTAACGGTTTTGATCGGCGGTAGCTTCGGCGCTGGTAACTATGGCATGTGCGGCCGCGCGTATGATCCGCGCTTCTTATTTATGTGGCCTAACGCTCGCATTTCCGTAATGGGTGGCGAGCAAGCAGCTGGCGTACTCGCACAGGTTAAACGCGACCAAAAAGAACGCAGCGGTGAATCATGGAGCACAGAAGAAGAAAGTGCATTTAAACAGCCGATTATCGACACCTACGAGCAACAAGGTCACCCCTACTACGCATCTGCTCGTTTGTGGGATGATGGAGTTATTGATCCGGCTGATACACGCAGAGTGCTTGGCCTTTCTTTGTCTGCGGCGCTGAATAAACCAATTGAAGATACGCAGTTTGGCGTATTTAGAATGTAAGGTAAGCCACATGACTGAACTAACACATGTAAGTTATACACTGGATTCACGTGGTGTTATTACCATTACGTTGGAACGCCCAGAAAAACACAATGCGTTTGATGACATTATGATCAGTGAATTGCGCCAATGCTTTGATAGAGCCAGCAATGAGCCAACTGCACGCGCATTAATTCTTGCATCAAAAGGTAAGAGCTTTTGTGCCGGCGCGGATTTAGGCTGGATGCAACGCATGGCATCGTACACCTATGAACAAAACAAAGCCGACGCTGGTGAACTTGCCGCCATGTTTGATGCGCTATACAGGGTTCCGGTACCAACAATAGCACGTGTACAAGGTGCTGCGTTTGGTGGTGCTGTAGGGCTTATTGCCTGCTGTGATATCGCAATTGCAAACAAGCTCAGCAAATTCTGCTTAAGCGAAGTCAAAATCGGCCTAATTCCAGCCACTATTTCGCCTTACGTCATTGAAGCCATGGGCGCTCGTGTCGCTAAGCGCTATTTTATGACGGCAGAGGTCTTCTCATCTCGCAGAGCACGGCGTTTAGGTTTAGTCAGTGAATGCGTAACAGATGAAGAGTTAGACAGTACGATTGAAGATATTATTAGCAATCTGTTGGCTAACGGTCCAGACGCAGTCAAATTGGCTAAAACATTAGCGGCAGACGTTGCGGGCAAACCCATTGATAGTGCATTAATGACAATGACCAGCGAATTAATTGCCAAAGTTCGTGTATCCGATGAAGGTCAGGAAGGCTTAAACGCATTTTTGCAAAAGCGCACACCAGCATGGCGTGAGGACAACGCATGATCACAAAATTATTAATTGCTAACCGAGGCGAAATTACTTGCCGCATTATCCGCACCGCGAAACGGTTAGGCATTGCCACGGTTGCTGTTTATTCAGATGCAGATGCAAATGCACTGCACGTTCAACTGGCTGATGAAGCTATTCATATTGGTGGATCCGCTTCAAAAGACAGCTATTTACGCAGTGAGCGTATTATTGAAGCGGCGAAACAAACCGGGGCAGATGCCATTCACCCGGGTTATGGATTTCTGTCAGAGAATGCTTTATTTGCGCAGCAATGCCACGACAACAATATTATTTTCGTTGGTCCGCCAATCAATGCAATTGAAGCCATGGGATCTAAATCTGCGGCTAAAACCATCATGGAAGCCGCCAAGGTTCCGCTAGTACCGGGTTATCATGGAACAGATCAGAGCGTTGAAACCCTCAGACAAGCCGCTGATAGCATTGGCTACCCGGTATTATTGAAAGCCGCTGCCGGTGGTGGCGGTAAAGGTATGCGCCAAGTCCACAGCGCAAAAGAGTTTGATGAAGGCTTGGCCGCTGCTAAACGAGAAGCCATGTCGAGCTTTAGTGATGACATCATGCTCGTTGAAAAATACTTAACTCAACCGCGTCACGTTGAGATCCAAGTATTTTGTGACCAAACAGGTAATGGTGTTTATCTATTCGAACGCGATTGTTCAGTTCAACGTCGCCACCAGAAAGTTATTGAAGAAGCCCCGGCCCCTGGCATGAGTGAAGACATTCGCCAGCAAATGGGTGAAGCGGCGCTTAAAGCCGCGAAAGCAATCAACTATGTTGGTGCGGGGACGGTTGAGTTTTTACTCGATGTAGATGGCAGCTTCTACTTCATGGAAATGAACACTCGTTTGCAGGTAGAGCACCCTGTAACCGAGATGATTACTGGCCAAGATCTGGTTGAGTGGCAGTTACGCGTAGCCAGCGGAGAACCCCTTCCTTGTATGCAAGACCAGCTCACCATGCACGGTCATGCTTTTGAGGCTCGTGTTTACGCTGAAGACCCTAATAATGAATTTTTACCTGCAACTGGGGTATTAAGCACCTTAAGACCGCCGCAGGAAAATCGTTTTGTACGCGTCGATACTGGTGTTGTTGAAGGCGATAGCGTGTCGGTATTCTATGACCCCATGATTGCAAAACTAATCGTGTGGGATGAAGACAGGGATAAAGCGTTAAATCGTTTGGCCATTGCATTGCGTGAATATCACGTACACGGTGTAACGACTAATATCGAATTCCTTTACAACATTGCATCTTCATCACCCTTCCGCGAAGCGAAGTTAACCACAGGCTTTATCGATGAACATTACGATTCGCTATTTTCTGCCAGTTTACGGGGTGGAAAAGAGTTGGTTGTGTATGCAGCGTTAGCCACGCTGTTGACTCAAACACAACAGCATCAACCTGTTTCGCCAGCGCATGTATTGGATGGTTGGCGCGCGAATGAACTGCACCAACAACATATTCAGCTAAGCCTGAATGATGGTTCACTAGTTGACGTTAGCGCGAGCTTTATTCCTGGTCGCACCCTACCCACTTGGCGTATTGACATTGATGGCCAATCGCATACGTGCAGCGGTCAGCTCGTCGATGGCATTCTTGATGCGAATGTCGATGGTCACCGCAAACAATTGACTTTGGCACAACAAGATAACGCATATCAGTTATTTACTGACCGCTATTCCATGCAATTTAGCCTAGTCCTACCGGATTTGGGCATCGAAGACGATGACGCCAATCAGGGTGGATTGACGGCCCCTATGAACGGCACAATCGTGACCTTACTCGTAGAGCCAGGCCAAAACGTCGAAAAAGGTACGTCGCTAATGATCATGGAAGCGATGAAGATGGAACACGCTATCAAAGCTCCGTCCAACGGTCGTGTGGTCGAGTTCTATTTCGATGCTGGCGCACTGGTTGATGGTGGCGCTGCATTGTTGGAGTTTGATGCGGATGAATAGCATTCAATATCCTACTGATGTCAGTATCGTAGAAGTGGGACCTCGTGATGGCCTGCAAAATGAAAAGTCACTGATCCCACTCTCTGACAAACTGGCACTGGTTGATGCTTTAGCCCAAGCAGGTCTGAAGCGTATTGAAACCGGTAGTTTTGTGTCACCCAAATGGGTGCCACAAATGGCTGATAGTGCTGAAATATTCAAGCAAATTAAGCGTCATGATGGCGTTACATATTCGGCACTGACCCCCAACCTACGCGGATTTGAGGGCGCGCTTGAAAGTGGTGCCGATGAAGTCGCCATATTTGGTGCTGCATCGGAGTCATTTTCACAAAAGAACATAAACTGCTCGATTGCAGAAAGTCTTGCCCGCTTTAAAGACGTAATGCAAGCCGCCAAAGAACACAACCTAAAAGTGCGCGGATACGTATCCTGTGTTTTGGGCTGTCCATATGAAGGTGAGATCGCCGAAAGTGCTGTTGCAGAAGTCAGTCAAGCACTCTATGAAATGGGATGCTATGAGATTTCATTGGGCGACACCATTGGTGTTGGTACGCCGCTAAAAACCCAACGCATGCTAGATGCGGTGATGAACGTTGTGCCCAAAGACGCACTGGCTGTGCATTTTCATGACACCTATGGTCAAGCATTAGCCAATATTCTGGTTGCACTGGAAAACGGTATTTCAACTATCGACAGTGCCGTTGCTGGACTCGGTGGCTGCCCCTATGCAAAGGGAGCAAGCGGCAACGTTGCCACTGAAGATGTGATTTATATGCTCAATGGCATGGGGATCCGCACGGGTGTTGATATCGATAAATTAGCAAAAGCCGGTCAGGCGATTACCACGAGCTTGGGCAAAGCGAATCAATCAAAAGTGGCCAATGCACTACTCGCTCGCTAGTCTTTTTCTTTTGCGAGGGTGAACGTCATGGCGACTCCCAGAGTCAGCATGGCGGTCATGATCACGACAACACCCTCGCCCAACCATGGCTGAAGCGCCGCATACACCGCGCCAACAATCAATAAAACCAGTCCAATTATAGTGTTTGCACTGCCGACCAACTCGGTGCGTGACTGGCCTTCCTCAATATCTAAAGTGTAGGTCTTGCGACCATTACGCACGCCGGTATGAGCGATAGACAGTAGGAAGAATAGCCCTATGGATAACCACAACTCATCCGGTTGCAATAGCAATAACCCAACACACGCCGAAACAGCCATCCCACCTGATAAACGCAATGTCGATCTAGCGCTTTTATCCGATAATTTGCCCCACAGTCTCGCGGCCACTAATGCCGCTAACGCCTCTGCCACAAGGTAATAAAGCGCCAAACGCTCCGCTACAGACGATTGAGAGAGCATAAAAAATGGGGCTACCAGTGCTGAGTGAGTAAAAATGGCTCTTACCAGAATAAACCTGCGCGCTTTTTTTGATAGTTGCGGCAATAGGTTTTGCAATGCAGGACCTTTTTTATCCTGTTCAACATCCGGCATAACCTCTGTTCGTATTGGCCACATCAAAAAAATTGCCGTCCCCACCATTAAGGCAGACAGTAGCGCAAGCAACAGCAGTGAGTTTTGCTCTTGAAACACCGGATATATGGCGATGGGAAGTGCGATGACGATCGAGAGAACCCCAGACAGCATAGTGGTATTACCGATTAAACTGCCACGTCGTCCTTTCTCGACAACATCCGCCTGAATGTCTTTAACCGTCAAAGAGGAGCATGCACGACCAATACTATAAATTGCAATAGTCGCTAGAAATAGCAAGGCAAATAGAAAAGCGTGGATTTGAGTATGGCCATGCATGGCATACCAGCACATACCGATTAATCCAATGGTACACAACAATTGCACACACATACCCATTCGCCACACCCAATAGCGTTTAGAGTAATTGCGCAAATATACGCTCAATGCGGCTTGGGGAAGTAAAGAGAAAGACTCTCTCACCGGAACTATCCAACCAACCAGCCAAGGTGGTAAACCCATGGCAAGCACCAATCCGGGTAACAATGTTTTTGCCGACAATAGAATGCCGGCACACTTATTAACCGTCAGCGCAATAACAAGACGAATGTGTTCAGGCAAGTTTCTTCATTACCGCCATATAGTTCGGCAGGATTTCTGCGCCTTCTAATATGCCTTGCTCTTTCATGTACGCGTGTAGTTTCGCCAGATGATAAGGGGGCACCTGAGGCAGCCAATGATGTTCGATGTGGTAATTCACATGGTTTGGTGCCACCGTCAACCGTGCTAACCAGCCGGCATATACTGTGCGGGCATGTCGACGAGGATCAACATCCAACAGATCAGGTACACTTGCATGCTCTGCTGCATTTCTTACTCGGGAAAACAGTGAGAAGGTAGTGAAATATGCTACCCACCAAACCCCATACATCACCACATGGTTGATTAGCAAACAAAAACCCAGAATAAGTGTATGCATGATCACAGGGCGGTAGAGTTGTTTCGCTAAGTTTTTCAGCACATTCACCAATCCTGGCCAGCGCATGTCGGTGGTTTTCTTATATGCCATATCGTATTCCAATACACCTGCGTGCATTAACAATACGGCAATAAAATTTTTTACACCGGTGATCCCCAAGCAATCACGAATGATTTTACGTCTTAACGACGTTTTCTTAACCGGGTACGGTGCATAATTGGGATAGTCTGGATCGTTTTTGGTCCCGGCATTAGCATGGTGTTTTAAATGGTAATGCTGGTATCCATCAAATTGGGCGAATATAGGTGCAGCACACAGCCAACGCCCCACCGTAACATTAGCTTGTTTGGACTTAAACAACGCATAGTGTGCGCAATCATGCATCAATATGCCAAGACCAAGCTGGCGGTTGCCAAGTAAAGTGAGGCTTATCCCATACGCCAGCCAATGAGACCAGACAGCTGGGAGCGCTAATGCAAAGAGGAGCAATGAATAATTCACTAATAGCAGGTAACTGCCCTGCCAGTCAGAGCGCAGCATGAATGGACGTAGATTCAGCTTGCGAATAAGTTTTAAATGCTCTGCCATCTTTACTTCACCTCAACTGCATTAGCGTGGAAGGTTTTCACTCACCACTTTCAGGTTGGCTAAACCGGCTTCAAAATCGGGCCCTACTAGGTTGTCCATAAACAAACCAAAGTAGCGATAGATGACACTATCACCGACATCACCGCTGTCCATCCACGTCACTTTAACACCCTGACTGACCTCTTCAAATAGCAATGTGCCTGTACTTTGCATATCCATATCAGGAAACATAATGCGATATTCAATACGCTTGTCATGCTGCAAGTCGGTGATTTCCATCGCACCGTTACCCTGCGTTTCACTTTGCCATTCAGAACGCATGCCCACGGCTCGGTCTGGCCCACTGTAACTGACCGTCATATCAGGGTCTCGCTTAAACCACACCCCCCAGGTTTTCCATTGACGCAAATCGACCACTTGATCATAAATAGCAGACGCGGGCGCTTCTATGACCACTGAACGCTCTAAGGTGTATTTCGACGGCAACACCATACCAATTACATACAAGGCTACCAGCGCTATACACAGACCAATAACCAATCGTTTCAGCAGTAACATAATCATCCCTTGCTATGAGTGAGCGAAAATCATTGTATAACATTCCATTAACACTTGCGAAACGTTAAATGGTGAAAAAAATCCATTTCGGCTCATGCCGCTGGCGTTTGTCATTTAGCTGTAGTATGACTAGGCTAAAACATGAACAACAATACGTAAACGCCGATACAACAACGAATGGGAATCGTCTATGGCTGCCAATAAATCTCGCTACATCAGTAATCTAACCAAAGAAACTTATGCTTTGATTCTTGCAGGCGGACGAGGTTCTCGTTTGCATGAACTCACCGATTGGCGAGCTAAACCCGCTTTATATTTTGGCGGTAAATTCCGCATCATTGATTTTCCTCTATCAAATTGTATTAACTCCGGTATTCGTCGCGTCGGTGTGATAACCCAATACAAATCACATAGTCTGATCCGTCATTTAGTGCGTGGCTGGGGTCATTTTAAAAAGGAACTGGGTGAATCCATCGAGATTTTACCTGCGTCACAACGTTTTTCAGAAAGCTGGTACGAAGGTACTGCCGACGCAGTGTTTCAAAATATCGATATCATTCGCGATGAATTACCTAAATACGTGATGATACTGTCAGGCGACCATATTTACCGTATGGATTATGGCGCAATGTTGGCGCGCCACGCAGAAAGCGGTGCGCAAATGACCGTCAGCTGTATGCCTGTTCCGGTTGAAGAGGCCGCAAATGCATTCGGCGTACTGTCCGTCGATGAAAGTATGCGTATCTTGGGCTTTGAAGAAAAGCCCGCTAACCCTACTCCACTGCCAAATGACCCGACCATGTGTTTAGCATCAATGGGAAATTATGTGTTTGATACTGAATTTTTATTTTCGGAACTCAAACGAGACGCTGAAAAATCAGGTTCGCAACGCGATTTTGGCAAGGACATCATTCCGAGTATTATTGCCGATCACCCAGTGTACGCTTATCCCTTTGCTGAAGGCGATGCAGGCAATAACTATTGGCGCGATGTGGGTACACTCGACTCTTTCTGGGAAGCCAATATGGAGCTAGTTTCACCAGTTCCAGCGCTTAACCTATACGATAGAAAGTGGCCAATTTGGACTTATCAGGAACAGTTACCGCCAGCCAAATTTGTCTGGGAAGAGGAAAACCGACGGGGTGAGGCAATCAATTCAGTTGTTTCAGGAGGCTGTATCATATCTGGCTCAACGCTCCGTCGCAGCTTGTGTTTCTCAAATGTACGTGTGCACTCCTACAGCCAGATTGAAGAAGCGGTCATTCTTCCTGATGTTGTCATTAATCGTCATTGTAAAGTACGTAAAGCCATTATTGACCGAGGTTGTGTACTGCCCGAAGGCACGGTAATTGGCTACGACCATGAGCAAGATAAAGCCCGTGGATTTCGTGTATCTGAACGTGGCGTAGTATTAGTGACGCGCGAAATGCTCGGCCAACCCGTAGGGTTTTAACCGCACTAGGCCTCGTCAGCCGACGAGGCCAAATCATCAATAATTGTACTGATTAACTGCGCAATCTCTTGTGGGCGCTCAAGCGGAAACATATGTGCACCCGGCACTGTTTTATGGACCAAGTTATTTTCTTTAATAAACGTATTGCGCAAAAATGGCACACAAACATCAGTCTGCTCACCGGTGATAATATATCCCGGACACTTCAATTTACCCGCATAGCGATGCAAATCCGACGGAACAGTGCGAAACAATTGAGCCTCAACAGCGGGATCAAAGGTTAATACCTGTTCATCCCCCGCCGTTTCGATAACAGAATTAACATAGTCCGCGATACAATCACGATCCATACGCTTGAATAACCCCTTGCCAGCAAAGTAATCGACCAAATCTACCGAATGCTGCCAGCGGCGTTTTCTTGTTTCCGCTAGCTTTGCCGGCGTAAACTTATCGATCATTCCGACTTTTTTAGCCAATGCAAAAAAATGACGACTGATCCCACTAGTTAACGGAGGATCTAACATGATCACGCCTTTGAAGCGTTCGGGAAAACGGCATGCAGCAATAAACGACACCACAGCACCAAATGAATGACCAACAGCGTAAACAGGCTCATTTTCTGGCGTATTCTTATTGATATATTCCACCAACTCATCAGCCTGACTGTGCCAGTTATTGGATACCGGGAAACGCGACGAGTGCCCCATTTTTTCTATTGCAATAACATGATAGTTGTCAGGGAAAGCGTTAAATAATTTACGATAAGATCCTGAGGGAAAACCGTTCGCGTGAGCGAAATGCAGGGTGAGAGCGTTATCTTGCATAATTCTCCAGAGGAAAGATGACTAGCCCAATGTAAACGCCAGAATAATACAGTAAAGGCTAGCACAGTGACATTGATATCCCAGGCAGAAATCTACCCGGGATAAATAAGGATGGCGTTAGTGCCCTCTCTCTTCAGCGAGTTGCCAATCTTTGCGAATACGTGTTGAAGTCCACAAGAATACTAATATCGCTAAAACATACATAACCACTAAGTACTCAAGTGCCGTCGTCAATGCCACGGTTTCCCCTAATTCAGGTACCATCGATTGACTGAATATACCCACCAAAGTCGGACCACCACCCAAGGCAATGATATTCAGCACAAAGAAGAATAGTGCTGTAGACATAGCCCTTACATTAACAGGAGCCAAGGTCTGCGCCATGGCAAATGACGGACCTAAATAAGAGCCGCTGGTAAACAGGAAGATGGTGATCAAGCCCAGAGACAACATCACACTCTCAACTTGCAAGGTGAAATAAAACGCCGGTACACCCAGAATTAACATGATAGCCGGCAAAAGCGCATACGCGCGACGGTCATGCTTACCCCATTTATCGGCTACAGCCCCTCCTAACCAGACGCCAAGCGCGTAAGCAGTACCATTGATAATACCAAAGGCAATTAACAGGTCTCTAATCGGATAGTCAGGGTGAACGCGTACGTAAAAATCAATTAACCACGTTGAAATCGCATAATTCCCGAATGAGGCGAAAGAAATACCCAAACACATCCCCCACCACGTTGGGATAGACAGTAATAGCTTAATCGATTTTTTGACACTCGGCTTATCTGCATTGTCTGTCGCCGGTTGCTGAGAGCGCACAGGCTCCTTGATCGTCAGTTTCATCAAAATCGCAAGTAGGATACCTGGCAAACCAACACTGAACATAACGATCCGCCAATCAGCACTGCCACCTGTGAGGAAAAAGGCTGAGGCAAAGAATGCGGCCATGATCCCAAACGGAATACCGAGTGAGTATATTGCCAGCGCACCCGCGCGTTTTTCTTTTGGAAACAAGTCACTGATAATACTGTGTGATGGTGGACTACCGCCCGCTTCACCGATACCAACACCAATGCGCGCTAACGCTAATTGGACATAGTTAGTTGCGAGACCTGACAAGGCCGTAAAACCACTCCACAATGTCAATGATATTGCCACAATATTGACGCGATTGTAGCGGTCAGCAAGCCACGCAATGGGTATACCGACGATGGTATACAGTAGCGCAAAGTAAATACCTTTAAGATATCCAAGTTGCGCGTCATCTAGGCCTAAATCGGCTTTGATGAACGGACTTAGAATCCCCAATATTTGCCTGTCGATAAAATTAAATGCATATACAAGCGTTAATATAATTAACACGTAATTTCTATAGCCGTTTGATACTTCATTAGCGCCTGAAGTTGCGGCCGGGACTTCTCCTGCGGGATTACTCATACTGGCTCTTATTATTGTTCAGTTGCCTCAGTGTACGGAAAATGTGCAACGCGGCTCAACTAAATGTTAATTATTTGTATGCATAACTAAAACTGTTTGCACTGTAACCCCGTATCAAGCAACATACGACCAACTCATCCGACCAGAAATTGTTATGAATATAGATGACATAATCGAGACGATAACTCGGGATCAAATCACCCAAAGCACAACTAACGTCGTTGAACTGACACTGGACAGTTCATGGGCACAAGGACGCACGGTTTATGGCGGCGTGTCCGCGGGTATAGCGTATTTGTGCTGTAAACCCCTAGTAAGTGATGATCGCGTGTTACGTAGCTACTCAGTCAACTTTGTCGGCCCTCTGATGTTTGATGCAACATTTACCGTTACCGCAACCATGCTCCGTAGCGGTAAAAATGTATCGCAATTGAACGTTCAAATTACCCAAGATGAAAAAATTTGTTTGTCTGCATTAGCCTGTTTTGGTGTGGGTAGAGATTCTAAAATTGTGGTCAATAAGGCACTACAACATGAATTATCGCCGCCTTTGAAAGCTAAATTTATTCCTCAAATACCTAAAGTCACGCCAAAATTTTTGCGTCATTTTGATCTCGCTATTGATGATGGCGGCGTTCCCTTTATGAATGGCAAGAAATCGCATTACTACGGCTGGATGCGCTACTCCAAGCCCCCTAAAGCAATGACAGATGTACACTTAATATCTTTGATAGATGCGTGGCCTCCAACATTACTGCAAATGCTCAAATGGCCGGCTCCCGCAAGCACCGTGAGTTGGAACATTGAGTTTCTCCACCCTCACCGGCCAGTAAAACCGGATGATTGGTTTGCGTATAAAGCTGAGACACGCCAGGCTGGAGAGGGATACGGGCACACCGAAGCCAATATTTGGGACGCTGACGGCGAGCTTGTTGCAATCAGTCGTCAAACCGTGGCTATCTTCGACTAAAACACCATAAAACTGCTTGGGTTGAAGAGCGAAATGACATTAATACACTGTAAGTTAGTTGTATCCAGTGCTGTTTCAATCTGCTCTTCTTCCCAATCCAGGCATTCACGCAGAAAGGGTTGCAAGTTCGCGTAAGGGTCGTACACGTCCTGATGAACATTATCGAGCGCAAGGACGTAGGACAATTGGATTATTTGATCTTCAATATGATCGGCTGGAAACAGTTTATGGTGAACATTCGCCACTAAGTCGGTGAGCCGATCAGGCAAGCCCCATGCTGTCATTATTTCTGCTGACAATTGCGCAAAGGTGAAGCCACACAACGTCTGTTGCATCGCACGAGGTGTCGTATTTTTATTAATCGCGGCACATTGAGACGCCATTTCGGGGTGCGATTGCACAATGGCTAGCTCACCAATATTATGTAGCAAACCCGCTACAAATAACCGCTCTGGTTCAGCGATACGCTTTTGTTCGGCTATATATTTACCGAGCAACGCACAACTTAAGCTTTGCTCCCAAAATTTATCCAAATCAATGACATTGCTACTCACTGTGGCAAAGGTTTTGGCCACACCATATGAAACAGCCAAATCATAAAGCGCCTTCGTACCAATGATTTGAATCGCTTTTGATATGGTCTCAATTCTGTTTGGAAATTTATATAACGCACTGTTGGCAAGTTTGAGCAACTGAGCGGTTAAGGTTGGATCAAAGGTAATTAAACTGGCTATGTCGTCAACCGTCGATTGCTCATCATCAATCACGGCCTTCAACGTGGTAACAGTGTCTGGCAGAGCGAACATTTCAGCTGCTTCAGCAGCGTAATCAATAACATTCATTATTTCAGTCCAACCATATGATACAAATCACACGCACTAATACTGTCCTTACCATTATTCGACGCTTCAGCTTCGTGGATCATGTCCACAACTTTTGCATTCACGGGGCAATCAATGCCCAAACGTTCAGCGTTTCTCAGTACAGCTCCATTGAGAAATTCGATTTCCGTTTTCCGACCAGCATTTATATCCCACCACATGGACGTTCTAACCGTTGGATCTATCGCCAACATTTTGTTCGCCACACGTTTAAATAGCCAATTCGGTAATCGCAATATCCACGGAATTATGGGTGCAGAAACAGAAGCAACTTTTGGTAGCGTCAAGTTAAGTGCTTTAGCCACCGAGAGCAATTCTGTCATCATTGCTGCAATTACTAATCGATACTCTCTTTGTTCAAGCATAGCCTTGACTGGAATATTCGCCAAGGCGTTAATACTATTTCCTAAATTTAATTGTAACTTTGCCCACTGCATCGCCGTCATATCAGCGGTAAAATCTAACGGTAATCGGCTTTCTACAGAGCCATCATCTGACCCATCCAAACACAAACAATCGCGCAACATAGCATCGTGGGTTGATGATTCTATGGTCAATCGCCCTTCAGATCCTCTGTGAAAATGACCATTTTCTTGATCGACCACGTTAAATGGCACCATCACCCTAATGATCTCATTGTCTGGAAATGCCTCACGTACGGTGTGATCTGAGTCTAAACCGTTTTGACAACACAAAATTAAAGTATGTTGACCAACAAAAGGTTTCATATCTTCTACCGCCTGTTGGAGACCTGTGCATTTCACTGTAAGCCAGACGATATCAAAAACAGAATGCGGGCTTACTTCCTCATCTGAGCGAATAATCGACACGTTTTCTACTGACAATGTATTGTGCACGTAATCAGTCAAGGTAAGGCCTGATGAAATTTTGTCCGCCATACTCGGTCTGCAATACAAGGACACATTGCCAGAGTTTTCTCTGCGCTGCGCAATATGTGTTAACACACCACCTAAATAACAGCCGATTAAACCCGCGCCAAAAACCAATTGAGAATGCATAGTAAGGTTATTGTAGTAAACGAATCTTGCTATCATACGCGATAATTCCAATAAACTCAGTTACTAGAGTAGATAATTCATGCACGCAGTTGTTGTCGGTTACGTATGGCCAGAACCCAATTCTTCGGCCGCCGGACAAAATATGCTTAATCTAATGACGGCAATGGTCTCTGAAGGATGGCGAGTAGACTTTCTGTGTGCAGCCAAACACAGCGACAATGCAATTGTACTAACCGATTACGGGGTTACACCGCATGACATTGTTATCAATGATGCGTCGTTTGATTCATTGATCGCAGCGTTAGCCCCTGACATTGTTATCTTCGATCGATTTATGATCGAAGAACAATTCTCCTGGCGCGTCCGCCAACAGTGCCCTCAAGCACTATGCGTACTAAATACTGAAGATTTGCATGCACTGCGTTCGGCTAGACAGCAACAGAATAAATCTGGCGAGCAAGAAGTTAATCTGCACAGTGATCTTTTTTATCGTGAAGTCGCCAGCATCATGCGCTCTGATATAACATTGTTAGTGTCTGAATTTGAACAGCGCTTTTTACAGCATAATTTCGCTATAAATAAAGACGACTTACAGGTGCATCCACTCATGCCGCAGATAAATTCTGCGCATGCAGTCCCCGACTTTTCACAGCGACAAGATTTTGTTTTTATTGGTAGTTTTCGCCACGAGCCTAATTGGGATTGTGTTCGATACTTAAAAGAGACCATCTGGCCGCAACTCAGTCAAAAGCTTAAAACTGCAAATTTGCGTATCTATGGCTCCTATCCGCCACCGAAAGCAATGCAGTTTCATGCCCCCAAGCAACGGTTTTTTGTAGAAGGTTGGGCTGAAAATGCACAGCAAACATTGGCAGCCGCTCGAATTTGTTTAGCCCCCCTCCGATTTGGAGCTGGCGTAAAAGGTAAGTTTCTTGATGCGTTTCAAGTTGGAACGCCTTGTATGACAACCCCTCTAGGCAGTGAAGGTATAACAGATAAGTCAAACTGGCCGGGATACATCAGCGAATCACCTGATGACATTATCAACCATGCAGTACGCTTATACACCGATGAAAATGCGTGGTACCTAGCCCATCAACAAGCATTACAATTACGTCTGACGCCCGCCTGCTACGAGGCGCACCAACAGAGCTTGATTGAAGCACTGGTAGATGCCCATAAAGGTCTGGAACAACGACGCAAGCGCAACTTTGTGGGTGCAATGTTACGGCATCATTCTCATGCCAGCACTAAGTACATGGGCCAATGGATTGAGGCAAAAACAGCACTGAAGAAGGAGCTTGAATCGAAAGAAGGTGGAGAAGGTTAGTTTGTTTCGGTTTGGATCCGCTTTATAACGGCGGCTAACCCATTTTGTCGCGAGGGGCTTAAAAAACGTGACAACCCGATATCAGACAAATACTGCTGATAGTCGAAGGTTGCCTGCTCACTGCCTGTTAAGCTATTGGCTTTTTCTAAAATTATCGCCAGTAAGCCGCGCACAATTTTGGATGGTGAATAGGCATGATAGCTTTTACTGCCTTGCGCATTAATATCAACCACTAACCAGACAGCCGCTTCACAGCCAACCACTTTATTCTCATCAATTTGTTGCGATTCATCCAGCGGGCGCATTTGCTTTCCCGCCAACATGATTTGGCGAAACATGCTATCCCACGCCCTACTTGCGTGGATCGCAGTCGCCAAGGGTAAATGTTTATCAGGCACGAACAACCTTAAGAAGCATTTGAAAGCGCTTCATTAACACATTCAACCCACTCGTTTGCACTAATAACAATACCTTCTTCTTCTTCTCCGCACGGGAATAACAGCAATAACGTATTGTTTTTTGCCAGACCTTCTGCCCAAACACTCAGGAACTCTTCAAGCTCAATACTCTTAGGCTCACATTCAGGAAAGTCATCCCTTTCCCATCCAACAACGAAATCATGGTGTGGCCAAATGGGTAGACATAGCTCATTCTCGCTTTCCACCATCACCCAGCCGTTTTTGCCAAACAATCCCCAGATAACCGGTATCGTTTTTAAATGCTCAAGAAAATAGTCAAAACGTTGCTCTGGCGTAAGGCGTGTAACACGCAAAAACTCCTCACTACTGAGTTTATCCGCAGCTGCGTCATGTCCATCGATTTGCATAATATTTCGTCCTAAAAATGAAGTGGCGCGATTCTACCGATTGACCAATAAATGTACCAGCCCAAAACTTGCCTAAACGATAAAAACTTATGCATTTTGAGGCAAATTCTCTGGCTTTAACTAGGCGCACTGGGCGCTAATTTTTGATACTCTACACATAAAATATTGTTATTCATTCAAAGTAGTACACATCAATGAAATTCATCTCTTTTAATATCAACGGCATCCGTGCACGATTGCACCAATTACAAGCTCTCATAGACAAGCATTCACCTGACATCATTGGTTTGCAAGAGATCAAGGTCGACAACGATGCCTTTCCTGTTGCTGATATCGAAGCCATGGGCTATCACGTTGCCTTTCATGGGCAAAAAGGCCATTACGGCGTTGCACTGATGTCAAAGGTCCCGGCAGACAATGTTGAATATGGTTTTAAAAGTGATGCTGACGACGCTCAGCGACGCATGATCATTGGTCACTACACTCTTGAAGGGCAGCAAGTCACCGTTCTTAACGGATATTTCCCGCAAGGAGAGAGTCGTGATCATGCCACTAAATTCCCTGCCAAGCGTAAGTTCTATCAAGATTTAGATCACTACTTAAATGACGAATGTGACAACCAGCAGAATGTCATTGTAATGGGGGATATGAACATATCCCACACTGACCACGATATTGGTATTGGTGAACAAAATGCTAAGCGCTGGTTACGCACTGGAAAGTGTAGCTTTTTGCCTGAGGAACGTGACTGGCTCAATAATTTGCTGAGTTGGGGACTGCATGATACCTATCGTCATCAGCACCCTGATCGAAGTGACCAGTTTAGCTGGTTTGATTATCGTTCAAAGGGGTTTGATGACAACCGTGGGTTACGTATTGATTTGATATTAGCAACACCTTCTATGCTTGAAAAACTCATTGAGACCGGCATCGATTACGAACTTAGAGGGATTGAAAAACCTTCAGATCATGCGCCTATCTGGGCTAGCTTCGGAGGCTAAGCGGTGACATTGTTACAAACCTTAGGCATTGTTAGTTTCGCACTGATTTTACTTTGGGTGGTTAAACATATTGATCTAGCGGCTTTACGCCAGTCTAAATTACAACAGCACCTTGTATTTGGTGCCAGTGCCAGTGTGTTTTTCTTATGGATTTTCCGTGCAGGCATCTATGATGGTTTGTCAGTTCACTTTTTATGGCTAACCGCACTGTCGTTAACTCTAGGTGTACGCTATTCCATCCTTGCAGCCACAGCAGCATTACTGGGGGTAACGGCAATAGGACTGGAAGAATGGCATATGTTTGGCATTAATGGCCTGATAGGCATTTTGCTGCCCGTTTCCTTAACCCACCTGATTTTTAATTTTTCATTTCACCGTCTGCCACGGAATTTGTTTGTGTATATATTTGTCTGTGCATTTTTTCCGGGTGCACTGATGATTGCCAGTAAAATGTTCCTATTAGGAAGCTACTATACTGTTGACGGCATATACGACTGGCTCACCGTTAAAGACAATTTTGTAGTACTAATCCCGCTGCTATTGTTTCCTGAAGGCATGCTAAACGGTATGACGATGACATTGCTGGTGATCTATAAGCCTCATTGGGTTTACACGTTTCACGATAAGTTTTATATCGATGGCAAGTAACCGGTGTTAATAGACAATAAAAAAGCGCCTTGCGGCGCTTTTTTTAATCGAACACTTTTAACCTAAAACAAAACATCCATAATGTTGGAGAGTTCGGTTTTACCCTCACGAATTTCCTGCTCAGTAAGCCCAGCAAGCTCATGTGGGAACACTAACCATTCGTCACTTTCACGTACATAGTAGTCCGGTGTCAGTTCAGTTTTATTATTGGCAGGTTTGAACCAAGGGCATGCAATACGCACATCATGCGGCATGTTTAGACGCATTTGTGCCTTAATTTGCTTGATCAAAGCATCCACACTACGGCCTGAATCAAAGACATCATCCACGATCAAAATAGCATCGTCTGCATTGGCATTTTCAATCAAATAATGTAAGCCATGCACTCTAATTTCTTTGGCTTGTTTATCGATGCCGTAATAGGAAGACGTGCGCACCGCAATATGATCCGTGGGCGTTTGTTTAAACTCAAAAAATTCCTGAACCGCTATACCAATCGGTGCACCACCGCGCCAAATACCGATGATAAATTGAGGGCGAAAACCATCTTCATACACCTTAGAGGCGAGTCTAAATGAATCTTCAAGAAGTGATTGTGCAGTAATAAAGGTTTTTTGCATGAGCTGCCCCTAAAAAATGAATGGCCGCAAGTATAGTGAAAACTTATTCGTATTGTAAGGCTCTTGCCGGTTGCACGGTTAATGCCTTAAATGCTGGATATAACGTAGACAGCAAACACAATACTAGCGCAAAAACCGCTACGCCTATCACTTGACTGACTCTCAAATCAATCGGTAAACCACCCGATAGACTGTATCCAGTGGACACACCGAAAGTCGACAACAGTGGGTTTAAACTTAGCACGGCAATAACCCCCAGCGCTGTTCCCAAAACAGCACCTTTCAATCCGTTTGCCATACCATTAAATAAAAACACTTTCATGATGCTGTACTTGTGCATGCCGAGAGTCATTAATATGGCAATATCCCCCTGCTTCTCATTCACTACCATGACCAAAGCAGAAATTATATTGAATGCCGCCACAGCGATCACCAGCAATAGCAGCAAGAACATCATGTTTTTTTCCATTTTAACTGCGTCGAACAAGGGCCCTTGGCGGGCTCTCCATGTAGTATGGTCAATCCCGGCTTCATCTAGTGCTGCCGACGATTTGGCGTAATCAAACGCATCAGATAAAAAGATTCTGGAGGTATCGATTGGCCCTTTTTCGCGCTTGAGTTTTTGCAAATCACTTACATGCATAAACAGGGTCTTATCATCCAGTTCAGACCCCATATCAAAAATACCCGCCACCTCAACCAATCGTTGGCTCGGCACTCGACCAAATGGTGTGTAAACAGAAGCACCAGCAACCAAAATACGTAACGGCTCGCCGGGTCTAATCCCGAATTGCGAGGCCAATGCTCGGCCCATAATAATGCGAAAAGAGCCTGGCTGAAGATCACTTAGGTCGCCAACCAATAAACTGTCATCAATAATCGATAGCGTTTCCATTTGCTCGGGCTCAATGCCCTGCAGCATAACCCCACGTAACGCATTGGACGTCTGTAACACGCCTTCTGCTTCACCAAACGGCATCGCACCAACAAGCGACGGTATCTGTTCAGTCGCAAGGGTTTGTGCTGGCGCTTGCGCAACAATATGTGGCATAACCCCTAAAATTCGCTGTTTAAGCTGGCCTTCAAACCCGTTCATCACCGACAACACAACAATCAGCGCCATGATCCCTAGCGTTATACCGGTCACTGAGAAAAAATTTATAAAAGCAACAAAACTACTGGCTTGCGATGCGCGTGAATAGCGCAGACCAATAAATGCGAAAACTGGATGGAACATAACGTCCTGTATAACTGAGCATTTCGCAGATTCATCTGAATCGCTTGCGAAAGTTATGGTTAATGCGACAATGCCTACGCATGATACGAACATCTGTGTAGCCATACAAGGTAATCTACTATGGATCAGTCATTTGACAGTCTAACGCCCGAACAAAAAAAAGAGCGCTTTAGCGAATTTTTTCTGATCAAACACACACTCAATGTCAATATTAAACCAGTAGAAGACAGTGAATTGCCCTCACCAAATATGTTAGAAGAGCATATGCCTTATGCTTTTAAAATTGCGGGTGAACTTGCCGCGCTGGAAGCCCAAGCGATTAGGCCACTGCGTAATTTAAGCACTCACGCGGCAGATTTGGCTGATTTTCTAAACGCGCAAGCGCGTAAAATTGATCTGATGATGTCATATATTCTGCATCAACAAGATGACGAAGCTCAGCGTTACTCGACACTACGTTTTGGCGGTGGTGGTATTGAAGTCATGTATGACCAAGCCCTTGCAATTGGGAGCGCGGTTGAGCTTAAAGTATTTCTGCCAGAAGAAGCGGCAGCTGTATTTTGTTTTGCCGAAGTTATTGCTTGCGACCCTCACGAAGACGGTTACCATATCGCCTTTATTTATAGCCGTATCCGCGACACCGATCAGGAGCTATTGGTGCGAGCCAGCTTGCACTTGCAAACGCAACAATTACGAAAACGATCCGAAAACAGCGAAAAACAGTAACAATCGCGGCATTCAAGTAGGTACTCTTTTTTAATTCATGAAACACTCGATATTCGATCCTGAACTACCAAAGAAAAAAAATAAGCAAGTCGACTTATTACAGTGGGGCCAGCTGCCTAAAAGCAGTGCAGCGCTTGCGATTGCCAATGCAGCAAGCAAACATAAAGGCCCTACGTTACTGGTTACCGCAGATACACCCAGTGCGCTTAGATTAGAGCGCGAAATCCAGTTTTTTGCTAAGCCCAATGCTCTCAGCATTAAGGTGTTCCCAGATTGGGAAACCTTGCCATATGATACCTTTTCGCCGCATCAGGATATTGTCTCTCAGCGCCTTGAAACCCTTGATACGCTCTCAAATGCTGCTGACACCTTAGTCATTGTCCCGATCAATACCTTGATCCAACGACTTGCGCCAACAGACTATCTGGACCAATACCTACTATTGTTAAAAACCGGGCAAACGCTCGACATTCAGGCGTTTAGACGCAAATTGGAAAAAGCCGGTTACTTGCACGTTAATCAGGTCATGAGCCATAGCGAATTTTCGGTGCGTGGTAGTATTATTGACTTGTATCCGATGGGCAGCGAACTCCCATTCAGGATCGACTTATTTGATGACGAAATTGATTCTATTCGCTTGTTTGATCCAGAAGATCAGCGTTCGTCAGATAAAGTTGACGAAATCAGACTTTTACCCGCACGTGAGTTCCCCACCGACAAACCGGCCATTGCTCGATTCAGAGAACAGTATCTAACTCATTTTGATGCGGTAAGTTCCAAAGAATCGATTTTTCACCGAGTAACGACCGGTAGTGGCGTTCTTCCGGGGGGCATTGAATACTATCTACCGCTATTTTTCGAGAGCACATCAACATTATTTGACTACTTAAGTGATAACACACAAGTATTGATGCACGGTGATATTAATGATGCTTGTGAATTTGTCTGGGCAGACATTCAACACCGTTATGAACAACGTCGTTATAACCCCGAACGCCCACTGCTGCCCCCTTCATCCTTATACCTAACGGTTGAGGAACTTTTTGCACAATTAAAGTCGTGGCCACGGGTCAAAATATCGCCCGTAGACGTGGATGATAAGCCCGGCCAAATGAATTTTGCAGCGCAGTATGTAGATGATATCGCGCTACAGCCGCAACACAAGGAACCAGCTCAACGCCTACGGCAACGTATTGAGGACGTTCTATCTCGTGGTGGCAGAGTTTTATTTTGTGCTGAAACCATAGGGCGCAAGGAAAACTTATTAAACATCCTTAAAAAAGCCCATATCTCACCGGTG
Organism: Neoalteromonas facilis; assembly: GCF_002807665.1. Classification (GTDB taxonomy): domain Bacteria; phylum Pseudomonadota; class Gammaproteobacteria; order Enterobacterales; family Alteromonadaceae; genus Alteromonas_E; species Alteromonas_E facilis. The sequence continues at coordinate 631,139 of NZ_PEAY01000001.1, forward strand.
CAGGTCGATCATCTCGACGCTTTTATTCAGCAACACGGTGCCATTGGTTTAACCATCGGCAATGTGGAAAACAGTTTCCACCTGCAATATAGCGATGGTGAACTGTTATTTATCACTGAAACCGAACTGCTCGGCCACAAAGTAAGCCAACGACGCAGGCGTGACAAACAGAAAGCCACGGATGAATCGGCTGTAATACGTAACCTCGCTGAACTAACTGAAGGACAACCGGTTGTTCATATAGAACATGGTGTTGGTCGTTATATTGGGTTACAAACCCTTGATGCCGGTGGTGTCACAACAGAATACCTCACCATTGAATATGCCAAGGGCGCAAAGCTTTACGTGCCTGTTGCAAGCTTGCATTTAATTAGTCGCTATAGTGGTGGTGACCCAGATCATGCACCACTGCATGGACTCGGCTCCGACGCATGGAGCAAAGCCAAGAAAAAAGCAGCCGAAAAAGTACGTGACGTAGCCGCACAACTACTCGATGTATATGCACGAAGAGCCGTAAAGCCCGGGTTCGCCTATACCATTGACTGGCAAGAGTATCAGCGTTTTGCAGACAGTTTTCCCTTTGAGGAGACGGTGGACCAACAGCAGGCTATTAGCGCTGTAATCAACGATATGGGCCAACCCAGTGCGATGGACAGACTGGTTTGTGGAGACGTAGGCTTTGGTAAGACCGAGGTTGCTATGCGAGCAGCTTTCTTAGCGGCAAATCAAGGCAAGCAAGTTGCAATCCTTGTTCCTACAACGCTTCTAGCGCAACAACACTATGAGAACTTTAAAGATAGGTTTGCTGATTGGCCGTTTAATATTGAAGTCATGTCACGTTTTGTGGGTACTAAGCAAACAAACCAAGTATTGAAAGGGTTGGCAGAAGGTAAAGTTGATATCGTTGTTGGAACACATAAGCTGATCCAGGATGATGTGAAGTACCATGATCTGGGGCTGGTGATTATTGACGAAGAGCATCGCTTTGGCGTGCGTCAAAAAGATAAATTCAAATCGTTGCGCGCTGATGTTGATATCTTAACACTGACCGCCACTCCTATTCCCAGAACCTTAAATATGGCCCTAAGTGGTATGCGCGACCTATCCATCATCGCCACACCGCCGGCCAAACGCTTGTCGATTAAAACCTTTGTGCAACAACGCGACAAAGAAGTGATCAGAGAAGCGGTCATGCGGGAAATACTGCGTGGTGGGCAAGTGTATTTCCTCCACAACGAAGTCGACAGCATCGAAAAGACCGCCCAGGAAATAGCCGAAATAGTCCCCGAGGCAAGAATTGCTATCGGACATGGTCAAATGCGTGAGCGAGAGCTCGAACAAGTGATGAGTGATTTTTATCATCAACGTTTTAACGTATTAGTCTGTACGACTATCATCGAGACGGGTATCGATGTCCCTTCAGCCAACACCATCATCATGGATCGTGCAGATCATTTAGGTTTGGCTCAACTTCACCAACTTAGAGGTCGTGTAGGCCGATCTCATCACCAAGCGTATGCCTATTTGCTGACGCCTCATCCTAAGCGCATGACCAAAGATGCGACCAAACGGTTGGAAGCGATTGCCAATTTGGAAGATCTCGGCGCAGGTTTCCAACTGGCGACTCACGATTTAGAAATACGTGGCGCAGGAGAGCTATTAGGTGATGACCAATCCGGTCAGATCGCAAGTATTGGCTTCACCCTGTATATGGACATGCTTGAGCAAGCTGTCGAAGCGCTAAAACAAGGCAAAGAGCCATCTCTAGATGCTGCCTTGGCTGAACAAACAGAGATTGAATTACGTATACCCGCGCTATTCCCTGATGATTATATCGGGGATGTTAGCACTCGCCTTTCATTGTATAAAAAGCTGGCCAGTTGTGCCTCAAAAGTCGACATCGATAATCTGCAGATTGAACTGATTGACCGTTTCGGTATGTTGCCCCCTGCTGCGAAAAATTTGGTCGCTATTGCAGAATATAAATTACAGGCCAAAGACATCGGCATCACCAAAATAGATATGGGCAGTCAATCTGGTAGCATAGAATTTGCAGAAGATACCAAAGTGGATCCAGGATACATTATTCAATTGGTGCAAACTCAGTCAAAGCAATTCCGCTTCGATGGCCCTACCCGATTGAAGTTGGTAAATACACCAAGCGATGCGCAAAAGCGTCTGGATATGGTATCTTCCATGTTGCAATCTTTTACTAAGGAATCCAGGCCTACATGATGTTGTCTCGCTACACGTTCTGGTCAGCGTTAAAATCCACTTTGCGTGCATCTTCACTTGTGTTGTTAAGTACAATGGTGACTCATCAGGTCAGCGCACAGGAACAAGAATGGTGGTTTGATATAGAAGTCATCGTGTTTGAGCGTCAACATGAAATGCCGGTCGAGGAACACTTTGATCCTGTCGAAACCATTCCATCGAATTGGGATAGCGATCTTATAAGCCGCGCACTGACCCCCAACGTCGCAAGCCTATTGCCATTGCTAGAAGCGTGTGAAGTTGTCGAGCCACTGCCATCAATAGAGAGCATAATTGAGAGCTACAACGCCTATGTTGCAGCACAAGAAGCACTGGCTGAAGCTGAGCGGGAAGAGGCTCTATCAACAGCATTAAACGCTGATAGTGTAGATGCCGTTGACGCGTTGATTGAGCTAGAAAATAGTGAAGACGATTTACTAACCATCCCTGCTGATGAGACGCAACTAGAAGGTGAAGAGCTGACGGATACCTCTGACTCAGCGCTAGAAATTGACTTTCTTAGGGATGAGGTAACGTCAAATACGCAGTTACCGGAAGCGTCCGATTTAGCCTTTGAAATTGAACCCTATTCCACTCGGTTTCAAGCTTATATTGATACGCTGCCAGCTTTAGAGCCAGTAAAACTTCCGACTCGAATTAATTGCATTCTGGACTCTGAATATCTGGATGGTAGTGAGGGACAGCTCTATGCCTTTGACACTACTTTACCGCGCAAAGCACAAATACCAGTGAACATTGACGGAGTGGAATGGTTCCGTGCGTCAGAGGCTCATTTATTGCCTAATACGTTAAGAGAGTTGAACGACTTTGCTAGAGGCGTTAATCGACAGAAAGATCATAAAGTCTTATTGCACACATTGTGGCGTCAGGAAGTTAAGTTCGGTCGTGATGTAGCAGATAGCATGCGTTTAATCGCTGGCCCCGATTTATATTTACCGCTATACGAGAAGGCGCGAGCAGACGCTCAAATTGAGCAAAATAATATGCAAGATGCAATCGAAGCCGCTACTGACGAAATTGAAACTGTCTCTGCGGATGACGAGAATCCTGACTATTTAGCCGATACCCTAGCGGCACTATCACATCAAACCCTGACTCCGGAACAAGAAAAGCAACAGGCTTTATTTGATCAACTCCCCGCCCTATTAGACGCACCTGTTTCAAGCAATATTGTTGCTGAGATATTGCGTAGCGATGAGAAAAGCGATGACCTATTGGCAACTTATGAAACACCTTTATGGCAGATAGACGGCGAGTTTAAAGTGTACTTGCAATACATTAACCGCGTCCCGTACTTACATATCGACAATGATTTGGTTTATCAACGTCCTACTGCATATGCAGAAAACGGTTTACCAACAGCGTTTGAAGCAATTGAACTCAAACAACTGCGTCGTGTAATCAGTCAACAAGTGCACTATTTCGACCATCCATTGTTTGGCATTGTGGTACAAATACGTCGACACCAAAGGCCTGAACCTGAAGTGGATGCGTTGCTAACGGATACGTTGTCGCAATGAAGATCTATACCAAGCAAGGTGACGGTGGCACAACACAGATCTACACCAAAGACACACTTAGGGTTCGAAAAGACGACGCGATATTAGAAGCATATGGAACGCTTGATGAATTGAACGCTCACATTGGCCTACTGTCTTGTTACTTAGGCACTGACAATGTCGCGTTAGCAAGCTATGTTCAAGAGCTACAACATATACAACGTGATTTGTTCACTATCGGCTTTGCAATTTCAGATTCCAGTACATTGGAATCTGAGCGCGTGACCATGCTCGAAGATGCCATCGATAAAATGCAGCAGAGCCTCCCCGCACAAACGCACTTTATATTGCCCGGCGGCACACAAAGCGCTGCTCAAGCCCATGTTTGCAGAACGGTTTGCAGAAGAGCTGAGCGCGTATTGGTGCATTTACACACTGAGCACGATGTAGCGCCGAACGCGCAACAGTACCTTAACCGATTATCTGACTATTTATTTGTCATGGCACGATTGTGCAATCATGCCAATGGTGTCAGCGATATTCCGGTGTAATCTCTACGCGCTAAACTGCAAACTGATAACGCCTGCTGCAATCACTGCCACGATAACATTCAACAAGGCCCCTTCTTTGGCCATCGTTGAGATGTCAATTTTTCCCGTCGCATACACAATCGCATTCGGTGCCGTTGCAACCGGTAACATAAAGGCACAACTTGCACTAATTGCGGCAGGGATCATTAACAATGCAGGATCGATATTATTGGCCATAGCAGCACTGGCTAAGATCGGCATTAGCAACGTAGCCGTTGCCGTATTCGACGTGATTTCAGTCAAGAAACTAACGGCCAAACATATCCCCAATACAAGCAGCACTATAGGCAAAACAGTCAAACCGGACAACGCCTCGCCAATCAATTGACTCAAACCACTGTGCGTAAAAGCACTGGCAATACAGATACCGCCAGCAAAGAGCAACAACATACCCCACGGGATGTATTGTGCCGTTTGCCAATCCAACAAGTATTCAGGCTTTTTAGTTTCGGGATTAGTTTCACCCGATGGAATTAGGCACATCGCGACAACACCAAGCAATGCGACCGTGCTATCGCCAATACCCGGCGCGCCAAGGAATGCCGACCAATATGGACGAAACACCCATGCCATGGCAATAAAGGCAAACACGATAAGTACACGGCGTTCAGGTGATGACCATGCGGGCTGTTCAGGGATCGGGGTGTGCGCGAGCTCTCCTATTCCTCTGGTTAGCCATAGCGCCATGATCGGAATGGCCAGTACTACGATCGGTACGCCGTACTGCATCCAATCAAGGAATGTCATCTGAATACCAGTAAACTCCTCATAAACACTCATAAAGATAATGTTAGGAGGCGTTCCAATCGGCGTTCCTACACCGCCTAAACTCGCGGCATAGGCTATCCCCAATAACAATACAATAGCCAGTCTAGGTTGATTCAAATGTGCGACTACCGCTAAACCAAGAGGAACTAGCATCAGCGTCGTAGCGGAGTTTGAAATCCACATACTGAGCACTGCTGCGGTTAGCATAAACGCCAATACAATACGCCGAGCACTGTGCGTCCCTGTAAGACGTAACATGTTAAACGCAAGACGCACATGAACACCTGACTTTTCCAATGCCTTAGATAGCATGAAGGCACCCATCAATAATACAATGACATGATTGCCCAATGCCGAGGCTGCGGTTTTATGGTCAATAACCCCCGCTAATGGGAACGCAACAAATGGGATCATAGACGTAACAGGGATTGGCATGGCCTCCGTTACCCACATCGTCCCAACGAGCATTGTGATAGCTGCGGTTAAGGCAATAATACTGGGTTGTTCCGTAAATGAAATTGCAACGAAGGTTCCACTCGACAACACCAGTGCTAGTGCCACCATTGGCCACTTCACCCAATTTTGTTGTACTTCACTCATGCCTCAAGCTCCTGAATTTGTTCTAATTGTTTTAAAGCGTGTTGATAAAGGCTATTTCTATGTGACGCGGGTACGCTACGCGCTTTTAATTTGCTCGCTCGTGTAATTTTATCGACTTTACTACCCAATGATTCAAGCACTGTAATTGCATCATCTCGATTATTGCACACCAATGCCATATCACAGCCTGCGTTGAGTGCTGCTTGGGCTCGTGAGTCGGCATTTCCTGCCACAGTAGCGGCATGCATGGATAGGTCATCAGAAAATATAACGCCATTAAAATTCAACTGACGTCGCAGAATGTTTTGTAACCATATAGATGAGAATCCGGCAGGATGTTGATCAACCGCCGGGTAAATCACGTGCGCGGGCATCACCGCATCAAGTAATTTCATTTCATTTAGCCGAGAAAAAACATGCATATCGGTACATGCAATCGTATCAAAATCGCGCGGATCAACAGGTATATCAATGTGTGAATCAGCCTTAACGGAACCGTGACCTGGAAAATGTTTTCCGGTAGAAGACATCCCCATACTGCGCATGCCGAGTATAAAAGCTTCAGCTAAATGAATAACCTGATTGGCATTTGTTGCAAATGCTCGATCGCCGATAACCTCTGAAATTGCGTTAATATCCAGTACGGGTGCGAAAGAAACATCAATATCCATTTGCGTCATTTCAAAACCAATGACCACGCCACAGGCTTTAGCAAGCACAGCGGCATGCTCAATTGAACCATTTGCTAAAGGCAGCAAAGTCCCCATTGCGGGTATACGTGTGAAGCCATCACGAAAACGTTGGACTCGCCCTCCTTCCTGATCAACCGCAATCAAAATATTGGGTGACTCATCCCTTATCGCATTGATCAATAATCTGAGTTGCTCTGGATTGTCGTAATTTCGGGAGAATAAAATCAGTCCCCCCACCTGAGGGTGACGGAGAATTTCCTTATCCTCTTCGGTCAACGATTGACCGGCAATATCAAGCATAACTGGACCCAAAATACGACTACTCCTGTATTTAACGCTTTGCTTTAGGCAATTGCCTCGATAGGATGAGACAACAAATTGAAACTATACGAAAAACTACCATGAAACGCATCTTGATTGCAGTAAGTGTATTACTGCTTCTATGTATCAGTGGCCTGTACTTAAGCCTGTCCCTAAGCCTTCCCTCACTTAACGATGATCGTGTTGCCCCCGTCTCTGCTAAAACCAGTGTTCATCGGGATGCAAAAGGACATACTCATGTTGAATCCGCCAGTCGCGTCGATGCCGCTTATGCGACCGGATTTGCGCATGCCCAAGACCGACTGTTTCAAATGGATCTATTCCGCCGCAGCGGTGCCGGTGAAATTGCTGAGCTGTTTGGAGAAGCGGCAATTGAAATGGACAAGCGTGCCCGCTTTCATCAATTCCGTCAACGAGCGCATTCGGTACTATCCTCATTACCACAGGACCAATTAGCCGTTTTAAACGCGTACGCGCAAGGGGTAAATGACGCAGCAGCACAGTACACCCTGTTACCCTTTGAGTATTTACTGCTGGGCGCACAGTTTAAACCATGGCTACCCGAAGATTCTTTGCTCGTGGTGTATAGCATGTACCTTGACTTGCAAGGCAGTCAGGTCGAGCGTGATATAACATTCTCCAGAGTCGCTGCTCGATATGGCCAATCCATGGTCGATTTCATGCTATTGCCCAGCAGTTATCAAGCAGCGTTAGATTACACTGATGTAGAGCCGCCGGTTGTTATCGATATCCCTCCACTCCCCACCAATGACAACAAAGACTGGGCAGCCATTCCGATCCCAGAACCAATTGATATCGGTAGCAATAACTGGGCGATCAGCGGTGCCTTAACGTCCTCCGGTGTCCCCATGTTAAGCGATGATATGCACCTCGGATTGCGCGTTCCGCCCATTTGGTATCGACTGTCATTGTCTTATACGCAAGATGATCAAAACGTATCCATCCATGGCGTCAGTTTACCTGGTGCTCCCGGCATTATTGTTGGTAGCAATATGCATGTTGCTTGGGGTTTCACCAATGCCAATCTCGATAACACGGACTGGGTAAAACTGACGGACGATACACCGACCAACACTGTAAAAGAGTTGATTCATACACCTGACGGTCAGCACGAATTGGCTATAGAAATTAGCGAATACGGGCCTGTGAGAACCATCGCAGGACAACGTTATGCCTTGCAATGGGTCGCACATTATCCCTATGCCATTAACCTCAAACATTTGGATCTGGACGCTGTTAAAACTATCCATGAAGCCCGAGACATAGCGTCATCCACTGGCATACCTGTGCAAAACTTTGTCGCTGTTGATGCAGAGGGGAATATCGGCTGGATGCCAGCGGGCGCCGTTACTGCCCGTCAAACACCCACTAATACAGCAATCAATCAAGAAGATGTATCAGACCTGTGGCCACAACGTGAACCGAACCTTCCTGCCGTTATAAACCCTGAACACCAACGCATTTGGACTGCAAATGCACGTGTAATTGGTGTCGATGATTTGGCCCGATACGGTGATGGAGGATATGCAGTCGGCGCAAGAGGCATGCAGATCAGGGATAGGCTATTCGAAAAAGAACAGTATTCTGAAGAAGACTTTTACCTTATTCAACAAGACAACGACGCTCAGTTTCTATCATCTTGGCAGGCATTATTGGTCAATACCCTACGCCAAAGCCCGAATGAATTTGAAACCGATCTTAAGTTGCTAGACCAATGGCAAGCATGTGCATGCAGCTCGTCTGTTGGTTATACCTTGACTAGAAAGTTTCGCAGCGCATTACTCGATCGTTTATTTGCGCCGATTGAGCAGCACCTGCAAACAGAGGGGATGAGTTTAAGACCAGTATTGCGTCATTTGGAGCCAGCATTGAATGCACTACTGGAACAACAACCACCGCAATGGTTGCCATCAGGCTATCAAGATTACCTTCCCTTTTTATTGGATACCTATCGTCAAACGCGCCAATCACTATTGGATGAATATGCCAATGGGCAAATTGAACATATTGATAAGCTCACATGGGGCAACGTCAATGAGTTAAATATCCAGCACCCGTTTAGTCGGGTGATGCCAATCCTTTCGCGTTTTCTTGATATGCCATCCGTACCCGGCTATGGCGACAGTTACTTGCCGGCAGTACAAAACGGAACTCATGGTGCCTCGCAGCGGCTCACTGTGCAACCCGGCCGTGAGAATGAGGCTATTCTGACGATCCCAGGCGGCCAATCTGGCCACCCTCTAAGTGAATTCTATCGCGTCGGTTTTAGCGACTATATGGACGGCGAAAAAACACCGCTGTTACCGTCCGCGCCAATCTATACGATTAGTTTTGAACCGCAGGCGTAGCGCTCTCATTTAACTTTGCTTGCCACAAAGCCAATGCTTGTGCATTGGCTTCCTGCACGTTCAAACGAGCGCCATCATTTTCGTTTTTTTGCGCTTCTATCAGTACTTCAGCAATCGAGTCGAGGGTTTGATCCCGAGCCTCAAATAACGCCTGTACAGCAGGCAATAAATCCTTGGCTTGAGGATATTTCGCCGCGATAGGCTCAAATGCCTCACCGGCGCTGTACGCTTCATCAATTTCGCGTTGAAATGCCCAGCGAGACGCGCGAAAACGAAGGTAATCGATCCCCTTGTCCCCCTCTAAAAAATGCAACTGCTGCTGTTTGTAACCGACTGAGATAGCAGCATCTATCAACCGCGATTGCCATGATTCGAACAGGTCATCGTCATTAAGCGTAAGTGCTTCTAACAAGCCAGCTTGCACATCACTCGCATTAAATAGTTCTTCTAGCAAAATCTGAGGCTCGTCAAACTGCGGCTCTGAATGATTAAATTGGTACACGACAGTAGCAATCACAGCAGCTGCAGCCAATATCCACAACCACAAGTGATATTTCATGGGTTTCTTCTGTTCCATAGTCATAACTGAACTAAAACGTTATTGATTTATATAAGATTTTTGATGACATAATAGCAGACGCACACTTGAACAGTATGCGTCGCATTATACAGCGAGGAAAATAAAACGCGGTATGCGTTTATTTCTGGCTATTGACCTGTCGGTTTAGCGTTTTCTACGCGGCTCTTAAGCTTTTGACCCGGACGAAACGTCACTACACGGCGCGCCTTTATCGGTATATCTTCCCCTGTTTTGGGGTTTCTTCCCGGACGCTCGTTTTTGCTTCTCAGATCAAAATTACCGAACCCTGACAACTTAACTTGTTCACCGGCCTCTAAAGAAGATTTAATCTCCTCAAAGAATGCTTCAACAAGTTCCTTGGAATCTCGCTTGTTCATGCCTAACTTTTCGAACAAGTGTTCCGCCATTTCAGCTTTGGTCAATGCCATTGTCTTGTTACTCTCTTAACGCAGCCCTAAATTCTGACTCAAGACCTGCAACTACTGATTCCACCGCTTGTTGTATTTCGGCTTCTTCTAACGTTTTGCTGGTGTCTTGCAATGTAAGCGATAGAGCGAGGCTTTTCTTTCCAGGCTCTATACCTTTACCTCTGTACACGTCGAACAAGTTTAGGTCAACTAATTGATTTACGCCAATTTTTTCTACATACCCACGTATATCACCAAAATTCACACTTTCATCAACCACGATAGCAATATCACGTCGATTGGCTGGGAATTTGGAAATAGGCTTTGCCAATGGAATGTCACGTTGACTGATCGCGTCAATAAACAACTCGAACGCAAATGTGCGGCCATTTAGACCTAAGGCTTTCTCAAACTGAGGGTGAATTGCACCAACCCAACCGATCACCTTACCGTCTAGCTGAATTTCAGCAGATTGACCTGGGTGTAGCGCACTGTGCTGTGCCGCAACAATCGTAACCTTCTGATTCAAACCACTGATATCTAACAGTGCTTCCACATCGCCTTTGATATCAAAGAAATCAACATGCTGCTCTTTCACTTCCCAATGTGTCGCCAATTGGTGCCCTGCTATCACGCCGGCAATCATAGATTCTTGTCGTAGCCCATTTTCGCCATTTGCATCAGGTATAAAACGCAATCCAGTCTCAAACAAACGCACGCGCGATTGCTGACGGTTTTGATTGTAGCTGACAGCTTGCAACAAGCCCGTCCACAAACTCACGCGCATCACTGACATTTCACTGGAAATCGGATGCGGTAACACTAGCCCTTCTTGGTTCGGGAAAAGCGCTTGTTGATGCTTAGGATCAACAAACGAATAGGTTATCGCTTCAGAATATCCACGTTGCAACAATACGTTTTTCAGCGCAGATGACGATAATTTTGCTTCTCGGCTTGGCAGCATCGCCAATGTGCCGTTCGGCGCATTGTTAGGAATACTGTTGTAGCCGTATACACGTGCAACTTCTTCGATCAAATCTTCTTCTATTGCAATATCAAAGCGGTAGCTCGGCGCTTCAGCTGTCCACTCACCACTAGCAAATTGTACCGACAAACCTAAACGCGTCAGGATTTCTGTCACGGTATCGTCAGAAATATGATGACCTAATACGCGATCAAGACGCTCACGTCGCAGCGTAACTGACGCCATTTGCGGAATATGCTGTTCTGACACGGCTTCCACGATTGGACCGGCTTCGCCCCCGACGATATCGAGCAATAGCTGTGTCGCCCGTTCCATCGCTGTGCGTTGAAGCTGAGGATCGACACCGCGCTCATAGCGATGTGACGCATCAGTATGAAGACCATATTGACGTGCTTTACCAATAATCGCGTCAGGTGCAAAGAATGCTGACTCTAAGAAAATATCCACCGTCTTATTTGTAACACCTGAGTGAAGGCCACCAAAAATACCGGCCATCGCTAATGGTTTAGTGGCATCAGCAATAACCAATGTATTGTCTTTGAGCGTTACCGTGCTCTCATCCAGCAAGGTTAACTGCTCATCTGCTTTTGCGTGGCGAACAATAATCTTTTCGTCGATGGCATTTAAATCAAACGCGTGCATTGGATGCCCTAACTCAAGCAATACATAGTTAGTGATATCGACAACAGGATCGATGCTACGCACGCCGCTACGACGAAGCTTCTCAACCATCCACAACGGCGTCTTTACATCCAATGTAATACCTTTTATGACACGACCTAAATAGCGTGGGCACGCGTCTGGAGAATGAAGTTCAATTTCACGCGTATCATCGATGGTTGAAGCTGCTGCTTCAAAAGACAACGGATTAACATCAAGATTATTCAACACGCCCACTTCTCGAGCGATACCACGCATGCCTAAGCAATCAGCACGGTTTGGTGTTAAATCGACTTCGATAATATTGTCGTCAAGCGACAAGTACTCGATGATATCGACACCAATTGGCGCATCTGTTGGCAGCTCGATAATACCCGAATGGTCTTCGCCCATGCCCAATTCAGAAAAACTACACAACATGCCCAAACTTGGCTGCCCGCGTAATTTTGCTTTTTTGATCTTAAAGTTGCCAGGCAGTACTGCGCCAACTTTAGCCACCGCAACTTTTAAGCCTTGGCGACAGTTAGGTGCTCCGCATACGATATCGAGTAACTCTTCATCACCCACGTTGACTTTTGTCACGCGTAATTTATCTGCATCAGGATGTTGACCACATTCAACAACTTCGCCGACTACAACACCTGAAAACTCACCCGCAACAGGGTCTACACCATCGACCTCAAGACCGGCCATACTCAGCTGCTCAGATAATGCATTGCTATCAAGCGCTGGGTTTACATATTCACGCAACCACTTTTCACTGAATTTCATATTCGTCGCCCCTTATTTGAACTGCTTTAAGAAGCGCATATCGTTTTCGAAAAATGCGCGTAAATCGGTTACGCCATAGCGCAACATTGTTAGGCGCTCAACGCCCATACCAAAGGCGAATCCAGTAAATTCTTCTGGGTCAATATTCACTGCTCGCAGTACATTCGGGTGTACCATGCCGCAACCCAATACCTCTAGCCATTTACCGTCTTTACCCATTACATCAACTTCTGCTGATGGTTCGGTGAAGGGGAAGTAAGACGGTCTAAAACGCACTTGCAAATTTTCCTCGAAAAAGTGATGAAGAAAATCATGCAATATGCCTTTCAAATCCGCAAAACTGATGTTTTTATCGACCATCAAGCCTTCTACCTGGTGGAACATAGGTGTATGGGTTTGATCGTAATCGTTACGGTAAACTCGGCCCGGCGAAATAATACGCAATGGTGGCTTTTCAGCTTCCATAGTACGGATTTGAACGCCGCTGGTTTGGGTTCTAAGCATGATATTTGGAGAGAAGTAGAAGGTATCATGGTCAGCACGTGCCGGGTGATTCGCCGGAATGTTCAGTGCATCAAAGTTATGAAAACCGTCTTCAACTTCAGGGCCGGTTTTGACTTCAAAACCTAAGTCACCAAAAAAGCTCTCAATACGGGCAATGGTGCGAGAAACAGGGTGTAGGTTACCGGCTAATTGGCCTCTACCGGGTAATGTAACATCAATGGTTTCAGCCGCTAACTTAGCATTCAGCTCAGCAGTCTTTAGCGCTTGGCCTTTATCACTTAACAGGCCTTGAATAGTTTGCTTAGCCTGATTGATTAACTGGCCTGCGGCTGGACGCTCTTCTGGGCTTAATTTGCCCAAACCTTTTAGCTGTTCAGTTAACTTACCTTTTTTACCCATAAACTCGACGCGTATTTCGTCGAGATTTGCCACATTATCAGTGGCATCAATCAATGCTTTAGCTTCATTGATGATCGCTTCTAGATCCATAGTACCCTCTAGCGGTGAACGCAGCTAAATTTGTGCGTAAAAGCGTGCAAAATAAAGCCGAGTATTTTACACAAGAATGCACCATAAGTGCTAGGGCTAGTTGCCGCTAAATAGCAGTAAATAGTAGGTTTTATCCTGAGTGATTAGCGTAATTCGATTAATTGCATAAAACGGCCAACTGTCCTTTGGTCAAATTTAATAGATCGTTCGGTGACAAACCTATTTCTAGCCCTCGTTTACCTGCACTTACATATATAATCTTGTGCTCAACAGCACGTTTGTGAATATAAGTTTTTAAGGGCTTCTTCTGACCAAGTGGACTAACCCCGCCTAGGACATAACCGGTTGTGCGCTCAACATCCATGGGATTAGCCATTACTGCTTTCTTCGAATTAGCGGCTTTCGCTAACAATTTGAGATTCAACTGCTCTGTTACCGGGATAACGGCGACAACTAATTCTTGCGTATTGAGCTGGCATACTAAGGTTTTATAGACGGTTTGCGGATCTAGCTTCAGTTTTTCTGCGGCTTCAAGGCCGTATGAATCAGCTGAGGGATTATGCTGATACTCATGCAGTGTGTGGGAAATTTTGAAACGGTTTAGAGTTTCCACTGCTGGCGTCATATTTTCACTTCCCTGCTACCTCTTTCATTCGCAACTTAAAAACTTCTTATGCAACCAGATTTAACCGTAAACATACTGCAACCAACTCGAACAATCGAGAATACAAGACGTATTAAACCGTTGATTTAGCCCACATTCAAGGATTGCCGGGAAAGCGATGACAAGCAGACAAATATGTGTCGCCGATATTTTTCACACATAAAAAAACGGCGAGCTTCCTGCTCGCCGTTTCCATGAAAGAACTTAAACCTATTGGTTAATAGATTATGCTAAAGCGCCTTTGGCTGCTTCAACAAGTGCACTGAATGCTACTTTGTCGTGAACCGCAATATCCGCAAGGATCTTACGATCGATTTCAACAGATGCTTTCTTCAAACCGTTAATGAAACGGCTGTAAGACATACCATTTTGACGAGCGGCAGCGTTGATACGAGCAATCCACAATTGACGGAATTGACGCTTACGCTGACGACGGTCACGGTATGCATATTGACCTGCTTTAGTAACTGCCTGGACAGCTACGCGATAAACACGACTGCGAGCACCGTAGTAACCTTTAGCCTGCTTCAGAACTTTTTTATGACGTGCGCGTGCAATTACACCGCGTTTTACTCTAGCCATTATTCAGTCTCCTTGTCTTAAACGTACGGCAACATGCGTTGGATAAGCTTAGTATCCGCTTCATGCGCTAATTTTTTGCCACGTAAATGGCGTTTACGCTTACTACTCTTCTTGGTCAAAATGTGACGCAAGTGAGACTGCTTGCTTTTAAAGCGGCCAGAAGCTGTTTTACGAAAACGCTTCGCTGCTCCGCTGTTTGATTTCATTTTAGGCATTGCTAAAACTCCGCATTGTTAAATGTAGGCCTTGATACGTGCAGTCGTATATTTGCCTAGTTAAAATTTGCAGCAGGGTGACTGTCGGGTGCAGAACCGACGGTACTTTAGACCGCTACTACTTCTTCAGTGGGGCGAGCACCATGATCATCTGACGACCCTCTACCCGTTTAGGGAAAGACTCGCAGTTGGCAATGTCCTGCAGATCGTTTTTAACACGTTCTAGCAATTCAATGCCGATCTCTTGGTGAGCCATTTCACGTCCGCGGAAACGGATTGTGACTTTGGCTTTATCACCGCCTTCAAGAAAGCGACGCAGGTTGCGCAGTTTTACCTGGTAATCGCCTTCATCAGTGCCAGGGCGAAATTTAATCTCCTTGACCTGAATTTGCTTTTGCTTTTTCTTTTGCTCTTTTTGAGCCTTACTTTTTTCAAAGAGGAATTTGCCGTAGTCCATAATTTTACAGACTGGCGGCTCAGCATTCGGACTAATTTCTACTAGGTCCAGACTAGCGTCATCTGCTGCCTGTTGGGCTTCAGCAAAGGAGACAACCCCAACCTGCTCGCCTTCACTTCCTATCAAACGCACTTCACGTGCTGTAATTTCGTCGTTAATGCGGGCTTTATCGCCCTGAGCCTTATTGTTAGCGCCTTTAATGTGCTATTCCTCCAAAAACAAAATCGTATGTTTGGCCCTGAACTTATTTATCCGAGCCAAACGTTAAGTACATGTTATCGGTTTACTTTATTTCTCGTTCCGAGACGTCTTTAGAAAGCAATTCAATGAATGCATCTACCGACATTTTGCCGAGGTCCTCACCTCGGCGGGTTCTTACCGCAACTGCATTATCTTGCATTTCGGCATCACCTACTACCAACATGTATGGCACACGCTGTAATGTGTGCTCGCGGATTTTAAAGCCAATCTTCTCATTTCTCAAGTCAGACTTTGCTCTAAACCCAGATTCCTGTAACTTTTTCGCTACTTTTTGCGAATATTCGCCCTGTTTGTCCGTAATATTGAGCAAAACGACCTGAACTGGGGCTAACCACGTTGGGAAAAAGCCAGCATATTCTTCGGTCAAAATACCAATAAAACGCTCAAGTGACCCCAATGTAGCACGGTGGATCATTGCCGGTACCTTACGTTCGCCATCTTCCGCTACGTATGTTGCACCCAATCGGCCTGGCATTGAGAAATCAAGTTGCACGGTTCCACATTGCCAAGCACGGCCAAGGCAGTCATATAATGTAAACTCGATTTTAGGGCCATAAAACGCCCCTTCACCCGGCAAATATTCAAAATCGATATTATTTGCAGTTAATGCATCGGCCAATTTCTGCTCAGCTTTATCCCAGGTTTCATCTGAGCCCACACGCTTTTCAGGTCGAGTGGACAATTTTACTGCGATATTTTCAAAGCCAAATACTTTATAAACTTCATACACCATGCGAATACAGCTAGACACTTCGTCCTGAATTTGCTCTTCAGTACAGAAAATATGGGCATCGTCTTGAGTAAAGCCACGTACACGCATGAGTCCATGCAACGCACCTGAAGGCTCGTTACGGTGACAGCAGCCAAATTCAGCTAAGCGTAACGGTAGATCACGGTATGATTTCAATCCTTGATTGAAGATTTGTACGTGCCCCGGGCAGTTCATTGGTTTGATCGCATACTCACGCTTTTCAGATTCCGTCGTGAACATGTTCTCTGCGTATTTATCCCAATGACCAGACTTTTCCCATAATGAGCGGTCCATCATCAATGGCGCTTTTACTTCACCAAAACCGTATTCACGCTGTTTAATGCGGATAAACTTTTCTAGTTCGGTGTAAATTGACCAACCATCACTGTGCCAAAACACCATACCCGGCGCTTCTTCTTGCCAATGCCAAAGATCCAATGACTTACCGATTTTACGGTGGTCACGTTTTTCAGCTTCTTCTAAACGCTGTAAATAGGCTTTAAGTTGTTTCTTATCTGCCCATGCTGTGCCATATATGCGCTGCAGCATTTTATTTTCTGAATCACCACGCCAGTACGCACCAGCCACTTTCATCAGTTTAAAGTGCTGACAAAAACGCATATTTGGTACGTGTGGACCACGACACATGTCGACGTATTCTTCGTGGTGATACAAACCTGGACGGTCATCTTTACTGATGTTTTCGTCCAAGATTTCCATTTTGTATGTTTCGCCGCGTGCCTCAAATGCATCGCGCGCTTCTTGCCATGATACTTTCTTCTTGATCACATCATAGTTGGTCTTAGCCAATTCAAGCATACGCTTTTCAATCTTGGCTAAATCGTCGTTGCTTAACGCTTCAGGTAAATCAACGTCGTAATAAAAACCGTTATCAATGGTAGGACCGATCGCCATTTTAGCGTCTGGATACAATTGCTTAATCGCGTGCCCAATCAAGTGAGCACAAGAGTGACGAATAATTTCTAAGCCGTCTTCGTCCTTTGCTGTAATAATGCTAAGTGTTGCATCATCTTCAATCATGTCGCACGCATCAACGCGTTCACCATTAACGCGCCCCGCAATGGTAGCTTTTGCTAAGCCAGGGCCGATATCCATAGCGACATCGAGTACTGAAACAGGGTTAGAGAATTCTCGTTGGCTTCCGTCAGGAAGAGTAATTACAGGCATGTTCGATCCTACACAGTGGTGACGCCTACTCTGCGCCACTTGTTTAATTAAAATAAAAGGCAATAAAAAACACCCATACGAGGGGGTGCTGTTAAGCCGCGATTATAACGCTTAATCGTTTATATGCAATGGCTTAGCCCTACAGCTCGCTCCCCCTTTTTTAATTATTAATGATGATTCGTCATAAAAACGCGTTTTTTCATATCGAACTGGATTAACACATTTAAGATTGTTGTCCATACTTGAAGTTCAAGCCCTGCTAGAGAGACATATGTGGCATTTTATTAGCGACACGATTAGTTCGGCGATAAATGAAGTCTTTATATGTGACAGCGCTAAACCAATACATCGTCAACATCACCATACCAGCTACCTGCTTAAGGGCAGTCAGCGTCGCTTTTTCGTTAAAATATGCGACAACCTTGATGTGATAGAACAGGCCCCATCCCCCCTATTTTGCGAAGCTGAAGGGCTTAACGCGCTAACCGATACGCAAACGATAAAATGTCCCAAGGTTATTTGCTATGGCAAATTTTCAGAAGCACACAAGCATTACGAATATTTAGTGCTGCAATACATTACCTTCAAATCGCCAAGCGAAAATCTTTGGCAGACGGCTGGCCAACAGTTGAGCGCCTTACATAATGCACCTATTTCGCTCACACTCAACGGACAAGAGCATCAATATGGCTGGCATCGGAATAACTTTCTCGGAGCAACACAGCAATTCAATACACCTAGTGGAAATTGGGCGGATTTCTACATTACTCAGCGTATTGAACGATTTCTGAGTGACATTCCTAAAAAGGAAAACGTTGTTGATAACGAAACTCTGCAGATTATCCATCAGGTATTATCCGGCCACTCCCCCAACCCAGCCCTGTTACACGGTGACTTGTGGCATGGCAATATTGGCTTTTGCACTTCAGCACCGGTTATTTTTGACCCCGCAGTGTGGATAGGTGACGCAGAGTGTGATCTCGCAATGGCAGCTCTGTTTGGCGGCTTTGCCAAGTCGTTCTTCTCAACCTATTGCGATTTAAATGCAATGCCAGATGGGATGGCGTTGCGCCGGTCCATTTATCAGTTGTCTCATGCACTAAATCATCAAGTGCTATTCGGCGATAGCTACCTAGAGATGAGTCGTTCGTTAGTTGAGGCTATTAAACGGTCGATATAATCGCTATATAACATCATTCTAGTCTAACGATTTAACGCATCGTTCGTGTTATAACGTGGAAAAATTAAAAGAAAACTCAATTGTTATACGAAAATGAATTCCGTTGTGCTTAAACAGACATACATCCTGCTAATTGCATTATTCGTACTCACTGCTTGTAGCCCCAGCAATGCACTCAAAGATGCACTGGAAGAATACCATTCACGTTTAGCCCGTGTACTCGATATCGAGATTTCTCAACAACCTTTCACGTTTGAGCATTCGTTTCCGCCTAAAAGTACACTTTACAAAGAACCTGCATCACTTAGCATTAATGTTCAAGAGTTTATGTCCCTTCCCGATTGTCAGTTAAGTACGTTGATAGCAGAACGCAATACGGCAATGGGTAAAACGCAACTCCCTTCTCAACGCTATATCTATGAGGTTAATTTACTCAACACATTACGCCAGTGCATAGATGCTAACAGTGATAGCAGTGACCAAGGGAAATTAGTGGAAGCTTTCGAACACAAACGCACAACCATACATCACAGTTACGCTAACTTGCTGCAAACCAGCAGTGAAATCCATCAGGCTTTGACGCAATCTGCTGAATTTATTGATCTAACAGAAAATAGTGGATTGGTCGAAACCCTTGCAGCATTAGAGTTTTTATTGTCGATCAATCCTGAACAACAGTTGTCATCATCAATCGAAAGTGAACGTTTAGAAAATCATTTACACGATTTACTGAAAACAAGATTACCAGCCAAATTATGGCGTTCTGAACAGCTCATTATCGCTTTTTTCGATTTCTCAACGCCGTTGTTAAAACAGCAGTTCGACACCATCAGTTGCCGTACATCTGCCGAACAAAACAGGGCCTCTATATTACGCAATGTATTTTTCATGTTCTTTGCTGAACAAATTCAACCTATAGCCGGGCAAATTAACAACAGCTATTACAAACTTTCACCGTTATTGGTGCGAATTGCTGACTTGTCAGAGATAGCACCTGAATGGAAGAATGCGATAGACGAAATGTTAGCGCAACATGACCGCTACGCGCTCGCGATGAGGGAGCACATTACGTTGTGGCAGGAGCTATTCAAACGCTGTAATTTATCGCCTTCTAAAACGTGATAATTACTGCCTACTAAGCGCTTTTCTTTTGCTCTAAATCAGACGCTTCATTGCTAGCATCTTGCTGCGCTTTAATTTTTTCAAGCTTTTTATACTTGATGATCCGCGCACCAAAAATACGCTCAACGTTTTTGCGTCCTAAATACGCAATCGGTGAATAGGGGTATTTCCGTTTAAAAAATTTAGCTAGTTTCACAATGCCCTCTGTTAGTTATTAAACACTGGGGTCAAGTGATGGTTAAGAAATGATGCTGGCTCACAAATTTGCATTGCCATTTACATGCAGCGTTTTTTTTTTGATGCTGCTAAAAAAGAATGTGTTTTTATTCCTAAATCCATTGACCCGTCGATAAGTATAGCAAATATAAAACATTTTTTCATTTCCAATTATTATAGCCAGAATGTGGCAATAATTTCCGCGAAGATTAATTGAGAAACAGATATGCCTATATAGTTAAATTTAAAAGTTTTGAGCTTGATCAATGATTTAGTTGCAAATTAAAGCTAGCCTTCTAAGCTCTATATAAATAATTAAACTTATCGGAACAGATTAAGGAAAAGGGCAATGAGTACAAATCAAGAGGAAATGCTGTTCCTCTCGCAGATATTCAACAACGTAAAGCCCGTTAGCTTGATCCGACAAGTGCTAGCTAATTCAGTTACGCCGATAGTAATAACCGACGCAGGTCAGGTCGATGGCCAATATAAAATCATTTACGCCAACAAAGCGTTTTGCCGTTTAAACGGGTACGAACTTGCCGAAATTGTGGGTCTTTCGCCCAAAATCCTTCAAGGCCCTAATAGCAATTATGATGGTTTAAAAAAATTAAGCGAGTCTTTAGAAACGACCGGTTATGCGCGCGGCATGTCACAAAATTATCGAAAAGACGGTAGCTGTTACCCTGTTTCGTGGGATATATCGCCGATCAGAAACGAGAGTGGCGCAGTTGAAATGTATATTTCCGGTCAACGCGACCTAACCACATTGGTAGAACGCGCCAAAAACGCTAAAACCCTTAACGAACAAGTGATAAACCTGATTAATGATTTAACATCGGGTAAAAAACAGGCCGAGAATATCAAACATTCCGAAAGCAAACTTCTAAACAGTTTAAAAAACAATGCATCTAACTATGTATCAACGTCAGCTACTGAGGCTGACGACGCTGACGATGATTTGTTTATAGAACTGGATGCTATGGATTTAGTGGAGGAACCTAATCCTCCCTTTCAACAGCGAATGAGCGCGTCAGAGTACCTAGCCAATGGCCATTTGACGCAGGAAGAAATCAATACGCTTATTCAAACTCTCAGAGACATAGAAGAAGAAGTTGAATGCTTGTCTGCAGAGCAAAGCGACCTATCTCAAATCGAATTTATTCGAGAGAAAATTGCCCAATTATCTGATGACATCTTTTTCTTAGTTGAATTTACCGACACATCTTTAGCCTTGAATGAAGTGGCGGAAGTATTGGCTTCAATAGATGATAACACCCTTACAGAACTCCACATTACCGTTCTAAAATCCCTCGTTGAAGAAGTGGATACATGGCTAGTGGGTATATTTGTTACTCGTACGGCGCAAAATATTTTTGATGGCGCCAAGTCGGTCAACTCGGCAGCCAAGCAATTTGTGTCTTTTGTTAAGCCCAAATAGTAGTGCACCGCAAAATATCCGAAAGATTAAGTAGCGGCCATTATATAGATTTGAAAATTGCCCCGATTAACTGCGCTCAATAGCCAAAGTTAGCCTACACTCTTAAAACTGATCGAAATCAATAAATTGCCTATAACCGATTGAATGCAATCCGGTTTCATTTGATATTAAGACAATAATTGCCAAGATAAGGGAGTTGGTTGGGTGCAACAATTAATCCGTTACTCACGCATCCTTGAAATTGTAGGAGACATTTTAAAAGTCAGCGTGTCTGATGAAGCTGATAACCGACCTACAGACATGGCGATCCGGTTAGGTGATTTAGCCTTAGTTCGCACCGAGCATGAAGAGTCGTTGCCCGCACAAATCATTAGCATCGATCGGAATATTGTATCGCTACAGGTCTTTGCAGGCACAAAAGGAATATCCAGTAGTGCCAGTGTTACCTTTCTCGGCCACCCTATTCAAACCACATACTCACCCAACATTTTGGGTAGAGTTTTCGATGGCCTCGGTCGCCCATTAGATAAAGGGCCCGATCTCAGCTTAGATCCAAAAATCAATATTGGTGGCCCATCCGTCAATCCGTGCGAACGGATCGTACCGAAAAAAATGATACGTACTGATGTCCCGATGATTGATGTATTCAACTGTCTGGTTGAAAGTCAAAAAATACCACTATTTTCAGTTTCTGGTGAGCCATTCAACCCTTTCCTCGCGCGCATCGGCATTCAAGCTGACGCAGACATCGTGATCTTTGGTGGACTAGGGCTTATTTTCGATGACTATTATCGCTTCAGAAAAAGCTTTGAAGACGCTGGCGTGTTTGCTCGAACCGTCATGTTTGTTAATCAAGCCTCCGACCCCATAGTTGAAAGGCTAATGGTGGCCGATATGGCACTTGCGGTAGCCGAAAGATTTGCCATAGAAGAAAGCAAACGCGTACTGGTATTACTGACAGATATGACCGCATATGCCGATGCCATGAAAGAAGTTGGCATCGCAATGGAACGCGTTCCGTCCAACCGCGGTTACATGGGGGACCTCTATTCTCAACTCGCAAGACGATATGAAAAAGCCTGCGACTACGCTAAGGGAGGTTCAGTTACTATTCTCTCGGTCACAACCATGCCCGGCGATGACGTCACTCACCCTGTGCCTGACAACACGGGTTACATTACTGAAGGGCAATTTTATTTGCACAACGGGGTTATCGACCCGTTTGGTTCATTGTCCCGATTAAAACAAAACGTCATTGGCAAAATTACCCGCGATGATCACAGTCAGTTAATGAACACGATGATCCGCTTTTATTCTGAAGCCCAGGACGCACAAAAGAAAAAGGCAATGGCATTTGAATTGTCTGCCTACGACCATCAACTATTGAAGTTTGGCGATTTATTTAAAACGCGCTTTATGGATATCAATGTGTCTATGCCCTTAGAGCAAGCATTGGATATGTGCTGGCAAACCCTCGCTGAATGCTTCTCGGCCGAACAACTGTTAATGAAACAAGCGTTGATCGATAAGTATTTCCATTCGTCAACGAGTGAGGAAAGCCAGTATGGCGCGACTGCAACTGAATAAATCGGCACTGGCAAAAGAGTCGCACAACTTAAAAACGTATCAGCGCTTTTTACCGTCTCTCGATCTCAAACGGCAGCAATTAATGGCAGAAAGAGCCAACGCGAGAAACGATTTGGTCCGTTTAGAGCAAGAAAACGCAGTATTGCTAAAGTCCATTGCCGACAAAGCACCAATGTTAGCCAATTCAGACATATCGCTAGAAAACTTAGTGAGTATCGCGGATATCGAGATTGATGAAGAGAATATTGTCGGTACTCGGCTGCCGGTATTAACGTCATACAACGTCGTAACTAAACCTTACAGTTATTTCAGCAAGCCACATTGGGTCGATTATGTATGCCGTCAACTCGCAAAAGCACTGCTACTCGATATTCAACTGCAGGTACAACGCAAGCGCATAAAACTTTTAGAAAAAGCAGTATCGACCATAACCCAACGGGTCAATTTATTCGATAAAGTACTTATTCCCAAAGCTAAAGATAACATCAAGCGCATCAGAATTTATTTATCCGATGAACAAATGGTGTCAGTCGTACGCTCTAAAATAGCTAAACGCAAACATGCTCAACGGAGAGTCGAATGAGTATTGCGCGACTTAAAAAAGTCACCTTTATCATGTTGAAAAAGCACAAGCCGGACTTTCTGGCAAAATTACAAACGTTGGGTTGTGCTCACATAATGCCGCTCAATAAAGCACAAGATGGCAAAGTCGCCGCACCAACAGAAAGGCGCTCACCCAGAGCAGAGCGAACTTACAACGCCATAATGTTCCTAGAGTCTGTTTCGAATAAACGTCGACCATTGAGCCGTGCGAATGATTTTGATGTTGAACAAGTCAGTCAAGAAGCGCTACAAATCAAATCTGCCTTGCGGGACGCTAGTGATAAAGCCGATTTTCTGCGTAAGCGTATCCAGGATATGAAACCGTGGGGAGACATCGAATTCCCACCTAACGAAGAGTTAAAAGGCTATCACTTATGGTTCTATATGTTGCCTCGCAACAAAATGGAAAGCCTGCAACAAATTGAGCTCCCCTGGCAAATTGTGAGCATTACTCCACGTTTTGCTTATGTAGTGGTGATTGCAAAACAAGAGCCACAGCCAGATTTACTTCCTGTTGCAAGAACTCACGTTGGTGCATTACCAATGCAGGAGCTATCTCTTCAATTAGAGCAACTGCATGCGCAAATCGAAGATCTGCAATCGCAAAGAGAAGCGCTCACCCGATACTTGCTACTGATGCGGTTGCATTTGGCTGAGGCTGACGACAAAGCACTGTTGAAATTTGCCGGAACCCAAACACTCGACAATGAGAATTGGGTGATACTACAAGCTTGGGTGCCTACGGCCGCCATTCCCGCACTCGATCAGCTATGTGATTCATTCGAATGCGCACGGATTGAGCAATCCCCCTCCGTCACTGACGAACCACCAACGCTTATTGAACAGCCAGAGATTCTGGCAGCTGGCAAAGATATGAGTTTGTTTTATCAAACACCGCATTATCGAAGCTGGGATCCGAGCAAAGTTTTGCTCGCTTCTTTTTGCCTATTCTTCTCTATGATACTCGCCGATGCTGGCTATGGCATCGTACTATTAGTCGCCTTGCTACTGAGTAAAAAACACATTACGCAAAAAAGTCACGGTCATGCGTATTACCTACTCGGCCTATGCCTTTCCGTTACCACTGTTTTGTACGGTGTTATGGTCGGCAGTTATTTTGGTATGACACCGAGTGAGTCCCACTGGCTGGGTAAACTGCACATACTGAATCTAAACGATTTTGACAGCATGATGCAGTTATCTATTTTTATTGGTGCCATTCACATAGGTATAGCAAACGCAATGCAAGCGTTCACCTTGCGTCACAACACACGAAAGTGGTCGTCGCTTGGTTGGATATGTTTGATCATCGCCGGTGTATTGGTGTGGCAATACAAACATATTGAAGCACTCTACATCTTAGCTGTGTGCGTAGCGGTAATTGGCGTTGTCTTGATAACACTGTTTTCGACCACAGAAACGCCCCTTGCCCCCAAACAACGCGTACTAGAAATGCTTAAAGGGCTACTCAAACTTACTGGGATCATGGGGATCTTTGGCGATGTGTTGAGCTATATGCGGCTGTTTGCCCTGGGGTTAGCCAGCGCGTCGTTGGCGATCACTTTCAATCAATTGGCCGCCGATGTTTACCACAGTTCGCCGGGTTTGGGGCTATTGGGCGCCATCTTAATCCTATTGATCGGCCATATTTTGAATATCGCACTATCGTTGATAAGCGGCGTGGTACATGGGTTACGTTTGAATTTTATTGAATTTTATAAATGGGGACTCCCCAATGAAGGTAAACCGTTTCAACGGTTTGCACGCAAGGAGATTAATCATGAATGAGTTTGTCATCGCACTTGGCTGGTTCGGTATATATGCCCCAATGGCATTGGGCGCAATTGGCAGTGCAATTGGCTGTGGTATTGCGGGACAGGCAGGCATTGGCGCAATGGTTGAAACAGAAGGGGGATATGGAAAATACATTGGTATTTCCGCCTTCCCTTCTACATTTGTGATCTACGGCATCGTGATCATGTTCACGCTGAACCGTGTGGTAACCATCGAAAACGCAGGTGGATTATTTGGCGTTGGACTGCTTGCTGGTATCGCCATGCTTTACAGCGGTATATGGCAAGGTAAAGCCTGTGCTTCCGCCATCAATGCAGCAAAAGAAAAACCTGAGATTTTCGGTCTATCACTGGCCCCGGCAGCCATCATCGAAGGATTTGCTGTTTTTGCATTTGTTTTCGCTTTAGTCGTTAGCGGCGGTATCGCTGGAGGTACTTTATGAATGAAAAGCCAGGGCACGAGCATATAGTATCGCGCGGTGTTGACGAACTGATAGAGCGTTTAAAATCCGAAGGCGTTGCCGCGGGTCAAGCAAAAGCGGATACCATTGTTGAGGAAGCGAAGCAAAAAGCAAGACAGTTGATAACTGAGGCAAAGAAAGAATCAGAAGAGCGTTTGCAAAAAGCCCGAATAGAGGCGCAATCGTTCCAACAAGCCGCTGAATCAGCACTCAAAACCGCCATGCGAGATATGGTATTAGAATTAAAAGCTGACTTAACGCGCGAATTCAGCCACGATCTGCAGCGCCTTGTTGTAGAGGCAACACAACAGCCGGAATTGCTCGAAAAAATGATATTAGAAATCGTCGGACAAACATCGGCGCCGGTCAGCAATGCCGACAACGTTCAATTGCTTTTGCCAGAGAAAATTGTAGGTCTTGAGGAACTTCGCAGTGATCCAAAAACATTGCATGAAGGAGCATTGTCAAATTTAGTCTTCAACCTAACACGCGACATGCTGAAAAACGGCGTTACGTTTGCTGCTTCGGATGAACTTGATGGCGGCATACACATTAAATTGGTTGACCAAAACGTGACTTTAGATTTAAGCGATACAGCTGTGGCCACACTGCTCTTACAGCATTTGCAACCGCGTTTTAGGGCAATCCTTGAGGGCGTTATTCGATGAGCGCTTTTAGCGAAGACAAGTATGTAATGCTGATATCGAGCTTGCCCAGCCCGAATGGCTTGTTTAAATCTAGCCATACCCCGTTATCAAGGATAAAACTAGAACAGCGTCTAAGTGTTTTATCACCAGCTGAGCACACAATATTGGCGAGTGTGGAAAAGGCCTTAGACTGGCGCTTTTTAGATGCTGATATGTCTGATGAAATGATACGAGCACTAGATTTACACGCGATATCAAGTGTTCGTAATGAAACATTGAGTCTTATCATTCGAAACCGTTTAGAAATGCGGACGCTTATCGCAGCTACGAGAATGCGTCACAACGGGAAAGCCAAGCCCTCCAGCGCACGGTGGGGTTTTGGACGATGGCAAACACATATCATTAACCATTGGCAGGAAGCCGACTTTGCATTGAGTCATTTATTCCCATGGATAAATGAGTTTCGCCAGCATATTGAAAACGACAACCCAGTGTTAGCTGAGCGTCTAATTCTGACTGAATCATTTAAACAATTGCAGCGACTCAGCCATCAACATAGGTTTGATTTTGAAGCCGTCGTCATTTACGTCTTGAAATGGAACATTTTGGATCGCTCACTGAATAGTAATGGTTATCAGGCACAACGACGTTTTGAACAGTTAGTTAAACAGGGCTTGGGACAATATCGACAGCTATTTACTCAGGAGGCACGATAAATGGAAGCTGATAGCATACAAAAAGCATCAGCTCGGATTGTGGCTGTGCAAGACGATTTGGTGGAAATTCAATTACTTGACCCAACTACCAGCAGCTTAACTAAAAATGAAGTCATCTATGTTTGCCCCAAGGTGGATGCAAGTGCACCACATGAGGAGTGGCTAAAGGCTGAGATACTGCGCGTTAGAGGAGACTGCGCAGATGCTCAGGTATATGAAAGCACTCAGGGCGTTGCTATTGGCGATCCGGTTTACCAGACCCAACAAATGCTGTCGGTAGAACTGGGCCCCGGATTATTGGGGCAAGTGTATGATGGTCTGCAAAGTCCATTGCCTGAACTGGCTAATCAATGCGGTACTTTTTTACCCAGAGGATATCGTGTAAACCCGTTAGATACTCACAAAAAATGGTCGTTTGTCCCAAGTCGAAAAAGCGGTGACAAACTGCATGCTGGTGATTGCATTGGTGTTGTCCAAGAAGGACGGATCAGTCACAAAATCATGTTGCCATTTGATTGGCGCGGCGAATTTCTGTTGGATTGGATCCAAGAAGGTAATTTTACTGTTGATGATGCGGTAGCAAAGGTAGTAGACAATCACCAACGAAAACACCGCATTACCCTTAAGCAATCGTGGCCCGTGCGAAAACCACTTAACCGGAAACTGGTTAAAAATGGCTATTCTGAGCGACTATACCCGGCAGAGCCTTTACTCACTTCACAACGCTTAATTGATACCTTTTTCCCAATTGCCAGAGGCGGAACCGCGTGTATTCCCGGCCCTTTTGGCGCGGGTAAAACCGTATTGCAAAATCTGATTTCTCGCCACGCTGCGGTCGATGTGGTCATCGTCGTTGCCTGTGGCGAACGTGCTGGCGAAGTGGTTGAAACTATTACAGAGTTTCCTCACATGACAGATCCACACACTGGTGGCACGTTAATGGATCGTACCATTATCATTTGCAATACCTCTTCCATGCCGGTCGCCGCTCGAGAAGCATCGATATATACTGGCATAACGATTGGCGAGTATTATCAGCAAATGGGATTGGATGTGCTGCTCATTGCTGACTCAACGTCGCGATGGGCGCAAGCCATGCGAGAAACCTCGGGACGACTTGAAGAGATCCCCGGCGAAGAAGGGTTCCCTGCCTATCTAGAATCATCGATTAAAAGTGTCTATGAGCGAGCTGGCAGCGTCCGTACAAACGACAAAGCGATCGGCAGCCTGACGCTTATTGGTACTGTTTCCCCAGCCGGCGGAAACTTTGATGAACCAGTTACACAATCAACCCTATCTACGGTGAAATGCTTTCTGGGCTTGTCGGCAGATCGCGCATACAAACGCTTTTATCCGGCTGTAGATCCCCTCCTCTCATGGTCCCGGTATTCCGAACAACTTCACGATTGGTTTGATGAACACCAACAGCCCGGCTGGAGTGCACAAGTCGCTGCGCTGCAAGCGATGCTTCATCACGGTGATGCAGTTTTGCAAATGATGCAAGTAACCGGCGAAGAAGGCGTCACGCTAGAAGACTTTATCGTGTATCAAAAAGCATTATTTATCGATATGGTTTACTTACAACAGGATGCATTCGACCCCATTGATGCCGCCTGTGTTATGTCTCGTCAAAAACTACTGTTCAATCTAATTTGCGACTACACCCAGCAAGACTACGACTTCAGTGATAAGCAGCAAGCACGCGACTTTTTCACTCGGTTAACAGGCAAATTTAAAAACTTTAACTATGCGGAAACCGGAACTCCGAGCTATCAGACGTTACTTGAAGAGATACAGAACCATAAAATTTAACGATATTGGGTGACTATTGTCGCTTAATGAATAGTCATTATTAATTAAGAGAACCCAGGCGATTAACTTAGCGATAAAACAAAATTGGATATTTTTATGTCTGCACAAAGCGCAAGATAAATAAGAATATAGTGCTGTATCTGCGTAAATTGGTGTTATAGTTTTCCGCGTGCACGGAAGCCCAACAAAGGTTGGTGTTTAACACCTGCTTTGCCATCTAGCATCGCATTAAGGGCAGTGCTTTACTCAGACAATTTAAAAGTGGAGACATACAATGGAATTAATCTTCAACTATCTATTTACCGCGCAAGCGTTGCTACTTGTTCTTGTCGTAATATTGCTTAAGTCATCGGTGAAATTCGTACCACAAAACCGTGCATTCATCATCGAACGATTCGGCAAATACACAACGACCTTAGAAGCAGGCTTAAATTTTATCGTCCCCTTTATTGACCGTGTTGCTGCGGATAGAAGCTTAAAAGAACAAGCGGTCGATGTACCCGAGCAAAGTGCGATTACTAAAGACAATATTACATTGTCAGTTGACGGGGTTTTGTATTTTCGTGTCATCGACGCCTATAAAGCAACATATGGTGTAGAGCACTATACCTTTGCGGTAACGCAACTGGCGCAAACCACAATGCGTAGCGAAATTGGTAAATTAGAGCTGGATAAAACATTTGAAGAGCGCGATGCGCTAAATACCAATATCGTGTACGCACTGAATGAAGCAGCCTCTCCTTGGGGTGTGCAGGTATTGCGTTATGAACTGAAAGATATTAATCCACCCAATTCCGTTTTAGATGCAATGGAACAGCAAATGCGCGCCGAGCGTGTAAAACGTGCACAAATTCTTGAGTCTGAGGGTGATAGACAGGCCGCAATCAACCGTGCGGAAGGTGACAAAGCCGCTATAGTACTGGCTGCTGAAGCTGACAAAGAGCAACAAATTCTAAAAGCCGAAGGTGAAGCGCAAGCCATTACCCGCGTAGCAGCGGCTGAGGCTGAAGCGATTGAAACCATTGGTAAAGCAGCGGCGACAAGTGAAGGCCAAAAAGCAATTCAACTTGATCTTGCAAAAGGCGCTATTACCGCCAAAGAAAAAATCGCCAAAGAAAGTTCAGTGGTTTTGTTGCCTGAGAGCAATACTGAAATCGGTGGAGTTGTTGCGCAAGCCATGTCAATCATCAACACATTAAATTCAAACAAGGGTGCATAGTCTTATGGATAACATGCTAACCAGCATGCCTCACTTGTTTCTGGGCATTGGCGTTTTGTTACTCATCTTGGAAGTCCTGGTCGGTTTTACCACTGTTCTAATGATGACCTTAGGCCTTTCAATGATGATCACATCAGGTTTAATGTACGCCGATATTCTAGAAGAAAACATGCTTCACGCGTTTATCGCGGTTGCTGTATTGGATAGCATTTTACTGGCTATTCTTTATCGCCCGATGAAAAAGATGCAACACGATAAGGCGCCGAATGAAGTGAAATCGGATCTGATTGGCAACACGTTTGACGTCGACAGTGATATTGAGCCGGGGCAAAGAGCCATGCAAAAGTATTCTGGGGTTAATTGGCAAATAAAGTGTCAATCACCGCTTAAAAAAGGCGAGTTAGTCAAGATCACTCACGTTGATGTAGGCGTGTTGCATGTAGAACCAATACAGTAAGCGAAACGTTGGGTAGGTGTTGAACACTATACCTATCCAACATTTTAAAATTCCCGGTTCTAGCTAACCTCTTAAAGTTGAGAGCAAAGCTCAACTCTCACCTCTCATTGCCTTATACTTTTCCTGCTCTTTAGAGATATAACTGATCCATCGTTGGGCTAGATCTCGACTTTTACTATGTTGTGCTGCCTTTTCACACGCCTGGATGGCGCTGTCGAAGGCATTTACATTAACTCGTTTCTCAACTATCACGAGGTAACCGAAAAGTCCCCCTCCACTGTCAGATTTTTTTACACCCAACATCAGACTATCCAATAATGCATTGTATTAATTAGATTTTATTTTAGGCACATCACTTGCTTCAGTACCTCTGTAGTAAAATTTGTCTGAGTAGTAAAAATGAAAAAATTGTTGTGTGTTACCCTTCTACTATTATCAAACGTTGCTAACGCGGCGATCATCTTTTCTGAAGATTTCGAAAATGGTCTTTTGTTTGGCGCGGGAAATAACTGGGTTAGTAATATTTCAGGCGCTATCGTCGTCGATCCGCTTCAAGGAGACAAAGCATTAAGTTTCCGTTCACTTATCGGCGGAGGCGATTTGTTTTCAAAAACGCTTACCAGTACAACCGGTAAATTCTTTATTTCATTTGATTATTTAGGTACTTGCCAAACCAACAACTGTGGTGGTTTTTTTGGCAATAGTATCACCCAATGGGTGGGCACAACTGCGCCATACCCAGACCTATTAGTAGATAACGGTCAATGGAACACCTACACGTTTGAAGTAACAGGTAATTCTATGTATTTATTTCTTGAAGATTGGGTAGGTTCAGGTGGCACAGTCGGGGACGTTTTCTTTGACAACATTATTGTTCGTGACTCTCTAGCTTCAGTATCTGAGCCTGCGACGCTAGGCATGTTATCTATGATGTTATTATTGGCATTCCGCAGAGTTGCCTCACGCTAATCGAACCTGTTGATTATGTTGAATAGTAAAAGCCGGAGATTTTCTCCGGCTTTTTAATGTTTGACGCTTTATTTGAAGTGAGAATTTTGTCGAAAGCTTAACTACGATTTTAAAATTCAATGCACAAAATCAACTCTCACCTCTCATTGCCTTATACTTTTCCTGCTCTTTAGAGATATAACTGATCCATCGTTGGGCTAGATCTCGACTTTTACTGTGTTGTGCTGCCTTTTCACAGGCTTGGATGGCGCTGTCGAAGGCATTTACATTATAGCGTGTCATGCCAATGAGTAGCCAAGCCTCACCAAGATGTTCTGGGTCTAAGCCCTTATCCAAAGCAGTTCGCGCAACAGTTTCAGCCTCTCGCCACTGTGCTACATCATAATGCATATACGCCAATCGCATGTACAATTCACCGTCCTCAGCCATGCTAGCCGCTCGCTCTAGTGCGACCATCGATTCATCGACTTCTGCAGCTAAACGCCAGGCCTGAGACAGCATTTCAAAATTGCGTTGCGTTTCTTTCAATCGGCCAGATGACAACTCTTGCTCTATCAATTGCGCCGCTTTTATCGGCACCTTTTCAGACATGTACAAGCTGGCTAAATTAAGTAGCTGAGAAGACTCCTTGAGTTTTCCTGCTTCATATAACGATTCCATCAATACCGTTTGCTTATCCAACCGATCGTTCTGGCCATAGATGGATGCTAAATACAGAATATAAGTCGATTTCGGGTAGTGTTTAATAAGTAGAACGAGTGTCTCGATCATATTGTCTAACTGCTTTAATTCAAAGTAGACCGCATTTTGTAATAGCAGAAGGTTTTCTTTAGGGATATTGCCTGCAAGTTGATCAATTTCTCTGGCTTTAAATACACCGCTTAAGGCTGCGTTCCAATCACCGAGTTTGTAATTGGCTTGTGCTAACAATGCCCAATCATCTGACGAAGGAACTTCCGCAACCTCAACCAGCTTAGCGCCTAGATCACGTGCGGCGACGTAATTCTCTTGAACCATATTTAATTGCATCAGCGTTTTAAGCACTCGCATATGCAAAAACACCGGGATCCCGCCCTCATATTCCAGTACCTGCGAAAATGCCGGCATCGAGGCCGCTTCTCCTTTCGTGCGATATAAGATTGTACCTTTTAAGTACCATAATTGAGCTTGCTCATAACGCGATAATCGGCTTCTGTTTAACGTTTCCTCTAATACGCTTAACGCTTCTTGCTCATTTTCTTCATCAACCAATTGATTGATGCTTTCAACCGCTTTAAACACTGGGAGACTCATTGCATAAGTCTTTTTACCCTTTGCCGCTTGCCCTGAAAAGCTAACGCTAAGCAGCAAAAACGCACAAATAATTGCCAAGCAGACTCTTTGCATCATTGCTCATTCCTATCGTGAAGAGTAAACCTAAATAGGTTTTGCACATGGGGCACTTCAATAGTTTCACCATCAATTATTCTAGGCTTGTACTTAAACTTTTTAGCCGCGTCTAGTGAAGCTCTCACAAACAGTTTCGGGCACTGCCCCTGAACCGTCTGCACATCTTTAGTTGCCCCTGTTTCGGTGACCGTGTATTCGACTAAACAGGTCCCCTCTATCCCTTCCATCGAGGCCTTGATCGGATACACCGGTGCGACTTTCACAATAGGCAGGTATTCACCGTCTCCCTGCCCCACGCCAATTGCACCAATATCAACATCAATTGCACTTTCAACCGAGGGCGCAGCGACTTCTAATACACCTTCACTTACGGCCTGCTGATTACTTTGCGGTGTGGGTGGCGCTGGTGGAGCTTGTTGCTCTTCTGGCCGCGTAGGCTTACGTCGGTTTTGGGTAGATGTTTCGTCACGTTTTACGCGCACGAAATCTAGGAAATTAGCCTTTGCGCTATCATCAAGCTCCTTATGACTCGCTTGAATAAGCGCATGCATAAACAGCGTTAATGCACCTGCGACAACAACACCCAGTACAAATAAAAGCGCAAAACGCCAAGCATAATGACGGTCAGATACTTGCGCTAAGCTATCTATTTCTAATTGACTCAT
Source organism: Neoalteromonas facilis (assembly GCF_002807665.1). Lineage (GTDB taxonomy): Bacteria > Pseudomonadota > Gammaproteobacteria > Enterobacterales > Alteromonadaceae > Alteromonas_E > Alteromonas_E facilis. The sequence continues at coordinate 665,043 of NZ_PEAY01000001.1, forward strand.
TAGTCTCGATCCGCTGCGAGCGCAATATCATATACGCCGGCTTTACGTGAAGCGTCCATCACTTTGACGAGCGTTTCATTTCGTGACATACGATCCGCTTGAATAACCACAATTCCCTTAGGGTTCTCAGCATGCAACCTTTCAATGTTGGGGCGCAGCGCGCGAAGATCCACTTCACGGCGATTAATCCAAACCTTATTATTAGCATCAATGGCAATCAATATATTGGCTTTTTCTTGTACCACTGACGTTGAGGCTTTTGGTGCATCAATTTCAATGCCAGACAGTTTTACAAACGTAGCCGTTACAATGAAAAAGATCAGCATAATGAACACCACATCCAACATCGGTGTAATGTCAACACTGGCTTCTTGATCTTGTGCTTGAGTGGTTATAAATCTACGCATGCTTATTCACCTTTCTGATCCGTTTATGGTTTTCATCCATGCGGAATGTTTCTAGGAATACCAGCTTCATAACATCAGCTTTTTTAATTAGATAATTGGAAACCATTAGGCCTGATATCGCCACCACCATACCTGCCATGGTGGATACCGTGGCTTTAGATACCCCACCGGCAGTTGTTCGAGCACTGTTGTTACCGGTTATCGCTAATGCATCAAAAATTTCCAACATCCCCAAAACGGTTCCAAGTAAGCCTAATAAGGGGCAAACTTTCACCATAGTGCGGATCAACTGAAGGTTGCGTTGCATGTCGCGTGAAAGGCGACTGATCAACAATTGACGAAACTGCCCCGCATGCCAACTCTTATGCTCAGGCAAGGTTTGCCACAATAAATAGGCTACACGTTGCTTGCTGGGTAACACCATGTAGAAAAACACGACGCGCTCCACAATGAGTGCCCACATAAACGCGGCAATGACGATGATCAAAAACAAAATATCACCGCCCAGCTCTAGCATGTCGCCTAACCACGGAAATAAATTATCGAGGAAAACAGGCATGCTCTAGTCCCCCGACTTTTGCGCCTGAACAGCAACTAAGGCGACAGCTTCCTGCTCAATGATTTGCGACAATTTGGTCGCTTTATCATTAACTAAGTTATGTAACAGTAAGGTCGGAATTGCGACAGTTAAGCCCAATACGGTAGTCACCAAGGCTTGAGAAATCCCCCCAGCCATGAGTTTAGGGTCACCAGCACCAAATAAGGTTATCGCTTGAAACGTTATGATCATGCCGGTAACGGTGCCTAGCAGACCTAATAATGGAGCTATCGCGGCACTGATCTTTAAGAATGACAGCCCTCTGGTAATGCGCGGTACCTCGCGCAAAACAGCTTCGCCTAGTTTTAACTCCAGAGACTCCAAACCATCATTTAAATTGTTTTGATACACGCTTATTATGCGACCCAACGCATTGTTGCCGGGTTTATCTAGATGTTTAAGCTGACCTTTGATCCTGGCATCTTCAATTACTAGGATGATGTATCGCAGCAATGCGAGCAGGACAACAACTGCGCCCAGCCCAAGAATGATGTAACCAATAATACCGCCTTGCTGCACGCGCTCTCTTAGATCTGGCGCAGCCCCCATCAATGAAATGAGTTGCCCTCTAACAGGATCAAGCGTGAGCGGAATAATACTGGCGTCGTTGTTAGCGATTTGCTCTGCACCACTCATATAACGATTGGACGGTTGGCGGGGGAATTCCACCAGCCTCCCTGTTTCGGCGATACGCTGGATATACTTACCGTTGGCAATCAGGTTGAATGTGCCTAAACGGATAACATCCATTTGTTGCTCTTGACCTTCAGTGTTCAGTACGGTCTGCTGACTCTGAACAACCTTGCCAGACTCAACCATTTCGCGCTGCAATTCAAACCATAACGATTCGATTTCCTCAACAGTCGGTAACTCAGTTGACGAGCCCATCTTTTGCGAAAACTGATTCAGTCTTTGCGTTCTCTCTGGATAATGTATCTGAATTAACGAGTTATCAAATTGCCCTTGTGCATCATTCGCAACTAACTGTAAAACACCAAATAATTCTTTTAGCGCTCCCAACCGCTCACCTAGTCGCTCTTGCAACAAAGTGATTTGCTGATCATTGTCTTCAAAGGCTTGCTCTCGTTGCGCACTCAGTGTTTCTGCAGCCTTGCGTTGCTCTTGAATATCTTTGAGCAATTGCTGTTGCTGTGTCTTATCTTGCCTAAACTCTGCAATTCGTTGCTGATTAAATAGCGCGTCGCTGCGGTGGCCAGCTTTAACGCTGTCGAGCAATGCGTCCATAGAAATGGCTTTTGATTCAGATGTATTTGGCGTATCCGAAGCTCCTGTAGCACTTTGCTGATTGTTCTCCTGTGCTACCCCCATAAATGCAATAACCAGAAGCATGGGTATAAATAGTTTTAGTGCTTTCATTGGCGCACCTCCACAGAAGCCTGCATGGGAACGGTGATTAGCTCAGGTGATATTTCTTCTCTCGCAATCTTCAAGCCTTTGGTAATATGACGTAGATATTGCTGTTCAGTCAGGGGAAGCCATTGGTTACTCTGCTTATCCCACATACCCACTTGTTCACCTGCAAGATCACGATATAACAGTGCGATACGGCCGATGCGTAAAAAATCAACGGCAAATTGGTTACCCGACACTTGCACCCGTCCTTTGTATGATTCGATCGTGTAGCCATACTCGTTTTCGATTTGATAGGCTTCAAATACTCGTCGGCATTTTTCTGAGGTTGAATACTCTGACTTTTCGAGCAAGTTACGTAACCCCTCGATCCGCTCTTCTCTCTCGAGTGGCAAAAACGGCATATCCAGCGCTACAAAATTTTCCAGAGCGTCGACCATCCGCACCAACAACGGCATAATCTGTCGCTCAATTTGAGTGGCATTGCTAATGGAGAAGTTAAGCTTGGCAATTTCTGATTGCTGATCGTCCAGTTGGCGTTGCAGCATGGCGTTGTACATGTTTAATCCATCTACCACTTTGAGCTCATCGATATATTGCTTTTCTAACGCGCGTGTGGCTTCGTAATCAGCGTCTATCTGTTGTTGAGCCGAGCGATTATCTTGTAATCGTTCCAACCCTTGTTCTACCAGCTCTTGCGTTTTTTCTTGTGCCAAAACGTTATTGATGCCTAAACCAATCAGCACCGAGATGACGAGCACTTTCCCTACCATGTGTCCACCTTGCATTTATGCATACCAAGCTAAGGTACTCATTACACAACGGACATTTTTAAACTCAACCACTAACAACGCGAAAGTTGTTCCAGATCATATTTTTAATAAAATGTTAATGGACCTTCCATTGGCCAAACAGGCATCGGAAGGGTATAAACCTTCTTACGCACCAATACCTATACCTGTGCAGCAGAGCAACATTGGCAAGTGTTTAGGGATAATTAAGAACAGCCCCCAGCAAAGTGAAAACCCCATCAAGATCGCTTTTAATAGTAATTATTTCTACATATTGAAATTATATTGAAATACTTTTTCTTTCACATTTCGTAATTGACGTAAGAAAGAAACAATTTGCTAACACATTAAGAGGAAAATACGTTCTATAAATCGAACAGACTGAACACGAATATCCATGCTGACCCAACACTTTGCAGCTTTTAGAAAGCACATCATTGGCCAACAAATTTCCCATGAGTTGAATGGTCAAAGCCACGATATTTTGTACGCAGATTGGACGGCAAGTGGCCGTCTATACGAACCGATTGAGCAGTTTATCAGTCAAGCGCTTGGCCCTTATGTAGCCAATACCCATACTGAAACGAACCTTACAGGTTCAACTATGACCCATGCGTACCATCAGGCACAACAAATCATTAAGCAGCACGTAAATGCCAATGAACATGATGCGCTCATCTGTGCGGGCTCAGGTATGACGACTGTCGTTAATAAATTACAACGCATGATGGGATTGCGTGTACCGAATAGCATGAGTAAGAGCGTCGATGATCCCTCGCGCCCTGTCGTGTTTGTCACTCACATGGAGCATCACTCTAATCAAACCACATGGAACACCTGTGATGTGACAGTAGAAATTATAAAGCGCGGACCTGACGGCAAGCCTTGTCAAAACCATCTGATTGAACTGCTACAGCAATATCGCAACCACGCGCTAAAAATTGGATCTTTCACCGCCTGCAGTAACGTCACGGGTATTCGAACGGACTATCACCAACTCGCCAAAATCATGCACCAACATGACGGATTATGTTTTGTTGATTTTGCTTGCTCTGCTCCGTACGTAAATATTGATATGCACCCGAGTGATCCGCAACAAAAGCTAGATGCAATTTTCTTTTCACCACACAAATTCCTTGGCGGTCCTGGCAGCAGTGGCGTGCTCGTGTTTGACCGTTCGTTGTACGCAACGGATGTCCCCGATCAACCCGGTGGCGGCACTGTGACATGGACAAATCCTTGGGGACAACAAGGCTTTTACAGCGATATCGAAATCAGGGAAGACGGTGGTACGCCGGGTTTTCTGCAAACCATTAAAGTCGCACTCGCTATACAGGTTAAAGACGCAATGGGCGTAAATAACATTAGCCGCCGGGAAAAAGAGCTTACTGCCATTCTGATGAACGGGCTAAGCTCAATTGAAGGTATTTACCTGCTAGAGCCTGATATAAAGGATAGGCTATGCATCGTTTCACTATACGCTCCGCAATGCCATTACAATCTATTGGTTCGTTTACTCAATGATAAGTTTGGCATTCAAGTGAGAGGTGGATGCAGTTGTGCAGGAACCTATGGCCATATTTTGTTGAATGTAGACAAAGCGCACTCTGAGTCTATTACCTGTAAAATCGACCAAGGCGATCTGTCTGATAAACCTGGCTGGGTGAGAATATCGTTACACCCGACAAACACAGATGAAGAAGCACAATCTATCGTTACAGCTGTGCGCAGTGTTATGCAGAATCTGAAGAGTTGGAAACAAGAATATGATTTTGATCCCACTAGCGGTGACTTTATCGCAAAAACAGCAGCGAAAACCGAACTGATTGGGCTCAATACATTTAATGTGTTTGGCCATGAACAGCACATCGATAGCCTTCAGAAGATGTCGGTTGCCTAAACTACATTTATTAATTTAACGGTTGTCATTTATAAAAATGCAGCAGCATTAGGGTATGTGTATTCGGCAAGATGTGCTGACATCGAGGATAGCAGTCTCAATGCATTTATATAGCGGTGAGTTACGATTCCATAGTTCAACAGGTTTGGACTGTTGATCCAAACCTACAAAATCTAAGCTTTAAACTGCCCTGCTAGCTCGTCAAGCTGATTAGCCGTTTCGCGCATATTCTCCGCTGAATTCGTCATTGAGGTAAATTGTGACAAGCTATCTTGTCCTGCACTGACGATTCGGTTGATGTTGCAACTCAACTCTTCACACACCGTACTTTGCTCCTGAACAGCCGTTGCGATTTGCGCCGCCATGCCGGTGATATCCTTAGTTGATTGTAAAATTCCGCTAATGGACGCACTGGAGCTTGATGCAGATTCGACTGATAATTTACTTTGCTGCTGACTCGACGACATTACGGATACTGCAGATTTAGCGCTGGACTGCAACTTATGGATCGTGTTTTGGATCTGCGTTGTACTTTCTTGAGTGCGACTCGCTAATGCCCTCACTTCATCCGCAACAACCGCGAACCCGCGCCCTTGTTCACCCGCTCTAGCAGCTTCAATCGCCGCATTGAGTGCGAGTAAATTGGTTTGCTCGGCGATACTAACGATCACCTCTAATACGCTTACAATACCTTCAACATCACTTTCTAGAGATAGAATAACCTCAGTTGCAGAGTCTAGCTGTCGAGAGAGTTCATTGATTGACGCAACCGATTCACCAATAACATCTGATACTCGCTGTGCATCGACGCTGACCTGCTCAGCCGCACCCGCTGTATTTTGCACATTGTGTTCTATTTCTTTGGATGACGACGCCATTTGTGTCACCGCTGTCGCGACTTGGTCAGTTTCAATTTGTTGCTTTTCGATATAACCACGCCCCTTAACGGTGCCATTTTCCACGTTTTGCGCATTATTCACGGCTTCAGAGATTGCCCCTTGAATTGCCACCACCAGGTTTTGAATTTTGACTACAAACTCGTTGAATGAATTAGCAACCATGCCAATCTCATCTTCATTTTTGACGGTAAGGCGTTTGGTTAGGTCCCCCTCTCCGCGAGCAATGTTTTCAAGAGCCAATCCGACTTCAGACAGTGGTTTGCGCACCAGATACTCTACCAACGAATACAACGCAGCGACTAACAGAACAGCTAATATAATGCCCTTCACTACAGCAGTTATCGCTAAACTACTAAGTTCATCATCAACGGCTGTATGATCGACATATAATTTAACTTGCCCAACAGGAACCTGGTTTCCACCATCATCAAAAGAGAGCTTTATGATACGCATATCATCGGTCGTTGCTCCTGGAGAGGCCATTGTTTGCTCACCAGAGTCATTGAATAGCTCAAGTCGGGCTATGCTATCCGCTTGTTGTTCTGCACTTAAGATGCGCTCTGTTTGCTGTTCTTCGAAATTCCACACCGCTCCCGGCAAATTGAGCTGAAGGCGTGTAGCTGCCATTGAAATTTGCGTTTCCAATCGATTATGAAGACGGTTCTTTTGAGAGCTATATTCAAATATGCCTGAAGCAATAACCACTACTACTACCACAGCGAGTACAGCGATAATCAAGCGAAATGATATGGACTGAGTAAACTTCATATGCCGTATATTCCTTACTGGTAAGCGTCTTTATTTCAGATAGTCTGCCATTACCGCATCTACATCTATTTTCTCAAGTCCCTCGTTAAATATGGCCTGCCATCGCTTTCCTTCGGCCGAATTTTTAAACGCAATGTGGAGATCTTTCTCGACTAATAGCTTGGGGTTCATTTGAAGTTTATCGGCAACCTTCGCAAGCGCTTTATCGTTTTCAACCATATAACGAAACACATTTGCATCAATCACCGCCGCATTGATCCTGCCTGCTGCGACCTTTAACAGGTTTTTATCATCTGATGTTACGGTTTGCGCATTGATTTCGCCTGAAGCAATCTTGGCATCAAGCTCTTCGGTATTGACGTAGTCTTGTACAACACCAATGGTATAAGCGTTGAGATCATCATAACTTGACCAACTAATGGGCGAACTGACGGACTCCACCAAGCCGAGTGGCCCTTTCCCCATTGGGTTTGAAAACACAAATTTATCACTTTCAAAAAAATACTCTGGCAAGTAACCAATGTATTTACTATCTTCTTTCTCTGCCAAGTTGACCGCGCGGCTCCATGGGTAAAACTCAACCACTAATTCATGACCCATTGCACTAAACGCGGCTTTAGCAACGGCAATGGAAGCGCCCAGCTCTTTCATTTGCGAGTCAGAATAAGGCGGCCAAACAAGAGACGTTACATAAACCGTTTCAGCCGCGACTTTTGCTGTAAATAAGAGCGCAATGACAAGTGTGACAATTCGCATAACGCCTCCTAAAAACTGAAGGTTTTACTGGCGGTCGCTAGAACAACGGTATCGCCATAAGTGTCTAGGTCCGTTCCCTCCACGCCTAAAGTGAAGTCAAAACCTTGCCACGCATAGCTAGCAGTCAATTGCCAATGTATATAATCCTTATCGTTGTCTTCCCAAACAAAATCATCCTCGTCCATGCTGACTGATCTATCGACCCCTACCAGTACGCTGAAATCATCATTTACAGGGATCGTATGACTAATTTTAGTGATGTAGTGACCCGCGCCTGTACCAAAGTAATCCCATGCATACCAAAATTTGAGCTCGGTATTGTTGATCCCCCACGCAATATAGGCTTCCGCATAGTCTCCATCACTACTGAAGTCGCCACCATGATACGTGTACTGAGCGATGCCGATATCCAAACTCATGTCGTCACCGAGATCGTGCCAATAACCGACGTACAGATCGATTTCAATATCAGTGTCATCGCCGAAATCTACGTTAGAAGCCCATGTGCCAGCATACCAACCGGTTTCACCTTCCCAATCGATACTGCCCTGCAAAGCAGGGTCCTCATCTGTTTGTGAAACACCGTTAAAGAGATAATCACTGGCAAGCGTTATGGTTGAAGACCACTCTGCATTTACAGCAAATGGAGTAACTAAACACGCGGTTAAAACGAAGCACTTTAGTTTCATGACTGCTCTCATCAAAGAATTGACCATTCAGGCGTAAGTATAGTTGAGAATTTTTTACCGCCAGTTTTTTTGTTTGATTTTTGTACAATACCAATTAAGCAGGCTTCAACGCCTAATATTAGCCATGCATACTTCCGGCCTGTCGACCTATTTTGGCATTCCTAGATTGTGTGGCTATATTTAGGTAGTCCTTTACATCATTCGTTCATGAAGCTCCCAGCTCTGAACACTTTACCGTTCAACGGGTTCAAGAGAGAAAAGATGAAAAACATTACCCCTATCTTTGCTTTGAGTTTTGCGATTTTTAGTAGTCATGCACTGTCTGACACCATATCTATTCGCGCTGACGATTGGTATCCCAATAATGGCGATCCCAATTCAGATAAGCCGGGTTATATGATTGAGTTAGCAAAGGCTATATTCGAGCCTGCTGGGCATACGGTAGATTATCAACTAATGCCATGGGAGCGAGCCGTTGATTCGGTGCGTAAAGGCTCCCATGACTGTGTCGTGGGCGCTTACAAAGAAGACGCGCCTGATTTCGCGTTCCCTGCTGTATCGTGGGGGCTCGACAGTACAGGATTCTTTGTTAAATCGGATAGCGCATGGGAATACACTGGCTTTGATTCACTGCTAACACAAAAGGTCGGAGTCATTAACGGCTACGCATATGGTGAAGAGATTGATGAATTGATTGCCGCTAATCCAAGCAGTTTTGACGGTTTAGGCGGTAACGACGCTTTGGAAAAGAACATCAAAAAACTCTCTGCTGGTCGTATTGATGTTGTTATTGAGTCACCCAATGTTATGAAAGCGAAATTGCAGGAGCTCGGACTCAGTAACATTAAGCAAGCGGGTACCTTGGGTGAACCATCCGAAATGTTTATTGCTTGTAGTCCTGCCAAAGAAAGTTCTGCAGGATATATAAAATTAATAGAAGAAGGCACCGCACAATTGCGCGCCTCCGGTCAATTACAGCAAATTATGAGTCGCTATGGCATGTCTGATTGGCAATAGATAAGTGTGTAGTTGGTACACATAATCCAAACTGACGAGTCGCACATATCAATGTGCGACTCAGTAAATTTTCTGTTAAATGTTGCTTCCCTGTTGGCCTTTATTCGCATGCACTAATTGCTGCTGATCCATGATGATGTCTTTATAACTGCCCCCTGCGGGGATCATAGGAAACACATTTTCCTCAAACTCAACCACCACATCGAGCAAATATGGTTGATTCGGATCGGCCAACATCCTTTTGTACGCTCCCTCTAATTCATCTTTATGCGTTACTCTCTCGGCAGTTATATTGTAGCCTTTCGCAATCGCAATAAAGTCAGGGTAAATCGCAGAGTTTACATCGCCTTGCTCAAATGGATCTGACATGTCAGAACTAGATCTGTTCCGGTCATATATCATGTCCTGCCATTGCCTCACCATCCCTAACCACTGATTGTTAATGATCACGATCTTCACGCCCAAACCGAAGCGATAACACGTCGCGAGTTCCTGCACATTCATATTGAATGAGCCATCACCATCAATATCAATGACCATGCGTTCAGGAAACGCTACTTTTGCCCCAATCGCAGCGGGAAGGCCAAAGCCCATGGTGCCAAAACCTGAACTGGACAAAAATTGTCGAGGTGCAGCACTAGCATAATGTTGCATTGCCCACATTTGATGTTGTCCAACGCCTAACGAAACAATCGCATTTCGCTGTGTAACTTCAGCTAATACAGAAATAGCGTATTGAGGTGACAATGAATTCCCATCGCTAAGAGGAACGTTAAAAGGATAATCCCGCTTTAAAACGTTCAGATAATCCACCCAAACATTTTGTTTGGGTTTTACTGGCACATCCCGTAATTGAGAGAGCGCGACAGCTAAGTCTGCGCAAATCGGAAACGTAACGATTTTGTTCTTATTCAATTCATTGCGATCAATGTCAATGTGGATAATCTTAGCGTGCTCAATGAATGTGTTTACGTTGCCGGTCACACGATCGTCGAAACGAACCCCCAGTGCGAGCACCAAATCAGCTTCATTCACTGCAGTATTTGCACACTTGCTGCCGTGCATTCCCAAAGGACCAAAATTCAATGCGTGTTCGGACGGAAGAAGCCCTTGTCCCATAATAGTGGTAACAACAGGGCATTCGATGCGCTCAGCAAACAATCGCAAGCTGGCCGCAGCGTTGGCCGCCACAATACCCCCACCGGCATAAATGACGGGCTTTTGCGCTTGTTCAATTAAGCGATATATCTCCTCCACCTGAAATTGCGTCATCTCTTGATTGCTGGCAGATGGCATGTCAACAAGCGCAGGGATTGGTGGCTCAATATAATTACCAAAGCAATCCAAAGGATACTGCTGTTGAATATCTTTAGGTAAATCGATTAGCACCGGACCTTGCCGCCCAGTGGTCGACAAAAGGAAACTACGACTTACGATTTCAGGAATGTCGGATACCTTTTTGATCAGAAAACTGGCTTTGGTAATGGGCGCCGTAATGGCTGTAATATCCACTTCTTGAAACGCGTTCTTACCTAATAAATGCGTTGGTACATTGCCTGTAATTGCAACTATCGGTGTGGAGTCACTGTTTGCGTCGGCAATCCCTGTCACCAAATTGGTTGCACCGGGACCTGATGTCGCCAAACATACCCCTACTCGACCGGAAGCCCTTGCATAGCCTTGCGCTGCATGCACTGCTCCTTGTTCATGCTCGGTTCTGATGACACGGATAGGACTATGTGCAAGAACGTCAAAAATTTCCAAGTTGGCACCACCTGGATAACCAAAAACAACCTCTACACCTTCGGCAATAAGCGCCTTGATCAAGAGCTCAGCACCGCGAAGAGCACATCCCTTGTGCGCACTTTTAATATCAGCAAAACTGCCGTTTACGATGGAGTGACTAGATGAATAGGTAAGGTTGTCATTTGAGGTATTCATTTACTGAGCCTTGCATCTCGCTGGGTATATTTGTTCTTGCGTAGATTGTAAGTAAACGACTCAGTTATTTTTTATCTAACTCGGTATTCAATTTGACCTATCGGGTATTTTTTATCTCACCTTGACCATTTTTATGAATTATAAATACCTTAACCATATAAATTCCTCGTTGTAGCTCCAACATGAATTACTGTAAGTCAAAGCGATCGCAAAAGTCAGCGAAGGAGACACAAAATGCAATATTGGTCAGATCGCATCCAATGGTACTTCGGTGGTGTACTTCACTTGAGTTAACGCTGCCATAGAGTTAATTTCTTGCACACCTGGCACCTGCGATAAATACGTTCGAAAGAATTGTTCATAACTTTCTACATCTTGCGTTACAACTCTTAAAAGAAAGTCTATCCTGCCAAGCATGACATAACACTCTGTTACTTCAGGGAAATTTCGAATTTGCTCCTCAAACTCTCCCACGTGTTGACGTCCATTTGCAGACAATTTGATTTCCACGTAGATAATGACATTGAGTCCAAGCTTTTTACGGTTCACCAATGCGACTCGACGCTCAATAATACCGTTTTCTTCTAATCGCTTGATCCTTCGCCAACAGGGAGGTTGTGACATATTCACCCGTTCTGCAATTTCTGAAACAGAAATCGAGGCATCTTTTTGCAGTATGTCTAATATACGTTTATCAGTGGCATCAAGTTTATGCATCACAGAGACCAGATAGGTAATTTATATACCTATGATAAACGCAAAAATATATTTTGATATCTGAAATTAAAAACAGCATTAAAAATAAAGGATTACAACAGTATTTATTCAATACCCATAAAAAAAAGCGACACCTATGTGCCGCTTTAATTTGCCAATACTAACAGTTAGAAACTGTATGTCGCCTGTAAATAGGTAAACCGACCTTGACCACTGTGCACACTTTGTACATAGCCCATAAAGTCATGATGACTAAATGAAGGCTCTTCATTTAGCAGATTAGTAGCACCTAACGTCAAACGAGTGTTATCGTTGAGCGAATAGTTAACAACTAAATCTAATGTGTTCATCGCATCAATCGTTTTATCACCAAACCCTGAATCTGCGTCTCCATCAAACTCTCCGATATGATTCCAAGCTAGTGTTGCTGCAAGATCATCCATCGACCAATCGACAGAAGCAGTGAAGCGCAATTCAGGCTGCTCAAACTCACCTTCTTGCTTATTCACACGCTTACCGCCAGAAGCATCAGGACGAAGCTCTTCAAAATCGAGCACATAGTTCATGACATAGCTGAATCTAAACATCCCCATATCGGTCTCTAAACGATAGCGAACATCGACGTCCAAACCAGATGTATTCAAGTCACCGATATTTTGGAATGAGTCATATACACGTACAACTTCGCCCGGATCACCTGGATTTCCTGTAGGAATACGCTCGACAACGTTAGGATCATCACCAAAATTAGTGAACACGAATTGGGTATCTGAGTCGATGATGTTTTCAATTTCATAATCGTAATAATCGACAGAGAAACTTAGCGCATCGGTAACTTCATAAATAACACCAATGTTGTAGTTAGTCGATTCTTCCGGTCCCAAATCAGGGTTACCGGCGAAAACAGCGGTATATTCCATAGGCTGACAACCTACGCCAACAGCATTACAGCGAATGGTATCAACCAAATTCGGTGATTCATCGGTACGGCCAAGACCCAGTTGATGTAACGACGGCGCACGGAACGCTGTGCCATAAGAACCACGAACGGTTAGGTTATCTGCAGGTGTCCAGCGAACCGCCACTTTAGGATCGGTAGTCGTACCAAAATCACTGTAATCCTCATGACGAATACCAAACTGAACTTCCAGCTCATCCATTACAGGCATAACAAGCTCAGCAGTAAATGCGTTACTGTCTCGACTACCATTTGCTTGAGTCGCTTCAGTACCAAAAACGTTGCCACGCAGGAATTGGTCATCTGGGTTATCCGCAATTGCCTCCTCACGGTATTCAGCTTTTAAACCCAGCATCATATCGCCACCCGCCATTTGCATGATTGGTCCAGAGATAGACGCATCTAGCGTTTTCGCCGTTGATTTACCTACACGTGTAGTGGATGTCTCGATGTAATCTAATGCTTCTTGTGTATTCGAGCTTGGTTCAAACGGATTCCAGAGTCCGCTATCAATTGCGTCTTGAATACGTTCAGAGTTCGGGAAGCCATCAACCCCGCGCTCGACAGATTCACTCTTGATGTAGCTGTAGGCAGTTTCCCAGTTCCAAGTATCAAACTCTCCCTGAAGGCCAATGATTGCACGGTAATAATCAGTATCCACGCGCTTCTCACGATTGCCAATGTCAACAGTACGTCTGCGCATCGTCAGATCCTGACCATAAAATGGGTGACTTGGATCATCTGCAAATGGATGATTTGGGTTATCGCCCGACATAAACAATTCATTGAAGCTAGGGCTTCCCGCACCGCGCACTATAGATTTCGAATTCTGACCATTTAATTCGGCGAACGCGCGTAGGTCGTTATTTACCTCATATTTACCCATATAGTTAAAGCTGAATCGTTCAGCATCTGGGACCATAGTCATATAAGGTGCATAGTCATATACACATAAAGATGCCGCACGATTTATGTCTTCTGGTGCACAACGGTCGTTACCAAATTCATCGATAATCCGATTGGTTGGGTCTGAAGCCAGTGCAATGGTACCTGGAATACCCGATGAACTTCTGAAGTCGACTGCATCAGGATCACCAGGGCGCAATGCGGACTGATTAGCTGAGCGAGAATATGACCGATCGGCGTATAAAACTTCTTCACGATCAAAGTAATCCATAATGAAAGTGTGACTGAATTTGTCTGCGCTGCTACCCCATATTAGGCTGACATTGCGCTCTTCTCCGCCACCATCAGCTGTTGTACCGATTTTTGCACTGACTTGAGCGCCATCAAAATCATCTTTTAAAACAATGTTGATAACACCCGCTATAGCATCAGAACCATAGGTCGCCGACGCGCCATCTTTTTGAATATCCACTCGCTTGATTGCTGCTAGCGGAATATTGTTAATATCAACGAACGCCGTATCAATGCCTTTTGCAAAAGGTGAAACCGACACGCGGCGTCCATTAACAAGTATTAGGGTAGAGTCCGCACCTAACCCGCGCAATGAAACGCTTGAACCGCCATTAGCCGTATCATCGCTACTATTTCCCTGTGTTGAGAATGTTCCCTGCCCAGAAATTGGCAATTTGGTGAACAGCGAGATCAAGTCTGTTACGCCGGTGTTTGCTATTTGCTCGGCATCTATTGATGTGATCGGTGATGCACCTTCTAAATCCGTACGCTTAATAATAGAGCCGGTAACTTCGATCTTCTCGATGTTATCGGTATCGGTTTGTTGTGCAAATGCATACGAAGAAGAGAGAGCTAAGTTTACTGCGGCCGCAGTCAGTGCGAGTTTTACTGTGTTTCTGTTTTTCATTTATTGTCCCTGTGTGTATAACTACAACTTGTTGTTTTATTTAGTAGTTCTGTTGCCCAAACTCCAAGCAACGAGTTTGTTATAACACACTAGATTCAAAAACGTATAGGCTAACATGTTGCAAAATTTGTCTAAATTGAGGTATCCGTGTTGCATCAAAAATGCGTTTTGAGTTGAAATATGACAAGTAAGACCGTCACCGCGAAACTGTGCACTAGGGATGTTCGTTCGCTGTGTAGATAACTCGATAGAGTTGTTTTAATCAGCACTTTGAACAATGAAATTGTCAATGATCGGGAATTATTTTGATTGATAAGGCGCGACATTTCTTCGTGCCTTTACAATCAAATTGAGTGAACGCAGTGATCTGTTTAATTCATTGAATTATCCTGCCATTTTTGATTGTCATCACCACTGACTTAAAGGCATTTAGATCGTTAAGAGGATTGCTGTTCAAAATAACCAAATCGGCTTGTTTACCTTCACTCAAAGAACCAACTGATTGTTCAATTTTCAGTAATTTAGCCGCATGTATTGTCGCAGCTTTGATCACATCTATAGGGGTCAGTCCTACCTCCTCATGCAATGCCATCATTTCATCAACAATCGGTGGATAAGGTTGACTGTAATCAACACCGCTGTCTGTGCCGACGAGGAAAGGAACGCCTGCAGTATAAGCAGCCTTTGCTGCCGCAATCCCATTCTGATATACATTCTTAGATTTGTGATCCTTGAAGGTGTTAATGGTGGCATCCAAGTAAATGCTTTGTTCAACCATACTGGAGATCATTTGTTTGAACATCGAAGCATCAGTGTCTATCGCAAAGTCTGAATAGCGTTCTTTACCCGTCCCCGTGCCTTTATCCGTTGAACTCCAAGCTAATAAGCTAGCATGCGACATACTCGTTATCCCTGCATCTACTAACTCATGTGGCTTTGCTGGCAGAATAGCAGCGTGTCCCCACGACGGAATACCTTGTCGACGGGCTTCTGAAATTACTTCACCAGCCTGTTCTGCAGTAAGGTCTGCATATAGCTTGATCCCTGATGCACCAGTGCCAATAGCTTGGGCAACAGCTAAAGCATAATCGGTTGTATTTGAAACCGCTTTCATCCAAGGCACTTGACCGGCTGTTAAACCTGCAGTTGAAGCGTGAGTTCTCGGATCATCAAAAAATGTTTCCCCAGCCATAAGAGCTGAATAATAGATATTTGGAGAATCAATTTCGTCAATCAGTGCCATCCTTGATAGATAAGCTAACTGCCTCACATCACCGGCCATATCACGGATCCCTGTAACGCCATGACGCAATAAAAAACGTAATCGCTTTTTCACGTCATCTAGCGAATCATATCCCGATGGCGATGTTGCATTGTGTACATGCATATCAAACAAGCCTGGTGTTACGGTGTAACCAGATAAATCGAGGTGGTGCTTTGCCGCCTCGCGCAATCCTGAAGGATCTGCACTGATCTTTAGTATCTTTCCATCACCAATTAGAATGTTTTGATCTTTTAACAGTTCCGCATTTTCCACATCGACAATATCAACATTCATGAGCAACAGATTGTTTAGGTCTGACGCTTTTGCGCAGTTGAACAACATGACAAACGCACACACGAAGGTTTTAAGGAAAAGACTACTTATGGACTTCATCATATTGAGCTACCTAACTGAAAACGGCTAATTTGTACTTAATAAGTGAGGATACACCAGAGGAAACAAAGAAATACATTTTTGCACCGATGAATTCCAGACTAAAAGAGCACTGGGCTGAAATTTGGATCGGGTGGTTTGCATGGCATAGGTAAAAAGCCAAACAGTCGTCCACTTATCTTGCGCACGGGCACTCTGGTCGTATAAACACGACAGAAAAATACAATGTTATTTATGCTGGAACTTTGGCCCCTTGGAGAAACGCCATGAAAAAATATCTTGCAACCATAGTACTTTGTCTCGTTAGCTTTCATCTATTTGCTAACCCTCAGGTAGACAACCAGACAATCGCTCAGACCTATTTTGACGCTTACATTGCACGTGATTGGCAAACACTAGCGCAATTTCTTCATGAGGATGGTAGCTTCGCAGATACCACGGCTAAACCTGTATTTGGTGACGTTTCCGTTGCGGGAAAAGCAGAGACAGTGACCTACTTTACAAAAAACTACGCCAGCATTCAGGAGATGTCGTTTACTTCATCCCGTCAATGGGTGTCGGGGGATGTCGCGATATTTGAAGGTGTGCTGAATTGGAAAATTGACCTCGGCGACAATAAAATCGTAGATACCAAAAGCATGCCTTTTATTACCATTCTAGAACTCAAAGAGGGACAAGTTCTGCACCATCGAGACTACGCCGACTATCAGCCGTTTCTGAAAGCACACGCCGAGATGAATGAAACGAAATCACCATAAACATTACGGCAATATAATGGAGACAACACAACAAAACCGCTGGGCCCATAGAAACTCGAACAATAGAATTGAAACACTTATCCATAAATCAAGTACAATAGCGCTTTAACATGGTGAAAAGGCAGTTCAAGTGGCGTTACAGTGGTTTCCGGGGCATATGCACAAAGCCCTTAAAGAGATTAAGGAATCTCTCAGTCAAGTAGACATCCTCATTGAGGTTTTGGATGCTCGCATTCCCTATTCCAGTGAAAACCCTGAAATTGCCAAAATCCGTGGCGACAAACCTTGCCTCAAGATTTTAAACAAATACGACTTGGCAGACCCAGAAATTACAGCTCGCTGGCAGGCGCATTTAGAAAGTGAACGCGGTGTCACCACCATTACAACTTCAAGTGACAAACCGGCCGAGAGCAAGCAAATCATGCAGATCATACGCCGTATCTGCCCCGAAAAAGATGCGTCTGTTAAATCCATTAACGCCATGATTACAGGCATTCCGAATGTAGGTAAGTCAACGTTGATTAATATCTTAGCAGGTCGCGTGATAGCCAAGACCGGCAATGAGCCAGCTGTAACCAAAGCCCAACAGCGTATACGTTTAGATAATGGCATAGTCTTACACGACACCCCAGGCGTGTTATGGCCAAAGTTAGAAAACCCCAATTCAATTTACCGGTTAGCGTCTTCAGGGGCGGTTAAAAACACCGCGATGGAATATGACGACGTCGGGTTCTTTGCGGCTGATTATTTGATTAAAGCCTACCCTGAATTGATGAAGCAGAACTATAAGCTTGATGAACTGCCAGACACCGAAATAGAGTTTCTTGAAGCTGCCGCGAAAAAGCGTGGTGCTATCATGAGTGGCGGCAAAGTAAACCTGCATAAAATTTGTGAAGTCCTATTAAACGAATTGCAGTCAGGAAAGCTCGGTAGGATCAGCCTAGAAACACCAGAAATGCTTGCGCAAGAACAGATCGAAATAGCCGAAGCTGCGGCTAAAAAGGCTGCTGAAAAAGCTAAACGTAAACAGCGTTTCAAAGACGGATCAGCGACGCCAGACAAACAAGAGCGCAAAGAAAAACGCACCGAAAAACGCGCCGAACAAAGTCGACGCATGAAGAAAAATCGCAGGTGATTTAGGTTGCCAATTTTACTGGCTAGGGCTTTCTACCACAGATAGCGCTACGGCCTCGGCAACGCGAATGCCGTCAATCCCCGCGGACCAAATGCCGCCTGCATAACCGGCTCCCTCGCCAGCGGGATAAAGCCCTTCTACATTAACGCTTTGGTAGTCTTTACCACGTTTAATGCAAACCGGTGAAGACGTACGCGTTTCGACGCCAGTCAATAAACCTTCCGCTTTAGCAAACCCTTTAATTTGACGGTCAAAGGCTGGAATGGCCTCGCGGATCGCTTCGGTCACATAGTCAGGCACGACCTTACTTAAATCGGTCAAGGTAATACCCGGCGTGTAAGAAGGCTGTACTTCGCCTAACTCAATGCTCGGTTTACCTTTCAGGAAGTCACCAATTAATTGTGCGGGTGCATGGTAATTTTCGCCCCCGGCTTTGAATGCCATTTCTTCTAACTTGCGTTGCAACGCGATTCCTGCGAGAGGATGCCCTGGGTAGTCTTTCTCGGGTTCAATACCCACCACAATTGCGCTATTCGCGTTACGTTCGTGGCGTGAGTATTGGCTCATGCCATTGGTCACTACGCGGCCTGGCTCAGATGCAGCAGCCACGACAGTGCCTCCCGGACACATACAAAAACTGTACACTGAGCGACCATTTTTACAGTGATGCACCAGTTTGTAATCTGCCGCACCAAGGATCGGGTTGCCCGCATTATCACCAAAGCGACAGCGGTCAATCATGCTCTGCTCATGTTCAATGCGAAAGCCAATAGAGAATGGCTTCGCTTCAATATAGACACCCTGGTCATACAACGCTTCAAAAGTGTCACGCGCGCTGTGCCCTACCGCTAGGATCACATGTTTGCACGGTAAGTATTCACCGTTCGACAAATGAAGACCTCTAACTTTATGTTGGCCTTCCGCGCTGTCCATATCGAGCTTTTCAACCCGGGTGCTGAAACGGATCTCACCACCTAAGTCCAAAATCTGTTGACGCATCTTTTCAACCATATTGACCAACTTAAAGGTCCCAATATGGGGTTTGCTTACGTACATTATTTCTTCAGGGGCGCCAGCTGCAACAAATTCATGCAACACTTTGCGGCCATAGTGCTTGGGATCTTTGACTTGGCTGTATAGCTTTCCATCAGAGAAGGTACCCGCACCGCCTTCACCAAATTGTACGTTGGATTCAGGATTGAGTGGCTGTTTGCGCCAAAAACCAAAGGTGTCTTTTGTGCGTTCACGTACTGCTTTGCCGCGCTCAAGTACAATTGGCTTGAATCCCATTTGCGCCAGAATAAGCGCCGCAAATAAACCACACGGCCCGAGACCAACAACGACAGGTCTTTCGCTCAAATCATCAGGGGCTTGAGCCACAAATTTGTATTCCATATCAGGTGTTTGACGCACTCCTTGTTGGGGAGAAAACTTGGTTAATAGCGCCTCTTCACCTTCTACTTCCACATCTAGGGTATAAATCAGTTTAATATCTCGCTTGTTGCGCGCGTCATAACCGCGTCTGAACACATTCAATGACAGCAACTGGCTAGCTGGAATGTTAAGCTTACTCAACACAGCCTGCTCAAGCGCTGACTCTTCGTGAGCCAGAGGTAATTGAATATCAGTTAAACGCAACATGTAGACTTACTCATCAGTAGATTGGATAGCTTCTTCGCAAAGGTGCGTAGTGTAAATCAGATGCTGCAATTTAGGTAGCTAAACGAGGCATTTCAACTATAGGGCAACAATGGAAACTTGTGTTTTAAATGGGCTTGATTACACTATGCGGCATATTCACCTAGCAACGCTGTTCTCTGCGCATGACCTTTGTAGTCACCGACAATTGCATTAAGTGCAAATACACCGATTGCGTCGCGGTTTGTCCCGTCGACGCCTTCTTTGAAGGACCCAATTTTTTGGCCATTGATCCGGCCATTTGTATCGATTGCGCGCTGTGCGTTCCGGAATGTCCAGCCGAAGCGATTTTTCAAGATAATGACCTTCCCCGTGGGCAAGAACCTTATCTGGCTATCAATGCTGAGCTCTGCCAACAATGGCCCAACATCAATGAGTTAAAAGCGCCCCCTGCCGATGCCGACGAATGGAACGGCGTCGCGAACAAATTGCCGCTACTTGAGCGTTAAGCGCGGAAGCCTTTGCCTACCAAATACACTTCACGAGAGCGAGGTCGAGACGCTGCAGGCTTGCGGACAATGACCTTATCAAACGAACGCTGTACGTCTTTGACGTATTCTTCGTAGCCCACACCTTGAAACACTTTGGCGCAGAAGCTGCCACCGGGCTTTAACACGTTACGCGCCATATCAAGCGCCAACTCTACCAAATACATTGAGGTGTATTGATCGGTACTTTTAACACCACTTAAGTTGGGCGCCATGTCTGAAATAACCGTATCCACTTGGCTACCATTGAGTGCTTGAAGAATTTCTTCGTACACTGCCTCTTCAGTGAAATCGCCTTGAATAAAGGTCACACCGATGATGGAATCCATCGGCAAAATATCAGACGCAATCACGCGCCCTGACTCACCAACGACAGGCGCGACGATTTGAGACCACCCACCCGGCGCAGACCCCAGATCCATCACCACAGATCCCGGGCGATACAGTTTGTCTTTTTCATTGATTTCGATGAGTTTGTAGCTAGCGCGGGAGCGATACCCATCCATTTGCGCCTTCTTAACGTAGGGGTCGTTAACGTGCTCATCCATCCATTTTTTACTGGTCTTTGATCGGGCCATCGGGTGTGTCTTCTGTTGGTATCGCTAAAACGGCAAATATTGTATACTCACAGGCTCGAATTACAAACCTCCCACTGTAAAACAGGCTCGCCCATATGAAGCTTGACGATGTCAAAAAGCTGCATCAAAAGAAGTATCGCTCACAATTTGGCTACTATCTGGTTGAGGGTGAACACCTCATATTAGAATTGCAAAAAGCCTGTCCAGACACCGAAGGCGCTCGTGCGATCACTCTCTATGTGACCGAATCCAATCAAGAATGGGCCAAACAGCTATCCGCTGGGTTTGAATTGGTTGTAGTCAGCGACAAACAAATGGCGCAGCTTAGTGATACCAAAACACCGCAAGGCATGATTGCGAGAGTCCCCCTATCACCATCAAAAGCGAGCGCTAATACCAAACTCTCGGCTTCACAACCCATGCGCTGTATTTATCTGCACGAAGTACAAGACCCCGGTAACCTCGGCACTATCATTCGCACATTAGCGTGGTTTGGTGAATTTAAACTACTGCTGAGTCCTAACAGCGTAGACCCCTATAATTCAAAAGTGGTGCGCGCCAGTATGGGGGCGATATTCAGTTTGCCTATCGAGCTGGATGTGGCGCTGGAAACACTGTCGGATCGTTTCGCTAAGTTTGCCTATTTGGATCTGCAAGGCAGTACTATTAATACTCCCAGCTTTACCGATTATGAGTGTTATTTATTTGGCAATGAAGCTCGCGGAGTTCCGCATCAGGCGCTAACGCAATTCAATGCAAAACCCTATACCATTGCTGGAAGTGGAGTCATCGACTCGCTAAACCTCGCCAGTTCAGTGGGCATTTGTGCGTATCAGCTTTCGATTTAATTAAAATAAAATACAGCAATCACGAGGTTAACGCCTAAGACGTTGAGAGTGCAGTAAAACGCAATTCAGACTAAAGCGTATACTTAAGTCCAATGAGAACTTGTCTACCTCTTGCGGGTATACCCTCTTCCAAACCAGCCTGTGGTGACCAGGTCGTGTAAGCTGCATCAAACAGGTTATTCGCTCTTAATGAAATATCGAGTTGTTCGTTTATTGAATAATAAAACATTGCGTTTGTCACAATGTAACTGTCGAGTTGTATGTTGCCATTAATTCTCGACAGTACCTTATCGTGATAGTACGCGCTTAAATTAAAGCTAAAATCGCTGAATTTATACTCGCCAATAACAAACAAAGATGTATTGCCTACAGGTTCTTCTGCGATACGTTTAAACATGTGACTGGCACCACTGCGAACACGTAAATTTTCTGATAACTCCGCACTCACTTCCCACTCTACACCACTGGTATTCGCATTTGATCTATTTTGCGGTTGAAATGCGGTAAAGCCAGGAACCACATCATCCACTAAGACAGGCACCACCATATCGTCATATTGATTATAAAAATAAGTAAATGTTGAGCTGAAACTATCATGGTTCTCTGTCCAGGATAACTCATAGGTATTTACTTTTTCTGGAATTAATGCCGGGTTGGAAATCCCCCCCGATGCTATTCCTGCGCGGGTTTCTACGAAAGAGGGTGCCCTAAACGCATCACCGTATAAGAGCTTGAATGTTGTATCAGTATCCCACTTCTTAACAAGCCCCAACCTTACGCTAAGGTGGTCACCGAAATCCTCGTAATCGTCGTATCTCAATCCTGATGTCAGTGTGATTGAGGGATCAACTTGCCAACTGCTTTGAGCGTACACACCGCTGCTTCGTCTGGAGGACGGCGTAAATAAATCAAAGCGCACCCCGCCAATATAAAAACCGTATTCGATGCCTGTCGTACTTGGAATCAGTCTTCCAGTTCGTTCCAGTTCTGCAATATCAATGTTGGTCTGAAACGGATTAAGACCTACCGATTCCTTTTTGTAAAGTAGACCGATATTCAGTAAATGATTGGGCGCGATCTGATACTTGGCATCAGCCCCAAACCTCTGTTGTTTAACGGTTCGGATATTTCCACCAATCATTTGCACTGTAATGCCGTCCGACCAATAGAGTGGATTTCCTGTTTGTATTGGATTTGGAGAGTCCGGAAACAAACCAAAACGGGAGTCAGCGTCATTGATGGAATATTCTGCAAACCAGTTAACATCAAATTGACCGAGCTGGTTGTCAGTTGATAACCGTATAGATGTGTTATCCACCAAGTGACGCTGTTCCCCATTGGCTTGACCACCAGCGATTATAAAATCGTAACTGATGCGTTCATTGTGTCTGACTATCAGCTTAGTATCTTTGTAAAAGAGGTTGAGGAAAACATCAGTCTGTCGTTCTGGATCTTGCGTATCGTTCAAGGAGCCAAAGAAGTTATAAAAATTAGGGTAATCATCACCATCATCACGATAGTACGCGAATGTTCCACTGATGCCCCAATTCTGACTATTATGCGATGCCATCAAAACGGCACTTTTGGCGTTAAATTGACCAAGCTCGACTTGGGTAAATCGGCCATTGTCTTTAGTAATGATATTAATGACGCCTGAAAAAGCATTTGCTCCATACATGCTTGAACCAGGACCTCTGATGACCTCAACTTGCTTTACATTGGCCAGATTGATGCCGCGTTCCTGAGAAAAGACGCCTCCTGTAACGGGATCATTTAGCCTTATACCATCTAATAACACGAGAATTTCTCGTCCTACTGAGTTTGATCGGCGCCCTCTTACGACGGGCGTATAACTTCGACCTTCGATATCAGAACGGGCGACAGTAAATCCGGGAATATAGTTGAGCAATTGATCTAAGGTGCGTACCCCCAAACTCTCTATCTCCGCACTTGAATACACGGTTACACTTGCAGGAGTATAATTGATAGGCGTTGCATTTCGGTTTGATACAGCAACTTCGACGTTGAGTAGCTCTGATAAAGGCATTTCGAACAGCGATTTTATCTCGTAAGCTTGAAGATAAAACGGGCAAGCGAGAATACCCAATACCGCTATATTTTTTAATAAGTAATGGCCTCTCCGCCTTGGTTGAACTATTTCATTACAAGGAGATAAAAGCGGGGTTCTATTTGAAAATAATTTTTCGATGCGCTCTATCATAAGTTAACGCGTCCATAAATGCGCCATGGCTCAATTTTGTTAGTATAGAGGGTTAATTCTGAGAACGAGAACGTAACTGCATCTGTTTACTGGAATTTTCACTAGCCATGTAATATTTTCTCTAAGTTTGCGTACTACGTTACAGTTGTGAGACGGTAGGGCAACTTTTTAGTTTCCGTAACTTTAGTACACAATGGCTATGCTTTAAAACGCCTAAAACCGTTAATTTTGAAGGGTTTAAATATTTTATTGGAACATTATGGAATTATAAGGTGGTGCGTCTACCCTGACTCGAACAGGGGACCTCTACCATGTCAAGGTAGCGCTCTAACCAACTGAGCTATAGACGCATAGGTGTGCTTGACTAAGCGGCGCGTATGTTAGCCATTCAACCTTGTTTCTGCAAGTGCTTTTCGCGCTTTTTTAAACCTTTTTTCAACAAATCAAAATGTTAAGGCTATCTAATACTAGACGGGTCCATAAACAGGCTGCTACATTCATAACTAACGGTATGTAAGCACAGATTATCAACGTTGAATAAAAACCTTGATCAAAGCAATACTCGGCTACTTAAAACTGCACTAGCGGCAGCGATAGTGCTAATTATCGTATCTATTGTGGTAACCCGCTTTGCACTTATTTCTATTCGCGACAATGTGCGCAATGAAGTGGGTAACGCATTGACCGTTGTAATGGAAACAACCACAACAGCGTTACGACTGTGGCACGAGAACAACATTATTCAGATAGTCGAAGCGGCATCGACTGACGGATTAAATGAATCTGTTGCAGCCCTGCTTGACCCAACAACGCCTGAGGGTGAACAAGCGGTTCTTGAAGAGTTATTGCATACCCGTTTTTTTGAATTGCAACGCCTACAAGGCCACAACGGATTTGACCTACTCAAACTAGATGGTGAGCGTGTCGTAACAACTGCCAATATCGCGGCCAATAAAGTCCCCGTATTTATCAACCAGTATGCTCATATCGTTCAGAGTATTATTGAAGAAGGAATAGCAGCGTATATTCCTCCGACAAAAGAATTTATCAAACAAAGCGAATTTATTACCTCGCATTACGTAGCACCGATAGTTTACCAAGGTGAAGTGATCGCACTGCTGGCATCCCATCACAGTCCCAAAGAAGAATTGTCATCCATTACTCAACTAGGGCGCTTAGGGAACTCTGGCGAAACTTATTTAATCAATGAGTCCGGCGAATTAGTTTCCGAAAGCAGATTTATTGCCGATCTCACGCGCGCCAAATTAATTGTTTCAGGTAGCTCATCCATTTTACACGTGGACGTAAGAAACCCCGGTGTCGATTTAACGCTTGGTAAAAAAGCGTCAACTGAGCGAGATCAGCAACCGCTCACATTAGTGGCGCAAAGTATCATTAACCAATCTGCCGGCATGCAATTGGAAGGTTATAGAGATTATCGCGGTGTGCCGGTGATGGGCGCTTGGAGTTACCTTGACTTTTTATCACTCGGTATCACATCAGAAATCGACGTGAATGAGGCAATGAAACCGTATTTTCGCGCGCGCTCAATCATCATATCACTATTGGCAATCATCATCGGATTCACGCTTGCATTGGGTGGCGTACTGTATGTTTTTTATAGCCGCGCGACTCACCTTATTAAAGATTCCGCTAGAGCGCTTGAAGAAGAAGTGTTGGCTCGTACCACCGAACTGAGACAAACAGCCGAACAACTGAAAAGCGAGAGGACGCTTATTTCAACGGTTTTTGACGCAATCCCCGACCCTATTTTCTGTAAATCAGAAGATGGATATTACTTCAGGGTAAATAAGGCGTTTGCTGCGCTGTTGGGATTAAAAGTCGAAGACGTAGAAGGTAAGCATGACAATGAGTTATACAGTCGCGCAGAAGCTAATGCGTTTAAACAGGACGATAAAGAAACGCTAGCCAGTGAAAAACCGCGTATTACCGAACGCTGGACCGCTATCGGTGAAGAACAACAAGTATTGTTTGAAACGCGTAAATCAGTGTTTCACTTGCCAGATGAAAGCAAGGAACTGATTCTGGGGATCAGCAGAGACATCACCCAGCGTAAACTCGCCGAACAACAACTCAAGCTCGCTACCCAGCAAGCCAATAATGCTAACAGCGCTAAAAGTGAATTTTTAGCCCGTATGTCACATGAAATTCGCACTCCCATGAATGGCGTGATTGGCATGCTTGAATTGCTAAGCCGTTCAACGTTGAATAACGACCAGCGGCAAAAAGTTAGCGTCGCGAAGACCAGCGCTGACGCGCTGTTGTCAGTGCTCAACGACATTCTTGATTTTTCTAAAATTGAAGCGGGTAAATTGGCCATCGAGGATATCGATTTCAATTTGCGTCAGTTAATAGAAGAAACCGCTCAATCACTTGCCATTCGAGCCGACACTAAAGGCATTGAGTTGTTGGTTGATGTTTCTGAAATAGACTTTGACTTTGTTTCCGGTGATCCACTTAGGATCCGCCAAATTCTTACTAACTTGATCGGGAATGCCATTAAGTTCACCGAAGACGGTGAAGTTCATGTGGAGGCAACCTTAGTCAAAGAACAAGATGATCTGCGCTTACATTGCAAAGTTAAAGATACCGGTATCGGTATTCCCGATGACAAACTGTCTGGCTTATTTGAATCGTTTACCCAAGTGGATTCATCCACTACACGAAATTTTGGTGGCAGTGGACTAGGCCTGGCTATTTCCAAGCGATTAGTAAACCTCATGGATGGTGAAATATCCGTTGATAGCCGTTTTGGAGAAGGCAGCTGTTTTGCTTTCAGCGTTCGTCTTAGAACGACTGATGTGGTGGTCTCTGAAATCCCGCAAATCAGTCTTCAAGATTGGAAAGTGATGGTCGTCGATGATAATCAAACCAATATCGACATATTAAGTGCTCATTTGGATAACTGGGGGGCGAAAGTGGTAGCAGCACACAGTGTTGATGAAGCACTGGATATTTTGCGCATAAATCATCATGGAGCAGAGGCAACGCCTACTGCCAACTTCAACCTCATTTTGACAGATATGCACATGCCACAAAAAGATGGCTTGTGGCTGACTGAAAGCGTGCGCAACCACTACACCAATGAACAGCTACCGATATTGATGCTAAGTTCAGTGTCCAGCCAAATTGCCAGTGCCGATCTGGCTCGACTGGGTCTAGACGGTTGCCTAACAAAACCGGTTGTCACCAGTGATCTGTTTAATGCTATAGCCTTGATTGCAGTTAATCAAAGCGGTACTGAAAAGCGAGTCTTCGTATCTGAGCATGCATTGCAACGATTACACAAACAGCACTCTCTGGATGTCCAATGGCCTGAAGATACCAGAATATTGCTCGTTGAAGATAATCAGGTGAACCGACTTGTTGCCGAGGGCCTGCTCGGTACCTTGAATCTTTATTGCGAGCATGCCGAGCACGGCCAGGCAGCAATCGATATGCTCAATAGCAAACCTGACAGTTACTACTCTGCGGTTTTGATGGACTGTCAAATGCCCATAATGGATGGCTATGAGGCAACACGCCAAATCCGCAGCGGCACTGCGGGAGAATCGAACAAAAAGATTCCTATCTTGGCAATGACCGCCAATGCTTTAAAAGGCGATAGGGAAAAATGCCTTGCGGCCGGTATGGATGATCATATACCGAAACCCATTGAGTTAGATGTACTCACTGAAAAATTGGTGGCAGCCCTACATGCACATGAATCTCCCTCACTGAAAGCCAGCGCGGGGTTACCTGTAAGCTCCGAAAGTGAAGGCGACAATGCAGCAGACACATTAATCCTGCCTGACGATCTCACGACAATGGATTGGCAAACTCACCGCCCTAGCCTGAGCTCTCAACCTGCACTGTATGTAAAAACTCTGAATGTTTATATCGCGCAATATGGAGCGATAGAAAGTGATCTTGTATGCCCAACGAATAGAAATGAGAGCGACAAGTTGCAGAGCTTGCTCCACACCATAAAGGGCAGCAGTGGCAATATGGGCTTTGTAAAACTGTTTACTCTGAGTAAAGAAACTGAGAGTAAAGTTAAAGAAGGCAATGTATCTCAAGAAGACTTAGATGCTTTCGCCAGTATGCTTGCATCATCAATAAAAGATGCAAAATCTATCGTTTTAGCCAATACTCAAACGATACAAACAAAAACCAGTACAGGAAACGAAGAAGTCCTAAATGAGATCCGGCAACACTTGGAGCGCAGCGAAATTGTGCCAACCGAACTCATTGATGCGCTAGAAGGACTATCTGAAGACGTATGTGCGCCTACTGTAAAACAAGGATTGCTGGATGCGTTGGACGTATTTGATTACGAACTCGCTTTACAAGTATTAGACGAACATAATGAATGATTTATCACGATTTACCGTACTCGCAGTTGATGATGACCCCGTGACCCTTAGGGTCATAACACAACAATTAAAACCATTAGATCCACGTATATTGGTTGCCAATAATGGTGAGAAAGCGCTACGCGTTGTTGAAGAAGAATCCCCTGATCTTATATTGCTGGATATTAATATGCCCGGCATGTCAGGTTTTGACGTGTGTAAACACATTAAAGCCACAGAAAAAAATGCCAACATTCCGATTTTATTCCTTACCAGCAGTGATGAAGACATCGCAGAAGGCTTTGACGTTGGTGCAGTAGACTACATCGTTAAGCCTGTTGATAGCGATGCGTTACAAGCGCGCGTTATGACGCATTTGAAACTCTCTTCAACATTAAAAGCGTTAGATGAAACCAATATGCTACTGAGCAGCGCCAATGAACGCTTGGAGAAGAAAGTAGAAGAACGTACACGTGAACTCGTTACCGCCAACACCAGTTTGCGTAGAGAGATTAATGAACGGCGCAGCCTGCAAGACAAACTCTCCTTTTTATCGCACCATGACTTTGTCACACGTATGTACAATCGTTTTGCCCTAGAAGAGCGGCTAAACGAGTGCATGGCATCAACGACCAGCAATGGAACAAGTTTCCTCTGCCTCATCGATTTGGACCAGTTCAAGATAGTTAACGACTCTTGTGGATACGTTGCGGGTGATGAATTATTACGCCAACTAGCGGAAATACTGCGAGGCCAGTTGGATAAAGAAGATATTGTCGCGCGTATTGGCGGAGACGAATTCGCTGTTTACTTCGTCCAACCCGATATGGGCTTTGCAATTCAAAAAATACGCGCTTTGAAGTCAATATTGGAGTCATACGAATTTGTGTGGATGGATGAGAAATTCAAACATAACGTCAGTATGGGCTTGGTAGAAATTGATGAGAGCATCGATTCGGTCTCGCACCTGATCAGTGTTGCCGAGAGAACTTGCTATCAAAGTAAGTTAAAAGGTGGAGGTGAAATTTCGGTCTATAACGTAACCCGTGCTCATGTCGATAAAACCCAACAACAAATGCGTATGGTACCGATCATTCGCAAAGCCATAGACGAATCACGGATTAAGTTATTTGCTCAAGGTATATACTCTGACGGCGGCAAAACACTGCATAAAGCTGAAATTTTAGCGCGATTAATGGACAGCTCAGGACGTGTTCAACCGCCAAGTTTCTTTATACCCGTTGCGGAAAAATTCAACATTATCGATGCAATTGATCGCTATATTTTGGCGAAGAGTATCGAAGCACTGAGTAATACTCAGGTGATTGAGCTTTCGGTCAATGTGAGCGGTGCGTTTATCGTCAAAGAATCATCTGCTGATTACGTACAGCGCCAATTAGAACAATATGATGTCGCTCCAGAGCGTCTCTGTATCGAAATCACTGAGTCTTCCGCTATTAGCAACCTTGAAGCGACGATCGCATTCATCAATACGCTTAAAGAACTCGGATGTCGATTTGCCCTTGATGACTTTGGCACCGGTACGTCGTCATATGAATACTTAAAGCGACTGTCAATTGATACGGTTAAAATAGATGGTATGTTCGTGCGTGATCTCGAAACCGATGTGGTGAATCAGAAAATGATTGAGTCTATCGTCGGTATTGCTTCAGCCAAAGACATTAAAGTAGTCGCTGAATGTGTCGAAACAGAAGAGGCCGTGAACATGCTAAACGGTATGGATATAGCCTATTTACAAGGATTCGGTTTACACAAACCCGAACCAATAGAGACGTTTCTGAAGCAGTTTGGCGCGTCTTAACCGACGCGCTCACTCAATGTGCGCGTCAGTGCCGGCATGATGCGAGCCCTACCCTCATTTTTCGCTGCATACAATTGTATGTCAGCCTGATTAATGATTTCATCCGCGCTCAAATCAATATCCACTGGGAATGTGGTAATTAACCCACCGCTAAAGGTGACCACGTCATGCACCGTCGATGTTTTATGTGGAATACTAAGCTCTACCATTTTGCCTAACGCGACATTGGCCAGTGCCAATGCATCTTGTTGAGAGGTGTTGGGCATTATTATGGCAAACTCTTCGCCACCAAATCGCGCAACGAGGTCTGACGCTCGTTTAAAAACATCACTGAGCAATCGCGCGACACGGCGTAAACATGTATCACCACTGGTATGCCCATAAGTATCGTTGTAAACCTTAAACTCATCCACATCAACCAATAGTAACGATAACGGTTGCCCAGCTCTTTTACAGCGATGCCACTCTCGTACAAGCGCTTCATCAAACGCACGGCGATTTGCCACTTCGGTTAAACCATCAATACGCGCTAATTGATTCAATAACTGAGTTTTTCTCAGCAGATCAATTTGAATATCAATACGCGCCATGAGTATTCGGTTGTGAACCGGCTTGTTGATAAAATCGTTGGCACCTAGCTCTAATGAGCGCAGCTCGTCTTCGGTCGATTCACTGCCGGTCATTACAATAATAGAAGGTTGAGCGTAGGTATCTCGCTCGCTGCGCACTGATTGGCAAATTTCTAAACCATTGCCATCAGGCAAGTTTAAATCGAGCAGTATAATATCGACGTGCTTTTGATCTAGAATTTCGAGGGCTTTTTTCTTGGTTTTAGCGATGGACAACACAAACCGATCGCGCAAGGTAGCAACCAAAACATTGATATTGACAGGATCGTCTTCCACGATCAGGATTTGGTGCTTTTCCATGCGCGGGCACTCTTATTGTTGTTTTTTCCATCATACCTGACTGACAGCAGGCTGCAAGCTTGATGTAGCGGCAACCACAGCCCCTATCGGATGAGATTTAGCTGACAAATAGATTGTATAAATAAGTATGATAAAACAAATCCCTAACGTATCTTTTATGATAGACACTTAGATATTCTGCATGCATTGTGTTTTAGCCCACTGTTCAATAATGCAATTAATAACCACACATAAGCGATAGGAGACGCGAGTTGTTATCAATCTATGCTGGCAATACTGCTGCAGCCCGATTACGCGAAGAAGGTTTTCATCAAGACATGTTTACAGCATTTCTAGGTGCTTCCGGGGGTCCTAAGTGGTTTACATTATTTGGCTTAGACAAATACATGTTTGGAGAATTTTTTCGCTCGCGGAAAAAACCGCTGCAATTAATTGGATCCTCTGCAGGCGCGTTTCGTTCAGCCTGCTTTGCCCAAGCAAACCCTGTCGAAGCCATCGAAAGGCTGGCTGAGCACTATTGCCATACGACTTATTCTGACAAACCAACGCCAGCAGAAATAACCGAAAAAGCCAAAGCTTTGCTGGATATTGTCGTGCCTGACGACAACTTGGATGAAATCATCCAAAACCCCGTAATGAAAGCTCATTTTATCGTAGCGAAAGTGAACGGTTTAGTGGCGTCTGAACGTAAGGCTACACAATTACTCGGGTTAACCCGCAGTTATGCCTTGAATCGTTTCAAACGTCAGGCGATAAAGTCGCAATATGAACGTTTCGTATTTTCATCACCCAGTGGTCAACTTGAGTTCCAGGATGACTATCAATTTGCTACGACTACAATACCGTTTACGCCACAAAACCTTAAGTTGTCGTTACTTGCGTCGGGGTCAATTCCGTTAGTTATGCAAGGCATTCCCAATATTCCGGGTGCGCCAAAGGGCATGTATCGGGATGGTGGCATCATTGATTAT
Organism: Neoalteromonas facilis; assembly: GCF_002807665.1. GTDB lineage: Bacteria > Pseudomonadota > Gammaproteobacteria > Enterobacterales > Alteromonadaceae > Alteromonas_E > Alteromonas_E facilis. The sequence goes on from NZ_PEAY01000001.1 coordinate 697,140, forward strand.
CACTTCGACATCAAGATTAATAGCGGTGACGGTCTGGTATTGTACCCGCATTTTAATGCATCACCGCGCGCGGGCTGGTTTGATAAATCGCTCACACGAAAAGTATCACGACACAATTACGATAATGTCGTGATGTTAGTCCCTTCTGAAGAGTTTGTTGCCTCTCTGCCCTATCAAAAGATACCCGACAGAGAAGACTTTACTCAGTTTTCAGCTGAACAACGAATAGCGTACTGGCAACAGGTGTTTAAGGAAACAGAAAGGCTAGCAGATGACTTTGATACATTTTGTCAAACAATAGGCGACCGCCCGATATTACCGATTGACAGTATCTAGATCAAAACGTTGTGTTGAGACACTTCATTCTCATCACAAACCTATGCTAGTCTGAATAAAAATTTTGTGGTGATTTCTACGCCTATGCCGAAACAAACGTTGGCCGTTATCCCTGACACAATGGTCATTCACACTTTGCCTCCTGATGCGAAGGTGCCTGAATGCGTGTTAAATGCACCTCTTTATTTTCTTGGTAAAACACCGGAAGAGTTATCGATTGTTGTACCAGAAAGTGTGCCTATCGATGCAGATGACAGCGATGGTGACTGGCGCGCACTTGAAGTCTTAGGTCCCCTCAGCCTGTCAATGGTTGGTATTATGGCGAAGATCTGCAATGTTTTAGCACAAGCTAAAGTCAGCATTTTTGTGTTATCAACGTTTGAAACGGACTACTTCCTAGTTAAGCAAAAGTCACTGGAAACGGCACTAAAAGCGCTCGAGAATGACGGCTATAACGTGATCCGTTAATGACTGACGAGAAAACCAGCCAGACAATAGACGTTTTATCCCTCTGTAATGGCACGGCCTTTCCTCACGTCAATGCACCTGACAATACCGTTGCACTCGGCTTATTCGGACACGGTGCCTATATCCAGCTCACGGGTTCACAATTGTTCGCCCCTTTTGACGGTCACGTGATAAATATTAGTCCCACTTGCCATACGCTTACGCTACGGGCGCTAAATGGCTTAGTTTTACGCATAGCCTTCACGCCCAACGTTCAATCATTGATGGGATTAAAGTTTAGGCGCCACAGTAAGAACAAACATAAAATTTCGTCCGGGCAGTGTTTGTTGGACTTTGATATTAATTTACTCAAACAAAATGTTGGTATTCCTGGTATTGCGGTAACCATATTAAACCCTTTAAAGTCCATTGAGTTACACACTAATCATGCTGATAAAGGCAGGAAAATTGTAGCGCTATCGGATACCCTAATGACGGTATGTTTAAAATAATCGGATACAAGAGTTAACTATGACAATTACGCTGTATGGCATTAAAAACTGCGACACGGTAAAAAAAGCGAAGAAGTGGTTGGAACAACACAATATCGATTTTACCTTTCACGATTTCCGCGAAGACGGTATTGACAGTGATTGGGTTGCATCGGTCGAGCAGCAAGTCGGCTGGGAAACGCTGCTAAACAAACGTGGCACAACGTTTCGTCAACTAGACGAGCAAGTGAAAGCGTCGGTCAATGAGCATACTGCGATTCAACTCATGGCTGACAACCCTACCCTAATTAAACGCCCAGTGCTTATTGCAGATAGCAAAACACTGGTAGGGTTCAAGCCAGAAATCTATGCTGAGGCATTAAATCAATGAGTGAAGTGCTCGAACTGGCCAAAACATTAATCGCTAAGCGTTCAGTCACGCCTGAAGATGCTGACTGCCAGCGTATAATGGGCGAGCGTCTCGCCGCATTAGGTTTCACGCTCGAAACCATGGTATTTGAAGATACGACTAACTTGTGGGCAAGACGCGGTAGCAAGGGCCCAGTATTTTGTTTTGCTGGTCACACAGATGTTGTGCCATCCGGCCCAGAATCAAAATGGACCTACCCGCCATTTGAACCCACAGTAAATGCCAACATGCTTTATGGGCGCGGCGCAGCGGACATGAAAGGCAGCTTGGCTGCTATGATCGTTGCCGTTGAAGCTTTCATCGCAGATCACCCAGACCACAATGGTTCGATAGCATTTTTGATTACCAGTGACGAAGAGGGACCATTTATTAATGGCACCACGCGTGTTATCGACACGCTTGAAGCACGCAATGAGAAAATTACTTGGTGTATTGTCGGTGAACCCTCAAGTACCGAACATATTGGTGATGTGGTTAAACATGGTCGACGGGGATCATTGACCGGCGATTTGGTTATTCATGGTACCCAAGGACATGTAGCCTATCCACATCTGGCCAATAATGCAGTTCATGCCGTGGCACCGGCGTTAAGTGAGCTAGCCAATGCGCATTGGGACGACGGCAATGCCGACTTCCCCCCCACCAGCTTTCAAGTATCGAACATTCATGCTGGCACCGGTGCTGGTAATGTAATTCCCGGTGAATGTGAGGTGTGTTTTAACTTTCGCTACTCCACGGAAGTCACCGCTGAAGAGCTCATCGACCAAGTACGCAGTATTTTGGATAGTCACCAACTGAATTACGACATCAAATGGACGTTTAATGGTCTACCGTTTCTTACCCAACGCGGCGAATTAGTTAACGCGGTAGATAAAGTCATCCGCCATGAAGTCGGCCAAGCACCTGAATTTTCAACCGCCGGCGGCACATCTGACGGGCGATTCATAGCCCCTACCGGCGCGCAAGTCGTAGAGCTAGGCCCGGTAAATGCCAGTATCCATAAAATCGATGAGCATGTCAGGATCACTGATTTAGAAACCTTGGTTCACTTGTATAAAGGTGTGATGAAGGAGTTATTAGTGTAATGCTGACGACTCAATACCTAGGTGTCGATGCTTCTCATTTGACCCAGATAAATGAAAAGCACGCGTTATGTAGTGAAACCCTCAATGCATTTAACGATATGCAAGGTGCTGCTCAACTTGCCGGTATTGATTTGCAACTTGTCAGCAGCTACCGCAGTTTTGAAGGGCAATGTGCTATTTGGAATGGTAAGTGGCAAGGTAAGATCCCAATTCGCGATATTCACAGTGTCATCATCCCAGAAGGTAGTTTAAGCGACACCGAGAAAATGCATGCCATATTATTATGGTCCGCTATGCCCGGCGCATCACGTCATCATTGGGGCAGCGATATCGACGTATACGACAAAGCTGCTGTGGACGCATGGGGTCAACCGTTTCATTTAGTGGCTGAAGAATATGAACATTCAGGCCCTTGCGCTACGCTTAGCCAGTGGCTAGAGCAGCATGCACAGGATTTTGGTTTTTACCGTCCTTATCACAAATATACTGGCGGTATAGGCGCTGAGCCTTGGCATCTAAGTTATGTGCCGCTTGCTCAAAAAATTGAATCAAATTTTGAAAAGCCGGCCCTGTTGGCATTGATTAACGCCAGTGACATATGCGGCAAAGATTTGCTTATCGAACATTTCGACGAAATTTATTATCGCTACGTATTGAACAAAGGGATCCCAATATTATGAGTCTTGGATGGGTCGTATTGATCATAGCCATCGTGCTAGCCGTGATCATTAGCAACATAATGCTGCTTAAGCAATCTGCAAAAATGCCGTTTAAATCGAGTTTGTCAGAGGCAAATGAGGCTCAACGTAAAGCGGATAACGAAAAGCCTCAAGCATAAATCACATAGGGTTAGCTTTGTTCTGCGGATGGTTCAAGTTTGTCTTGGGTTCGCAATTCAAAGTCGCTCGCATCATGACGCTCGCGTAACTGTCCTTCTGGCTTCCCCCAACTGCGATTAACCATTTTACCGCGCTTAACCGCCGGACGCTCGGCCACTAGTTCAGCCCACCGTACAACATGGGTATAACTGCTAACATCTAAAAAGTCAGCAGCTTCATACAAGTAACCTAATACTAACGCGCCATACCATGGCCAAATAGCAATATCAGCGATACTGTATTCATCACCTAAAATATATGTCCGATTGGCTAACTGCTTATCCAGCACATCTAACTGGCGCTTCACCTCCATGGTATAGCGATCGATTGGGTATTCCCATTTCTCTGGTGCATAGGCATAGAAATGTCCAAAACCACCTCCTAACATGGGCGCACTGGCCATTTGCCAGAATACCCAGTTCATGCATTCTGCGCGCAGTTCAGCACTTTGTGGAATAAAGCGCTTAAATTTATCGGCAAGATACAAAACAATTGAGCCTGATTCGAATAATCGAGTTGGCGGATTAGTGGTTGTATCGTACATGGCGGGTATTTTTGAGTTAGGGTTTACCTCAACAAATCCCGACGAAAACTGTTCACCTTCCATAATATCGATAAGAAAAGCGTCGTATTCCGCCTCTTTGACGCCGGCGGCGAGCAGTTCTTCTAACATTATAGTGACCTTCACACCATTGGGCGTCGCCACTGAATACAACTGAAAAGGGTGTTTACCTTGAGGCAACGCTTTTTCATGTGTTGAGCCCGACACTGGTCGGTTAATATTAGCAAAACGCCCACCACTGCCTTTATCCCAAGTCCAAACTTTAGGTGGCTGATAACTATTCGAACTCATACACACTCCGTTAGCGTACGTTAAAAGACAAACTTATAGACCGAGTCACGCAAGCGCGTATTTCAGCCAATTTTCAATTCTACTCTGAATAGCGGATCGCGGTCCCCGCAATGCTTACCATCAACATGCTGCCTTTATCCCCGATCACCTGATAGTCAATATCAACACCAATAATGGCGTTTGCCCCTAACATACGCGCTTCTTGCTCCATTTCGGTAAATGCAATCTTGCGCGCGCGGGTTAATTCATCTTCATAAGAGCCTGAACGACCACCGACAATATCACGAATTGAGGCAAACAAATCTTTGAACAAGTTTGCTCCCATCACTGCTTCGCCAATTACGATGCCGTAATAATTGTCGATTTTCTTACCTTCCAACTGATTCGTTGTTGTTATAATCATAATAATTCCTTCTTTTTCATGTAGTTGAATACTGTAGACAGTGTTAATTTCAATTCATTATCACTGTACGGCTTGGCCGCTACTGCGTTCCAAATTGGTTTTGGCCACGCCACATCGGTTGTAAATCGGGCGATATGATGGACATGCAATTGAGACACAACGTTACCTAGTGCTGCAATATTCAGCTTATCAGCCTTGAATGTTTCACGTAAATAATGACTTAAAGCATTGCTCTCAATGTTGAATTGGTGCTGCTGCTCTGCCGTTAAATCGATCATCTCTGTCGCGCCGGCTACTCGCGGCACTAAAATAAACCACGGATAATTAGCATCCTTACTCAATAGCAATTCACACAAAGGTAATGAGCCTACAACATAGGTGTCGGCTTGCAATCGGCCATCCAGACCAAATTGATTATTCATCAGTGGCGCTCAATTGTGTAGGAACAACGGTCAAAATCGCGCGTTGACCAATCGCAACATTCGCGTTTGGAAAGACAATAGCCTCACCATCATACTCAGCTTTATACTCCTGACCACTTTCGCTAGCGAATACCGTTCCCTTCGGAAAATCAGTAAAGTTGGCCACGTCATCGTCAAAATGCAGGCGAAAGTCATCTTGGTGCTTGTTGATCACTTGATTCACACGATAGATCAACATCTCAGATAACGGTATCTCGGGCGCTTGATAGGACGCGTCACACACTAAAGATGTTAAGGCTGATTGAGCCTCTGCAAAACGCGTCATATCATTTTGTCCGAACGGGCGTACCTTCCCTAGCTCCACGGTAAACGCATGCGCATTAAATTGTGTTGAGGAGAAATAACTGAAGGTTGTTGTTGGACTTTCAGATAACAAGATCGTTTTTACGCCGCATGTTGCCAAAAACGACAATTGAGAGCGGCTGTGTTTGCGCCCATGCAATAACGGATACACCGCAAATTTCTCATTCTTTGATGCTCTAATGGCAGTATGTAAATCATAGTGATAACGCGTTGGTTGCTTACCGAATTTTTGATAAAACTCGGCCACCGCATGCTCAATATCACGCGCACGTACGCGCTCTGCATTGATAGCTCCCTCTCCTTCACTGTGCGCACCAGAGAAGAGTCGATTCATGTTTTCTTCCACAAATCGCTGGCCAATATCCATGGCCGGTAAATTTCCGAAAATAAACAATACGGGATGAGCACACTGCTTTCGACCATTGAGTAGGTCTTGTACTAAATCATCAAGAATCTCAATTGGCGCCGTTTCATTGCCATGAATACCGCATGACAAAACAATGGCTTTGGTCGCGCTACTATCGGTCAAATCGGCTAAATAGACGGGCATAAACTCAATAAGGCCTTCAGCATGCACAATCACTTGCGTGCCGTCATTTAGGGATAGAGAGGTCGTTAATTGAAACAAATCAGGCTGCTGTCTGCTTAATGCGAGAAAGCCTTGTGTCCTAAGAGAATGCAGTAAATCCATGGTCACCTACACAAATAAAAATCAGGTGTATGGTACCGCATCTGTATTGAGATGTAAGCGTTAAGACGAAAGACGTTTAGTTTGAAGTGGCGATGTACCAACAGAAATATCCTGCTGGGCAAACGCAATGAATTCATCAAAAGGCAATGCGCGTGTAAATAAGAAACCCTGCCCTTGTTCGATACCCACATCGCGCAAAATGTGAAGATGTTGAACAGACTCAATACCTTCAGCCACAACTTTACAGCCCTTAGCATCGCCAATCAGTTTAACTGCCTGAATAATCGCTTTATTGATGTTATCGTCGTGCAGTTCGAGTACGAAGGTTTTATCTATTTTGAGTGTGTTGATAGCTAGCTCTCGGATGTAGGAAAGGTTCGAATACCCTTTACCGAAATCATCAATGCAAATCGACAAGCCTAAGTGACGCAATTCGTCTAATTGGCGTTTTACCATCAAACTGTTTGAAAGTGCTACGTCTTCAGTTAATTCAAGTTCGAATTGAGCCAATGGAATTTCATAGGTTTCAGAGAACTGCCGTAAACACGACACTAAGCGCGAATCGTAGAGCTGAGTGGGTGAAATATTAACTGACAAAGACAACTCTATACCCGACTGTGCAAATCGACGCATTTGTTTAAACGCATTCTCAATTGTCCAGTAGCCGAGCTCATTCATCATGTTATAGGATTCCGCGGCTTCAATGAGCGGACCTGGGAACAGCACCCCATCGAGTGGATGGTTCCAACGTAAAAGGCATTCTGCACCGACGATTTTCAAATTGTCGAGTTGGATTTTTGGCTGAAAATAAAGCTCTAGTTCATTGTTATCGAGCGCCCGTTGGAGATCGGCTTTTAGCGTAAGACTTCTGGCATTTACTTGCTCTTTGCGATCAGCTAAATAGGCAAAGTTTTCATACTTGTTTTGTTTAGCTTGCTTTAGCGCAGCTTCAGCTCGCGCAACAAAATCGGTTATTTCAAATTTTTGAGTCTTACACGCCGCAGCGCCCACATTGAAATCGGCAATAAACGAGTGGTCAGCGCGCTGAATCGGTGTTTTAAAATGTTCAACCAAGTGTTCGAACTTTTGCATCAACTCATTGCGAGACATGTGCCCTTCAAACAATAGTGCGAACACATCCCCACTGACGCGGCCAAGTACTTTCGCGTCTTTGAACAATAACCCTATGCGATTGGCAATAGACAGTAAAAACTCATCACCAATATGCGTACCGAAACTGGTTGTTACGTCAGAAAAGCGCACCACATCGATAAGCATGATAGACACAGCATCATATTGCTCAGCACACTGTTCAATGCAATTAATAAACGCGAAGCGGTTAGGAATGGCGTTTAATTTGGGATGTATACGACTCAAGAAAACAACGGGTCTCTAAGGATTCTGGGAGCAGTGTAAAGGCAAATATTTGCTTTGACTAGCATTAGTATTTTGTGTGTTTATTTTTTATACAAAAAAGGCGGTATCACCGCCTTTTTTCACTGTTCATCAATCTTCTACATTACAGGCTGTTAAGTTCCATACCCTATCAACGTAATCCCGAATTGAACGATCTGATGTAAACTTACCCATCATGGCCGTATTCATAATCGCCATTCTGGCCCAACGAGATTTATCGCGATACGCTTCATCCACCGCTTTCTGAGCATTTGAATAAGATTCAAAATCAGCAAGACATAAGTAAGGATCTCCACCGCCTAACAAACTTTGCTTAATCGAGGCTAGCTCACCTGGCGCTCCCGGCGTGAAATAATCGCTCTCGAGCCAATCTAAGATCGCCTTTATTTCAGTGTTCCGATAATAGTGATCATCAGGACTATATCCTTGTCGCTTTAGTGCCGCGACCTCATCGACCGTTAAGCCGAAAATAAAGATATTCTCGTCACCCACTTCTTCAGCAATCTCGATATTGGCACCATCTAACGTACCAACCGTCACAGCACCGTTTAGCGCAAGTTTCATGTTCCCTGTGCCTGACGCTTCTTTTCCGGCAGTCGATATCTGCTCTGAAACATCTGCTGCAGGGATCATTTTCTCGGCCAACGAAACGCGATAGTTCGGCAGGAATACAACCTGAAGTTTTTGATTCACTCGGGGGTCATTGTTTATTTTGTCTGCGACTTTGTTAATCGCGTAAATAATATCCTTCGCTAACGCATAACCCGGTGCAGCCTTAGCACCAAAGATAAATACGCGTGGGTGAATATCGTATGCAGGGTTCTCCAACAAACGGCGATACAAAGCCAAAATATGCAACAGGTTCAGATGCTGACGCTTATATTCGTGCAAACGTTTAATTTGCACATCAAATATGGCATTGGTATTCACCTCTAGCCCCGTAAGCTCTTTTATAGTGTTTGCCAGCGCGACTTTGTTGTCCTGTTTCACTTGCATAAATTGTTTCTGGAATGCCTTATTATCGGCAAATGCTGCTAACTCAGATAATTTATCCAAGTGCAGCGGCCAGTCATGACCAATCTTTTTGTCAATGAGTTCAGACAATGCAGGGTTACACGCTTTAAGCCAGCGACGTGGCGTTATTCCGTTGGTGACGTTAGTCAGTTTGTTTGGCCACAATTGATCAAATTCTGGAAACAAGTTTTGCTTCACGAGCTTACTGTGGATCTCAGCAACACCGTTTACGCGGAAAGAACCAATAACTGACAAGTGGCCCATTCGAACCATCTTCTCATTACTTTCTTCTATGATCGACAGCTTAGCTTTGATTTGATTATTACCTGGCCACTGCCTTTCAACATCAGCCATAAAGCGATGATTGATTTCATAAATAATTTCCAAATGGCGCGGCAGTATTTTTTCCAACATACGTGCAGGCCATTTTTCTAGCGCTTCTGGCAATAGTGTGTGGTTGGTATACGCGAAGGTCTTAGTACAAATATCCCATGCGCTATCCCAATCTAATTCCGCTCTATCGACTAATATTCGCATCAGTTCAGGAATGGCTATAGCGGGGTGCGTATCGTTTAATTGGATCACGACTTGATCGGTGAATCGGCTCCAATCATCACCGTGAGCGCGTTTGTAGCGACGTATGATGTCTTTCAATGAACAGGCACAGAAAAAGTACTGCTGGATCAATCGTAGCTCTTTGCCGGCTTCTGTTTCATCGTTGGGATACAAGACTTTAGAAATGGTTTCTGCTTGCACATTTTCACGTTGCGCATCGACATACCCGCCAGCATTAAATACGTCCCAATTAAAATAGCCTGAAGACTGGCTTTGCCACAGGCGCAATACGTTCACCGTGTTACCGCCATAGCCAACCACCGGAATGTCCCAAGGCACACCTTTCACGATGCTGCCCGGGTGCCATTCTTTTTGAATGCGACCATTATCGCCGTATTTCGTTTCGACATAGCCATACAAAGATACTTCTTGGATCGACTCTGGACGGCAGATCTCCCACGGATTGCCATAGTCTCGCCAGCTGTCAGGACGCTCTATTTGCGCGCCGTTGCGAATTTCCTGGCGAAACAAACCATGCTCATAATGGATCCCGTAGCCAATGGCTGGCATTTCCATGGTTGCAAGCGAATCAATAAAACACGCAGCTAATCGGCCTAAACCACCATTGCCCAGCGCCATGTCAGGCTCTTCCTCAAGTACATCGGAAAGGTTCACGCCTAATTCGGTCAATGCGTCATTAGCAACCTCAAACAAGTTCAAGTTATGCATATTGTTGGACAACAAACGGCCCATTAAGAACTCGGCTGAGAAATAGTGTACTGCTCGCGTGTCATTAAAATAGTGAGCTTTTTGTGTCTTACGCAATCCTTCAAGCACCAACTCTTGAATAGCCGCGCAGGTTGCTTTCCACCAAGCATGATTGTTCGCTTTATTTTCGTCAGTACCTAACGAACTGTGGAGATGCTTAACAATAGATGTTTTCAATGCCGCTTTATCTAACTTGACCGGCATAGACTCAGCAGATTCTGCTTTTTTGGCTTTACGCGATGTGGCAGACGTTGCCGCTTTAACTTTTGTGCTCATATTGATATCTCATCCGTAAAAGACATTTTCATATAAAAATGACAAACAAGTCGTCGAATACGAATCAATATAGCAGCGTAAATTTCGATTTATTGTTAAATAAATGTAAATGCAGACCGCTTTTGGGCAATTTTTAGCCAGATTTAACATTAAATTAACATTTAGCGTATGAATACGATTGCAAAATAAATCGTTGCAGATTGATTATTTAATCACTTTATCAACGAGTTGTTGCGCTTCCTCTACCAGATTCTGCAAGTGACTTTCGCCCAGAAAACTCTCAGCGTAAATCTTGTACACATTTTCAGTGCCCGAAGGACGCGCAGCAAACCAACCGTTCTCGGTAGACACTTTAACGCCACCAATCGCAGCGTTATTGCCAGGTGCATGGGTTTGAACCTGCGTGATCGCTTCACCTGCGAGTGTGTCACTGGTGATCACATCGGCCTGCATTTTTGACAATGCCTGCTTTTGCGCTAAGTCTGCCGCCACATCAATACGTGTATATTTAGGTTCACCGAAAGATTCAGTTAATTGCTTATAACGAACACCTGGCTCTGTACCGGTAACCGCAATCATTTCAGCCGCGAGCAGACACATAATAAAGCCGTCTTTATCCGTTGCCCACGGTGTTGCATCACGCCGTAAAAAAATCCCGCCAGCACTTTCCTCGCCAGCGAAACCTATCGTTTGATTAGCTAAGCCATCTACGAACCATTTAAACCCAACGGGCATTTCAGCCAAAGAGCGCCCCAAGTTGCCGCAGACCCTATCAATCATACTGGATGACACCAGCGTTTTGCCGACCTTCAGATGAGCAGGCCACTGCGGGCGATGTTGATACAAATAGTCGATTGCGACGGCTAGGTAGTGGTTTGAATTTAAAAGACCTGCACTGGGCGTTACGATGCCGTGGCGGTCAAAATCAGTATCGTTACCAAAAGCAACGTCGAACTTGTCCGCCATGTCGATCAAACCTGCCATCGCGTAAGGCGACGAACAATCCATGCGCAACTTTCCGTCTTTATCTCTGCGCATGAAGGCAAAACGCTGATCCACTTGGCTATTCACTACATCAATATTCAATCCATAATGCTGTGCAATCCGATCCCAATATTCAACGCCCGCCCCACCAAGAGGGTCGCAACCCATATTGACACCCGCCTTGCTGATGGCTTGCATATCAATGACTTCATCAAGCGTTTCAATATATGCTTGGGCAAAATCAATTTGCGATACCAACGGCGAATTCAGTGCTTGTGAAACCGATATACGCTTCACATCCGTATTCTGCCTACCCAACAATTCGTTTGCGCGCGCCTGAATAAGGTTAGTCACTGTCGTATCTGCTGGCCCACCATGAGGAGGGTTATATTTAAAGCCTCCATCTTCTGGCGGATTATGCGAAGGCGTTATCACAACACCATCGGCCAATCCCGTTGCTTTACCTTTATTAAAGGACAATATTGCATGCGAAATTGCGGGCGTTGGTGTAAAACCATTTGCTTGTTGAATAACCACATTTACGCCGTTTGCGACCAACACTTCAAGGGCCGTAATATGCGCGGGTTCACTCAATGCATGAGTATCTTTTCCCATGAACAAAGGTCCGGTGATCCCTTGTACTTGTCGATACTCTGCCAACGCCTGACATATTGCCGCGATATGAGACTCATTAAAAGAACACAGCGCTGCACTGCCACGGTGACCAGAGGTGCCAAATGTAACCTGCTGATTAGGGTCTTCAACATCAGGCCTGAGAGCATAATAATCACTGACAAGTTTAGCGACATTGATTAACTGCTTAGGGTCAGCAGGTTGACCAGCCTGAGGGTGAAGCGCCATAGTTCCGTTCCTTAGTTGTGTTGTTTTATTGGGTTAAAGCATCCACGATGACATCTTGTTGTGATGGTGTGTAATTCAAGACTTCTGCTACTTGTCTTAAGATAGCCGCTTTTTTACCGGTGTTGTTATTGGTTACGACCCAAAACTGACTCTCTGGGATCGCTTTCGGGTTAGTGCTGCTACCCGTTGCGAGCAATTGCTCTTTTGACGTAGCGAAGTAATCACGCCCTTTACCACGGATTGATAATACACTTTCAAATGTTGCAGCATGATGACGATGTAGACCGCTCAGTAACTGTAAAAAACGCTCTACCACAGTTGAGCACCCCGCTAACGCAGTAGCTTCCGGCACAAACACTGCCCCATTTTCGGTTTCTGCGGGTTTGGCGACAACATCAACATTCGATTCTGCTGAAACTGCATTATCCGTGCTAGCCGTTGGCTGCGGCTCTTCACTCGCGTCGACTACAGATTGTGGTGCAGTCTCCGTATCGGGCAATAGTAGGCGTCTTAAGATGTCTGAAGCATCTTCACCGATGTATTTGGTTTGCGCAGCAATATACGCATAAAGTTCATCATCAATTGTTATTGTTTTCATGCAAATCCTTATCAAATATCGCGACTTATTATATGCCCTGAAAATTTTAAAATCATGACTATCTCTATGTCTTTGTCCTATTTTTTCATCTCAAGTAATCCAACCAAGTAATCCATGCAGTTTATACTTCGGTATTAAATGAAAACCCTGATATGGCATGAAATTTCAGCTACAGTTTTAGTACTACCGATAAGGGCATGCTATGAACAAAACTATCTCGCCAGTGATTGCGGCGTTAGAAAAGACGATAATAGGAAAACCTCAACAGATTAAATTGGCTTTATGCTGTTTACTCAGCCATGGCCATTTGCTGATTGAAGATTTACCCGGCATGGGAAAAACCACATTATCTCATGCATTAGCCAACCTATTTGGGATGGATTATTCACGTATTCAATTTACATCAGACCTACTGCCGGCTGATATGCTAGGGGCAAATGTATTTGATGTTCATAAGCAACAGTTTACCTTCCACCCTGGCCCTATTTTTAATCAGGTGGTACTAGCAGACGAAATTAACCGTGCCAGTCCCAAAACGCAAAGCGCGCTGCTAGAAGCTATGGAGGAAAGACAAGTCAGCCTTGATGGTGAAACCCACGCCTTACCGAATCCATTTTTCGTTATTGCGACACAAAACCCGATGCACCAATCAGGCACCTACCCGCTTCCTGAATCTCAACTCGATCGGTTTCTAATGCGAATAACGCTAGGGTATCCAGACTGGCAAGCGGAAAAACAAATGCTCAGAAACACTGTGAATGAAGGCATTCAAGCTGTTAGTACTGCTGCAGAATTACAAAATTGGCAGCAGCAGACAGACGCCATTCACGTTGCAGATGCTGTCATTGAGTATATTTTGCGCCTTGTAAACCACAGTCGAGATTCTGGTTTATTTGCCAACCCATTGTCTCCGAGAGCCAGTAAAGCTTTGCTAAAAGCCGCCAAAGCCTGGGCATGGATGAATGCGCGCGATCACGTGTTACCTGAAGACGTACAGAATATATTTTCTGCCGTAGCGGAGCACCGTCTGCGCACGCCAAACGCTGAAGCAGACCTATCCTATCAAGTCAGTGAAAAGCTGCTAGCAGCCGTTGACCCTATTGCAGCTTAAGCGCTATTTAGTCCGTTTGTGATTGGTTCAATCAAAAAACATTTTCACTCCCGTTTAGTCACTTGGCTAGACCGACGAATACCGGCTAAACATACGCATGAACTGAACATGAGAAGTGTGTTTATCTTCCCCAGCCGTTTTGGTTGGCTGTTCATCGTGTTGTGTATGTGCTTATTCCTATTAGGCACAAACTATCAAAATAATTTAATGCTATTGCTGTGTTTTTTATTGGTTGGCTTACTCCTCATAAACCTGCATGCCAGCTACTGGAACTTTGTGCGTTTGAACCTCAAACTAAATGCGATTAGCCCCGGATATGCTGGCGATCACGCCATACTTCGGCTTGATAGCAATGCGTCGAAGCGCACAAAGACTGCACACGGGCTCATTTATGTATCATCCTTCAATAATCAAGAGCGCCACTCGATTGATTGTGATACCGATACCACTGGCGAGATCAGCATGCAGCTGCCAACACGCGGCATATATCGCGTGCCGCGACTGACAATTGAAAGCTACTACCCGCTCGGGATATACCGCTGCTGGACACATTTGGATTTTGATCGCCATATCTTCGTCTACCCCAAGCCAGTGCCATGCCCGGTCAAATTATACAATCAAGCCAGTGACAATGATGAAGGTTCCGGATTGCAGGAAAGTGCAGGTACCGAGGATTTTGATGGGTTAAAAAGTTACGTTGTAGGCGATAGTTTGCATCGGGTTGCCTGGAAACAAGTGGCGAAGCAGCAACAATGGTTAAGTAAACAGTTTTCTTCAAATACAGCGGTTGTAGGGTGGCTCAAACTTTCTGTCGTCGATTCGGATGCGGTAGAGCTAGCACTGTCTCAGTTGGCTTTCCAAATTAATCAATGTAGCCAGAAAAATGTCTGTTTTGGGTTGCAGCTGGGCAACTATAGCATTGCACCCAGCCAAGGTGATGCGCATCGCACTGATTGCCTTAAAGCATTAGCTTGTTACCCGAATAGACCAGAGAATATCGCATGATGCTGCTTGCCAATAGCGTAACAATGTCTCCACAGCGTTTAGAGCGTAGTCTCTGCATGTTGCTGCTGGCAACGGCCTATGCACTAATCACGGCGACGCTGTTTACGCCATTGCTGATTTGGATTTCAATCCTAGCGGGTTGCGTTACGGTGATGCGTTATGTGCTGTTTTTTCGCCATGCGCATCAACCCATGTCAATGCGAAGTATCAATTTGCTCGCCGTTCTTGCGGCTATAGCGCTTGCTTGGTTTAGCCTGTCGTTGGGGCTATTGCTCACCATGGTGAACTTATTGGTCATGGCCTGCGCCTTCAAACTGATGCGAATAAATAACGACAAGGATATTCGCCAACTCGCGGCAACCCTACTCTTTTTAACCGGCTGCGGCTTTATCTTTGAACAAGGTATTGTTCACTCAATCATTTATTTCAGTATTACGCTATTAATTCTGGTTGCGCTGTTTAGTTACAATGCACCGAGTGTTCGTCTATCTAGCAATCTACGTTCGACAGGCCTGTTAGTCGGCCAAGCTTTACCAATAGCTGTATTGCTTTTTTTAGTACTGCCTCAACTTCCACCACTGTGGCAAATGCCTACAGGAAAAGGCGCTAAAACCGGTCTCTCTGACTCGGTCACAGCGGGCGATTTCGCTGAACTTAGTCAATCGACTGAGCTGGCATTTCGGGCCATTTTCCCTGACACACCGCCTTCAAACTTTTACCGCTACTGGCGTGTCATGACACTTGAAAATTTTGATGGAAAAACTTGGTCAGTCAGTCCTTCAAGGCGGCAACTGAACCAACAATATCAACAGGTGGGACACGCCTTCTCTCCGGTCCTTGAAGGCGACTTTTTTGACTATGAAATCATTGCAGAGCCAAGTCATCAACGCTGGCTGTTCAGTTTAGATATTCCTAAAGCGACCACGAGCAACGACATCAGTATCCGCCACGGACATGAATACCAACTCATCGCTTCTCGCCCTTTAGTATCACCTTTCAGTTATCAAGTTCAGTCGTATTACACAATGCCACTGAATCAAACATTAGCCAGCGTAGATTCCCGCATAAATCTACTTGTACCGAAAACTGGCAACCCTCAAACACGCGAATGGGTCGCAGAGCAACGTAAACTGTACCCAGACGACATGGCCTTTATTGAAAATATGCGTCAGTATTTTCTTGATCAGAATTTTAGGTACACCTTAAAACCACAGCCCATGCCCAATGATCCGGTTGATCGCTTTTTGTTTGATCATAAAGCGGGCTTTTGCGCCCATTATGCCAGTGCATTTGCTTATACTTTACGCTTAGCCGGAATTCCTGCGCGGATGGTGACCGGCTATCAAGGGGGTGAAGAGCTAACCCCCAATGTGATCAGCGTACATCAATATGATGCCCATGCTTGGGTTGAAGCTTGGCTGGATGAGCGCGGATGGTTACGCATTGACCCAACCGCCTGGGTATCGCCAGGGCGCATTGATTTTGGTTTAGAGCATGCAATGCGTGATGAAGGTAGTTTCCTTGAAGATTCTCCACTGTCACTAGCCCGACTAAAGAACATTGAGATGTTCAACCAAATACGCATGTGGTTTGCGCAGTTGGATTATCAATGGAGCAAATGGATCCTTGGATTTGACAGCAAACAGCAATATGATTTGTTGAAACAGCTGTTTGGCGAATTAACCGCTAGCAAATTGAGCGCTATTGGCGTGGGTGTAGTGTTATTTATTGCGTTCTTGATGCTGCTCTACATATTGCCTCAACTGCGCAACCGACCTAAAAATCCAATAGCTGATGAGTACCGCCGTAGCTGCGAATTAGTCGAGTTGTTGACGCGTGATCAGCGCAACATGCGTGGTGCAAACGATTACCTCAATGACATACGCACGCGCCTGCCACGCGATGTTCGCCAACTCTTCGCTGATATTACCTACGCCTATGTGCAGAACCAATACAAAAGTAGACAAACAGAAGACGACCGATCAGTATGCCAAGGGCTCAAACTGAAGCGCAAACGCTTAGCTCGCGCAGTCAAGAAATACGCTTAGTATCCACGCCAATTGCACAGTCGTTTGCGTTTAAACAACCATAAAAAAAGAGCCTCGAGAGGCCCTTTTTAAATTTAACACATAAACTGATTAGTCAGCTTACTTCTTCTCGTCACGTGCTTTAACTTCCTCAATTACCTTCTCTGCCACGTTTTGTGGGCAAGGCAAGTAGTGGCTGAACTCCATTGAGAACTGACCACGACCAGAAGTCATAGTACGCAAGTGACCGATATAACCGAACATTTCTGAAAGTGGTACGTCAGCTTTAATACGCACACCAGTTGCACCCGCTTCTTGGTCTTTGATCATACCGCGACGACGGTTCAAGTCACCGATTACATCACCAACGTGATCTTCTGGAGTGAACACGTCAACTTTCATGATTGGTTCAATCAATTGTGGAGATGCTTTAGGAATCGACTGACGGAATGCACCTTTCGCTGCGATTTCGAACGCAATTGCAGATGAGTCAACTGCGTGGAATCCACCGTCGTACAACTCAACTTCTACGTCTAGTACAGGGAAACCAGCAAGAACACCTTGCTCCATCATAGACTTAAAGCCTTTTTCGATTGCAGGGAAGTACTCCTTAGGAACGTTACCACCAACAACCGTTGATTCAAACTTAAAGCCACTGCCAGGCTCACCTGGGCGGATGCGGTAATCAATTTTACCGAACTGACCAGAACCACCAGACTGCTTCTTGTGCGTGTAGCTATCTTCAACTGGCTGAGTGATAGTTTCACGGTAAGCAACCTGAGGCTGACCTACGTTCAATTCAACGCCGTAAGTACGCTTCAAGATGTCTACTTTAATGTCTAAGTGAAGCTCACCCATACCTTTAAGGATGGTTTCACCTGAATCTTCGTCAGTTTCAACTTGGAAAGAAGGATCTTCTGCAACCATCTTACCAATCGCAATACCCATCTTCTCAGTTGAACCTTTATCTTTTGGCGCAACTGCGATTGAGATCACTGGCTCTGGGAATACCATCGCTTCAAGTGTACATGGGTGCTTAGGATCACATAGTGTGTGACCTGTTTGAACGTTCTTCATACCAACAACAGCTAGGATGTCACCTGCTTGCGCTGATGAAAGTTCAGTACGCTCATTAGCATGCATCTCAACCATACGGCCAATACGCTCAGTTTTACCGGTAGCTGAGTTAAGGATGGTGTCACCCTTGTTAAGCTTACCTGAGTATATACGTACGAATGTTAATGCACCGAAACGGTCGTCCATGATTTTGAACGCCAACATACGAAGTGGCTCATCAACAGATACTAGTGCGTGCTCGCCAGTCTCATTACCTTCTTCATCAGTCAAAGGTTGAGGTTCAACTTCTGTCGGGCTTGGTAGGTAATCTACAACCGCATCAAGAACGTTTTGAACACCTTTGTTTTTAAATGCTGAACCACAGAATGTTGGGAAGAAGTCTAGGTTGATTGTACCTTTACGGATACAACGCTTGATGTCTTCGATAGACGGCTCTTCGCCATCCATGTATGCCATCATTAGGTCGTCGTCTTGTTCAACCGCTGTTTCGATCAACTGTTCACGGTACTCTTCAACTTTGTCTACCATGTCAGCAGGAACATCTTGTACTTCGTAGTTTTCTGGAAGACCAGAGTCATCCCATACGTACGCTTTACGCTCTAGTACGTCAACAACACCAACGAAGTCATCTTCGATACCGATTGGCAATGTCATAACGAGTGGATTCGCACCCAATACTTTCTTAACCTGACCAACAACGCGATAGAAATCCGCGCCCATACGGTCTAGTTTGTTAACGAAGATGATACGAGCTACTTCAGATTCGTTAGCATAACGCCAGTTAGTTTCTGACTGAGGTTCAACACCACCAGAACCACAGAATACACCAACACCACCGTCTAATACTTTAAGTGAACGGTATACTTCAACAGTGAAGTCAACGTGTCCAGGAGTATCGATAATGTTGAAGCGGTGATCTTTCCAGAAACAGGTCGTTGCTGCTGACTGGATGGTAATACCACGCTCTGCTTCCTGCTCCATGAAGTCGGTTGTTGATTCACCGTCGTGTACCTCACCAGTTTTATGGATTTTACCGGTAAGTTTAAGAATACGTTCGGTCGTAGTGGTTTTTCCGGCATCAACGTGCGCGAAAATACCGATATTTCTGTATTTGGATAAGTCTGACATAGCCCTACTTCGTTATTGGTTCAAGGAAAAAAACGGCGGGGATTATATAGGATTTCTGCATGACATTTATACTTTTTTTGCACTAAAACAGAAAAAAACTTGTCTATTCGCTGTAAAACCCCGAAATGGAGCGTGTTTATTCTTTCGGCATCACGCTCAAGGTGACTTCATCGCGGTTATGATAAAGTTGCTTGCATCGGATAATAAAACGCCCTTTCAACGCCGTTTTTAATTCACTCAGAAGCCCTGAAACAGTATCAAAACGTTTTTTCATTGGCAGTTTTAGGTTAAATATGGCGGCTTGCGCATAGCCCTTGATTAACCATGACTGCATCAATTGAGCCACCCTATCCGGACGTTCAATCATATCGCACACCAATAACTGAGCACTGCCATATTGCGGTTTGTATTTGAAACCATCTGCGGCAAAGTAACTGACTTGACCTGTTTTCATCAAGGACTCAGCCATTGCGCCGTTATCAACAGCTTCAACGTGCATGCCTCGTTTAACTAGCTGATAAGTCCACCCGCCAGGGCAAGCTCCTAGATCCACCGCTCTGGCGCCTTCTCTGAACAACATTTGCTGTTGCTCCAGTGTGACTAAGTCCAAAATAGCCTCTTCTAACTTCAGCGTTGAACGGCTCGGCGCCTCATTAGGAAATTTCAAACGATGGATGCCATTGTGATAGGGACTATGTTGCTGAGGCAACGAATACCCTAGGAAGCATCGTGCGAAGTCGTCTATGAATACATGTAAACAAGGCATATCGTTACGCGCTGTTTTGCTCAGTAAGCCACGTTTACGCAAAGCTTGTCGTAACGGTACAGCAAATTTTTTGGCAAACCGCGCGACTTGCTTACCCGATTCCGTATCAGGGTATTCAACAACAGCCTGGCCAAACATAAACTTGCTTAAGTCTGTGCTTAAACCCTCGAGGTCAGCCTCTGCAATGCCATCGAGCACCGCCTCAACACGATGTTCACTGGGAAAGGGTTCGATAGTGCAAAATGAAACGAACAGTTGACGTGCAAAGATAATGTCGCTGACCGCGCATTGCTTAACAAAACGATGGGCTGAATCATCATGCAGTATAAACTGTACATATCCGTCTCCAGCCTTAGCCTGCGGATAACCATACACACCCAATTGGGCAGTCATTTGGGTCAATTCCGCCGCCAAATCATTTTCATAACCGGCTCGGCAGTAGGCAAGTAACGAGCAATATTTAGTTGTCATTGATATCCCTGTAACCACGCAATCCACACCACGTCAGGCATAGCCAGCCGGCAATAAAGGCCAAACCGCCTATGGGTGTTATCGGCCCCATAAAACGCCATTCAAACAAACTCAATGCGTACAAGCTACCGCTGAACAGTACAACACCCAATAAGAACAAGCGCGCACTGTTAATCAGCAAAGTAGCCTGCTTTTGCCAATGAGGTTGCCCTGCCAATAGCACGCACAGAATAACTGCGATGCTATGGATAAATTGATACAAGACCGCTGTTTTAATTGTATTCAATGCTGTTACGCTGATATATGCCTTAAGCCCGTGAGCCGCGAAAGCCCCCATCGCGACCGCCAGCATTGCGGCAGCTGCAGCAACAGCGAGAATTAACGCGCCTGTTTTACGTTGATTTACCATGCTGCTATCCAATCTGCGGCTTGCGCAATGTGCGCCTGCTGAGAAAAACCTGACGCTTTTCTCGGTTTAAAACTGTGATCGCCATCCGCTAACCATAACAACGACACGATATCGGGTAATACTAGTTCGGAAACCAGTGATTGATTGCCAAATGTATCCCTTTCACCCTGCACAATTAACATGGGGCAGCGCAAAGTAGATAAGTGCTCGGTGCGTAACTTTTCGGGTTTACCGGGTGGGTGGAAAGGATAACCTAACGCAATAACACCGGCTAATGAAACATTTTCCGGGAGTACAAGCTCATCGTCAGACGCCCATAGACTCGCGATACGCCCGCCCATCGATTTGCCACCAATATAAAAGGGAACGTCAGGGTCAAACGCACGACTTGAAGTCACTTCTCCTATCGCGGTGGAAAATGCATCCAGCAACACAGGTGCCCTATCGGGAGGGCGCTTTTTCCCAAGCGCCTGAGCTTTTTGCATGTAGGGGAAATCAAACAACCATGTTGTAACACCATTTTCACTGAGTTCACGGGCTATGTGTTGCATAAAATCCGATTGCATACCCGCCCCTGCACCATGGGCAAGCAATACTTGCTTATGGATTGATTTCCCTTTTGGTACGTTAAAGCATTGCATCAATTTCTTGTTCTACCTCGTTATGGATCCACTCTCTGAACGCCGCTATTTTACCCAACTCGACTTGGCTTTCTTCACACACAAGGTAAAAGCTATCCTTACTTTTTATCTTTTCAGCAAACGGTGCGACTAAGCGCCCTGCATCGATTTCAGGGCGAGCCAGAATCGTATTCCCTAGTGCTATACCTTGGCCCAATGCAGCGGCCTGTAGCACCATCATTGAGTGACTAAACATTGGCCCTTGATTTACGTTAACCCCTTTTACTGAAAACTGGCGTAAATAGTTACTCCACCCCTCACGGCTAGAATCATGCAAAAGGACGTGAAACTTTAAATCTTCTAGCACTTCAAGCGGCTTATTGCCCGTAAGCAACATAGGTGAACAGAGCGGCGTGAGGTATTCTGCATGCAACGGCTCAGCATGCAACCCCGACCAACGTCCTCGCCCATAATAAACCGCGATATCTGTATCTGCTTGCAAAAACCCTTCGTCATGATCAACCGCCTTAATGCGCACATCAATATCGGGGTTTTGTATCGAGAAACGACTGATCCTGGGTATTAACCACTGACTGGCAAAGCTAGGCGGCGTTGCCACCGTGAGAGCACCTTTAGCGCCTTTAGCCAACAATCGTTCCGTCGCATCTTGCATATGCCGAAATGCTTCACGCAACTCTAAGTAATATCCCTGCCCTTCCTCTGTAAGCAATAGGGTGCGATTTTTACGCAAAAACAATTTCATGCTCAGATAATCTTCTAATGATTTTATCTGATGGCTCACAGCGGCCTGAGTAACAAATAATTCATCAGCAGCCTTAGTAAAACTTAGGTGTCTAGCGGCGGCCTCAAACGCTTTCAGTGCGTTTAACGGAGGTAAGCGACGGTTCATAGTTGTCTCAGAAAAGGTAAACGTGAAGATTATGCTACAAAAGGATTAGTTTTTCTAATCCAAAATCTAAATTTTTGTCAATTTCGCTCCGCCAATATTTGAGTATAATTTGTTCAGGTTGTTTGATAACTCATTATTGATTAAGCATTTTTATTTTAATCAATTGTGAAAACAATCACAAATCGTTAACAAGTTTATTTAACTCAAGGTAGAGTAATTTCATCATGAAAACCCTGTTCATTGCCATCAATTTAGTCGCGACTATTGTCACTAACACTGCATTTGCATCATCATCTGTAGATGCGTCAGATGTACGCCTGTTTGAAACGCAGGATATAACGCAACAGCTAGCCGCACAAATACGTCAAAACATCAAAAATATAGAAGCACCTTATATCCAGCAAACCGTTGCCAATGCGGTTAAGCAAGAAGAGCTTGCTCACGAGCTTAACACTCGCTTATCGCTAGCTAGGCAAACATTGCCACAAAATCAATTTAAGGTAGTGATTGGCGAATAATTAGCGATTTAATGGCGATAACGATGAGTGCCAACAATTAGTTGGCACTTGTATCTAGAGCGGGAAACTGTTTAACCATTTCATCAACGGCTTTCATTTGCGCAAGATAAGGTTCAAGCTTATCTAACGGCAGTGCACAGGGTCCATCACACAACGCTTGATTGGGATCTGGATGCGCTTCAATAAATAACCCAGCAATACCCAATGCCATGCCGGAACGCGCTAACTGCGCAGCTTGAGCACGTCTGCCATCGGCTGAGTCACTTCTACCTCCAGGTCTTTGCAAGGCGTGAGTGGCGTCAAAAATAACCGGCGCATATTGCTTCATTTCATCCATGCCCAACATA
This sequence comes from Neoalteromonas facilis, assembly GCF_002807665.1. Taxonomy (GTDB): domain Bacteria; phylum Pseudomonadota; class Gammaproteobacteria; order Enterobacterales; family Alteromonadaceae; genus Alteromonas_E; species Alteromonas_E facilis. The sequence goes on from NZ_PEAY01000001.1 coordinate 720,400, forward strand.
TCAACAATCAAATTGTTGTAACCAAAACAGCTACCACGTTCGCACAATAAGATTTTTTCATTACCGGCTTCTGCGAACTTCTTGATGATATGGCGCATTTCATGGGGCGCTAAAAATTGAGGTTTCTTCACATTGATAACAGCGCCCGTCTCAGCCATTGCGACCACCAAGTCAGTCTGACGCGCCAGAAAAGCCGGCAACTGAATGATATCAACCACTTCTGCCACAGGGGCAGCCTGATGCGGCTCATGAACATCAGTAATGATCGGCACATCAAACTGCTGTTTAATGGCTTCAAATATCTTTAGGCCTTCATCTAGCCCTGGACCTCGATAAGAGTGCACAGAAGAGCGATTGGCTTTATCAAATGAAGCTTTAAATACATAGGGAATGTTGAGCTTCTGCGTCACTTCCATATAGCGTTCAGCAATACGCAATGCCAAATCGCGGGATTCCAACACATTCATGCCACCAAATAGCACCATAGGTGCGTCATTAGCTACAGTGATACCTTTAACTTGTACGTTTTCAATCATTACAACCTCAGAAGAACAATGGTTGTTTCAGGATGGCAACCTTCGCTGTCACGGCTAAACAAATGAGTGCTGCAACAGCCGAGCCCCATTGCCCTGCTTTACTTTGTGCGCGTTTAAGCGCAAGAAAAACAAACACCACATAGGCGATAAGCCCACCTAATTTGACCGTAAGCCAGCCATTTACAATAGGATATTGACTAAGCAATACACACAGCGTAATGGCTGATACCAGAAGCACGGTATCAACGATATGCGGCACTATCTTCAACCATTTTTGCTGCAACATTGCAGCATCCATTTGTTTTAATACAAATCTGAACACAAAAAATAATACGCTTAACGCAATAGCGGTTAGATGAAGATGCTTCATCATCATGTACATAGCAAAACTCCTGAATTTAATTAAGGCATGGATGAGCGGACTGGATCTTGACGATGTCATCCACACTGGCAAGCAGTAACTCGACTAGCTCAGGATCAAAGTGTTTGCCACTTTGCGCCTGTATGTGCTCAACCACTTTTTCTAATGGCCAAGCGGGTTTATGCGGACGTTTATTGTAAAGTGCATCAAATACATCAGCCAGCGCGGTGATCCTCGCTTCCAATGAAATCTGATCCCCTTTTAAGCCATTGGGGTAGCCGGTTCCATCCCACCGCTCATGGTGCTGATAGGCTAATGTGGCCGCTAATTGGATAACCGGTCTGTCTGAGCCACTCAAAATGTCGTAACCGAACTTAGTGTGACGTTTAATGAGTTCTCTTTCTTCGCTAGAAAGCTCTTCCGGTTTTTGGATAATCGCGTGAGGGACTTTTGTACTGCCAATATCGTGCAAAGGCACTGCCATACTTAAACGTTCAATTTCTTGCTCTGAAAGTTTGGCGCTTTTACCAAGCAACTCGCAGATCAAACGAATGCGGCGTAATTGCTCACTGGTGGCTGTATCGTGTTCCATAGCCACACCCAAACGTTCTATCACCTCTTGCTGAGTATCTTCTATATCGCGAGTTGATAAGACATTTTCAAATGCAAATTGAACGTTCTGCGCAAACACATCGATGAGTAATTTATCGTTATAACTGAGCTTGCGCGGCAAACCAGATAAGTACAACAATGAACCGTGTCTGGATTTACTGTGGCAAAACGCGACTAAATGGTCTTCACCATAGATGATCTCTTTCTTTTCTAGCGCTTCTCGACAGGTCGATAACTCTTTCTCGTTAATCACATCTTGCAGCTTTTTACCTTCATAATTGGCGTATTCACCATTCCCAGCAAAGATAAATAACTCTTCAGAATCAGGGCGATTCATCGGTTGTGGTGTCGCTACTGCACTAGTGATATACGCAGCATCTTTAGAACAACCTAAGATAGAAGCCAACTGCTGCACTAAGCCTTGAATAAAGGTTTCCAATGAGCGCGCACAATATAAATCCGCAGACGCTTCAACAATTTTTTGTAATCCCGCCCGGTTTTCTTCGATGACTATAATGTCATTGAACGAACGTAATGCTGAAATGACGACGGTAAATAGTTTTTGTGCCGTTAATTCAGTCTTGGATTTGTAATCATTGATATCGTAATTGATGATGACATCTTTCTCTGGCGCTTGGCCAGGCTGCCCTGTACGCAAAATGATACGGCAGAAATGATTGTGGATTTCATCGCGAATATACTCGGCAACTTTCAAGCCAGAGTCATCTTCTTCCATCACCACATCAAGCAACACCACAGCGATGTCATTGTGCTGCTTAAATACTTCTTTTGCTTCGGCACCTGAGTAAGCGCTGATGAAACTTAATCCTTTACCGTGAAAACTGAAATCACTCAGTGCGAGTTTAGTAACCGCGTGAACTTCCGGTTCATCGTCAACGATCAGTATTGTCCATGTACCACTGTCGGTTTCAATGGGAGGCAGTTCGGGTTCATCAGGATCATCAACAAATAACAGTTCGTCATTCATGCTATATGCCTTTTATTATTATTTTTGTGGCGAAGACCAAACTCCCAGCGTAATGCGCGGGTGTTGTTGCAAGTCGTGCAGCGTTTCAACCTTTGAAAAACCAGCATCATTGAAGAACTCCTGAAGTCTCGATGCCTGTCCATACCCATGTTCTACCATTAACCAACCGCCATTAGCAAGAAACTCAGGTGCTTGGAAGATGATATTTCTCAGATCAGCGTACCCATCATCCGCTGCGGTTAATGCGCTGGTTGGTTCAAACCGCACGTCTCCTTCACTTAGATAAGGACTATCCGGCTCTACGTATGGTGGATTCGACACAATCAGATGAAAGGCTTGTCGCGGGAGTTCGTCAAACCAATGGCTCTGAATAAACGAGACATTTTTAATGCCTAATGTTGACTGGTTTTGTTGCGCCAGCCTTACAGCATCGGCGACACAGTCCAATCCGGTAACGCTCCAATGAGGTTTCTCGGCTGCCAGCGCCAGAGCTATAGCGCCCGTTCCGGTACCCAAATCACACACTAAAGCATTATCGATTGTTACGCGCTGCAATGCGGTTTCGACCAATAGTTCGGTTTCTGGCCGCGGAATAAGTGTTGAGGGTGCGACGTTTAGCTCGAAATTCCAAAACGCCCGCTTACCCGTTATGTAAGCGATAGGCTCGCCTGCTTCACGACGCTGCAGTAAAGATTCGAGTGTTTGGGCTTGTTCATCGGACAAAACCGTTTCAGGGTAGGTAAAAACAAACCTATCGTCACAGCCCATAACATGTTTTATCAGAGCACGCGCATCAACCGATGCAGACCCACTGCCAGCACTTGCTAAGCGCTGTCGCGTGCTCGCAAGTGCTTGGTCTAGGCGCATCGCCATTATTCCTCAGACAGAGAGGCCAATAGATCGGCTTGATGTTCTTGTCTTATAGGCTCTAACAAGGCATTTAAATCACCTTCGATTACGTCATCTAGCTTGTACAACGTAAGGTTTATACGGTGGTCAGTCACGCGCCCTTGTGGGAAATTGTATGTGCGAATACGCTCAGATCGGTCACCGCTTCCTACGAGACTCTTACGTGTAGAGGCCTCTTCTGCGGCGCGTTTATCCTGCTCTATTTGGTTCAGGCGCGCGTTCAGTACCGACATCGCTTTCGCTCGGTTTTTATGCTGTGAACGTTCATCCTGACACTCCACTACAACGCCCGTAGGAATGTGCGTAAGACGGATCGCAGAATCGGTTTTGTTAACGTGCTGACCACCTGCACCCGATGCACGGAAGGTATCAATACGTAGGTCAGCAGGATTAATTTCAATCGCTTCTGACTCTGGCACCTCAGGCAAAACCGCGACTGTGCACGCTGACGTATGAATACGCCCCTGAGATTCTGTTTCAGGTACTCGCTGAACTCGATGGCCACCAGACTCAAACTTCAAAATACCGTATGCACCATCGCCGGATACATTTGCGATAATTTCTTTAAACCCGCCGTGTTCACCTTCATTCGCGCTAACAATTTCCATACGCAAACCGCTCGTTTCAGCATAACGGCTGTACATACGGAACAAGTCGCCAGCGAAAATCGCAGCCTCATCGCCACCCGCGCCTGCACGTATTTCAATAAAGCAATTGTGATCATCATTCGGATCTTTAGGTAACAGCAAGATCTGTAAATCTTTTTCCAACACTTCAATTTGCGCTTTTGCAGCCTTGTATTCTTCTTGGGCCATCTCGCGCATTTCAGCATCATCCTCGCTCATCATTTCTGACGCAGAGGCTAAGTCTTCTTGCGCTTGCTGATACTCGTTAAACGCTTTGACCACCGCCTCTAATTGAGAAAACTCTTTTGATAAGGCGCGAAAACGTTCTTGGTCTGCGATAACTTCAGGTGAGCTAAGCAATGCTTGAACCTCTTCAAATCGCTCGACAAGTGAGGTTAACTTCGCTACTACAGATTCTTTCATGATGCTCTCTTAGTTTTTCTTTTCCATCGACGGCGTTTCTAACTCAAAAGCATCAGATAACGTCCGTTTCAATTCTTCATCGTTGCGTTCAATCGCTACATTCAACGCCTTTGTTGGCGCGTGCATTAAATAATTACTCAATTTATGCGCTAATTCTTGCAGTAATTTATCTGCGGCTTTTCCTTCACCCAGTTGTTGCAAAGCACTATTTAATAATTGCTCAGTTTGCAGTTGGTTTCGCTGACGGTAGGTTCTGACTAAATCAATTGAGTCTCGGCTTTGTAACCAGGCTTCATAGGCCTTTGACTGCTCCAAAATCAACTCTTCAGCCGCTTCTGCTGCATTCTGTCTGTTGGCAATATTTTGCTCAACAATGTGCTGCAAATCATCCACTGTGTACAAATACGCATTGTCTAATTCAGCGACTTCCACTTCAACATCACGCGGTACTGCCAAATCAACGATAAACATCGGCCTGTTTTTACGCGCTTTAAGCGCATGTTCAACCATGCCTTTACCAATAAGTGGCAACTGACTGGCGGTACTGGATATCACGATATCCGCCTGCGCTAAATGTGACGGTAGTTGCGCCAGCGTTAGTGCTTCTGCTGACAGTTGTTGTGCAAGCGATTCGGCTCTGGCCAGAGTTCGGTTAGCGACCATCAAGGATTTAACGCCCTGCTCTTTCAGGTGTTGTGCCACAAGCTCAATCGTCTCTCCTGCCCCAACCAAAAGCACTTTTTGCTTGTCTAAACTCGCAAAGATATGCTTAGACAACTGCACCGCAGCATAGGCCACTGAAACCGCATTATTGCCAATTTCAGTTTCTGTTCTCACCCGCTTCGCCACTGAAAACGTGTATTGAAACAAACGCTCCAGTCCATTGCCCACAACACCAGTGTGCTTCGCATCGTTAAAGGCTTGTTTGACTTGTCCTAAAATTTGCGGCTCGCCTAGCACCAACGAGTCGAGACCACTAGCGACTCGCATCATATGTTGAACAGCAGAATCATCAAAATAGGTATAGCAATGTTGCTCTAACGTACCGTCTGATAATGCATGAAAGTCTGCTAACCACTGTTGTAGTGCTTTGGCGCCGGTCTCGGCATCAGTGTCATCAGCAAGTGCATAGATCTCAGTACGATTGCAGGTTGACACAATCACGGCTTCTTTCGCTTGTTTTTTTTCTTTCAACGACAAAAGCGCCTGCACCAAACTATCAGCATTGAACGCGACTTTTTCACGTAATGCTACGGGTGCGGTTTTGTGATTAATTCCTAGAGCGATTAAGGTCATTGAATACTGATGTGACTGTAAGCCCGCGCATTGTACGAAAAAGCCAAATTGAAAGAAAGTATTAGCATGACTGGTTTACCCGATTGTTCTAATCGATTCTGCCCATCTATACGTGATTTCATTAAAAATATACGCATATTATTGGCTTGCATGGGAAAGCTAACTGCACGTATCCTAATTCTTCTCATGTAAATATTGTATGATAGTGACTAGGCCGCTTATCACTTAATCTGTTAAGGCATTGATGTAATGCATCGTATCCTATTCGTTTTATTTTTGTCGCTGATGTCACTATCGGCGTGTAAATCGCCACCTCCTCCGCCTGATGTCGTTAACGTGACAATAAACGATGAAAAGCTATCGTTGATGCACAACTGGAATTTGCGCGGTCGTTTAGCATTCAAGAGTGAGCAAGAATCGTTCAGCGCCTATGTAAGATGGCAACAACGCGGCGATGCTTACACTTTCACGTTAACCAATCTTGTCGGTGTGACCTTGCTGTCATTAACGGTGGATGAACATGAAGCAGTGCTCGAAGCCGATGGGGAAACGTATCGCCATAATGATGCAGAGGCGCTTATTTATGAAGTCAGCGGCTGGCCTATTCCCGTTACAGCAATGAAAAATTGGGTAAAAGGTACTGCACGCTCGCACGATATCGTGACGCGAGATGATAAAGGCCTGCTCGCTACCGTTGTTGTGCCATTGGCATCTGGCCCATGGCACGTCAATTACCAGCAATACACCCAAGAATCAGGCATTGTACTGCCACGCATGATGACTATCAGTCAGAGCGAAAACTTATCAATCAGATTAAAAGTGAACCAGTGGGAAGTGTTATGAAGTGGTGGCCCTCTCCTGCCAAACTCAATTTGTTTTTGCACATAACAGGGCGTCGTGCAGATGGATATCATGAACTGCAAAGTATTTTTCAAATGCTGGATTATGGTGACCGACTGGCCTTTGAGGTTATCCCGAATGATGGTCAAATAATACTCGAGACCCCCATCGACGGTGTAGCAAACGACGACAACTTAATTGTCAAAGCGGCTAAATTGCTTCAACACCATACGAATACAACGTTTGGTTGTAAGATTTGGTTGGAAAAAAATCTGCCCATGGGCGGTGGTATTGGTGGCGGTTCGTCTAACGCAGCGACAACCCTGTGCGTGCTCAACCATTTGTGGCAATGTGGTTTATCAGACAATGAACTTGCCAAGCTCGGACTCCAATTGGGCGCTGACGTACCGGTTTTTGTGCATGGCAACACGGCATTTGCATCGGGTGTGGGTGAGCAATTAACGCCAGTCAAAATACCCAGCGCATATTACCTCGTGGTTTTCCCGAACTGCCATATTTCCACGGCGGCCATTTTTGGCGCACCTGAGCTCCCACGCAATAGCGCGAAAATTGAAATTGATGACTATGATTTCGATCTCACGCGGAATGATTGCCAGGATCTGGTAATTAATCGCTATCCCAAAGTTGCAAAATTATTACAGTGGTTGATAAACTACGCACCGTCGCGAATGACGGGGACAGGAGCCTGTGTGTTTGCAACATTCGAGCAAGAAAGCGATGCGCTCGCTGTTATGCAGCAATTACCGCCGAAATGGCAGGGATTTGTTGCGAAAGGTGTCGAATGTTCGCCATTGAAACTGGCGTTAGGCAAACACTCCTAAGGAAGCATTGACGTAATGCGGGTCACTGCGAACAAAACCTAAAAATTGGGGTATAGCCAAGTTGGTAAGGCAGCGGGTTTTGATCCCGCGATTCGTTGGTTCGAGTCCAGCTACCCCAGCCACATCATGAACTTATGCACTGAGGATAGACACGTGCCAGATATGAAGCTATTTACCGGTAATGCAGTACCGGAGCTTGCCCAAAAAGTTGCCGATAGGCTTTACACCAAGCTGGGAAATGCCAGCGTCGGTCGTTTTAGCGACGGTGAGATCAGTGTTGAAATTCATGAAAACGTCCGTGGCTCGGACGTTTTTATTATCCAGTCTACGTGTGCGCCGACAAATGACAACTTGATGGAACTGATCGTAATGATTGATGCACTGCGCCGTGCATCAGCTGGACGAATCACAGCGGTTATACCGTATTTCGGCTATGCCCGTCAGGACCGTCGTGTTCGCTCTGCCCGTGTACCTATTACGGCAAAAGTGGTTGCAGACTTCCTATCAAACGTTGGCGTTGACCGTGTCTTAACGATTGATTTGCATGCAGAGCAAATCCAAGGGTTCTTCGACGTACCCGTGGATAACGCATTTGGCACTCCAATCCTATTGGATGATATGTGTCGCCGAGACTTCCATGCGCCTGTCGTAGTATCGCCTGATATCGGTGGTGTTGTACGTGCGCGTGCTACCGCGAAGCTATTAAATGATACCGACCTTGCCATTATCGACAAACGTCGTCCAAAGGCGAATGTTGCGCAAGTCATGAACATCATCGGTGACGTTAATGACCGTGATTGCATCATCGTTGACGATATGATTGATACCGGTGGTACTCTGGCGAAAGCAGCCGAAGCACTGAAAGCGCATGGCGCACGTAATGTGTATGCCTACGCAACACATGCTATTTTCTCTGGCAATGCGTGTGAAAACCTGCGTAACTCAGTGATTGATGAAATCATCGTCACCGACTCAATTCCATTGAGTCCTGAAATGCAGAAAATTAATAAAGTTAAGCAACTGACATTATCACAGATGCTGGCAGAGACGATTCGCCGTATTAGCAATGAAGAGTCAATCTCAGCTATGTTCGAGTACTAAATCGAACCCTGACAATCAGAAAAGCCGGCTTTTGCCGGCTTTTTTATTGGCTCAAGATTTACCTTTATTGACTTTACCCGCAATCCAGCAGAAACCAGCCACTCAATGAGTACACTTCGCCATGACTCTCGTATCTGAATAGTGACTGAACGCAACGATAAAAAGGAAGGCGACGTATAGTTTTCCCAATACATTTACGATACTGTGAGCAACATCACCAAACTCAATACTGTCATGTGAAGGAGTGTATGAAGTTGATGAAACATGTAAATCTAATCGCTGTATTGGCAATTGCATTGGGCATTACAGGCTGTCAAGACGAGACAGATACACACACAAACAATAGTGAAGAAACCGTAGTGGAGGCTCCTGCCAACCCTATTGATATATCTGATAAAAAAGAGGCTGACATGATCACACTAAACGGGCACATAGAGTTTAAGCCTTTTGAAGGTGGTTTCTACGCGTTTATCGGTGATGATGGCAGTAAGTGGGTTCTTCAAGGTCTGGACAAGGCCTATCACAGACACGGTTTAGCGTTAACGGTTACGGGCACGCCGATGCCAGAGATGTTAACAACAACACAATTTGGCACGGTTATGAAAGTGGATTCTATCAGTAATGTAGATGATTCATCGGTCAAACCTAAACCTGCTTCACCGCAAGAGCTCTAATCAGATCAACGATGCCTTCATTATATGGAAGGCATCGTTTGTTTTATTGAACTGTCTCAGAGCGCGGATTCAATGGCTTGCCCATTGTATTTGTACACAACCCCACCTTTCATAACCATTTTGACGTCTTGCAATAGGCTTATATAGCGTAATACATCACCTTTTACGGCAACAATATCCGCCACTTTCCCCTCGCTTACAGTACCGAATTTATCATCAACATTCATAAATACTGATGGCCAGTAGGTTGCGGCTCTTATTGCGTCCATTGCCGGTATATCCATTTCATCAACCCATACTGCCAACTCATTCCAAGTACTTTGACAATGAAACTTGGTCGGAATGCCACTGTCAGTCCCGGTAAGGAACACAACACCGGCCTCTCTAAGCTGTTCAATTTTGCGTTTCAGAGTAGGTTTTCTTAACGGCGTTAATTGCATGTACGCTAACTTGCCGGGTTGTGCTAACGATTGCTTGATATCGGCGATGGTGTCTGCTTTGAGGCCTCTATGCCAGCATGGATTATCCAAGCGCTCTGGATTTGCCACGGTTAATTGATAGTTCCAAAGCCCTTCCACCGTCGGCGTCCAATATAAAGGTCCACCGGCGACTCGACCTCGTGCTGTGCGCTCTTTTAATGCTTGCATAACATCGTCTGGATACTCAGGTGCAGTGGTTAACCCAGTATGCTCAAAATTATCGATACCCATTTCCAACCCCACACGAATTTCATCTGGGCGATGGCTATGTCCAATGACCTTCAACCCTCTGGCGTGCGCTTGGTCGATGACGGCTTGCGCCTCGTCATGGGTCATACTGTCCTGATCAACCAGCTTTATAAAATCAACACCAGCATCTGCGAGTTTATTGACTTTTGCTTTGGCATCGCTAACACCCTCAACCCCCCAACGGTAATGTGATGTGCCAGGGTAAGGTGCTTTCTGTATAAATGGACCCGAAATATATAAATTAGGGCCAGGGATCTCCCCATCTTTAATGCGTTGACGCACGATCAGCGAATCTTCCAGTGGTGCCCCCAGATCTCTCGCGCTGGTGATCCCCGCCAACAGCAATTGCACCGCTGAAGCTGGCATTATTTCTGAAGCGAGCCTATCAGTATAAAATTTACGCCAGTGTTCATAGTCAGCATGCCCGGTTAACATTAGGTGAGCATGGTTCTCCCAAAGTCCTGGCAATACGTCATGTCCTTCTGTACTGACAATCACATAGCCTTCAGGTACTGGCAAAGAATCCGTTTGACCAATGGCTTCAATAACACCTTGGTTGATTAATATGACGCTATTTGCCAATGGTTGATGACCGTAGCCGTCAATCAAGCGGCCACCCACTAACGCAACCTTCCCGCTTTGATTAGCCCTCTCCACGTCAGCAATAGCATGACCTATTGACAATATTAGGCACGTTATAACGCCTGCCGCTCTAATTACCCTGCGCACAAAATTACAGCTCATTATTGGATCCTTATTTGCGAGAAATTGCTTTTGAGTGTAGCCAAATTCCCCCAAGGTAAAAGGTTTTGCAGCATCACAATGGGTTTTTCTCGTTATTTCCTTATACGGCGTTGTGTATGGGCAATTGAAGTGTTAGAATTCGCCGCCCTTTTTTGAGGGGTGCAAGCTTGGTAAAACCATTTTGCTTGCAATAACCGTGGGATCTGGTCGCAAGATGCCACTCTTTTAAACGATTTAATTTGGAGACATTTCAATGTCTGAAGCAATTTTTAATTTGGATGCGCAAGTCCGTACTGACTTGGGGAAAGGTGCGAGCCGCCGCCTACGTCACGCGGATAAAGTTCCTGCGATCCTTTACGGTGGTGAAGAAGCGCCAGTAGCACTTACTCTTGAGCATAACAAAGTTATCCAAGCACAAGAGTTTGAAGCATTTTACTCTCACATCCTTACCTTAAACGTCGACGGTAAAGAAGTGCAAGCGCTTGTTAAAGACATGCAACGCCACCCATTCAAGCCGAAAGTAACTCACATCGATTTCCAACGTGTAATCGCTGGTGAAAAACTTCACACTAATGTTCCAATTCACTTCGTTAACGAAGAGAAGTCTGCTGCTGTTAAAGCTGGTGGTATTGCAGAACACCACGTCAACGAAATCGAAATCACATGTCTACCAAAAGACTTACCTGAGTTCATCGAAGTTGATGTTGCAGATTTAGAAATGGATCAGACGTTGCATTTATCAGACATCAAACTTCCAAAAGGTGTTGAGTCTGTAGAACTAGCTAAAAACGATGAAACTCACGACCTTGCTGTTGTGACAATCAAGAAAGCTAAGAAAGCAGCTGCTGAAGAAGAAGCTGCAAGCGACGACGAAGAGGCATCAGAGGAATAATTCCTTTGGCTGATATACGCCTTATTGTGGGCCTGGGTAATCCAGGCCCCGAATACGAAAATACCCGTCACAACGCCGGTGCATGGTTTTTGCAACGACTGGCACAAACGTATAATCAATCCCTTACCCCTGAAGCCAAGTTCTTTGGTCAAACAGCTCGCGTTACTATTGCGAATAAAGATGTACGACTACTCTACCCTAGTACCTTTATGAATCGCAGTGGGCAATCTGTGGCTGCTATGGCGAATTTCTTCAAAATCCCCGTATCATCTATATTAGTTGCATTTGACGAACTCGATTTACCGCCGGGTGTTGCCAAATACAAAGTGGGTGGTAGCTCAAGTCAAAATGGTATACGGGATATCGTCAGTAAAATGGGGAATGACAAAGATTTTTTGCGCTTGAGAATAGGTATTGGACATCCGGGGCACAAATCTAAAGTAACAGGTTTTGTTTTAGGCAAACCGACTACTGAGGAGAAACTGGCCATGGATGAGGTAATAGACGAAGCAATTCGTTGTACGGAATTATTATTAGCGCAAGACTTAACCGCTGCGCAACAACGACTTCACTCTTTTAAAGCCGGTTAATAGCTCGGCGCAGATAATGTTTACAGGAAACAACTATGGGTTTTAAATGTGGTATTGTTGGCTTGCCAAATGTTGGTAAATCGACCCTCTTCAATGCACTGACTAAAGCTGGTATCGAAGCGGCAAACTTTCCGTTTTGTACCATTGAACCCAATACGGGTGTGGTACCTGTACCTGATGAGCGCTTAACTGCGCTAGCCGAAATTGTGAAACCACAACGCGTTATACCCACCACGATGGAATTTGTTGATATCGCAGGATTGGTAGAAGGCGCATCAAAAGGCGAAGGTTTGGGGAATAAATTCCTTGCCAACATTCGTGAGACTGATGCGATAGGCCATGTTGTTCGTTGTTTCGATGATGAGAATATTGTCCACGTTGCTGGCAAAGTAAGCCCTAAAGATGACATTGATGTTATCAACACTGAATTGGCCTTGGCTGATTTAGAAACCACCGAAAAAGCGCTTATCCGCGTAGCCAAAAGAGCTAAAGGTGGAGACGCAGATGCCAAGTACGAATTAAAAGTATTGGAAAAAATAAAGCCACATCTGGATGAAGGCTTATTGCTACGTTCTCTTGAACTTAGCAAAGAAGAATTAGCGGCGATCAGCTACATGAACATGCTGACGTTAAAGCCAACCATGTATATTGCGAATGTTAACGAAGATGGCTTTGACAACAATCCTTATCTCGATCAGGTAAGAGCCATTGCGGAAACTGAAAATGCGGTAGTCGTTGCTGTTTGTGCTGCAATTGAATCAGAAATTGCAGAACTTGATGAAGAAGAAAAAGTAGAGTTTTTAGACGAAATGGGCCTTGAAGAGCCTGGTCTAAACCGCGTTATCCGTGCAGGTTACAGCCTTTTAACACTGCAAACTTATTTCACCGCAGGTGTTAAAGAAGTTAGAGCATGGACCTTCCCTGAAGGGTCAACTGCTCCACAGGCTGCCGGTAAAATCCATACTGATTTTGAAAAAGGCTTTATCCGTGCAGAAATCATTGGTTTTGATCACTTTATCGAATTCAAGGGTGAACAAGGTGCAAAAGATGCCGGGAAATGGCGCCTAGAAGGTAAAGATTATATTGTTAAAGACGGTGACGTTATCCACTTCAGATTTAACGTCTAGCCCTTCCGTTAATCAGTTGGGAACCCATAGCGGAACCCACTATTAAAAACACCCAAAGCCCCATTCTATATCACTTTAAAATGGGGCGTTTTGGTGCTGCTGGATAAACTATCCCACAATAAATTGAGCGTTATTAACGTACATCGAGATTACCATGGGTCATACTATCGCCTCTTTAACAAGATGCATCGCTGACTGCTCCACAACACTTTGCCAACTCACCATGACAGCAATAAAAACTAGTCACTGCAACCTAAAACGTTGATAAAGTGACCACCCAAATCACGTCTACACATTGACATTGACCACCATCAAATCAAAACAACAAAATGGCCTCTACAGTTAATTTTCTTATGACAAAAAAAGTAATATTCGTTAGTATAAAAATCATACAAGGTTCCGCTCAAACAGGATGTCTAGGTTGCTTAAGCTTCGTGTGTTATGCGTCGTATTTTTAATCTTTTACACAGGCATTGCTTATGCCAAGGATGAAGTGACGGTCACTGTTTTTGAAGACCATGCTCGTTATGTCTCAGCGTCCAGCTCATATGGACTATCGTGGCTGTTGCTGGAAGCCGCAGCTGAAAAAGCCAATATTGAGTTAGTCGTTATTCCCTCGTCATGGAATGCCTCGATGAAGCGACTACAGTCAGGTAAAGTCGATCTCGTCTTCGCGGCACTAAAGACCAAAGAACGAGAAAAATGGGCGACGTTTTCACTCCCTTTGATCGCAGAGGGCTCTGCGATATTCACTCACCCTAAAAACAGCGTTAATCACTTTGATGAGATTGATTTACAAAACAGTACGATCGGCGTACCAGCAAAATCAATCCATGAGGAGCTGTCGCGCGAACTGGGGTTTGAAAATATTTACCCCACAGCCCAGCGTCCACAGCTATATGACATGCTAGATGCTGGACGAATCGATTACTTATTTTTAGGTGAGAGCATTATTGATTACTATTGTTTGTTCGTAGATGGTGCCCAAAACCGAGACTGCATGAAAAAAATTGAACCGATTTTTCATGCCGATAGTGTGCATACGATAGTGTTAAAAACAAACAAAGAGGCTCAGGTTTACCTCAATCGCTTAAACCAGTCTTTATTTAACATGCGTGATGCTAAAAATATCAAGGCCTTGTTTAATAAATACCCCGACGCTCATGAAACTCACGCTCAGTGGGTTGCTAAAATTGAGGCCGTGAAGTCCACACTTTAATCGCTCTTTTGATAACTCTCTCCTGCGCTTTTAACGAATTAGTCATTACATACACAAGGAAATTGACTAGATAATGCGCAATCAGCAATATCGCGAAGATATATCGCTAAAAAGGGGTTGACGGTAAATACCCTTATCAGCATAATACGCGCCACTCCGAAACGGAGTTTCTACGTGGCTACGTAGCTCAGCTGGTTAGAGCACATCACTCATAATGATGGGGTCGCAGGTTCGAGTCCCGCCGTAGCCACCACTTTCTACTTTAGTAGAAGGTTGTCTATGCGGAAGTGGTGGAATTGGTAGACACGCTGGATTTAGGTTCCAGTGCTTCACGGCGTGAGAGTTCAAGTCTCTCCTTCCGCACCATTGTTGGGGTATAGCCAAGTTGGTAAGGCAGCGGGTTTTGATCCCGCGATTCGTTGGTTCGAGTCCAGCTACCCCAGCCACTATTCAGTAATGTGGCTGACGTCGCGTTACAACACAAATTGGGGTATAGCCAAGTTGGTAAGGCAGCGGGTTTTGATCCCGCGATTCGTTGGTTCGAGTCCAGCTACCCCAGCCATATAAAAAAGCGCCTTTTTAGGCGCTTTTTTGTTAGTTATTCCATTCGGTTCTAGACTTCCCTTTCAATCAACGGCAGACTTTTGTTTTCTAATAAGAATAACAAGGATTTATTTTGATCAATGACATTGTCGCCGCGATAAATAACGTACTTTGGGGTGAAGGTCAGGTGCTGATTTACATGCTCCTTGGCTGTGGTATTTGGTTCACTTGGAAATTAGGCGCCGTTCAGTTACGCCATTTCGTCCATATGTTCTCTATCATGCGCGGCAGCACGCGCGGCGATAAGTCTGGTATTAGCTCATTTGGTGCTTTATGCACCAGTTTAAGTGCCCGTGTTGGTACCGGAAACCTTGCAGGCGTAGCCGTAGCAATATCCTTAGGTGGGCCCGGTGCTATTTTCTGGATGTGGGTGATTGCACTGCTTGGTATGGCAACCGGTTTTGCCGAAAGCGTGTTGGGTCAGTTGTATAAAGTGCGTGATGCTAATGGAGAGTACCGCGGTGGCCCAGCCTACTACATTCGCCAAGGTATTAAGCAAAAATGGCTAGCAGTACTGTTTTCACTGTGTTTGTTTTTAGGTTACGGCTTTATCTTCAGTGCCGTTCAAGCAAATACTATAACAGATGCACTGAATAACGCTTATGACATCCCCACGTTGCATTCTGGCTTCGTTATCATTTTAGTTGCGGGTTTAATTGTAATAGGTGGATTACGCGCCATTGCAAGATTTGCGGAATGGATTGTGCCATTTATGGCGGTGGGTTACGTTTCAGTAGCAATTTATGTCACTGCCATCAACATTGATTTATTACCCAGCGTGATCAGTGACATCGTGTTAAGTGCATTTGGCTTAACAGAAGCTGCTGCGGGTGCGTTTGCCGCCGCTGTTAAAAATGGCATTCAGCGCGGTTTATATTCTAACGAGGCCGGTTCAGGCAGTGTACCTCATGCCGCAGCCAGTGCGTCACCTTACCCAAACCATCCTGTATCGCAGGGTTATGTTCAAATGCTTGGGGTGTTTATAGACACCATGATCTTGTGTACCTGTACGGCGTTCATCATATTGCTTGCAGGCGGATCATCTGGTGAACAAATGGAAGGTATTCGTTTAACTCAAACCGCCATGGCTTCCCATTTGGGCAACGGTGGCGAGGACTTTGTGGCGGCTGCCATCAGTCTGTTTGCGTTTACTTCTGTAGTCGCCAACTACGCATATGGAGAAAGTAATCTTCATATGTTTAGGCTTGATAATAAGATTGGCCGAGCACTATATACGTTAGGCTATTTAATGATGATCTTATGGGGCTCTATGGCCGCACTTCCGCAAGTGTGGGCTATGGCCGATATGGCCTTAGGCCTTATGACCGTAATAAACATCATTGCTATTGTGTGGATGACGCCAACCATCGTATCGATTAGTCGAGATTATTTCACTAAACGGGATCGCGGCGAGTTACCCGAGTACACCGAAGGCGACTGTTATATCCAAGGCGAAAACGAAGATGGCGTGTGGAGTGCTAAAGAAAATTCCTCTAGCGCTTCTTAATCACCCATAAACATAAATACTTGAACAACGAGCAAAATCACAATTAAAGGTAATATCCAGCGTGATATTTTGCTCGTTTCTTCATCACTGATACGTACCTTTGAACGCTCAATCAGAGGGACAATAATAAACAAAGCAGCAAACAACACTGCCAATATAATCAACAATTCCATTTATAAGCCTACCGCATATTTTAAAATGTGTTGTTTCATTAAGCCCGCATTATCAACAACTTTCAAAAGTGCATTGCGCGCCAATTTGAGGGGCAATATATCATTGCTAAAACCAAGATAAAACGCGTCCATCGTGCTCATCATTAACGCGTTTGCACGTCGACGCGGCCGCTCATACCGCTGGCGAAGTTGATCTGCCGACGGCATGGATTGGCCTTCAAGCGCAGCCAACAATTGCTCGACATCTTTAAAACCGATATTCACGCCCTGCCCCGCTAATGGGTTGATGGTGTGGGCTGCGTCGCCAGCAAGCACGACTTTTCCTTTAACGTATTGATTCGCATGCGCACGGGCGAGAGGAAAACGCGCTTTGTTAATTATCTCAAGTCCTAGATATGCAGCGCCGTATGCTGAAACGAGAGCCTCTTTAAGTTGAGGCTCATCGAGCGACATTAAATGTGAAATGCTGTCTGCTTGATCGTACCAAATGAGCGCTGCGTATTGGTCATGCATGGGTAAGTAGGCGATTGGTCCCTGTGGTCTAAACCGTTGCCAGGTTTCATGAGTGGATGGGAATGGTGTCTTCACGATAATCCCCATCGCTTGCTGTCCATATTGCCAACCGGTTTGACCAATTTTGGCAAGTTGCCGAACACGTGATTGTGCGCCATCGGCACCAATAATTAATTCTGCTTGTATACGGCTTCCATCACTAAGGTGAATGTCCCCCTGTTCAGGATCAATTTGCTCAACATCAACCTCAGTCTTCCACTCCACACTGTCATAGTCTTTCAGTGCTTTGTGTAAGGCCAACTGCGTGACTCTGTTTTCAACAAAGTAACCTAACCAGGTTTGATCGATAGACGACGCATCAAAATGAGTTACATCAGACGTAACACCTTCACATACACTCAGACGTGAGTAGGGTTGATAGCGCATCGATTCAATATGCTGCCACGCCCCTAATGACGTTAACAATGAGACCGACCCCAAGCTCAGAGCCGACATCCGAATATCCGGTAGTTGCTCTGTTGAAAAGGGTTTTGGTAAGTGGCGTTCGATAATAAGCCCACGCTTGCCTTGTTGCGCTAGGCCCAATGCAATGGCTGAACCCACCATACCACCGCCAATAACAATGAAATCCAACATAATCTCGTGACTGATTTGTAGTAATATGCATTATGAAGTAAAACAGCACGCCTGCCTATGACTAGGCATGAATTCCTCATGTAGCAGCGATGAAACTATCAACACAACGTACTAACACTTTATTACTGGGCGCTATTTGTCTGATTGCTGCAGAGCTTTGCTTTGCCTTTGTCGGCGCGTTGGTTAAATTGCTGAGTGAAGACATGAACCAAACGCAACTGGTCTTTTTTCGCAATGCCAGCGCAATGGTTGTGCTATTACCTTTGTTGTTTAAAAGAGGAATGAACCAAGCATGGCAAAGCGTTAAAACACAGCGTCTAAGCCTGCATGTTTTCAGGGCTTGCTGTGGCATGCTCGCTATGTACGGTTTCTTTTACGTCCTCACTGCGTTAACGCTGGCGCAAGCAATGATGGCATTACTACTTGCCCCTTTCATCGTGCCAATCATCGCGCGGTTTTGGTTACATGAACATATCGATAGAAAAACGCTTATCGCCATGTGCATCGGATTTGTCGGCGTGATTTTTATTCTGATGACGAAGCCTGATAGCAACAGTCAGTACCCCACCCTCGCCATATTGATAGCGCTTGGATGTGCATCACTGGTGGCAACCACTAAGTGTGCCATACGCAAACTAACGGACAGCGAGCCCTCATTGCGTATAGTGTTTTACTTCACCGGTATCGCAACATTGATTTCGTGTGTGCCCATGTTGTTGTTTTGGCAGCCATTGCTGATAAGCGTTATTCCAGGACTTGTCATGATGGGGATACTCGCAGCCGTGGGGCAATTGTTGATGACCAAAGCATTTGCATTGGCCTCGCCTGTCAAAATTGGCCTATTGTCCTACACCAGCCTTATATTTGCCGCTGTCATTGGTGCAATAGGCTGGAACGAACCTATCACACTCTCACTTCTGACCGGCTCAGTACTTATCATATGGGCTGCCAACATCACGATCCGTCGCCGCTGGCTGTTGTGAATCGCTTGGCAGATATAGCGTTTTAAGGGTATAATGGCCGGCTATTTTGAATTGCATTTGGTCAATATCGCCGCAATATTCGCATACTGATATAAGCCATTGGAAATGCAAATAAATTACTGAATAAAGTTGAGCTGTTAAACCACATGAGCAAAAAGCTGTTTATCAAAACCTGGGGTTGCCAGATGAATGAGTACGATTCGGAAAAGATGGCCGATCTACTCGACAGTACTCACGGTTTTTCCGTTGCGGAAGAACCGGAAGATGCTGACGTTATCCTGCTAAATACCTGTTCAATCCGAGAAAAAGCTCAGGAAAAAGTGTTTCATCAACTAGGTCGCTGGAAAACGCTTAAGCAAAGCAAACCTGACCTCATTATTGGTGTCGGCGGTTGCGTAGCGTCACAAGAAGGTGATGCCATTCGTCAACGTGCACCCTATGTGGATCTTGTTTTCGGGCCACAAACACTGCATCGATTGCCAGAGATGATCGAACAAATTAAAGCCGGTGAAAAGGCTGTGGTTGACGTGAGCTTCCCTGAAATTGAAAAATTCGACCGTTTGCCCGAGCCAAAAGCCGAAGGTCCAACGGCGTTTGTATCGATAATGGAAGGCTGTTCTAAGTATTGCACATTCTGTGTTGTGCCATACACACGCGGTGAGGAAGTCAGCCGTCCTGTAGATGATGTCTTGTTAGAAGTCGCTCAGTTAGCAGAACAAGGTGTGCGCGAAGTTAATTTGTTAGGTCAAAACGTCAACGGCTATCGCGGTGAGCAGCACGATGGTTCTATATGTCGTTTTGCCGAACTGCTTGAATTAGTCGCGTCCATCGACGGTATCGATCGCATCCGCTACACCACTTCGCATCCTGTGGAATTTACGGACGATATTATCGCCGCGTATGAAACCATCCCTGAGTTGGTTGATCACTTGCACTTGCCGGTTCAAAGCGGTTCGGATCGCATCTTGAACCTTATGAAACGTGGTCACACAGCGATCGAGTACAAATCCAAAATTCGCAAATTACGTAAGATCCGCCCGAATATCAGTATGTCTTCTGATTTTATCGTTGGATTCCCTGGTGAAACCGACGCTGATTTTGAAGCGACTATGGATTTGATCCAAGCGATTGATTACGACCTGAGTTTTAGTTTCGTCTATAGCGCGCGTCCGGGAACGCCTGCAGCAGATGCAGTGGATGATGTCAGTGAAGATACTAAAAAGCAGCGTCTATATGTATTACAGCAACGCATTAACCAACAAGCATTGCGCATTGCCAGAAATATGGTCGGCACGGAACAGCGCGTATTAGTTGAAGGCCCATCGAAGAAGAATCCAATGGAACTCTCAGGCCGCACCGAAAACAATCGTGTGGTTAATTTCGAAGGCACGCCCGATATGATTGGTCAATTTGTCGATATCAACATCACTGACGTATTTGCCAACTCATTGCGCGGTGATGTGGTGCGCCGTGAATGTGACATGGGGCTTCGTGTAGCCGTAAGTCCGCAAAGCATCATGAATAAAGAATCGACGACTGCACCTGATGCATTAGGTGTCAGTCAATATCAACCTGCGTAGACCGAGGAATTGTGAATAATATAACTAGCAACGAAATTGTATTAGAACCAGAAGACCAAAAGCGCTTATCCAGTCTTTGTGGTCCGTTTGACGATAATATTAAGCAGATTGAACGCCGACTTGGCGTTGAAATCACCTACCGCAATAATCAATTTAAGGTTATTGGCGAGCCTATGCGCGCCGGTGGTGCGGGTGAATTGTTAAAGTTGTTGTATATTGAAACACAGCCCATTAAAGGTCGCATTCCGGAACTTGAAGCCGAAAAAGTGCATTTGGCAATCCAGGAAGTTAAATGTTTAGAACGTGCCGAAGCCGGTGAATACGGTAAAGAAGTTCACGTTAAAACTAAGCGTGGCGTAATTAAACCGCGCAATCCAAACCAGTCACAGTACGTCGCGAATATTGTTAATCATGACATTTCATTTGGTATCGGCCCTGCGGGTACTGGTAAAACTTATCTAGCCGTTGCATGTGCTGTGGACGCATTAGAGCGCCAAGAAATTCGTCGTATTTTATTGACTCGCCCCGCAGTCGAAGCTGGCGAGAAATTAGGTTTCTTACCTGGCGACTTATCACAAAAAGTCGATCCATACTTGCGTCCTTTATACGACGCATTATTTGAAATGCTGGGTTTTGAAAAGGTTGAGAAACTGATTGAGCGCAATGTCATTGAAGTTGCACCGCTTGCCTACATGCGCGGGCGTACATTGAATGATGCGTTTATTATTCTTGATGAAAGTCAAAACACCACTGTGGAACAGATGAAGATGTTCCTAACGCGTATTGGTTTTAATAGCAAAGCCGTGATTACAGGCGATATTACGCAAATTGATCTGCCCCGTAATGCTCGCTCCGGACTTAGACATGCGATTGACGTCCTCAAAGACGTCAAAGAACTATCATTCAACTTCTTCAACGCCAATGATGTAGTGCGACACCCTGTGGTGGCGCGTATTGTTGGCGCTTATGAAGAGTACGACGCAGAGCAAGCGCGTCTGAAGAACTCTGAATCGTGAGCATTAGCGTAGACCTGCAGGTCGCGTGTGAACAAGACACGCCAAGCATTGAAGCGTTTGAACAATGGGTTGAAAGTGCTCTTAGCGCGAATCAGCTTGACGCTGGTGAAGTCACCGTGCGTCTAGTGAACCCAGAGGAATCACAGCAACTTAATTTTCAATTCAGAGGAAAAGACGCAGCTACCAATGTGCTGTCTTTTCCATTTGAATGCCCGCCTGAAATCGAAATGGACTATTTGGGTGATCTCGTAATATGTCCGGCAGTTGTAGAGCAGGAAGCCATTCAACAAGAGAAAGATCTCAACCATCATTATGCACATATGACGATACACGGTGTATTGCATTTGTTAGGTTTTGACCATATTGATCCAGAGCAAGCAGAAGAGATGGAATCACTCGAAACACGTTTGCTTGCAAAATTAGGGATTGACGATCCCTACCAAGATCATTAACTATTAACAGCCGACAACGGCATTATTAACAAAGTACGTTAAAATATGAGCGACGATAACCCGCACTCTACCAGCGGTTCTTCAAAAGGTTGGTTTGATAAAATACTCCAACCTTTCGCCGGAGAACCGAAAAGCAAGGAAGACTTAAAAGAAGTCATTTCTGAAGCAGAAGCCCGAGAGGTCATAGACCCTCAAACACGCGAAATGATCGAAGGTGTCATTGGTGTACACGATATGCGTGTACGTGAAATCATGATACCTCGCGCGCAAATGATCACCATCGACATCAATCAATCGGTAGAAGAGTTTCTGCCCTTGATGCTTGACTCCGCTCACTCACGCTTTCCTGTTATTAGTGAAGACAAAGATCATATCGAAGGCATTTTGTTGGCAAAAGACCTACTAGCCTACGCCTTTATCCCAGGTAAAGAGTTTGAGCTTAAAGACGTATTGCGCCCGGCGGTCATTGTCCCAGAAAGTAAGCGTGTTGATGTATTGCTCAAAGAGTTTCGCCAACAACGCTATCATATGGCTATCGTAGTCGATGAATACGGCGGTGTTTCTGGCTTAGTTACGATTGAAGACATCCTCGAATTGATCGTCGGAGAAATCGAAGACGAGTTTGATGTTGAAGAGGACGGTACGGATGATATTCGCCCGCTCAACAAAAGCACCTATTCAGTGAAAGCATTGACCCCATTAGATGAATTTAATCGTTTCTTTGAAACGTCGTTTAATGAAGAAGAAGCTGACACGATTGGTGGTATCGTGCTCAAAGCGTTTGGTCACATGCCCGAAACCGGTGAAGAAATCACGGTTGGTAAGTTACTATTTAAAGTCACTCAATCTGACAAACGTCGATTACAGCAACTTAAAGTCTTGCTAGAAGAAGACGGAGTCAACAGCACCGACACGGAAGACTAGCCCTGCAAAAGTTGTTTATTTACCTTATCGTAATTTTATCTGGTGCATCGCTAACCCTAGCGTATGCACCTTTTAATTATTGGTGGGTTACTCCCCTCGCGCTCACAATCACTTTCTACACAATATTACGCCAAACTCAGTACAGTAAAACCTGGCTTATGGCGTGGTTTGGATTCGCCTGGTTCGGCGCTGGCATTAGTTGGGTTCATGTAAGTATCGCCGATTTTGGCGGCTTGCCACTGATTGGCTCCGTTGGACTAATGGTTTTACTCTGCGCTTATCTTGCGCTGTATCCCGCACTTGCGATGAAAATTTGCCAAAAAACAAGTGCTGACAATATTCCGCTGATGTTGCCCCTAGTATGGTTATTCGTGGAATGGCTACGCAGTTGGATGCTAACCGGTTTCCCGTGGTTATCACTTGGTTACAGCCAATTGAGCTCCCCGCTAGCTGGCTGGCTACCCGTCATAGGCGAAACAGGCCTCAGTGCATTACTTATATTGATGAGCGTATCCTTTGCTTGGTTTTTATTGCACAAGCGCTGGCTAAGTATGGTACTCATTACAGCGCTACCATTTGTGACTGGCGCAATATTAAATGACGTTGAATGGGTTACACCGCGGAATCAGTCTGTCAACACCGCCATGGTGCAAGGCAATATAAAACAAGAATTACGTTGGGTGCCGGAGCAAGATATGCCGACAATGCGCACCTACTTTGATGCAACGTTACCATTGCTCGATGCCGAACTCATTATTTGGCCTGAAGCCGCTATTCCAAAATTGGAATCACTCGCACAAGACTACATTCATGAATTGGATGAGTTAACCGCGCAACATGATACTGCGTTAGTCACCGGTATTGTGAATTACAATTACGAAACGGGCGATGTGTATAATAATCTTATTGCCGTTGGCAAAAGGGAAAAAGAGGATACCCAAAGGCACTACCGCTATTTCCACAATAATCGCTTCGCCAAACACCATTTGTTGCCCATCGGAGAGTTTGTCCCCTTTGAGTCAGTACTAAGAACCCTTGCTCCTATTTTTGACTTGCCCATGTCGAGTTTTACTCGTGGCGATTTCCAACAGCGTAATTTAGTCGCCAATGGGATCCATATCGCACCGGCGATTTGCTTTGAGATAGCGTTTCCTCGTCAAGTACGAGCAAACATTTACGCTCAAACCGATGTGATCCTTACCGTTAGCAACGACGCATGGTTTGGACGCTCACATGGCCCAGCTCAACATATGCAAATCGCGCAGGTAAGGGCCAAAGAGCTTGGTTTGCCCGTCATTCGTTCGACCAATAATGGTATTAGTGGCTACATCAATCACAAAGGTGAAATAGAAGCCGCCCTGCCCCAATTTGAATTGGCGTCGTTGCGCCATCAAGTACAACTCGTATCTGGAAGCACACCTTACCGTATATTCGGTGACGCACTCGCGTGGTTAGTGTTTATTGCGTTTGCGGGTATAGCGATTTGGCGTGATCGTCGTACCAGTTAAGCGCTGATTTTACATTGTTGCGGCGACGCTGACTGTTATACTGAGTGCTTGTTTTGGCATTTTAATAGGTTCAGCCTTCATGAAAGCATTGTTCTGCGCCGTTATTCTTACTCTTATTTCTAGCCTAGCCCACGCACAATTAGCGATTAAAGCTGATGCACTCGTCGATGTTGAAAATGGGAAAACAATTAAGCACCCACTCGTCATTGTAAAAAACGATAAAGTCGTTGAAGTGTTGAACCACACGCGTGACCAAGTACCTGACGGATCAGATGTTATTGATTTGAGCGGCCATACCCTGTTACCCGGCTTTATGGACATGCACGTTCACCTTACCAGTGACGCGACAATGCACGGATACAGAGGGCTCGCCGTGTCTACGCCACGCGCTGCGATTACGGGTGTGAAGCATGCCAAGCAAACATTACTCGCAGGCTTCACCACGGTGCGTAATGTCGGGGCTCCCGGCTATGCGGATATCGCCCTTCGCGATGCAATAATGGCCGGAGATGTAATCGGTCCACGCATGTTTGTTGCAGGCCCGTCTATTGGCGTCACCGGTGGTCATTGTGACAACAATTTATTGCCAGCAGAATACGAAGTTAAAAGTGAAGGCGTTGCCGATGGCCCATGGGCTGTGCGCGAAAAAGTCAGAGAAAACATCAAGTACGGTGCCAACGTCATCAAGTTTTGTGCAACCGGTGGTGTGCTATCCAAAGGCACTAAAGTTGGGGTTCAACAATATAGCTTTGAAGAAATGAAAGCATTAATTGATGAAGCACATATGCGCGGATTAACCGTGGCGACACACGCTCACGGCACAGACGGCATTAAAACAGCAATCAAAGCCGGTGTTGACTCAGTAGAGCATGTCAGCCTACTAGACGATGAAGCCATTACGTTGGCAAAACAGCACGGTACTTACTTCTCTATGGATATTTATGTCACCGAATACATTCTCGGTGAAGGAGCCAAAGCCGGTATTTTGGAAGAAAGCTTAGCCAAAGAGCGTATCGTCGGAAAACGTCAACGCGACAATTTTAATAAAGCGGTCAACGCCGGCGTAAAAATGGTGTTTGGTTCTGATGCGGGAGTATACCCCCACGGTGACAATGGCCGTCAGTTCAAACGCATGGTTGAGTTTGGCATGACCCCAATGCAAGCGATTCAGGCTGCTACGATTAATTCCGCCACACTGCTCAAACAGCAAACGGTTATGGGTAGTGTAAGCAAAGACAAGTTCGCCGATATTGTAGCCGTTAAGGGCGATCCCTTATCCGATATCAGCTTGTTAGAGAATGTTCAGTTTGTGATGAAAAACGGTGAAGTTGTTAAACATGACTAACGTACACAAATGCATTTAATTTTATAAATATAAATAACCTTTAATTTTAAATTGATTTATATTTATTGCGTTTTATAATTGCCAAATTCTAAAATCAGGCAACGTATTCGATGAGTTTTTTGAACCAACTACATACTCGAAATCTACGCGGCGATGTATTAGGTGGCGTTACTGCAGCCATTGTCTCGCTGCCACTAGCGCTAACATTCGGGGTGGCGTCTGGCGCCGGTGCTGAGGCAGGGCTTTATGGTGCTATCTTAGTAGGGCTTTTCGCGGCCTTGTTCGGCGGCACGCCTACTCTCATCTCAGAGCCTACAGGCCCCATGACAGTGGTTATGGCAGCCGTTGTGACAACCCTAATTGCGGACAACCCAGATAACGGACTCGCCATGGCATTTACTGTCGTCATGATGGCGGGTATGTTTCAAATCGCATTTGGATTGTTAAAGTTAGGGAAATACATCACGCTGATGCCTTATAGCGTGATTTCCGGCTTTATGTCAGGGATAGGCTTCATCCTCATCATCATTCAGTTTGCCCCCTTAATTGGGCAATCAGCCCCTGCTGGAGGCGTGAACGGTACATTGACCAACCTCCCGTCATTGCTGGCTAATATTCACTGGGGCGAATTAGCACTTGCATTGTTAACGCTCGCTATTTTATTTTACACGCCGCAAAAATGGCGTAAATTCGTCCCCCCGCAACTGTATGCACTGGTCATCGTTTCATTAATTTCGGTCATCTTCTTTAACTACAATGACATCCAGCGTATTGGCGAAATAAACGCATCGATCCCCTCCTTGATATTCCCAACATTTACCTTAGAACAATTCCAAACCATGTTGGTAGACGCCATGGTATTGGGGATGTTGGGTTGTATCGATTCGATGTTGACCTCGGTTATTGCCGACAACTTAACCCGTACTGAACATAAATCCGATAAAGAGCTCGTTGGTCAAGGCATTGGTAATATTATGTCCGGTCTTTTTGGTGGCTTACCCGGTGCGGGGGCAACCATGGGGACGGTAGTCAATATACAAAGTGGCGCACAATCCCCGTTATCCGGCGTTACCCGTGTTGCCGTATTGGTCGTCGCGGTATTTGGCGCCGCGTCATTAATAGGCAATATTCCTCTAGCCGTATTGGCCGGCATAGCGGTCAAAGTCGGTGTCGATATCCTTGATTGGAGCTTTATAAAACGTGCACACCGCGTGTCTTTCCATTCAACTTTGATCATGTACGCAGTGATGCTACTGACAATATTCGTGGATCTGATTATCGCCGTCGGGATCGGCGTATTTATCGCCAATGTCATTACCATTGAAAAACTCAGCGCAAGCCAATCAAAGAATATCCGTGCAATAAGCGATATGGATGACAAACTCCCGTTAACACGTGAGCAAAAACGCCTACTGAATATGGGCGAAGGTCGGATCCTGTTCTTTTACCTCAGCGGCGCAATGATTTTCGGCGTGTCTAAAGCTCTCGCTCGCGAGCGTGCAAGTATTCCTGATCACGACGTGATTATTATTGACTTAAGTGATGTGTCGATGCTGGATGATACTATCAGCTTATCCATTGAGAACGTGGTCAAAGAAGCGAAAGAGCTTAACAAAGCGGTGTTTGTTGTGATGAAAACACGCAAAGCGGAAGAAAAGCTTAAGCGCATTGGATTAGAAGACTTACTTGATGATGACGCCTTCACTAACGACCGTACGGTAGCGCTAGAAAAAGCCATTCAACACCTACCCGCTTAGTCTGCGGCTTTATCATCCTCATGCAGTATCTTTTCACAAGTACTGCATGACTGACCTCTCGCACTCCAATAGAGGCGAGTCAAAACAAACACAAGGGTGGAAATTGCTGCCCACACTAAAGCGGAGATCACAGCGAGGTTAAAAGAATACCCTTTTAGCCAATAAGCAAAGCCCAATATAACCGCCACGATGCTAAAAAAGCGAAAGACTTTTAGCGGGCTTATTTTACCTGCAGACATGACGAACTCCCTGATCGCGCGGCATCACTTAACGCGGTGGATCAATCTTGTTATTAACCGATGTATTAACCCTATACCAACCTGCAATTGAATGTCTATCACGAGACGCAGGCAATACTTCATGCGGGAAGGATTCACTCAGGAAAACCACAACGGTACCAAATAACGGAACGACTTTGGTGCCGGTTTTGTCTTCATCGTTCTCGTAAAGTACAAGTTCCCCGCCCTCGTTTAATGCCCAGCCCGGATTAAGGTAAGCGACCAACGATAAAACACGGTTCATCTCACCTCTAAAGGCATCGTAATGACGTTTGTAGTAATGTCCCGGCGCATAATGAGCGAAGTGGCTTTCAAACGAAAATAACCCCAGGAAAAGGCGGCGGTTGAGGTACTGTTGTAAATCTGATGCCCAATCGAGCCAACGCCTGCCAGCTTCCGAACCGCCGGTTATCCAGCAGATTTCATCAGTCCTTACGAAATCATTTTTGAGGTAATCATCTCGCCTACCAATACCTGCATCATTATATTCAGATTGATTTAATGATTGCTGACACTCAAGCAACATATGCGCGATATCATCCGGCATAGCGCCGGGGCGAATGCTGTATCCTTGGGACTCAAGATCACAGGCTATCGCTTCAAACAGCGCCTCATTGGTAGAGTCTCCGCCTTGATAGTCGCGTAATTGGATAATGGCTGACACAGTGATCCTCACTCATCATCATTTGTTAAAATGTGCCCGTAACAAATGAAACAAAATAAAGGATGCTGTATACCAGATTTTAGCCAATTCGCACTCTTTTTCGATCAATCGACGAATAAAATATGCGTTCGCGAGACGAGAGGATCAGAGAGTCAGTATGCACCTTCTCTCTGCACAATATTAATGGGTATGTGAGTGCTGCCCTGCAATTGCGTTACCCCGATCATCATAGAAACCACTCGCACCGGCCTCAATAAAACCAAGGTTAACCATATTGAGCAAAAATGGATCGGTATGGTCATCACCAATGTCAGCAAAATCAGTCGAGTGATAGTTCATACGTATATCAAAAAACGCTTTGATTTCACCTAGGTCATTTGCGTGGTTCACCAACTCCCATGTTTCAACAGAGTTGGCCGATGTCTTTTCCAGTTTGCGCAGCAGTTTCTGTTCGGGGATCCATTCGATATTGATTTGTGTATCACCGTGCTGAGCTTGCATATATTGCACGCGCTCACATCCTTCAGACACCTCTTGCACCACCTGCATATGCGATAACAAACGGTCGGAAATCAGCTGATTTCGGTATGACCAATCACGCTCTACACGTCCGTGCACACTCTCTCCAGGCTGATACTCAATAGCACGTTGATATGCATCAAACATACGGTAGGGCTTAATCTTGTTTGCCTTACTGTGCTCCCATATTTCAGTGATATTAAGTTCTCTGTGTTGCTGGGCAACCATGCCCGGCATACGCACTAGCACGAGGTGCTTGCTTTGTTCTGACGGTTCGTTCGAATGTTTGTTTAACTGAGTAATCTTATACTCAGCTTTGAGTAATTCTGCATTGCACTGTTGTTGCGCACTAACATGAACACTGAGCGTACAAATAAAGGCGAAAATAAAAAGTCTGACCATTAGGTTTTTCATCATATTTCTAATATCAAAAATCAAATATGCCCCGCCACATATGCGACGGGGCACTTTCTATCAAGGTTACTCTAGCGCGTTATCCGCTTTAGTTACCATGTCACTTGCATAAGTCATTACATGGAATACTAAGCTTTGCTCGTTTGTTCCATTGACTAACAACGCACCTGGACCTTTGGCATAGATACCAATGTCTTCACCCGAGTGAGTTTCTGAACCAAGCGGTATTAACGCCTCTTGGTGGAAACCTGTCGACTGAGTATCAACATCCATCAGATCTTTACGGCCAGTATCAGGCGCTGCTGCATATGACGCATCTGCATTAGTCTCATCGCCTAGGTCTCTAAACCCAAGACCGTTGGTGTAACCCACTGTCGTGTAAGGCATGCCATCAGCTGCTAGGGCTGGCTCTTCAGAACCAACACCAACGACTTTGCCTAGGATTGGATTACCGCGCTTAGGATAGCCCGCAATGGTAAATACGTGGCCGTGGTCAGCCGTTACAATGATCAGCGTATCTTCATCATTGGTTAATGCGTCTGCCATTGCGACCGCTTCAGATAATGCAATCGTATCTGTTAATGCACCGTATGCACTGCCCGCATGATGAGAGTGGTCAATGCGTCCAGATTCAACCATCAAGAAGAAACCATTAGGGTTGTTATCCAGCACCTTAATCGCCTTTTCGGTCATTTCAGCAATTGAAGGTTCACCCGCGATATCGTTTGCACGATCAGCTTCATATTGCATGTGTGATTCATTAAACAAACCGAATACACGACTAGTAGTCTCGGTATCAATACCATCAAAACCTGTTTGATCGTATACATAAACGCCATCTGCATACTTAGCTTGCCATTCAGCGGTTAGGTCACGGCCATCCGTTCTATCGCCTTCTGTACTGCTTACTGCATCAGGGCTATTGAAGGCTGGATCTTTTGGTAAGAAGTGACGACGTCCACCGCCCATTACTACATCGATACCATCAACATCTAATCCGCTGTAACGCGCTTCAAGGTAATCTTCGAAGTTAACCAGTTGATCAGCAATATCTACACAGCCACCGCTAACCGCATCCGCTGGCATATCAGAGATATCTTCCCAGTTGCGATCAGCTGACTTCGCGTATGTTGCAGCCGGTGTAGCATGTGTAATACGCGCAGTTGAAATAATGCCTGTCGATAAACCCGCTATTTCTGCAACTTCTAATGCTGAAACTAATTCGTTGCCTGCAACGCTACTGCAATCTCCGCGAGAGATATCTTCATCAACACCGATTGTGCCAACGTCAGTTTTAACACCACTCATCATGGCAGTCATAGTGCCCGCTGAGTCAGGTGTTTGCGCATCCACGTTGTATGTTTTAACTAGACCTGCAAACGGGAAATCGTCAAAGCTAAGTTGATTCTCTTCGCCGGCCATCCCCTTCATTTGACCGTCTAGAATTCGCGCTGCCGTAACCGTTGAAACACCCATACCGTCGCCAACAAATAAGATAACATTCTTGGCTTGACCTTTGATCTGTTCAAGAGAAGCAGCCATTTGCTCTGCACTATCAAACTGATACTCATTAATTGTCATTGCCGATTGAGCAGACGCACCCTGACCGGTTGCTTCCTGCCATACGGTTTTTGCTTCTTCAATTTCTTTTTGAGCAGCAACAAACCACTCATTATTCAAACTTGTCAGTAG
Organism: Neoalteromonas facilis; assembly: GCF_002807665.1. Classification (GTDB taxonomy): domain Bacteria; phylum Pseudomonadota; class Gammaproteobacteria; order Enterobacterales; family Alteromonadaceae; genus Alteromonas_E; species Alteromonas_E facilis. The sequence goes on from NZ_PEAY01000001.1 coordinate 751,472, forward strand.
CTCACCTGAATTCACGGTTGTATTGCCCGGCGCACAGACATAGTTTGTTTGGCTAATTTCGTCAGCGTCTAACTCACCATTAGCATTGCTGTCTAAACCAGAATCAAACTGTACACCACTGTTAGGGCAATTGATGTCACCAACTTCTAACGCTGTTTGCACTGTTAAGCTGGTTAAACCTGCGCTACCGTCTTGTCCTGGCGCACCATTTTGCCCCGCTGGACCAGTAGCGCCTTGAGCACCGTCATCGCCTTCAAGGAAACAGCCATTTAGGCCCATTACTGCTACTGCAATGATTGATAATTTTAATTTTTTCATGTCTGTGCGGCCTATTCGTTAATTAATCCAAGAGACTGATTGATGATGTGAAACACCATGTTTTGTTCAACTACGCCCTGTACTAATTGCGCACCAGGACCAGATGCATGCAGAGAAATGTCTTCACCAGAGTGAGTTTCTGAGCCCAGCGGGATCAAAGCTTCTTGGTGGAAACCGGTTGTTTCGGTATCAACCGTTGTTAAGTCTTTACGACCTGTGTCAGCCGCATCTGCATATGTAGCATCGGCATTAGTTTCGTCACCTAAGTCTCTGAACCCAAGACCATTGGTGTAGCCAACCGTTGTATAGGGCATACCGTCAGCAGCAAGAGCTGGCTCTTCAGAGCCCACGCCGACAACTTTGCCTAAGATTGGGTTGCCGCGCTTTGGATAACCCGCAATGGTAAATACGTGGCCATGGTCAGCCGTCACAAGGATTAACGTATCTTCAGGATCCGTCGCTTCATATGCAGCTTTAACAGCAGCGGCAAATTCAATGGTGTCAGTTAACGCACCATATGCACTGCCGGCGTGATGAGAATGGTCGATCCGACCTGACTCAACCATTAGGAAAAACCCTTTCTGATTGTTGTCTAAAATGTCGATTGCCTTGCTAGTCATTTCCGTTAACGATGGTTCGCCCGCGATATCGTTAGCTCGGTCAGCTTCGTATTGCATATGCGATTCGTTAAACAAACCCAACACGTGAGATGTCGTCGCTGGGTCAATCGCGTCAAAACCAGCCTGGTCGTATACATACACACCATCGCTATAGTTAGCTTGCCATTCAGCCGTTAAATCACGCTCATCCGTTCTATCACCTTCAGTGCTGCTGGCGGCGTCAGGACTATTAAACGCTGCATCCTTAGGCAAAAAGTGTCTACGGCCACCACCAAAAGCGACTTCAATGCCGTCAACATCAATACCGGTATAGCGTGACTCTAAAAATTCTTCGAAATTGACCAGTTGGTCAGCAATATCTTTGCAGCCTTGAGTCAGTGCAGCTTCTGGCATGTCTGAGTTATCTTCCCAGTTACGATCAGCTGATTTTGCATAGGTTGCGGCTGGCGTTGCGTGTGTGATTCGCGCTGTAGAAATAAGGCCTGTAGATAGGCCTTTTATTTCAGCGAGCTCAAGCGCTGTAACCACTTCGTTGCCGGCTACTGTAGAACAATCGCCACGTTCAATGTCTTCATCAACCCCAATAACACCCACATCCGTTTTCAAACCTGACATCATCGCTGTCATAGTGCCCGCAGAGTCAGGTGTTTGCGCATCAACGTTATACGTTTTCACCAACGCGGTGTGCGGGAAAGATTCGAAGCTTAAATAACCTTCTTCACCTGAATTGCCGGCCAATTGACCTTCTAAGATCCGCGCTGAGGTTAGAGTCGAAATCCCCATACCATCACCGACAAATAAGATTACGTTCTTAGCTTTGAAGCGATTGTTGATTTCAACTTTCGCATCAATGGTTTGTTGGGCATCAGTAAACCATTGGCTGTCCACTTGATGTGCGGGTAAAACATTTGCGCCCACGCCGCACGATACGGCCAGTGCAACTGCACTAACGGCAGTTTTTATTAGTAGTTTCATTTAGTTAAGTCCTATTGGTTTGATTGGTTTTGGCTCAACGCACGGCAAAACCGACGCAAAAAGACTAGGCAGGTTTTATGACAAAGCTTTGACGACTTTTTGAAAGATTATTTTAACTTTTGTTACTGAGCGATGATGGTTTTGTGACAGTCTGTCGATCCAGCTGATATTTGAAGGTGACTAAAAAGTAAATAAAAAGCAGCCACGTACACCATTCTATGTGGATGTATGAACGCGCCAAACAAGCAATATCGAAATGTGCGGGATAGGCTAAAAAATCAAACCCCAAGACTATATGTGCGCACTAATAGTCTAGGAGAAAAAGCATTAACCCCTTGCCATTGGCCTTTTTACCCACCAATAAATGGGCAAGCCTGCTGCGATTAAAATAATGCCGTATAAGATGACGTCGAAGCCCGCACCTAATATCATACAGACGGAAAACACCAACGCCCCAACAGCCCGCAGAATTGACATTAATTTTATCCCCCTGATGGGCTTATTCCGGCATTGTACAATTAAATCTGCAATAGCACTGGCTGCATAAGGTAAAATTGCGGTCAAAGTAGATAACACAATCAACAACTCGTAAACCCCTACCAAATGGCTATTTGAGTTCAGCATTAACACGGCAGATATCAGCACCAAGGCTATCAACAAAGATTTCCAGGCAATACCAAACCGGTTCCGGTGTGAAAATATTGCGGGAAATAAACCATCATCAGACATACTTTCCGGCAACAATACTGTACCCACCAAACAACCGTTTACCGAGCCAATGATTGAAATCATGATGCCAAGCGCTACAAACGTGGCGCCTACGGGGCCAAAGATAACCTCTGCAGCATCAGCAAAAGGGGAAGGCGACTGGCTAAGCACCTCTGTCGGCAGCAAAAACCATAGGCCTAAAGTTGCAAAGAAATACACAAAAGTGACAGATAACAACCCAAAGAATAACGCCCGAGGGATAGTTTTCTTCGCATTAAGGGTTTCCTTTGCTGGAATGGTTGCAACCTCAATCCCTAAAAACGCCCACATGGTTATCAACACCACTTTGGCAATCGTTGCAAAGAAGCCTTCGCTTGCTTCATAGCTGAGAATGCTACTTACGCTTTGCTCAGCGTACACGTAACCCAAGGTTGGTATCAGCAAAAGCGGAATAAGTTTCATCACGGTTGTGATTAATTGCGTCATGCCCACACCACGAATACCGAAGATAAAGATGGCACCAAGCGTCCAAACCATCATCAATGACACTAGCGTTCTAAACGCCCCATCGTGTTCAATAGACGGCAAGATGGTCGAAGCATAGCCTGCAAATGCAACCGATGATGCAGCAATAGACACCCAAAAGGATATCCACAAGCCCCATCCAATGATGAATCCGGCTACTGGGCCAATAACTTCGTAGCAATAAGCATAGGGCCCGCCTTCTTTGTCAATGCGTGAGGACAAGGACCCCAATGACAACGCTATTAGCAAAGTGCCAATAGCAGTTAAGAACCACCCGAGAAGACTCAGCGAACCAAACTGCGCCAGCACGCTAGGAAGAAGAAATATCCCACTGCCAATCATGGTACCTACAACTAATGCCCATGACTGCCAAAAGCCAATTGATTTTTGCATATTCACTCCAAAAGGATTGGAGTTCAAAATACTGCATAGGAAAACCAATCGGTTACCTAACGCTAGTCCTTTTGCTAACAGTGGTCAACATTTAGACACCGGTTGCGCTACGTCGAATTGCCTCGCCAACCTGATCTGATCAAATTCTACCCTGCCCTTGAACCAGAAGAAGATGGCAACACAATTTAAGGTTAACAAGTTAATTGCGGGGATGACAGAGGCCCTTCAACTAATGTCGGTGGGCGATAGATATCTTTTCTGGATACCTCAAGACTTAGCCTATGGCGAAAATCCTAGGGCAGGAGCACCAAAGGGTATGCTTGTATTTGATGTTGAACTGATATCTATTGACGAAAGCACTCCGTAGTTTATAAGGAGGGCCTTATCAAAAGAATGCTAGTTTCGTTGTTCAAAAACATTTGTCATCTTTCTTTTATGGCATACCAAAAAGAAAACACTTCACGAAACAGAAGTGCCCGCGTGGGTATGAAAATAAAAGACGCTGCCGAATCTGCAAACTATCTGGGGTTTTAGAAAGTACCTAATCAACATTAGCCGAGATGCTTCTAATGTATGTCTTTTGCAGAAAGCAATTCAGTTGCACGCTTTACCGCGTGCAACTGATGACGACTTTTAACACACACATTTAGATCATCAATCTATCATCGAATGATGAATAACAAATGGTAAAGACTGATAGCCGCACAACTCGTTTGGCGATAGCGCGAATTGAGTGGAATTTGAGGCTTTCACTTGGTACTTGTTGTCAAAGTCCTGCCATTGCAACAATTCCTGTGTCCCGCAATTTTGCGACATTTGGCGTCTCCATACGCCATCCAGTTTTGCTTGGTCGCCAGCATGAGAAGCTTGGACTATAGCGGGTAATTTAACAGTCAGGCCGTCTGCATTTATGCTCGCTTGCGTGCCTGCTGGCCAGTAATGCGCTATTCCGCCAATTGTGCGTGTGAATTCTTTACCCTCTTGCACTTGTTGCCATTGGCTGCGTTGCAAATCCACCACAAATACGCCTGCAGCACCGACCACTTTAAAATCAGCTCCACCGTCTTTAAACCGAGTCAAAAGTGCGGTTGTTTCGTCTACCCCAAAACCAAAGGATTGCTGAGCAAAAAGCGTTGCCATGACGAGCCGTGTCTCTCTATCACGCTCAGAAAAATGGGTGTCCAGTAAACCATAAGAGAATAGACCTGTACCGCCATCTCCTTTGATCGTGACATCAGATGATTGCAGCCCACTTACGCACTCACCGCTGCAGCGTTGCGAAGGTGCTTCTTTTGCAAATACGCCTCGCGCCATTGCATTTTCAGAAGAACCATTAGTTAGCATTGGGATCGGCTTATCAGCCCAAACCCCTCCGCCTTGTACGGCGGTGCCAGCACTTGTTCCGCCAACAACTAACTCGCCCGCTTTAACTCTCTGACGGATTAATGAAAGTAAATCAGATGGAGCCTGCTGTGGCGTCAGCAATGCCGACAATGTTCGACTTTGATCTCCCCCATTAAAAAAGATCCCATCAGCCTGATTGATTATCTGTACAATCTCTGACGGCTGACGGCAAAATTCCGCCTCAATACTCGCTAAATCAGGGTACACGCGTTCTCTATCAAAACTGCCAAAGCGTTCCCGCAAAGTGGCAATGTTGCTGCAGCCTGACTTGTTGAGTTGCTCTAACCATAAAGCAAGCTGCAACGTGCCGGATATCGGCAGCCAAGTGACCTTTGCACCCAGTTCTTCAAAGATATTGGTGTAGAAGTCGGCGACACTAAAAGGGTCTCGACTCGATGCCGTCACTACAACGATATGTGGCGTTTCACCCGCTGAGCGCAAGTGCGCCTGTTTAATAAACGCCTGATATATCTCTCTACTTGCTGCAGAAGTTGTTCTGGCTATATTCACCTGCTCTTTTAGTCGTTGATGGTTGCCATCTTCCTGGAGCCTCTCATGTGTATCCAGTAATGCAAAAAAAACATCGTCTGCTAAGTTCTTTGAGTAGCTACTGTCGCCAGCCAATATATCGATCCGTTTTAAAAACTCATTCCGGCTTAGGAATTGCTCGCCACCATCTGCATACCCTTTTCTCAAAAGTGAATTTATATTCACCTTATTTTTATCCGTCAGCTGATTAAATACACTGGTTTTCTGCAAACGAACATGTGCTTCTGGCGAAATTTCATACACATTTTGCGATTTCGCATCGTCAAAAATTGTTCCCTCGATACAATTCTTTGGGGCAAAACTTCCACACGTTTTTAACGCGCCACCGGCCAAAACAAGATCATAAAAGTCGCCAGCATCTTCACCGTAAGCATTTGTATTATATAAACTATTTGCGATCACAAATAAGACAACGGAAAACTTTTTGCGTGTTAACCACTTATTGTTAAACATAGGTTTCATGTGGGTAAAAGTCCTTTCCAAACGGCTTGACATTAAATCACCCTAGTGATATCCAGTAGTACAAGTCAACGACAAATTGACGCACGATTGGCTTTTGAATATTGCATAAATATATTCACCTTTTAGTGCATAACAATTGCATAGTTGTCTTCGTGTTCAACAACTGAAACGGCATTTAATGATTAAAAAGGCGGCCAATCTAGGCCATTATCATTACCAAAGTTTCTATTTGTCAGAGTGGTTTGACGAATAGCATTTCCTCCAGCAGCCATACCTTGGCATGTGCTGTGTTGTCTGTTTTCCGCAGAAAATTTAAAACACAAAAATAACGACAAGTAATCGCAATTCCAATGTGCATTGTGCATGGCGTTGTGGAAGGAAATGTTTATGAAATACACTACGATTGCGTGTGCAGTAGGCCTTGCGCTTTTTACTGTCAACGCTCAAGCGCAACAAAACAATGAAGAAACCGTAGAAGTTATTCAGGTAACGGGTACCAACATAAAGGGGGTTGACCTAGAAGGCACACAACCACTCACCGTTTTGACCTCTGAAGACATCGCTAAATCAGGGGCTAATACTATCGCTGAACTGATGCGCACAGTGAGTCAAACCCGCGGCGGATTTGGTAGCTTTGATACAACACAAAGCGGTGCCACCTCAACATCTACTCCAGCAGGACAAGCTGCTGCGTCTCTGCGTGGCATAGGCCCATCTGCCACCCTCACTCTAGTGAATGGTCGAAGGATTGCCGCCAGTTCATTCGCGTCTGGCACTGAAAACTTTGTCGATGTCAATGCAATACCGGCTGCCGCGGTGGAACGTGTGGAAATTCTAGCCACGGGCGCATCTGCCATTTATGGCGCTGATGCAGTTGCAGGGGTTATCAATTACATCCTCAAAGACAATTATGAGGGGTTAAACCTAAACGCTTCATACGAAAACACGACCGTGTCTGCCGACCATGGTAAGTTAAATTTGCAAGCGCTCTGGGGTACTGAGGTTTTAGGCGGTAACTTGACCGCGTTTATTGACTTTTATGATCGTAAAACTGCACGGGCGAATGATTTTGAGCAAACAAAATCACCGATATTAGCCAGTAGTTACAGTTACTTACCAAGTGAATCGGCTAATATTTACTATTGGTCTGCGCGCGATGGCAATGAAATTGGTGCTCCCAACTGCAACTCACCGTTTGTCACGACTGAATTTGGTGAAGATATTTGTGCCTACTATGGCAATCAAGATGATGTTTTGGAAACTCCTTTGGAGTCTCTTTCAGCCGGAGTCACCTATGAACACGCGTTTAAAGAAGTAACACTCAAGGCAGACATCCTATTTTCAAACACCGAATCAACCTCCTTTTCCAGTCCAGCACCAATTAACCAAATAGATGACGAAGAAGGCCCTTGGGCAAGTGAATACGCATTGGACTTTTTTTCCGATGATGTTCGAGACGCATTGTTAGATGCAATGTACATAGATCCATTCATTACTCAAGCTGGGCGCGAACTATACGGCTTTCGCTACGATGCGCGCTTCGCTGCACCCAGAACCATCGAGATTGAAACAGAAGCAGTAAGGGCGGTTACAAGCCTCAGCGGAATGATTGGCGATTGGGACTGGGAATCCGGTATTACACTGTCACGGTCCCGTTCCGATCAAGTCGCCACTGATGGCGTCTACAACCGGTACCGCTTTACCGCTGCCGTAGAAGGTGAACTTTGCACTGACGGCAGCATCGCAAGCTATGATGAATCCGCTGATTCCCTAACGTGTAATGGCGCCCAGCTAATGGCGATGTATAACCCATTTGATCCCTTAGGTAGTGACAGCCAAGCAGCGCTTGCAGTTGCCCAAGCAAAGCCAGAGCGCAGCGGCACTAGTACTGTTTATGGTTGGGATATCAAATTCAATGGTGAATTAGTCCCGTTTGGCGATGACTATATTCGTGTGGCAACAGGCGCTGAAATCCGCCGTGAAAAAATCACTGACACACCAACAGCGAATGCCAGAGCACGTTTTGACAACGACTACCTAGTGGATGTGTATGGCTTCGGTTCTAGTTTATCCGAGGCAGAAAGAACCCAATGGGGAGTCTTTGCTGAGGCGTTGATTCCACTGCACCAGCAGGTAAATTTAAGTATTGCAGGCCGATACGATCATTATGATGACTTTGGCAGTACGTTTAACCCCAAAGTAGGACTTAGTTACCGCCCAACTGACGAGTTCATCGTGCGGGCTTCATGGTCAACTGCATTTAGGGCACCGTCACTCACTCAGGCAGGTGTGGATCTGCGCACAACGCGAGCCTCATTTGACTGCTCGGCGAATCAGCAGGTTTCCAATTTATATTGCGAAGGCGAAAGTAGCATTCGGGGCAATAATGTATTGGAGCTGGGTAATCCTTTGCTTAAAGCTGAAGAGTCTGAATCTATCAGTGTTGGCTTAGCATACAGCCCAACTCAAAATACCCACATCACTCTCGATTATTGGCAATTTGAACATGATGATCTGGTTGATACCAATATGACTGGCGTATTAGAGCAGGCCATGACGGATGCATCTCTTAGACATTGTGGATTAGTGCCTGCTGGCGAAACGGGTATTTCCTACGAGGAGGATTTATGCCTAGTCACCGACAGTAACGGTCTGACTATCGAACAAGAGGGAGCGAACTTAACTGAGATCCTAGATGCCTGGGCGGCGTTTGATGACCCGCGTTATATAGAACTCCCCTTGTATCGCGACCATGTATTGCTACTGGACAATACAGGCAGCCAAGAACTTGCAGGCATCGACTTCGACGTAATCCATGATGTTAAGTTTGATACCGGAACGCTTGAGCTTGGCCTATCAGCGACTCACTACTTGTCCTATGACCGCAATAAAGTAGGCTCGGATCAGATAGAAGATCTCATCGGTCAGTTTGGCTATCCCGAAACCGTCGGCAGTGCCGAGCTATTCTGGGTAACTGACGACTGGTACGCAGGCTTGTACCTCTATTACACTTCCAGCTATGCTGATGACATCGCACGACTACGCGGACGTGAAATTGATGAAATTGCTAGCTTAGGAGCGCTTAATGCTAATGATGAACGAGACGTAAGCAGTTGGACAACGCTGACTCTCAGCGCGGGTTATTCGTTTGAACAATTCGATTTGCGACTCACCATTGAAAACCTAACGGACAAACAAGCACCAACAGTCTTTGGTTCGTCCCGAGGTTACGATGCATACAACGCAGCCCCTTATGGAACGCGTTATCAACTTGGCATCAGCTATTACTTTAACTAGTATTTAAGCAATTTGTATGGCCGCCCTATGGGCGGCTCTCCCATGTTTTACCGCGGAGATATCAATGACCACAATCCCTAAGGATTCCCTCTCGAGTCGCATACCCGACGCGTTTGTTATTTTATTTTTTGTCATCATACTGGCATTTGTTCTGACATATTTTATTCCGCAGGGCATCTATGATACTCGTGACGTTCTCGTCAATGGGCAAAGCCGCACACTGGTTGATGCCAATTCATTTCGACTTATCAGCGAAGACGCACAAGGCGTATCACTGTTTAGCAGTAATGCGGATCATACCGGCATGCTCAATTATGCTTTTGATGGATTGGTGTCTGGCAACAAATGGGGATCTGCAGTAGGTGTCGTTGCCTTCATACTTATTGTAGGTGGTTCATTTGGCATCATCATGCGCTCGCAAGCTATTCACAATGGCGTTATGGCACTTATCAGTAAAACTCAAAATGCGGGCCGTCTCATATTGCCATTAATGTTTGTTTTATTCTCTCTAGGCGGTGCTATTTTTGGCATGGGCGAAGAAGCCATTGCGTTTTGCATCGTGCTCGTCCCCTTAATAATAGCCTTAGGCTATGATGCCATAACTGCAGTCTTGATTACCTATGTTGCCACTCAAGTTGGCTTTGCGACCAGTTGGATGAACCCTTTTTCTGTCGCCATTGCTCAGGGGATTGCGGGCGTACCGTTGTTATCGGGACAAGGTTTCAGAATGATTATGTGGGCTGTATTCACATCAGTAACCTTAATTTTCACGCTAATCTACGCCCAGCGCATCCACCGGAATCCAGAACAATCATTAAGCTTTAACAGTGACCAACATTTTCGACAGCAACAGCAAACAACGCAATCAGACTATACCCCCGTAGACAGTATTATATTGCTCATCTTCGCTGCGGGTATCGGCTGGGTTATTTGGGGCGTCACAGTGCATGAATTCTACATCCCCCAAATTGCGAGTCAGTTTTTCACTATTGGAATTGCTGTAGGCATCATTGCTACTTTATCGGGCCGTTTGAGAGTTAATGAGGTTAGCCAAGCATTTGTAGATGGTGCCAAAGATTTGCTCCCCGCAGCACTTATTGTAGGAATGGCCAAGGGTATTGTCTTAGTATTAGGTGGAGATGATGTCACACAACCCTCAGTACTCAACACCATCTTGTTTCACACAAGCGAAGCCATCAATGAAGTCGGTCAACTTGGCAGTGCTTTGTTAATGCTAGTATTCCAAAGTGGATTCAACTTTTTTGTCGCGTCAGGCTCCGGGCAGGCAGCGATTACAATGCCATTGATGTCGCCGTTAAGTGATTTAGTCGGCGTCAGCCGACAAGTTGCCGTACTCGCGTTTCAATTAGGCGATGGTCTGACGAACCTCATCATTCCCACCTCTGCATCTTTGATTGGTTGTTTAGGTGTAGCCCGACTAGATTGGTCTATATGGTTTAGGTTTGTATGGCGATTAACGCTCATGCTGTTTATGCTTGCCTGTATAACCATAACAATTGCCGTATTGATAGGATTTCAGTGATGTTGACTCTGATAAAGGGTGTAGATGTATACGCCCCTTCCCCGTTAGGTATTAACGATATTTTGATTGCTGATGGCCGTATCGCAGCAATATCCCCTGCCATCACGCTTACTGGAGAACCTGTTCAACATTTTAATGGTGATGGCTTAATCGCTTTTCCCGGACTTGTTGATTCACTGGTTCATATCAGCGGTGGCGGCGGTGAAGGTGGTTTTCATACGCGAACACCAGCGATGAAGTTTACCGATGCATCATCTGCTGGGGTTACCACCGTAATCGGTGCATTAGGCACAGATGCTACAACGCGCAGTTTGGGCGATTTGATTGCCTGTGCGCGTGCACTCAACAATCAAGGCCTCAGTGCATATTGTTACACCGGCTCATATCAAGTTCCCGCACGAACTCTTACCGGTAGCATCACTGACGACATCGTTTTGATTGACAGTATGATAGGTATTGGTGAAGTAGCTATTGCTGATCATAGAGGTAGTCAGCCGAGTGCCGCTGAATTAGCACGCATTGCCAGCGATTCGCGTGTCGGTGGCATGCTTGCTGGAAAGGCAGGGATCGTATTTATCCACACGGGCGAAGCGTCAGAACAACTCTCCCTACTGCACCAGGTCGTTGACCAGTACCCTATTCAACCGACGCAATTCTACCCTACCCACATCAATCGAAATCAACAATTGCTCGACGCTGGTATTGAGTGGACTAAACGTGGTGGCGTGATCGATATGACCGCCAGCACCAACGAACATTTTATTGCTGAAGGCGAGATCCCTGCTGCAGAGGCCATCGCCTATTGCCTAAATAAAGGGGTTCCCCCCTCGCAACTGAGTATGAGTTCAGACGGAAATGCGAGTCTTCCAGTTTTCGACAATAATGGTCAACTTGTTGGAATCGAAGTAGGTAAAGTCGGAAGTTTGATGCAATCGTTGCGAGAGTTAACTGACGTGCACAGTGTTAACCTTAGTGATGCATTGCAAGTTGTAACCTCGACGCCTGCCGCAATCACTGGGTTAGCGCAAAAAGGACAGCTTGCTGTTGGGTGTGACGCCGATATTGTTTTGTGCCAAGGAAAATCACCGGCCGCACAGCATGTAATGGCTAAAGGACAGTGGCTGATAAAAGACAATGAGGTTTTAGTAAAAGGTACGTTTGAATAATCTGGTTTTGTCGCAAAAACAACAAAGAAAATAAGTCTATACAGCGCAATCTGCGAATAGTTTAGAGACAAAAAAACCGCCATTCGGCGGTTTTTCTATGATGTGTTTGTGCAATCTCGTTACACGTATTCTACTTCAACGATCTCAAATTCAACCGTTCCGGCGGGGGTTTGAATATTCACTACATCGTCTACCATTTTTCCGATCAAACCACGTGCGATAGGTGAATTCACTGAAATCAGATTCGATTTAATATCAGCTTCATCATCGCCCACGATGCGGTAGGTTGTTTCTTCGTCTGTAGTGCAATTTAAGATGGTAACGGTAGTCCCAAAAATGACTTTTCCAGTATTTTCCATCTTCGTAACATCGATGATCTGTGCGTTAGACAGTTTGCCTTCAATATCTTGGATCCGGCCTTCACAGAAGCTTTGTTGTTCACGGGCTGCGTGATATTCTGCGTTTTCTTTCAAGTCGCCATGTTCACGCGCTTCAGCAATCGCTTCAATGATCTTAGGACGACGTACGGTCTTAAGTTCATGTAATTCATCACGCAATTTTTGTGCACCCGCAGCAGTCATTGGGTATTGGCTCATGGTTTTTCTCTCTTTATTCTTCTCATAAAAAAGTGCGCTAAAAAGCGCACTTCCAAGCGGCATAGAATACCTGCTAATTGAGTCGTTGTCACTCTTCTACTAGCGTTGTTTTACCCGTTCATGCAACTCCTGCACAGATGCAACTTTGCTTCTGTCATCAGAGTCTTTGGCACGAATAGTGGCAAACGCAGCATTTAGCGTTGTGGTATAGGTTGTTTTGCTAGCAAGCGCTTCGCGGCGAATATACACCGAATCGTTGATTGCTTGACGACCTTCAGTGGTATTTACCACATAGGTGTATGTCTTGTTTTTAATCGCATCAACAATGTTCGGGCGCCCTTCAGACAACTTGTTCACCACGGTCGACATAATACCCGCATCATACAATGTGGTTGCCGTTCCACGAGTCGCTTCAATTGCGAACCCTTTAGCCACAAGCTCTTTAGCAAGCTCAATCACCTTGCGTTTATCATGCTCTCGCACAGAGATAAGTGCTTTACCGTTTTGAGGTACAGGTGAACCCGCGCCTAAATTGGCTTTTGCATACGCCTCTTCGAAAGTATCACCCACGCCCATAACTTCGCCGGTTGAGCGCATTTCAGGGCCTAATAGTGGGTCAACACCGCGGAATTTAGCAAACGGCAGTACCACTTCTTTTACCGAGTAAAACGGCGGTATGACTTCTTCTGTAAAGCCTTGGTCAACTAACGATTGCCCTGCCATCACACGCGCGGCTATTTTCGCCAAGGCGACGCCCGTTGCTTTCGACACAAACGGCACTGTACGTGCTGCACGAGGATTCACTTCAATGAGGTAAACTTCGCCATCTTTTACCGCAAACTGTGTATTCATCAATCCGATAACATTCAATTCCAACGCCATCGCTCGAACTTGCTCGCGCATAACGTCTTGGATGTCTTGCGGTAATGAATACGGCGGCAATGAACAGGCTGAGTCACCCGAGTGGACACCCGCTTGTTCAATGTGTTCCATGATGCCACCGATGACAACGGTCTCACCGTCTGAAACAGCATCGATATCAACTTCAATCGCGTCATCAAGGAATCTGTCCAATAGCACTGGCGAATCGTTAGACACTTTTACCGCTTCATTGAGATAGCGTTTCAAGTCCTTTAAGTCATATACGATTTCCATCGCGCGGCCACCCAACACGTAGCTTGGGCGCACAACCAATGGGAAGCCAATCTCTTCGGCTTTAACCAACGCTTCTTCCATGTTGCTGACGGTCGCGTTAGCCGGTTGTTTAAGGCCTAGCTTATTAACCATCTGTTGGAAACGCTCGCGATCTTCCGCACGGTCAATCGCATCAGGGCTAGTACCAATGATGGGTACACCGTTTTCTTCCAGTGCTCTTGCTAATTTCAATGGCGTTTGACCACCATACTGCACAATCACACCTTTAGGCTGCTCTACCCTGACAATTTCTAGCACGTCTTCAAGTGTCACTGGCTCAAAATAAAGCCTATCTGACGTATCGTAATCGGTTGAAACCGTCTCAGGGTTACAGTTGACCATGATAGTTTCATAGCCATCTTCACGCATAGACAAAGCGGCATGAACACAACAATAGTCGAATTCAATACCTTGACCGATACGGTTTGGACCACCGCCCAACACCATGATCTTGTCTTTATCACTCGGCTGAGACTCACACTCTTCATCATATGTTGAATACATATAAGCCGTGCTAGTAGAGAATTCAGCGGCACAGGTATCAACACGTTTGTAAACTGGGAAAATATCAAACTTAGCGCGGATATCACGAATATCGCTTTCGGCTACATTGGTCAATTCTGCAAGACGCGCATCAGCAAAGCCTTTGCGTTTTAACTTGCGCATGAGATCAGCGTCGATATCAGATATACCGATACGTTCAACAAGCCCTTCTAATTGCACAAGTTCTTCAATCTGAACCAGATACCAACGATCGATATTTGTCAGGTCAAACACTTCATCAATTGTCATGCCCATACGGAATGCATCTGCGATGTACCAAATACGTTCAGCGCCTGGCTCACGCAGTTCATACACGATCTTGTTGCGCGCATCTGGGTCTTCCAAATCTAAAATTGGATTTAAACCTGAAGCGCCCACTTCTAAACCACGTAACGCCTTTTGCAGAGACTCTTGCTGATTACGGCCAATCGCCATTACCTCACCAACAGACTTCATCTGAGTAGTTAGGCGGTCGTTAGCACCGGCAAATTTTTCAAAGTTAAAGCGTGGGATCTTAGTGACGACATAATCGATTGCCGGCTCAAACGAAGCCGGCGTAGCGCCGCCGGTAATATCGTTGGCTAGTTCATCTAATGTAAAACCAACCGCCAGCTTGGCGGCTACTTTTGCAATCGGGAAGCCGGTCGCTTTTGATGCCAATGCAGACGAACGAGACACGCGCGGGTTCATCTCAATGATAACCATACGTCCAGTGTTAGGATCGATGCCGAATTGGACATTCGAGCCACCTGTTTCAACGCCAATTTCACGCAATACAGCCATAGCAGCGTTACGCATGATTTGGAATTCTTTATCCGTTAACGTTTGTGCAGGCGCGACTGTTATCGAGTCACCTGTGTGAACGCCCATTGGATCGAAGTTTTCAATGGTACACACGATAATGCAGTTATCGTTCTTATCGCGCACCACTTCCATTTCATATTCTTTCCAGCCAATTAATGACTCGTCGATTAGCAGTTCATTAGTGGGAGAAAGATCCAATCCGCGCGCGCAGATCTCATTAAATTCATCGATGTTATAGGCGATACCACCGCCCGTGCCACCCATGGTAAATGATGGACGAATGATACATGGGAAGCCTATGCGGCTTAGCACATCGTGAGCTTGTTCCATGGTATGAGCAATTTCAGCGCGCGGGCATTCCAAACCAATTGATTTCATGGCTTTATCGAAACGCTCACGGTCTTCTGCTTTATCAATGGCTTCTGCTGACGCGCCAATAAGCTCAATATTGAATTCTTCAAGCACGCCATGTTTATTGAGATCAAGTGCACAGTTCAGTGCGGTTTGACCACCCATTGTGGGCAAAACAGCATCGGGTCGCTCTTTTTCAATAATTTTACGTACAACTTCCCAGTGAATTGGCTCGATGTAAGTAGCATCCGCCATATCAGGATCAGTCATAATGGTTGCAGGGTTAGAGTTAACCAAGATAACTCGGTACCCTTCTTCTCTTAGCGCCTTACACGCTTGAGCACCAGAGTAATCAAATTCACAGGCTTGGCCAATGACGATAGGACCAGCGCCAATGATGAGAATGCTTTTTATGTCGGTACGTTTTGGCATGCGTTATTTGTCCTGACGATGTTGGTTAGACATTAATTCAATAAAATGATCGAATAATGGCGCTGCATCCTGCGGGCCTGGACTCGCTTCTGGGTGTCCTTGGAAACTAAAGGCTGGCTTGGTTTTATGTTCGATACCTTGTAAAGAGCCATCAAACAACGACACATGTGTTACCTCTAAACAATCCGGTAAATTCGATTCGTCTACCGCGAAGCCATGGTTTTGGCTGGTGATCATAACCACATTGCGACGTAAATCTTTGACGGGGTGGTTGGCACCGTGATGACCAAACTTCATCTTTACGGTATTGGCGCCACAGGCAAGGCCCAATAATTGATGCCCTAAGCAAATACCAAAAATCGGTAATGATTTTTCTAAGAATACTTTGATAGCTGCGATGGCGTAGTCACATGGCTCCGGATCTCCAGGACCATTTGATAAAAACACACCGTCTGGCTTCATTGCCAACACGTCTTCAGCAGACGTTGTTGCTGGAACAAGTGTGACTCTGCAGCCACGTTCGACCAGCATGCGCAAAATGTTGTGTTTTGCACCGAAATCATAGGCAACAACATGAAAATCATATTTCTCAGGTTCAGGTTGATAACCTGTACCTAATAACCAGGTATTACCTTTCCACTCTTGTTGACTGTCAATCGTAACGACTTTTGCCAAATCCATGCCTTTTAAGCCAGGAAATGCTTTTGCGTGATCAAGCGCTGTCGCTTCGTTTAAGTCGTCACCTGCAATAATGCAACCATTCTGCGCACCTTTATCCCGTAAAATACGCGTTAGACGGCGTGTATCGATATCGGCGATGGCGACTATATTGTGGTGTTTGAGGTATTCAGAGAGAGAAAGGGTATTACGGAAATTACTGGCTAGAAGGGGAAGGTCACGAATGATAAGGCCTTTGGCGCTTACGTTGTCTGATTCGACATCTTCTTCATTTGTTCCAGTATTACCAATATGGGGATACGTTAAAGTGACGATTTGTTCGGTGTATGAAGGATCAGTCAATATTTCTTGATAACCCGTCATCGACGTATTGAAAACCACTTCACCGACTGTGAGCCCGTCAGCTCCAATGGCAGTGCCTTTGAAAACAGAACCGTCTTCAAGCACCAACAGGGCAGAATTAGCCAAGTCAACCTCCAAGCATAAGTTAACTCATGTATCAGGCCAGCTATACCTGATACGTGACAGTTCATAAGTAACCTAAAACGTTACTTACTAAGGGTCTTTGCAGCTAATCAAAAGGCGTTTTAGTAGCAAAACGCAGATTTTTGGCAAATTCCGCTGAGTATATAGCAAGCGCCCTGACAGATCCATTGCAATTGAGATAAATATTGAAAATAAGGCTTTTTTAAAGTTTATTTAACAAAACCATCGAAATTGACACTTATTTCAAGCCTAAAACATCTTCCATATCGTACAAACCTGCCTCTTTTGCCACCAGCCATTTTGCGGCCCTTAGTGCTCCGATGGCAAAGGTCTGACGGCTACTGGCTTTATGGGTGATTTCGAGTCTTTCGCCGATATCAGCAAATAATGCGGTATGCTCGCCGATGATGTCACCGCCACGAATGGTCGAAAACCCAATAGTTTTTTGATCACGCTCACCTGTATCACCTTCTCTGGCATACACTGCTTGAGTTTCTAAATCCCAGTTCAATTGATCGGCAATGGCCTCGCCTATTGCTTTTGCAGTGCCTGACGGGGCGTCGCGTTTATGTCTATGGTGAGCCTCAATGATCTCAATATCAGCAGTATCTTCCAGCGCCTGAGCTGCAATTCTGCATAGCTTCGTCATGAGCGTTACACCGACGCTGTAATTCGCCGCAAAAACAATCGGGATGTGCTTTGACGCTTCATAAAGTGCTTGCTTTTGCTCTGCTAACAGTCCGGTTGTCCCAACCACTATTGGTTTATTATGTTCAACACAATAGGCCAAATGCGCTGGTAAAGCATCGGGCAGCGTAAAATCGATAACGGCATCAACATCATTTGAGTCAGTATCATTCAATGTCTGATATTGAAGAGAAGATCCCAATAGCGTCGTTTTATACAAAGAAGACGATTCACGCACGCATACAGCACTGATCTGCACTGACTGAACGACTGAAGACGCCTCTATGAGCGCCTGCCCCATTCGGCCATTCGCTCCCAAAATTGCAATATTCATAGCGTTTCCTCGATTTTTTCTTCATTGTGCCTAAAACAACAATAATTTACAGTAGTTGTTCGAAATTCCTTAAATCTTTACTGATATAGATTAACATTGCGCAATGATGGCAGCGACGTAAACTCATGACACAACAATCTCCCCCTCCCCCATTGGCTTCTGTCCAAACACTCTCTAAGCAACCTTTATCGACAATGTATGCCAAGGTCCGACTGAGTATCAAAGTGGTGAATATAGGTATTGTATTGTCGCTGCTAGGTATCTTGTTTATTCAACCTTGGATAACACTCGACACACGTGTCATCACACTATTGCCCATTGTTGCGATAATTATTGCGACGGCTGGATGTGTATTTAGTTTACTTGGTTGGTTGTCAGATCGGACCAAGTACTATGCAGTACGTGAACATGACATCCATTTTGGTGGTGGTCTGTGGGTCAAAAGATTAACGTCTCAACCATTTGGACGCGTGCAGCATGTTGAAGTCAGCCAAGGGCCAATTGAGCGCCTTGCCGGATTGAGCAAATTGCACGTGTACTCTGCGGGCAGCGGTTTTCAGAGTTTTATTATACCCGGATTACCAGAACAAGCGGCACAAACGTTACGCCAATTAATCAGTGATAAGGCCAGCATTGCCAGCAAAGCCGAAGCTGAGGCGTCAGGGCATTCTCAGTAATGGACGACAAACATAAGATGCTTGACGAATGGCAGCGCGTACACCCGATTGCGCTAGTGTATTTTGCAGCACAATTGATAAAAGGTGCTGCGAGCAATTTTTATGTTTTTATTCCAATAGCCATAGCACTGAAAAATAGTTTTACGGATGACCCTATGCGTGTGGTTTTGCTGACCGGCGCAGTGCTTTGCATAGCAATATTTTTCGTTATTGCCAGCTACTTTGCATTTCAGTTTCGTGTGCTCGACAAACATATTGAAATTCACAAAGGACTTTTTAAGCGCGTTCGCCTCAATCTGCCATTCGATAAAATACAAGACGTGCGACTATCGCAGCCAATTTACTATCGCTTCAACGATATGCGCGTAGTCACATTAGACACGGCGGGTTCAGCCAAAGATGAGGCGGTTATCGTTGCCCTTCCGGTAGTGCAAGCTGAAAACATTGCGCAACGACTTTCTCAGCTACAATCTACAATACAAACCGAAACATCCTCTTCAAACTCATCTGCCGCAACCACATCCGCAGACGAACAATTGCTCATCACACGAAGTGTGAAGGATTTGGTACTTCACGGTATAACCAATAATCGTGTATGGATAATACTTGGCGTATTTTCACCTTTTATTGATGATGCCATTCGCGCAGCTGATGAGCGTATTTCGGCATTACAGCTTACGCATTACTTTTCAGTTAGCGAACAAGGATTGGGCTTTGTTGTAGGAGCTATTGCGGTAACGGTTCTGCTCACCTTAACGCTTGTTACTCTGTTGTCAGTTGCAGGCGCTATTTTGAATTTCTATGACTATAAATTGCTTTTTAACGGGCAGCGCCTGAAACGGCAAAGCGGCCTTCTTACCAAGCATCAAGTGAGCGTGAATAAAATACGCATTCAACATATTGAATATAACCAAGATTGGCTCGACAACTTATTTGGCAGGATCAATTTGGTATTTAAACAACTAAAACACACATTGTCGGTGCCAGGGGAAGATAAGCAAACTTTAGTGGTACCATCGGTGACAGCCGAACAAGCAGCGGCGTTAGGGCAATACGCATTTTCACACGTATCTCCTCACGACTTAACGTTTCACCCTATTAGCAAACGCTTTATTACTAAGTACTCGTTAACATTGAATCTGTTACTTTGCATTATTATTGGCATCGCATTATGGCTAATACCAAACAACCCATATTATGTTTTTTTCCTCGCACTGCCGGTTGTAGTAGAGGGATTGATCATATTACGATGGTACCGATGGGGGTATACGGTAGATGACAACAACATCTATGTGCGGCAAGGATTATTCGCTACCGATGTGTGTGTGAGCCCGTTATATAAAACCCAGCTTACACAATTATCTGAAACCTATTTTCAACGCAAAGCAGGCTTTGCAAATGCAATTTTGATATTAGCCTCGAAAAAGATCACTGTCCCTATGATAGGAAAGTCTGAAGCATTGAAGCTGATTAATGTATCGCTTGCTGCAACACAAAACCAAAGTAAGCGATGGATGTAGGCTTAAGCCTGTTCAATCAATCACTGAACACTATGGAAGAGGAACCATGTTTAAAAAACAATTCATTCTTGCCATTCTACTTGGCCTATTAACCGCTAATATCGTACTTGCGAGTGAGCCCACCCCGTATTTCCCTGAGCGTGGTGACTGGCAGACTAAAAGCCCTGAGAGCCAGGGCCTCGATCCGCAAAAAATAAAACAAGCTGTAGACTTTGCAATGGCTAATGAATACAGCGGAGATAAAGACTTACGCATCGCCATATTGAAAGGATTTGCCCAAGAGCCTTTCCACGACATTTTAGGGCCAACCAAAAAACGCGGGGGGCCAGCAGGCATGATCATCAAAAACGGCTATGTCGTTGCTGGCTGGGGTGATCTTAACCGTGTTGATATGACGTTTAGCGTCACCAAAAGCTATCTTTCCACCGTCGCAGGGATTGCCGTGCAGAATGGTTTAATTGCGAATGTCGATGAAAGAGTCGATGGCTACGTTTGGGACGGTACTTATGCGGGCAAACACAATAGCCAAATAACGTGGCGTCATTTGTTAGATCAATCATCTGATTGGAGTGGCGAACTGTTTGGCATAAAAGATTGGGCCGATCGCCCACCTGCACAAGGTAGCTTGGATGATTGGAAAAACCGCAAATTAAATACTCCTGGCACTGTTATGGAATACAATGATGTACGCGTAAACTTGCTTGCCTACTCGCTTTTGCAAGTTTTACGACAACCGTTGCCACAGGTGTTAAAACAGCATGTTATGGATAAGATAGACGCATCTACCACGTGGCGATGGTTTGGCTATGACCACGCATGGGTGCCAGTGGATGGTGTTAACATGAACAGTGTTACCGGCGGTGGGCACTCGGGTGGTGGCGTGTTTGTGTCAACATACGACCAAGCGCGATTTGGCTTGCTATTCACTCGCAATGGTATGTGGCGTGACGAACAGGTTATCGATGCGTCATGGATAGAACAAGCGATTACCCCCTCGACTCCGAATCCTAGTTATGGCTTTATGTGGTGGTTGAATCAGGGTAAACGCAAGTGGCCAAAAGTAGATAATCCGTCACTATTTTATGCAGCAGGCTTTGGCGGAAACTTTATCGTTATCGACCAAAAAAATGATCTCATGTTAGTCACCCGCTGGTTAGAGCCGAACAAAATCGGCGAGCTAGCTGCCTTGGTCTTTAATTAATCACGTATTTGGATACATTTATGGATAGCGCTCGTGTAACGCTAGAAGTTAGAAACCACATTGGCTATGTCACATTGAATAGACCAGACAAACACAATGCCTTGGATATGGCGATGTTTATCGCTATTGATAATGTTATCAGTCAGATCAAACGCGACAAAACCATCCGCGTAGTGATTGTGAATGGCGCAGGTGAGAGCTTCTGCTCTGGTTTAGATATCAAGTCGGTACTATCCAGCGCAGGAAATGCGTTTAGACTGCTGTTTAAATGGTTACCTGGCAACGCAAACTTGGCGCAACGTGTCACGGTTGGATGGCGAAGGCTTAAAGTCCCCGTCATTATGGTATTGCATGGAAAGTGTTGGGGCGGCGGTATGCAAATCGCATTGGGCGCTGACTTTCGCATTGCATCAAGCGATTGTTCACTCTCAATTATGGAGTCTCGCTGGGGCTTGATCCCCGATATGGGCGGAACTCTGGGATTGCGCGAATGCGTCGCAAACGACCATGCCACTAAACTAGCGATGACCAGTGAAACCCTTTCAGCTGATGAAGCCCACAATATTGGCCTGATAACCACTGTAAACGATCAGCCAATGCACGCTGCAGAAACATTGGCTCAACAATTGATTTCCCGTTCACCCGATGCCATCAGCACTATTAAGCGGATATACCATAAAATTTGGTGTCGCCATGAGCGCCGTATTCTCGCAGCCGAAAGTATCAATCAGATCCGCGTTATCTTAGGTAAAAACCAACGCATTGCAGTAAAACGTGAGATGGGTCACACCAACGCAGAATATAAATTGTGATCGGGTTTTATCATCTTCGATTTTTTCACCCTCAGTACCAGGTGCTATTTGCATGAAATATTGTTTAATCTCCTTAGCCGCCATGTGTTTGGCATTTAATGTCCAAGCTAAACCGATAAATACTATGCTCGGGCATTTAGACGCTTTGTCCAATCCCGCATCAGGAATAGGCCCGCGCCCACCCGCATCAGATGCTGAAAAAAAAGCAGCAGACTACATTGAAACGCAATGGCAGGCACAAGGTTACACGGTCGTAAATAGCCCTTTTACCTACACACTACGTGATAAAACCTATAGCTCTCAAAATGTCAGCATTACACTGCCTGGAAAAAGCGATGATATGTTGTACATTGCCGCTCACTATGACTCTATCGGTAACGACTCGCACGGTGTGATTGACAACGCGGCAAGCGTCGCCTTGCTGCTAACCCTCAGTGAGACTCTTGCCTCTCAATCATTACCCATTAGCATTACGATGTTAGCGTTTGGCGCTGAAGAAGTGTCAATGCAAGGTTCAAAAGCCTATGTGAAAACATTAAGCCAAGAACAACTGAATAAAGCGGTAGGTATGATAAACCTCGACACTGTTGTCGGTGGCGATATTTTGTATATTCACAGTGCCCACTCAACGCCTTACGATTGTGCAAAAGAAACAGGCACCTACTCTCACTCCCCTTCGTTAAGAGATGAATTACTCGCCTATTCCAACACATTTTTTAAGCAACAAACCTATACGCTTCATCCTGAATATAAAGGTTATCCAGAAGGTGAAACGGGGTATTGGTCTGATCATTCCCCCTTTGCATGTCTGGGTATACCGATTGCCTATCTAGAAGCAACAAACTTTACGATCAATGGAAAAGAAGGTTTTGATGGCTACTCACAAACGACTCACAATGCCATGTGGGATTGCTTTGACGATAAACAGAATACGGCCTGCGACCGAGACGCTGAAAAGCAATGGGGTAATATCTGGCATACAAGTAATGACAATACTGACGTTTTAAAGACAGCTTTCCCTAAGCGAATTGGTACGCAGTTGAATATCCATTATCAGTTATTACTAAACTACCTTATGGCTAGTTCCAATAACCAAAGTGAATAAATCAACGTATTCCAGTAACACTTCGGGTCCGTTGGTGTGGACACTGTTGGTTATTGGTCCGAGTGTTTATTAAAACTATCGCTTGCGCCTTTTCGTTAACTAAACAATCAGTACACTAACGCTATATAAAATAAGGAATAAAACGTTTATGAAGCGACAAACCATTTGGGACATTCCTACGCGTATTTTTCATTGGCTATTAGTGGCTAGTTTTGCGTTTCAATGGGTAAGTGCAGAATTACTCGATGACGCTATTTTGTGGCATGCACGCATTGGCTATGCCCTTTTGGGCCTTATCATGTTTAGAATTGTCTGGGGATTTATTGGTACCCGCTTTGCGCGTTTTAGTTCGCTTTCGTTGTCTCCAAAGGAAACCCTAACTTACAGTAAGCAGCTATTGAATAAATCGTCAAAAGAATACGCTGGGCACAACCCTGTCGGAAGCTGGGCAGTGGTGATGATACTAGTATTAATGGCGCTACAGGCGATCAGTGGCCTCTTTGTCAGTGATGATGTGTTCACTGAAGGACCTTATCGTAGCGCGGTGTCCTCATCCGTACTAAACGTGATGGAGTTCATTCATTTCAATTTGTTTAACCTGTTATTGGCTATCGTCGTCCTGCATGTTGTCGCGGTGCTATTTTATCAGTTTTATAAAGGCCAAGCGTTAATCAACGCCATGATCACGGGTAAAAAGTGGCTTAAAGAGGATGTGGGAATTAACTCTTCCCGACTAGTATTGGCGGTAATCCTAGCAGCAGTTGTTGCGGCCGGAGTATATGTACTAGTTGAGGTGTTACCGCCTGAGCCCGAGTTTTATTATTAGTAACCCAGGCGGTAAAGCTTAATTAATCAGCCTTGTAGCTGTCGTGGCAACCTTTACAGGTTGCGCCCACACCACCAATGGCCTTGCGGTATGCGCCTTCGTCGCCGCTCTCGGCTGCGACTTGCAACGCTTGCGCAGCCACTACCATATCATTGGCCTTTGCCACGAAATCATCCATATTGTCCCAGATTTTCGGCAACGCTTCCGTATCCACATTGAATGAAGTGGTATTGGTTGCGAAGTAATCTGGCAACATTGTGCCCAACTGTTCAATACGTAGCGCATTAGTTTTCATCACTTCAGTGTCAAATGGGATCTGCCCTTTTGCCATGCCGCCTAATGGTCCCATATTGCTACGCACCAATTGCAATAGTGCCTGACGAAACGTTGCAGCACTCGCAGCTTGACGTTCACTCTGAGCCATATCGGCAAATGACGCTGTAGAAACCAGCGCACTGCTTGCACCAAGACACAGAGCAACAGCAAATGTTGATACCTTTTTCATTCTATTTCCTTGTTGTAATTCCCCAAATAAGAAGGTCTGAGAATACCGATTTCAACGATAAAGCTCAAATACCATTAAGGTATAGCCAAAAACTTTACGAAAGCATTCATAATCTTGAAGCATTAAAAAAGGCACCTATATCGATGCCTTTTTTTGCATAAGTGAAGACGTACAGATTAATTCGTTAGATCGTCAAAAAATTTCTTAACGCCGTCGAAGAAACCTTGTTCTTTAGGTCTATGCTTAGCTGCATCTGTGCCGCTTCCCATCGATTCATCCAGTTCTTTCAGTAACTCTTTTTGACGTGATGATAGGTTTACCGGCGTTTCAATTACCACCTTACACATCAAGTCTCCAATTGACCCACTGCGAACAGATTTAACGCCTTTGCCACGTAATCTAAACATACGCCCGGTTTGGGTCTCTGCACTTATTTTCAATTTCACTTTACCGTCAAGCGTCGGTACTTGGATTTCGCCTCCCAACGCCGCTGTAGTAAAGCTTAATGGCACTTCACAGTACAGGTTATTGCCATCACGGGTGAAAATCTTGTGTTCTTTTACGTGTACCTGTACATATAAATCACCTGCAGGTGCACCATGTTCACCGGCTTCACCTTCACCACTTAAGCGAATGCGATCACCAGTGTCGACGCCTGCTGGCACTTTAACTGACAGTGTCTTAGTTTTTTCAACGCGACCGTGACCATGACAGTTGTTACAGGGGTCACTGATAATTTGCCCTTTGCCCGAGCAGGTTGGACAAGTTTGTTGAACCGCGAAGAAACCTTGGCGCATTTGAACCTGACCATTACCATGACAGGTTGGACAGGTTGTTGGCGTAGAACCTTTCTTCGCCCCCGAGCCGTCACACACTTCACACCCAACTAGCGTTGGCACACGAATTTCAACTTCTTTTCCGCGTACTGCTTCTTCAAGTGTTAATTCTAGGTTATAGCGTAAATCGGCGCCTGAACGGGCACGTGATTGACGCCCTCGGCCACCACCGAATATATCACCAAACACATCACCAAAGATGTCACCGAAATCAGCACCACCGCCGAAGCCACCGCCACCGCGGTTTGGATCAACACCCGCATGACCGTATTGATCATAGGCTGCGCGTTTACGTTCATCCGTAAGCACTTCATGGGCTTCTTGGATTTCTTTGAATTTTTCTTCAAGTGCCTTATCACCCTCAGTTCTATCTGGGTGATACTTCATTGCAAGTTTTTTATACGCCTTTTTAATATCGCGTTCACTTGCGCTTTTATCGACACCTAAAACTTCATAGTAATCTCGTTTTGACATATCTCGTGCTTATCCTACCTTGTACAACTGGCAATGCTCTTATTTCAGCAAAAAGGCGTAGGCAGAAATCTGCTACGCCTGTGTTTGCTATTGTGTCGTCAGTCTAATTCGACTTTCGATTACTTCTTGTCATCCTTTACTTCTTCAAACTCGGCGTCAACAACATCATCATCTTGAGACTGTTGCGTTGCGTCAGTAGCTTGCTCTGCACCCGCTTCCTGGGCTTTCGCTTGAGCAATTTCCATCAACTTCGCTGAAGCTTGAATAAGCGCTTGCGTTTTCGCTTCAATCGCTTCTTTATCTTCACCTTTAATCGCCGTTTCTAAATCGCTGATTGCTTCTTCAATCTTCGCTTTTTCATCTGCAGGTAAAGCATCTCCAGCTTCTTCTACTTGCTTGCGCGTTGCGTGAACCATGCCATCAGCTTGGTTACGTGTTTGCACTAGCTCTTCGAACTTCTTATCCGCTTCTTTGTTCGCTTCTGCGTCGCGTACCATTTGTTCGACTTCATCGTCGCTCAAACCTGAAGAGGCTTTGATCGTGATCTTCTGCTCTTTGCCTGTATCTTTGTCTTTCGCCGATACGTGCAAGATACCATCCGCATCGATATCAAATGTTACTTCGATTTGCGGCACACCACGCGCAGCTGGGCGAATACCTTCTAGGTTAAACTGACCCAACGACTTGTTACCTTGGGCTTGCTTTCGCTCACCTTGAAGTACATGAACCGTTACCGCTGACTGATTATCATCAGCTGTAGAGAAGGTTTGTGACTTCTTGGTTGGAATTGTTGTGTTCTTCTCGATTAGTGGCGTCATAACACCACCCATCGTTTCGATACCCAACGACAATGGCGTTACGTCTAGTAACAGTACGTCTTTAACCTCACCTGAAAGAACACCACCTTGAATTGCAGCACCTACGGCTACCGCTTCATCAGGGTTTACATCTTTACGAGGCTCTTTACCAAAGAATTCAGTAACGTATTTCTGAACCAATGGCATACGTGTTTGACCACCGACTAAGATGATGTCTTTAACATCACTTACGCTTAAGTCAGCATCGGCTAACGCTTGTTTAACTGGCTCAAGTGAAGCCTTCACCATGTCTTCAACCAAGGATTCTAGTTTTGCACGCGTTACTTTGATTGCAAGGTGCTTAGGACCAGACGCATCAGCTGTGATGTATGGCAAATTAACTTCTGTTTGTTGCGCAGAAGACAATTCAATTTTCGCTTTTTCGCCCGCTTCTTTTAAGCGCTGCATCGCCAATGGATCTTTACGCAAATCGACGCCTTGGTCTTTCTTAAACTCTTCAACCAAGTAGTTGATCATACGGTTATCAAAATCTTCACCACCTAAGTGTGTGTCACCGTTAGTCGCAAGTACTTCAAAGGTGTGCTCGCCATCTACTTCATCAATTTCGATAATTGAGATATCGAATGTACCACCACCAAGGTCGTATACCGCAACTACGTTATCACCTGATTTTTTATCCATACCGTAAGCAAGTGCTGCGGCAGTTGGCTCATTGATGATACGTTTTACGTCTAGGCCAGCAATGCGGCCCGCATCTTTAGTTGCTTGACGCTGAGAGTCGTTAAAGTATGCAGGTACCGTAATAACCGCACCTGTAACTTCTTCGCCTAGGAAATCTTCAGCTGTCTTTTTCATCTTCTTCAAAACTTCAGCTGAGATTTGTGGTGGCGCCATTTTTTCGCCTTTACTCTCTACCCACGCATCACCGTTGTCAGCTTTGACAATGCTAAATGGCATAATGTCGATATCACGCTGAACTTCTTTGTCTTCAAAACGACGACCAATTAAACGCTTGATTGCGAACAAGGTGTTCTTAGGGTTAGTAACAGCCTGACGTTTCGCAGGTTGCCCAACTAGCGTCTCACCGTCTTCAGTATACGCAATGATAGATGGGGTTGTGCGATCGCCCTCGGCGTTTTCGATAACTTTCGCTTTGTCGCCGTCTAGAACTGCGACACATGAATTTGTTGTACCTAAATCGATTCCAATGATTTTACCCATTGTGTGTCTCCAAAAAACTGTTTCAAATACCTGTACTAGTTGTGGGGCCTTTCAACAAAATTTCAATATTCCCCACGAAAAAAACTGCTAAAAAACTCTACTAAGCCTGCGTATCCACACCACCTTCTGGTGCGCGTGAAACCATGACCATTGCTGGACGTAGCAGTCGCCCATTAATTTGATATCCCTTCTGCATGACGGCTATCACCGTGTTCGGCGCAACCTCAGCAGACTCCTGCATCGACATCGCTTGATGAAGCTCTGGATTGAACGCTTCACCTTGCGGATCAATAAGCGTTAAACCATTCTTTTCAACCGTGCTAATGAACGATTTCATGGTTAATTCCACGCCTTCAAGTAATGGCTTAACTGACTCATTCTCAGCATCAGCCACTTGAAGCGCACGTTCCAAATTGTCTATAACCGGTAGCAACTCGCCTGCGAATTTTTCAAGCGCAAATTTTCGCGCTTTAGATACTTCCGCTTCAGCTCGACGCTTCGCATTCTCCATCTCAGCGCGTGCACGCAAAACAGACTCTTTTTGACCTTCAATTGTGGCATTGGCCGCTTCAAGTTCTGCTTCTAATGCAGCAATAATCTCGTGCGGCGTTTCAAATTCGCCTTCCAAAGATGATTGCGCGTTGTTGTCAACCTCACTACCGTCAGCTGCATGTTGCACCTGCTCATTATCAAGGTTGGAATTCGTTTGCTGCTCTTCTTGCACGTCGCGATTGTCGCTCATGCATGCCTCCACTCTATTTCTACTATCGGTTTGTCACTTTGGGGGCTTAATGGGGTTGTATTTAGAGGGTTCAAGGGTAACCACACCACTTTTAGGGATTATTTTTAAATTTTTTTCACTATTACTAGGTCAATAGACGAATATTTGTCATTATGGGTGTTATTCAAACTACGCGCGTCAACCACCCAGTGTGTGAATCTAAGATATTGTAATGTTTAGCTTTTGGACTGTTACAGTTGTCATTGTTGTTTACCTACTCACCTTGTTTGGCATCGCCTTTTGGTCAGACAGACGGAAAAGGGAACACCAACAACACCCCTATGTATACAGCTTAGCATTGGGTGTTCACTGCACTTCATGGGCATTTTTTGGTACTACCACCCAAGCCAGCAATTATGGCTGGGCCTTTATCCCAACCTACCTAGGCATGATTATTGTGTTTATTTTGGGTTTTGGCGTGGTAAAAAAATTGGCTAACTATTGCCAAGCGCAACAAATCAGCTCTCTCGCTGACTTCATTGGCTCGCGCTATCAGAGCCGCTTTAGCCTCGCAGCATTGGTAACCTTAATTTGCTTTCTAGGGGTAATTCCCTACATTGCGTTGCAACTAGATGCGATAACCTTAGCGCTGTCGCTGATATCCGATGAATCACCTGCAACAACCTCCGGTATCAGTTTATATGTGGCCGCCTTAATGGCGCTTTTTGCCATTCTATTTGGTACCCGTACTCTTAGCTTAACCGAAAAACATCCGGGATTAATGACCACGATTGCGTTTGAATCTGTGCTCAAGTTGTTTGGTATCAGCGCAGTTGGGATTTATGTGGTGTTTATCTTGTTTGACGGACCGATGGATCTGATTGCGCAAGCGGCTGCAAATTCAGAAGCCAAACAAGTGATCTATGCCGATAATGCAATCGGCGTGTTTATGTGCCACGTATTGTTGGGAATTTGTGCAGCATTCTGCCTGCCGAGACAGTTTCACATTACGTTTGTCGAAAACAACGGTGATGACGAGCTACGCACCGCTCGCTGGATGTTTCCGCTTTACCTGACCTTAATGACATTGTTCGTACTGCCAATCGCCTTGGCTGGGCACGTCATGCTTGATGCAAACCAGTACACTACTGATAGCTTCGCGTTGGCCATTCCCATATCTCAACAGCAAGGTGCCGTCTCACTTATAGCCTTTGTTGGCGGCATTAGTGCAGCAACCAGTATGGTTATTGTGGCGACGCTCGCTTTGGGTATTATGATTTCCAATAACTTGGTTACACCATTGTGGCTGAGATTTAAATTTGCTAGCAATTCGCAACAACCGCTGGCAACCGGGCAAATACTGATTATTCGTCGCTTTACCGTATTGATCGTATTGTCTGTTGCCTATGGCTACCATGTGTACATCAGCCAATCTGCGCCACTCGTTCAAAGTGGCACTATCGCAATGGCTCTGCTGTCTCAATTGACACCCGCAATATTGCTACCGTTTTTCTGGCGTAAAAGTAATGCGCTCTCCGCATGGATGGGAATTGCCGCAGGCAGCGTTTGTTGGTTTATCACCATGTTGTGGCCAAGTATCACATCAACCTATTATTTCGGCACGCCCCCTACGGATGCCGATCTGGGCAATAATTTTGTACTCAGCTTGCTCATTAATTTGATGGTGTACGGCATTTTTGCATTAAGACCTTCCGCAGGTATCAGCAATAAAACAAGCACGGCTGATACAATTCCATCATTGGCCATTCATATTGCAGATCTTGAGAAACTGTTAAAGCGCATTTTGCCACAACAAGACTATTCCGTATTTGCGCAACAAATTAGGAATCACAGTGCGCAAGCCATTGCCAGCGCGCCACTACTGGCGCAAAGTGAGCGGCAATTAGCGTCTCAAGTCGGCATAGCGGGCGCTCGAATATTATTATCAACAGTCGCAACCAAACAAAATCACAGCATTACAGAGCTTGTTGAGATTGCAGAACAAGCGTCTCAAACCCTGCAATTTAATCATGAGGTTTTGCAATCTTCAGTACAACACATCCAGCAAGGCATTAGCGTATTAGATCGCGACCTCACTATGCTTGCGTGGAATGAACGCTATCTCGAACTATTTAATTACCCTCAGGGCTTTATAACCGTTGGCAAACCGATTGAAGAATTGCTGCGCACAAACGCAGAACGTGGCATGTTTGGTGATATCACTGATATAGAGGGAGAAATTGCTAAACGTATTAGTTTTATGCGAAATGGCAGCCGCTATAAGTACATTCGTAAACAGTCTGATGAACGGACTATCGAAATCAATGGTAGCCCATTGCCCGGTGGTGGATATGTAACAACGTATGCAGATATCAGTGATTACATCCGCATCCAAGATGAACTCACTCAGGCAAAAACCAATCTTGAAAATCGCGTTCTACAACGAACAGAGCAACTGCATAAAGCCAAACAAGCTGCTGATCAGGCCAATGTCAGTAAAACTAAATTTTTAGCAGCTGCGGGCCATGACTTGATGCAACCGTTCAACGCAGCAGTATTGTATGCCTCAATGCTCACGCAGCGAGTCAGTCAGGCAAACAATGATGATAGCCTAAGAGAAATCAGCGAAGGTATTCAACAGTCACTGAACAGCGCTGAGTCGTTACTGAATACTCTATTGGATATGACAAAGCTGGAATCAGGTGTACTTCAAACCAATATATCGACCTTTAATATTGACGATTTGTTTTCATCGCTGTGCCGCGAATTCTCAGTGATTGCTCGACAAAAAGGCGTAGAAATCCGCTATGTAAAGTCCAGTTTAACCGTGAAGTCAGATAAGAAACTGTTGCGCCGTATATTGCAGAATTTGATTTCCAACGCTATTCGGTACTCAAGGCCACACGAGCGCCCTCGCGTTGTCGTTGGCATCAAGCGAAGAGCCAGTGCTCTGGCTGAAATTATCATTGCTGACAATGGCGTCGGTATCGATAAAAAACACCAGCAAACTATATTCGCCGAATTTCATCAATTGAATCCGGCTGAACATCATCACGGATTAGGTTTAGGCTTGACCATTGTTGAACGCATGGCCAGTTTGCTGTCACATAGCATAGGCCTGTCTTCCAATGTAAATGTTGGCAGCGTGTTTAGTGTCACATTGCCTCGCGGCAAAAGCGATCAGGCGCAACTTATCAACAAAGAACAGACTAACGTTACGGAAACAAAAGATGATCGTTTCTTAACGAATACGACAGTATTAGTGGTTGAAAACGATGAGCAAATTCAAAAGGCCGTTACACATGTTCTACAAGATTGGGGCGCAACGGTTATCAACACGGATTCGTGGCACCAAATTCAACAATTATGCCCTTCCCCACCCGACCTGCTGATCGTCGATTATCACCTTGATGCTGGCGAAACGGGTATCGATGCTATACGCAAAGCCAGTGCGCTGTGGCAACAACAAGTCCCCGGTGTGCTAACCACTGCAAATCGCGATGATAGTGTTAAAGATCAAGCGTTTAGCATTGGTTTATCCCACCTTCCCAAACCCGTAAAACCTTTAGCATTAAAACGATTGCTAAAACGATTACGGAACATGACATAGATCAATATTGCTGTTTGCTGTTGTGGGCATACTGAGGCCATAGGTTAACAAAACAAGGCAATCAGAATGTCATTAGAAAAGCACAATTTACTGAAAGAATTTCCGGATCATCACCACACAATCCGTCATTTAAAAATGAACGATACGCATTTTGCTAAATTGTTCGATGAGTACCATGACATTGATCATGAAGTATTCCAAATTGAAGCGGGTGATAAGGCGACATCTGATGAATATCTGGAGCAACAGAAACTTAAGCGTGTTGAATTAAAAGACGTGTTATTCAAGCTGGTAAAACAGGAAGAAGCAGCGCAATAGAGCAGAATTTGAGACAGTTCCAACCCTGGAGAAGTACCTAACTTCTCATTCATCCAAACGGATAGCCGGTAATGAACATTACCGGTTTTTTTTATTCTTCAGATTGCATGGCTTGCTTAAAAAGCACCCCAGCTTGAGTACGGTTTATCACCCCGAGTTTTTTCAGCACGGCTGACGCATGTTGTTTAACAGTCGATTCTGAAATCGATAACTCGTAGGCAATCTGTTTATTTAAAAGTCCATTAGCCATTAGGTTTAACACCTTAAATTGGTGCGGAGTGAGTTGCCCTAATTTAGCCGCAAAGTCGTCCGCTTCATTTGCACTGTCACCATCTTCCAAATCAATATCAGCCGGTATCCACGTATCACCATTTAATATGGATTTAACCGCTTCGGTAATTTCAGGTAACGGCGTTGATTTTGGAATATAACCACTGCTACCAAGGGTTACAGCACGCCGAATTAACGCAACATCATCTTGAGCGGAAACCACAACCACTAGCGTGTTGGGAAAATCTAATCGAAGTTGACTTAATCCCGTTAACCCCTGGTTTCCAGGCATTGAAAGATCTAAGAAAACAAGCTCAATATCGGCATTGCTTTCCAATTGTGCTCGCGCCTGATGAAAGTCCTCAGCTTCGATTATGTCGCCGTTGATAATATCTTGCAGAGCATGACGCATTGCCGCCCTAAATAAAGGGTGGTCGTCGGCTATCAGTACATGGGTAGTGTCGAGTATTTGCATAGCTTGAGTTTATCACAAAAAAGGCGGCCGAAGCCGCCAGAACACACACGAACGTATTTACTTAGTAGAATCTATATCCTACGGTTAAGTGAAAGGTTCTAGGATCCCCATAGTAACCAATTAACGTGGTGTCACCGCCTAAACCTGGGCCAAGCGTACCGTCGTCATTGCGGGTTACAAAGTCATACCCACCAACAACATATTCTTCATCCGTTAAGTTCTTACCGTGTATGCTGGCATACCAGTCACCGTCTACACTCTCCCAGCTCACGCTGAGGTTAAGCATGCCGTATGCATCTTGTTGGATAAGATCGCTTGTTTCAAAAATTAAATAATCGTCACGATGGTTGTAGTTTGCACTGAACACGAAGTCACCCACATCACTTTCCATGACATAACCTGCCGAGAAGTTATAGGTCAACTCAGGCGTGTTTGACAGACCAATTAGTGGTGGAACCGCGTTGTTCTTTTTAATCTCAAAATCGATATAGCCGATATTTAAGCCTAATTGAAGATTATCTGTAGCCACATAAGTGAACTCCGCTTCAATACCCTTCGCCGCTGTTTCCGCTGCATTTCTTAGACGTTGAAGAAGTGCTGTTGGATCATTGCTGTTGCCTTCAATACCAATATATTGACGATCTTTGTGGTCGTAACTAAATAAAGTCACGTTTGCACGTAGATTGTCGTTCCAATCGCTCTTCATACCCACTTCAAAAGAATCAACGATTTCTGGGTTTACGCCAGGTTCATTGATTGTCGCTCTTGGGTTGAACGTACCAGACTTAAAGCCCTGCGAGTAGCTCGCATAGAACATCACATCTTTGTTCATTTGATATTCAAGGCCAACACGAGGCGTGAAACGAGACCAGCTTTCTACCGCAGGCGCATCAAGAACACCGTCGCCATCGGTATCGGTTCCTAGCACTTGAGGAACCAAGTCAGCGCCTGGGCGTTGATAACCCGGGATCCAACCAGAATATGGGTAAACATTGTCAAAGATCAGGCCATTATTCACTGTTGCTGACTTTTCTTCATCGGTATAACGAGCACCGATAGACATCGATAGATTTTCAGTCAAATCAAAGTTAGCTTGAGAGTATATCGCCCAACTTTCGCTGTTATTACAGCCTGTCACTTCACGGGTTAACCCTGGCGTTCCAAATGCGGCACGGCCTAAGAAACCTAGGATAGCATCAAAGTTACCGCACGATTCGCCATCATATAAGTACAAACCACCGACAACTGAAAATGAATCGGCAGTATAGTTCGCCTGTAATTCATGTGTAGTGTTTTCATCATCATACTCAGCGGGAACATCAAAAATGTCCAACGCCGTATTGTCGAAATCAATATTGGTAGGTGAATAGCTCTCACGTGATGAACCAATATATTTTAACTCTAAGTTTTCTGAGAAATCGTGACGAACTAACCAGTTAATGCCTTCCAAGGTCACTTCATTCCATGTTGGCATACTGGTATAGGAATCATACACGCTATCAGGTACAGGCGCGTTAGTCAGCAAGCTTGGCATCAAACGATAACCGCCCTTAGCATTTGACGTGTCGTTTGTCTTATCCCAACCAATTCTGATAAACCAATCGTCTGCAGGGTGTAGCTCAACAGATAAGCGAGCTGCCCATAGGTCTTTATTGTAATTTTCTAAGTCTTGATTTGGGATCGCTGACTGAAGGTAAGTACCAAATCCATCACGGGTTAGGTCAGCATAACCAAATCCGATATAAAACGTATCATCAACCACTGGCACTTGACCGGTAATTTTTACGTCACGCTGTGAGTAGCTTCCGACGGTACCTTGAACATTAAAGTTCATGTCACCTGTCATTTCTTTAGTGACATACTTAACCGCACCACCAATGGTGTTTTTACCGTAAAGTGTTCCCTGCGGACCACGTAGCACCTCAATTCGTTGAACATCCATAAGATCCAACACGGCACCTTGAGGTCTAGCCAAGTACACGTCATCGATATAGATACCAACACCTGGCTCATAGCCCCATAGTGGATCCTGCTGGCCCAAACCACGGATAAACGCTGTTAACGTTGAGTTTGTACCACGGCTAGTTTGTAACGTGGTGTTAGGCGAGAATTGTTGTAATTCTGTTAAAACTGAGATGCCCTTCTGTTCAAGTTCCATCGCGCCAATTGACGTGATGGCAACAGGTACTTCTTGGATAGATTCAACAGTTTTACGCGCTGTAACTTCAATACGCTCTAATTTCTTCGGAGCGTCTGCATCAGCACTGGCGTCAGCGTCTTGTGCCATCACCATGGGTGAAGCAGCAGCTAGCGCAGCACTAATGGCTATAGCACAAGCTCGTTTGGCAAATGGGTGAGTGTACGATTGTGATTGCATTGGGTTGTCCCTTTTCGTCTCTGTAATTGTTTTAGTTAAATTGCAGGGCTACGGTCTGGTGTTAAATCTATGTGAATTTTTCGTTAAGGTATGTAGTACGATGGTACTATGGGCACAAATCGCGATTCCCGCCACAATAAACCTCGTTTTCAAGAGGCTGCGGTCACAGTACTCAATTAGGAAAACTCATTATGCTTAGTTTGATCGGATTAGTCGGTGGTCTTGGACTTCTGATTTTTCTTACTATTCGTGGAATGAATTTATTCATCGCGGCTCCACTGTGCGCACTTATTGTTGGGCTCACAAGCGGCTTGCCCGTATTTATCGGTGAAGGAAACTTTGTATCAACATACATGCAAGGTTTTACCGGCTTTATTGCCTCGTGGTTTTTCATGTTTTTGCTTGGCGCATTGTTCGGTAAATTTATGGAAGACACCGGCGCTGCTGATGCTGTCGCCAAATGGATTGTGGATAAACTTGGCTTCCATCAAGCCGTTTTGGCCGTAGTATTGGCATGCGCAATCTTGACTTATGGTGGTGTTAGCGTCTTTATTGTGGCGTTTTCTGTCTACCCTATGGCGCTTAGTTTATTCAAAGACGCTAACTTGCCACGCCGCTTTATACCAGCAACGATGGCGTTTGGTTCTGTAACCTTTACCATGACGTCTGCAGGCTCCCCAGAAATTCAAAACTGGATCCCAATTAAATATTTAGGCACTTCTCCATTTGCTGCGTGGGAAGTAAGTTTCGTAGTTGCAGTATTCATGGCCCTGTTTGGCTATTGGTGGCTAAAGCGCATGATTGGCAAAGCCGTTGCCAATGGCGAAAAGTTCGAAGCGCGTAAATCCGATCCTGAAATTCCAGTACGCGATTACCCTCATCCAATGACGGGTATCATCCCACTGATCGTGGTGTTGGTTCTATCCTTCACCTTGCACGAAGCGCTTGCTCAATTGGCGCTAATAGTAGCGCTTGGTGGTGGTGTACTGACGTTAATGGCAATCAACTTCTCGCATTTTCACAACCTGTCGGAAGCCGTGCATTTAGGCACTACAGGCGCATTGCTAGCTATTGGTAACACCGCTGCGGTTGTTGGATTTGGCGCCATTGCAAAATCGACCGACGCATTCCAAGCAACGGTTGACGTGATGACACAAATTCCAGGAAATGAATTGATTGGCGCAGCTATAGCGGTTTCAGTTATCGCCGGTCTAACCGGTTCGGCATCGGGTGGGCAAGCTATAGCGCTACCACTTGTGGGTCCCCACTACCTCGATCAAGGAGTGGATCCAGAAGAGTTACATCGTATTGTATCGATTTCTTCTGGTGCGCTCGATTCATTGCCCCACAACGGCTACGTCGTAACCACTATTAGAGCGATTTGTGGCGAGACTCACCAAGCCGCTTATTGGCCATTGGCTGCGTTGACTGTTGTTGTGCCTTTGGTCGGCCTGATTATGGCTATAGGCCTGTTTACGATTTTCTAAGGATAATTACAGGATGAAATTCATACCGTTTTCTTCTCGTCAGATCCACGCGGCGGCAATCACGATAAGCCTTTTGCTGGCTTCAGTAGTTCCCGCATTTGCTGAGGGATTACTCACTAGCAAACAGTCTTTTACCACCGAGAATTTCACCTTCTTCAATGGTAAAACCATCCCTGAGGTAACCGTTGGTTGGGAAAGTTACGGCACTTTAAATGACGCAAAAGATAACGTAATCCTGATAACGCATTACTTCACAGGTAATTCCCACGCGGCAGGCAAATACCACAATGATGATCCTGTCGCAGGATATTGGGATGCGATTATTGGACCGGGAAAAGCAATTGATACCAACAAATATTTTGTTATCAGCGTGGACTCGTTGGCAAACCTTTCCATAAACGATCCCAATGTCATTACCACAGGTCCTGCGTCGATTAATCCACAAACCGGCAAGCCCTATGGACTGGATTTTCCCGTTTTCACTATGCGTGATCTGGTGAATGTACAAAAAGCCGTATTGGAAAGTTTAGGCATTAGTAAACTGTATGCCGTTGCTGGCCCCTCAATGGGTTCTATGCAGGCGATTGAATGGGCTGCGGCCTATCCAGAATGGGTGCCTCGTTTAATTTCAGTTATCGGGGCAGCGTCTGCTGACGCATGGACTACAGCGGCTTTAGAGCAATGGGCCATCCCCATTAAATTGGATAAACATTGGAACAATGGCGATTACTATCAGGGCACTGCGCCTACAGATGGATTAACCGCATCTTTAATGTTTATTACACAAATAGCGCTCACGCCTGAGTTTTTTAATCAACAAGGCATGCAAATAGGCCAACAGCCATTAGAGCATTCTCCGTTACATAACATTCAAGCAGATCATTCGATTACAACATGGTTAAAAGAACGCGCAGCACAGCGAGCGCGTCTTATGGATGCCAACCATTTGTTGTATTTAGTTCGCGCCTGCCAGTTGTTTATGGCCGGTCAACAAAATGATTTACGCCAAGGACTTGCGCGCATTAAGGCGAAAACATTATTTATCCCTGCTCAGCAAGATCTACTATTAATGCCCTATTTAGCGCAGCTTGCACATCAAAATTTAGTGCAATTAGACAAACACAGTCAGTATGCAGAACTCGAAGGCTCATTGGGTCATCTTGAGGGGGTTTTAGGCATTGCACAACACGCCGATACGATTAAGCGCTTCCTAGATGACCACGAAGCTCAAGCAACCAATAGCCCAGATACGTTAAAGGAATAATCATGAAAACGACACGACTACATGCCATCGTATTAGGGCTTTTAAGCAGCCCTGTTGCGCTTGCGGACACTCCCCTACCATCGCTTTCACTAGACAAAGCCCAAACGACTGTAAGTGGCTTATCCTCTGGTGGTTATATGGCAACTCAGTTTCATTTAGCCCACAGCGACTGGGTATCGGGTGCAGCTCTTATCGGCACTGGCCCTTATTACTGTGCTAAGGGCGATATAGGCGTTGCGCTAAGCCAATGTGTGTCTAAGATGGAAACCCCAATAAACGCAGATGCTTTGCTCAATCAAGCAGCACAATATCAAGCTCAAAACAAAATTCCACCACTGGAAAATTTAGCTGATGATCGCGTGTGGATCCTGCACGGCAAACTCGATAAAACGGTCAACCGCACCGCTGCTGAAACATTGGTCAATCAATATACTCAGTGGGTTACTGAAGGTGCCGTTGAATTTGTCGGTGATAAGCCTTTCTCACACCACTTCCCTACAACGTCGACTGGCACTGCATGTGAAGAATCAGCATCGCCATTTATTGGAAATTGCGATTACGATGCAGCGGGTGAATTACTCCAATTTTTGTACGGTGAACTACAACCTAAGTCAGAAGAGCCAATGGGGAAATTGTATTCCTTTAATCAGCAACAGCTGGGGGGAGAAAACGCTGAAGGCTTGGGTGAAACGGGTTATTTGTACGTACCAGAAAGTTGTACATCTGAAGGCTGTCGTTTACACATCAGTTTTCACGGGTGCAATCAAAATGCGCAAGCAGTTGGTGACGCGTACGCCTCGCAAACAGGCCTTAATGCCTGGGCTGACAGTAACAACATAGTCGTATTATACCCGCAAACTAAAACCTCTATGTTTATGCCTCTCAATCCTCAAGCTTGCTGGGATTGGTGGGGCTACAGTGGTGAAGACTACGCCACTGCAGATGGTGTTCAAATTAAAGCTGTAGAGCATATGGTAGAGCAGCTATTATCTAACGCGATGAATTAAGGAAGTATCAATGACAACGCGCAATGTACTTGTAACGGGCGGTGCCAGCGGCATTGGGTTTGGGATAGCAAAAGGGTTAGCTGCAGAAGGCCACCATTGCATTATTGCTGACCTCAACCCTGAAGCGGCTCAAGCTGCTGCCAATGAATTAAGCTCGTTAGGCTATAGTAGCTCTGCTGTAGCGGTTGATGTATGTGATCCCCAGCAAGTAGCAGCCTTACCTGAATTACTCAAAACACACCCTGTTGATATATTGGTCAACAATGCAGGGATTCAACATGTCGCTAAGATTGAGGAATTCCCGCCTGAAAAATGGCAACAACTTATTCAGGTCATGTTAGTCGGGCCGGCTCTGCTGACTCAGGCTTTTCTACCGCATATGCGAGAGCAAAATTTTGGCCGCATCATCAATGTTGGTTCAATCCACTCTGTGATTGCTTCGCCTTACAAATCAGCCTACGTTGCAGCCAAACACGGGTTGCTTGGATTTGCCAAAACCGTTGCATTAGAAACGGGCGATTGCGATGTCACGATCAATACACTTTGCCCTGCTTACGTTAAAACGCCATTGGTTGAAAAACAGATTGCCTCTCAGGCGATTGAGAATGGTATAAGTGAAGAGGACGTAGTGAACAAGATCATGCTTGAACCCATGCCCAAAAAAGCCTTTATCGACATTTCTGAGCTTGCCGATACCGCAAAGTTTCTTGTATCAAACAGTGCACGTAATATTACCGGTCAGACTCTTATCTTGGATGGCGGCTGGACCTGTCGCTAACGCCATCAACGTGAGAAAACAGTGGGTTAATCAATAACTTATCGACAAAGTTACACTCAACATTTGTGTTCACGTAGAAGTGTGCTAGTGTTTCTGGACATTAGCACACTTAACTTCTAATCAATGACTTACAAAACCGTCGGCCTGATAGGTAAACCCGCTCACGAAGGCACTCAACAAAGTCTTACCGCCGTTATCGCGTTCTTGCGTGAGCAAGGGTGTACGATTTTGTTAGAAGAACATATCGCCAATGACGTTGATTTAGATGGGCTTCATGTGTGCAGTCTGGTTGATATTGGTAAAAAGGCTGACTTAGCTATTGTGGTAGGCGGTGATGGCAATATGATCGGCGCCGCTCGCGTGCTGGCGCGATTTAATGTGGCAGTGGTCGGCGTCAATCGCGGTAATTTAGGCTTTTTGACAGATATTCACCCAGATGAAATTCAACAACAGTTGGAGCTATTGTTCGCCGGTGAGAGTGTTACTGAACAGCGCTTTTTATTAGAAGTGGAAGTGTACCGTCATGAACAGTTAAAAAGTGCCAGCTCCGCGGTAAATGAAGTGGTTCTGCATCATGGCAAAGTTGCTCACATGATGGAGTTTGAAGTGTATATTGATGATCACTTTGTCTTCTCACAGCGCTCAGATGGGCTTATCATCGCCACGCCAACTGGCTCAACCGCTTATTCTCTATCTGGTGGTGGCCCCATCCTAATGCCCAAATTAGATGCCTTAACGCTGGTACCAATGTTCCCTCATACCCTAAGTAGTCGTCCAATCGTTGTTGACGCGAATTCAACCGTTTCGATGCGCGTGTCGAAAGTGAATAGCTCTAATTTACAAGTCAGCTGTGACAGCCATATTGTATTGCCCGTATTGCCAGGTGATGAAATCCGTATACGCAAGAACCCCGACCAATTGTCGCTAGTGCATCCAAAGGGCTATAGCTACTTTACCGTACTACGAAATAAATTAGGCTGGGGCAGTAAGCTTTACTAAACAGACTATGTTTAAGGCATTCTAGTCATTAACCGCTAATTCCATTTTCGTATCAAAGAAACACTTTACAAATACTTTTTACTGTATATATTTACACATACTGTATGGATATATAGGTAAGTGTCATGTTATCCCATTTATCGATTAAAAATTTTGCGGTCGTTAAGCATATTGAAGTTTCACTAAAATCTGGCCTGACAGCCATTACAGGTGAAACGGGTGCAGGCAAATCGATCGGTATCGATGCACTGTCATTGTGTATCGGGGAACGCGCTGAAGCCAGCATGGTAAGAAAGGGGGCCGAGAAGGCCGAGATAATTGCCCATTTT
This sequence comes from Neoalteromonas facilis, assembly GCF_002807665.1. Taxonomy (GTDB): domain Bacteria; phylum Pseudomonadota; class Gammaproteobacteria; order Enterobacterales; family Alteromonadaceae; genus Alteromonas_E; species Alteromonas_E facilis. Next base: position 793,167 of record NZ_PEAY01000001.1, read on the forward strand.
GATATCAGCCAAAATGCAAAAGCGACGGAGTGGTTAAAAGAGCACGAACTGTTCGATGAAGATACGTGTTTTATTCGACGTATTATTTCAGCTGAAGGTCGCTCAAAGGCGTTTATTAATGGCTCCCCCACTTCGCTTCAGCAACTTAAGCAACTCGGCAGCCTGCTGGTCACCATTCATGGACAAAACAGCCATCAACAGTTACTCAAAGAATCGGTACAGCGGCAAATGCTTGATAACTTTGCCGACAACCAATCAGCTTTATTTGACACTAAAACAGCTCACAAACAATACCTTGATGCACTTAAGCGTTTAGAGCTATTGCAGCAACAAACACAAGCACGCAATGACCGTAAACATCTTTTAAGTTACCAAGTGAGCGAATTAGATGAGTTTGCTTTAAGCGAACATGAATTCGCCGAACTGGAAGTCGAATACAAACGTTTGTCTAACAGTCAAAGCCTGTTAGAGCAAAGCCAACTCAGTTTTCACCGTCTGTATGATGATGAGCGCTTTAATGCGTATAACGCCATACAACAAAGTGCTGATAGTCTGGCCGAACTATGTGACAGCGACGCACAGTTGAGTCCAATTGTCGGGTTACTTAACGAAGCAAGTATTCAGGTTGAAGAAGCAGCGCGAGAATTGCGTCAATACTGCGATGATTTAGATATTGACCCCATGCGCATGCAACAAGTAGAGCAGCGGTTTGATAAAGCCAACGAACTGGCTAGGAAGCATAACGTCTTACCCGAGTGTTTGTATGCTCACCATATGGCATTGGTGGAAGAGTTGAATGAAATAACCAGCGCCGATCATGAACTAGAATCCATCGAAAATGATGTGGAAACGCTGAAAAGTGCCTATTTGCATTGTTGTGAACAACTATCATCTAAACGAAGCGAGGCAGCTCCGCGCTTAGCGAAAAAACTAGAGCAATCCATACAACGTATGAATATGCCTTATGCCACGATTGAAATCGATGTGCAGGCAAGCCCTGAGACTTGTTCGGTTAACGGATTTGATAATATTACCCTGCGTATTGCAACGAACCCAGGGCAACCCGCAGACAAACTGGATAAAGTAGTCTCTGGCGGTGAGTTAGCTCGAGTAGGACTTGCCATGCACGCTATTGCCGCTGACAAAGAACAGTCGCCCACATTATTATTTGATGAAATCGACACTGGGATAAGCGGCCCGACGGCCAGCATAGTGGGCCAACTGTTGCGCACAATGGGCAATCAAGCTCAGATCATGTGTGTAACTCACTTACCTCAAGTCGCTGCTCAGGCACATCAGCAATTATTTGTAACCAAACAAATTGAAAATAATACAACCGAAACGCACATTGTTGATCTGGATAAAGAACAACGAGTGAGTGAACTTGCGCGCTTGTTAGCGGGAGACACTTTGACAGAAAGTGCATTGTCGAATGCTCGCTCGCTGTTACAAGCTGTTGCCTGATCGTTATGGCCAGCCTTCAAGCCGGCCATACTTCTCTAATAGATCGTTATATATTGCCCTGCGGGTTTCGCCAGATTGAGCCCAAATCTGCTCTGCATACTCTGGATATTGGCTGATAAACCCGTCCGAGATCATAATGTAATAGGCTTTACTATTGACCTCTTGTGGTAACTCAATAACCCCTGAGTTTGTAAAAGAAAGTCCATTAAATTTGTTCGTGACCACCGCGCTAACTCTACCTAATCGAAGCATACCGAAAGCTTGAGAGACTCGACTGACTTCATACACCGGTATATTTCTCTCATTGAGAAAACGGCGTATCGATGCGCCAATCTCAATGGCAATAGGCTTGTTTGATAAGTGGGAAAACTCCATGCCGTTCCAACTCACATGACCGCTTTCGAGCACATACGCGTGATACGCGTCACTTTTTAATCGTCGTTTAGGGTCAATGCTTCCATTGAGCTTAGGGTAATGCCCATATTGTTCCCTATCTGCACTAAAGCTTGCTACATTCAATAAGTCTACTTCATTCTGCTTTAGCAGTACCAAACATCTTGGAAATGGCGCACGTACCCACTCTATGCTCTGACCCAACTGGCGTGCGAGATGCTGTTGTAATTCAATATTGATACCCGGATGGGGATGATTTTCTTGTCCTGGCTTGCGCCATAGGGGAAAGAGGTCTGAATCCATCAAACACACTTTTAAACGGTCTGGAGTCGTTGCGGCGACCGCTGATTGTGCAAAAAACAGCAAAGTAGCAAAAGTAAAAAGGATTGACTTCATAATACCGTACCACCAGACCTCTCTCTATCGAGTATAGAAGCTAATGAAGAAAGTGAAAGTTCAAGAAAGGTCTTTCATACCGCGGGTTGGTCACTTGCATTATCAACTGAATACTGAGTACATAAAAAATTGTTACTGCATCGAACTAATTAACGGTTGATTGGTCATATGCTGCTGAGGTAGCATGCCTGCCGGAATGGTGTTTTGCATATTATTTGCTAAGCCGTCATGCGGCTTTCCACCCATTTGTTATTTTGTATTTGATAAGGTTCTCATGAAGTTTTTAGCCGCTATCGCGCTTGTATCGCTATTGTTAACAGGTTGTTCTAACTGGATTTACCGCATTGATGTACCTCAAGGTAATTTCCTTGATGACCGAGATGTCAAACAACTTCGCGTAGGTATGAGTAAAGAACAAGTCATTTATGTACTGGGTAATCCGGTGGTTCAAGATTCTTTTGATCATGACACTTGGTACTATATCTACGAAATGAAACGCGGCATGAAAAAGCGTGGGAATGATTTTCAGAAGTCACTGATCATTCATTTTGAAAATGATCAAATCGCCCGTGTAGATGGTGATTTTGAGCTATCTGAAGATTTTATGACGCCATTAGATCAGTAACACAACCAAAAACGCGGAATAACTTTCTCGCTAAATACCTCGTTAATCACAGGGCTGTTTATTCATTTAGCAGCCAATGAGTCCTCAATTTACGTTACATCACGATGCTGAGACTGGCAGTAATATTGTGAATGTCGTTCCCTTATTTAACGTTGACGTAACTTTAATCAGGCCCTCGTGTTGACGCACCGTCGCAAACGACGAGGACAGGCCTAGCCCGGTTCCCTCTGGTTTTGTCGTGAAAAAGGGATCAAAAATATTCACAATATCGCGCTCTGAAATGCCACTGCCATTGTCTTTAACAACGACCGATAGGTATTGACCGGCTTGAATTTCGGGAAAGTTTGTTTCTTTTTGCACCTGATCGATAACAATATTTTTAGTGTGAATCGCGACCCTTCCTTCACCCTCTATGGCATCTTTGGCGTTTAAGCACAGATTCAAAATAACATTCTCAATGGCTGATTCATCTCCTCGAACGCGTGAAGACTGCGCATCCAAATGACTGGAGATCTCAATATTTTTACCGAGTGAATGCTGTAATATTTGTAATGCGTCTTTGATAACTTTGTGCACGTCAAATTCAAACGACACGATTTCCCGTTTCTTAGCAAACTCTAAAAGCGTCTTCGTAGTTTGCCCTGTTTTTTCACAGACCCTTGTTATTTTTTCTGCCAAGTCAATCGCTTTTTCATCTTTTGACAAAGCGGTAATCAGCTGAGCATACCCCATTATACCGGCCAATTTATTGTTAAAATCGTGAGCGAGTCCACCTGCCAGCTTACCCAAAGCTTCCATTTTCTCGCTTTGTATAACGCGGGATTGGAGTTCAATTACATCTGTTATGTCAAAACATGAACCTATATAGCCGCCAAATGTACCGTCATTATCAAAATAGGGGCGCCCCTCATCTCTTATCCAGCGATATTCATCGTTTGCATCTAATAGTCGATAATCCATGTTGAAAGCTTCTCGCTTATCAAATGCATCAGTATAAATCGCGAGGCAACGATCATAATCATCGGCGTGAACACCGGCTGCCCAACCGAAACCATATTCCTGTTCAATCGTCTTGCCCCTAAATTTGAGCCAGGCATCATTGAAGTAAATACATTGCTTTTCCGTATTGGCTATCCATATCAACACAGAGGCAGACTTTGCCAACATTTTGCACAGCATCTTATTGTCTGATGAATCTTGGTTTAGCATCTCGCTCATAACTGCTCCTTTTCACATCCAATGCTCAGGTAGGAAAATCCCCGCAACCGTGTCGTCTTAATCATAAAAATCCAGTAGCTCTTTTACCAACTCTTGATGATGCAGGGGTTTTTGCAATACTTTCACATTAACGTCCGCCAACTTTTTATGAGCCGAATACCCCGTCATGATGACGCAATAAATCTGTGGACAAGATTCCGTTATACGGCTGATAAGTTCGTTCCCTTGCATCTGCCCCTTCATCGTTTGATCAGAAATTACGATATCCACACTGGATTGATTTTGGGTCACATACTGTAATGCCTCCTCTGCTTTTTCGAATGCCATTACGCTAGCACCATCAGAAGTTAACAATAGCTTTGTAACCTCAAGGATATCTGTTTCGTCATCCACAATAACGATGTTCAGACCCTGAAGCCCTTTTGAATTCTTTATCTCTTTTGTCATTGGTTCTTTTCCTTCACATACTGGCAGCCATAAGGACACACTGGTGCCTTTTCCCTTGAACGATTCAATCACCAAGCCACAACCATGATTTATAGCAAAAGTGGCAACGCTGCTGAGATCGACAGTTTGAGTATTTGTACGGTTAGCGGATTCAAAATAAGGCAAGAAAACCTCTGGCAGCTCCTGCATAGGTATACTTTGCCCTGTGTCAGAAACACTTAATACGATGTAATCACTTGCTTCTGTAGGGCTGGCTTGTATATGTCCCCAATGAGGTAAGAATTCTGATTCCACGTGGGTTGAAATGACGATATTACCATTTGTCGGTATAACCCGTTTGGCTCTATCAACTAGCAGATGAATGGTATCTTCAAGCATTTCCGGATCGAGCAGGCATTGACGGTTAGCGTCGAGGTTCGTGTTTATCTCAATCGATGTTGGCACTTTGGCTTGGTACACTGTAATGGCCTCTGCGATGAACTCATCGAGGTCAAGAATATACCGAGGACGAGAATCACCGCGGGTTAAATTCAGCAGTCGACTTGTTACGCTCCTTCCCCTCTCCACGCCATGTTTAATTCTTCGCAGTTGAGCATTTATTGATTCTTCATGGGGTACAGAAGCCAACACATCAGTACTATTGCCGATAATAGCCAGCACATTATTGATGTCATCACAAATACCAGCCGATATTTGACCCGCCAATGCTATCTTTTGGGTAGACATTAATTGAGCATCTTGCATTTTACGTTTGGTGATATCCTGATGAAATTCAATAAAATGCGTGATTTCATCCCCTTCTTTTAACGGTGAAATGATCGTATGCACCCAATAGGCTTGGCTCTTTTTAGTATAATAAAGAACCTCAATATCGATGGACTCACCTTCAGATAATCTATCTTGCGCCAATAAAAGTAATGATTTGTCAGTTTCCTCACCGGCAAGCAAATCGGCTATATTTTTACCTCTTAATTCATCTAAAGAGTACTTCGACATTGCCATAAACGAGTCATTTACCCATTCAATTTCACGTTTCGGGTTCGTGATCACAATTGAAGTCGTGGGTACTTCAGCAACTTTAGAGAGTAAGCGTAACTTTTGATTCAGCTCTATAATATCTGTGATATCAACCGACACACCAAATATTTCGATAGGCTCATCATGGTCGTCATCACACTGCACATATGCTTCACTGCGTACGTGTCTTTCTTCGCCGGATGGTCGCACAATTCTTAGATTTAAAGACCAACCACTTTTTTCATTGATAGCTTTATCAATTGCGGCCTGAAAGACCGGGCGATCATCGGGATGATATAATTCAACGGAAGACTCAATCGTCGGAGTAAAGGATTCTTTGTCAACACCATGGATGGCATAAATTTGGTCTGACCAAAATACTTCTCGGGTAATTCTATCCACATGCCAATGCCCAACATTGGCGAGTTTTTCAGCCTGCTGCAACATAACAGTAGCTTGTTTATCATGAGATTCTAGCGCGACTTTTTCGTCTACAGGCAGTGCACTAGCAACAACATTGCCGTTTTTATCAATACGTGCAGCCCATTCCAACCAAACGTAACTATTGTCTGCGCAGTGGTACCTATTGCGGAAACCTGTCACCGCCTCTTTGCCCGATACAAGGAGTTCGAAAGCATGCATCGTTTTTTTAACATCAGAGGGGTGCAAAAACTCAACAAAAGGTTGCTCATACAAGGTATCAAGCGTCCAGCCAAGCACTTCGCGCCAGTACTCATTGAGGTAAAGAAACTTACCTTCAGGAGAAACCGCACAAATAAGCGTATTCACACTGGCTAGCAATTGCTTATAGTCGATCACGAATAGCACTACACATTCAGTTATGACTCTTCTTTCAGTGTTGTCTAGAGATCAATGAAAAGCAACTTAAGAGAGGTAAATAATCGGTTGAACAACTTAATGCATGCGAAAGCTTGATGCAGGTCAATCGATAACACACGGCAGCATATTCAGTCTATTCTTTCAGGCCAAAACTTAAGACGGATGAAAATGCTATTTAAGAGAATATGAATGATATGAACCAGAACCCCCTATTCAACCATACAGGCCATCAGAATAAGTCAATATCCCCTTCTGCTTGGCTCTTATCGTTGAACACGCCTGAGCGCAATAAATGCTCATATACCGCAACCTTATTCCGTCCTTGTTCTTTAGCGAAATACAATGCTTGATCCGCTCGCGATACTACACTATTGATAAACTCATTAGGCTTAACCGCGGTTATGCCAACCGAAATCGTAACTTGCCCAACCAACGGAAAAGCTTGTTGCGAAATCCAATGACGAAAGTCATCAAAAACCCGTTCAGCATTTTTGGTTTCAATGGGCTGCAATAAAACCAAAAACTCTTCACCGCCAAAGCGAAAAAGTAAGTCGGATTTTCTAAACCATTCCCGCATTAGTTGAGACATTTTCAGCAACACTTCATCACCGCATAAATGACCGTACACATCATTCACCTGCTTAAAGTGATCGATATCTATCACACCAAGCCATAAAGCATGAGTATCGACTGGTACTCGTTGTTCATCCTCGTCGGTTTCATATTTGGATTGCTTGCAGGCCAACTGCTCTTTGATTAACGATTGAAAGCGGCGTTCTAACGAGTGCCGGTTTAATAGCCCGGTTAATTTGTCCTGCTCGCTCAGGGCGATAATCATTGCATAGTTGGCATAGACTTTAAGAAATGCGGTTATCAAGGAAAGATTATTTTTACTAAGTTTCGATTGAGTCGTTACTTTCACACACACTTTTTTACTATCGCTAATCTCCTGCTCAAGCCAATAGTCGATAGTTTTTTCATGCTCATCAACCACTAATCCATCACTGGCACAAACCAATGACAACTGACTAATTGTCGATTTTGCGACAACTTCATTTCCCTCTAGAACAGGTGATTTTTCTGCTTGTTTCGAAATAAACAAACGCCGAATTGCGCGCTTACAAATGCCCTCTTGGCATTCAAACTCGTATAACACAATAGACTCACATTCGATCAAATCTATCAGTGTTACGAGTAAACTTGCTTCCAAAGAATCAATATCTCGACTGCGCGTTAACGCCACCATGGAATCAAGTAATTTCTTACTCATCGATTAGAACAACTCATCGTCTTCGTCACTGGTACCGTCTAAACGGGTAAAAATGGCTATCTGCTTACAGCTGGAAATTATACTGCTATCAAGCCAGTGAATATCCTCTGCAGTTTGTTCTACAAAAACTGCGTATACCCATTCATAGAGGTCGTCGATCAAGCCTTTAATTGCTTGCGTCACAATAACGTCAAACGGAATTTCGATACTGTGATACATCGCGGCGGAGAGCTCACTTAAGTTAATCGAAATATCAATAAACTCTTCGATATAAAATACGGCGTTAGCAAACTCTTGTAAGTCGTTAATAAGTTTCTTACGGTCGACTTCATCATAGTTAGTTAAGTCATCTGTTGAAATCGTCACGGCAAGTAGTCCCGCAATGTCTTTAAGTTCTGATATCCATGCAGGATCTATTTCAGCGCTACCAATAAACGCAGCAGCACTTAGAGTTCGCTTGTTTTCCACGCTAATATTGTGTCTGGATGACGTTGTATCGAAATCAAAGAAGTCAGACGTTTGCTCTTCGCTTGAGCTAACTTTGCTGGAATAAGCTGATAACAGCTCAACATTCTTATCCAGTTCAGCTTTGGCTGTTTCAAGTTCGTTCGAAGCGCCATTTTTTGACAATAACTCTGAAAGAAATAGTTTAAAAAATTTACTGGATACTTTTAAGCGGTTAAGGCTTTGCCTAAAAGCAGTAAGATCGCGTTGCACCGAGACAAAATATTGGATCTCATTGTGTTCATTTCTAACAGGATATACATTCCACTGTACAGGGTATTCGGAACCATCTTTACGATAGTTGATGGTTGCACCTTCAAAACTATCACCTTGCTGAAGGGCTAACTTAAGTCGCTGAATGACCGAAGCTTTAGTATTTTTCCCTTGAAATATACGCGGGTTTTTACCGTACAACTCTTCTTTCGTATACCCGGTCATGCGACAAAATTGTGCGTTAGCATAAATAATTTTGTGACTATTGGGAATTGCGTCAGTAATAATTACGGACTCAAAACTATGCTCCATGATCACCTCAAAAACGCGAAGTAATTCTTCTCTTTCCAATGTGTTTACATTTTGCACAACCTAAACCTCTCGTATACTCGGCGTTTTCGCTCAAACAACACTAGTAAGTTTTTATAGCTGATTTTACTTCACATTAGCCAGTAGCAGTTCCAGTGCGCTTTCACCACACAATAGAGACAGATCTTGAGTATCACTCGATTCCAGACTAGAAAACCCCATGCGCCAATTGCCAAATAAACGCTCTTCACATGCTGTTTCTGACAGTAATACCACGTCGGTATGACGGGGGTCTTGGGCGATAGTAGTATATAAATCCCTAACTGCATTTTCGTCGCCCTCTAATGCTTGGAGGAAATGCACGTAGTTACAAATTAACATGCCGGTAATATTAAGCTCTGCGTTTTTCTCGCGCGCTTTGGCTAAAATATTTGCCAATGCAGTTGAATCGAACAATGGCTGATTAATTTTACTCACATATACGAGTCTAAACATGGTGACCCCCTCGGTATGCAGTGTTAATGCCTACGTTGATAAAATTGTTCCACGCATGTACTTAATTTTGCCAATGGCAAAACATGCTGTGCATCTACAGCGCCTATTTCATAGGCAGCGCCAGGCATTCCCCACACAACCGAAGTAGCCTCATCTTGAGCGAACGTTTTACAACCAGCCTGCTTCATGTTTGCAAGCCCCTGCGCACCATCTCGCCCCATCCCCGTTAGTATGATCCCCGTTGCACCTGCCCCAACATGTTGGGCAATAGAATCAAATAAAACACATACGCTAGGTCTATGACGATTCACCGGTTCGTTGTCATTCAACCTTACACAGAAGCTGCTGCCGCGCTTGGCAACTTCCATATGCCGACCACCCGGCGCGATATAAATATTACCCTGCTCTAAGGGCTCTCCCGACACAGCTTCTTTCACTGCAATCGGTAGCAATGAGTCTAACCGTCGGGCATAAGAAGCGGTAAAACCTGCCGGCAAATGCAAACAGACAACTATGGTTTCTCGACCTGTAAATTTAACCCGCGTCAGAAGATTCGATAATGCCTCTAGGCCGCCAGTTGAACCGCCAATAGCACAAATTTGATGACCTGCAATGTGCGCTGATTGCAGCTTTGTTTTTTGCTGAACCTGTTGTGGCCGTGCAGAAGCCTCTGATGCGCCCTGTTGCAATCGCTGTTGTAACTCCAGTAACTTAAGTTTTGGTACTTTTGCAGCAGCGACCACTTTTGAACAAATCTCATCACGGTAGGCATTGATTGACTGTGCTAAATTCGCCGGTTTCTCAATAAAATCAATCGCGCCGATATTCAATGCTTCAATGGTAACGCCTGCGCCCTCAGCCGTCAGTGTGGAAATCATAACAACCGGCATGGGACGTAACCTCATCAAATTACGCAGAAACGTGATCCCATTCATTTTTGGCATTTCGACATCAAGGGTTATTACATCTGGATCGGTGTCTTTGATGACCTGTCTTGCATCATGCGGGTTTTCAGCAATGCCAACTACTTCGGTACGCGGATCGCTAGCGAAGATGTCCTGCAACACGCTTTGAATTAACTTTGAATCATCGATGATTACAATTCGAATAGGCTTCATTAGGTTTACTCAAAACAAATCAATATCACCATACTGTGTGGTTTCTTTAGCAATCGCTTTTTGATAGCTTTCTTCGCGTTGCTTCACAGTTTCATTATGTAAATGAGCCAGCTTCTTGACCCAAGCTTTGCCAGTCGTAGGATCAAAGCGAACCTTTCTTGGATGAGGTCCACCCAGATCTGTCGAATCCAACGAAAAGCCCTCTAACGCCATAAACTTTTTCAAAAACGTAATATTGCTATCGCCAATTGACGTCATTTTCTGAATGATGTGACCACCACCAAAGGCTTTAAATTTGAGTCGTTTTTTCTCGCCACCGGCCTTTAATACTTCATTGATGAGTTGTTCCATCGCCACATCCCCAAAACGAAAAGACTCACTGGTGACATTACTGGGTGTTTGCTTGCTGGCAGGCAACATAAAGTGGTTCATTCCACCTACCCGTGCATTTAAATCATAAATGCACACTGACACGCATGACCCCAAAACCGTGGTAATAATCTCCGGCTCTCGCGTAACATAAAACTCACCAGGCAATATTTTAGCGGTACTTACTCCGACATTGCGGTCCAAATACCGATTAATATGTTCAAATCCTTTTATGCACTTTGGCAATACACTCATTATTACTCGCTTAATTGGTACATGTTTTTACCAATGTTGCGCCAATGTTCTTCAGAGCGAGGAATCGACTCTGAATGTCCTAAAAACAATATGCCACCGACTTTCAAGTTTTCTCTGAAGCGAGAAATAATTTCAAGCTTCTTTGGCATTTCAAAATAAATCAGTACGTTACGGCAGAATATATAATCAAACGTTTGATCAACGTGCCACGGATTAAATAGGTTTAACTGCTTAAAGTCTATGAGGTTAGTGAGCCTAGGTTTGATACGGCAAAGCCCCTGATTACTGCCTTTCCCTTTGAAAAAGAACTTTTTCTTTTGTGCATCTGAATATCCGCGAATATCATCTAACGGATAAATTCCCTGCTTAGCCTTATTGAGAACATTAGTGTCTAAATCCGTAGCTAAAAGCTTTATGTTGATATGACGCTTCTCACACACAGGTATACTGTTGATAAGTATGCTGTAGGGTTCTTGCCCGCTGCTACACCCTGCAGACCATATACTCAAATCTTTTTTATTGAACTGCTCTATTTCAGCTTTAAGTTTAGCGAAGTGGTGAGGCTCTCTCTCAAACGCCGTGACATTGGTCGTGATGGCATTAATAAACTCAGAAAATTCATTTTGGTCTTGTTTGACTTTCTTTATGTAGGCAGAGAAGTCATTCATATTTAACGCACGTAAACGCTTAGCTAAGCGTGCGTAATACATCTCAAATTTGTCATCCGTAATATGGATACCTGAATGGCTATGTGCCAACTTGCGCAGCGTATTAAAATGGTCAAAAGTAAAATCAAACTCTTTACTTCTAGTCATGGATAGATTCCATGTAACGCGAGAGTGTACTATCGCCTAAAAGTTCTAACTGCTCTGACAACGCTGATGACGCACCGGTTATCTGTATGCCGATACCTTTTTGGCCGCAACTCATACAAGCACTGAGTAACAGTTGATAACCACTCGAATCAATTTGCCCCACTTCAGACACATCCACCACTAGCGGTGTATCTTTATTGCACACTGCGATACTGGACAATAGTTGTTGATGAAATGCTTCAGCGAATTGCACAGTCAGTGACGTATCGGCAACGATACTGTTTGCCACAGTTTGCTCTGCATTTTCGTCTGCGACATCGGGCTCAGCCGCACTCTCAGAGATATTTTTGTCTTCTTCTGCAGTCGCTGCTATTTCATTGTCTGGTTCAGGTTCTTCATCACTTAAGCTAGGAATATCGAGCTCTAATGGCGTATCTTCACCTTGGCTCTCACTAACTGCTTGAACATCATCCGAATCCTCTTCTTGCAACCACTCGAGCGGATCATGGCCAAGCTTTTCACTGTCACTTTTGCTATTTTTGCTCACTGTGATTGCCTCTTTCTATTTCGCTCGCTAATGCCATAAATTCATCAGCACTCGGACTATCGTTGCTGTATCGGATAACCGATTGCCCGTGGCCTGGGCTCTCAGCAATTGCCGCTCGCTCATGGATCACTTGTTCAGTGACTTTGCTATTAAAGTACTGACGTATTTTCGCTTCGGCTTCTCGACTAACCGCTCTGTGTTGGAAGCGACTCACCACAACCCACAAATGATTAAAACTGCCCATAACATTCTCATAGCGCTTGATTTGCTTTGTCATTTCAGACAAACCGCTCAAACCGAGAAAATCAGGCGTAACCGGCACCAGCAACTCCTGACTTGCAGCAATACCGTTAATCACTAAAAAGCCATTTGATGGCGGACAATCAAACAGCACAAAATCCGCCTGCAATGCTGCATCTTTTGCCAACGATTTACGCATTATGAGTCCTCGCCCTGGGCTCATCTGCACCGACTCCAAGCGCATCAACTTTTCACCTGGAGGCACAAGCCTTAAGTTATCCGACAATGTAACGCAAACATCAGAAACGCTTGTTTCTCCCTGAATAATCTCGTACACCCCTGGGAGCGATTTATCCAAACACCCGAGGTACTGACTGAGATGTCCTTGTGGGTCCATATCGACAGCGACAACTTTGTGTCCCTTTAGCGCCAGCGCATCAGCTAGGTTGGCGCACATAGTTGTCTTGCCAACTCCGCCTTTTTGATTAACGAAACTAATGTTTCTTGTCATTACTCAGCGCTACTTACATCCGAAATTTGTGACCGCACTTCTTCAAAATCGCTTGATTCAAGCAATTGCTCTATATCCAACAGCAAAATGATGTTCGCATCCCGTTTAAACAGACCAAATATCACTTTGTTTTTGGCGTTTTTAACGTTGGGAGGTTGGCGAATATCATTCGGCTTTACACTCATCACGTCAGACACGGCATCAACGACAATGCCCAGCAATCGAGATTGGGAGTCACTTTCAGCCTGAACAATGACTACAACCGTTTTATCACCAATACTGGTATTGTCGCTGCCAAGCACAATACGCAGATCAACAATGGGGACTATGGCTTCACGGAAATCAATAACACCCAACCAACCAAAGGGTAAATCAGGTAAACGGCGCACGGATTCTAAGACGCGAACTTCCTGAACATCCGTGATGTTGATGGCGAACAAATCACCACCAACATCTAAGCTCAGCAATTCCAGGTTTGACTCCATTGCAGTATTCATGAATTAAAATTCTTCCCATTCTTCGTCGTTCGACTGATAGGTCTGCTTCACCGATTTGGGCGCTTGAGCACCAGACACTTTAACCGCGGGTTTAGGTGCTGAAGGCTTAGCAACAGATGCTCTAGGCATTGGTGCAGCACCAGCTGACCCAGTGCCATCATCCTCAACTTGGAAGAAGGATACGCGCTCTACCATTTCATCCACTTGCTGTACCGAAGACTGACTAGCCGATGAGGCTTCTTCAGCCAAGGCTGCATTTTGTTGAGTAATATCATCAAGCTCTGCCACAGCCTGGTTTACTTGGGCGATACCACTGGCCTGTTCATTTGTCGCGTTGTCCATATCAGCGATCAGAGACGACAGTTGATCAATATTGGTCAGAATTTCTTTCAGAGACTCGCCGCACTGATTAACCAAGTCACTGCCTGTCATAACTTTCGATGAACTATCATCAATCAACTCTTTAATTTCTTTGGCCGACGTCGCCGAACGCTGGGCCAAATTCCGCACTTCATTGGCCACAACAGCAAAGCCCCTACCATGCTCTCCGGCTCGTGCGGCTTCAACAGACGCGTTAAGAGCAAGCAAGTTGGTTTGGAACGCTATTTCATCTATCACACCAATTATCGCGCTAATTTTGTTTGAGCTTTCGGTGATTTCTTCCATTGATTTCACCGCGCTTAAGACGATATGTTCGCCCTTATTGGCTTTAACCCGCGCGTCTTCAGCCGCGCGATTCGCTGTCGAGGCATTTTCAGCCGTACTTTTCACATTACCCGTCAACTCTTCTAAGCTAGCTGCCGTTTCCTCAAGGTTGGATGCTTGTTTTTCGGTACGCTCAGACAATTGGTCATTACCCAACGACAATTCGTGATTCGCTGAACGAATCGAATCTGCACTGGTTTTAATCGAGGAAATAACGTTATTAAGACGACGCGTGGTGTCATTCAGTGCATTTTTAACTTCGCCAAACATACCTTGGTAGTCATCAACAATCTGCACTCGCATATCCCCTTCAGATACGCGCTGTAACGCTGTATTCACATCGCGTACGAAGGCATTCACAGTCTGTGAAAGTTCATTTAAACCATTGGCAATATTGAGGAAAAAGCCTTCCTTATTGTCGGTTGCTATCAGAGCACCCAGGTTACCCTGCGCGACACTGGTAACGAGTTTTTCGACTTCTTGCTCCGTTTCCACTTGCAGCGTAACGTCAGCCCATTCAACCACGAAACCAATACGCTCACCGTTACCGGTAAATACGGGGTTTGCAATCAAATCAAAGCGTCTTCTTCCCACTTGTATACGTGTTCTGTAGGTTGAATTAAGTTTTTCCAGCATGCTGCGTTGATGCGCTGGATTTTTATGGAATTGGTCGATATTTCTGCCAATCAAATTGTTGGCATCAAAACTAGGCAGCTCTTTCTTAAGATCAGATTCAGCCAATTTCATCATGTTTTGAACAGAGTTGTTCATATACACAATGTCTAGATTCGCGTCAGCCACCATCACATTACTGGAAACACCGTCAAGTGCTGATCGCACTCGCGCATTGTCTGCTGCGATCTTTTCTTGCTGTTTAAGCTCGGTAATATCAGCCCACTCAAGCGCTGTACCGATACGTTCTCCACTACTGTCAATAACCGGCGTTGCCGTTAATTGAAAGACCAATTCACCTAAGCTGATTTCAGTTTGATAGGTATCGGTGAGACGATCCAGTAACGTGCGTTGATGAGCCGGACTTTTATGGAAGGTATCAATGTTGACACCAACAAGCGCATCTGGGTTGAAGTCGGATTTGAGCAATCTGAAAGTGTCGACATTGTCTTTCATCATTTTATTCAAACTTTTGTTTAAATAAATGATGTTGTAGTCATTGTCGGCCAACATAACATTGGTATTAACGTTATCTAACGCGACCTGCAAACGAGCGGTATTGCGCTGTTCTTTTTCCTGTTGCAGTTTGAGGGTTAGGTCATGCCATTCAACGGTAAACCCTGCTGGTTGATTGCCTTGATTAAATAATGGCGTTACCACTAGGCCAAAGTGCAAATCCCCAACCTGAATGTTAGTTTCATATTTGCTGGTTAAACGCGCTAACATTTGACGTTGATGCTGCGGGTTCTTGTGGAAAGTATCAATGTTCACACCTATCAAGTTATCAGCACTGAAGTGTGGTAACGCTTTCCTGATTTCGGCTTCGTTTGATCGCAACATACTGTGCAAGGTGCCATTGACAAATGTGATGTTGAGATTCTCATCGGCCATCATTAAATTAGTCGATAAACCTTTCACCGCATTATTCAGCAAGTGAGCATCTTTCTCTTTTTCATGCAGCATTGCTTGGGTATCAGCAATGGTTTCAGAACTCGCTGACTGGGCTTGCTTAAACCACGCTATTGCCGCTAACACCGTTACCAGTTGGAATATAAAAATGGCGAATACCCAAGGCGTGAGGGCAAATTGCCAAAGCGCAACGCCTAATCCGGCGACTGCCAATAAGACAGCTATGAGAATAAAGCTGTTCTGGTTGTTTTTCATTGTGTATTCCCCGTTTAACTGTACGCGTTAAAAGTCTGCAATATCTAGCACTGCATCTATATCCAATAACACCGACATTGCACCACGTATGTCAGCGATCCCTGTCACAAATTTATCTGCGACCGACAAATCAAATTTTTCTGCATTCTTAATGTCTTCATCCGCCAAATTAACTACCTCTGATATCTGGTCGACGACGATCCCCATGGTTTTTTCACCTTGTTCGGTGACAACATTCAAGATCAAGACAATGGTTTCCTTATCCGCTTCTCTGATAGGTAGGCCAAATCGTCTACGCAAATCTATAATTGGCACTATTGCACCGCGAATATTGATCAAACCCAGAATAAAATGCTGCGCATAAGGCACACGTGTCATGCTTTCCCATATGCGAATTTCTCTCACTCGTAAAATGTCGACAGCATAGGTAATTGAACCTAATGAGAAGCTAAGCCACTCAGACTTATTCTGAGTGTCGTCCTCTAATAGTTCAGCGTCTGTTGCCAGTTCTTCTGTCATACTCAATGTACCTTTAACCTGCGCATCAATGCGCCAACATCTAATATAAATGCAACAGAGCCATCACCCAGAATGGTAGCCCCTGACAACTCATCAACTTTTATATAGTTAGCCTCTAATGACTTCACCACTACCTGCTGATGATTCGCGAGTTCGTCGACAATTAAGCCAAAATGCTGCCCATCATGCTCAACCACAACAACAAGCATTTCGTCTGTACGGCTATCGCTATTGGCCGAACCGAATGTTTCAGCCAGATTAAGTAATGGAATAAATTGAGATCGCCATTTGAACGACACGTCATGCGCACCAATTTCATTAATAGCTTCACGCTTGATTTGAATCGACTCAATAATCGCCAACATTGGAATAACAAAGGTTTCGCCTCTTACCTTGACCAATTGGCCATCCAGGATCGACAGTGTAAGCGGTAACTTTATGCTAAATGTGGTGCCCTCGTTGGCTTCAGATTTAACATCAATTTGCCCACCCAATGACTGAATATTCCGTTTCACCACATCCATGCCTACCCCTCGTCCCGATAGGTCGGTGACGGCTTCAGCTGTGGAGAATCCAGGCGCAAATATAAGTTCTTTGACAGCTTGGTCAGATAAACGATCATTAGCTCCTATAACGCCGTTTTCTATGGCTTTCGCTTTAATTCGATCGACATCTAACCCCTTACCATCATCGCTCACTTCAATGATAATATTTCCCACCTGATGGTAAGCCATAAGCCTTAGCGTGCCATTTCGAGGTTTACCATTCGCCTCTCTGTCTTTGGGTAACTCAATACCGTGATCAATACAGTTTCTGACTAAATGCACCATCGGGTCGGTCAGCTCTTCAATTACAGTTTTATCTACTTCTGTCGATTCACCGGATATCACCACATCGATTTCTTTGCCCAGTTGCTTACATAAATCACGCACCATTCTGGGGAAACGACTGAAACAAAAATCAATCGGTAACATACGAATTTGCATGACCCCGTCTTGCAAATCCCGCGTATGTCGCTCTAGCTGACCTAACCCCTCTTGCAGTCGCTGCAATTGAGGGTATTTTTCAGCATCGTTAAAGGTACTTAACATCGATTGTGTAATGACCAGTTCGCCCAGTAGGTTAATTAAGCCATCGATCTTTGATAACTCGACGCGAATAGATTGATTCGTTTTCTTGGGTTTACTTGCTGCAGCTGCTTTAGGGGCATCGGCGGGAGTTGCTACGCTATTAGCCGCGCTATTTGTCGATGCAGCTTCAGCAACCGGTGCCTGAACGATCGCGTCTTCAACTTTAGCGCTATCATGCCCTTCTTCATCCAAACAACGGTACTCTAAGCGAGCATCATCTTCGATCCACAAAAATACTTCTTTAAGATCATCAACACTCACAACCGAATCAGCATTAAGTGTGATCGTCCAGGAAAGATATAAATCAAGAGGTTCAATATTATCTATTGCAGGTAAGTTTTGACTGTCACAGCTCACCATAATGCTACCGAGCTCCGATAGCTCCTCGATATACCTGAGGGGCTCGTTGCCGGATAACAATAATTTGGCATCAGGCGCAAAGGTAATTTGCCACTTATGCCCCTGAGACCGCTTGACATGCCCAGAACCAGAGGTCCCTGCAGATGTCGCAGCAGAAGCATCACTATCGATAAGCTGTTGCAGCGTGCCCTTAACCTGATCGATTAAGCCGCTATTAATCTCTTCGTCGATTTGGTAATGGTTTACCAGATTGCGCAGACAATCCAAGCATTCAAACAAACAGTCAACCACGTCTTGAGTAAACGCACGTTGACCCGCCCGGATCATGTCGAGCAAGGTTTCCATAAAGTGTGTGAAATCAGCTAACTGGCTCATGCCAAATGTTGCACTGCCGCCTTTAAGGGAATGCGCGGAGCGGAATATATCGTTTACGACTTCAGATTCAATGTTGGTAATGTCTAACCCTAACAAATGTTGTTCAATCGAATCTAATGCTTCAGCACTCTCATCAAAAAACACTTGCCTAAATTTTTCCATTGGATCAGACATTGTTTGCGCCTTGTTTATTTAAGAACTTTGTTTACCACCGCGACTAACTTCTGCGGATCAAAGGGCTTCACAACCCACCCAGTAGCCCCTGCTTGCTTCCCTTCCATTTTTTTATCCTGACCAGACTCTGTGGTCAGCATTAGTATCGGAGTAAACTTATACGCAGGCTCTTGTCTGAGTAGGGTAATCAATTGAATGCCATCCATTATCGGCATATTCACATCTGAAATAACCAAATCGAATTGTTGCGATTTTGCTACTTCTAGCCCTACTTGACCATTTTCCGCTTCAGCGACTTCATGACCTTGCTCACTTAACGTAAATGTCACCATCGCCCGCATCGACGCGGAATCATCCACAGTCAAAATTTTCGCCATTTTACTTCCTGTTTTTATAAATTCGTTAAATTGCTTCGAAGACTATAACGACCAACGCACTTAAAAACTTCAGCCGTTGTTGTAATTAGGTATAGCAGCATGTTGAAAAATTAAAAATAAAATTTCTCATTTAGATGAAAAAAAAATTGATATAGATCAGATTCCTAGACTATGGTTGTTCTGAGTTATCTACTAAGATGATTCAATCAGATAGGGAAAATAAGCATTATCGAGGGCTAGCGAGTGGCTAAACACAAAGTATTGATCGCTGAGGATGACAGTGACCTATTGGCTGTACTCGAACTTATGTTGGAAGAAGATTTTGACCTTGCACTGGTAGATGACGGTGAAAAAGCCATCGCAGCGATAGAACAGAATCATTTCCACTTTATTCTCGTCGATATTCACTTACCCAAGAAATCCGGTTTAGATATTTGCGCATACGTGCAGACCTTACCCGCCAATGATCGCCCGAGTATTCTTGTGCTTTCTGGCGACCAAAGCGATGAAACCATTAAAAAAGCCTATTCTCTTGGTGCAGGCGACTACATCGGGAAGCCATTTAACGTCGTCTCTTTCCATCAGCGCTTAATGCGCTTGTCGCGAGACATCAACCAAATTCAAGCTCTGCAACAAAAAGACTCCAGCGTAAGAAACCTAGCCGAAATGGCCATGACGCAGGCATCTGCATACGGCTCAGGTTTAGAGTTACTTGCACGCTTAAACCGTGCTAACACCATAGACGCATTTATGGAAACGCTGGTGCAAGGTTTGTTAGCTCAGGGCTATCATTGTGCCGTTGAATTTAGAACGGACACTGAAAATTATAATTATGATGCTGATACCAAAGAATGTAGCGAGAACGAAAAGAAAGTTTTTCAGCTTCTGCACAATCATGGGCGTATTTATAATTTCGGTAAACGTGCGATATTTAACGAGAACAATTCATCAATATTAGTCAAAAACATGCCCACAGAGGGCACTAACTCTTACGATGCTGCTATCGATTTATTTGCAAAATTAGTCCCTGCATTAGGCACTCGCTTTACCGCCTTAATGAATATACAAACCATGAACCAAACGCGTAAGTCATTGAATGAGACCATCGATATGGTGTCAAAGGCCATAGAGGCGATGGAAATTGAACGGCGTGAAAACCTGGAAAGTATTGCGACAAGTATCAGTTTGAGTTTTCATCAGTTAGAAATGACCGACGAGCAAGAAGATTATTTTATTCAGTTAATTGAACAAAAACTGGAAAATAATCAAGCCAATGAGACGTTTAGTGAAGTGGTAACCCTGCTCAAACGCTGCGCTGAAAACCTCGCAGATGATGGTGTCGTTGAACAGGAAGAAACCGACTCCACCAGTGAGGTTACAGACGATGACATCGAGCTCTTCTAGCATCGCCAGCACCTATAATTTCATGATATCAATCAATAATATTTCAAATTGATTTGACTCATTCGCAGCATGAACTATACACAATAGTGAGCCATCGCAGTTAAGGGGTGTAAATGGCACTGTTAAGCGGTAAGTCAATTCTGGTTGCAGAAGATGCGGACATTACCGCCGATATGCTCAGCTATGTACTGGAACAAGAAGGCGCGAATATATGCCGCGCCCACAATGGAAAAGAAGCCATTGAGCTAGCGTTGGGGGAACCGTTCGATGCTATTTTGATGGATATTAATATGCCTGAGGGCAATGGCTTGCTTGCAACCCAAGAGATCCGCAAGCGAATAGCCAAGTGCCCCCCTATCATCGCGGTTACTGGAGAAGATAGCTTAAACCTTGAAGAGTTGGTCAAAATGGGGTTCAGTGAGTACATCACCAAACCAATTGATTTTGCTCAATTATATTCAATCATTTTTTCCCATGTGTCACATCAATAGGCAGAGAACAGAGTTTCAAGGAATGCTGATATGAATACACAACTAACTGATACTACGATTAAAATTGGCCATATAATAGCAGCCCTGATTGTGGCTATCGTGTTGCATTTAAGTTTAAGTGGTTTCGTTATTTCTCATCGCGTAAACGTTGATGATCACTGGACACAACTGAGCAAAAAACGCCTTGAAGCACAGCTGCAAATGCGCAGGTTGTCTGATGCATTAGGTTACGGTGGTTATATCCACCATTTTAAAAACATCGTATTACGTGATGATCGCTCTTTGTATGCATTGCTCGCCGATGATGCTGATAGGGTTACCGCGGCTTTGTCGGAACTCAATGTTCTGTTTGACGACCCAAATGTGCTTGATGCTATAGATTCCGTTAGAGAAACCTTTTTAGACTATCGCAGTAAAGAACAGTTTTTGGCGTTACGCTCAAGCGAATCCGCTGAGCTGATTGATAGTTTAGTGCAAACCGATGATGTGCGTGCAATCCACGCATTAACAAAATTACGCCAAACGGTTGATGTTTCACTTGAAAAAGACGTGTTCATGCTTGAAAAAGAGCTCAGAGGAAAGTCTGTTTATGATTATCTGTTATTGTCATCGGGTGCCTTTTACCTCATTTTTGGCTATTTCATTGTTAAGCTTGTGCTCAGCCTTCATTCAATTAGCAACAGAACTTCACAGCATGCCAGACGATTAAAAATCCTGCTCGAAGAGAGCCCTGCCGCTATCTTAGTGGTCAATACCGAAGGTCGCGTGACCTATGCCAATGAATCAACTGAACAAATGTTCAAGCTAGCCAATGACCAATTAGTTGGTATTCGCGTCGAAGAACTTATGCCTGACCGCTATCGGTCGACCCACACCAACAAACGCGAGACCTTTATTGAAAATAAAGGTCAACGTGCCATGGCGGGTCGCCGCGATTTATTTGGGCTGCGCAGTGACGGGAGCGAGTTCCCCATCCGAATATCACTGAACAGAGTCGAAAACGAAGGCGGTGTCGATATTGTCTGTATCATGGAAGATATTACCTTCGAAAAACAGCTCAATAAAAAACGCGTCCAGCAGCAACGACTTGAAGCCGTCGGCCAGCTAACAGCCGGCATCGCGCACGACTTTAACAATATGTTGGCAATTATCAGCGGGAATGCGGAGATCGCCAAAAATAAGAACATTCCGATCACTACGCGAGACTCTGCTATTATTAGCATTAGCAACGCCTGCAGCAAAGCGACCAAATTGACTCGCCAATTACTGTCGTTTAGTAAAAAACAAGAATTACACAATACCCGCGTCAACGTAAATTCGACCATACATGATATACAAAGCATGATTGAACGTATTGTTGGCGAAGACGTCGAACTGTCGTTGAATATAGCAGACGACTTATGGGACTCATTCCTGGATAAAGTGCAATTTGAAAGCGCTTTGATGAATATTGTGGTAAACGCCAAACACGCTATGCCTAACGGCGGAAAACTCAATATTAGTGCCGAGAACATTTTCATTGATGGTGAAATATCGTCGCAAAAATCACTAAAACCTGGGGATTATGTGTGTATCAGTATTGAAGATACTGGCATTGGTATGGATGACGAATTAGTGAGTAAGATCTTTGAGCCGTTTTTTACCTCAAAAGAACACGGTACCGGCCTGGGGTTAAGTACGGTAATTGGATTTGTACATAGCACTGGCGGCGATATTCTGGTAGATAGCACACCCGGCAAAGGGACTACCTTTGAAATCTATTTCCCCAAATTCTGTGAAACGCAAAACAGCTCCGTTGGAGCTGAAGAGAACATATCATTTTCTGATTCGCCACTGACGCATTTTACTATCATGATCATTGAAGATGATAAAGATGTCCTTGATATGCTTGCAAATTTACTCAAGTTAACGGGTGCGGAAATCATCTCCAGTCAAACCGAATCAGAAGCCTTGGATTACGGGTATGTTAGGCCAATCGATTTAGTGATATGCGATGTGGTTCTCAAATCTGGAGAAAATGGTTTCGACATCGTGCACAAACTTCGCCAGCTCCAACCCAACATTAAAGTGGTGTTGTCCTCCGGTTATAGCCGCAGTAACTTAGTATCACGTTTTGATGTTGATATTAACGACATTATTCTAACTAAGCCTTATTCCCATAAGCAGTTAATTGATGCTGTCGTCAATGCCCTTCGTACATACTAACAAGGCTATTCCCAGTGCTTTAACACTAAGAGTTAGTCAAATCGGCTAACTCGCTAGCGTGCCAACAAAGCAAAAATTTGTAACCACTTGATTTGATGAGAATTTTGCAATTGGCATGGCACCTGCTTAATCCGCACTAAGTTTAATTAGTCGGTAAACCTAGAATGAAAAACAAACAAGCCTTTAAACATCTTATTATTGCAACCTGTGTCTCCTTCGGACTATCCGGTTGTGTTATTCACGTGGGCGGCGGAAACGGTTGGGATATAGAAGATGGTGAAGTCAGCAGCGTGTTTGGTGATGTCAGTGTTGGCGAAGGCAAATATGTAAGCCATGTATCGTCAGTCAATGGTGATGTAACGCTTGAAGACAGAGTAACGGTCGATCATCTCTCTTCCGTCAATGGTGATATTGATATCGGTGAACACGTAACGGCTGACGGCGTTGATGTAGTTAATGGCGATATCGAAATTGGTGAACACTTCACCAATCAGAACGGCGTAAACTCAGTAAACGGTGATATCGACATCGCTGAACATGCCAACATTAACGGCTTAGTCAAAACAGTTAACGGTGATATCGAAATTAAGAGTGGCAACATCGATAATGACATCGTGACGACCAATGGCGACATTTCTCTACTGCATGGTAGTCACGTAACGGGTAACATCGTGTATGAGCAAAACAGTAAAAACTACTGGGGCTCTGATGAACCCAAACTGGTTATCGATGCAAAATCCCGAGTAGATGGTGAAATCATCCTTCACAGACCGGTAAAATTAGAATTTGCCAATCCAGAATTGCAAAGCAAAGTACGTCGTTACTTTGGTGAATAATCCCACGCGTCGCTTACCCTTTGCGTAAGCGACGCACATTCCAGTTAATTATATGACGCGCAAAATGTTGATAGAACCAGCGCTTCACGCCCGATAAGTTTGTACCGTATTGCCGATAGAAATCATCAGGTGAATCATACAATCCAAAGTCATCTGCAATGCCTTTGTGCTGAATAAACGTTGCCTTTCCTTGCCATTCCACGCCAGGCTCTTGAAAACAGTCTGTAGCTATCCCATAGCCGCAGAATGCTCCTTTGATATTGTCAAACTTACGCTGCACCGCACGTAAGTATGCCTCGTCAAGGATAAAGCCTTCTAACGCTATCCACTCCCCTTGGTATAACACTTCGACCCAACTGTGAATGATAAACCGTGGTGCCAAGCCAAACAGTAGACTGGGAATCGCGCCTTTTTGCAGTGCTTGGTCGATAGTGAAGCCATGAAATCGACACTCGATACCCACAGCTCTAAGCAGCGCCATCAACAAGCTTCCCTTAGTGTTGCATTGCCCATACCCATCAGCCAATACCAACGACGCGGGAATATCATCACTCTTGTTGTAGCCAAACACTATCTCATTACGCACAAAGTCATACACCGCACCAATACGTTCATACGCTGGCAGCGCCTGCCAAGCTCTTTCGGCAACAAGTTGCTGGATAGACGAATGCTGAAAATCGAGAATGGGAGTATTTGTTAAATATACCTGCATAGCCTTTGAACCTTAAATACCTTAGTCGACAAACACGATAAACCTTCGAGTCAGGTTAAGGTCAAGCGCTATTCTGCAGATGTTTTTAAATGTATTTTCGGAGCTGAAATACTCGGCTCAGAAAACGAGGGCTTGGCAAAGGTTACTTTCACCCGTTGAGATAGCAGCATATACGGGCACCATACGCATACCGTCACGATTGAACGAATAAACTCTTGCATGGTATCCGGATCAAAAATAGGCTCATCCACCACTATCAATGACACAATCCACGCATCGAGAGGAATAAAGATTAAATTGGCGATTGCCAACCCAATAAATACGCTCGGAAAGCGATAGTCCTTGCGATAAAACAGAAAGACTAACCAAACAGACAAGCCCAAAATCAACGCGTTATAAAACGTCTCTGAGATGATCAAAGGGCCCCAATAGGGATGATAGGCCGGATGGTCAAAGGTTGTAAGCGCTGTATACGTGCCGCTTGCGAAAATATCGTAGTACAGTGGGAAGTACACAAATGCCATTCTTAGCGGCGCTAACGTGACACCTATCGCAACCAGTATTAACCAGCCCTTAATACCGTATAGAGGGTTACTGTTTGTCGTCTCAGACATTACGGTTTGTGAACTAGACATCTAGTTTCGCTTGGTACGCTTTTTAACTGGTTTTTTGACAGCTTTTTTGGGCGCAGAAGCATCTCGCGACTTATTTAATTTGTGTTTTTTCACCGAACGTCGCATCCGTGACAAACGTGCGTGATCAAGCTGATTAAGTTTTTCAACAACTTTAGTTTGCGTTTCTGGCGGCAACTGAACCATGCTACGTAACGAATTAATATCATCCAGTCCGAGTTCGATCCATGCGCCTTGAGGCAACCTTTTCTTCAACTCAAGCGCACCGTAACGCACACGTATCAAGCGACTCACTTGTAGTCCCTGTGACTCCCACAAGCGTCTTACTTCACGATTACGACCTTCTGAAAGGGTTACATTGAACCATTGATTTAGGCTTTCATCGTCTTTTGGCTTGGCTTTGATATCGGTGAATTTAGCCATGCCGTCATCTAATTTAACGCCTGCTTTTAGCGCTTTAAGGTGAGCGGTGTTGACGTCGCCAAATACACGCACACTATACTCTCGTTCAACCTCACGGCTAGGATGCATCAAACGATTGGCAAGCTCTCCATCATTGGTGAACAATAATAAACCTGACGTATTAATGTCTAAGCGCCCTACTGCAATCCAGCGGCCAGGTCGAATCGCTGGCAAACGATCAAACACCGTTGCACGGCCATCCGGATCACTGCGGCTACACAACTCCCCTTCCGGCTTATTGTACATCAGCACTCTACAAGCACTGTCTTTGCTGAGACCCGAAATAATATGCCCATCAACACGAATTTGTGCTGTAGCTTCAGCACGATCGCCTAGAGTCGAGACTTGTCCGTCAACGGAAACGCGTCCTTGTTCGATCCACTTTTCCATTTCTCGACGAGAACCTAAGCCATAATTGGCAAGGATTTTTTGTAATTTTTCACTCATTAATGTAACTGCTCAGTAGTCGGCGGGCCCGATCCTTCATTGGAGTCTGGCGCTTGTTCCGATGAAGATGGTTCGTCTGTTTGTGCCTCAGCTAACGCATTAAATGCATCTTCGGTGGGCAATTCTGATAGGGATTTTAACCCAAAGTAATCTAAAAACCGATCAGTAGTTGCATAAAGTGCCGGTCGACCGGGTACTTCTTTTTGTCCGACCACATGCACCCAATCTCGTTCGGTCAGTGTCCGTATGATGTTGCTGCTGACCGCCACGCCGCGAACATCTTCTATTTCACCGCGAGTTATGGGTTGGCGGTAGGCAATCAACGCTAATGTTTCTAACAGTGCGCGCGAATAACGTGGCGCACTTTCCTGCCACAACCTTGACAAAAATGGGCTTAATGCGTCGTTTGAACGAAAACTAAATCCAGACGCCAATTCATGTAATTGGATCCCTCGCGCAGCATAATCCTGCTTCAATTCTTCCAGGATTTTATTAAGTTGTTGAGCCGACACAGTGAAGTCGGCCAGCACTGTCGACTGTATACGGGCCTTAGATAAAGGCTCCTCCGCGACAAATATAGCGGCTTCAATTAATTGTTTTAGTTGGGTTGCATTAATCTTTGTCATCAACGGTTACTCATCACTGCACAGGCGCACATGCACATTGCTATAGGGCTGGGCTTGTACACAGTCAATTAAGCCTTCTTTGACTAATTCTAGAATTGCCAGAAAAGTCACAACAGCGCCGCTTCTGCCTTCTTCAACGGTGAAAAGTTGCTGCATAGGAGTATAGTCTTGGGTTTTTAGGGTTTGCAGTATTTTGGCCATTCGCTCTCGCGTAGACAGCACTTCTCTGGCTATTTGATGATGCTCAAACGCTTTTGCTCTTTGCATTGCGCTGTGCATCGCCATTACCAACTCTTTTAGAGTGGTCTGTGGAATGATTTTAATTGGCGTCACATCCTCTGCAGCCTCGGCAGTAGCGGTGAAAAAATCACGCTCTAAGCGCGGTAATTGATCCAACTCTTCTGCCGCCTGTTTCACCACTTCATATTCACGCAGACGGCGGATCAATTCGGCTCTGGGGTCTACTTCATCTTCTTCATCAGATTCACGCTTTGGCAGCAACAGACGCGACTTTATTTCAGCTAATATTGCCGCCATCAAAAGGTATTCTGCCGCCAGCTCCAGTTTTAGATCTTGCATCATGTCAACGTACTGCAAATACTGCTGAGTGACCTGCAATACCGGCATATTCACAATATCAAACTTTTGCTTACGAATAAGATAAAGCAGCAAATCAAGCGGACCTTCAAAGGTTTCTAAAATAACCTCTAATGCATCCGGTGGAATGTAAAGATCTTCCGGTTTTTCGATTACCGCCTCACCGTTGACAAAGGCCAACGGTAGCGGCTGTTGAACCGGTTGTGATAAAGGATCTTTAGTCTTCTCACTCATTATAAAAATGGCTCGGGATCGCCTGCGCCGTAGCGAATGATCGTGCTCTCGCCTTCAGATAAATCTACGACGGTAGTGGGCTGTTCACCTAGGTAGCCGCCATGAATGATAAGCCCGACTCTTTTCTCCAACTTATCTCTGATTTCATCCGGATCCGATTCTGCAATATCTTCGCCCGGCAATATAAGCGTTGTAGACATCAAGGGTTCACCGAGTTCTTCCAACAACTGCAAAGCAATCGCGTTATCTGGAACACGGATCCCGATAGTTTTACGCTTCGGATTTTGCAAGCGTTTAGGCACTTCTTTAGTGGCTTTTAGAATAAACGTATAAGGCCCCGGCGTATTATTTTTAATCTGTCTAAAAGCCGTATTATCAACACGTGCATAAAGCGATAATTCAGACATATCTCTGCACATCAACGTGAAATTGTGATCTTTTCCAATCTCACGAATACGGCATATGTTCTCTAGCGCCTGCTTATTATCTATTTGACAGCCAATGGCATAACCGGAATCCGTTGGGTATACGATAACCTCACCCTGTCGAATCAATTCACACGCTTGCTTAAGCAATCGCGCTTGAGGGTTGTCTGGATGTACATAAAAAAACTGACTCATTAACTTCTCTGATCTTGAGGTTTATCGAAACACGACCAATCATGCCATATTGGCGTGACATCGTCAGGTAATCTTGAGCGCCGGCCCAATTCGGTCCAACGGCTAGGAAAATGAAAGTCAGACCCTACTGAAACCAGTAGCTCATGTTCATTGACTATCTCAAGTAGGATAGCCTGCTTTTGTGGCTCCAAATTAGGATAGTTTATCTCAATTGCATCGCCACCATGTTCAACAAACTCTGCCGCCAAACGGCGCAACCATTTAGTCGTCATATCATAATGTGTTGGGTGAGCTAATACAGCTTTACCACCGGCGTCATGGATCCACTGCACCGCCTCTTCAATCGAAATCCATTGCGGGCTCACGTGTGCTCTTTTGCCCTTCCCAAGGAATTGCTTAAACGCTTGTGCAGAATCTTTTACGTAACCTAATTGCACCATTGCATTGGCAAAATGAGAGCGCGTTACCTGCTCACTGGTGCTCGCGACGAGTACCTTTTCACCCACATCCGGCATGCCACACGCAGCTAACTTGGTAGCAATTTTATTAGCACGAGTTTGTCGACTTTGATGTTGAATTTCCAGTCGATTTAAGAATGTCTCATCTTGCTCATTTACATTTAGGCCTACAATATGAATATCATAGCCATGCCAGCGGGTAGACAGTTCAATGCCACTCACTATCGTTAAAGGGCGTTTCTGTGTTGCTTGGAACGCCCGCGCCTCCACTACCCCCGAAATGGTGTCGTGATCCGTCAGCGCTAATACATCCACTTGCATAGTATGTGCACGCAACACCAGCTCTTTTGGCGTTAACGCACCATCTGAATGCCGAGTATGGGTATGTAAATCAAATTTTTGCGACATAAATAAATTTACGGTTGACACAAGCCACGTTTTGTTTTCTTCTATAGGCATAGTATACGTGTGTGGCTACATAAATCCTAAGCCATAAATAACATTTTAGAGAATTCCATGACGCAAACATTCACAATGACCAACAACTGGTGGTGGCACTCCCTGAACTAACGGGCGGTGCACGTGTGTGCGTTTATAAATAATTAAGGCCCGTATTTTACGGGCCTTTTTTTTTGCAGGAGCAAAATACAACATGAGTTTAGCGGAATTAGGTAATGCAGTCGGCAAGGTTGAATCGATTTGCCAGCCGGCGAGTTATGTCATGGATCCTTTAATCGCGTATGAACAAATATGCGCAGATAGCCCCTACTCTATGCTGCTAGAATCAGCAGAAATCGATAGCAAGGATAACTTACAAAGTTTGATTTTGGTCGATGCCGCGCTACGTTTTGAATGTAATATCGATACGGTTACATGCGAAGCGTTAACAGATAATGGTCAGCACCTGCTTGCGTTGATAGAAGCGCATTGTCCCGTCACCATTTTAAGCACTCGTGACAAAAATTGTATTACATTGCATTGCCCTGCAAGCGACAATGACACCGATGAAGATGCGCGTTTAAAACAAGCCTCAGTGTTCGACGCATTGCGGTTGGTCATCAAACACATTCAACCGATCAGAGACGAGCCACACGCTGTTTTTATGGGCGGTGCATTTGCCTATGACTTACTGGCAACATTTGAGCACCTTCCTGCCGTCGAAAATGGTGCCAATACCTGCCCTGATTACGTGTTTTATGTAGCAGAGACATTAGTACGCATTGATCATCAACAACAAACTACTGAAGTCATTGGCAGCGTATTTTCCGGCGAGCAAGTTGCCAATGCATACTTTCGCGTCAGTCAGCGGGTAGAACATCTAAAAGCTGCCTTACAATCATTACCTGAGCATTTAGCCAATCCAAATGTAACAGTGGTTGACGAAGCGCTTGTGGTCGATAAGTCGGATGATGCCTTCATTGAAGATGTTGTAGCATTAAAGGAGCATATTTTGGCAGGAGACATATTCCAAGTTGTGCCTTCTAGAACCTTTTCTCTGCCTTGCCCTGCACCTTTACATGCATACGCTGAACTGCGTAAACGCAACCCTAGCCCCTACATGTTTTATCTTAAAGATCAGGACTTCTGCATGTTTGGCGCGTCTCCTGAATCAGCCCTGAAATATGCCGCTGATACCAATATCGTCGAGATATACCCGATTGCGGGCACCCGAGGTCGCGGCAAACGTGCTGACGGCAGCTATGATCCCGACTTAGACAGTCGCATTGAATTAGATTTACGCGAAGACAGTAAAGAAAAATCAGAACACTTGATGCTGGTTGATCTTGCACGAAATGACGTGGCACGCGTCAGTGAGCCTGGCACACGCTATGTGAAAGACTTACTTAAAGTCGATCGTTACTCACATGTAATGCACTTGGTGTCTCGTGTGGTTGGTGAACTGCGCAGCGATCTAGACGCCTTGCACGCCTACCAAGCCTGCATGAACATGGGCACACTCGTGGGTGCGCCCAAGGTCAGTGCAGCCACATTGATCCGCGAAGTAGAAAAAAAACGTAGAGGTAGCTACGGAGGTGCCGTTGGATACTTGAATGCTCAGGGCGATATGGACAGCTGTATCGTTATCAGAAGCGCCTTCGTGCAACATGGAAAAGCCTTTATCCAAGCAGGTGCTGGCGTTGTCTATGACTCAAACCCTCAAGCCGAGGCCGATGAAACCCGCAGTAAAGCACAGGCTGTTATTAGTGCTATTCAAGCAGCCAATACATTGCTAGCTTCACCAACGAATTCACAAGGAGTATCAGCATGATCAATGTTTTTTTACTCGATAACATTGATTCATTCTCCTACAACTTGGTGGATGAATTGCGTGCCTTAAAAGTAAACGTAAAGATATATCGAAATACCGTATCTGCACATACGATTTTCGCGGCGATGGAAATCGCTCGCCGACAAGCACCGGTCATACTGGTGTTGTCACCCGGCCCTGGCAGCCCATCTGAAGCCGGTTGCATGCCTGAATTGTTAGCCTTGTGCGCGGGTAAATTCCCGATTATTGGTATTTGTTTGGGGCATCAGGCAATCGTTGAATTCTGCGGCGGAAAAGTCGTAAGAGCCGATCAAGTTGTTCACGGAAAGTCTTCAGCGATCACCCATCAAATGCCTGAACTGTTCGGGGCTTTACCGAACCCACTAAATGTCGCACGTTATCATTCTCTGATTGGCAAAGACTTGCCTAGCTGCCTGTCGGTCATCGCACACTATCAGCATTTACCGATGGCGGTCTTCCATGAAGAACATAAGATGATCGGTTTTCAGTTTCACCCGGAATCAATTCTGACAGCACAAGGTAGCCAGTTACTTATGCAAACGATTAACTACTTAACCTCAGCGACGACGCCAATGACAACTTCATCATCGCAACAGCCTAAGGAGTAATACTATGATCATGGATAATCAACGCGTTATTGACTGCCTAGAACAATTGTATCGGGGAGAATCTCTCGACCAAGCCACCAGCTATGCTTTGTTTAATAATGTGATGCAGGGCAAGCTTGATCCTAGCCAGCTTTCGGCCCTTCTGGTAGCGCTCAAGATAAAAGGTGAAACAGCAGCCGAGATAGCCGGTGCTGCCGATGCGATGCGCGCCAACGCGACACCGTTTGAACGCCCAGACTACGATTTTGCAGATATCGTCGGGACCGGTGGCGATGGTCATAACACCATTAATATCTCATCAGCAGCAGCCATTGTGGCCGCCAGTTGTGGAGCACCCGTTGCGAAACATGGAAATCGCAGTGTTTCATCAAAATCTGGCTCTGCCGATTTGTTCGCTGCGTTTGGTTATGAATTGATGTCTTCTCCACAAGCCGCGCGTAAATGTTTGGATGAGTCGGGTTTTTGTTTCTTATTTGCGCCGGTCTATCATTCCGGTGTGAAGCACGCCATCCCGATCCGTTCAGCCCTGAAGACCCGTACACTCTTTAACATACTGGGCCCACTCGCCAATCCAGCAAAACCAACTTACAGCGTGCTAGGCGTCTATAGCCCTGATTTGCTGCAGCCATATGCAGATGTGGCAAGCCGAATTGATATGCCGCATGCACTGATTATTCACGGCAGTGGTTTGGATGAAATTGCAGTACATGGCCCAACCCAAGTGATTGAAGTTAACCATGGTGAGCAGAAGAAATACGCACTGACGCCTGAAGATTTTGGCCTACCCCACTACACACTCGATGATATAAAAGGTGATGAGCCTGAAGTGAATAAGCGCTTAATTGCTGATGTTTTGAATGGTCAGGGCAAGCCTGCGCACAGAGCCGCAATAGCCATGAACGCTGCCGCAGTAATAAAACTGAGTGGTAAAGCTGAAACTTACAAACAAGCGACGGAGATGGCCCTCGCCGCAATTGACAGCGGCAAACCTATCAAAACCATCGCATTAGCCGCCAAGGTTAGCCAATCAGGATCTGGAGAGAACCAATAATGTCAAACGTCCTAGCCCAGATCGTTGCCGATAAACGAGAAGAAGTCGCGTTGCGTAAAGTTGAGTTCCCGCTTGCCGAATTTCAGTCGCAGCTTGCGCCCACCGAAAAGTCTTTTTACGACGCACTTGCCGCCCCGAATGCGAGCTTTATTCTGGAATGTAAAAAAGCATCACCGTCAAAAGGTTTGATCCGCAAGTCATTTGATTTAGACGAAATTCTGGCGGCTTATACCCCTTACGCTGCCTGTATATCGGTTCTTACCGATGAAAAATATTTCCAAGGTACTTTTGACTACCTAGCCTATGTCACCGCACGAGTGACTCAACCTGTGATCAATAAGGATTTTTTTGTCGATGAATATCAGGTTCACTTAGCGCGCTACCATGGCGCTGACGCCATCTTATTGATGTTATCTGTTCTTAATGATGCCGAATACACCGCTTTAGCAAATATTGCGACTCATTACCACATGGCTGTTTTAACCGAAGTCAGTAACGAAGAAGAAATGCAACGAGCAATTGCCTTAAAAGCCAATATCATTGGTATCAACAATCGCAATCTACGTGACTTATCAACTGATCTTGCGACAACAGAGCGTTTAACACCCATGCTGCAAAACGTGCAATTCCCTCATGTTGTGATCTCTGAAAGTGGTATCTATACCCATGCGGACGTCAAGAGACTCAGCCCACTATGTGATGGCTTTTTGGTAGGCAGTGCGTTAATGGCTCAAGATGACATCACTCGTGCTGTTAAGTCGTTGCTGTTTGCAAACACCAAAGTCTGCGGAATAACGACTGTGGAAGCTGCCACCTACCTGACAACGAGTCCGGCCAATTATGCCGGGTTAATTTTTGCTGACAAATCAAAGCGTAAAGTCAGCTTTGAGCAAGCAACCAAGATTGTTGCAGCAGCACACAATCAATATGTCGGCGTATTTGTTGATCAGCCAATCGACTTGATAGTCGAATATGCTCATCAACTTAGCCTTGCAGCCGTGCAGTTGCATGGGAACGAAACCCTAGCTGATATTCGTGCACTAAAACACAAACTTCCCCCAACCTGCGAAATTTGGAAGGCAATTGGCGTTGATATTACCTCTGATTCGGTGA
Source organism: Neoalteromonas facilis (assembly GCF_002807665.1). Classification (GTDB taxonomy): domain Bacteria; phylum Pseudomonadota; class Gammaproteobacteria; order Enterobacterales; family Alteromonadaceae; genus Alteromonas_E; species Alteromonas_E facilis. The sequence goes on from NZ_PEAY01000001.1 coordinate 826,972, forward strand.
AGTCTTTACCGGTTTCGCTCACCCACGCAGATGATCCAATGTGGTCCATTGTGGATAAAGTACTTATAGACAGCAAAAGCGGCGATCAATCGGGCGGCACAGGACGTCAGTTTGATTGGTCTTTGGTAAAGCACATGGTCCATCCTGAGCGTCTTATATTGGCTGGGGGCATTTCGCCAAACAATGTTACAGCAGCGCTGGCGACCGGTGTTGCCATGTTAGACATAAATTCAGGCGTCGAAAGCGCGCCAGGCGTAAAAAGTTTATCCAAATTGAATGCACTGTATGCGCATTTACGAAGTTACTAAAATACATACGAGATAACGATGAATAAATTAGACACAAAATTTGGCGAGTTTGGCGGTATGTATGTACCTGAGCTGCTCATTCCCGCGCTCGACCAGTTAGAGCAAGCATTTTTAGATGCTAAGGAAGATCCAGAATTTCAACGCGAGTTTATGTCACTGTTACATGACTATGCGGGTCGCCCGACAGCGATGACACTGACACGAAACTTAGTCACCAACCCAAATGTAAAGCTGTACCTCAAGCGGGAAGACCTACTTCACGGGGGTGCACACAAAACGAATCAGGTGTTAGGCCAAGCGCTATTGACCAAGCGCATGGGGAAACAGGAAGTTATTGCCGAAACGGGCGCTGGGCAACACGGCGTTGCGACGGCCCTCGCCTGTGCGCTACTGGGTTTAAAAGCGCGCATATACATGGGCGCAAAAGATGTTGAACGTCAGGCGCCGAACGTCTTTAGAATGCGTTTGATGGGAGCCGAAGTGATCCCGGTTAATTCAGGATCAGGCACCTTGAAAGACGCAGTAAATGAAGCGATGCGAGACTGGTCTGCAAACTATGATAAGGCACATTACTTACTGGGTACTGCAGCTGGCCCTCACCCATTTCCAACCATTGTGCGTGAATATCACCGCATGATTGGCGAAGAAACACGTCAGCAGATCATGGAAAAAGAAGGGCGACTGCCTGATGCCGTTGTCGCGTGTGTAGGCGGAGGTTCAAACGCTATCGGGATGTTTGCCGATTTTATTGACGAACCCTCAGTACGGTTAGTAGGTGTAGAGCCTGCCGGTAAAGGTATTCACACCAAGGAGCACGGCGCCGCGATTTGCACAGGCTCTAAAGGTATTTTGCATGGCGCGTACAGCTTCATTATGCAAGACAAAGACGGTCAGATCGAAGAATCCTATTCTGTTTCTGCTGGTTTAGATTACCCAGCAGTGGGTCCGCAACACGCGCACCTTGCCGAAACCGGTCGTGCCGAATATGTCGCGATCACCGATGAAGAGGCGCTTAACGCCTTTAAGCTTCTGGCACGCAAAGAAGGGATTATCCCAGCACTAGAATCTTCACATGCGCTAGCCCATGCTCTCAACATGGCAGATGAAGCCGAAGAGGACACCATTATCGTGGTCAACCTATCTGGACGTGGCGATAAAGATTTGAATCACGTTATATCTATCTTAGGGGAGAATGCCTAATGTCACGCTATGAAGCGATGTTCACGCGATTATCTGAACAAAACCAAGGCGCCTTTGTCCCTTTTGTTATGTTGGGTGATCCTGGCAAACAATCCTCTATCGACATCATTCGACAGCTTATTCTCAGTGGCGCTGATGCATTAGAGCTCGGTATTCCCTATTCCGATCCCATTGCCGACGGTCCAACCATTCAAGGCGCCAGTATTCGTGCGCTAAGTGCTGGCATCACACCATCAGATTGCTTTGATATTATCCGTGCCATCCGCGATGAATTCGAGCATGTCCCTATTGGCTTGCTGCTATATAGTAATCTTGTGCTTAAACCCGGCATTGAGAGCTTCTATCAAGCAGCAGAAGACGCAGGTGTAGACTCTATCCTGATCGCTGATGTGCCACTGCGTGAAGCACAGCAATTTATTAGCATCGCAAAACAACACCACATACAACAGATACTTATTGCCCCTCCCAACGCGACTGATGAGACCCTTCAGGCCATAGGTGAATTATCATCCGGATATACCTACCTACTTGGCAGAGCGGGCGTGACGGGTGCAGAAACTGCCGCAGACATTCCAGCCTCGGCCTTGATTGATAAACTGACCCAATATAAAGTTGCGCCTCCGTTATTGGGATTTGGCATATCCACCCCTGAACAGGTCAGAAGTGCCATACAAGCTGGGGCCGCAGGCGCTATATCGGGTTCAGCCACCGTCAATATTATTGCCAACAACCTTGGCGATCATGACGCGATGCTCACTGAATTAGGCGAGTTTGTCAGCGCGATGAAAGCTGCAACGTAACGGCCCAAAACCTAAGGAATATATGATGCTATATGTAATAGTTGCGCAAGATATACCGGACTCATTGCCCAAACGTCTTGCGGCGCGTCCTGACCATTTAGCACGGTTAGAAGCGCTAAAAGCACAAGAACGACTGTTCGTTGCCGGCCCGAATCCAGCCATAGATTCCGTTGATCCCGGCGATGCCGGTTTTACCGGAAGTATCGTTATTGCAGAGTTTGACAGTTTGGAAGATGCAAAACAGTGGGCAGATGCCGACCCCTATATAACCGCGGGTGTCTATCAATCAGTTACCGTTAAACCATTTAAAAAGGTTTTGCCATAAAGCATATTGGGCTTTGATACGAGCACGAGTCTTATCAAAGCCCACAATGCTTAGGATCAACGATTACAATGAATGACACGATCGCCATCAACAATCATGTTTTTCTGCCACTCGAAGAAATCGACATGCACCCCATGCGCGCGCAGGGGGCTGGCGGTCAAAACGTAAATAAAGTGTCATCCGCCATCCATTTGCGTTTTGATATTAACGCATCGAGTCTACCCGAAAGGTATAAGCAAGCACTGTTACAGCAACGTGATACACGCATTACGCAAGATGGCGTTCTTGTTTTAAAGGCACAGCGCTTTAGAACTCAAGAAGCCAACAAAAAAGACGCGATAGAACGTCTGGTCACAATTATTCAGCAAGCCGCTTATGTTGCTCCAACGCGCAAAGCAACCAAACCCACTAAAGCTTCACAAAAACGTCGTGTCGATGCCAAAAAGCGCAATGGCATGAACAAGCAATTGCGCGGAAAAGTGAATCTTCCGTAACCCCGCACAATTCAGCGAGCATTCATTCAGCTGGCGTATGCTTGTACATAGTATTACAGTACAATCGATGTAAAGGTAACCTTGCGAGCATTTAACTCTATGAAAGACAACCGGTTATTTAACCTGTTAATCGCAGTATTGATGAGCCTAACGCTTAGCGGTATCGCTATGCCTGCTTATGCTCAACAAAAAGAAAAACAGGATAAAACCGAAAAGATTGATAAAACGCAAGCTGCCGAAAGGGCTAGAGCTGAACTCAAAGGCCGGGTGCTTAAGGTAGAAAAACGCCAAGACAACTACCGCGTAAAAGTCTTACAAAAATCCGGACGTGTGGTTTCGGTAGATGTTGATAAAAAGTCGGGTGCAGTAAAGCCGTCTAAAGACAAAAAGGAAAAGCGATGAGATTACTCGTAGTTGAAGACGACAGCCGCCTACTGATGCAACTCGATAGCTATTTGCGTGGCAATGGTTACAGCGTGGACTTGGCCGATGACGGCGAAAAAGCGCTATTTCTGTTAAACGAACACCCCTATGATTTAGCCATTGTTGATATCGGCTTGCCGAAAATAGACGGGTTTGAAGTCATACGTTCGGCGCGCTCGAAAGATATTAAATGCCCTATATTGATCCTCACTGCCCGCGACCGTTGGCAAGAAAAAGTAGAAGGGTTAGACGCAGGTGCAGATGACTACCTGACTAAACCCTTTCACAATGAAGAACTGATTGCCCGCGTTAAAGCGCTCATTCGCCGTTCTTCTGGACAACCCAATCCCGTTGTCACCTTTGGCCCCATTAGCATGGACACGCGAAGCGAGGAAATACTGGTGTCCGGTCAATCTCTGGATTTAACTGCGTATGAATACAAGGTCATGGAATACCTGTTGATGAACCCCAGCAAAATTGTCTCCAAGACCGAGTTGACTGAACACATTTACGATCAAGACTTTGACTTAGATAGCAATGTCATCGAAGTATTTGTTGGGCGTCTGCGTAAAAAAATTGATCCCGACGGCAGTATTAAACCAATAGAGACTTTGCGCGGGCGAGGCTACCGTCTAAACCGCCAGATCAATACAGACTAACTATTCGATGCAACGCCTATCCCTTCGCACGCGCAGCATACTGTTAGCATTAGCAGGTCTATTGTTTATTGTGCCCGGCTTGGTCTTAACAGTGGACCGCAGCTTTACCAGCAGCCTAGAACAAGCAAAATTCAGCGAACTCAAACTGATGAGTCTTGCCATGATCACTGAGTTTGAGATCGATGAAGGAACCCCCTTCATGCCGCAACAACTATTCGAAGAAAAACTCAACTTGTTAGGCTCAGGCTACATTGGCTATATCATTTGGCAAAACGAAATCGTTTGGCGTAGCTTATCATCGCTTGATTATGCAGATCCTGTCGTCAACAGCCTTCCCTCCGTAGGCGATGAACTGCAGCTCAGTAACATCTTAATTGAACGCGAATACGATGATGTCACACTGCCCGCATTCTTCTATGCGTTTAGTGTTGAATATGAAGATGGCGGAACGTTCAAACCCGTATCCTTCTTAGTCTTTAACGAAGAAACCGAATTCCAGCAAAACCGACAAACATTTCTTATTACATTATGGCAATGGATAGGATTACTCAGCTTAATTATCTTAGTGATTATTTTATTAGTTACCCGAGGGGTACTATCCCCCGTAACCAGTATTATCGAGAACATTAAATCGGCTGAACGTGGTGAATCAGACAAACTTACCGAGCGCTACCCGCCGGAATTGGAATCACTCAAAATCAGTATTAATCAATTGTTGGATACCGAAGCCCAACAACGCCAGCGCTATAAAAATAGCTTAGGCGATCTCGCTCACAGCTTAAAAACACCGTTAGCGGTTATTCAGACGTCACAAGATTTACCACCCCACATTGAAGATCCCTTACAGCAGATCAATGCCATTATTCAGCGTCAATTGAAACGAGCGGTTACCGGCAATACCCAACGTATGTCATCCATCGACCTCGAGCCTTGCGTACAAAAACTACTGAATGCAATGCGTAAAGTACATGCCGATAAACAGTTAGATATTACCTCTTCGATTGACAATGATATTGGCGTTAAAGCAGACGAAACCGATCTGCTAGAGATGCTTGGAAATTTAATTGATAACGCCTGTAAATCTGCAAACTCAATGGTCAATGTAGAGGCAAAGCGTTTTGCAAACAGCATTCACATCTATGTCGACGATGACGGCACCGGCGTACCAGCCGATGACGCGAATGCCATTCTCAATCGTGGCGAGCGCCTTGATACCTATGACGAAGGTCAAGGTATTGGTCTGGCCGTTGTCATTGATTTAATTGAAACCTACAACGGCCAACTCAGGATTGAAACCAGCCCACTCGGTGGAGCGCGCTTTAATGTGCAGCTTCCGCTTTAAGCCGGTTTACCTTCATCACTGCTAAGTAATATGGCAAGCCATTTGGTTTCCTGACGCGTCTCAAGCGCGATTTTTACGATCATGGTCAACGGCACACTCAATAACATTCCCACACTACCGAGTAACCAACCCCAGAAGATTAATGACAGGAAAACCACCAAAGTAGATAAGCCCAAACCACGCCCCATCAGACGAGGTTCAACCACATTCCCCATAACCGTATTGACGAATATAAAGCCAAGCCCCACAAGCCCCGCTACGCCAAAACCAAATTGAACGAATGCCATTAAAACGGCCGGAATAGCCGCGATAATTGAGCCAATATTAGGGATATAATTGAGTAAAAACGCCAATACTGCCCACAGTAAAAAGTGATCAACGCCCAATATCCACAACCATACGCCAATCATGAGGCCCGTCGCCAAACTGACTAGGGTTTTGATCGCTAAGTAGCTATTAACCGAACGAATAAAGCGATCAATATGATTTAGTTTCATGTCAGGATCAGCCATTGCGACGTGTATACGACGCGGCATTGATTCAGCTTCAAACAACATGAATACAACCGTTAATAGAATCAAGAATAAGTTGGACAAAACGCCGCCTAAGCCACCCAGAATGTTGGTTGTCATTGACATCGCCATGCCTGGATCAAGATGCTCGCGCAGCAAATCGGTGTTCAAATGAATGTTCAGCGTCTCTAGTTTTGCAATCACCCAAGTAAACTGTTGGCTGAGCTGTGCACTGTATTGCGGCAAATTTCGCTTAAATTCACTCATTGACTGAGCCACAAGCCCAGCCAACATAAAACCAAAAACAACAATTAGCAGTATAACTAAAGTAACCGATAACCATCGTGGGATACTGTGTCTATTAGCCCAATGAATTAAAGGGCTACATGCGATCGCAATAAACCCCGATAGTAAAAATGGCACCACGATCTCACTGGCGGCTTTTAATCCCGCAAGGACAACTATGACCGACGCCATAATAAATAATGCTTTAACGGTGGGCGATTTAAGTTCCATAACTATTTAATTAGACTAGGCTTTAAGACAAACTAACAAATCTCGCTGCTATTGAACACATAAACAAGGATTTCAATAAACAATGCAATTAAACCAGGCAACAATCCGTATAAAAAATCTTCGTTTGCGCACCTACATTGGGATCAATGACGATGAAATCAAAAATAAACAGGATGTTGTTGTGAACGTAAAAATTCACTACGACGCTGAACAGGCGACAAACAGTGACCAAATGGACGATGCACTGAATTACAAAACCATTACCAAGGCAATCATCAAATTAGTCGAAGATAACCGTTTTTATTTACTAGAGAAATTAACCGCTGATGTACTCGCAATAGCAGCCGAACATCCATGGGTAAGTTATGCCGAAGTAGAGGTTGATAAGCCCCATGCATTGCGTTTCTCTGATTCGGTGTCACTGACATTGTCATGCAACAAGGGGTAAGCACGTGAATATATTGATCACCGGGGGAACAGGATTAATTGGACGTCATTTTATTCACCAATTTGAATCGACGTATCGTTTCACTGTTCTTACGCGCGATCAATCAAAGGCGTCTCAACTGTTACCCCAAGGGTGTGAATATATCAGTTCACTTGACCCCTTTCGTAACCTTGACCAATTTGATGCCATCATCAATCTCGCCGGCGAACCTATCGTAGACAAACGCTGGTCTCCACAGCAAAAAGACATCATTACCGATAGTCGATTATCTATCACGCAACAACTCGCGGACCTATGTAATCAAAGTCGATTCCCGCCGGAGGTTTTTATTAGTGGATCCGCCATTGGTTTTTATGGGCGTCAGGGAAGTGAAAAAATATCAGAAACCTTCAATCGCCCATTTGATGAATTCTCGCATCAACTGTGCAAACAATGGGAGGCGATAGCATTACAGGCCTCTAGCGCGAAAACGCGCGTCTGTATTCTGCGTACCGGTATTGTGCTAGCCGATGATGGGGGTGCATTAGCTAAAATGTTACTGCCTTTCAAGTGTGGGTTGGGTGGTCCGATAGCATCAGGAAATCAATATATGTCGTGGATCCATATTCGCGATATGGTGAACGGAATACATCATTTGGTTAAACGCCCCAGTAGCAAAGGCATTTACAATCTCACTGCGCCTGAACCAGAAACCAACAAAGCTTTCGCTAAAAAGTTATGCAACGCCCTGCACCGACCTTGCCTTTTACCTATGCCTGAGTTTGCACTTAGACTGCTCATGGGAGAGGCTGCAGATTTATTAGTGTACGGCCAAAATGTCGTGCCAGACGCGTTAATCAACGAAGGCTTTCATTTTCTCTTTCCCCAATTAGAAGACGCATTCACTGATTTGACTTTGTAAGATCTCACAGGCTATCCCCATCCAATCACAAAGATACCTAACTTTCTGTACGACTCAAAAAATTTGACCTAGTATTTATGGGTCAACATATCCGTAGAGAATACCTTAAGAATGACAGGACTTTCAGGCAATCAAGGAAGTTTCCAACTCGAACGCAACGGCGATATTGTCGAGCTGATTGCTATTGGGTGTTGGGACGAACGCCTAGCGCATGAGTTTCTAACTCAGGTAAAACAGCTGATAGCACCACTGGACGGACGAACGTGGGCGACTATTGTTGATGTTAGAGAATGGGAGCTCGGCACCCCCGAATTTCAGGAAGTGATTACACAAGGTACTGAAGAGCAAGTATCCCTTGGATTACGTCGAGAAGCGTACGTGATTGATGAGAGTCAAGTCAAAATGTTTCAGATTGATGCGATGATGCCTCAAGGCGATGCCTATTATGCCCGCTACTTTAAGACTTACATCGACGCCTTTGCGTGGCTGAATCAAGAAGGTTTCGGCAATATCTAATGCTTTGAGTATTACTGCTACATCATGTAAAGCAGAATAAGGGTGAGCAAGCCCACAAAAACGTGAATAGCAGATTAGTATTTGAAACTCGTTCTTAAACCGCTCAAGTAAGGTCGCGGTATTTCACCACAAAAGGGCGAAATACCGTTTCCTACAACCTATCTCAAACGGCCTTATCAGACCATACGGCGCAATAACGCATTGGTATTCAAAGCCAGTAGTCGCCAACAACCAATGGCACCTAAAACGCCCACCACAATGGCGCCCGACAATGGAGCAACAGCCCAATATTCCCAATGTATGGATGACTCCATTTCGAATACGCGTGACTGTAACATCCACAAACTAAACTCATTGGCGACCGCTGCCATAAAACCCGCTACGATACCGATGATCAGAAACTCAAAAATCACACTGAGTCGAATAAGGCGCCCTTTAGCACCCAGAGTTCTCAGTATCGCCAGTTCCTGCTGACGCTCATCCATACTCGCTTGAACCTGAGCAATTAGCACCAAACTGCCAGCTGCCAGCACTAACACCAAAATAAATTCAACAGCAAGAGAGACTTGATCAACCACTTCACGCAATTGATTGATACGTGCATCAACGTCAAATAAGGTGACCGACGCAAATGGCTGCATGATCTGGGTAATTTCTGACTTTCGTGACTGGTCTAGGTGAAAGCTGGTGATGTAGGTCGCAGCAAACTGCTCCATCGACGCCGGATGCAGCACAAAGAAAAAGTTTGGCTGCATGGTTTGCCAATTCACTTCACGCAAACTGGTGACAGTCACTTCAACAATTTCACTGCCGATATTAAACGTCAATTTATCATTCAGTTTAATATCAAGGCGTGCAGCAACCTCTGACTCGATGGATACTTCATGTGGCATACCCGGTTGCCAAGCATCTAGCCAGCGCCCTTCTACAATGCGGTTTTCCGATTGCAGCTGTGTATCCCACGTCAAATTTGCCTCTCGGCCCAATCCATCCCTTCCTTCGCGTGGGGTTTCATCATCTTCTTTAGTCACTTCTGTACGAATACGCTCGTCATTAATGGCAACAAAGCGCCCTCGCACCACAGGGAAGAAGTCGTCATGCCTGACATTGTATCGGTCAAATTGATCGATCAAGGGCTGACGCTGCTCTTCTGTGACATTGCTGACAAAATAATTCGGCGTCCCCTCCGGTAATTGAGCACGCCATTGCGCAATCATATCGTTGCGCATAACCAATACAACTAACAACAACATAATGGTGACTGAAAAACTGATCAGCTGAACAGAGTTATCCATCGCGCGACGACGAATGCGCGCCCACGCCAGTTGCCAAGGCCCCATTGCACCGCCACCTAACTTGCGCCCTAACGCAATAAGACCAAAGGTAACCGCCAATAAACCCACGATCAGTAAAATACCCGATACAAATAGAATGGCACTGATGGTGAGGTCGCGACTGTAAGCCCACATTAGTAAGAATATAGCTGAACCAGCCGCTGCAAATTGCAACGTCCGCGAGCTAAGGCTGGCACTGATATCTTTGCGCAAAACGCGTAAAGGCGGCACCGAAAAAAGCTGCATCAAAGGGTATAGTGAGAACATCAGGGCACATAGAGCACCGGTGAAGATAGCAATAAACAACGGGCGCCAGTGCCAAACATCAAGTGAAACCTCCACTCTATTACCCAACGCACTGACAACAACTTGCTGAATAATAACACCCAGCACAGTACCGATCAGTATGCCTAACAGCGTAATAAAGCTGATTTGAAGAATGTATATGCGCTGTATTTGTTGTTTGCTCGCGCCGATAGTTTTCATGATCGCAACCGGATCAAAATGACGCTGACTGTAACGCTGTGCGGCAACCGCTATTGAAACGGCAGCCAACACAATCGCCAACAAACTGGCTAATAGGAAATACCGTTCAGCCCTCGCCACGGCCCGCCCAACAGCAGACTCGTCATCTTCCACTGACATCCAGTAATGCAATTCATCATTTAATTGGGGGCGTAGCCAATCATAAAAATCATCGAGTGCTGCCGCTTCACCGGTGTAATAAGCTTTGTAGGTCACGCGGCTTCCTGGCCCTGTGACATTAGTGGCTGGGATATCCTCAATGGCCATCAATAAGATAGGGTCAGTATTGAATACGCTAAAACCAGCATCCGGTATTTCACCTAATACTTGTGTAACACGCAAGGTAGCATCGCCGACGTAAACCGTATCGCCTAAATTGACCTCAAGCAGCTGGAATAAACGCGAGTCCATCCACACTTCTCCTGGCGCAGGACGACCTTCAACATCGCTTGCCAATTCAAACGGTTTAGGTGCAATGCTAATCGCCCCTTTCAGAGGGTAATGCTCATCCACAGCTCTAACATCAGCTAGCGCCATTTCCTGTTCGCCAAAGACCATAGAACGTGTGCTGACTTGTTGAGCGGTTTTTAAACCATAGGTTTGCGCCTCAACTAACCAATTTTCATCCACAGGATGGCGAGAGTTTAAGCGCCTGTCAGCCGCGATAAATTCTGCAGAGCGGTCAGTCAGTGCCGCCTGTAAACGCTCGCTGAATAGCGACAAAGACAATACTGCAGCTACCGACAGTACGATAGCCATCAAGATGATGGTCAACTCTCCGCGACGAGCCTCGTGGCGAAATAATCGCCAGGCTAGGTTAAATGTCGTCATACTTACCCCGCCGCTCGCTGTTCGGACTCAGTCGACGGTTGTGACGCGGAATCATCGGCCGATGCCTCGGTTAACACGCCCGCTTGCATATGCAGTTGGCGCTGACATTTCGCCGCCAATTGATTGTCGTGTGTCACTAACACTAACGTCGTTTGATTGTTTTGATTGAGGGTAAACAATAGCGACTCGATTTTATCACTGTTTGCCGCGTCTAGATTACCGGTCGGTTCATCTGCAAATAAAATTTTAGGTTGGGTAATAAAGGCTCTGGCAATGGCCACACGCTGTTGTTCACCACCCGACAATTGATTCGGGTAATGGTGCGCTCGGTGTCCTAACCCAACCTGTTCCAATATTTCTAGCGCTCGCTGCTTAGGTTGATCCAAACCATTAATTTCAGCCGGCAACATAATGTTTTCAAGCGCAGTTAAACTTTGTACCAACATAAAACTTTGAAAGATAAAGCCAACTTTATCTCCACGTAATCGGGCACGCTGCTCTTCGTCCATACTGTGAAGCGGTTGTCCATCCAGCAAAATCTCGCCACTGCTGACTTCATCTAGTCCAGCTAACAGACTTAACAGGGTCGACTTACCGGAGCCTGACGCACCTACTATGGCAATCGACTCACCCGCCTTGACTTCAAATGATATAGGCTGAAGGATCTGAAGTGAGCCTTCGCTAGTATTAACTGTCTTGGTGATGGATCTAGTTTCAATCATATTTTGCATTCGAGGAGTCTTTACATTGGTTAATCTTAAACGAAGCCATACATCTAAATGGTTCGCAATTGCCTTTCTCTTTTTACCTTTATTGGCAGTTTCAGATCACATTTATGCGGCTCAAGAAACCTCCCAAAAACGTTTGTTAATACTGGGAGATAGTTTAAGTGCCGCATACGGACTAAAAGCCGAAGAAGGCTGGGTTAGTCTGCTACAAAACCGTTGGAAGGAGAATGATTCTACGATCGACGTTATAAATGCTGCGATCAGTGGTGAAACCACCGACGGCGGCTTAGCCCGACTTCCACGACTATTGGAGCAACACTCCCCTACTCATTTGCTTATAGAATTGGGCGGAAATGACGGATTACAAGGCCACAATGTGAACAAAGTGCGCGCAAATTTGAAACAAATGGTAAAAGTGGCGCAAAAAGCAGAGATTGAAGTGTATATCCAAGAGATGCAAATCCCGACCAATTATGGTCGCCGATACAACCAAATGTTCACTGAAAGCTTTGCTTTAGTTGCAAACGAAATGAACGTGCCGTTGATCCCGTTCTTTTTAGAAGACATCGCACTCTACCCTGAATTGATGCAGCGAGACGGCATTCATCCAAATGCAAAAGCACAGCCCATGGTGGCCGACATTATGCAAAAAGCTTTGGAAAAATTGATACTGAAATAGTGGCTACCATCATGGTAGCCACTGATGTCGATTATGGACGAATGTAAGTAGAGGTTTTGCTCGACGTATCTTCGCCAAACGCTAAATAACGATCGCGTAATTTCGTTTGACGTGATTCCATCGGAACTGCTTCACCGGCAATAAATACCTGTTCTGCCGCCTCTGTAACTTCCAGCGGATCACCACTCCAAATCACCACATCTGCTTGCTTGCCTGGGCTCAAACTACCCACACTGTTATCAACGTTGTAGATTTTTGCCACGTTTAGACTAACTGCAGCGAGCGCCGCATCGTAATCCAGACCGTTTGCCACAGCATTGCCTGCATGCTGTGTCGCTAATCTAATGTTGTGCGTTTCCATGCCTATCGCCACCGTTACACCTGCAGCCGCCAAACGACCTGCGTTAGCAAGCGTTGCACCCATCTGATCGAAGCCGCCCGGCAAGTTATATTCTGGATTAACAATCACAGGAATATCTTGCTGTGCAAGCTGATCAGCGACACGCCACGCTTCAAGTCCTTCAACGATAACCAGTTTCAATTTTGGATGACGCTGCTTTAACGCTATAACTTGTAAAATATCGGCTTTGCGATTCGCCGTAACCAACAATGGCACGTCTCCAGCAATCACAGGCTTCAAGGCAGTTACATCAGCCACTGACGTTAAGCCATGCCATTCCGAGCCCATCGGCATATTACTCGGCGCAGCTTTTACTTCCGCTAACGCTTGGTTAAGTGCCACCCACAAAGCTGCGCGCGAATCGCCATTGGTATGTACGCCATCATTTGCGACATTCGTGTGAACAAACGCCCGAGGTTTGCTTACTGGCATATCAGAATCGGCTAGCGAAATCATCGCGCCTTGCCCATTGAACAACTGACCAGTATTGGATATTCCCGTTGCTGCTGAGGTGAAACCTTCAATGCGCGTGATAGCGAATAATGATGAATCAGGATTAACCGCATAACTCACATCATATGCCGCGCCAGCAGCAGATACGGGATGCGCTTTAACGCTGCTATCAACCACCCCTGCCGACATGCTAACTTCACGCAAGCCTAGATTAGTTAATGCACCAATAAGTCCAGGCGTAACGACCTTGCCTGATGCATCTATGGTTTCATAACCTTCTGGCACTGAACCATCGGTAACGACTCTCTCAACTTTTCCGTCTTTGATGAGCAATGTGCCATTTTCAATAGTGCCTTGTTGAGACAAGGTATGGATTTTTCCTCCCACTATTGCCAATGACTGAGCATTGGCGGCGACGCTGAAACACAGTGACACTACACTGGCGATACTTAATTTAGCGAGTGTTTTCATTTTATGTCTCCTTCCGCTACTTGCCCTAATTCAAAATCACTCACCGGCCAACCGGCAGGATCATTGCGGTCGTACGCTAATGCACCATCGATATAGACCTGTACCGCTTGTGTATAGGTAGAAAACGGGTTTCCACTCCACAACACGACGTCAGCATTTTTACCGACTTCAATTGAACCGGTTTGGTCAAAAATACCCAATGATTTTGCAGGGTTAGCTGACAACCATTGCCACGCTTCAGCTTGGCTGATATCAATACCTACGCGCTTACCATCAGCCCAGGCTTTCGCCGCTTCTTGATTTAAACGCTGGATACCCAAATCACTGTCGGAATGAACAACCGCACATGCGCCAGCCTTATGTACCATCGGGATATTCTCGCGAATACCGTCATAGGCTTCCATTTTAAAACCCCACCAATCAGCCCACATCGATGAGCAAACATTATTTTCAGCTAATTTGTCTGCAATTTTATAAGCTTCTACGGCGTGATGGAAACTACCGATTTGGTAATCGAACTCTTTCATTACATCCATCATCACCGTCATTTCATCAGCTCGGTAACAATGCATGTGAACAATAATATCGCCGTTCAATACACCCACTAAGGTATCGTTGTCTAAGTCACGCTTGGGTGGCTTAGGATTTTTACCTTGTTCGTAGTCATCGTTATAACGTTGCCATTGGTCACGGTATTGCAACGCATCAGCCCAGGCTTGACGATAGCCTGCAACATTGCCCATACGTGTCATTGGGCCACCTTTTTGACCGTATACGCGCTTCGGATTCTCACCACAGGCCATTTTGATGCCGTAGGGGGCTTCTGGAAACTTCATTGCCTGCATCGTGCGATTCGGTACGTTCTTAAGCGTAACCGCGCGACCTCCAAACAGATTAGCCGAGCCAGGTAAAATTTGCATTGCAGTTATTCCCCCGGCTAAGGCACGACCGAACCCCGGGTCTTGTGGCCATACAGAGTGTTCGGCCCACACGCCAGCGGTTACCGGACTAGTCATTTCATTCCCATCCGAATGAGATTGAGTCGATGGCGCGGGATACACCCCCAAATGACTGTGCGTATCGATAATGCCTGGCGTCACCCATTGACCTGTGCCATCAACAACAGTTGCGCCTTCAGGCGCTGATAGCGAATCACCAACGGCTGTAATCTTTCCATCGGTCATCAATACAGATGCATTTTCCATCTGACCACCAACACCATCCAGAATGGTCACATTCGTGATCAACGTTGTTGTGCGAGGTAATGGTTGATAAGTACTTGGGTAGGGATCGCTGGCGAACTCAAATTTTGCTTGAGGGGCTTGCTCAGCCTTCTTTTCTTCACCGCATCCGGACAATAGGCTAACTGACACCACACTGGCCGTGCATAGGGTTAACAATCTTATTTTTTTCATATCACGTCTTTTCTGAGGATGAGAATTTAACTACACCGTACGAGCAGTACTGATGTTTGCGCAAGGTACATTAGCACAGAGATTTAATAATGTGGGAGTTTTAAATACTAACGTGTCGTGGCTGTAGCTTGAAGGCCCTGATGATTGCGGATCACCTCGACTATGGCATCAGATTCTCGCAAACGTCGTATTTCATCAAACACTACAGCAGCTTCATAGTATTGGTTCTTAAGATAACCAAACCATTGCTTGATGCGGTTAGGATAATAGCGACCTTTGTCTCCGAAAATTTCATAACCCGAATAGGCGACGAGCCAATCTGTCACTTCTGACCACGGCATCGGGGCATGTTGGTGCTTGATATGCAGCGCAAGGTTTGGCATTGACAGTGCGCCTCGCCCTACCATCAACTGTTGGCACTGAGAAACATCAACACACCTTCGTGCATCAGCTTCATTCCAGATTTCACCATTGGCGATAATGGGGACTGAACATTGTGCTTTAACTTTAGCAATCCAATCCCAGTATGCGGGAGGTTTGTAGCCATCTGTTTTTGTCCGAGCGTGAATGGTAATGGCTGACGCGCCGGCTTCCTCCAACGCCCTGACATTGGCAAACACCTGCTCTTTTTCCTCAAAGCCTAAGCGTATTTTGGCTGTAACAGGTAGCTGCTCATCAACCTCAGATCTCACTGCTGACACAATCGCGTGCAATGTCTCTGGCTCATTCAATAACACTGCGCCACCACGGCTCTTATTCACCGTTTTGGCTGGGCAGCCAAAGTTAATATCAACGCCCGGAGAGCCAAGCTCGACAGCCTTTGCTGCGTTATACGCCATCCATTGTGGGTATTGCCCTAGTAGCTGGACGCGCACGGGCACTCCGCTAGGTGTTTTGCCGCCTTCGCGAAGTTCAGGACACAAACGATAGAACACGTGATTGGGAATTTTTTGTTCTACGACACGCACAAACTCAGTCACACATAGGTCATAGCCCCCAATGCGCGTAAGCATATCTCGCATAAGGTGATCGACGACTCCTTCCATCGGAGCCAACATAACGGTTAAAGGTGTGTTGCCGGACGTGTTCACTGCAAGCATTACCGCGGTTAAAATGGGTGGCGTAGTGTAATCGTTTCCGCGATAACAGCCAAACGGATATAGAGGAATTCGTTACTCTGTAACCAATTGCTTGGCTATTTCATCCAATTCGTCCCGCATTTGCTTACAACGCGTTAAAAATTCACGCTGATTTTCCTGATAAGCAAAATAGTGTGCCAACAAATGTTTTGCCTGATGTTGGGTTTGCTTCGTCGGTTGTAGCAAGTAATCGACCAGATCTAAGGCGTCATCAACAATACTGGTTTTAGCGTCTTTGACCGGTGACAATGACTCTATCAAGCGACAAACGTGCTCTGGCATATGCCATAGACGGCAAACGAAAGCACTCACTGATACTGTACTGGTACCCACCACGTAATGCTGGTAGCGATTCTTTTCCCGCCATGTGGGATATTCATCAAGCTGTTCGGTGCATTCGACCATTTTAGCGGGCAAACAAAAGTACAGTACCATTTCGCCAATATTGTGAAGTAGTGCAGCTAAATAACTATCTTCAATAATATCTTTGGCCAACCCTTTCGCTTCACCCAACAACTCTATGACGTGAGCTGTCAGCAGTGCATTATGCCAGAATGATGCATAATTGAATTTGCTACTGATCCCAGAAAAGGTTTTAGCTGAAACGATGGCCAAGGTTAACGCATATAGCTTTTCGACCCCAAAAATGGCAATCACGGCCTGCTTTAAGTTTGCTACCTTTACGTGCGAGTACATGCTGCTATTGGCAATTTTCATGATCTTAGCGACTAACACCGGGTCGTTTTGCAACAACTCTATAATTTGTTCAATCGTTGATTCTGAATCTTTCAGGCAATCAAGTAATTTGCTGACAGTGGCGGGTAAATGGGGTAATTGTTCGGCGTCAACAATATCGTGAACGTCGCGTTCCACTGCCAATAGAACATACTGCGCTTGGATCTTAGCTGGCGACATGCCCTGCCATTTTTTAAATGAACGTTCAAAGGTCGCTCGGTCAGAAAACCCCAGCTTATCGGTTACATCACTGATTGAATGACCAGTAAACAACAGAGATAACGCTTGTGCATTGCGGGCGGCTGATACGATATCTCTAAATTTTAAATCTTCGTTTTGTAGTTTGCGACTTAACGTTCGCTCGCTCATCGCTAGCTTGGCCGCGACGGATGATTGTGACAATTCAGACCACTCTTGCGTGCGCATCACTTCACGCACCACTGCAAATTCAATATTCGCTTGATTTTTATGGCCTCTGCGATAAATGTTTAGCTGCCGCTCCAACGTTTGATACACGCGCTCATTGGCGTTGCGCATAGGCCGAGACAAATGTTCTTGAGAGATTTTCAAACGACACAACAAATTATTATTCGAATCAAAGGTGTTACCCTGCCAAGGCGAAAACAGTGTATTTACCTGACATTCGCCCCAACCTTCGTTCAATAAGCCTGACAAGCGAAGTTGTTGAACTAACACACCGCACAAAACACATTGAGCAGCCAACACTTCCGATTGCTCGCTGATGGTGATGGTCACACCTGATACAGACGTGGTCAGCACAAACAGTGATTGATTGTCACTGATTTCCTCAAGCATCATCACTAAGATGTCGAGCCAAGACCCCACAGTTACGCTCGCAGCCAATGTGCTGGCATACAACCCAAGACTTTCCGCAGCAATCTGATGGCCAGCATTGAAAAGCACTTGGCAGGTAGACTCATCTAGCTTAAGTGACTTGGGCGTACTGCTAATGCCATTCGCCTGCATGACTTCTGTGATGAGATTAAGCACTCGCTGTTTAACTTCTAGTTCCATGGATGCATTTTTAGTGTGGTTATGCAGGTATTCGTAAACCTAGCGTTTATATGAGTATTATAGAGCCTAGAGTGTAACCATTCTCGGTATCTGGATTAAAGTGTTTTATCTATCAAACAACCATTAAACGTTAAAAAAGTTATTCAAAACTGAAGGTTAAGTCGTTTTAGCCTGACTTTTGCGCCGCCTTTAGTTCATGCTGTGTTGTAAAACTCTATGCAGAATCTGTGGCACTTTCAGCTTTGTGAAAGTGCACGCACCATACCCCTATGTGAGATCCACTAGGCTTAACAAGTTTGAGTTTGCTGAGTTTGCTGAGTTTGCTGAGTTTGCTGAGTTTGCTGAGTTTGCTACAAGGATATGCCAGTACAAACAAAAACACCCGCAAATGCGGGTGTTTTTGTATATGGCGTCCCCTAGGGGATTCGAACCCCTGTTACCGCCGTGAAAGGGCGGTGTCCTAGGCCTCTAGACGAAGGGGACAGAAACTTGGCTTGTTGAAGTCACCTTCAACACTGCGTTGCTCCGCCGCTGGCTAACCAGCGATGTTGTTGACAATTGTCAACGACGAACCTAGAACAAATTGAACCTTACGGTTCATGTCAGAATGTCTCTGACTGCTCCTTTGAATTAACCACCAAAGGAAAATGGCGTCCCCTAGGGGATTCGAACCCCTGTTACCGCCGTGAAAGGGCGGTGTCCTAGGCCTCTAGACGAAGGGGACAGAAACTTGGCCTGTTGAAGTGACCTTCAACTGCAATGTTCTGTCGCTGCTTTGCAGCGTGTTGTTATCAATTACTATCTAACAACGTACCTAGAACTATTAACTCATTTAACTGAGTGCTATCCGGATATTGGTGGAGCCAGGCGGGATCGAACCGCCGACCTCTTGCATGCCATGCAAGCGCTCTCCCAGCTGAGCTATGGCCCCGGCTATTGGACCTGACTCTTGCTGAGTCCGTTCCGTGACAGCGGGGCGCATTCTAGGCATCAGACCTTAATGTGTCAATGGTTTTTTTACGAATTTTCGCGCTTTTCGATATATTTCAAAGCATTGTCTATTCGTTGTACAACCTTTGATTGAGAAATCAACGATAAGGTCAAATCAAGCGATGGAGAGTTACCGCCCCCCGTAACAGCAACACGTAAAGGCATGCCCACTTTCCCCATGCCAATTTCCAACTCTTCTGCTGTTTGATTAATACAGGCTTGAATGTTGGTGCCATTCCACTCACTGATTTCCGCTAGCTTTTGGCTAACCAATTCTAATGCTGCTCGAGCGACAGGACGCAAATGCTTTTTCGCTGCGTTTTCATCAAAAGCTTCATAGTCTTCATAAAAATAGCGACTGATGCTAGCCAATTCAGCCAAGGTTTTCACACGATCCGCCTGAACTTCAATGACTTGCTCAATTGTCGGGCCGTTCGTCACGTCTATCCCCTGCTGCTCAAAGTGCCATTGAGCATGACTCGCTACTTCACTGGCCGGCAATGTCTTAATATAGTGTTGGTTAAGCCAGATAAGCTTTTCGGTATTAAATGCTGAGGCCGACTGACCAATCGCATCCAATGAGAACAACTCAATCATTTCTTCTTTAGAGAAAATTTCCTGATCACCATAAGACCAGCCTAATCGAACCAAGTAATTCAACACCGCCTGCGGCAAGAAACCATCGTCACGGTATTGCATAACGCTGACCGCACCGTGGCGCTTTGATAACTTCTTACCGTCATCCCCTAAAATCATTGAGACATGCGCATACTCTGGTACTGGTGCACCCAAGGCCTTAAGGATATTAATTTGGCGAGGCGTATTGTTGATATGGTCCTCTCCTCTCACTACATGGGTAATCCCCATATCCCAATCATCAACGACTACACAGAAGTTATAGGTTGGTGTTCCATCGCTGCGCATAATGATCAAATCATCCATTTCAGCATTCGCGATTTCAATTTTACCGCGTACGTGATCGTCAAAAACGACAGTACCTTCTAGAGGATTCTTAAAACGAATAACGAAAGGTTTATCACTCGGATGATCGGTTCTGTCCCTCCAGGTCCCTGGATAACGTGGTTTTTCACCTTTAGCTTTTTGTGCTTCGCGAATGGCGTCTAGTTCATCTGCGGGCATAAAGCATTTATACGCTTTGCCTTCAGCTAATAACTGATCTATGACCGATTTGTAACGGTCAAAACGGTCGGTCTGATAGATTGGCCCAACATCGGCATCCAATCCCAACCACTGCATACCGTCTAATATCGCTTGTTTGGCTTCATCAGTAGAGCGCTCAATATCGGTATCTTCTATTCTGAGTACGAATTGTCCACCCTGACTTTTTGCATAGAGCCAAGAATATAATGCCGTTCTGGCACCACCTACGTGAAGATAGCCCGTTGGGCTGGGAGCAAATCGAGTGACAACCGTCATAAAAAACACCTCTAAATCAATTGGCGCGCATTCTACAATAGCTGCGGATTGAAGCGAACCCCTTCAGCAAAACAATTAACGATGGAAACGATTAAGTTACAATCGATGTGTATATATTCTTTATTGCCTATCCCGCCCCGCTCGCTTCTTTTATAACAACAGCATTTTTTAATGCCCCCTGAATATGCGCTTGTAAAATAAATCCATTCTTTTCCACTGCACACCTTAAATTGCGTCATTCTCATCTAATGGGTGTTTACAAAATAGGCAAACGAAACTAACTCTCAAATTTACGGTTGACAGCTAATATTACAACTCTATAATACCGCCCACTTAACCGCTTCAGCGGGAAAAGATGGACGCTTAGCTCAGTTGGGAGAGCATCGCCCTTACAAGGCGAGGGTCACTGGTTCAAGCCCAGTAGCGTCCACCACTCTTTTCTTATTAAGTATCAGACTCTTAGGACGCTTAGCTCAGTTGGGAGAGCATCGCCCTTACAAGGCGAGGGTCACTGGTTCAAGCCCAGTAGCGTCCACCATCTTTTAAATCAAACACTTACACATCATTACGAACCACAATGTGATTCAGAATAGACTAAATCTGTGTCTAATCTGTGACAAAACGTGTCAAATTCGTGCACACCTGTTAGGCGGGCCTAATGTAGGTTATCAATGGGACTTCTCCGAGCGCTTAAACGGACGAGGAAGTATAGTCCATTTGATTAAACCCATTACATTTAATACTCGCAAAAGAACTTACGGCATTAAATTGCGGTTTGCTCATACGACTCTTGATGAAAAACTTCCTTATGTACTTGACCAATTCGAGTTCGTAAAGTCAGTAAATCAAAGTGAGACCTTCTGGCTATCAAAACACACATAAGTCACTTTCTTTAACTGTTGCGCGCGTGATTTTGACCTCGTCAGCACACGCGTTAGTTCTTCAGCGTCATATCCAAGATTAAATTTACTACTGAATTTTCGATTACTCAAAATGTTCCTTTTACCCAAATCGTCGTATTACACAATTAACAATAACAACAGGTATAAGGCATAAGTTCTCGTATCTGGTGGTAGCTAACTTCAGGAACTGAGTTTATGTCATTTATGGAATGGTACAACGCACTTGTAAAACCATCTTGGACACCAGACCCATCATTTATTGGCACAATGTGGTCCATTCTTTATCCCATAATCATAGTGTCTTTTTTATTTGTTTTTATTCAGGGATTCAGAAATAAAATACCTAGGCGTGTGATGCTTCCATTTGCAATAAACCTTGTTGCAAATATCATTTTCACTCCTATTCAGTTTGGGCTGCGGAACCTAACCCTAGCCTCATTAGATATACTTATTGTTTGGGGAACAATTGTATGGATGATGATCGCAATTTGGAAACACTACCGTATCATCGCGATTGCTCAAATTCCCTATTTGATTTGGGTTTCCATTGCGACGGTGCTGCAAATTACGATTAACATTTTGAACTTTTAGCGAGATTAATTTAACGATGGGCTACCACCGGCAAAAGCTGAAGACTTAGCTAAAAAGGTGTCCGGGTTTATCGACCACTACACATCGCCCTTACAAGGCGAGGGTCACTGGTTCAAGCCCAGTAGCGTCGACCACTCTTTTGAAAACACTCGACTAGTCATTAAAAGCAAATTTTAAATACTACAAAGGAAATTAGATAACCCCTAAGCGGTAGCTTATACTCATCTGAATCCTCATTAACGATGCGGTCGTATGGATTTTCTAATTTCAGTTTCAGTCTTTCTGGCTGCTTGTCTTATTGCCGTCCCATTATTTCAAGGTATGCGCTTGGGTGCGATTCTCGGGTATCTTGTTGCAGGCGTGGTAATAGGCCCCTCGGTTTTGAATATCATTGACGACCCCTACACTATCCTGCATTTCGCTGAGCTTGGAGTTGTACTGTTACTTTTCGTTATTGGCCTCGAATTATCCCCTAGCATGCTGTGGAAAATGAGGACGTCAATACTAGTTAGCGGCGGTAGCCAACTCATGATGACTGGGTTAAGTATCACAGCCATTACACACTACGCATTCGGTTTTTCTTGGCCACAATCAATAACAGTGGGGTTAGCTTTGGCGCTTTCATCTACAGCATTTGCCATTCAATTGATGAACGAGCAACGCATTCTCAAAACACCGCCCGGGCAACAAGGCTTTTCAATTTTATTAATGCAGGATGTAGCCGTTATCCCTATCCTACTGATAGTCGCATCATTTTCGCCGCTGCAAAACAATGATGCTCCTGCGTGGTACATCAGTGTAACAGTTGTCATTTCAGTATTAATCATTGGAAAGTTTTTCATCAATCCTTTTTTACGGTTAATCGCTAAGTTTGGCAATGCCGAAGTCATGACAGCTGCTGCACTGTTTATTGTGTTAGTCACAGCATTGGCAATGTACAAGTCTGGACTATCCATGGGAATGGGGGCATTTATAGCTGGGATTTTACTCGCAGACAGCAGTTTCAAACATCAGTTAGAGAGCGAAATAGAACCTTTTAAAGGGCTTCTTTTGGGCTTGTTTTTTATCGCTATTGGTATGACGCTCGATTTAAGCTTGCTGATGAAGCAACCGGTTCAGATTTTCACCCTAACCATTGCCTTAATTGCCGTTAAAAGCGTGATTGTATTTGCCATTTTGAAAATGACTAAACAGTCTAATACCGATTCTTCCCGCGTCGGTTTGATGCTGTGCCAAGGTGGTGAATTCGCGTTTGTAGTCATGACATTAGCCGTTTCACAATCAGTATTACCAGAACACACCGCGAATATAGTCAATTTGGTCGTTGGATTATCGATGGCATTAACTTCTCCAATCGTCATCATTCAAAGTACGCTATTCAACACCAATAATTGCCCGCCGGTTTACGATAATCATCAAGTTACAAGTGAACCCACCGTTATTATTGCTGGATTTGGTCGATTTGGGCAGATCACAGGCAGAGTGTTGTCTGCGAATAATATTGCTTTTACTGCTATGGATAAGGATGCAGAGCATATCGAGTTCGTAAAAAAATTCGGACACAAAGTCTACTTCGGCGATGCAACACACTCTGAACTGCTTAAACACGCTGGTATCAACAGCGCCCAAATTGTATTAATCGCAATTAATAACATGAAAGAAATCTCAACACTCGCCAGATTAATCAAAAGAGAGTTTCCACATATTAGGATAATTGCAAGAGCGCACAATCGAATGCATGCAGTAGAACTTTCTAAAATGGGGGTTGATAGTGTTATTCGGGAACTTTTCACTGGCGGTATAGATGCTTGTCGCAGTGTTTTATCCGAAATAGGGTATACACCCAATCAAGCCGATAGAATGCTTGATATCTTTTCTCAACATGACGAAGACATGCTTCAACACGCAATCAACAGTGATTTATCGACACAAGGCTTAGTTGATAGGGGTAACCTTGGCCGGCAAGAGCTTATTGAACTGTTTGAAAAAGATAGAGAATAGCAACTTAGCAAAAGGAAAGTGAACATGGCATATTTAATAAAATCCGTAACGAAAGATTTAGGCGGCTTTTCAGTCAAACGGATCATTCCCAATCAACTCAAAAAAATGGTCGGCCCATTTGTATTCATCGATCACATGGGTCCTGCCACGTTTGAAGCTGGGCAAGGTATAAATGTGCGCCCTCACCCCCACATTGGGCTTGCAACTATTAGCTACTTACTAGAAGGCAGTATGCTTCATCGAGATAGTTTAGGTTCCATTCAAGAAATTCGCCCTGGTGATGTTAACTGGATGACCGCAGGTAAGGGAATTGTCCATTCCGAGCGAGAAACAATCGAAACCAGAGGAAGCGTGCATACGCTTGACGGGTTACAGTGTTGGATAGCGTTACCTGAAGACAAAGTGGATATGGAGCCGAGCTTTCAACATATCGATAGAGAAAAACTCCCCTATATCCACCGGGAAAAGGTTTTAATGCGTCTGATAGCCGGCGATGCATATAACTACACTTCTCCTGTAAAGACCTATTCTCCGATGTTTTACCTCGATGCAATTACCGAGTCAGGGGCCCAAGTAGAGAGGCCTTGCGGCGATTCAGAAACCGCATGTTACATCATCAGTGGAATAGTACTGATTGGCGAGCAAGAATTTACGGCCGGAGACTTTGTTATTTTGGAAGATGAGCGAGTTATGCAAACCATTGAAAACGCCCGTTATTTTGTGATCGGAGGTCAGGCGTTAGAGAAGATGCCTTATCTAAAATGGAACTTTGTTGCCTATTCTAAAGAAAAGATAGCTGAGGCAGAAAAGAGATGGTCCAACGGACAATTTCCGTCCATACCAGGAGACGATCAGGAGTTTATACCACTGCCTCAGTAATATCAGCAGAGTTTGCTGGGTAGAAAGGTGCTGAAATTTAGAGACTCAGCACTGATTGATTTCGAGTTATTTAAATCTAATCGTTTTGCAGTGTCGAGCGTTTGGCGATGTATCTGAATAACCCTAACCATTGAAGTATCATTTACAGACAAGAAGGTATACGTAGGTGAATCAACTTGACTCACCTCCGCGTTTAAAGGCTTTTCTCAGAAGGCAATGGCGTTTTGGTTCCTAAGACATGGTTCTCCTGGAAACCAATCGAACGCCAGCCATGGCCAATGCGAACAACCCAAATGCAGCCGGCTCAGGCACTTCACTCGGACGTACACCGGCAAAACTCCATGCTGCATCACCAGAGCCAATACAACATTCTTGGTCTTCAAATAATGTTGCATCCCACGAGTGTGTGTTAACTAGCACATTTGGCCAACCATCACATGCGTTGGCGCACAGTGTTGCCCACGTCACGTTATTATCATTATCTACCTGAAACATAGCCCATGGCACAAGCAAGACATCACCGTTGAAGCTAGAGCTGGTTGAAAAGTCAACGCCATCTGACCACTTAAAAAACCAACTTTCAAATACACTTGTCAGGTTTTCTCCCGTCAAAAAGTTTGCCTCGTCCACCATGACATAACCGTTAAGCGTATAATCTCCATTAACGCCGGTAACATTCCACTGCATTAACCCCGCGCTCGCAGCGTTGCACAACCAAAAGCTAACAACAATGAAGCTTAATTTTATTTTATTCATTTCTTTCTATCCCTAGTCGCTTATTTAGACAGCGGCAAGTCTATGGACCTGTCTAAAACAAGTACAATTATTAAATTTAATTGCCTTATTAAAATATCTTTAAACCATACAAATCAGTTGGTTAGGGTGATTTAATGAAAGAATTATTGCAAAATAACTATAAGTGTTTAGGTACGTTACGCTTTAAATGCTCAATAACCTGCTGCTGCAGCTCTGACAAATATCGTGTTTTTAGGCAACACAACATGACGGGGCTAGTTACGACCTTTGGATAGTCAATGATTTCGAAGACATCGTCTTCTTTAATCATATGCTTTGAAACTATCGCCTCTCCAAACCCAAGCCTAACACCGTCGATTAAGCCATACACATCATCATAGAAATTGCGATCAAACTCATAATCAGACATTCCCTGGGCTTCAAAGAAATTAAACGTCGTAACGTCATGTACATCATGATCTAAAAATATGGGGGGGGTGAAATGATGAGCCAACGTTTTATTGCGGATATGAACCAGCGTTTCATGCCCTATTAGTTCAGATTGCACTCGAGAATCATCGAGCACTGAATCTGTGATAATAAAATCTACTTCTCCTGACAACAGCAGCGATGGCAGATTGCGAAGTTCTCTGGAAAAAAACTCCACTTTTAATTGATGAGGTGAATTAATCAACGGTATTAGAGATGGCATAACGACGGATCGCATTACAGAACTAAATGCACCAATCCTGATAATGCCATTGGCAATAGCACTTCTACCGGTGACCTTGTTTAAAACGTCCTGCTCTCGAGCCTGTTGGTCTGATATATATTCAAAAAGCGTTTTGCCCTGCTCTGTCAAACTGATCCCATCAGGACTACGGATGATTAAATGAGTTCCAACTTCCTGCTCTAATTTAAGCACTCGTTGTGACAACGCTGATTGCGTAATACACAATGAATCTGCAGCCTGTGAAAAACTTTTATCTATCGCCACCTGATAAAATGCGTTTAATCGATCATTGTTGAGCTTCATATGCCGCCAACTGATTAGTAATGCAACCAGAATAACAGCTTCGTTTTTCAACGCAATATACTAAGCAGCACCGTTATCGTGCTGCTTCTATTAGACTGTTTGGTCATTCAGTGAACTAAGATTTCACTCACTCGTATACTGCAACAGCCACTCATAAATACTGACGTCGTACTGGTCAAAGTTGTCATCTGCAATCACGCCGCGTGGCGCATCTTGCATTGCAGACAAACCGTAAACCAGAGGGTGGATGCGATGATTTTGTTGTTTAAAAACGGTAAGCCGTGGAAGCGTTGTTGGCTGACAATTTTGCTCGATGTAGTCTACTGCGCGAATGCTCGAGTCTACTGAGACCACATCATCAAATTCGCCATGGAATGCCCAGACCGGCACCGTTTCTATTTGGCAAATATCCTCAGGCGCCTCGTTGTCATTCATCGGCAGACCACCTGAAATTGATATAGCAGCGGCGGTTCGATGAGGATAATCTGCTGCATACAGAAGACTAAGAAAGCCACCTTGACTCCATCCCGTCATATAAATACGTGACTCATCAATGCGATAGGTATTGACCGCATAATCAATAAACGCATCCAAGCGCGCTAATTCATCGCCATCACCAATGCCGCCCATTTGCGGGCTCAGCGTAATCAAGGGTAACGTGGTATCCCATTTTCCACTTTGTTGCATCAATGCGGGGCCAGCACCACGAATAATGGTTTGCAAAGCCGCCGTAGGATCACTTCCACTTACTTCAACATTTGAGCCGTTGCCATGATTGAATATCAACAGTCCATACTGTTTGCTTTCATCAACACCATAGTCTTTGGGTAAACTTTCGATATAACCTAAGTGGGATTGTGTCGAACCTACTGGTCTTAAATTCATGGTAGAGGGCGTATCATCTAATACGCGTACAATTCTGATTTTTTCCAACGACTTATTCCCATCTGAGTCAGATACGCTATATCGAATAAAATAATCCCCCACAGAAAATCGGTTCCACAAGTTGACTATCTCGATATTGGCACTCACATCGCCGTCTTGTCTGTCGTGCGCAGTTGCGCCAAGCTCTTCGTATTCCTCATCAACTGACAAAAACACAACGTCTGGGCCATTCAATTCAATTACGGGGCTATCAATAGTGACCGCAAAGTTGGGTACTGCAGCATCCCAGTAGCTTGCGCCCGTAGGCACACTGGAAGACGGTACTGGCGCTGAGTTGGTTGAGCCCCCTCCTCCGCACGCAATCACAGATAACGCTCCTAAACAGCAGATTGCACATTTGCCCCAAAATTTTCCCATTTTAATTTCATCCTTCGCTTTAAATAGAAGCAGAAACATCTGCCATATTCTTATTTATTGTTTTGAATTGCTTCTCGCTCACTCAATCTGCATTTCCGCAACCGAATAATGTGAGCATTTCTCGTATTTGATTTAAAAGCCTAAAAATCCGTTGATGTAGCAATCTTGATGGTTTGTCTTACTCAAAAACATTCTTTATTGACGGTATAGCTACTTGAATTCCTCCGGATACAAGTTGTGTATCGTAAGCGTTTTTCTCATTTTAGGCTTTTTCGGGGTTATAGCGTTATTCGTGGTATTTACGAATAACCGCTACTTTTCCACCTTCTAACTCCAACACTTCCATAATTGTTCTTTCATACTCAATAGGCTGATTGTTGTCCGGATGAGTGCCAGATACTTGTTTTTTATACCGCACTGCAATAGCTGAACTATTAAAAGTAAACACATTGAGCAACTCTGCCTTAAATCTAGTATGACTACCCAAGTAGTGTTTCATACCTTTCTTCATGCTCTTCTTTCCATCTAGATATCTGGTATCGTCAGTAACCCAAGGTAAATGTGAATGCCCTACATCATCTTTTAGCAAAGCCAAATATTCATCTAAATCCTTTTCTGAAGCATTGGGGAATTGAGTCGCTACCATCTTGTCAAAATACTGATTAGCAAATGCGTTTAGGTCTATTTTCTCTCCAGCCTGTACAAACGTAGATAAAATGATAAGCAGCATTAGCAGGATGAATTGCATCTCGGTTTTCCTTTTATAGTAAGTACTAAATAATTAATTAACCACAGAGGTTATTTCTTGGGAATTGATTGTCATCAGGTGCCCCTAGACGGGGAACATAGCGACTAATACGATGGTTCAACGATATACATTCTAGTTAACCTTAGTACTTGGCATGCTGGGGTGTTCCGATGCTTGATAGATCAATGCATCACGATTGACAATATTGCCATTTTTAATAATGAACTGAATATTTCGGGTATGTTTAATATTCTCGTCAGGCTTTCCTTTGACAACCAAAATATCGGCTATTTTTCCGATTTCCAGAGTTCCCCACAGGTCGCTTTGTTGCACCAATGCTGCAGCATTCTTGGTAGTTGTTGTTATCGCTTCTAAGGGGGTAAGGCCTGCATCAACCAATAGCTCTAGTTCAAAATGAAGCGAATCGCCATAGAAAGTGGTGTCATCCGTTCCCGCAATTAAAGGAACACCAGCATCATGCAGTTTTTTTATCGTGTTTTGCAATTTTTTATGAAACTCTAGGCTGAAGTTGTCGTCTATATACTGTTGATTAGCTTGAGCTTTTTGCACTTCTTCTTTAACTTTATTAAAAAGCCATGGAGGCATGGTATTTTTAATAAACTCGTTATCTATAAATGCAGCCCCTCTTAACACACTATGAGGGACAGCCCCCCCTACAGAGCGGGTAGTAATGATCTTTGTTTTAAACCTTTGCATTAAAGATAGCGTGTGCTCTGTCACTTCACGAGGCGTATGAGCAAACGCCGTGACACCAGCCGTTATGTTGTGAAACGCACCATTTAGTGCCCAACCATCAAGTAAAACGGGCATGCCAATTCGTTTGCCTTCTCGCACGAGCTCTACAACTTGCGCTCTGTTAAGTTTGGCATAGGCCTTAATAGCACTTGCACCATTGCGCTTGAGATAGTCCGCTAATCCCCGCGCTTGTGTTTCGGAAACCATACTTCTGCTCACTTCAGGCCAAGCGGGGTCAACACTATCTATCAGCGGGCCAACGTAGTGAATTGCTGGGCCGGTAATCTCTTGGTTATTAAGGCCAGCCTGTATTTGTTTTAAGTAAGGTAATACGCCCCCTAAATCAAAAATATTTGTTACTCCGGCATAAAGATAAGCATTTAATTTCCATTGATAGCCTAACAGGTCGAAATCTTCACCTCCCCATGCCAAGTGAGTGTGCATATCTGCAAGCCCGGGCATAACCGTGTTACCAGCAACATCATAAACTTTTACACCTGAGGGAATTAGTAGATCGTCGCCTATATCCTTAATCTTGCCATCACTTATTAAAACAGCTCCC
The DNA here is from genome assembly GCF_002807665.1 of Neoalteromonas facilis. Classification (GTDB taxonomy): domain Bacteria; phylum Pseudomonadota; class Gammaproteobacteria; order Enterobacterales; family Alteromonadaceae; genus Alteromonas_E; species Alteromonas_E facilis. Next base: position 857,100 of record NZ_PEAY01000001.1, read on the forward strand.
TTTTCAACAACAGGACCGCCATTTCCATCCAGAATACGCGCGTTAATAATCGCATAGTCTTCGCTTGAAGTTGCATTCGCCATCATCGACAAAAAGATAAAACCAAAGCCTAAAACACCTTTGTTAAAAGTGCGCCATCTTATAGTAGCCGAGGTTTTCATTGTCGAAATCATGTTCTTTTCCTTATTTTTTACAGCTAGTCAAAATTGATTCACTTGAACAATTATGGTCCGAAATACTGAATTGATACTGAATTGATACTGAATTGATACTTAATCGATATTAAGGGCCGCTTTTCCATCTAGGAAACGTACGTTAATTGTCGAAAACTCTTTATTAGTTTTTGCATTGACCATCATTGACACAAGAGTAATGCTCATGCCTAAAAGAAATTGGGTCCAAATGCCTCACCTCTGACTTTTAAAAGTTATTGTCACTGACTGCATAGCTATTTCTTAACTTTTTAAAGGTAGCATGGAAAAACGAGAGCTATATATATACAAAACGGTACTTTTCGTGCGAAAGTGGTCAAAAACAAAGAAGTTTCAATATTTATGTCTCAAAACGCTTTAAATGGGCCTCGAGTTGCTGTGATCGCATATGACAAATTGTGTCAATTTGAATTTGGTATAGCAGTCGAAGTTTTTGGTCTCGCGCGTCCAGAGTTTGGGAATGACTGGTATCAATTCGACATAATCAGCGTCGAAGGGAAACATCTCAAGGGCATAGGCGGGATCTCATTCCAAATCGACAAGAGCATAGAGTGCCTGTCGCAAGCAGATATTATTGTCTTACCGGGTTGGCGCGAACCCTATACTGATGTCCCCTTCGATTTAATCAATGCTTTGTTAGAAGCTCATAACCGTAATGCGCGCATTGTTGCTATTTGTGGAGGGGCTTACATTCTGGCAGCAACGGGGCTTTTAAAAAACAAAAAGGCGACCACTCATTGGATGTTTTTAAACAAATTTATCGAAACTTTTCCTGAAATAGATGTAAGTGACGCTCCGTTATTTTGTGAAGATGGTAATTTATACACTTCTGCGGGTAGTGCCGCCGGAATCGATTTGTGTTTACACATCGTGCAGCAAGACTATGGCTTAAAAAGGGCGAATGATGTCGCACGGCGCTTGGTCGTTGCTCCCCTACGTTCGGGCAGAGCAACTCAAGATGTAGCGCAGCCGCTTTTACCACAAAATAAACATCAACAGTTACCCGATATCTTAAACCATATTCAATCAACTCAGTCTTTGCATCCCACCATTAAAGAAGTCGCCCATCAAGCGGGAGTGAGTCCTAGAACATTTACGCGGCGCTTCCAAAAAATAGTCGGCATGTCCTATGGTGATTGGATTCGTGAATTAAAACTGGAAAGGGCAAAGGTCATGTTAAAAGAAACCGATCTTTCGATCGAAATTATCGCTGAAGCTTGTGGTTATGAGAGTAGTAGTTCATTGAGACGTTTGTTTAAAGATAAGAAGCTCGCTCCCCCTTTGCAATACAGAAAAGGATAAAGGGTTTGCCGAACTTCTTAAGTTAGTTTGTATTTTTAATATGCTTTTACTCAACTAGCGCAACAAAACCTTGTGCATCTCGACTCGCCAATTCTTCATAGGTTTGCCAGCGTAACTCTAACGCATGAATGGCTAGATCCAATAAATGTTCAGCATGCTCTGGGTCGCTGCGCATCAATTGTTGGTAGCGCCCTTCATTCTGCCGGTACTCTTTCAAACTGCGGCTCGGTCTCAATGAATCTAGTTCAAAGGGGTTTTGCCCCTGTTGGCGTAACAACGGATTGTAACGCAGCAATGGCCAATGTCCTGATGTCGCCGCCAAATGTTGCTGTTGCAGCCCTTCATTCATATTGATGCCATGCGCAATACAATGACTGTAGGCTAATATAATCGACGGCCCTGGGTAACTTTCAGCCTCACGGAAGGCTTGTAGCGTTTGTTGTGGATTCGCGCCGATTGCCACCCGCGCAACATACACATTGCCATAAGCAATAGCCTGCATGGCAAGATCCTTTTTGCCGACCGTTTTACCGCCCACTGAAAACTTTGCAGAAGCACCTAATGGCGTAGCCTTAGACATCTGCCCCCCCGTGTTTGAATACACTTCAGTATCCATGACCAAGATATTCACATTCTTACCGCTGGCCATGACGTGATCTAAACCGCCATACCCAATGTCATACGCCCAGCCATCGCCGCCAACAATCCACACACTGCGGCGCACCAGATGATCCGCAATCGATTCAAAGTGACGGGCTGTATTGCTATCAATTTTTGCAACGTCCTCTAATAGCTCAGAAAGGCGTTGACGTTGTGCCCTGATCTGACTTTCAGACTGTTGCGGCGCATAAGTAATTTGCTCGACGAGTGTTGCATCTAACTGTGGAGATAATTGCGCTAACAACTTCAAGGCCTGCTCAGTGTGATGATCTGCGGTTAGTCGGAAACCTAAGCCAAACTCAGCATTGTCTTCAAACAATGAATTAGACCATGCAGGACCATTCCCTTCTGCGTTCTTACTCCAAGGAGTCGTGGGTAAATTCCCGCCGTAAATAGACGAACAACCTGTCGCATTTGCCACCAGCATGCGATCACCGAACAGCTGCGACATCATTTTCAAATACGGTGTTTCGCCACACCCCGCACAAGCACCAGAAAACTCAAACAGAGGTTGTAAAAATTGCACCCCACGCACCGTGGCAAAATCGACTTTACTACGATCGGGATAATCAATTGTGTCAAAGAACTTAAGGTTCTCAACTTCATGTTCAACAACATCGCTTAATGGCACCATATTAATTGCACGTTTCTCCGCGGCTCCCTCTTGCCGAACAGGGCACGCATCGACACACAACTCACAACCAGTGCAGTCTTCTGCATAAACTTGCAACGTATACTGAGTTTCCGGAAAACCTTTTGCCGTTGTGGCGATAGACTGAAAGGTATCTGGCGCACCATTAAGTCGTTCTTGATGATAAAATTTCGCGCGTATTGCTGCGTGAGGGCAAACGGCTACACAATTACCGCATTGTATACATGCGCTCGATTCCCAAGCGGGTACTTGCTGTGCGATCCTGCGCTTTTCAAACTGGCTGGTTCCACTGGGGTAGGTTCCATCAACAGGTATCTGACTGACGGGGATCAGATCCCCCTGCCCCTTAATAATTTCCATTGTCACGCTTTTAACAAAATCAGACATCTTGGCGGTATCTTTTGTACTCTCCCGAGCCCCTTCAATATCTCCAATTGTTATTTTATGTAGCCCAGAAAGCGCCTGCTCAACCGCAGTGTAATTTTGTTCAACGATTTGTTGCCCTTTTTTACTGTAAGTTTTTGCAATAGCGTATTTTATCAATGCAATTGCCTCCTCATGTGGGAGGATGTCTGATAGGTAGAAAAAGCAGGTTTGCATGATCGTATTAATACGTCGCCCCATATCGGCATCTGAAGCAATTGCATACGCATCAATTGCATATAATTGAAGTTGCTTATCAATAATCCCTTGCTGCAAATGGCGCGGTAGTGAAGACCAAACGTGATCAGGTGAATAGGGAGCGTTAATTAATAATGTGGCACCGAATGCCGCTCTATCGAGAATATTCAGCTGGTGCACAAAATTGAATTGATGAATAGCAACAAAACTGGCTTGTTCAATCAAATAAGGCGCATCAATTGCGTGATGACCATATCGCAGGTGTGACACAGTTTGCGAACCCGACTTTTTCGAGTCATACACAAAATAGCCTTGCGCGAACAATTGCGATTCCGCGCAGATAATTTTGATACTGTTTTTGTTCGCTCCAACCGTGCCATCCGCGCCTAAACCATAGAAAACCGCCTGTTTGATTTGCTTATCGTCAATGTGAACGGTGGGCACAAGGTCGATATGGCTTTGAGTGACATCATCAACAATCCCCACCGTAAAATGATTTTTGGGGGCAGGCTTACGCAATTCAGACAATATGCTGGCTACCATCGTCGGATTAAACTCTTTGCTCGAAAGGCCGTAACGCCCACCAACGATTTCAGGCAGTGCACTTCGTTTTCCGGCTTGCTTGCCCTCCATAATTGCCGATACCACATCTAAATATAAAGGCTCTGCGAGTGCGCCGGGCTCTTTAGTTCGGTCTAACACTGCAATGCTTCGAACACTTTGAGGTAACGCTTCAAGCAGCGCATCTGTCGGGAAAGGACGATACAAACGAATGGCGATAACAGCCACTTTATCTCCCGAGACGTTAAGATAATCGACTGTTTGTTTGACTGTTTGAACCGCTGATCCCATTAATATGATCACACGTTCGGCATCTTCTACACCGTGGTATTCCACCAACTTATATTCACGCCCAGTCAATGAATAGAGTTTATCCATGCGACCTTGGACAATCGACAATGCCTGCTGATAATAACGGTTAGCCGCTTCTCGCCCTTGAAAATACACGTCTGGATTTTGTGCTGTACCGCGTACAATTGGGTTTTCAGGCCGCAGCGCTCTTGTTCGATGCTGCCTTATCCACTCATCGTCGATCAATTCACCCAGCGTCTCATCGTCAATCCATGCAATTTTGTTGACCTCATGTGAGGTCCGAAAGCCATCAAAAAAATGAACAAAAGGCACGCGGGATTGCAGCGTTGATGCATGTGCGATGGCTGCCATGTCGTGCGCTTCTTGCACAGAGTTTGCGACTAACTGGGCAAAGCCAGTATTACGTACCGCCATAACGTCTTGGTGATCACCAAAAATAGACAACGCATGAGAAGCCAAAGAACGAGCCGCTACATGAAATACGGTTGGTGTTAATTCCCCGGCAATTTTGTGCATATTGGGGATCATCAGCATTAAGCCTTGCGAGGCAGTAAAGGTTGTTGACAGACTGCCCGATTGCAACGCGCCATGCACGGCACCGGCAGCACCACCTTCGCTCTGCATTTCCATTATCGTTGGCGAGTCTTGCCAAAGATTTGTGCGCCCTTCATTCTTCCATTGGTCGGCCAGTTCAGCCATAGTTGATGATGGCGTAATAGGGTAAATAGCGCACACTTCAGACAATCTAAACGCCACATCTGCAGCTGCTTCATTGCCGTCCATTACTTTCATAATTGGCTGATGCTTCATGCGTTGCCCTCCTTGTCAGCTTCATCCACTGGACGCAATGAGATAGCGTGTGTTGGGCACTGCAGAGCGCAAGCACCGCAGCCTGTGCACTGTTCGTAATTGATTTGATACCCCTTGCCTTTGCCCAAAATTGATATGGCTTGCTCAGGGCAAGCGCCAAAGCAACCATCACATTCATAACAATTGCCGCAAGAGTAACAGCGACTCGCCTCAAACGTTGCTTGCTCTTGGCTAAATCCTTGCACTATTTCGTCAAAACTATCTACTCGCGCGTCTGGCGCTAACTCAGTTTGTACTCCGCTATTTGCATCCGTGTGATACCACAGATGCAAATCCTGATAATTGGCTGTTGGTGGCTTTTCTGGTGCTCGCCATATTTCGCCACTTAACCATGCGTGTATATGTTGCGCAGCCTTGCGCCCCTGCCCAGTAGCTACCGTTACTGAACGTGTACCGGGAGTCAGATCCCCGCCGGCAAAAACACCGTCTGCATTTACCTTAAACGCATCATCAACAGTGACACAGCCTTGCTCAATATTTAGATTGGGTATACGCGTCAGCAATGGCGTTTCGACTTGCTGCCCTAATGCCATAATGACGCTATCCGCTTGTAGTTTTTCAAATTTACCGGTGGGCTGCACCTGCCCTTGCGCATCAATGTCCATTATTTCAAGGGTAAGCTCATCCTCTTCAATATCAGCAATACTTGATAGCCAGTTGATTGCGATACCTTCGTCCAGCGCTTCTTGCGCTTCAAATTCATGTGCGGGCATATGTGCTCTATCACGACGATAAATTATCACTGTTTCATCAGCGCCAAGGCGCTTAGCGGTTCTGGCAGCATCCATTGCTGTATTTCCACCACCGTACACAGCGACCTTTCGACCCAGCAACGGTGCTTGATGCTGCTCTACTTGGTGCAGATAGCTAACCGCATTGAACACTTTTGCCGCATCTCGTACGGGTATATCCACCTGCTTCGCAAGCGGTGCTCCGGTCGCAAGGAAAACAGCATCAAAGTTGCCATTTTGCTTTGCTGTGCTGATATCTTCTATGCGCTTATTACAATGAAACTGAACACCCAAAGCTTCAATGCGCGCAATCTCTGCGTCCAACACATCACGCGGTAACCGATAAGCCGGGATACCATAGCGCATCATGCCTCCTAGCTTTTCACTGGATTCATATAACTCAACATCATGCCCATGAAGGCGCAGATGGTAAGCCGCAGACAATCCCGCTGGCCCTGAGCCAATAACTAAAATTCGTTTACCGGTTGATCCACTTGGCGGTTCAAACTGCCAACCTCGCTCGATAGCCAAATCGCCCAGATAGCGTTCCGTTGCGTGAATTTTTACTGGGCTGTCGACATTTGCACGATTACACCCTGTCTCACACGGGTGGTAGCACACACGCCCATGTATTGCAGGCATTGGATTCATCCGTGTTAACAGCCGCCAAGCGGCTTGCCATTCACCGGCCTCGACTAGTGCAATCCAGCCTTGAATATTCTCTCCTGCGGGACACGCTTGATTACACGGCGGCATTAGGTTTTGGTAATGTGGCCGATAGCGAGTAATTGGCCCAGTGCCGTGCATATGTTCTTGCTGTGGTGGTCGCGTTAAATCAGAAAGCTTCATCAGTCACCGCCTAAAAAGTTGTCCATAAATGCGCTTTGCCTTTCTTGGCTTTATGCAATCGACAAAACCCCTGCGCATTAAAACAATAATAGCGAGATCGGATTCCCGCAAATTGAGGTGAATCAAACTTAGACTAAAACAGCAGCGTGAAATGAGGCCGCAATTGCAAGCTGGCAGTTGAGAGTTTACGTTTGATGACTTACATTGGGGCAAACACAGATGCGACGCATAAAAGAACATTTGGCGTTGCACAGCCATAATAAGAGAGTAGATATGACGACTCCTGCCCTGTTAGCCATTGATCAAGGAACTACGTCCAGTAGGGCTATCGTATTTTCATTAGACGCACAGATGATCAGCAGTGCGCAACAAGAATTTACTCAATTCTATCCACATGAAGGATGGGTGGAACACGATCCTGAGGAAATTTGGTCAAGTACACTAGCCGTATGCCAAAAAGCGATTAATGAAGCGGAAGCGAAAGGCTATAAAATCGGCGCCATTGGCATCACCAATCAACGTGAAACCACAGTGGTGTGGGACAGAAAAACAGGGGCGCCAATATATAACGCTATCGTATGGCAAGACAGACGCACGGCAGAGCTATGCGAAACGTTGATGAAAGAAGATGATGACATTCATCAACACACCGGATTGCGACTAGACCCCTATTTCTCCGCAACCAAAATTGCCTGGGTTTTAGATAATGTTGACGGTGCCAGATCACGTGCACTGGCTGGTGAACTCGCCTTCGGCACTATCGATACTTTCTTGATCTGGCGACTAACCAATGGTGAAGTGCACGCCACAGATACCACTAACGCGAGTCGCACCAATTTAATGAATTTACGTTCATTAGAATGGGACGAGCATTTACTCAACTTGTTCGATGTACCAGCTGAACTCTTACCCAGCATAAAACAAAGTGCAGATGATTTTGGCGTTACTGCTGAAGGACTTTTCGCACAACAGTATCCGATAACAGGAGTCGCGGGAGACCAACAAGCGGCGCTGATTGGTCAATGCTGCTTTAGCCCGGGAAGCCTTAAAAGTACCTATGGCACTGGCTGCTTTGCACTGGTGAATACTGGAGAACAACCGCTATTCTCTCAACATCAGCTGTTAAGCACAGTGGCTTACAGCATTAACAACAAAACAGCCTACGCACTAGAAGGCTCAATATTCATCGCAGGCGCAGCGGTGCAATGGTTGAGGGATGGCATAAAGGTCATTGAAAACGCCAAGCAAACTAAAGCTCTGGCAGAAACAGTAGACAACAGTCACGGTGTAGTATTAGTCCCTGCCTTTGCAGGCTTGGGTGCACCGCATTGGGATCCCTATGCAAGAGGCAGTGTGTTTGGTCTAACCCGCGGTACAACTGAAGCTCACTTAGCGCGCGCAGCACTGGAGTCTGTATGCTTTCAAACCCATGATCTACTGTCTGCAATGCAGCAAGACGGTATTACCACTCAAGCGGTACGGGTGGACGGTGGTATGGTTGAGAACGACTGGGTGTGTCAACACCTCGCCAATATATTGGACGTAGATGTTGTACGTCCACAGGTTATGGAAACAACCGCGCTGGGCGCTGCGTACCTTGCTGGATTAGCGGCAGGCTTGTATAAAGATGTAGACGCGTTAAGTGAACAAAACCCTGTCGATAAAACATTCTCGGCTAATTTGGCCGATTCCGATAGGCAACGTAGTTTAAAACGCTGGCATTCAGCCGTTGATGCAACGCGACTATTTGCCCAACAATCGGGGAAATAGCTCAAAATTCTGCGCCAATGAACGATAATATAAAGATGACAGAGTAGTTAAGCCTGATATGAACCTAAAACTCGCACGACAATCCAGAGTACTGATCATTGACGATCAAGTGCTTGCGAAGGGATACATGAAGTATTCGTTGGAAGAGTTGGGCTTTCAGAATATCGAGTATATAGATAAAGTTAATCAAGCTTTGTCTACAATTCGTCGTGAATACTTTGACCTCATTATTTGTTCATATGATTTGAAAAATGAACAAGACGGTTATTATCTCTACGATCAGCTCAAGCAAGACGGTGATATCGCACCCAGTACCGCTTTTGTTTTTATCAGCGCAGATACGACACCTGATATTGTCCATAGCATTGTAGAGCTACAACCGGATGACTTCCTTGCCAAGCCATTTACTGTGCGTGAATTGGACAAACGCTTAACACGTGTGTTGAATCGCAAACAAGCTTTAAAGCCCATTTACCAGTTGATGGAAAAGCAACAACCAGAGAAAGCACTCGCGACGCTGGAAAGTTTTCTCGGTGAACCGAAGAACTCCGAGTTTTTTCCGTTGGCCTTAAAAACTAAAGGTGAGCTGCTCGAACAGTGTGGGTTTTATCAACAGGCTATCGAGTTCTATCAGGCCATTTTAAATGTTCAGGCCTTTGCTTGGGCTCAGCTTGGTATCGTTCGCGCACTGATCAAAACGGATCATGATGATGAAGCAGAAAAACGTATACTCGAACTCGCGTTCAAACCAGATTGCAAATTAGCAGCATATGATCTTCTAACGGCACTGCAAATCAAACAGCAAGAATTTGAAGACGCACTGGAAAGTGTTGAAGTTGCCACAGAGTTGTCACCGCGCAATATTCGTCGCCACAAAACTGCGATGGAGTTGTCTCGCATCACCCATGACTACGAGGCGCAGTTTGAGGCCGCCAAACGGATTGTCAAATTCGCTAAGCATTCAATTCATGATAAGCCGGAGAACTATCTCGCAGCAGCCCGCGCTGGTATTGATTTTGCGATGACGGCGGATCCGTCTCAAACCAACAAATTAATTAAGCAAACCAACGACTACTTAAAACAACTTAAATCGCACTTTCCAAAAGCGGATGTCGACGAGCAAGTTAAGGTTATTGATGCCAGGTTGCTTTATTTGCAGGATGAAACTGACAACGCCAAGTCGTTGCTAGGGCAATTAAGTAACGAAGCATGGGAAGCTGAACCCATGGAAGGATTGTTAGACAAGGCAAAAGCATTTCATGAGGTAGGCCTGGTAGAGCATGCGTTAAATATGTTGGATGTGATCGAGCGACGCTGCAAGCATGATCCAGAACAGGGTGAATTATTCATGCACTACATCTCACAAGAAAAGCAAGAAAAAACCCTTATCCAGCACAGTCCAAAAGAGCTGAACAATGCAGCGGTTAGCCATTATCAACGAGGTGACTTAGAAGAGGCTCTTCAAGTCTTCCGCCAAGCATTTACTATTATGCCCAAGAACCCATCAATTGCACTTAACCTATTACAAGCTACAGCAGTCGAGATCCGCGAAAAAGGCGTAGCAGACAATACACCGGCCTTGGTTCGCCACTGCATAAAAGCGATTGAGAATGGATCACTTACGCCAGAACAAGAGCAGCGCTATCACAACGTTAAGAGTTACCTTAAAGACGTTGTGTAACGATTAGCAATCTTGTTATTCCGCTAAATGTTTAAACCATTCACTGCAGCGGTGAAGCCAATACGTCATGTCGTGTGGGCTCTCATCCTTTATTATTATTCGGTAACCAGCTTTAGGAATGGTTTCGATACGAATAGACTGCTTACTAACTACGGCGCTAAGTTCTCTACGTAGGCGGCAAACTAAATGATTGATCACATCTTCACTTACAACATCATGACCCCAGATGCTTTGTTTCATCTGTTCTCTGGTCACGATATCTGGACTGGCCTGAAGTAGGATTTCAAGCAAAGTCGCACATTGAGGTGACAAAATTTTTGTAATCCCCTGATCATTGCTGACAGTTCGGGTCGATTGATCATACTGCAGGGAGCTCGTGTTCATATTCATAAACATCCCCGACAAATTCACCAGTAATTTTAGCATAAGTCGACCTTGCTCATCGGTGCACATGACAATTAAATGAACAAGTAGGGGTTAAGATACTGAATAAAAAACAATTAAATTTATCATGAATTTTTCATGTAAATATCAGGGTGAATGAAAGCACCTGGACATAATATTTAAGAGTCTGCGCAGCAGTAATGCCAGCGAACACCGTCAAATATTAATGCCAAAGGAAAAAATAATGAACAAAGTAAGAGCACTATCTACAGGCTTAATGGTGTTGTCGCTATCAGCCGTTTGCAACAATACCCTGGCCAACAATTATCCTGTTGAATTAGAAAATAACCTTAAATCAGTATGCCAGCATGCTGCAGAGAATAACCGCTTAGGGTTACACCAAACGATTCAACAAATATCGCCCGGACATCGAGTGACCGGCCCTACTTATAGAGTGTTAGCTGAAGGACTCTTATGTAATGGTGTTCAAGTGGCAAACTTTGCCCGCCAATATGGTGCAACAGACACCATGAAGGCATTCCAACGCTATACGCCAGCTCGACAAGTCATTGAAATTAGAGATATCGAAATCAGTAAAACATTGCCCAGCGACATACAAGTTAGTTTCGCTATCGGTAAATAAGTCTTTCTCGGCAGAAGGAGTGCTATCCTATGGGATGCGCTACCTTCTGCCGTTACCCGCGGATTTAGAGTGGTTAAAACACTACTTCAGTATTCGGCTGCAAACGTTCGGCGCCGCGAATAATGATTTTATCCCCCGCCTCTACACCCGATTGCAATACCACCCAAGGGCCATCCGCAAAACGAATGTCGGCCTGTACTTGTTCTGCAACGTTGTCACCATTAACTTTGTATACAAAACGTTGATTGCCTCGAATGACAACCGCATCCCTTGGTACCACAACAACGGATTGTTCGAGCTCTAGGGGCACTTGAGCGGTGACTGAGTCACCTATAGTGAGGTGGCTATCGCTTACATTTAAACGCATTTCCACCATGCGAGAAGCCGGATCACCGATAGGAACAACCTGCCGAATCGCAAATTCATGGCTGTGGTCTTCATGCATGACCTGAATATTCATACCCGGCTTTAATAGCTCGAGTAATTTGATCGGCACCGGAATAGATAAATCCTTTAGTGATGGATTAACGAAACGAACAAGTGGATCGCCTACACGAATATATTCACCTAAATGCGCGAAACGTTCAGCAATAACGCCATCGAAGGGTGCCGATATTACCGCGTCATTGACAGCCTTTTCAGCACTCAGTACCAGCGCGTTGGCCGCTATAATCTCTTGCTCCAAGCGGAACATGGCCGCACGCTCACGTTGCAATTGGTTTTTCGCGGCATTGTCCTGACTCGCGAGGCGCTCAAATCTTTCTACTTCGGTCTTGCGGAAAGCAAGATCAGATCGCAACGCCTCAAGCTGAGCATTGTCGCGTGAGAGCGTCCATACCAAACGAGATTTATCCAACTGAGCAATTTGCTGACCCTGTAATAGTTGAGAGCCTACATGTGCAATACCGTTTAACTTACCTTCAACTTCAGCGGAAATTACCGCATCTTGTAGCGCCAACACATTGCCCTTTAACTGCATGCTAGGCGCTAATACCTTTTGCTCTGCGGTAATGATTTCAACTTTTGGCGGCGGCATATTTTGAGCATATCCAGCGCTTGTACTCACAAACCATGTGAGTAATGCAAAACGAGTGACCTTAAACATTTTATGCATGTGTCTTTCCCTGTTTAAACGAGAGTTGCAATAGGCAAGGTAAAAGAACCAAGGTGAACAATGTAGACACGCTCATCCCTCCAACGATTGCAGCAGCCATACCGCGATATATTTCACTGCCATCGCCGGAAATTAAGAGGAGTGGCAACATGCCAAACAAACTCGTTAGTGTACTCATAAATATGGGGCGTAATCGAATCGACAGTGCTTGTTCAACTGCCGCTTCTATACTTAACCCTTGCTTCAATCCATCCCGTGTTTGCGATACCAACAAAATAGCATTGTTCACGACCAGTCCCAGCAATATGATAAAACCTATCATCCCCAATAGATCGAGTGGCTGAGGTTTGAATACGTTTAGCAATTGTATCGCCAAAACACCGCCCACACCGGCGAGAGGGAGCGCAATACATACTTGTATTGCCGCTGTGAGTGATTTAAACAACCCGGTCATAATCAACAATAACAATAAAAATGCGAGCACGAAGTTGAGGCTCAGCGAGGACATCGCTCTGGCTAAATCTTCTGCACTGCCGGTGTATTGGATCTTGGCGTCACTGGGCAACTGTGCAAGCAACTGTGGTTGAACGCGCGTTTTCAGTGCATCAATTAACGCTTCCAACGACATATCCGCAGGCGGATTCACCACCAAACTGTACCCGCGCTTGCGTTCCATCCTGACAATTGCACTTGGCGACAATACCGTATCGATTGTTACCAGTTCTGACAATGGGATAACCCCACCTTTGGGCGTAGTTACCGGTAGTTCCGCAAGTGCTTCAGGAGAGGCAAATCGCTCCGTTTTCAAATAAATATCCAAACGTTCTTGGCCATCAAAATATTCACCGAGCCAAAGCCCCTGCCCTAACTGAGCGATGACTGCCGAAAGGTTGTCTCGTGTCCAGCCAACCTCTTTAAGGCGGCTGTCATTCGGCATAAAACGCAACTCTGTGGTTTCAGAAAAAGGATCCGGCTCTGGGTTTGCAGTCGCACCAGGAATCGACTGCATAACCAACCCCATCCCCATCATCGCAGCCGCTTTTGCTGCCTCTAAGTCGGTACTGGTCATTTCAATACGGACACTGTTGCTGTCGCTAAAACCGCCAAACAAGCTGCGTCGCATTGAAAACCCGAACATATCGGGAATCCCGCTGATAATGTCCGTTTGAATGGTTTGTTGAAGTTCATCTAAGTCGGTGCCTTCCTCACCATTTAAGGCAAGCCACCCACCCGAACCACCGGGGAAAGACCAGAAGAAATAGTCACTGACATAAGGGCTTTTTTCCCCCTTTAAGTGTGGCTCAAGCCGCTGTGCAATCAATTGCGCTATTTCTCTATCAGCCGTCGCAACATTTGTCCCCGGAGGAAAAAACAGAAAGCTATCGACCGTATCTCGTTTCACTGGTGGCAAATAGTTACTGGTCGGCCACAACAGGATCATGCACGCCAGTGGAATAATGATCAGTGTGCCTACCCACCCCCAACGTTTAGCTGTGGTGTTACTCAGCGACATCAAAATCGATACAATTTTTTGCCAATAAGCATCATTTCCCTGTTTGGCAACGGGCGCACTGCGCAACAGGAACTTTGCTCCAGTTGGCAACAAGGTAATTGCGACAATCAATGACACCGTTATACCGATAGCAATGGTGAGTGCTAAGTCAGCAAACATCTGCCCTTCTGCATCTTCTAAAAACATGATCGGGATAAAAATGGCGACAGTAGTGGCTGTAGAGGCTAGCAATGCGCCCCAAACCTGAGTTGGACCTTTATCCGAAGCCTCCGCCAATGGTTCGCCTTTCTCTCTCAAACGCACAATGTTTTCCAATACAACGATTGCCGCGTCCAATACCATCCCGGTGGCGAACGCCAACCCTGCAAGTGAAATAACGTTCAACGAACGCCCGGCTAGGTTAAGCACGACAAACGTCGCCAACAACGAGACAGGTATCGCCGTTGCAATAAGTAATGTTGCTCGCCACTGCCGTAAAAACAACCACAACACGAAAACCGCAAACACCATACCGACAATTAAATTACTGGTTAAAAGCCCCATTGAACGTTTGATATAAAGACCGGGGTCGAATGAGAATTGCGCATGCATACTTCGTTCAGCGAAAACGGTCGCATTCAACTCGTCCATTTTGGCCTTCACACCATCAAGCGCTTCCAGTACGTTGGCGTCATTGGTTTTAGATACCGCTAGACGAAAAGCGGGGTTTGCGTTTTGATAGATAAAACCACCGGCCCGTCCAGGCCCCACCTCAACACGTGCGATATCACCTAACTTAATCTCGACACCATCACGTTCTTCAAGAATAAGCGAAGACAACTCTTCGATGTCGTAGCGACCTTCATAGCGCACGGTATATTGTTTACGGCCTATATCAACGAAGCCACTCGACATATCTTGTGAACGCCCAACTAATGCGGCTATTTGTGATATATCGATGCCTAAATCAGCGGCACGATAAATATCATAGACGATTTGCAATTGCTCTCCGTCGCCCCAGCTACCATCATCGAATTCTATGCGGGAGACACCGTACAGGGCTTGCAACTCAGGCAGCACGAAATCGCGAATATACTTACTATTAGCCTGCTTTTCCTCACGTGAAATACCGTCTTTGTTCTGAATAAAGTAATCGATCAACGTGTCATTCGCATCGCCCCACTCACCCATCATAATTTGTGGTTTTTGTGCATTCGCAGGTAAAGGACGAAGCCGGTTCAACCGACTGATCACATCGATAAGTGCACGTGTCATGTCAGTTTCAAGGGCAAACTCAAGTTGCATAAAACCAAAATCAGACATACTCCAGGCAACCATATCGGTCATACCCGGCGTACCCACCAACACTTCTTCGATTGGGACGGTTAATTCTGATTCTATTTCTGCTGGAGATGCGCCAGGCCATGAACTGATAACCGTTACGATAGGCTTTTCAATGTTGGGTAATAGCTGTGCGGGTATTTGAAATAACGAAATGACACCTAAGGCCAAGATCATGCATGTGACAATGATCACGGCGACAGGGTTTGCTAGACTCGCTTTGGTAAGTTTCACGGCAATCCTTTCCAATCATGTAAACCAACAGAAGATTTATATTCTGAACCTGCAAGCAGTGATGCAACCACCGCCCTAAATTGTTGAAGATACTACTTCCGTAAAGGTGGGTAAAACACCTCTGTGTTAATCTTCGGCACCGCCCATATGCACAGCATGAGCGGTGTGAAACGCTCCTTCTTGGAACTGTTTTAATCCCGTTTCGCTAAATGGCACTGCAACTGGATGACGTTTTAACGACGCTTTAATCGTTTGCGCAGGGACAGTTTCAACCTCAAGCCCATCTATCAATTGGATAGCTGCTTCCATTTTAAACCCTAACGCACCACCTGAAAACTTACCGGTTAATGGACGCTCTTTGATCACAACACGTTTCACTTTGTAATCACCCATTAGCTGTTTAAAACTGGACTGAAAATAGCGGATATCCAACGTTCTGTTACGTTTACTGAATTCCAGCTTACGTACACGACAATCCGGCATAAAAAATACACCTTCACGGTACTCAAGCAAACAAATAACAGCTTCCGTTCCTTTAATATCAACACCACAAATTAGCATAGCAATATCCAGCTTTAATAGAGTAATGCTATTGTCGCTGATCCTCGATTGAAAAGACACCTTCTGACAACATCTTTGTTAGGGCTACCCAAGTTAAGTCCCAAATAAAATATATGACCTGTACCAGCATCACAAAAGCGCATTGCGAATTGAGCAGCATATGATCGCTAGCCTTCTTCTGCGGTACAACCGTCGACTTCATCTTTACCTATTAACCAAATCGCATATTTACATTCAATTCTAATCTTATTTACAACGTTCTCTTATCCATAACACCGCCACAGCAATCTAAAAATACTATCAAAAATGCCAAGCTTGATTTAAACGCTAATTTATTGCACAATAATTAGTTCGTACTCTAAGTATTTTTTCTAACAACACATTAAGTGGGGAATTCATGGAATTGTCTCAATGGGTATCCATTGGCCTGTATTTTATCGCCATGCTGTGCATTGGTGTTTTTGCCTACCGTACGTCAACAGACGACGTTTCCGGCTACTTGCTCGGAGGGCGTAAAGTCAGTCCTCATGTAACGGCGTTATCCGCCGGGGCTTCAGATATGAGCGGTTGGATGCTAATGGGATTGCCTGGCGCTATGTTTCTGGTTGGTTTTGAGACTGTTTACATTGCGGTTGGATTATTGATTGGTGCATTAGCCAACTACTATCTTGTTGCGCCTAAATTAAGGGTATATACGGAGGTAGCTGGAGATTCACTCACCTTACCGGAGTTTTTTGCCAATCGATTCGGTGGTGACAAACAACTCGTGAGAATTGTATCAGCTGTAATCATTGTTATGTTTTTCACTTTGTACACCAGTGCGGGACTCGTTGCTGGTGGAAAGCTCTTTGAGTCGGCATTTAATGTTGATTACCACATTGGCTTATTGGTAACCCTTGGTGTTGTAGTCGGTTATACCCTGCTAGGTGGCTTTCTGGCTGTCAGTATGACGGACTTTGTACAGGGCTGTATCATGTTTATCGCGCTTGTATTGGTACCAGTGGTTGCATTTCAGGCGTTTGACAGCGTATCTGAAATGAATAGTTTTGCCACGACGTCAATTCCAACCATGGGCGAAGGCTTAACCAACTTAACCTGGTTAGGGCTGATCAGCGCTTTGGCGTGGGGTTTAGGTTATTTCGGTCAACCACACATCATTGTGCGCTTTATGGCCATTCGTTCGATAAAGGACATTGCCACTGCGCGCAATATTGGTATGAGCTGGATGCTGGTAACGATCATCGGTGCGTTAGGCACAGGACTCGTCGGTATTGCCTATGCCAATAAGTTCGATCTTGCCGTAAACGATGCAGAAACGATATTTATCATTTTCTCAGAAATACTGTTTCACCCACTCATCAGTGGATTTTTGTTGGCTGCCATTTTGGCAGCGATCATGAGCACAATATCGTCTCAATTACTGGTATCAGCCAGCTCATTAACCGAAGACCTCTATCGCGTGTTTTCGGCAAGTAAAAAGACAGAAGGTACTGAAGATAATCAGTCCGTGCTGATTGGTCGTATTGGTGTTGTAGGTGTTGCCTTGGTGGCTGCCTTACTCGCCTTTGACAGGTCAAATACCATTTTGGGTATTGTGAGCAACGCGTGGGCCGGTTTCGGTGCAGCGTTTGGTCCATTGGTACTGTGCAGTCTATATAAAGCCAATCTAACCCATAGAGCTGCTATCGCAGGGATCATAACGGGCGCTGCAACGGTGCTGTTTTGGATCTATGTGCCCGTACTAGGCGATGGGCAAACCCTGAGTAGTCTAGTGTACGAAATCGTACCCGGATTTATCGTCAGCTTTATTACAATTTTCGGCGTTTCAGCACTGGATTCATCACCGTCAGAACAAGTACAGGAAGAATTCGAAAAAACGCATCAACTAGTGACTCAACATTCTTAAGCAGAGGTTATCGTGGATAATACACATTGGAAACGCATTGTTATCAAATGCGGCAGTGCGTTAATCGCACCGAAACAAAACGGCTGCAGTAGTCACTATCTACTCAGCATTGCACATTTTATATTACGTTGTCGCGAACGAGGCATTGATGTGGTGTTAGTCTCGTCAGGCTCTGTTGCAGCAGGTCGACATTTATTTGCCGACCAAGACAAATCCATTGCAGCTAAAAAAGCGATGGCAGCGGCAGGCCAAACTGAAATGATGGCTACATGGGACAAACTGTTTGATTTTGCGACCGCACAAATCTTATTGACCCACGCCGATCTGCGCGACCGCGAGCGCTATGAAAGCATTCGCAACACCATCGACAGTTTGGTCGACAATGGAATATTGCCGATCGTGAATGAAAACGACACGGTCACAACCGACAAACTAAAAGTCGGTGACAATGACAATTTGTCGGCAATGGTTGCAGCAGCGTTTGACGCAGATGCACTTATCATTTGCTCAGACGTAGATGGTCTATACGACAAAAACCCACATAAATATGACGATGCCAAACTCCTGTCGTGGATCAGTGAAATAGACGAATCCACCTACAGAATGGCAGGTGATGCTGTAAGTGACGTGGGCACTGGCGGTATGAAAACCAAGATCCAGGCTGCTGAAAAAGCGACGTCTCATGGTATCGACACATTCATCGTCAATGGGTTTACCGAATTGTCATTTAACCAGCTGTTAGCCGGTAAAAACCCTGGAACGCATTTTCAGCCACATGCGAAGCCGCTTAGTGACCATCAGCATTGGATGACACATACAGCGAAAGCGCAAGGTGAGCTCATTGTAAATGAAGAGTTCGATGCACCAGCAGAGAAAGCCAGTGAGGAGCTCACGGGCGCAACGCTGAAAGAGGTCAAAGGTCAGTTTAATGTCGGCGATACCGTTTTGATTACCAAGCAAGACGGGACAAAAATCGCCAAAGCACGCTCAAATTACAGTAGCTGCTTGCTGAGCTTTATTGCGGAGCAGGAAAATCCTGAATACGCCGATGAGTTTCAGAAAAACACTGGACCTATTTTATCTGATAAAAATATCGCAATTTTGGAGAATTCATGAGTTTAGTAAATACGATTTCATCAGCTGCTGCGGCAGCCGCACGTCATTTGGCCATCTTAGAAGAATCTGAAAAAAATGCAGTATTGCAAGATATGGCTACAGCGTTACGTGAACAACAACTTAGCATTTTGACTGCCAATGAAATTGATGTGTCTGAAGCACAAAAAAATAATTTATCTTTGGCGATGATCGACCGCCTGACACTTAACCCTGAACGTATTGAAGATATGGCTAAGGGGATCGAAACCGTTGCATCGCTAGACGATCCAGTGGGCAAAGTGCGTACACTCGGCCAACGCCCCAACGGTATCAATATCAGCAAAATGCGCGTTCCACTGGGCGTCGTTTGTATGATCTATGAAGCGCGCCCAAATGTGACAGCTGATGCCGGAGCATTGTGCTTTAAATCAGGCAATGCCGTCATATTACGTGGGGGTAAAGAGGCTCTTAAAAGCAGTCTCGCAATTGCAGAAATTCTAACCTCGGTATTACGCCAGCACGGTTTACCTGAGGCACTTATTTCGGTAGTACCTGATCCAGATAGAGCCCACATGATGGAGCTTATGGAGCAACGAGAATTGATAGATGTCATTATCCCTCGTGGTGGTGAAGGTCTGATCAATTTTGTAACCGATAACAGTAAAGTGCCTGTTATTCAGCACTTTAAAGGCGTCTGTCACTTATATGTAGATAAAGATGCTGACATCGAGAAAGCACTCGATCTGCTTGAAAATGGTAAGACGCAGAGAACCGGTGTATGTAATGCTCTCGAAGGATTACTGGTTCACAAAGACATCGCAAGCACCTTTTTACCCAAAGCTGCATCACTACTGAACGACCATGCTGTTAGGGTGAATGGTTGCGCAACAACTGCTCAATTCGTGCCTGCGTGTAACGTGATTAATGAAGCCGATTTTGGTGACGAATACCTTGATCTCGAAATCGCGATCCGAGTCGTCGATAACATCGATGGGGCTATCGATCATATTGCACGTTTTGGTAGCAACCATACAGAAGTGATTTGTACCGAAAATGAAGTGAATGCCCACAAATTCCAGCGCACCGTAGACGCGTCTGTGGTTATGGTGAATGCCTCTTCACGCTTCTCCGACGGTAGCCAGCTAGGTCTTGGAGCTGAAATTGGTATAGCAACCACCAAGCTACATGCCTACGGCCCTATGGGGCTTGAATCCCTGACTACGGAAAAATACCTGGTTAACGGAGATGGGCAAATTCGCGCGTAATAGTGGCATCAGCTATGATAGGCAAAACACAGTCTAATTAGCTGAACAATGAATTGCCCTATTCCGCAACACACACAATTGCTCGTGGTGGACATTCAAGAGAAATTGTACCCCCACATTGAGCAATGCGAGCATGTGCTGATGCGCGCTAAGCAACTTATGCTTGGCGCATCAGCCTTCCAGCTACCCATTACCATTGTTGAACAATACCCGGAAGGATTGGGGCAAACCCATACCGAATTGCTGGAGTCAAACATCCTCTTCACCAAACTGACAAAGGCAACCTTTTCCGCATTAAAAACAACGACTATTAAAAATCACTTACAAAGTATAAACCGCAAAAACCTGATTATTTGCGGCACTGAATCGCATGTTTGTGTATTGCAGACAGCGCTGGACGCCATGAATCAAGGTTTTAACGTGTGGTTGGCTTGGGATGCTTGTGGTTCTCGATTTAACCAAGACAAAGCACTAGCATTTACCCGTCTGCAAGATTCAGGTTGCGCCATGGTGACGACGGAAATGCTGTTATTTGAATGGATGGAAACTAAGGAACACATTCTTTTCCCTGACATTATTCAGACCTTAAAGGCATGATCAGGTGAACGCTGACTTTATTCAAAAACAAGAAGCGTTGTTGGACGCGTTGGATCTATTAAGGCCTGAATTACGTGCAGGGATCAGTGAATATGAATTATTGCAACGGCTGAAGGCGGCACCTTTTCATTTGTTTACTGGCCAGGAATTGCGCCAAACATTGGATATGTTCCGGTGCCATTTTATTTTGTTCAATAGTCTTTATCTGATGCGTGACACATGGATTTCACAAGGCGTTGGCGTGCTCAATATACATACACTGCAAATTCAACTTATGCCCTTCACGCAACAGCCTGACGGTGTTGTTCCCAATGATCCATTAAGAGAGTATTACCTCGATTGGTCGCAATTGCAGCAAACCCAAGAAGATGATGTTGATGCACTGCTGGAACAGTTCTGGCAACAGTTTAGTGGTTCACCTGTTTGTGTGAGTCAGGATGTCGTTAATGATGCATTGCAAACGTTAGGTTTGGACGATAATGCCATTGAAGATGCGAGTCAGTTAAAACGACATTACAAACAATTGCTGCATCAACATCACCCTGACAAAGGCGGTGATCCGATAAAAGCCAAACAAATCATTACTGCATTCAACACCCTGCAACAAGTCTACTTTTCAGCGTAGCAGAGCATCACACTAATATCAGACGCGCAACCACTAGCTAATCATCAATGAATAAGTCTCAACTAGCATGTCACCTAGGGGGTCGTTATGAACACCTGACGATAGATATTGCATACCCAGCTTTTGCATAATTCGTATTGAGCCCACATTGTCTTTTACAGCTAGTGCACTGAATTGGTTAATGCCCGTCAATTCATTCAGCGCCTGAATAATATTCCTAGCAGCTTCTGTCGCGATGCCTTGGCCCCAATATTTCCGAGCAAAGCGCCAGCCCACTTCTAAATTGTCCGGTTCTGGCTTATCTGAGAAAAAGTGCATAGGCCTCACCAATATCCAGCCACAAAATGCTGCATTCTCCTTATCAAATACGCCCCACATTCCCCAGCCTTTTTCAGGTCGGGTGTAAGTTGCGAGACGCGGCAGCATCACATCACGTAACGTTTCTCTTTGTGTTGTTTTGCCGCCACTGATAAAGCGCATAACTTCAGGGTCTTGATCAAGCTGAAAAAGGTGTTCTTCATCTGCGGGGTTGTTAGGGTCAAGAAGGCGAAAACGCAGTCGTTCGCTCGGTGTAATGTGCATATTTATCCTTAAACAATACTATGCTGTGCCCATCAAGGGAGTTAGGTAGAATGTGTTAGGTGAGAGCTATAAGGCTGCCAGAAAGGCATATACCGAGTCAACAATCACAACGCGTGCCCCACCAGCTACTGCTAACTCTCGATAAAATTCTGAACCTTTCTTATGCGCATCATCTTTGGGAATAACCCCAATCACCAATTCAGGGGTTATCTGAGACTCAATCGTCGCCAATTTAGCAAAAGAACGAGCATCACTTTCCGTGAGGGTAATAACATTCGCACCAGAATAGTCATAGAGTACGTGTTTATATTCCCGCACTAACTCAAGAAATGACGTACTTTGATGCACTTCCATCAAATCAAATGCATCCACATCATCAAACAACCTGATCTGCACAATGCCGTTGTTGACAAAAAATTCGCTCGCCATGAGGTTACTCAGCTACATGTGACTCTATAAAGGCTAGCAGTATTCTGAACATAAAGGAATTTTCAGCCGCCAATAATGGCCAAATTTTCAGTACCGCCAGTGTTGCCTTGATGTAAATAGTGCTCACCCACTTTATTGTTGACCAATCGCTTAATATTATCCTTAATCGATTGGACATTGGGCTGCACGTTATCATCAAGAAGATCATAACCTTGATCAGCAAACAAACATAAATGCAAACGCCCTTTTGAAGACACTCGCAAGCGATTACAACTGCTGCAAAAGGAAGGACTGTAGGGCATGATCACCCCTACCTTACCCGAGTATTCGACATGGCTAAACTCTTCAGCTGGGCCTCCAAGAGCAGGCTTTTTAATCATTTGCCAACCATCCTGCAAGAGTGAATGCTTTATCCCTTGTGCAGAGACATGACGCTGATTAAAAAACTGCGTATTGTGACCCGTTTGCATCAATTCAATAAAGCGCAGTGTGATGGGTAAATCACGGATCCAATTAAGATAGCCTGCCAGTGCCTGAGAATTGATATTTTTCATCAGCACTGAATTAACCTTAACTGAAATACCAAGCGAAAGCGCTTTGTCAATCCCGCGCAATATCCGATCTAAATGATCATGGCCAGTGATTGCACTAAACAATTTAGGATCCAAGCTATCAATGCTGATATTGACCGAATCCAATCCAGCGTCCGCCCAGTGCTCAACCTGTTTTTCGAGCATAAAACCATTGGTAGTCAACGCTATATGGCGAATACCTGAATGTTGGCGTACTTGCGCAATGATATCGGTAAGATCTTTCCGCAAGCTAGGCTCACCACCCGTAAGCCTCACTTTTTGTGTGCCGAGATGCGCAAATGCAGCCACAATGCTGTCTATTTGTGTAAGTGACAATTGAGCGCGGTCACGATGGCGATCGTTTCCGTCAGGCAAACAGTAATCACAACGATAATTGCATTGATCGGTAATCGATAAACGCAAATAACGAAACTGCCTGCCATATGGATCGACTAACACACTGACTCCTTTACTATTCACGCTTCTATGCGGCTGCTACCTGTTGATGAATGTGTCCAACTAACTCTTTTGGTAAACACAACTGGCTGGCTAACTGCTGCAAATATTCTTTCGACGCTGGCTGTTCTAAATCTATCGCACTTACACTGGCTGCGTAAACTTCAATGCCCGTTTGGGCATCTGGTACGGCTGCAATAAGCGCCGGCATTTTAAGCGGTTTACGCAACTCATCAAACAACGTCGCTTTTTCCTCGACACTCAAATCCATCGTATCGACTTGTTGAAAAATGCGCGCACGCTCGGCTTCATCAATGTGACCATCAGCATAAGCTGCCGCGATCATTGCACGCATAAGGAGCATCTGTCCGGACTCATTCTGATCATCCACGACATCTTCAAATGCCGCTTGCGATAATTGAGCAGGCGCAACTTGATAGGTGTTGGATTGGCCACCACCTGATGACTCTCGTCTAACGCCTTCACTTTCACCTTGTTTAGCAGAGTATTGCTGATACGCTTTCCAAGCCAAACCGCCCACAGCCGCTAGAGCGCCTACTTTAAGCGCCGTCTTGCCTACCTTTCGACCTTTTTTACTCGCCACCATTGTTGTCAAACCACCACCGGCAACACCACCTAAAAAACCGCTGATAGCACCGGATTTTGACAATCCACCGACTAATTTTTGTAAATCTCGCATCACACACTCCTTTTTTGATGTATTCAGCATACGCAAGAATATGCTGGATGAATAACGGGAGTTTGTTACAAATCTATTCGATAAACCTGAACAATAAGACCTGACTTATGCCAATTTAATTGCAAACGAACGTGACGATAATCGCCGCTTTGTGGCAGTATGTGGCTAAATCTTTTTTCAACCACATTTCATGCGCAGTTCCCGTCACTTTAACGACCAAGACAAACCTATTAACTGGCAGATTTTTAAGAAGCTTTGGCCTTACCTGCTTGAGTTTAAACAGCGCGTGTGGCTCGCCATTGGTTGCCTTGTTGCCGCTAAACTCGCCAGTGTCGGCCTGCCCTTCGTATTAAAACACACAGTGGATGCGTTGAATGTAGATACAACGCAAGCACAACTGGTTATTGCGCCGATAGCGTTAATCATTGCATACGGCATTTTGAGACTGGCGAATGTGTTATTTGGTGAAATCCGTGACACCTTATTTGGGCGAGTCACAGAGCGCGCGATGCGCCGTTTGGGGCTAACCGTATTTAATCACTTACACGCATTGGACCTCGACTTTCACCTAAGCCGGCAAACAGGTGGTTTATCCCGTGATATAGAGCGAGGCACCAGCGGCATCAGCTTCTTAATGCGCTTTATGGTGTTCAATATTGGTCCCACCTTGCTTGAAATAGCTTTAGTGGTCAGCATTTTGTTCATTAATTACGGATTCGCTTTTGCTGGCATCATTTTACTTTCGGTCGTTGCCTACGTGTCTTTTTCAGTAAAAGCGACAGACTGGCGTACCCGCTTCGTGCGCGAAATGAATCAAGCAGACAACAGCACAACAACACGCGCTATTGATAGTCTTATTAATTTTGAAACGGTGAAATACTTCGGTAATGAACACTACGAAGCCAAACGATACGACGACGATTTAGCGAAGTGGGAAATTGCCAGACGGCGTAATCGCCTTTCGTTATTTGCGCTAAATGGTGGACAAGCCTTTATCATTGCCGCAGCCATGACGTCAATGATGGCAATGGCAGCGTTTAAGGTAGCAGATGGTTCAATGACCATTGGTGACTTTGTGCTGATCAACGCATTTACGATGCAGATTTTTATGCCATTGAACTTTCTTGGTTTTGTCTACCGTGAAATCCGCGGTTCATTGGCCAATATCGATAACTTATTTGATTTACTTGAACAATCTCCCAAGGTCATCGATAAGCCTAATGCCAATGAGCTTGTTGTTACCCGCGGAAGCATTGCATTTAAAGATGTGAGTTTCGGTTATGGGAAAGAGCGTCAAATTTTAAATAAAATTAGCTTTGCCATTGAGCCTGGCAGCAAGGTGGCTATTGTCGGCGAAAGTGGCTCAGGCAAATCAACACTGGTTAAATTAATGTTCCGTTTCTATGACCCAGACCAAGGCTCAATTTGTATAGATGACACCCCTATCGACAGTGTTACTCAGCAGTCTTTAAGAAGTCACATCGGTATGGTGCCGCAAGATACGGTGTTGTTTAACGATACGATTTTTGAAAATATTCGTTACGGCAGGCCTTCAGCTTCTGACAACGAGGTGGAAGAAGCCATTCGACTAGCCCACCTAGAGCACTTTATTGAAAGCTTACCCAAAGGCAGCAATACGCAGGTCGGCGAGCGTGGGCTAAAGCTATCCGGTGGCGAAAAACAGCGCGTGGCGATTGCCAGAACCATACTGAAACGTCCACCTATTTTAATCTTCGATGAAGCGACTTCGTCATTGGATTCTCAATCCGAGAAAGCCATACTGAACGCACTGCGAGAAATAGCAAAGGGCCACACCAGCATTATGATAGCCCATCGGCTATCCACCATCGTCGATGCCGATAACATTCTAGTGATCAATAAGGGTAAATTGGTTGAACAAGGCAACCATGATGAACTCATCAAGTTAGATGGGCATTACGCAAAATTGTGGCAAGCGCAACAGCAGTCTAAACAATAAAAAGCACTCTCATTGCGGCTAGGCGCCCAAGACATATTGCGTGCTATTACTCGATTGAAGCCTCGTATTGGCGTAGCAATGCCTGACCCTTAGGTGTATTTTGAAACACCAACCAAAGCGTTTCTTTCGGCAAAACGACTATCGAATCAACCTTGTTGCGCAGTGATGGTGGCACATTGTGGACGTAGTCTAATATCACCTCTAACTTCCCTGCGGCTAGGAGCGCGAAGGCCCTCGCATTATCTTCATGAGCAACATGGGTTGTATAGTTATTCAACAAACCTTGAAACTCATAGCCATGACGCCAAGCAATCACTTTATCGTCCAGATCGGCAATGGTATTGATATTCACCCGGTCTGGCATAAAATAGGCTCTGAGTTCATTCTCAATATCGATGGGCTTAGACGGATACAATTTATCCGGGTAGGTAGTTCGGTAAACACCGACTAAGATATCGGCGCGTTGCGCTAAAAAGAGTCGCCTAGCGCGTTCGAATTCAGAAATATCCCACTTGATTTCCTTGTCGCTTTGAAAGGCTTTGCGGATTGGATCTAGGTATGTACCGGTCCCGTCAGGGTTAACAAAACCAGTCCAGTTGGCCCCTGCTACAGTGACTGTATTGTCATTAGCATAGGTAATAGGCGCTAAGAAAATAAAAAGCCAAAAACAAACTCGACGGATATCTATCATCAAACAATATGATCATAACGGAACGTTCTATAACCATAGCGTTGAGTATGGAGAGCGTCAATGTATCCATAGTGCTATGGACACATTGACCTTTTCGGTTTAGCGGTGAGTGCGCAGGCGATCCGAAATCAAGAACGCCATTTCCAGCACCTGATCAGCGTTTAAACGCGGATCACATTGAGTTTGATAGGCTTGTGCTAAGTCATCATCGCTGATTTTATAAGCACCACCGGTACACTCGGTTACATGTTGACCAGTCATTTCTAAATGAATACCACCAGCGTGCGTGCCTTCCAGTTCATGCGCTGCGAAGAATTGCTGGATTTCACGCAATATCGAATCAAAATCACGCGTCTTGTAGCCACTGCTCGCTTTAAACGTATTGCCATGCATTGGGTCAGAGCTCCACACCACATGGCGACCTTCGCTTTTTACTCTGCGTAGCAACGGCGGTAGCTTTTCTGCTAAGGTGTCAGCCCCCATGCGAGTGATCAGGGTCAAACGGCCGGGATCATTCAGCGGGTTTAGCGCATCAATTAACTCAATCAATTCATCGCCTTGCATGCCCGGTCCCACCTTCACTCCGATCGGGTTATGAATACCACGAAAGAACTCAATGTGTGCATGGTCTAACTGGCGTGTACGCTCACCGATCCATAACATATGAGCACTACAGTCATAGGGTTTACCGGTTAATGTGTCGATGCGGGTCAACGCTTGTTCATAGTTAAGCAACAACGCTTCATGCGACGTAAACAAAGACGTTTCGTGTAACGTTGCAGTATTTGCCGCATTGATGCCGATCACGTTCATAAAATCGAGAGTGTCTTGAATTCGCGTCGCCATATCGTGGTAACGCTCCTTCAATGGATTGTTCTCTACAAATGCCATATTCCAACGATTTACTTGTTGCAAGTCAGCTAAACCGCCTTGTGCAAAAGCACGCAATAGGTTCAAAGTAGAGGCACTGCGATGATAAGCATCTAACAAACGCGTTGGGTCTGGCTCCCGGGCTTCTGGCGTAAACTCAAAACTATTGATAATGTCACCACGGTAACTCGGTAGCGAAACACCGTTAATCGTCTCCATGTCGGATGATCGTGGTTTAGCATATTGCCCCGCCATGCGCGCAACTTTTGTAACAGGACAACGTCCAGCAAATGTCAGTACAATTGCCATCTGCAGCAGTACTTTAAAGGTGTCTCTTATTTTGGGTGCATTAAATTCATCAAATGACTCTGCACAATCCCCGCCCTGCAATAAAAAACCGTTCCCCAAGCAAACATCGCTTAACTGTTTGCGAAGTTGACGTGCTTCCTCAGCAAATACCAACGGCGGATAGGTTGCGAGCCTTTGCTCAACGTCTGCTAACAACGTTTTATCTCGGTAAGTTGGTTGTTGCAGAATCGGTTTTTCTCGCCAAGTATCTGGGCGCCACGTGCTCATCTAGCTCATTTCCTGTTTGGTTGATGATAGTCTCCGAAGAGTATCACAGAGAATCGCGACTATTTAGCCCTGAAGCAAAGAATTCGTATGCATTTTCAGTATAAATAAGATGAAACTTGCAACCGAAACAAGTAGACAAGTTTTCAGTGGTTATCGCAGATGATGTTGGCCCATGTGCAAGTACATTGCCTTTGTCTAACAATATTGCATGGGAACTGTACTTCGCCGCCATATTCACATCATGACAGGACATCACGATACAATTTCCTTTTTTCTGCAATGTTTGTAACAACACCATGACCTTATATTGGAACACTATATCCAGGCCTTGCAGTGGTTCATCAAGCAATAACACCCCATTTCCGGCCTCTAAATGAGACCAAACTTGCATTAAGCAACGTGCTAAATGCACCCGTTGACGTTCGCCCCCAGACAATTCAACCAGTGGCTTTTGCAAAAACTGGGAGACCGACAAGCTCTGCTCTACTGCATCGGGTAAAGCAGGTTGAGAACTAAAGAAGGTTAAATATTCCGCAACCGAAATTGAGAATTCACTGTGCAGCTCTTGTGCTAGGTAACTTCGCGTAGTGGCAAGTTCAGCGATAGTCCACTCGCTCAGTGCCTGACTCCTGAATAGAACAGTGCCGTTGGTTGGTGTTATTAAGCCAGCTAAACTCAATAACAAAGTCGATTTCCCTGAGCCATTTGCGCCGAGTACTTGCACTAAACTGCCTACAGGAATATCTAATTGAGGAATTTCTAAGCGTGCGTCCACTACAAGGTTTTCAAGTCTAAACACTGTTTCAGGCTCGTTTCTGGGGCTAATGTGCACGAAATTGTCCTTTCACCAGCGCATAGATAAATAATGGACCACCAATAGTCGCGGTTAACATAGAAACCGGGAAGGTCGTCACCGCCCAAAGTTCTGTCAAAAGCCCAATGAACAGCAAAAGTACGCTGCCGAATAATGCCGAAAGAGGGATAACAAAACGATTGTCATGACCAACCCACAGGCGCACAAAATGCGGGACTAACAAGCCGATAAATGCGATAGAGCCAGCGAGTGACACCGCCACACCTACCGCAACGGCACATGCTAGGATCAGTCGTTGATTCAATAGATGCGTATCAACACCGCTTGCTAAAGCGGTATTGGCCCCCAAAAATAGGCGATTAAGTTGACTGCCTTTCAATCCAATATAACCCACAGCAATCACCGACAATGGAATAGACGCAGACAATAGCAACCAATCGGATTGATACAAACTGCCCATTAACCAGAATGTCAGGTTTCGCAATGATTGCGCATCGGCAAAATAATACAACCACGACACTACGGCACCCGTTAACGTGGATATTGCAATACCGGCGAGCACGACTGCCACGGGCGCTGACTGCAGATGCTTGGCGATACGATAGATAAGCGCAGTAGACGCCAATGCCCCCACAAAACAAGCCAGTGGCAAAGCATACTGTATCTCAACAAACGGCAGCGTTGCGCCCGATAGCAATACCACAGCAGCAACTAAACTGGCGCCACTGGAAATACCTATTATGCCGGGATCAGCCAACGGGTTTGCCAATAATACTTGAAGTGCTGCGGCACTGGCTGAGAGCGAGGCACCGACAATAATTGCGGTTAGCATCATGGGTAAAGTGAACTGCAGAAGAATTTGCCAACGCACGCTCGCGTCGTCAATTCGCAGCCATTGAAGCCACACAATACTGGCACATAATACGATCAGCAAAGCTGCCAACACGCATAAATACCCGTATTTACGCTGTTGGTGTCTAGACAAGATTAGTATCGACTGTTGCACACTGACTAAGCAGTCACAGATAGTTTGTTAATTAAGGCGTCAGACGCCTCTTCAATCAGATCCAGCACCAGTTCGAAACCTCGTTGACCGCCGTAATAAGGATCTGGGACTTCTTCAAACTCATTGTCAATAAGTGTTAAAAACAGTTGTACTTTTGATTTATGTTCATCAGGACAGCGCTCTAACAAATGCTGTAAGTTGTCTTCGTCCATCGCAAAAATGTGGTCAAAGGCAATAAAATCATCGTCGTCAACTCGGCGGCACGCTAAACCTTTAAAGTCATATCCTCGCGCAATACCCGCTTTCTGCGATCGTTTGTCGGGCGCTTTACCAATGTGATATCCATGCGTACCAGCAGAATCTATCTTCAAATTTAACCCGGCATCTTTCGCTTTCGAGCGAAACACTGCCTCTGCCGTGGGTGAGCGACAAATGTTACCAAGACAAACAAAGAGTACGGATGCATTTGAAGCCGGCATGAGTGATTCCTTTGAGCATTGATTAATGGTAAAAGCGAGCGAAGAGGCAACATTGTAATCAGTTAATAGTGAAGCGCAATGCTTAATCGGTGAATACATAGGATACTGACCTTAAGCCTTTAGTCGTGCTCGTGTATACTGGCTCCTTTTAAAACTAATAGGACCACCTATGCATCACGTGCTCATGCTCAGCAGTTCGCGCGCGGGCAATGAAGAATATCTCGCCCACGCTCGCCCGCTCATTGATGACCATCTGTCTTCAGCACAAAACAAGGTTAAACACGTTTGTTTTATTCCCTATGCAGGCGTCAGTATTAGCTACGATGACTACTGTGAAAAAGTCTCACAAGCACTTCCTCATATATCGATCACCGGTATCCATAGCAGCGACAATCCAAAAGCAGCATTGCAGTCTGCCGATGCGGTTTTAGTTGGTGGAGGCAATACCTTCCATTTGTTACATCAGCTGTACCAATACGATTTGCTAACTTCACTTCAGCAGCGCGTTGAGAGTGGCATGCCTTACGTTGGTTGGAGTGCAGGTTCTAATATATGCGGGCTCAGTATCCGAACTACAAACGACATGCCGATTATTGAACCGAAAAGTTTTAACGCGCTCGGTTTTGTAAACGCACAATTAAATCCCCACTATACCGATTACCAGCCACCGAACCATAACGGTGAAACCCGCGATGAGCGCTTATTTGAGTTTACTCAACTTAACCCTCAAACACCGGTTCTGGCGATTCGAGAAGGAACGGCTCTGGTGCGCACGGGCAATCGCTTAACATTACAAGGAAGCCTTGACGGGTTTGTATTCACAGGCTCCGACAAGAGTCTGATTAAACCCGGCGATGATTTAAGCGATTACCTGCAAGATTAACTCATTTGGTGCTTTGCATCCGCCAATTCTTTTTCAAGCCTCTGCGCCTCATTCGCGCGAGGCTTGGTAAAGCGGGCTAGTAAATGATACAGCACGGGCGTTAGGTAAAGGGTAAACACAACCGCTATTCCTAATCCACCAAACACAACCCAGCCAATAGCATTACGTGATTCCGCCCCCGCTCCGGTGGAAAGAATGAGCGGCAAACCACCGAGTAATGTAGACATCAATGTCATCATGATGGGGCGCAGACGGACTTCCCCCGCCTTTTTAATCGCATCGAGAACATTTGCGCCCTGATCGCGCAGCTGATCGGCGAATTCGACCAATAAGATGGAATTCTTCGCTAATAGCCCAATCAACATAACCAAACCGATCTGTGAATAAACATTGATTGAAGTGCCAGTGATGTACAGTGCAAATATGGCTGCTGCAATACCAAATGGCACCGTCAACATGACAACAACCGCACTGTTCACACTCTCAAACTGCGCCGCTAACACCAAAAATACAATCACAAATGCCAAAATATAGGTCAAACTGACTTGTTGCGATGTTTCTTCAAAGGTTTGCGCTTCACCAAGAAACACCAGGCCAATGCCATCAGGCAATGCGCTTTGCGACAATTCCCGCAGTGATTCAACAGCCGTTTGCAACGGCACGGTTTCCGGTAGCTCAACATCAATCTCAATTGCTCGTCGCTGTGCGTGACGTTCTAATTCTGCTGCAACACCTTCTTCAGTAATATACGCAACACTGGATAACGGCACCAAGTTTCCGCTATTTGACGCGACATATAAGTTTGTTAAGTCAGAGGGAGCACTGGTTGCCCTATTCGACGATTGCAAAATAATCGGTACGGCTTGATCGCCCACGTTAAGGTCTGCGATATCATCACCGTTAATAGCGGCTCTTAACGTTCGGTTGATATCCTCAAAGGGAACACCCAATTCTTCAGCGCGGCGGCGATCAATATTGACCCGCAATTGAGGCTGCGTGGGTTGATAGGAAATGCGTGGGCTGCCTAAATCAGGCAACTGTTGCTCAATCAATGCGGTAAAGTCGAGCGCTGCCTGATAAATATCCGGATAATTAGAGCCCGTCAGCGCAAATTCCATCCCGCCACCTTGTCCACGCAGGTTTAGACTGTTTGCCCCAAAGGCTCTTCCTGGTGCGCCTGGAATATCACCCAATTCTGGGCGCAATTGATTGATGATTTGTTGCTGACTCTGGTCCCGCTCATCCCAGTGAGCAAGTGGCACCGTGATAAAAACAATATTTGGGTCCCACTGCCCGACCACGGTATACACACTATCAATAGCACCTGAATCAACGTATGGCAGTAGCTTCTCTTCCATCGCATGAGCCTGACGGTCCATAAAACTGATACCGACACCGTCAGGACCACGGGCAAATATCCGCACCGTACCCCGATCTTCTGGTGGCAATAATTCATTTTCTAGCATGTTGTATGTGACAAAAGCACCACCGGCTGCCAACAAACTCATTCCAATCACGAGCCACGCATGACGTAACGACCAATCAAGCGACCGCTGATAAATGTTCAGGCATGAATGTCCAAATCGCGCGATGCCGCCACTGATGACACCTTTTGCCGCAGCTTTCAGAGGCAAACGAGCAGTAAGTGCCGGCACAAGCGACAAGGCGACAAATGACGAAATAATTACGGCACCCGCCAACACACCACCAAACTCACGGAATAATCGTCCCGCGGTAGACGGTAAAAAGGCGATCGGAATAAACACCGCGGCTAAAACGGCCGTTGTTGCCACAACGGCAAAGAAAACTTCTCGTGTACCTATCACCGCAGCCGCCCGCGCACCAAGCCCCATGCTGCGTCTACGCTGAATGTTTTCTGACACGACAATGGCATCATCGACAATCAGTCCGGTAGCCAACACCAAGGCTAACAATGTCAATATATTGATGGAGAAGCCGAGCATCCATACGATGGCCAAAGCGCCAGCGAGTGATACAGGAATTGAAAATGCGGGTATTAACGTGGGTCTGAAATTACCAATAAATACCCACAAAGTGATGATTACCAGTACTACCGTGAATGACAATGATGTCATCACTTCCTGAACCGAGTCTCGAATAAACTCAGCGTCATCAGACGTTACAACAATATTCATATCCGGAAAGCGAGTGTCGAGCTGTTTGACCATAGCCAATACTTCATCAGAAATTTCAATCGTATTGGACTTAGCCTGACGTATAACGCCTACTCCGATGACGGGAACACCATTTAGCCGGACAAAGCTTTGTGGATCTGCGGGGCCAAAATACACGCTTGCAACATCGCCTACTCGCGTCGCTCCACGAATAACAATATCTTCAACATCCTCTGCGGTGACTGATGTTGCGTCTGCACGGACTATTAATTGCTGGTCGCTAGAGCGCAGACTACCCGCTGGAACATCAAAAGGCGCAGAACGTAACGCATCAGCTACATCTGTCATGGATAAACCAAAGCTGGTGAGCCGCAGCGGGTCAACAGTCACGCGCAGAACACGCTCTCTATCCCCATTCAATCGCACATCAGCAACACCCGGAATACTGAGAAATAGCGGCGCTAAGTCTGTTTCGACACGCTCTGTCAGAGTTTCTAGGTTTAGAGTGTCACTGGAGACCGCTAGACTCACCACGGATTCTGCATCGTTATCCGCTTTAATAATCGCAAGACGTTCGACCTCATCCGGCAATTCTCGTTGCACACGCGAAACTGATTCACGTGTTTCATTCGCTGCATCTTCCAAATTAATGCCCGGGCGAAACTCAACCCGTATGCGAGAATTGCCTTCTTCACTTTGCGCGCGTATAGATTTAACGCCACTGACGCGTGCTACCGCGCCTTCAAGACGACTAGTCACCTCGGCGTCAATAGTCTCTGGTGAGCCACCTGGATAATTGGCTGTCACTGTTACAATAGGTCTATCAACATCCGGTAGCTCGCGTACTTCAAGCCCCACAATGGCAGCCAGTCCGGCGATAACAACCAATAAATTAAGCACCACCACTAGTACAGGTCGGCGGATCGACAGTGAAGGTAAATCGTTAGTGAGATTGCTATCTAAACCACTCATACTGATTTACCCTTCATTTGCCATTTCTTGTGCCAAACTCACGTTGTCTGACCGAACGGATTGACCTTCGCGCAAGCGCTGAACCCCTTCGGCCACGAGGTATTCTCCTTCGTGTAAATCACCTTCTACCAAAATAGTGCCGCGCAAGCGTTGTTTAACGTTAACCGGAACCTTAACGGCTTTGCCGTTGACTGATTTCCAAACGTAAGCACCCGTCGCTCCCCACAGTAAGGCCGCTTCGGGTATCGCAGCGTAATGCTCACCTCTCAAAGTTAAACTGACGCGAAAACTCATGCCGGGACGATACTGATCATTTACGTTTTCAAGCAGTGCTCTGGCTCGAATGGTGCGATCGGCATTGTTAATTCGAGAATCGACTTGCGCAATTGCCGCGCTTAATTCAACACCGCGATTCGCCCAGGGTTGTAATGTCACAGAAGAGTTATCAGACAATACACTCACCGATGATTCTGGAGCGCTGAAATTGACGTATAGCTGATCACGCTGATCAATAGTTGTGATAACGGTTTGAAGCGTGATGCGGTCCCCCACTTCTATATCCGTTAAACCCACCACTCCACTGAAAGGCGCCAATACATGGCGATCATCTAAATTGGTTTGTGCTTCCTTTACATTCACTTCCGCCAGCGAGAGTGCGGTTTGAGCGAGATCCAATTCGTTTTGTGTCGCAGCGCCGTCTTTGACGCTGTTTTTGATCCGTTGAAAAGTTCTTTGTGCGTTATTTAATTCAATTTGCGCACGTTGAAGCGCCACTCGCTGGCGTCTGTCATCTAGTTTTACGAGGAGTTGTCCCGCTTCGACATGTTGTCCAGGCTCAAATTCGACCGCTGTTACAACGTCTGCGACTGCTGGATACAGGATCACAGAGCGGAAGGCTTCCGCAGTGCCTACAGCTTCAACTTTGGTTTCTTCATATTGGTAGCGAACAGGCTCTACTAAGACTAGTGTCGCTTGTGTATTACCGCTCCATTGTGCATTTGCGCTGACACTGCAAAACAGTATTAACACATTGAATATATGAATAAATTTATGCGAAGTTCGGATCACCAAGACACTCTTACTGTTTACCAATATTAATCACTATACTACGCAACAGCCTAGCAGGTTGATCAAATACTTATCGCGATAGTTGGCTAACTCATCGTGCGCTGTAAACCGTTAACTAAAAAGTGAGGATTATTTAATCAAGGGTGAAATATCGATATGGGATTGTACCAACGCGACCTTTTCCATTGGCGAGTTTGCACCATCAAAATACGGCACTTCACCTAATAACGGCGCATCAATAAAGTCGCACAGCGTCTCAATATTTTGTTGAGCATATGGCATGTCGGTGGACAAGTGATTCGCTACCCACCCAGCGATTTTAAAGCCTCTCGATTGAATCGCTTCGACCGTTAGCAAAGCATGATTTAAACACCCCAAACGCATACCAAACACAATCACTATCTGCATATCCAACGGCTCAATCACATCGGCCAATGTGACGTTTCGATTAATCGGCAGTAACCAACCACCCGCACCTTCGGTTAATAGGACGTCTGGTTTCTTTTCTTTCAGTACTTGAATGCCTCGATGTAGGGTTTCAACATCAATGCTTTGTTGGACTTCGCTGGCAGCAATATGGGGCGCGATAGGCGGTTCAAACGCAATGGGATTAACCTGACTGAGTGACACATCAACATTGCCACAGGTTTTAAGTAACACAGCATCTTCGTTTTCTAATTGACCATTATGCAAGGTACACCCAGCTGAAATGGGTTTGTATCCAACACATTTCATATTGTGTGCAGCAAATGCTTTAAGCAGCGCCGCACTTATCAGTGTTTTACCCACATCGGTATCAGTTCCGGTGACAAAAAAATTGAGCATAAAAGTGTTCCTGTTACTTCTTTAGTTGCCAAAAATCAACGCTGTAGGTCAAGCGCAGCTGGCCCTTTTCTGCATAATTTAGTCCCCACCATTGCGATAATTGATGCAGGTCTGCTTTGCGAATACTCGGCGTATGCTGCGACGCAGTGCTACCTGCACCAATCCCTTTTATCGAGTGCAATAAGGCTAATAGATTGTCATGCCACGTGGTATACAACCTCTTTTCCAGCGACACCACCGACAACCCGGCTTGTTGCACAGCCATCATCCACATATCTCTACCCATAAATGGCGTCACTCTATAACCTTGCTGTACACGTTGCCAACCTTGATGAAGTTCAGGCAAGCTATCATGTCGCAAAATGGCTAGATAGGCAGAGCCTCCGTTTTTCAAAACACGCTGGATCTCCGCCATCGCTGAAGACGGTTGATGCACCCATTGCAGTGCCATGCTGGATACAACACGGTCAAACTGTGCCGATTGCAAAGAAAGGGATTCGGCATCGGACTGTACATAGCTAACCTGACTGTCTGACTGCGTATTTTGCATATGTTGTTGTGCAGCGCTTAGCATGTCCTGAGCTAAATCAACGGCTACCCATTGCTCCTTAGCTTGTGCTAAACGAGACATTACATACCCCGTTCCACAACCTAAATCCAAACTACTGTTGCCGTTAATACCCTGTGAGACCATTGAGACTAAGTCATCGGCTATTCGTTGTTGTACTTTTGCCTGTTCAGAATAAACCTGAGCGGCTTTCGAAAACGCCTCACTAATACGCGACTTCTCTACTGCAGACGCCGGTGCAGTTGCGGGTATGCAAGGAGCGGTCATGCAGACTCCTGAATAATGGAAAGCGCATCGACAAGTACATCGAGATCCCGTTTGTGATGTTGGCTGCTGAGCGTGATCCTCAAACGGTCGCTGCCCTTTGGCACTGTTGGGTAACGCATTGCCCCTACCCAAATCCCAAGTTCCTTTAACCGGCTCGCGGCAGCCAAGGTCCTTTCAGGAGACCCCAATTTCACCGGTTGAATGGCTGATACAGAGTCACTCAATATAAGATCTGCGTCATGCATTCGCTGACGGAAATAACCAATATTTTCATGTAGTCTCGCGCGCTGTTCTCCCGCCTTCACAAGCTGCAATGCCTTTAACGTAGCGTGAGCTTGTGCCGGTGACATTGCGGTGGAATAGATATAGTGGCGAGCGAAGTTCGTTAAATACGCGATTAAATCATGACTACCAGCGACGAATGCGCCACCAGTTCCACAGGCTTTTCCCAAAGTCGCCATCACGATTTGACATTCCCTTTGCTCCGCTTGACTGGCTGCGATGCCCTCGCCTTTTGCGCCAATCACGCCAAAGCCGTGCGCATCATCAATCATAAACCATGCATTGTTTTCTTTTGCCATGGCTTTAAGTGCCAGTACATCAGCACTGTCACCATCCATGCTAAAAATACCTTCTGATGCAATCAAGCGGTTTTGACTGTCTGCGGCGACAGCGTCTGAACCTGACAAAAGAGTCGTAAGGTGATGCATATCATTGTGGCGAAAACGTTTAAACTCGCCCGTAATATTGCGACCGGCTTCAATCAAAGAAGCATGTGATAACTTGTCGGCGAGTAATACGCCGCCGTGCTTAAATAACGCCTGACAAATGGCTTGATTTGCCGCATAGCCTGAAGTGAATAACAGCACCTCATCGCGTCCCAACATCTCTGCTAATGTTTCTGATAATTGCTGATGAGCACGATAATAACCGGTGACCAGAGGTGAAGCACCGCTTCCCCCGCCATAGAGTTCAAGCCCCTCGACCCATGCCTGCAAAACCTCAGGGTGTTGCCGCAAGCCAAGGTAATCATTACTGGCAAAATTAATATAGGCTTTACCATCAACGCTGATAAGTGCCTCGTGTTCTTGGTCAATAACATGGTGTTTGCGCAGCAAAGCTTGGCTTTGACGCTGCGCAACGTCTGACTGAATAAATGAAAAAGCCATTGTGGTTACTTTGTCGTCGCGACCTCAGCTGCACCGCTGGCGCTGGACGTTTGCGTCGCATCGTAAAATAGGTCAGCACCTTGATTACGATTAATTTCATCATGCAAAGCGGCGCTGTGTGCTTCATCAGAATATTCGCGCGTCTTGTGTGCATTGATACCTAGCTTCTTAAACAACAACACATCTTCATGTGTTTCAGGGTTTGACGTGGTCAGCAGCTTACAGCCATAAAATATGGAGTTGGCCCCTGCCATAAAGCAAAGTGACTGCATTTGTTCGTTCATTTGTTCACGACCAGCCGATAATCGAACATAGGATTTAGGCATCATGATCCGCGCAACCGCTATGGTACGAATAAACTCAAAAGGTTCTAGATCTTCAATCGAATCCAGTGGCGTGCCTTGAACCTTGACTAACATATTGATGGGCACACTTTCAGGTTGTCTAGGTAAGTTCGCTAATTGAATAAGCAAGCTTGATCTATCATCCGCCGTTTCGCCCATGCCAACGATGCCACCAGAGCATACATTCATGCCCGCTTCTCGCACGTGTTCCAATGTATCAAGACGGTCTTGATAGGTACGAGTGGTAATGATATCGCCATAATAGTCGGGAGACGTATCAAGGTTATGATTGTAATAGTCTAAGCCCGCCTGTTTGAGCGCAATTGCCTGATCGCGCGTTAACATGCCCAATGTCATGCAAGTTTCCAGACCGAGCTTTTTCACTTCACGTATCATGTCGGCAACATAGGGAATATCTCTATCTTTCGGGTTCCGCCAAGCCGCTCCCATACAGAAACGTGTAGACCCCGTCGCTTTCGCCTCACGTGCGCGTTCAATGACCTTCTCAATTTCCATCAAACGCTCTTTTTCTAACCCAGTGTCATAACGAGCACTTTGCGGGCAATATTTACAATCTTCGGGGCAAGCACCGGTTTTAATCGATAACAGGGTACTGACTTGCACATGATTGGGGTCAAAATGCTGCCGATGCACACTCTGCGCATAGAACAATAAATCATTGAACGGCAGTTCAAATAACGCATTAACCTCATCTAACGTCCAATTGTGTCGAACTTCGCCGCGAAGTGAGGCAGTGACAGCCTGCATGCCCATGGAATACCCTTTACTATTATTTAAGACTGGCTTAGTCTAAGCGCGCCTTGCGACTTGTCAACTCTGACCAATGATAAATATTTACTAGTGATTATATTTTGAACAATATTGAATTTGATAAACACCATATTTGGCACCCCTACACATCCGCCACCAATCCGCTACCTTGCTATGAAGTCGCCGAAGCCAGAGGCGTTGAGCTGGTTTTAACCGACGGTAGAAGACTCATTGATGGGATGTCCTCATGGTGGGCCGCCATTCACGGCTACAACAATGCAGTATTGAACGACGCAGCCCATGCTCAAATCGATAAAATGTCACACGTTATGTTTGGTGGGATAACACACCAACCTGCCATTGATCTGTGCAGAACCTTACTCGACATACTTCCTCACGGCATGGACAGAGTCTTTCTGGCCGATTCAGGCTCGGTCTCGGTTGAAGTCGCGATTAAGATGGCCATTCAATACTGGGCAGCTCAAGGGCAAGCGCAAAAACACCGCATACTCAGTCCTCGCAACGGCTATCATGGTGATACCTTCGCTGCGATGTCTGTGTGTGATCCGGTCAATGGTATGCACAGCTTGTTTGAGAATGTATTACACAAGCAACTCTTTGCGCCTGCACCACAGACACGATTTGGTGCTATCTGGAATGATGACGAAATGTTAGCGGTTGAAGAACTTTTCGAACAACATCATCACGAATTAGCCGCCGTAATATTAGAGCCGATTGTTCAAGGCGCGGGCGGGATGCGTATGTACCACCCTGAATACCTCAAGCGCATTCGTCAATTGTGTGACCATTATCAGGT
The DNA here is from genome assembly GCF_002807665.1 of Neoalteromonas facilis. Lineage (GTDB taxonomy): Bacteria > Pseudomonadota > Gammaproteobacteria > Enterobacterales > Alteromonadaceae > Alteromonas_E > Alteromonas_E facilis. The sequence goes on from NZ_PEAY01000001.1 coordinate 897,550, forward strand.
TTTACTTATCTGTGACGAAATTGCCACAGGATTTGGTCGCACCGGTAAACTGTTTGGTGTTGATCACGCCAATATCAGTCCAGATATTATGTGCTTGGGTAAAGCTTTAACCGGCGGATACCTCACTTTGGCTGCCACGGTGTGCAGCAATGAAGTTGCACTTGGCATTTGTGAAGGTGAGCCAGGTGTTTTCATGCACGGCCCTACGTACATGGGAAACCCTCTTGCCTGTGCAGTAGCAAATGCCAGTCTGTCCATTATCCAATCCAACCAATGGCAAACACAAGTTTTAGGGATCGAGCAACAACTGAAACAACAATTGAGCGCATGCGAGAGTTTACCGGTTGTCGCAGATGTCCGTGTACTCGGAGCGATCGGTGTGGTGGAAACCGTGCGCGCAATACCGGTTGCAGAACTTCAACGCCACTTTGTCGACGCAGGGGTCTGGATAAGACCGTTTGGCAAACTGGTGTATATCATGCCGCCCTATATTGTAACTGAGGCTCAACTTGAGCGATTAACCCAAGCTATCTACAACACATTGCGACAATACGGCTAGGCAACCATGCCCCCGAGAGTATGCATTAAAAGAGGCTTATTGCGCTATCGACTGTTTATTGCGTGCAATAGCCTCTGACAATTTGTCTGCTAAAGCCGCATGCTTTTTGTTGATAATGTGATAGCCCTTAACAACAGTGAGTAAATGTGACTGATAAGCGCGTTTTAGCGCCGGAAGTTGGTCTTGATCAACTGAAATAACCGCGTAATCAAAGCGTTCTGACTCAAACATGCTGTAAACACTTTTAACATTACCCATATCATAAAAACGAGCGGATAACGTTTCACTGATTTCCTCTGGTAGCAGAGCGGTGATCGCTCGCGTCGCAATAATCCAAACTTTTTCATCTGTGAAAACACTGGTATCACAGACCCGTTCAGGCTTGCACAACAAATACATATTAGCCTCAAGGATATGGGGCTCAATCACTACAACATTTTCGTAATGTTGTGCGTTCTGTTTAGCTCTCGCCACTTCTGCGTCCAAGTGCCCTGCATTCAATTCCAGATAGGCTCTTTCTGCAACGGCCATCTCGACAAATTCAATGTCAATCCCAATGTCTTGATAGCTCTTTTCTACAATGGTTTTGAATTTGTCAATTTGAAAATGAGGGTAATAGCCAACGGTATAAGCGCTGGCCTCTGATAACTGAGGTACTAGCAGTGTCAGACAAAAAATGACGATCCGTATCAAAGCACTTATCCAATAGAATCAACTAGCACTATTATAGTTGAAGTCTAGACAGCACGAAAAGTTGCGCTTAAGGTATTTCTTCGATTTGTTGGAGATTTGCGATGAAAGCCTTTTATCTTCCCTTGCTATGCGTAATATTACTGTCTGCATGTGGCGGAGACTCGGCACCCAATACAAACACGCCTTCTCCTATTCCTCAACCTTTGGATGCACAAACATTACTCAATCAAGCAACCAGCGACAGCGATGTGGCAGGCATTCTCGCCTATATCCAAACCCGCAATGATGATGCGCAGATATATGTTGCAGGCTATCGTGAAATTTCATCACTCACTCCCATCGAGCAACATGATCAATTTAAAATCGCCAGTATCAGCAAACTCTACATCGCCATTGCGGTTACGCGCCTTGTCGCGCGCGAACGTTTGCACTTAAACGATAGCGTGGCAACATGGTTACCTGAATATATTAGCTCAATCGACAACCTTGAAAGCGTCACTATTGAGCATCTGATAAAACACCGAAGTGGTATTCCTGATTTTGACAGTCAAGTAGGATTTAGTTGGGAAAACCCGCACACCGATTTAAGCCAGACATTGGCGTTTGTATTCGGTAAGCCTGCTGATTTCGAACCTAACGCTGAATACGAATATTCCAATACCAACTACTTATTGCTTGGGCTCATTATGGACAGAGTGTTGGGATTTGAGCATGAAATTTTCATTCAAGATGAAATTCTGACGCCTTTATCGCTCAACAATACTTTGCTTCACCAATCAACCACCAGCAATGAGGCAATGGTGCACGGATATTGGGGCGGTATTGATCGCATTGAACAGCGTTACGACATTCCAGGGGGCTCTATGGTATCAACAATAGCGGATACGGGTCGTTTTATCCGCGCATTAAATGATGGCAGTTTATTTGAGGCTGGAGAGGAAGCAATCTATCCCTATTTTTATACTCATTCAGGTTGGCTACCCGGTTACCAAAGTATTGCGGGGTATCATCAGGCGAGTAATAGCGTCATTATATTATTCGTAAACTCCACTGGCGGTCAGAGTGAGTCAATTTTACGCCAAACCTATGACAACCTTATAAAAACATTGACGTAAATCACTGCAAATTAGCGCAATCCGCGCTAAGTTAAATTAAGTATGTAATCTGTTCCGACACTACAGGAGGCATGTTGGAGTATTTACAGTTATTCGTTGCTGGCCTGACTGGCGTCATATTATTTGTTTTTGGACTTGAGAATTTCTCTAAGGAAATTGAGCGTATCTCAGGTGAGCAATTTCGCAATGCACTCAGTTCAGCTACCCAATATCCTATCGTCGGCGTTCTCATTGGCGCTGTCGTCACCATGTTCATTCAGTCGAGCTCGGCCACATCCGTGATCAGCATTGGCTTAGTAAACGCAGGCGTGCTGTCGTTTAAAAACAGTGTTGGGATCATATTTGGCAGCAACATTGGTACTACCGTTACCGCGCAATTAGTGGCGTTTAAACTAACCCATTTCGCACCGTTTTTTATTGTGATTGGCTTCCTTATGACCATTCTGCGCAATCGCGCATCCATATTTGGTAAGGCCGTTTTTTATTTTGGTTTTGTATTCTTCAGTTTAAACCTGATTTCAACCACACTGGAGCCTCTCGAACACAATGAAACGTTAATTTCCTTCTTAACCGAACCGCAAAACCCTATTTACGCAATCTTGATTGGCTGTGTCTTTACCGCGATAGTCCAATCGAGCTCGGTAACCACGGGGCTTGCGATTATATTTACGCAACAAGGGATGATTGGGCTTGAGAATGCAGTCCCCATTATTTTGGGCGCGAACATTGGGACTACTGCAACGGCTTTAATTGCCGTATTTAATATGGATGTTGCAGCCAAAAAAGCGGCATTGAGCCACTTTATGTTCAACGTGGGTGGCGTTGTCTTGTTCTTACCTTTGCTATTTATTTATGGCGATAAACTGTCTCAATTTGAGGAAAATCCAGCCCTAGCGCTAGCAAACATCCACCTTGTATTTAACCTAACCGCCAGTATTATATTTACGCTACTCATTAATCCCTTTACCCGACTTATCGACTCCATGTTGGGTGAAGGTAGTATGGACTTTGAACGCATTGAGCTGCCGACAATCAGTGAAGACGACACCTTGCAAACAGTAAAGCAAAAGCTCGATTATAGCGCTGAGTATTTGTTTAAATTTCTGCAAGAAAACTACAACACCGTTACCTTAAGCATTGAAACCAACTATAAAGGGTTATATGACACCGCCGAAAAGCGCATTGCTTACGTCGACTTTCTCAAAACCCGCTATCAACATTTCTTCGGCGATGCGGTAACGCTGATCAATCAAAAGGTAGAGTCGCGCGCGTTAATTAAGCTCATAAACCAATTTGATTACTTATTTCAGATCCATGATTCCGTCAAAGACTTGTTTGAGGCGAAACGCTTCGTCAATAGCAGCTACATTGAACTTAAAAGTGACCTATTGATCCTAACTCGTGGTCTCTCCATTCAAACCTTGGAATACTTTGACGAAATTGCGGCGGAAATGCGCGATAAAACACACGTTAAAGACCAAGTGGTTTTGAAAGAAAAAGCCAAGGCAATGCAACAAGAAATCAATGACGCCAATCGCTCTTTGCTGTTGTTGATGCTTGACCCCGCACGCAAAGACGCAGCCGCATTGATCAATTTTGTGACTTACTCACAAAGGCTGAAAGACAAACTGACCAACTTTGCTAATTTAAATATCAAACTAGTCCCAGATGCAGAACAAGAAGTCGCTGATGAGTCGAGCAAGTGAGTCAGAAAAACTAGCCCTTGAGTTAGAAGCCGCGAGTGTCTTTCTAGATTGGTACGCCACGTCTTATGACGTGCAATGCCGCCTGATAAAACCGAATCAACCAGCAAAACCGGACGTAACCTGTCAAATTGGCAATGACAAAGTTGATATAGAGATTGCGCATTTATATGGCAGCGAAAAAGAAGCCATGAAAATACTCGGGCGTACACTAACCGACAGCACGCGATACGAGCTACAACAACTAATGCTTGAAGGTGATACACAACAGCGCCTTTGTGCAGCATTAAAACGCATATTGAAACAAAAAGCGGAAAAGCACTATCACAGCGAAAAAGTGTGGTTGGTGGTCCGCAATGTCCACCCTGATTGGCGCCCTGTTGAACTGTTGTCACAACAAGCGTTTATCGATATCCCAGAAGACCATCCGTTTGAGTGTATTTGGTTGATTGGAGACCGGAGTGCAACAAGCGGCGTGATACGTTTAGCATAACCAAGCTATTTAAGTAACAGACCCAATAACAGTAATTTGTAGGGTCAGAAAGCTAACCACCACAATAATCACTAGCAATAGAAAACTAAAGCCCTTGGTGTCGCTTGCTCGTCTAGAACGACGTTGGTTTAACAAGACGCTGATTAAGCTTAACCCCAAACAACCTTGCAGTAAAAGATTTAACCAATCCACATATTCCACGTTCCAGCTATCGCGAACTTCAATATTAAAGTATTCATGTAGCCCTGCAGCTAACTCGGGACGGGCAAAATGGAAAATAATAAGAGCCGCGACAAGACAAACCCAGCCAATAATATTGAGACCAATCGCAATGCGATACAGGGTATCTTGCATTCTGGGCAGGGTACGTCGGTCCCTACCTGACATTTTCAAATATTCTTCGTCACTAATTTTGCCTGAAGATGGCTTCAATTTACTCGTATCCATTCGTCTATCACTTTCATTGCCTCAGCGTTCAAAAAAATTGGCGTCAATAACGTTTTAGCCGCTATCTGTGCTGGTATAAGTATGTGGGATCAGTATACTACGGGGTTTGATTTTCGCCTTTGTTTAATGGAGATGTAATATATGTCGCACGCCCCTGTCGTTGACGTGCTAAAGGGTCAATTCGCAATTGGTGATTCTGTCACTGTGAAAGGCTGGGTTCGCACCCGCAGAGACTCGAAAGCTGGACTGTCTTTTATCGCGCTGCATGATGGCAGCTGTTTTGATCCTGTTCAGGTTATTGCACTCAATACATTATCGAATTATGCCGATATTCAGAGGCTTACGACAGGTTGCTCGTTAACGGTAACTGGCACTGTAAAAGAATCAGAAGGGCAAGGCCAATCGGTTGAGCTGGAAGCGCAAACGGTAGAAATTAATGGTTGGGTCGAAAACCCCGACACCTATCCGATGGCAGCAAAGCGCCACAGCATAGAGTTTTTACGTGAACATGCACACTTGCGCGCCCGTACTAATGTTATTGGCGCAGTAACTCGTGTGCGCAACTGCTTATCTCAAGCTATTCACCGCTTTTTCCACGAGCACGGTTATTTTTGGATCAGCACACCAATACTCACTGCCAGTGATACCGAAGGTGCGGGTGAAATGTTCCGCGTCAGTACGCTTGATATGCTCAATATCCCCAAAGATGACAAAGGCAATGTGGATTACTCACAAGACTTTTTTGGTAAAGAAACCTATCTGACCGTTTCTGGCCAATTGAACGTAGAAACGTTCGCCTGTGCGATGTCTAAAGTGTATACCTTTGGTCCAACCTTTAGAGCGGAGAACAGCAATACCAGCCGCCACTTAGCTGAGTTTTGGATGATTGAGCCAGAAGTGGCATTCGCTGATCTGGATGATATTGCTCAGTTGGCAGAAGATATGCTCAAGTATGTCTTTAAGGCTGTGCTAGAAGAGCGCGCTGATGATATGGCCTTCTTTGCTCAGCGCATCAATAAAGATGCTATTTCACGTTTAGAAAAAGTAGTGAATACGTCATTCGTGCGCATGGACTATACCGATGCCATAGATATCCTTAAAGCCAGTGGCAAAGATTTTGAGTTCCCTGTCGAGTGGGGCGTTGATTTGTCATCGGAGCATGAGCGCTACTTGGCGGAAGAACACGTCGGTGCGCCGATTATTATGCGCAACTACCCGAAAGACATTAAAGCGTTCTACATGCGCATAAATGATGACAACAAAACCGTTGCTGCAATGGACATCCTAGCACCCGGCATTGGCGAAATCATTGGTGGCTCACAACGTGAAGAACGTTTAGATGTTTTTGACAAGCGTTTGGCAGAAATGGGGCTTGATCAGGAAGACTATGCTTGGTACCGCGATTTACGCCGCTACGGTACGGTACCTCACAGTGGTTTTGGTTTAGGTTTTGAGCGTCTAGTTGCCTATGTAACGGGTATGCAAAACGTAAGAGACGTAATCCCCTTCCCTCGCACGCCAGGAAATGCCCACTACTGAGTTTCCAAAAGCCGCACAAGAGTGCGGCTTTTTATTATCACACGCTCAATAATAAGTGTTAAGCAACTGAATAGCATACAAATATGCTGGTTTAGTCGCACAGTATATTCTATGCTCATAAGTACGATTAACCACAAAAACCAGCGTGGATATGGCCGAATTGCTTTGCGAACACTGTAACCTGCGTGTTCAGTTGCCAGACCTTAAACACCGTGAACGCGCCATGTGTCCACGCTGTGGCAATCAGCTGTTAGCTCAAAGAGACAATCACACGGCTTATGCCCTCGCATTTGCGTTATCCGCGCTAATCTTTCTATCGCTTTCTGTGCCCTTTGACTTTTTGTTATTCCGCGCCAGTGGTCAACAACACACCATGGACCTTTTTGCAGGTTTAATCACATTATCAGAGAATGACTACACCTCTTTAGCGGTTATTACGGCCTTAGGAACGTTAATTTTGCCGGGCCTATCATTGCTGGGGATCGCTTATTTAGAATACCAATATCAATATGGCGAGCCCAGCTTCAGTAACTACCGTATCCATGTTTGGGTTAACCGACTATTACCTTGGAGCATGGCTGAGATATTTTTGGTGGGAACCTTAGTCAGCCTTATCAAAATAACGTCAATGGCCGATATCTATTTCGGCATGTCATTTTATGCCTATATTGCGTTTACGGTGTGTTCCGCGTTTACCTTGTTATATTACGAGCGTAACGAAGTGCAAATATGGTTGAGTGATTTTTATGCAGGCCATGAAAAGCCCTTAGACCCGCAACAAGCAGTCTACAGTATTCAGCGCACATGGGCGTTGCTGGTCACTGCCGTATTATTTTATGTGCCTGCGAACCTACTGCCGATCATGCACACCAATGTTCTGGGAAATGATGAACCCAGCACCATCATTGGAGGCGTTGTAACCTTGTGGGAAAATGGCTCCTATCCTGTGGCAAGCGTCATTTTCATTGCCAGCGTAATCGTGCCGATTGTTAAAATGATTGTATTGGCGTGGCTTAATTATTCAGTGCAACAGCAACAATCAAACCTTTCAGGCATTAGAGCCTTTAGTTATCGTATCACTGAATTAATCGGCAGATGGTCAATGATAGATGTGTTTGTAGTCGCCATATTGGTAGCACTGATTCAGTTAGGCAACACACTTTCAATATATCCTGGCCCAGCGGTCATCGCGTTTTGTGCTGTGGTTTTTATTACTATGCTAGCTGCTATGACCTTTGACAGCCGACTTATTTGGTATCGTTACACTCATGAATGACAAAACAGATATTCACAGCGCCGCGGTAAAACCAGCCGCCCGCTTTTCAAAAGTATGGTTTATCCCGCTTATTGCGCTGCTTATTGGTGTATGGATGGTTGTGCAGCAGTGGGCAAATCAAGGGCCACTTATCACTATCACTTTGGAGTCGGCTACCGGAATTGAAGTCAACAAAACGCCGATCAAAGCGCGAGATTTAGACGTTGGTATCGTTAAAAAAATCGATCTTAAACCCGATTTAAATGGCGTAATTGTTACCGCACGTATGGATAAATCGGTGGAAGATTTGCTCACCACTGACACCGAATTCTGGGTTGTTTCGCCGCGTATATCTATCAGTGGAGTATCGGGGCTCAATACCCTGTTGTCAGGCAGTTATATCGCTATGGCCGCAGCAGAGAATGGTCAGGAACGTAGCGATTTTATTGGCCTAAGTCGACCACCAGCAACACCGCCTGGAACTCCAGGCCTGCACATTACTTTGAATAGTGCAGACGAATTTGCGTTCAAAGAAGGCGATCCCATCATTTACAAAGGATTTAAAGTCGGCGAGTTCGAAGATACGTTCTTTAACGTTGAAGAGCGTGTAGTCTATTACAATGCTTTTATTGAAGCGCCCTATCACAAGCTTATTACTGAAAATACACGCTTTTGGAATGTCAGTGGTGTTAAATTCAAATTAGGCTCAACCGGTGTCAGTGTAGAAAGTGGCAGCTTGGAAACCCTGCTAACCAATGGCATCACCTTTGGTATCCCTCCCGGTCTTGCGCCCGGTGAGCAAATAACCACACGTGCATTTTTTGATATCTACCCAACCTTTGAAGCTGCGACCGACAAGCGCTATAAACATGCTGCCGAATTCTTATTGTTGATTGATGAAACCGTACGTGGTCTCACGGTTGGTGCTCCCGTTGAATATCGAGGGATTGAAATCGGCGAAGTACTGGCGATCAACCTGCAAGATGCCATGCCGGGTACAATATTGGATGAGGGATATGACATACCGGTGCTGATCAATATTTACCCCGGTAAAGTGCGGCAACCTGACAATGAGCAAGGGCTAGCATTCGTGCGTGAGCAAATGAAACATTGGGTGTCACACGATCTTCGCGCCACTTTACGTATGGGCAATATCCTGACCGGCGCCTTGTATGTAGACTTACAGCACGTAGAAAACGCTGCTGAAGCGGAGCAAATATCCCTGTTTGGCTATGACGTGATCCCGAGTGCTTCAGATGAATTTACTCAAATCACGCAGAAGATAGATGCGTTATTGAATAAACTCAATAGTGTGCCGTTCAATCAGCTCGCGGCTGATATTCAAACAATGTTGGACGACATGTCAGCAACCGCAGACTCCGTTGCTAACACCAGTGACAATTTCAATAATAAAATCAACGAGCTTGATGTCGCCGCGCTGAATCAGGAAATCGCAGCGATCAGCCAGAAGGTACAAGCGCTGATGCAAGATTATTCTGAAGGGTCCCGCTCGTACAATAATATCAACGATAGCATGCGAGCCATTCAACAGGCATTAATTGAGCTTCAGCCCGTACTCAATAGACTCAATGAAAAACCCAATAGCCTGGTATTTGGTGATAACACTGAAGAAGATCCCCAACCTCTGAGGAAACGTGATGAATAAGCTTATTTTGGTTTCAATCGGCACAATGCTTATTCTAATGGGGCTGATGGGCTGCTCATCGCAACCCGTTACACTGCATTATTATTTGCTCGACAGTGTACAACACCCTGCAGAACGTCAAGCCCACAATGAACTGCCGATTATCATCATCGACACGGTATCACTGCCCGAACATCTTCGTTCTCGCAGCTTAGTCATGCAAAACAATGATGAGACGCTATCACTCGCAACTAAGCATTTATGGGCACAACCGTTAGAAGACGATATTGGCAATTTACTGGCTAAGAATATTCGCCGCAGTGATCGTTTTCAGGCGTTCTACGGCAATTTACTTGAGCGTGCAAGTCACGAACCTCATTTCAGTATTGCCATCGTAATTGAACATTTCATGCCTCTCTCAAGTGGTGAAGTGGTCATGAGCGGGTATTGGTATTCAGCGCAAATCGATACTTCAACACCACACTTATTTGATTATCGACTGATAATGGAAGAAGATGGTTATTCACATGCAGTTAACAAATTAAGGGAGTCTGTCAGTATGCTTGCACAAGACATACTTGTTGCTGCCGAAAATAAACATATAAGTGGGAAGCGATAGCATTCATGCTGGCAGCCTTTCAACAAGCGTGTATCAACTACGTAAATGCGGGATGTTCCGATAGATTCGACGATGACACCAATCGGCGCGTCGTTATCGTTAATCTGTTTGCGTTTATTGGCAGTACCATTACCTTTTTGCTCTTCGCAAGAGCGGCTTTAGCTGGCGATTGGCCTTTAGCCGTCTCACTGGTCGCTGCAAGTTTTTTGTTCGTCACCACACGCACATTGCAGGTGGTTCGTCCGACACGCTTCTATCAGCTGATATCATCAACCGTTCTACAATGCTGTTTGATGGTACTGACGTTGTATTTAGTGATCACCGGCGGGAACAATAATACGGGTCCATTGTGGATGTACTTGGTGCCGCCGGTATGTATGTTTTTAGGCGGGTTTAAAAGAGGCTTGATTGCCAACCTTGGTTTCACACTATGTGTCAGTATCGTGTTGTTTTATCCAGATAACGCTTTATTGGCTGCCAACTACAGCTATGAGTTTAAAACACGGCTTTTGTATTCCTTTGCCACCATTATCTTTTTGTCAGCATTATACGAATACAGCCGAGAACAAAGCTTCAAAGCGATGAGGCTTTTACGAGATGAGTTTGAGCAACAAGCGTTGCACGACCAATTAACAAAATTACCGAATCGGCGGAATCTAAATGAACAGTTAAAACATGAGTATCAACGCACGGTCCGTGATGGTCAGGCCTTTACTGTTTTGCTTGCTGATGTGGATAATTTCAAACAAATCAATGATAGCTTTGGACACGATACGGGCGATGATGTGCTGTGCAAAATCTCAGATTACCTCAGACAAGCTGTACGTGGGCAAGACCTATTAGCTCGTTGGGGCGGCGAAGAATTTTTACTGCTATTACCGATGACAAATGCATCAAATGCAAAGGATGTAGCTGAGAAGATTAGACACTACATTGAATCTCATCCGATCTCCGTCAACAACGCGAAACTCAATGTCACAATCAGTATAGGCTTAGCTGAAGTCACGCCAGATACGACCATTGACGAAGCGATCAATCTAGCCGATAAACGCTTATATATTGCGAAACAGCAAGGTCGAAACAAAGTCATTTGGGAATGAGTTACCTACTTAAATGATTAGCCGAAACTCACCAAGCGCCTAACAATCAATACTCGTTAGTTTCCCCCAAAGTACGCAATAAACCCCGGTTTATAAAAGCCGAATTTATGTAAATGTAATAACAGTTCGTTACATTTGATTGATCGTTTTTTTTCTTCAGCCAGTTAGTATATGCACTGGAATTAAATCACTGATGATGCACTGTTATGAATAAGCTATTTGTTAAAATTCTAGTCCCAATCCTAATTTTGGTAGTGGGTGTTGGGCTCAAATTTAGCATCGAGGCTAGCGCCCCCGAAGAAAAGGAAGAAGAACTCAAAGACACCCGCCCTACAGTGCGAACGCAAACACTCAATGCTATTGACTATACGGTCACAATTGAAAGCTTTGGTGAAGTTCAACCGCTTGAGAGCACTAACCTATCGGCGCAAGTATCGGGCGAGGTTGTGACGTGGAATCCTAACTTTGTTGCAGGCGGTATTGTTAAACGCGGCGAAACCCTATTTTCCATAGAGAAAGACGCTTACGAATCTGCGTTGCTGCAAGCTGAGGCCGAACTTTCACAAGCAAAAGCATTGCTAATTGAGGAAAAAGCCCGCGCTGAAGTGGCTGCAAAAGAAGCCAAAGCGCTATCAAGCAAACAAGTCAGTGATCTGTATTTAAGAAAACCCCAAGTAATGAGCGCTGAAGCCAGTGTTAAATCAGCGGAAGCGCGTTTGCGCATTGCCAAGCGCGACCTGAATAATACCAACGTTACAGCACCGTATGACGCGCTTGTCGTAAGCCGCAACATTGGTGTCGGTCAATTCGTACAAACCGGCGCAAGTGTTGCGACCCTGCATAACATTGAAATTGCAGAGGTTGTATTCCCTATCGCGGGTTTTGACAATGAATACCTTCCTGCAGCCCTTGCAGGCCAGCCCGCACAGGTAATCACCCGTGGCCGTAATGCGATTTCACGCAGCGGTGTAATTGCCCGCGATCTGGGTATTGTAGATGAAGCAACTCGAATGACAAACTTAGTGGTTCGTATCCCTGACCCTTATGGTTTGAATAGTGATGTTACGCCGTTAAAGTTCGGTAATTATGTCGAAGTGAGCTTCGATGGCTCTGTATTGCAGGACGTATTTAAAGTGAAGCAAGACTTGGTCAACAACAATATCGTTTGGACCTTAGACGACGAAGGCAAAATGCAAAAACGCCGTGTTGATGTGATCCGTGAACAAGGAGATTTCTTCCTTGTAAAAGCGGGGCTTACAAATGGTGACCGTATTATCATGACATTACCAGAGTACCCACAAAACGGTATGGAAGTCATAGTAGTCGATGAAAACACGCCTACCGTTGCGGCGAGCTCAGACTAATAGGGTATAAATATGAACGCAAATAACGAAACTAAAAGCGGCATCATCGCCTATTTTGCCCACAACTCAGTTGCGGCAAACTTACTGATGGTATTTATACTCATCATGGGGCTGGTAAGTTACTTCACTATCCAGCGTCAGATGTTCCCCAATGTCGAAATCAACTATATCAATGTCAGTGCTCAGTATCGCGGTGCCTCACCGCAAGAGATTGAAGAATCGATTTTAATTAAAATTGAGGAAGCGTTAAAAGACGTCACTGAAATCAAGCGCATCGTGTCTCGCGCCTATCGCAACAGTGGGCAGGTATCATTAGAAATCCACCCTGATGAAGACCTCACCGATGTACTCGATAAAGTGAAGTTGCGTGTCGACAGTATTGCCACCTTCCCTGCCGATATGGAACCAGTAACGGTTTCTCAGGTTGAATTCCGTCAAGATGTATTAGAAATGTCGCTTGTGGGTGATCTGCCATTACCCGAGTTAAAAGCGCTTGCTAAGCAAGTCGAAACTGAGTTATTGCAATTAAGCAATGTATCTTTGGTTGAAATGGGCGCACCCGATGATGAAATCGCGGTGGAAATACAACCTGAAATGCTGCGCAAATACAACGTTACGATCAATGATGTAACCCAGGCTATTCGCCGTTTCTCAGCCAACATCTCAGCGGGACAATTACGCACGGATGCCGGGATCATCTCTGTCCGCGTCGAAAATCAAATCTACAACGGTGAAGAGTTTAAGAAAATCCCTATTAAGATCGGTGCAAACGGCGCACGTGTATTGTTAGGTGATGTGGCCATAGTGACCGATGGTTTTACCGAAGGTGAACGCTACTTCAAATATTCCGGCCAAAACGCCATGTGGATGGCTGTTAAAGCCACTAAAACACAGAATACGATACCGGTTGCAGAAAGCGTTAAGCAATATATCGAACAGCGCAATCAAACATTGCCTGACGGCGCCCAAATAAAGGTTTTAGTCGATCTAACTTACTACCTCAATGCACGTCTAGACATGATGCTCAGTAACCTGTTCCAAGGGGCAATCCTTGTAGCATTATTGTTGACTATATTCTTACGCTTCCGCTTAGCATTTTGGGTCATGGTTGGGCTTCCGGTATGTTTCCTTGGTGCCGTTATGCTAATGCCAGCTTTCAGCGTCAGTATTAATATCTTGTCGTTGTTCGCTTTTATCATGGTATTGGGGATTGTGGTCGACGATGCCATCGTCATAGGTGAAAGTGCCTACACTGAAGTAGAGAGCAAAGGCGGTGGTATAGATAACGTCGTACGCGGTGCCAAACGGGTAGCGAAACCAGCAACCTTTGGTGTATTGACCACAATTGCCGTGTTCGCCCCCGCGACAATGAGCTCAGGCCCAGAAGGTACGTTTTTCTACAATATCTCAGTGGTGGTTATCCTATGTTTGGCATTTAGTTTGATTGAATCCAAATTAATCTTGCCAGCACATATCGCGCACACTAAATTTCCGCCGGTTAAACCAACCAGTTGGCGTGCTCGGTTTAACAAACGCTTCTTCGGTTTCGTAAACGGTCCTTACCGTAATTTCGTCGCACGATGCTTAGAGTGGCGCTGGGCGACACTAATGACATTCATCGCGCTATTGGCTATTAGTTTTGGCTTAATAAACGCCAATTACGTCAGGACCGTGCCCAATCCGAAAGTACCGCACGATTTCCCAAGCGTACGCATTGAGATGAATGAAACGGTTTCCGACACCGCTACGATTGAAGCGTTACAAATTATCGAAAACGTTATTTGGCAAATTGAAGAAGATACTATTCAAGAGCACGGAACTGGCATGATCCGCGATTTACTCGCGTTCAACCGTGGTCGAACAGATGCGCGCATCGTAGTGCCATTAGTGCATGAAGATGAGCGCCCGTTTGATACCTTCGAGTTGGCGCGTAGATGGCGTGAAGCTATCCCTCCTATTCCCGGTATGAAGTCTTTTGTTGTTCAAGATGACGTTAACGGTGGTGGTGACAACGGTGAGTTTGGATACTTGTTATTTGGTCCCGATCTAGCCACGTTGAATGCCGCTGGTCGTCAATTTATTGCGATGTTGCAGCAACAGGAAGGCTTGTTTGATGTGAGCTCTACTATCGACCCTGCGAGCAAAGAGATTCAAATGAGTTTGAAACCGGTTGCCTATGATCTGGGTTTAGACTTGGCTAACATTGCCAATCAAGTCGGTACCAGCTTCTTTGGTGGTGAAGCGCAACGCGTGATCCGAAACGGCGAAGAAGTACGCGTAATGGTGCGTTACCCACGTCTAACGCGGGAACAATTCTCGTCATTGAAGTATGCGGTCATTCAAACGCCAGCTGGACGCGAAGTCATGTTAGGTGACGTTGTCGAATTAACCGAAACACCGGGGATCAGCTATATTCGCCGTGAGGCAGGCTATCAGAGCGTTTACGTATGGGGTTCCATTGATGAGCGTTTAGTCGAACCGAATGAAGTCGTAGAAGACATCAAAGAAAAACTGTTACCTGAGTTATTTAAGCAGTTCCCGGGAGTCAAGACCGAACTTGGCGGTGACATTAAAGAACAACAGGCACAGCAAAATGAGCAGGTATTGTTCTTTATCGCAGGTATGATCATGGTGTACATCCTACTTGCAGTGCCATTAAAGAGTTATGGTCAGCCACTGATCATCATGTCGGTCATCCCGTTTAGCTTAACAGGCGCTATCTGGGGGCACTTCTTTATGGGTCTTGACCTTAGCATGATGTCTTTCTTCGGGTTGATAGCCGCTGCAGGGGTTGTGATCAACGATAGTCTTGTTATGACTGACTTTGTTAACCAACGCAGAGAACAAGGGTATTCCGTAAGAGAAGCTGTATTGGAAGCTGGATGTGCGCGTTTTAGAGCGATCACACTAACCTCTATTACAACCTTTGCGGGCGTACTACCAATTATGTTTGAAACCAGCTTACAGGCAGCCTTTGTTGTGCCAATGGCGGTAGCGCTAGGATTCGCAGTAATGTATGCAACATTGGTCACCTTAATATTGGTACCTTGTTTGTATTTGATCCTATTGGATTTACGCAAGCCCTTCAGTGCTATTAAGCGCCGCCTGAGTAAAAGCGAGCCAGAGCAAGGCAGCGCGCTGGAAGCAGCCTCTGCAAACGCTGGCAAGTAACCCCTTAATAGGTGCGTTGGTCAATCTGGCCAACGCCCTGTTGCTCTTTCGATTTTGAATCTCTACAAAACCTTAATACCCCATCACCGTCTCATTTTATCGAGTTACTGTACGTACCCAGTCGATTCACCACGACCAAACCATTCTGATGAGCCGCTTTATATCGCCGCTTCTTTATCTTCGCTAACTGACTTCATTTCCCTTTTCAAACGACGAGCATAGACTACAATTAACCCGCCCAAGAGATTGAACTTAAAAGACGTTCGATGTGTAATGTTGATGCTCGGTAGAAAAAGGATCTGGAAATGAAGCAGCGCTGGATGGATTTTGTAATCAATCACCCTTGGTGGGTACTTTTGATTAATGTAATCGCGTTAGTAGCGCTGGCTATTGGTGCGCAAAACCTCTATTTCCGCGGCGACTACAAAGTATTCTTCCAAGACGACAATCCTCAGCGTTTAGCATTTGAAGAAATGCAGAACATCTTTAATAAGAATGAAAACGCCAGCATCATCATTGCCCCAGAGAGTGGTAATGTTTTCACGCCTGAAACCTTAACGCTTATTCATGACTTAACCGAAGCATCATGGCAAACGCCACTCTCTACAAGAGTCGATTCAATTGCCAACTTTCAGCACACCTATGCCGAGTATGACGACTTAATAGTGGAAAGCCTGGTTGAGGACCCGGCAAATTTAGATGACGCAAGTATCAACGCTATTAAAGCCGTCGCTATGAAAGAACCCAATCTAGTCGGAAGGTTGGTGTCACGTGAAGGTCATGTGGCGGTGATCAATATTACGGTTCAGCTGCCCGATGGCGATCAAACGCCAGAAGTGACCGCTATTTATCAGTTTGTCCGCAAGTTGACCGACCAATATGCTGAACAATATCCGACCCATAAGTTTTATCACACCGGCATGGTAATGCTTAACAATGCATTCCAAGAAGCCGCCAATGACGATGCTCAAACCCTTATCCCGTTAATGTTTTTAACCATTATCGTCGTGATGTGGATATTGCTGCGCTCGCTGTTAAGCACATTGGCAACGCTGCTGGTCGTGGCCTTTTCTATTGTGGCAACAATGGGATTTGCTGGATGGACGGGCTATTTCTTAAGTATCTCAACGGTAAATGTTCCCACCATGGTCATGACACTTGCAGTGGCTGATTGCATTCACGTGATAGCATCTATGTTCTACGCCATGCAGCAAGGCAAGAGCAAAGAGGATGCACTGCGTTACAGCCTCGATATTAACTTAATGCCCGTTGTTATCACCTCTGTCACGACTGCCATTGGTTTCCTAACATTGAACTTTTCCGCGGTTCCGATTTTAAATGACTTAGGCAATCTTACAGCATTTGGCATGCTACTCGCCTGTTGGTTATCTCTGACATTTTTGCCATCATTTCTCATGGTTGTGAGGCTTCGAGTTCCAGCTACTCGCACAAAACAAGATACTTGGACCGATATATTGGCCAATTGGGTGATCAGTAAACATAAGCGTATTTTGCCTTACAGCATTATCGCCTTTGTTGCAGCCATTGCCTTGGCATTTACCAATGAACTGAATGACATTGCGGTCGAATACTTTGATACCGCCAGCGAATTCCGCCAAGCTGCCGATTTCCAAACCAACAACCTCAGTGGCATGTCTACCGCTGATTTTGGTGTGTACACAGAAGAAGCGTCCGCAATCAATAGTCCTAAAAACCTCACGGTGATTGCCGCATTTGCGGACTGGCTACGCAGTCAACCCGAGGTAGACCATGTCACGACGCTGTCAGATACAATGAAACGCCTGAATAAAAACATGCACGATGATGATCCTGATTATTATCGCTTGCCCGACGAAAAAGAACTCGCCGCCCAATACCTATTGTTGTTTGAAATGTCATTGCCCTACGGCCTCGATTTGAATAACCAAGTGGACATTGATAAATCTGCCACGCGCATAATGGTGACCATGCAAAATTTAGGCAGTAAGGAGTTTGTTGAATTCGAACAGCGTGCCATCGATTGGTTTACGCGCCTCGCGCCTGAATTAAGGATAACAGCCGCCAGCCCACCATTGATGTTTGCGCATGTTGGTGAAACCAATATGCAAAGTATGATTAAAGGAACATTATTCGCCTTGGTACTCATTTCGGGGCTCCTGATCTTTGCCTTAAAATCGCTACGCATGGGGGTGATAAGCTTGTTGCCGAATATGCTGCCTGCCGGTTTAGGCTTTGGTATCTGGGCATTGATTTCAGGACAAATCAACATGGCCCTGTCGGTGGTGCTGAGTATGACATTGGGCATTATTGTTGACGACACCGTGCACTTTCTCACCAAATATAATTATGCACGCAAACGTGGAGACAGCGCAGAAGACAGTGTACGATATGCCTTCAATAGTGTCGGGCGGGCGTTGCTCATCACAACGGTGGTCCTAGCCTTAGGCTTCGCCACATTAACCTTGTCGACGTTCGCTTTAAACGAGGACATGGGCATGCTGACCAGCATCATTATTGTTGTCGCTCTCATCGTCGACTTGATATTCTTGCCCGCCGCTCTGCTTATATTCGATAAAGATCGTCAATCTTCACCCAGTGCAGTTAAATAAGGGATAACGTGGAAAAGAAAGAATTTGTCCAAATTCGAAAATTCATCGTCAAATTGGGGAAAATGCTACATAAGTATGGCACACCGGCGTTTCGTTTAGAGGCGCATTTAATGGAGGTTTCCGCTTATTTAGGTGTGCATGCGGGCTTTGTTTCAACGCCAACGTCGCTGAGCTTCAGTATTTGGAGCCATCACCACGAGGAAGAATACAACAGCGTCGCAAGGGTTCAACCTGGCGATCTCGATCTTGGCTCACTATCGAGAACCGACGAACTGGTGACCAAGTTACTCAGTGGAGAATTAACATTAGAAGAAGCTGACCAACGACTTAGCGAAATAGACGAATTACCAGAATTCTATTCTCCGCTCACGTCTTGCTTGGCTTTTGGTCTGTCAACCGGCGCGTTCGCTGTAGTGATGGGCTCATCCTTTGATGATTCACTCGCAGCTGGTTTTATTGGCTTACTCATGTACTTGTACACGCGCTGGGCTATGCGCAGTAAGCGCGTAAACCTGATGTTAGAACCTGCGGTAGCCATGATTGCGGGATTATGCGCCTGCGCTATTTCGAGTTTTATCGATCCCGCGATAAATATTCGTTTAGTCGTGCTTTCATCGATCATCATTTTCATTCCCGGACTGGCATTAACCATTGGTTTAGCAGAGCTTTCAGCGCGACATGTGGTATCAGGCACAGCCCGTGTAATGGATGCATTAATGCAATTGTTTAAGCTCTACTTCGGCGCTTTCTTAGGTATTGCTATGGGCTTTTGGTTATTCAGTGAAGTGGAAATGACGCCGACCAAACCGATGCCAGCTTGGGCTGCATTTGTGGCAGTATTTATTTTGTGTACTGCACTTGTGGTGATCTTTAAATTACGCCTCAAACACGCCCCTTGGGCAATTATGTGCGGATTTATCGGTTATTTTGGCACTTTTTGGGCTTCAAAATATTTAGAGTTTGGCTTGGGTACGTTCGTTGGTGCGTTTGCAGTAGGCGTTTTCGCCAACCTGTTTACGCGGCTTGCCAATGCCCCAGCCAGCATCGTGTTAATGCAAGGACTGATAGTATTGGTTCCCGGCTCTAAAACCTATATTGGGCTTAATTCATTTGTGTCAGGACAAGACTTCACTCAGACCGATCATATTGGACAAGAGACCTTCGTCATATTTATGTCATTAGTGGCAGGGCTTATATTTGCCAATGTCCTAATGCCAACCAAAAAGGCACTGTAGTTCACTCATTTTGGCTAAGACTTAGCACACACGCCGCAGTCTGCGTTACGCTCTATCTGAAAATCGCTCCACGTTGAATGCATAGCATCATAGTGGAGCATTTTATTCGCTAACAATTGTCCATAGTGAGTCAGTATTTTAATCGCCTCTACCGCTTGCATGGCACCTACAACACCAACCACAGGCGATAACACACCGGCTTCCGCACACGTCAAATTTAAGGGGGCTAAATGGCGACTTAGGCAGTGGTAGCATGCACTGTGTGTATCGGGTAAATATGCAAACACCTGCCCTTCCATTCGGATTGCCGCGCCTGATACAAGTACAACGCCTTCTTCAACACAGACTTGGTTGATCAAGCGACGGCTATCAAGGTTATCAGTACAATCCAAAATAATGTCGTGCTTTGGGGCTATCACTCGCAATTCATCGTGTTTCAAACGATGATGCAACGTGGTGATTTTCATATCGCCATTAAGCTTATGCAAATGAGCTTTAGCGGATTCGGTTTTTAGCTGACCAATACTCTTTTCATGATGCAATATTTGTCGCTGCAAATTGGTAAGCTCAACGTGATCATCATCGATCAATGTCATTTCACCGACGCCAGCTGCCGCTAAATATTGAGCCGCTGCACAGCCTAAACCTCCTACACCGATAATTAGCACGCGACTTGCTAACAGTTTTTCCTGCTTTTCAAAGTCAAAACCACTTAACATAATTTGTCGGCTATAGCGCAAAGCTTGCCTGTGAGAATGATGAACATTTGACATCGACATTGTCCAAAATAAAAATAACATTATGAGGCAACTTTAGCATGATTATGAGCTGTAGAACTCTTTGTCAGGTTTGCAATTGAAATGCTTAGACGCATTAGTATTTGCAGTCAGATCGCAACGAATACCTGTCTTTATCCCCTTACATAATTTAAACAATGAACGGCAATATTACGGAAACAAATCACATCATTTCCGTATGGTTTTAATGTGTGTTTGGCTAAGTTATTCCAAATATTCCTATAGAAATCAATAAGCACGTCGATAACAGGTTGAGCACTTCGTTAGTTTTGCGCGTTTTACGTGGACTCTCTAAGGTGTTAAACGAAAGTTATTACTTAGGAATACAATGATGAAACAATCACAATTTAAGTTGTCACACTTAGGCGCAGTTATAGCGCTTTCTGTTGTCACGGCAACCGCAAATGCTGAAACGCTTTCAGTGCCAGCTGCCGCAACCGTCGATAACACCATCAATTTTGCTTTAACCGGTACGTTTGATGTGGGTACCATTAGAGCAACGGTCGATGCAGATAATACTGAATGTACCGGTGTGGTTATCCCTGCCAACCCGGCGACTGCGACCAGCACATTTACAGGCGCTCCCTGCGGCGGTGGCGCAGGTGATGCAGAGCTTCAGATTGTGGGTGGTACGATTACACGTCCTCAATTTGACATCACTGGCTTAGCATCTTTCACGACGTTAAATCTAACACTACCGTCAGCGGCAGTTAACTTAACCTTGAACCCTGCCCCAGCTGGCGCACCGGTTCTTCAATTGGTTAATTTCACTGGCTATCAGACATCGGGTACTCCAGCTGCTGTAACTACAACCGTAACAGCAGACGCTTCTGGTAATATAAGCTTTTTAGTTGGGGCGTCGCTTATTACTGACCCAGGCACTCCTACTCTTGCATATGAGAATACAGGATATGCAGGTAGCTTTGACGTAACAGTTGCTTACTAAGCTAAAAACAGTGTCCTACTCTTGCTTTAACAATAGCGTCAGTTGACGAGACAAGATTAAGAGTTGAAAAAAACGCCAAGATATTACTTGGCGTTTTTATTCCAGCATACTATGCGATACCAATTAACCAAGAACTTGCCGCACCAAAAGTTATAAGTATCTATACGTACGTATACGAGCCAAACTCTGCTTCATATTGACCATTCATACGTACCGTTCTATTTTTATACGCAGTGAATATTTTTTGGCCACTTTTTTGTTTAACGAACAAAGTCGTTGATTCTAATTAAAGAACACAACTTCGTTGCCGATAAAGTTTCGAGGCCCTTCGGTAGTTTTGCGCGCTAGACGTAGACTTTCTAAAGGTGTTGACCCCAAGTAATTACTTAGGAATACAATGATGAAAAAATCTAACTTTAAGTTGTCACACATTGGCGCGATCGCTGCGCTTTCTGTTGTCACAGCAGCCGCAAACGCTGAAACACTCACAGTACCAGCCGCTGCAACTGTTGATAATACAATAAACTTTGCGTTAACCGGTACGTTTGATGTCGGCACTATCCGAGCAACCGTTGACAATACAGCGGCAGAATGCACTGGTGTGGTTATCCCAGCCAACCCGGCAACTGCGACCAGCACATTTACAGGCGCTCCGTGCGGTAGTGGTGCAGGTGATGCAGAGCTTCAGATTGTAGGTGGCACGATTACACGTCCTCAATTTGATATCACTGGCTTAGCATCTTTCACGACGTTAAATCTAACACTACCGTCAGCGGCAGTTAACTTAACTTTGAACCCTGCCCCAGCAGGTGCTCCGGTGCTTCAATTGGTAAATTTCACTGGCTATCAGACATCGGGTACTCCAGCGGCTGTGACTACAACCGTAACAGCAGACGCATCAGGAAATATCAGCTTTTTAGTTGGGGCGTCGCTTATCACTGACCCGGGCACTCCTACGCTAGCCTATGAAAACACTGGCTATGCGGGCAGTTTTGACGTAACAGTTGCATACTAATCATACAACAGTATTAGTGAAAGCCTGACACCTTGAAAGGTGCAGAGTCGAAATGATCAAAAGCCGGATTATAGATCCGGCTTTTTTGTTGATTTGCACTATGAAGGATTTGTGTTTTTTTGACATATATGGGTTACAAAGCAACTCCAAGATATGCACTCAGTATCGGCCCCTATGCCTTACAACTTATACGTATAGATTCTCATACATATGTATCCAGGCGCACGCTTTAGATTTGTTGATTGGAAATACTTATGCATCTATCTTTATACGTAATGGATTATATTTTGCACTATTACGTTTGCTTGATGACACTAAGTTAACAATTTTTCTACAGATTTGTGTTAAGCAGTCGATAACAGAGTGAGCACTTCGTTAGTTTTGCGCGTTTTACGTGGACTCACTAAGGTGTTGAACCAAAGTTTTTACTTAGGAATACGATGATGAAACAAACAAATTTTAAACTATCACACTTAGGCGCATTGGTTGCGCTTTCTGTTGTGACGGCAACCGCAAACGCTGAAACGCTTACAGTCCCAGCTACGGTTACTGTCGACAATACCATTAACTTTGCGTTAACCGGCACATTTGATGTTGGTACGATCCGAGCGACAGCAGACCCTACTTCTGACGAATGTGTGGGTATCGTTATCCCTGCCAACCCAGCAACAGCTACTAGCGCATACGTACCCGGTGGTGTTGGTCAACCCTGTAATACTGGTGCTGGTGACGCAGAGATTCAAATTGTGGGTGGCTCTATTACGCGTCCGCAGTTTGATATTACAGGACTCGCAGCATTCACAACGTTAACAGTAACTGTTCCTACTACTGCTACATCAATGACATTAAATCCTGCACCTGCAGGTGCTCCAGAGCTTCAACTGATAAACCACTCAGTATATCAAAGTTCAGGTACTGCTGGTAATGTTACCTTGACAACGGGTTCAGGAAGCATTGTTGCTGACGCATCAGGAAATATAACATTCCTAGTTGGCGCAACGATTATCACGGACCCAGGCACCCCAACGCTAGCCTATGAAAACACGGGCTATGCAGGCAGCTTTGACGTAACGGTTGCATATTAAGTTGCGTTAATAAACCTCTGTATATTATCAATCCCAGTAAAGCAGTGTATGCTAAGCATACATGTTGTTTTGCTGGGATTTTTTATGCGACTTAGTTTGCTCTATTTACTCGTCATAGGCTTCTTTTTACCCGGTCATGTAGTAGCGGCTTTGATCGTTGATAGCCCGCTAAATTTTGGTCGGATTGCAATAACCAACAACAGCGTTGTGAGTTCTTTGCAAATGACGAGAAACGGTCAGACAACTGCTACTAACAACATTTATGTACTGGAAATAGGTACACCTGGTGTATACACAGTCACGGAGCTCCCTCCGTATTCACTGTTAACGCTAACGGCTGATACACCTGCGTTTTCAGGCTCTACGATTCCTGGAACGGAGCAATTCACGCTCACCGCAGTTGATATACCGGCCAGTGTGCCGGTTAATGTTTCAGGAACAGCACAATTTTCTGTAGGTGGTGTATTAGAGACCTCCGGTAACGGTGGCTCTTACATAGGGCCTGCAACCTATGAAATTACTGTTAATATTAATTTAACTTATTGAGGATATGACACCGTGTTGAAAACCCGTATTATCTCCGCACTTTTGTTAACGTTTATGCTATTAGCTCCGCAAATAGCTTCCGCAAATTTGCTGATTTACCCTGTTAGGATATCGTTCGATGAAAATGAACGTACTGAGCAAATTACTTTAACGAACACCTCAGATAAAACAAATACTTACCGATTACAGTGGAACGAAAACAGAGCATTGCCTGAAGGCGGATACCAGCTTCTTACTGAGCAAGAGGCCAAAGCACAATCACTTCCTATTGCCAGTGATATGATTCGCTTCGCGCCGCGACAAGTCACTCTAAAACCTGGTGAAAGACAAGTCATAAAATTATCACTAAGACGCCCTCGTGATCTCACTGATGGTGAATATCGTTCACATCTTTTATTAAAGGCTATTCCTCCAGAAAAGAATGCCGTAGAAGAAGGCGTTGCCATCAACATGGTTATGAGTTTCGCTGTTCCGATTTCAGTTCAACAGGGTGTATACGACACAAAGGTCTCACTTGAAAAAGCAGCCATTGAATTAAGCCAAAGTACTGGTGCGGCCAATGTCAAATTAGGTATTAAGCGTGAAGGTCTTCACTCACCAAGTGGAGATATTGAGGCATATTGGACGCCTGACGGCGGTCAGGAAGTCTTGCTTGGCAAAATAGCAGACTTCAGTGTTTGGACTGAGATAGACTATTTAGAGGCTAAACTGGTTTGGACGCAAGAGAAAGTTACACCAAGCAACGGTACCCTACGCGTTGTATATGAAGGAGTGAGAGACTTTGACGGCATCGAATATATCAATGAAACAGTACGATTAAAGTCTAGCGATTTTATTGCAACGGAGTAGATTATTCCCCCGAAATAAGTTACAACTTAAGTATAATAATAAAAATGGTTTGTGATGAAACTAACCAGTAAGTGCAGCGCTACAATACGGTCCACCTACGGGGCATTCAAACAAGCCATTTTTTGTTTTGCACTTTGCTTTTTACTCTATACACCACACACATTAGCTGAAGTTCAGTCTTCTGAGCAGTCGGTTGTTCAGCTACTTGAACGAATCAAGAGTCGGTATTCTGCGTCCCCGGCATCAAATACTAGTGATAGTACGAATAGCTCAGAAATCACATCTCCTCTTCCGCAGAATAGCTACCCGTCTGCCAGTGAACAAATACCAGAGAATGTTCGCCGCTTCCCCGTTGGCGAAGAACTGATTATCACGCTTAAGTTAAACGACATATTTCTCGGTGATGTGTTTGCAATAGTTAGCGATAAAGGTATAAAAGTTGGATTAGGCGAATTTTTTCAATTGGTCGACTTCGCTATTGATGTGGAACCAGAAAATGGCGTTGCCAGCGGATGGTTTATAGCTGAATCATCTAAGTTTGATGCGAGAGCGAATGAAAGCTACTTATCGGTCAATATAGCTGGCAAAGCCTTCGTCGAGCCACTGACTGATATTGAACTCAGTGATGACATTTACGTTGAACTAAGCACAATAGCTTCATGGTTCAATTTAACGGCATCACTCGATGAGTCAACCCTGACCTTGGGGATCCAATCACCCAGGCCTTTTCCTATCGAACAACGCATGGCAAGAAAGAATAAAAGTGTTGTTCAAGGACAAGGTTTCAGCAAATCAGTATTACCACTGAGAGAAAACGGCTACCAAATGTTTTCAAACCCTCTAGTCGATTTTCAAGCCTCAGTAAGGCATTCCGACTCCGACACTTCTGGCTCTTACTCGATACTATCAAGTCAGGACGCTGCATATTTATCTAGCCAAGTATTTTTATACGGTACCGATGATGACAGTTTAATAGAAGCCCGCCTTTCACTCGGTAAGTATTCGCCAGATGGTGACCTGCTGGGTCCGCTAAAGATGTCCGAGTACTCCTTTGGAGACGTTGTTCCTGTTAACGCAGGAATAGGTGCCACTGGCGGTCTTAGTCGAGGTTTTAGCATGAACAATCTAGCTGCCCGGCTTGCTGACAATCGCAGAACCAATCTAACGGGTGAAGTCCAAGTCGGCTGGGATATCGAACTTTATCGAAATGGGATATTAATCGATTCCATCACTGCTATTGATTCAGGTCGTTATGAATTTAATGATCTGGAACTCGGCTTTGGTGAGAATAATTTTGAGTTGGTTTTTTATGGGCCTCAAGGGCAAATAGAACGCCGTGTTGAGCAATTTTTTATTGATGGCAATGCCGTGGCAAAAGGCCAATCATCAGTTCAATTTTCTATCACTGAAAGTGGAAAGAGCGTATTTGGATTCAATGATATAGAGAACAACCCTGAAGCAACCGGTCCTTTAATAAGCGCTGTTTATAATTATGGGGTTTCAGATTGGTTGTCTCTCGGTACAGGAGCTTCACTCTTTTTCCCTGATGAAGGACAAGAATCACAGCGCTTTTTGGTGCGTTCAGATATCTCTCTCGGTAGCTGGGGTGTTTTAAACACTCAGCTTCAAGTAGATGACAATCAGTCACGGTCATTTTTGCAAAGTTATCGTACACAGCTGGCTGGAATATCATGGGATTTCAACTATCAACAAGATGAAATCCTGGATGAAGCACTTTTGGTCAATGCTCAAAGAGACAAATCAGATACGTTTAATATTCGAATGAACGGGAACCTGTTCCAGACGTCATCAGCAAGCCTTAATTATCTTAACCAATGGATAAAATCAGACTTTACGAGTGGAAATTCCACCGAAATATTCCAAAACTCCCTAGGGTTGAATTCTCGATATGGCTCTTTTTCAAACGGCCTGATTTGGCAACGAAATGGTTCATTGGATGGTGATTCGGGCCAGACTGTGTATGGCGATTGGTTGCTAGGAGGAACATTTGGGTACCGCGATCGTTTCGGGAGGGTTAACACACGCTTATTTACAAATTACACAATAGAGCCAACAAGCGAGTTTACATCAGTTGGTGGTACACTAAATTACCCTATCTCGAACCAGTTCACCGGTGAGCTTAGGTACTCATATAATATTATAGATTCTGAAGATCGTTATGACTTGCGTCTCAATTGGTTTGGAGAGTCTGTTTCGGTTACAGGTATTGCGAGTTATGCTGACAGCGACGACTGGAGCGTAAACCTTACCATGAGAATGGGATTAGGATACGACGCAACAACAGACACACTTTTCACCTCAGGACGAGCCCTGTCAAGCACGGGTGCGGTAGTGGTTCGGATGTATGAAGATGAAAACTTAGATAACCAGTACACAGAGGGTGAACCACTACTAAAAGATATTACCGTTGAGGCAGTTCAAGCTTATAAGGCTGCCGATACGAATTCAGAGGGTATTGCCGTTCTCACCTCTCTCCCCAAAGGACAAATTACGGATATTGTGGTTGATGATTATAATTTCATAGAGCCTGGCATGATGTTGAGCCAACAAGGTTTTGCCGTAGAAGCCAGGCAAGGCTCCATACAACAGTTTGACATTGCGGTAATCAGAGGTGGTGAGGTCGAAGGCACTCTTTATGCGCGCACAGAATCAGGACAAGAAGATATTCTCCCCTACGTGCGTATGGAGTTGGTCGATGCCTCAGGCAACACAGTTGCATCTACCCGAAGTGAATTTGACGGATATTACTTGTTTGACAAAGTCTATCCTGGCGATTACCAAATCCATGTTGATACCTCAAGCGGAAGGCAAAAAGGATTAACTCCCGACCGTTATAAACAGGTCAACATCTCAGCACGAGGTGATGTATTCACCGATGTGGATTTTGTTTTGAGACCGCTAATGAAGGCCAATGGTTATGTCGCTTCGATAGGCGAGTTCTCGTCTCTTGGGCTACTAAAAATATTTTATAATCTGGTTACCGGAAGACTGGGAGACGGTGCTCTGATTAACGCCTTTTACTACCAACTTGAAGACAGCGATAAATACGTGCTAGGCGCATACTATGCCGAGGGTAACAGTGAGAAAGAGGAGCAACATGTTAGGCAAGTATGCTCACAACTAAGCGACTTAGACTTAAACTGTCGAGCTGTTAATATAAATATCAATTATTAGGGGTTAGCATGCTACGTAAAGCATCATTACATATTTTTAGCATCATGGCGCTCACATCGCTTAGTGGCTGCAATTCGACGTCAAGTCCATCAGAGCAAGTTGAGTTTACTCAAGAGCAACGTTACGCTTTAATCGCAATGCTTGAAAAGCGCGATGAAAATGAGCAATTGATAAAGAGTTGGAAAGAGGCCCGCCCTGCCGTAATGCGCTTGGTTTCTATCGATAGCGAGCTCAAACTGTTGATTGAACAACTTGATGTTTTGGCTAGTCAGTCTGCGTCCCAAGATTCTGATGCAACAGTCGATAAGTCGCCTGCGGTTATAGCTGGAGCTGCAGACCGCCCCGAAGACAGCAACATAGAACCCATCACGCCTAATACTGTCGTCAAAGTGGCGGATAACAATTTGACGGGCAAATATGCTATTCAACTTATGGCCTTGGATACGAAACAAAAAATAGAGGGTGCTTGGCAACAATTAACAGCATCACACGCCTCTGAACTGTCAGGGTTTACTCCAGTAGCAGAAGAAATCGAAACGGCTAGCGGCACGATCTACCGTCTCAAGATAGGCCAATTTGACACCAAGATAGACGCGCTGTTTGCTTGTGAGGCGTTAATGGAAAAAGGGATCCGCTGTTTTACGTCTCAATATGGTAATGCTTTGCACTTTTTATAACCAATATTATGCTCATAATAGGTGCTCGATAACAAAATAAGGGATGACCACAGATGATGCGCCTAGCACCGAGTTGCCCGAGTGCTGCACTAAGCGAGCATTGACTCTAACTCCCCGGGGCTCGTAAACGAGAGTACCTGTAAGCACACAACACGCGTCTCGTTGCACTGAACCTTTCTCACGAGATAAGACAAAATTCCCTTGTGAGGAGGCGCTTATGTTGTCCATGACGTTAATGTCTGTCACTGAATACCCCAATTGGCTTAGTTCAACGATCATGACTTCTGCCAATTGATTACCTAGTCTATTAGTGCGCTGTAAGGTTTCATCGAAGTCGACAAATGATGCAATACTTACGCTTCCTCGAACCTGAAAATCAACATCCAACTCCATAATCAGCTGTTCAGCATAATCATGGAGCGTCTTGTTATGTTGCGCAGAACTGAAACCAGAATAGTCTCGAAGCATCAAAGTGTTTGAATCCACTGTGTTTAGTGCATCGATTTTTTGTGATAGCTCATTGCTCGTTGACTGTTCAGGCATTGACGTTAAATTTGTCAATGAGCAACCCGACAATATAACCCCTGAAAGTAACGTTATCCCTAAGTGTTTAGATTTCATTCACTGATCTCCTTCTCACCATGGGGAGTGTGCGGCATGTTAACTAAGAGATTTATCTGCCGTTGTGGAATAAAACTACTACCCACCGACACGATATCTTTTGATGCAACGTCTACGATTCGCGCATTAACAGTAACGCCACCGCGGTGTTGGGTGAATGTGCCAACTAGGACGTAATCGCTCGTAACGTTACTCACAAGATTTAGGAAATCCCGTGAGTAGGCAAAATTCCCTCGTTCAGTGACGCGTATGGAGTCAGTTAGCACATAATCTACCGTCTTAAACCCAAACTCATGTAATACTTTTTGAAAGGATTCACCGAGCGCTAAACCAAGAGCTGAAGTTGACTGCAAATCTGAATTCACATCACTGAAGTGAGTCACAACAATTCGGCTATCACTATCAACGCCTACCATGGTATTAGCCATCTGTGCCATTACATCTCTAGCATATGGCTCAATACCTTTTTCTGCGCCCGACTGTTTTGTCAAGTCGCCAAAGCGCCCAGTTTGAAAATTCGATACTGGCGCCTGCGATTGATTTTGTTGCCCTAAAAGGTTTATGGAAGAACAGCCACTCAAGGACATGCATCCCAATAAAACAAGCATAATAATTTTGTATGTTAGCATTGTCGGATCTCCAGCTTTCAATCTAAAAGATTGGTAGCGCTTAAGACAGTCATCTCACCTAAATACATCTAGCAGATTATATGCCAACCAGAAAAACCATTTCGATGGCAAGTTATTTGCAATATGTATTGAACTTCTTGCTTGAACGAGGCTTGTTAAATGAAGGCTGTACACAATAAAAACCGTACTTCTATTGCGACAGTGGTACTGTTTAGTGCGCTACTTGCAGCTTGTAGCTCAAACCCTTTTTATACCATTACCAGCGCCACTAGTAGTAATGATGAGAACCAGACTAATAGAATGGAGGAGCTGCAAGAGTCTATAGCCAAAATTGAACGCTTAGGTGCATTGGAAAGTGATCTTGCCCTCATTATTGAAGAGATTTCAAAGCAAAGTAAGTTGAAAAATCTTCCACCTCAATACGCAGCTATGAAAGGTACTGATGTACTAGAGAGTGATCTTTCAGGTGAGGACCAAGGTTACACACAATTTGCCTCTGACAACCAAGCATTGCCATTTGCGGCAGACAATGACATGTCTGCAAGGCAACAATATGCCGTTCACCTTGCTTATTTTTTGCGTTCAGGTACTGCAAGGTCTAAATGGAACAACATAAAACTGCAGCTTCCTGAAATCAGTAAATTTTTAGCGCCGGTCATCGCCAAAGTCGATATGGGAGAACAAACCCTTTACAGTTTGCGCTTAGGCCCCTTAGAGTACCCAGAAACCGCAGGGAAACTCTGCGCCTATTTAGCTAAGCAAAAATATCACTGTGAAACGGTAGAATATAACGGAGAATCGATTTAACACTGAGCTGATACATGCGCAAAATGTTTTGTTGTTGCACCGACAATAAAAAAACCGGCATATAGCCGGTTTCTTTATTCTGGCGGAGAGAGAGGGATTCGAACCCTCGATACGCTATTAACGTATACACACTTTCCAGGCGTGCGCCTTCAGCCACTCAGCCATCTCTCCGAATTCGATTTTCAACAGAAGCGTTATTCTCTTGAAGCGCGCGTATAGTAGGGAAAAGTGCTTGGCTTATCAAGCATTACCTTTGACTTTTAGCTTAAGCTGCGCGGCAAAATCTAACATGCGATTTAAGGGTTTCATAGCGTCTACACGAAGCGTTTCATCAACATGGATTTCATGCTCTGAGTGATTACCTGTAAGTGCACTGTAGATGGCTTCCAAACCATTCATTGCCATCCAAGGGCAATGTGCACAGCTCTTACACGTTGCACCGTTTCCACTTGTTGGCGCTTCAATGAAGGTCTTATTCGGCGCAAGTTGTTGCATCTTGTAGAAAATGCCACGATCCGTCGCAACTATAAGCTTTTCATTGGGTAATGATTGGGCCGCATTGATCAATTGCGTCGTTGAGCCAACGGCATCAGCCATTTCCACAACACTTGCAGGTGATTCAGGGTGCACCAGAATAGCCGCATCGGGATGCAGACGCTTCATATCTTTCAGCGCTTGGGCAGAGAACTCATCATGCACGATACACTCGCCGTCCCACATTAACATCTCGGCACCGGTTTGCTTTTGAATATAGCTACCCAAGTGGCGGTCAGGCGCCCAAATAATCTTTTCGCCCTGCGCATCCAAGTGTTCAACAATTTCGAGCGCAATACTGGATGTCACCACCCAATCAGCGCGAGCTTTTACAGCCGCTGACGTGTTGGCATAAACCACAACGGTGTGATCAGGGTGCGCATCACAGAATTCACTGAACTTATCTGCTGGGCAACCAATATCCAGTGAACAGGTTGCTTCTAATGTCGGCATGAGAACGGTTTTTTCTGGACTTAAAATTTTAGCGGTTTCGCCCATAAATTTTACCCCAGCAACAATTAACGTTTGCTCTGATGCATCACGACCAAATCGGGCCATCTCCAGTGAATCTGAGATACAACCATTGGTTTCTTCGGCCAATGCTTGGATTTCTGGGTCGGTATAATAATGCGCAACTAAAACCGCATTCTTCTGTTTTAAAAGCTGCTTAATTTCAGCCTTTAAAAACGCTTCTCGTTCTGCAGACAAGGGCTTAGGTTTGGCTGGAAATGGATAAGAAGTTTCATCAATACGAAGCGTTACGGCCATAATCTCAATTCGTCAGTTCAGTACAAAAGTAAAAATCACGCGGATTATACAAGAGTGTCATATTAATTACACATTTGAGTTTAATACTGAGGCGTTCACAACTTGGTTTAATCAAAACTCAACTAAATACGCCAGTTGAATATAAACAACCAATATGGGAGTTGATACAGAAGCATTGCCTTTCCCAAGCCTTACTAAACTTGCAAACGGCAAGTGGGGTTTTACAAATACTAACCAACACGATGAACGCTGCTAGGTACGTTTAGAAAGTAGAAAATAGGGATAAAGGCTTTTCGTTAATGGTGGGTCGTGCTGGATTCGAACCAGCGACCAATTGATTAAAAGTCAACTGCTCTACCAACTGAGCTAACGACCCTTAACGAAATGTTGCAGTGCGAGCTTGAATGGTGGGTCGTGCTGGATTCGAACCAGCGACCAATTGATTAAAAGTCAACTGCTCTACCAACTGAGCTAACGACCCATTCAAGTGCTTTCCGAGTGATTGCTCAACCGTACTCGGCAACGGCGGCATATAATACTTATTTCCTTGCGAGGTGCAAGACAAAATTAAGTAAAATTACAACTAATCTGCCTTGCAACCTATCCAAGGTTAATCAATAAACAATTACTGTCGATTAAATCAACAATCACCCACCTAATTGAGATAACCGGCTATCGGCCAACTTTCTCGCTGAGGAGTCTGGGTACTCACTGATCACTTGATTAAATTTCTGACGCGCTAATGCAGCATTACCTAAACGTTCTGCAATGATACCCATTTTAAGCAGTGAATCGGCACGTTTTGTACTGTCAGTGAATCTGTCAACAACCACGGCAAATTGTTGCTGAGCGTCAGCCCATTGTTGCTGATTAAACAGTAGTTGCCCAAGCCAATAGTGCGCATTTGCGGCATACTGACTATCCGGGTATTGTGCAATAAATTGCTGAAATGCGGGTACCGCACGTTCGTAATCCCGATCTTTAAGGATCAGGTTCACTGCAGCCTCATAGGCTTCAGATTCACTCGCTGAGCTAACCGGTTGCTGAGAGACGCTTGACCCCGCATCCACATTACCTGATGGCGTTTGTGTCGTTACAGGTATAGACGCAGTGCTTTTTAACGCTTCAACACGTTTGTCGATTTCGAGATACAACTCACGCTGCCGCTCTAAAATCTTCTCTAGTTGATGATTGTGTAGCTCAACAGCACCGCGCAACTCATCCACTTCTTGCTGCATAGTGTCCAGCTGAGACTGTAAACGATGTTGGCTTTCTGTGCGGCTATCAAGTATACGTTCAATAGCACTAAGGCGAGATTCAATTTCTGTAGAATTTACATCAATAACAGGTGCCTGTGCAGCGACTGCTGCACTGGCGACCGAAATGATACCTGCGAACAGGAGTCGTGAATTAGCCATTATTGATAAACAACAACACCACGACGGTTCTGAGCAAATGCGTACTCAGTCGCACCCATCACAGCTGGCTTTTCTTCACCGTAAGAAACAACAGAGATTTGTGAGCTGCTAACACCTGCATTTAGCAAATATGTTTCCACAGACTTCGCACGACGCTCACCTAACGCAATGTTATACTCAGGCGTACCACGGTTGTCCGTGTGACCTTCGATCACGATAGACTGACCACGATTCGCAATAAGGAATTCAGCGTGTTTCTTAAGCACAGGCATGAACTCTGATTTGATTGTCGCACGGTCAAAATCAAAATATACGATGCTATCGTTACGCAATGACTCTAACTCTTGCTGAGCCATTTCTTCTGCTTTACGCGCACGCTCAGCAGATTCTAGACGAACACGTTCTTCTTCAGCTGCACGCGCCTGAGCTTCTGCCGCTGCTTGCTCTTGAGCAACACGGTTACGCTCTGCTGCTAGCTCTTCTTCGCTCGGGCCTGATTGACATCCCAATAGCGTGACCACAGGCAATGCGAGGACTAGTGTTCTCATAAACTTGTTCATTTGCATTTTCTTTTCCTTATTGTGTTAAAACGTTTAAAACAAAAATGGTGACCAGCTTGGCGATTTAACCTGACCATTTGCAGCAGGTAAGCGCGCTTTAAATCGTCCATCAAGAGAAACCAGCGAAAGCACTTGTTTACCCTCGTGTAACGTACTGTATATGATCATACTTCCATTCGGCGCGATACTCGCAGACTCGTCTAAAAATGTTCGAGTCAACACTTGAATCGCACCATCATTAATCCGTTGGCGAGCGATATGGTAGTCACCGTTAGTACGATTAACTAACACGATATCCTCTCCATTAGGCGTAAAGGAGGCGCCCAAATTCATTTCGCCCTCATAGGTCAAACGATGGACTTTCCCCGATGACAAATTTACGCGATAAATCTGAGGTTTACCACCCCGCTCTGAACTAAATATTAAGCTTTTTCCATCTGGCGCCCAAGAAGGCTCCGTATCGACGCTCCGGTGACGCGTAATTCTACGTAAATTACGTGATGCAATATCCATTACATAGATTTCAGGATTACCGTCCTTCGATAGCACCATAGCAAGTTGCTTGCCATCCGGAGAAAATACCGGTGCCCCATTAATACCAGGGAAATCGGTCAAGCGCGTGCGGCTTGTGGTGTAAATGTCTTGAATAAAAATCTGTGGGCGGCCATTTTCAAAGCTTACATAAGCAAGACTGTCGCCATCTGGCGACCATGAAGGTGACATTAATGGCTCCGGTGATGATAATAACCGTGTTTCATTCGCCCCATCATAATCAGAAATAACCAATTGATACGGTAACTCTACGGTCTCTCGGTCGCGCACCACAACATACGCCAAGCGTGTTAGGAAAGCACCACGTTCACCGGTCAACTTTTCATAGACTGCATCACTGATTTGGTGTGCATGGCGACGAAACCCGTTGCCGTCAATGATTGACGTGCCACGCGCAATAATGTGATCGTTGCTATATTGCAACTTCCCATCCACCAGCATTTGCGCATTACCGCCGGTGATCTGGCCGCGTAATACATCGATTAATTCGTAGCTGATGCGATAACGGTCAACTGATTCCACCTCAATACGACCGACCAGGATCGTATCCACCCCAGTAGACGCCCAAGATGAATAGTTAACCTCTCCATCGGTAGCCGGAAACTGCGGCATTGTGCTCATGGAGATCGGATTGAACTTCCCGCTTCTACGCAAGTTATTGGTGATCACCTGATCAATATTTTCAGGCAAAAGACCTTCACCTTGCCACTTAAACGGCACAACGGCGATAGGACGGGCTGCATCCACACCTTCCGTAATGATCAATTCCAATTTTGCAAAGACTGCACTTACCCATCCAAGCCAAAGCCAAAGGCAAATCCCAATTCCAATCGTTTTTTTCTTCACAATGATACCCGTAAGTTAAAATCTTTGAGTTGCTGATACACTTCAATGTCATCAGACATTGGCAACTTATCTGGTCGCAGTGCGGCACTTCTTGAAGCACGGCAGAGTGCAGGGTCACCCTCTAGGATCGTAACTTGTGTTACCAACCCACTGCTGGCCATTCGTATATTTAATAAACACGATTTACCGCGAAAACTATCGTCACTGAATACATACTGATTAATCGTTTGCGTGATCAGTGCTTTGTACTTGTCCACTTCAGACAATACTTGCTGAGAGCGTCGTTTTGCTTGCGCCGCCTGTTCTTGTGCCAATTGTTCTTGCATCAAACGCTCTAATGCTTGCTGTTCTTTACGCTCAGCTTCTTTTTTGGCCTTTTCTTCTGCTTCGCGTTTTTTACGCGCTTCTTCCTGACGTTTTCGTTCCGCCGCCTCTTGTGCTTTGCGTTCTAGCTCGCGCTGCTCAGCGCGTTCCTTTGCTTGGCGTTCTTTGCGTGCTTTATCTGCAGCCGCTTTACGCTTAGCTTGCTCTTGCGCTTTTCGCTGACGTTCAGCTTCCCGTTGACGTTCTTGCTCGGCTGCAATAGCTGCCTGTTGTTTATCATAGATTGCTTGCGCATCAATAAACGTAGCCTGAATGACAGGCGTTGGTTGCGACATAGGCACAATCGGCTCGTGACCAAAAGCGACACTCAGCAACAGTACCATCGCAATAGCGAAGTGCAGGCCGAATGATTTTAAAAATGACTGTCGCTCTTCGTTTAATTTCATGCTCACACGTCGCTGAACCTAGCCTTCAACGGGGTCCGTCATTAACCCTACCGAAGGCACGCCTGCTCTTTGCAGTAATACCATTAGCTGAATTACATCATTGTAAGGAACCAAACCGTCCGCTTTCACCACCACGGGTGTTTGCGGTTGCTTCTGCAGCTGCGCCGCAACAATGGTCGCTAAATCAGCCGCTGTCATGGCTTTTTCTTCGTCATCGCCAATATTTAGGTAGTACAAACCTTCTGCATCGATGGACGCAATAATAGGCGGGTTATCTTCTTGCTCAATTGCGTCAGCGTTTGCGTCGGGTAAGTCAACTTTAACCCCTTGCGATACCAAAGGCGCCGTCACCATAAAAATGATAAGCAATACCAGCATCACGTCGATGTAGGGAACAACGTTTATTTCACTAACCTGACGCCGGCGTTTACGTACGTACATACTATTGCCCCTGTCAGTTTGATTGACTAGATGCTAGCGCTTGACGGTGCAAGATAGCGGAAAACTCTTCCATAAAAATGCCGTAATTGTTTTCCAGCTTTTCAACTTGACTGCTAAAACGGTTGTACGCAATTACTGCAGGGATGGCTGCAAAGAGACCGATAGCGGTAGCAATAAGTGCCTCTGCAATACCCGGGGCCACCATCGTTAATGTTGCCTGTTGAACCTGACCTAACGCGATAAACGCATTCATGATCCCCCATACTGTTCCAAACAAACCAATGTAAGGGCTGATTGAGCCTGCTGTGGCAAGGAAAGGTAAACGGCTTTCAAGGCTATCAATTTCACGCGACATAGCAACACGCATTGCACGGTACGTTCCATCAACAATCGATTGTGTAGCCACATTCGCGCTTTTGCGTAAGCGCACGAATTCTTTAAAACCTGCACAAAAAATACTGCCCATTCCACCGATGGATTGGCGTGCAGATAATTCTTGATAAAGTTTATTCAGATCAGCGCCAGACCAGAACTTATCTTCGAAGGTAATCATTTCAGTATTGGCTCGTTTCAATGCTGCGTTGCGCTGAAAAATAAACGCCCAAGAAACAATGGAGATCGTCATGAGTAGCAACATGACAAGTTGCACAACAAGGCTGGCTTGTAAAAACAAACCGATAAACGTGAGATCAGTCGACACGCGTTATTTCCCCTAAAATAGCGCTTGGGATCCGTTGCGGTTTCATCACCGACAGGTCCACACAAGCGACTTTGATGTTTGCTTCAGCCAGTAACTGTTGTTCTGGCCCTTTTATTATTTGCTTGAAAACCAAGCTAGCGCCCTTGCAGTTTACTAGTTCAGTACAAATACTCAATAGTTGGTTAAACCGCGCTGGCGCATGATTATGCATTTCAACGTGTTTGACGACAAAACCAATAGATTGTTCCAACAATTCGTCTTGTTCAAAGCCCAACTCACGCAGCCACTCAGTACGCGCCCGCTCAAAAAACTTCAAGTAGTTGGCATAATAAACAATGCCGCCGGCATCGGTATCTTCGTAATACACTCGAAGAGACCATTCATGTTGTTTGCGAGAATTATTATTCATAATTAGTTTTTTGCATAGATAAGAATTTAAATAAAAAGACCTGAAAACGCCAACCTCTTGTAATACAACTGTTACATAACGTTTTAATTAGACGTTAACAATTAAACAAATATTTAACACATTAGTTTTTCTAATCTCAAATCACAGTATTTCTCAATTGTGAGATTCCAAACGCTGTATATAATGCGCACATCTGTCAAAGAGACACCAAGTTTTGTTTGTTGACATGAGTTCCCTGGATTTTATTTCCTTCCTTAAACACTTGTTGTTTATTTGCCCGCTCACTGAGCGGGCTTTTTTTTTAGCTATCGTCTCTGTTTAAGCCGAAGTGCTGATAAGCACGTTGTGATGCTACACGTCCGCGAGGCGTGCGCTGAAGGAATCCTTGTTGTATCAAAAAGGGCTCTAATACATCTTCAATAGTATCTTTTTCTTCACCGATCGCGGCGGCAAGATTATCTAAGCCCACCGGGCCACCGCCAAATTTGTCAATGATTGCAAGTAACAGCTTACGATCCATGTAATCAAAACCTTGCTGGTCTACGTCAAGCATATCCAGTGCCGCAGCAGCGACAGGCGATGAAATTTCTCCCGTGGACTTCACTTCAGCATAGTCACGAACACGACGCAGTAGGCGATTGGCAATACGCGGCGTACCGCGAGAGCGTGATGCGATTTCTCTTGCCCCGGCTTCAACCAACGGCATATTTAAATAGTCTGCGCTACGCTGAATAATGGAGGTTAAATCGGCAACATTGTAATATTCCAAGCGCTGAACAATACCAAAGCGGTCACGTAGTGGAGACGTTAAACTACCTGCTCGCGTGGTCGCACCTACAAGTGTAAATGGCGGTAGGTCTAATTTAATCGAGCGCGCTGCTGGGCCCTCGCCGATCATAATATCCAACTGATAGTCTTCCATCGCGGGATACAACACTTCTTCCACCACCGGACTCAAACGATGAATTTCATCGATAAATAAAACGTCATTTTCTTCAAGGTTAGTCAGTAATGCCGCCAAGTCGCCTGCCTTTTCTAACACCGGACCTGAAGTTGTCTTGATGCTGACGCCCATTTCATTGGCCACGATGTTCGCCAGTGTGGTTTTACCTAACCCCGGCGGACCAAAAATCAATAAATGATCCAATGCATCTTTACGCTGCCTAGCGGCTTGGATGAATATTTCCATTTGCTCGCATACATGAGGCTGCCCGGCATAATCCGCCAACATTTTAGGCCGGATGGCGCGGTCGATAACTTCATCTTCAGCACTACCTGTAGCGTTGATAATGCGATCTGCTTCAATCATTTACGTTTCCTACACCATGCTTCTTAGTGATTCGCGAATGAGCGATTCGCTGGTCATGTCTTCACTATACACTGCATTGATTGCTTTACTGGCCTGTTGAGGTTTGTAACCTAATGCTAATAAGGCACTCATTGCTTCTTCTTTGACATCTGACACCGGTACTAATGTGTCAGCACTGTCACGGCTAACATCCACCATGGTGGGCATTTGCATCGAATCGCCCAACGATAGCTTCGCCAACTTGTCTCTCAGTTCTACAACAAGACGTTCAGCGGTTTTCTTGCCGACCCCCGGCAGCTTAACCAGTGTCGATACATCTTCAAATTTCACACATTGCATAAATTGCGCTGCGCTCATTCCTGATAAGATCGTTAGCGCCAATTTTGGCCCTACACCATTTGCTTTAATCAATTCTCTGAACACAGTGCGTTCGTTTACATCCATAAAACCATACAGCAACTGTGCATCTTCGCGCACAACAAAATGGGTATAGATGGTGGCAGTCGCACCTACATCGGGTAATTCATAAAAGCATGTCATGGGCAGCTGAACTTCATATCCAACACCATTCACATCCAATAAAATATCGGGGGGTTGCTTAACTAATAAAGTGCCCTGTAATCGGCCAATCATGTTTCCTACCTAACTATTGTCTTAACCTACCACGTACAGTCTTAGACGCCTGACCCGACATTCTCACCAAACTCTGCGTAGTATGGGCGTGGCACATTGCCACAGCGAGCGCATCCGCAGCATCACTTTGAGGGGTCGCATTCAAGCCCAAAATATGTGTCACCATATGTTGTACCTGTGCCTTTTCAGCGCTTCCGCGTCCGACAACGGCTTGTTTGATTTGGCGTGCTGAGTATTCTGCAACGGGCAGACTTTTTTGCGTAGCTCCCACTATCGCAGCGCCGCGCGCCTGCCCCAACTTTAACGCTGAGTCAGGATTTTTGGCCATAAATACTTGCTCAATGGCAAACTGCGTCGGTGAAAACTCTTCAATAATTGCCGTCACGCCACTAAAAATCTGATTCAGCCGGTTATCCAATTCACCGCTCACTCGGATACAGCCACTGCCTAAGTAGTGCAACTGATTGCTTTGGTATCGCAAAACACCGTAACCGGTCACACGGGAGCCCGGATCAATACCCAAAATAATCACGCAAACTCCGGGACAAATTTATCTATTGCGAGCCGGTTTGTTTCAGACCAAGCACGAGCAATCGCCGAGTGCTTATCCAGCCACTCATAGCGAGAATGTTCAGTAAGAATAATGGGCGTGCTGATATCAATACACAACGAAAATACATATTCGGTATTGGTCGTGACACCAGGCGGGTAACGATGTAACCAGCGATTTCTGATCTTGAACTGATTAACGGTGTGGCAATCTTGGATCTGCATCGATGCAGGAGACAGCTCAACGCCTATTTCTTCTTTGACTTCTC
The DNA here is from genome assembly GCF_002807665.1 of Neoalteromonas facilis. Classification (GTDB taxonomy): domain Bacteria; phylum Pseudomonadota; class Gammaproteobacteria; order Enterobacterales; family Alteromonadaceae; genus Alteromonas_E; species Alteromonas_E facilis. Next base: position 938,022 of record NZ_PEAY01000001.1, read on the forward strand.
TGTAAGCAGTTTGCAATGGTGTTTCACCAAGTTCGATGGTACCCGTAATGGATTGCCAAAAATTCGCGTCATCGTTGCGCTGCAGTAAAAGTACACGAGACTGGTGGTCGTATACAACCACCAGTGAAGATTCAGGACGTTTTAATTGCGTCAAGACTGACTCAGTCTTCTTGTTTCGCTTGCGCCACTGTTGCGATACCAAGCTCCTGCAACTGTGCAGGGTTCGCTTCTCCAGGCGCATCGGTCAAAGGACAAGCCGCTGTTGTGGTTTTGGGGAAAGCCATGACGTCGCGAATTGATGACGCGCCCGTCATCAACATAACCATGCGGTCCAAACCAAACGCTAAACCTGCATGAGGGGGCGTACCGTACTTAAGTGCTTCCAGCAAGAAACCAAACTTGGTTTGTGCTTCCTGCTCATCAATACCCAACAGTTCAAATACGGCCGATTGCATATTGGCGTCAAATATACGCACCGAACCACCGCCTAACTCAACGCCGTTTAACACCATATCGTAAGCGTTAGACAACGCATTCGCAGGGTCTGCTTTAAGCTCTTCCGGTGTCATATCTCGCGGTGCAGTGAACGGGTGATGCAGTGCATGAAATTGCCCATCAACCTGTTCAAACATTGGGAAATCGACTACCCATAATGGTTTCCAGTCCCCTTCAAGCAATGACAAATCTTCGCCTAATTTCAAACGCAATGCGCCCATCGCTTCCGTCACAACGTTGGCATTGTCAGCACCAAACAATAAGATATCGCCGTTACTTGCATGCGTGCGTTCAATCAATGCGGCTGCAACATCAGCACCCAAGAACTTAAGCACAGGAGATTGTATTCCGCTTTCACCAGCTGCGATGTCGTTGATTTTCATCCATGCCAAGCCCTTAGCACCATAGATGCCTACGAATTTAGCGTAGTCATCTAACTGCTTACGTGACAATTCTGCGCCACCGGGTACTTTAATAACGGCTACTCGACCTGTTTCGCTGTTTGCTGGGCCGCTAAACACTTTAAACTCTACATCTTTAACGATATCAGCTACATCAACCAACTCAAGCGGGTTGCGCAAATCAGGCTTATCACTACCATAGCGCTGCATTGCTTCGGCATAGCTCATGCGCGGAAAGTCGCCTAAATCGACATTAAGCAAGGAAGTGAACAAAGAGCGGATCATGTCTTCTGTGATCGACATTACACCTTCAGCATCAAGAAATGTGGTTTCGATATCGATCTGAGTGAATTCTGGTTGGCGATCAGCGCGTAAGTCTTCGTCACGGAAGCATTTAACGATTTGATAATAGCGGTCCATCCCTGACATCATCAGCAATTGCTTAAACAACTGTGGTGATTGTGGTAACGCAAAAAATTCACCTTTGTGCGTACGACTTGGTACCAAGTAGTCACGCGCGCCCTCTGGGGTTGCCTTGGTTAAGATTGGCGTTTCGATATCAAGGAAACCGTTGTCTTCAAGATAACGTCGCACAAATGCCGTCACTTTAGAGCGGAACATCAGACGCTCAGTCATCAAAGGACGACGCAAATCAAGATAACGGTAACGTAATCGTTGCTCTTCACTGTTTTCTTGGTTGCTGTCGAGTGGCAGTGGCGCTGACGCATTGAAAATACGGATAGATTTGCCCAGAATTTCAATTTCACCGGTGGTCATTCCGCTATTAATTTGACCTTCAGGTCTAGCGCGAACACGCCCTGTGATCTCGACACAAAATTCATTGCGCACTTTGTTCGCTGTTTCAAAAACATCAGCCACATCAGGGTCAAACACCACTTGCACGATACCTTCACGGTCACGTAAATCGAGGAAAATAACACCACCTAAATCCCTACGTTTATTAACCCAACCACACAACGTGACCGTTTGATCTAAATAGTTTGCAGTGATATTTCCGCAATAATCAGTGCGCATTGACAATCCTCAAAAAGCAAGTCGGCAGTCAGTGTGGAAACACATCACATTCCGCCAGAAAAATTCATTAAAAATAAAGCGCGGCATTATAAACGAATGCCCTATCGGGATCACGCCTTGTTTGTATGCAGATTAATTTCTAATCTGTCTCGACCATTAGATTTAGCTTGATACACCAGCTTATCAGCTTGAGTGATCATCGCCTGTACTGAAGAATAGTTGTCTAAAGAGCTAACTGCGCCCATCGAAAACGTCAATTGAGTTTCAGGAATAGCGGCATCGAGCGCTTTAGCTTGGTATGTATCACGCAAGCGAGTGAATATTTTGTCCATGTGCATCAGGTCACTTCGGGGAAAAATAAGCAACCACTCCTCTCCGCCCAAACGACCAAAAACATCTCGTTCGCGCATTACTGACTTCACTGAACCTGCGAAAATCTTAAGCACTTCATCTCCAACATCATGACCGAATTTATCATTAATCTGCTTAAACCGATCCAAATCGACCATGGCGATGACGACTGAATAATGCCCTGCAATAGCTTGATCAAATGCTAGCTTTGCTGACCTAAAGCATGCACGGCGATTGGGCGCACCGGTGAGTTCATCGGTTAGCGCTAAATCTCGCATCAGGCGACCTCGCCGCCATTGGATTATCAAAATGATGACGATAATAATGGCCGTGACCACAGCCAATAAAATAGCCAAATACAAAATCGTTTGTTGCTGTTCCTTTTCGTTTAATTGAGCTTGATTTAATGCGTTTTGTTGAGACAAATAACGATATTCGCTTTGCTGTGCATCGTTGGTAAACTCAGCCAACATGCGGTCAAGCGCCTCACCTCGTTCACGCAACTCTATATCTGCGAACTGCTGATGAAAATGCTTGTAGAACGCTAAGGCTTGCTGATAATCGTCCTGCACCTCAAAATACAATGACAATAGCTCTGCTATTTCTATATTTGGCTCAGGCAGGTTAACTTGTGCCTGTAGCGGCTTAATCAATTCAAGGGTTTTAGACGCTTCAATTGTGTTTTTTTGCATCACCTGCGCCTTTGCTTTTCGAATCAGCGCATCAAGTTGCTTTTCCCTATCGCCCACTTCTTCAAAGGTGGCAATTGCCTGTTCAGCTAAATTAATCGCTTCGACATAGCGCTGCTCAACAATATAAATATCTGCCAGTAACTCATTTGCATAGGCAACTCCCACGTTATCTGACAATTCTTTGGCCACATCGCGTGAACGTTCTGCGTATATTCTGGCACTTTCAAAATCTTGAAGATCGAAATAAGCCCGAGCGATATTAAAATCAACGATCGACCAATTCAGCGTTTTAGCCCCGAGCCTCATGCGCTCCGCGATCTTTAACTGAATTTCAATAGCACGCTCATTGTTACCCAAGCGTGAGTTGAGTAACGCCAGTAGTGCCAATACACGATCCTCATCAACGCGCAGTTCCTGCTTAACAAAAATATCCAGTGCCCGGCGCAAATTTTGTATAGCGGCGAAGTAATTTCGGCCAAAGTATTCACTGGTACCTAATGACAAATAAACTAAGCCCTCTTGCCGTGCGGGTAGCCCCTGTTGTACCAACTGCCCTAACTGTCTCTTTATTGCGACACGCTTATCATCTTGCCCGCGAACCACGGTGACGCGTAATAGTGCGCGGTAAAGTCTAGATAACGCTACTTTGGAGCCTTTATTTACCGTTCTCGGTAAATACAACTCCACAAGGCGTTCAACTTCAGGCGTATTGTTAAGTAGTGAGTGAACCAACACCGATGACGATACAGCTTCCAATTCTAACTGTTCCAACCCACTAGCTTTGGCGTATTCAATGATCACTTGAATATCCTGCAGTAATGCAGCGGGCTGATTTTGATCTGATTCCTGTAAGGCTTCTAGATGCTGCACTATCGTATCTTCTGATTCTTTCTTGAGTTGCGCAATGGTTAATGGAGATGTGAAAAGACGACCATCAGATAGTGCTGGTTTGTGCTCTTGGCTAATCGCTTTTTGAACATCAACAACCAATAGGCCAAAACTTATGGAAATGATGATACAACTTGCAGCCGTTAAACGCAGGAGTCGGAAGGGCAAAACATCTCTCAAAACAAAGATCAGCTTACGTCATAGCATATTACATAGACCCAAGCTGATCAAAATATAACCATAACTACTGTCTAAAGGACGATGCCTCCAGTGCATGCTTTTTCATTAATTTATGCATGTCAGTTCGATTTCGTCCCGCCATTTCCGCCGCCCGCGTGACGTTTCCATCAGTAATTTTTAGTAGTTTCACCAAATAACGTTGCTCAAACGCATCCCTGGCTTCCGTTAACGTCGGCCAATTTTGCGACGATGAAGACAGCGCCTGCTCAACCAAGTGGGCAGCAATTACGGGGGTTTGTGTTAGTGCAACACATTGCTCTACCACGTTCACCAATTGGCGTACATTGCCAGGCCAATTAGACGTCGCCAGTAATTGCATTGCATCATCAGAAAAACGCGTTACGTTCACCTGATGTCGAGTGGCGCTTTTTTGCAACAGGTTGCGTGCGAGCAACGGAATATCTTCGGCACGCTGTTTTAGCGCCGGAAGTTTAAGATTGACCACATTAAGTCGGTAATACAAATCCTCACGAAAACTACCTTCTTGCATTTCTTGCTCAAGATCTTTGTGCGTCGCAGATATTATGCGCACATCAATATCAACCACTTTGCTGCTGCCCACTGGGCGGATCTGTTGTTCCTGTAACGCTCGCAGTAACTTTACTTGCAATGTCGTCGGCATATCGCCGATTTCATCCAGAAACAAAGTGCCACCATCGGCTTCTTTGAAAAGGCCAGGATTTGCTTGAATGGCGCCCGTAAAAGCGCCTTTGGTGTGGCCAAATAGTTCTGACTCAAGCAAGTTCTCCGGCAATGCACCACAATTTATCGCCACGAAAGGCTTATCTTTTCGGTTACTGGCCTTATGAATAGCCTTTGCCAGCAACTCTTTCCCGGTTCCGCTAGCCCCTGTAATTAACACACTCACATCGCGTTGCGCTATGCGGTGAGCCTGATCCAACACTTGCAACATGTCAGATGAACGCGTGATGATTTCTTCATTCCAACTGCTCTGTTGTACAGCACTCTTTTGACTTAACGCTTTGTCCAGTAACTTTCTGAGCTCAGTATGATCCACCGGCTTGGTCAAAAAACCAAAGACGCCCCGCTCCGTTGCGGCGACAGCATCTTGAATAGTGCCATGAGCCGTCATGATGATGACCGGCAGGTCATTACGGTTACTGACAATCTCCTCAAATAAAGCAATCCCGTCTTGGCCTGGCATGCGTAAATCACTCAACACTACATCAATATGGTTAGCATTGATTTGTTTCAGTGCTTCTCTAGCATTTTCGACTGAAATAACCTCGAAACCTTCGCCCTCCAACCGAATCGTCATCAGCCGAAGAAGACTTTGGTCATCATCAACAAGTAGAATCGTCGGTGTAAGGTGTGAGGCTTTTTTATCCATATGTTATCGCTCCGCAGACTTCTCAAGAATCGCCTCTTCAATTTTTAGCAACTGATTCAGCTTTTCTGCTTGCTCCTGCAATAACTGAGCCTGTTCTTTCATCTGACTTTGTTGGCGCGTATTGACTTGGCTCAACACCGTGATCGCAGACTCATACTCGAGTAACTTTTGACTGGGGATGTACGCGATTTGGTAAAATAATTCTGCATACTGTGGGTTTAACTTCTCTCGCAGCTCGGCAAATACTAACTGCGCCCCCAGTCTAGTTTGATAGGGTGTATCAAGTGGTTGTGATAACAAGAAACGTCTTAGACGATCATCGATTGAATCGCTCAATTTAGCCAGCTCTGGCTTCCTTTCCCGCCAAGGCGTGGACGATTGTTGCTGCCAGTATTCTAACCAGAACAACACGTCACAGGTATTCTCTTCCCTCGCTCGCATGCTTTCATAAACGTCCTGACTAAACACACAGGTAGTCATACTCGATTGGCCAGACCAACTGTCTTTTAACTGCTTTGATATCGACTCACACCCAGTCAAAACAAAAAGCAGGCATACTATTATTCCGATTCGCATTTTCATATTCTCGTTCTTCTACATGGCGACATTGGCTGGTAAGCGTATCCGAAAGCAGACATCAGCATAATCAACATCAACGATATCCACTCGCCCATGCAACAATCTTGCACAATCATTTACGATGGACAAACCCAAACCGGCCCCGATCACTTTATCGTTGCGCGTTGCGCCGCCTCGAATAAACGGTTCAAACAATGCTTTTCTTTCTTCCGGTACGATTGCATTGCCATCGTTTGCGACCTCCAGCACATTGTAATCACCTTCTTCAAAAATTCGGATGAAAATAGGCTTTTGCGATACACCATAAGCAATCGCGTTAGATAAGAGGTTATCCAGAATACGCCTGAACAATGATGGGTCAGTGTACATATGCGCTACTCGAATATCGGTTTCAATATGATGACCATTCTGCTTCAGTGCCAGCGCATTTTCGGTTAGACATTTCTGCAGTAAGTCATGAACATCAGTTAAGGCGACTTGAGGCTTCGCTTGCTGCAGCAATAGGTTGTAGTTTAATAACCCTTCCACTAACAGATTAAGCCGCTCGGTACTAGACGCTAGTAGCCCCACCACTTCCTGTTGAGGCGGGGTTAATTCTCCCACCAGTTGTTCATTCAGTAACGAACAGCCTTCTTTAATACTGGCTAATGGCGTTTTCAGTTCATGAGAAGCATGCCGTAGCAATGCAGTTCTTAAGTGTTCTAATTGTTGCAGACGCTCGGCCAGCCAGTGCAGATCCTTTTCTATTTCGATCAGCTCTTTAGGGCCTTTCTGACTTATCGAGGGCAAGCCATCAGATTGCTGGGCTATCGCTTTAATAACCGACTTTAATTTTTTAAATGGGTGCACAATCATGTGACTGCCGACAATAACCAGCCCTAACGAGAGCAACACCAAAATGGACGTAGACCACGCTTGTCCTTGTCTTAACGTTTGCATCGTAGTTTGCTGTTCGCTAATCCGATTATTGATAGCAATACTCACGGCTTCGCGCAGTGAAGCCACACTTCGGGTGAAATTTGATAGCTGTTCACTGAGCCCCTCAGAAGAGGCATCGGTTGTATAGGCATGCAACTGATCAATTTGTGAAATGAGAGCATCACATGAATATTGATACAACAAAGAGCATATGCTTTGCGCATCGATTGAAAAAGCATTCAAACGAGTATGGATAAGTGTGACGGTTGTTTCATTTTGTACAATCTGATACTGCCGAAACAATCGTTCTATATCGACAGCATTGCTCTCCAGATTTCGCGTCCCGCTTACCAAGTTTACGAAGAAACCATTGTCTTCCGCCGTCATACGAGCAACATCAGCCAAATCTTTTTGGCTTTGAATGAGCAATGCAATAAGTGGGATCAAGGCCACCGCAAAACTGACTAAGGTTAATTGTCGCAGCGAGCCAAGTTGCATGAAATATCTCAGAAGAATGAATCTTCACAGGATCGCACAGTCATATAACGCGCGCAAATAAAAAGCGCCCAGCAGGGAGGGCTGGGCGCATACACACTTAGATTAGTCAGCTAATTATTCGCTTTCTTTTGCTGCCGCGCTGGCCGCTGCCAGCTCTTCCTGACTGATTTTACCGTCTTCATCAGTATCAATAACGCCAAAATTTTCAAGTAACTTTGCATCACTGACCGCTTCCTTCAAGCTAATATAACCGTCTTGGTCAGTATCCAGCGTAGCAAGTAAATCTGCGCTAGCTTGAACAGGCGCCATCATCATAGCTTGGATAGACGCTGCACATACGAACATAGTTGTTAATTTTTGTACTTTATTCATTTCATTTTCCTCACAGTGTTGTTTGACGTGATCATATCCTTCGAACCCAATTCAGAGCCGGGGCTCACGCCGTGCCAAACAACATATAGCAGAACCAATGCCAAAATTTTTTATTGTTATTTTTCAATCATTTACACCTTCACACAATAACAGCATGTGACTATTCGTCGCTAACAGCAGACAACCCGTAAAAAATTGCAATCTCAGACTTTAAAAATACGTGACAACTGAACTTGCTGATTACGAAAGGGGTTGGAAGATTTTTGCTAAGACAATGAAAAGTATAAACTTATTTAGATTAACTAAACATAACTGAGGACGACGTAGAAGTGTCTGAATTTCGCATCAACGTCAATTCGCTTTCCCACTACGATTTGGTTTCGTATGAAATAGCTAATTGCGGAGAATCCATATGCTCAGGCATTTCGAACCGTTCTGGCAAGTTTGATAAAGAATCAAGTGGGATGGGCTTACTAAAATAAAATCCCTGAAGGTGGTCACACCCTTGGCTAATCAGATAGTCAATTTGGCCTTCTTCCTCAATACCCTCGGCACAAATGGTCAAATTCAAGCGTTTGGCCAAATCAATAATTGTTCCAGTTACCATTCGGCTACGCTCAGACGATTTAATTTCGCGCACAAATTGACGATCAATTTTTAACGTATCAATGCTGATGCGCGTCAAGTAGCCAAGCGACGAATACCCTGTACCAAAATCGTCGAGAGAAATGGCGCAGCCCATATTGCTTACACGCCTAAAAAACTTGTCGCTGGCAGTAAAGTTCTCTAAGTAGGCCGATTCTGTAACTTCTAGTTCAAAAAAGCGTGGATCCACAGAATATCGGTCAAATAAATTGGTTATGTAGTCAAAGAGTGATGGGTTTTTCAAATCAAATGCCGAGAGGTTAACTGAAACCCTGAAACGTTGTGGAAACAATGCCTTGATACGTTCCAAATCCATACAGGCTTGCTCCAACACCCATGACGTAATGGATGGTATTTTACCGCCCTGCTCGGCAATAGGGATAAATTCAGCCGGTGAGATCATGCCTAAAATTGGATGAGCCCATCGTAACAGCGTTTCAAATCCAACAATAGTGCCGTTGGCAGCCACTTTAGGTTGATAATGCACGCGAAATTCATTGTTGGTAATTGCTGAATTGATGCTGTTTGCAATCATAAGCTTGCGCCTATGATCTTCAATCATACTGCTATCAAATATTGTGTAAGTTCCTTTACCGGCCTCTTTTGAGCGATACATCGCAATATCGGCATTGCTGACCAGCTCATTTAATTCAAAATTTGCATCGGTTGCCTTAGAAACACCAATGCTAACACCGACGAAGAGATCTAGCCCATTGTAGTAGAAAGGTTCCTGAAAAGCGTCGATAAGGCGAGTGGCCATTCGGTGAATATTCGCCTGAGATGTGTCACGAGACGGTATCACCAAAAACTCATCACCGCCTAGACGCGCAACTAAGTCCCCATCCCGCATCAAAGAGCTCACGCGACCCGCCACATCAATCAGCACTTTATCGCCGGTTTCATGCCCTAATGAGTCATTAATACTCTTAAAACCATCCAAATCGAAGAACATTAGCACTAAATCCTGTTCAGCTCTTAACGCCCTTGCCAATTCCAATTTAAGGGTGTCCATAACAAACTGGCGATTCGGTAGGCCAGTCAAACTGTCATAGTTAGCTAATCGAGTCATGGTGCGCTGTTGCTCAATCAATTTAGCTGTTTGCTCTCGATTTATCTTCAACTCGTTTTCAATCGTTGCCACCATGCCATTAATACTGCGCGCTAACTTTGAGACTTCGTCTTTTCCTTTTACTTCCAGGCGCTGACTATAATCTTTGGTGAACTGCAAATTTTGGGTGAAGTCTGACAGCGTCATTAGTGGGCGGATACGTTTTCGTAACACCCAAGAATAAAGTACCGATAAGCCGACGAAAATAATCAGCAAGATCGGCAGACTGGCGATTAAAAATTGCTTTTTGCTATTTTTCAGGGCACTACTGACATCATTCACGACGACCAAATAACCCTGCGGAAAGTTGCCTTCTCCAATTCGCACGACACTGTAGAGATGCTCATCTAATCGATAACTGCCAATAGCGGGCTCGACTATTTTAGCGGTCAATTGATCGACCAGAGCGGGATCCGAGCGTCCAGATTTACCGATGTATTGCTGGATCAACACCAGGTTGCGGTCATATAAATTCGCCATGAGCACATCTGGATAGGCATCTAAACGCAACAAGGTTGATGTTACTGACACAATATCTAAGTTGGGGCCGATGACAGGTAACAAGTCATTGCTGATATTAGTGCTCAAGGCGCTCAAGTGACGCATAGTACTGTCTAGGTATAACTCTTCATGCTCACTAACCACTAACCACATAACAGCAGATGTCAGTAGTAAACCAAACCCGATGGAGGTTATCAGTAGGGAGGTTCGGATACTTGAAAAGAGCCTAGGCACCATAATTACTCTACAAAGCGTTTAATTTTGCTTGCACATACATTGAGTGAGGTACATACATAAGCTCGCTGATGCGTCTTATCGCATGCTCCTCATGCATATCAATGCGTTCATCCGTGTTGGCTAATTCCCATAATTGTTGAATAAACTTAGCCCGCTGGGATAAGTCAAAATGATTGTTGAGTACGCGTGTAAACTGGACGAGGTCGACCGCTTCTTCAGCGTGACGCTGGCCATCTTGACTCAGTGCTGACAATTCCTCATCAGACAAGGAAAACCTGTCTTTAAGTGCCGCTTTGACGTAGTTTTTTTCAGCTTCATCAGCTACATTGTCAGCTCGCACCACTTCAAACATAAGTGCAGCAGTGGCTAACTCTAACGTATGTTGATCACTTGGAGCTTGCTCCGCATATTGCTGAAATATAGCGAGGAACGATTTAATCATACTACATACCCTTGGATATCTTAACGAGTGTATACCAGCAAGCGAAAAGCGTCCATTCGGCAATCACTATTGAATGATCAACTTATTCTGTTGGGAAAACCATCAAATGCTCCAGCGCCAGTCGAATACCAAAATTTTCACCTATCGCGTGATCATGATGGCTTGGCGCTAAACACAATACTTCATGCCCGGCTAATCCAGTATCGGCATCCAACTGTAAACGATACAAAATATTCGCACCGCGAAATCTACGTTGAATAACTTTCGCGGTAAACGGACTGGTATCGTCATGAATAATATCATCGGGTCGAACCAACAAACGTAACGCTGTAGAGTCATGTAAATCGGTATCTTGATTAGCGGTAATGGCATTTGAGCTGAATTCACCAATAGGTGTATGTAATACCCCCTCTGAATCCATCTTGACAGGCAAGAAAACGCTTTCGCCAATGAAACTGGCAACAAATGATGTCGCGGGTCGATGATAAAGCGCGTAAGCCGTGCCGAATTGATGCATACGCCCCCCTTCGAGGACCGCTATTTTGTCTGCAACAGCAAAGGCTTCATGTTGGTCATGAGTGACTAATATGGCGGTGATATCTAATTGCTTCAGCAAATTGCGCACTTCAAGCGCCAATTGCTCGCGCAAATGAATATCTAGATTTGAAAAAGGCTCATCTAATAACAACAACTTAGGTCGAGGAGCCAATGCTCTAGCAAGAGCTACGCGTTGCTGCTGCCCCCCCGAAAGCTGGTGTGGAAATGAGTCCTTATAATCACCAAGTCCAACCATTGAAACAAAAAAATCCGTTTCATTGGCGCGTGTTAGCTTGTCTAAATGAGACAAACCAAACGCAATATTTTGTGCCACGGTCATGTGGGGAAACAACGCAAAATCTTGGAATACCATCCCTATTTGTCGATGTTCAACCGCTAGCATTTTACTGGAAGAAGATACTGTTTCATTGTTGATCGAAATTGAGCCTGCTGTAGGCCGCATAAAACCAGCAATGGTTCTTAGCAGTGAGGTTTTGCCACATCCCGAAGGCCCCAAAAGACAGCCAATATCACCAGGTTCCAACGAGAACTCAATATCTTGCAAAACATATGGTGTATTCGCCCCTGGATACTGAATAGCAAGAGAATGAACCGATAACATTGATGCCTACACTCCTCGATCAAGCCATTTGGTAATGACAAAAATAGGTAATAAACTGACGACTACGATAGTCAACGCGGGTAATGCGGCATCATACAAGCGTTCATCCGACGCAAGTTCATAGGTTTTAACCGCCAGTGTATTAAAATTGAACGGGCGCAATACAAGCGTTGCGGGCAGTTCTTTTAACACATCCACAAATACCAGTAACCCTGCACTTAAAATACTCGCGCGTATTATGGGAAAATGGATCAGAAAGAAGGTTTTTACCCGTCCGCTTCCTAACGACTGAGCCGCATCGTCTACAGATGGGTTTAATCTTGCAGCACCTGACTCTGTGTTTTGAATGGCTACGCTCATAAAACGAATACAGTAACAAAAAATCAATGCGAACAGCGTACCTGAAAATATTAGCCCCACATATTCACCATACATGGAATACCACAGATGATTCGCCCAGTTATCAACACGACCAAGTACGATAAGGGCACCAATCGCAATGACCATTCCGGGTAATGCATAGCCTAAATTCAACCCTCTCACTTCCCACAACGCTAAGCGTGAAGGCAGCCAGCGCTGTTGGTAAGTAAACGCCAAGGCAATCGTGACAACCAATACCGCAGTAATAATCGCAACGCTGAATGTCGCTTTGATCAAGCGGGTATATTCAGGCCAGTCTACATCCCCCCATGAGGAATAGGCCCAAACACCCAATTGAACCGTGGGTAGCAAGAAACCTAACACGACCGGTACTGATACCACACCAATTGCGACTCCATTTCGCCAACCCGTTAGACGCTTTCGCGGCGCGCTGCGTCGTAAAGTAGTGCCCGATTGGTAAAACTTTAATTTACGTCGACTGTGTTGCTCTATGACTAAAATACACAACACGAACAAACACAGTAGCCCGGCCAATTGAGTAGCCGCCGTGCGATTTCCCATTGCATACCATGAACGAAATATGCCTGTGGTAAAGGTGCTAATACCGAAATATTGGACCGTACCGTAGTCAGCCAACACCTCCATCATCGCCAACGCTGCACCGGTGAAAAGCGCAGGTCGAGCTAACGGTAAACTGACTCGTAGAAAAAATTGAGAAGTACTCAAGCCATGAATTTGAGCAACCTCATGCATGCTTTGGCTTTGTTCTGCAAAGGCAGTACGGGCGAGTATGTACACATAGGGGTACAACACCAAAGACATTAGAATAATGGCAAATGGCATAGAACGGATATCAGGGAACCAATAGTCACCATAACTCCAGGAGAAATATGCTCTTAGCGCAGACTGCACGGGCCCAGAAACATCTAATAAGCCCGTGTAACTATAGGCAAGAATATATGCTGGCATCGCCAGCGGTAACAACAATAGCACGCGCATAGGTTTGCGTAGAGAAAACTCATAATGCGTCATTACCCAAGCGCTAGCGGTGCCGATAAGCAACGCACCTATCGCGACGCCGATAGTCAACGTAAGGCTATTAATAATGTAGTCAAATAAAACGGTGTCGACTAAATGTGACCATGCAGCGCCATCAGGGAAAAACAAATGAGCGAGCACAATGCTCAATGGCGCCAAAAGCGCCATTGATAAGAACAAAAATAAAATTTTGTAGGGGATGTTAAATGTTTGCCGCAATCTAACTTATTTCCACCCCGCTCGATCCATCAATTTAAGTGCTTCAGCGTTTTGTTCACCGACTTTTTGCAAATCGACTTTTTGTGCTTCAAAAGCTCCAAATGATGTCAGCAAGTCGCTCCAGGCGACGCCTTCTACTACGGGATATTCATGATTTTGTTGAGCATACCATTGCTGACTTTCTGGTGTAAGCATAAATGCAACTAATCGTTGTGCTTGGTCAGCATTTGGCGCATGTTGAGTCACAGCAATACCCGAAATATTGACATGCGTTCCACCCGCTTTATCGGCCCAATGAACCTTAACTTTTGCAGCCTGTTCACGTTCATTTGCATCATCAGAACTGAGCATACCTGCTAGATAATAAGTATTTGCCACGGCAATATTACATTGCCCCGCTGCCACCGCTTTTATCTGGTCACGATCGCCACCTTTAGGAGTACGCGCCAGGTTGGTCACAATCCCCTTTGCCCATTGCTCAATAGTGTCGCTGCCATTTTCAATCATTAGCGCAGCCACCATCGACTGATTGTAAATATTGCTGGAAGAACGGATACAGATCTGACCCTGCCATTTTGCATCCGCCAGATCTAGCATGCTATCCAATGAGCGAACATCAACACGATCGGGTGCATACATGATAGGCCGTGCACGTTTAGTCAGCCCAATCCAATGATTTTCTGCATCACGAAGTTCTGACGGCACCAATTCGACTTCTACTGAATCGGCTATTTTGCGCGTGATGCCTGCCCCTTTAGCGCGAACGAGCCTGCCGGCATCAGTGGTTAATAAAATATCTGCAGGGCTGAATTGGCCTTCGGACTGTATGCGTGTGATTAAGGCGTCAGCATTGCCTGTGATAAGGTTTACTTTGATCCCAGTTTGCGCACTGAATTTGTCTAACAAGGGTTTTATTAAAGCTTCTTTACGCGCTGAATAGACATTCACTTCCTCAGCAAATGACAATGAACTAAAACAGACTGACAAACACAATCCAATAACTGACAGTTGACGCTTCACATATTTCTCCAACAAGACTGATTGCAATTGATAATAATTCTCAATTAGATTAAAGGCAATGAGTTTTATCTCTCTATGTATCAAATTTATCGTACTGAGGAGCGACTATTGGAATGTTTTTGAATCGGCAAAGCTGCCTTTGGGTTATACCTTTATGGATACTTGGGTGGTTTTACCACCGTCTAAAAACGTGACTTTATCGGCCAACTCTTCCAACAAGGTATGCCCACGCCCGTAACTAAATTCATCTGTAGACGGTTTGAGGGCATCAACGTCAAAGCCTTTGCCACTGTCAGTAACAGACAAGGTTAAGGTTTTGCCACTGGGATCGTACGTCGCATGGATCCTGACAAAACCATCACTAAGATTTGTCAGGCGTTCTCCTCTAAGGGTGTAATACTCCATAAACCCTTCTGGTGTAGATTTTATACTAGACGGGATCTGTAACACTCCATGCTCTAGCGCGTTACTGTACATTTCCGTCAGAATGGTAAACAAATCTGAGCGCACCCATGCCAGGCCTAGCTGACTGCAGACAAGCTCTACAAAGTACTGAATAGAATCGCCCTGACGCAACAAATCAGGTGTTAGCATTGACTCCAAAGTAAATGGTAAGGGTGACAAGGCTTTGTCGCGCTTAAGCTCGAGTAAACTCTGGCAACGAAACATCGCTACCGTTACATCATCATGCGGAATTGCGTCTTCTGCAAACGCCTGCATCTCGGATAGCAGATCATCAACGGTGATCTTGGGATTGCCAATAAATAAGCGCTCAAGCCCTTCTTCACCAAACATCTCGCCATCACTATTGTGAAGCTCTATTAAACCGTCGGTGTAACAAATGATACGCGCGCCAATTTCCGCTTCAAATACTTCGTCTTGTTCCTCAAACTCACTGTTCGACAGTATGCCCAGTGCCATATGTTGAGATTTAAAACGTTTGAGTAATCGACCATCAGGTGCTTGCAGCAACAGATCCGGCATGCCACCATTCCAAACACTAAATCGTTTCCCGCTGACACTGATCTCAACGATGGCTGCGGCAAAGAACATATGGATAGGTAACAGTGGCTCCAACGTTTTATTCAATGTCGAGGCGATTTCTGACACCGACAACCCCTTGCTGGCCATTGCCTGAAAAGCCCGCGTCACCGGCAGTGCACCAATGGCAGAAGCGAGTCCATGCCCGGTAAAATCTCCCATTAAGAAATAAAGGCCACCATTAGGGCTAGACTCACATAGAAACACATCCCCGCTAAATTCATCTGCGGGTAGATTGACAAAATCAAAAAATTTAGTTGCTGCGGGCTTATTTACAATGGCCTTACTGAATATGTGCTCAATGATTTCACGCTCACGCTCAACATTATTGCGAAAATAGGTTAATTGCTGATTCTGTTCATTGAGATTTTTACTTAGCTGGCGAGTGCGTAAATGAGCACGTAATTTAGCTAATAGAATGGTTTTATCGAATGGTTTGGACACGAAGTCATCGCCGCCAACATCGAGGCATCTGACCAACGTCTCACCCTCTTCCAGTGAGGTAATAAAAATAATAGGAAGATAGACGTCATCTTTACCCGTTTTGACTCGACGAGCAACTTCAAAACCATCCATGTCGGGCATAACCACATCCAACAATATGAGATCTGGATGGACTTTTTCATACAAAACCAGTGCTTCATGACCAGAGCGAGCTTCATAGATTTCTAAGAACCCCTGCTCTTCCAGCATATGAACCAATAAAAAACGGTTTATTGATTCATCATCGACAATCAGCACTCGCATGGTAGCGCCTATTTAATTTCGAACTTTTTATCAAATCGCGAAATGCTAAGAATCTTTTGTACGGTTGGCCGACAATTGGTTATTGAGTAATGTGTCACCGAATCTTGCAAAACTTTCTGCATATTTAATAGCATACCCAATGCAGAACTATCCATGTATTCGGTATCAGACAAATCAACTTCTATTGATTTAACTGAACTCGGTAGATCAGCATACGCGTTTCTAAAATCCTGAACTTTCCCAAAATCAAACTTATCGTCCATTTTGATAGTAAGTGACTTTTCATCTGCTGAAAGTATTGCTTCGAGTGCCATAGTAAACGTTCTCTTAAGTGGTATTGAATGAAGACTACACTTTGAGTGTAGCACTGATGTTATTGATTTGTTTTAATTAATAATAGTAAAAATAGCAAGCAACCAACGAGAGTGCAGATACAAATGTCAGACAACCCATTGGTATATTCAACAGACGGCGGAAAAATCCCCCCCAAGGCCCAACAAAAACCCATAGATAAGGGAGATGGAATTGTTCGCATTCACCGAGAAACAAAGGGCCGCAAAGGGAAAGGCATGTCAATCATCAAAGGGCTTGGCTTGCCTGATAGTGAGTTAAAAGTATTGTGCAAAACCTTGAAGCAGCAATGTGGCTGTGGTGGCGCAGTGAAGAATGGCACCATTGAAATACAAGGTGACGTTCGAGAAAAACTTAAAGAACTGTTGCAAAATAAAGGGTTTACCGTAAAACTTGCCGGCGGGTGAGGTTCATACAGCTTGGTATTCCTCGCAGATAGACTACACTTTTCCAATACAACCTCAGTTGCCGTACTGTTTTTAACTAACTGGAATCATCATGGATAAACTCTCTATATCCGACCTCAGTCTCTTATTGGTTGAGCCCTCAGATACTCAGCGTAAGATTATTACTGCGCTGCTGCTTAAGGAGAATGTGAAAGAAATTGATGCTGTATCTACGATTGCTGAAGCAACTGCAGCGTTAAAAAACCACCCAGCCGATTTGGTCGTCAGTGCCATGTATTTTGAAGACGGTACCGGCTTAGATTTACTGCGTTCGATTAAAGAGTCGAACACGATTGCTTCCACTCCTTTCATGTTGGTTTCCAGCGAAAACCGATTGGCCAAGTTGGAAGAATTCAAACAAGCGGGCGTCGCTGCTATTTTGCCGAAACCCTTTGAACCGCTGCATCTATCCCGTGCATTAAATGCAAGTTTAGATTTAATCAATACTGATGAACTCGAATTGGAGCTTTTTGATATCCAAGATGTTCGAGTTCTCTTAGTCGATGATAGTCGTTTAGCTCGAAACCACATTCGACGAGTTCTAGAGGGCATGGGATTACGTAAAATCACGGAAGCTGAAAACGGTGCTCTGGCGTTGACCTTCCTCAAAGATGACACATTTGATCTAGTGGTGACTGACTACAACATGCCTGAAATGGATGGTCGCGAACTCTCTGAGTTTATTCGTTTTAATCCAGAAACCTCGCATATACCCATTATCATGGTGACATCGGAGTCACAAGACAGTGCGCATATGACAAACATTCAACAAACGGGTGTAAACGCATTATGTGATAAACCGTTTGAAGCCAACGAAGTCAGAGCCATGCTCGCAGCTTTACTGAGTGAATAATTAGCCATTGACAAGACACAGCCATCAACTTAAAGTCAAATGATGAAAACGATTCTTAACCACATCCGCTTTTTTGCTTTTACCTTTTTCCGGTACTAGGCTGGGCGGTGTCGTGTATTCACAAAACCTCCCACTTGGGAGGTTTTTTTTTATAAAGGATTTGCTATGCCAACCGATGCATTAGAGCCACTTAGGCACTCAATCACTGAGTTAGATACTCAGTTGCTTTCACTACTTGCCAAACGTCGAGCGCTCACCAATGAAGTTGCTGAAACTAAAATTAAGCATCATATTCCGGTACGCGATCAAAAGCGTGAAGAGCAATTGCTGGTTCGCCTTATCCAGCAAGGCAAAACCGTTGGCTTAGATCCTCACTACGTCACACAAGTCTTCCATGTTGTCATCGAAGACTCCGTATTGAATCAGCAAGCCATGTTGGCAGCCCGCGCGAACCCCGGTAGCTCTCTACCGTTAAATCGCGTTGCTTTCTTGGGTGATAAAGGCTCCTATAGTTATTTAGCGACACAGAAGTACTTCAGCCGTCGTAGCGGTGAATTATTAGAAATCGGCTGCCAGAGCTTTGCTGAAATTGTCGGAAAAGTAGAGAACAACGAAGCCGATTACGCCGTACTTCCCATAGAGAACACGTCTTCTGGCAGTATCAACGAGGTCTACGACCAACTACAACATACGTCATTAAATATCGTGGGTGAGTTAACCCACCCGATTAAACACAGCCTATTGGTTAGTTGTGACACCTCTCTTGCCGCGATTAAAGTGCTTTATGCTCACCCTCAAGTATTTGCGCAATGTAGCCATTTCTTGGCAGAACTTGGCAGCGTAGAAGTTAAGCCATGCGACAGTACGTCAGCGGCAATGCTAAAAGTCAGTGAAAGTCACGACCCAACCGTTGCGGCTATTGGCAGTGAAGCTGGCGGTGCGCTATATGGCCTGCACGCCATTAAATCCAACTTAGCCAATCAAAAGGAAAACCATTCACGCTTTATCGTAGTCTCACGCAAAGCCGTCAGCGTGCCCTTGCAAGTACCGGCAAAGACCACGGTTGTTATGTCTACGGTACAAAAACCCGGCGCATTGGTTGAAGCGCTGTTGGTGCTCAAAGAAAATGCGATAAATATGACGAAATTGGAGTCTCGTCCAATTCCTGGAAATCCATGGGAAGAGATGTTTTATCTGGATGTGGATGGCAACATTGAAGATGGTCCCATGCAAAATGCATTAGAACAACTGTCGAAAATAACGCGCTACTTTAAAGTGTTGGGTTGCTATCCTAGCGAAGAGATTAGCCCTACCCGCGTTGCAGCCGTTAATGCACTGGCCGAATAGGCCAGTGCAAGTCCGTTTTACACTTTAAAACGCTCAACCAACTCATTTGTGTGCGCGGCAATTCTGGCTAGGTCGGTTGCGGCGGCACTGGTTTGAGTCGCGCCTTGCTCCACGTCTACAGCCATATCCGAAATCTGCGTCACACTCTCTGTAACGGAATCGGATGTTCTATCTTGCTCGGTAGTCGCCGTAGCCACGGTATCCGTCATTTGTTGCACTTGATCGATTGTATCCGCTAATTCGTTCATGGCTGTAGTCACCAAATCAACTAAGTGAATACCGCCATCAGCGGCGGCGGCTGCACGTTCCATAGCGTTCACAGAGCGATCAGACGAGACATTCATCTTCTCAATAATCTTGGATATTTCAACGGTATTCTCTTGAGATCGAGTTGCTAATGCGCGTACTTCATCCGCAACAACCGAGAACCCTCGACCCGCTTCACCCGCTCTCGCTGCCTCAATCGCCGCATTGAGGGCCAATAGGTTGGTTTGGTCAGCAATACTGGTGATCACATTGAGTACCGTCGTGATTTGATTTACCTCGGCTTTAAGCGAGCTAATCACTTCACTGGAGTCACGAATCAAATCCACTAACAGGCGGATATTCTCAGCCGCCATATCCGTGCGCTCCATGTTCTCATCCAAGCCTTTTTTAGCTTTAACACCAAAATCGCGTGTAGTAATGGTCGCATGAGCAACTTCAGCGATTGATGCCGATAGCTCTTGCATGGCCGACGCCACCATATGCGTTTGATCACGTTGCTCTTTTGAACTTTTTTCACTTTGCTCAGTTATGGCACTTAACTCTTCAGATGCTGACGCTAGTGAATGCGAATCTTCCTTGATTTGCGCCACGAGGTCTCTAATTTGACCAATAAAAATATTGAAAGCCTGGATCACGCGGTTAATTTCAGGAATAGAAGATTGATGCAAACGGAGTGTTAAATCGCCCTCCCCAGTAATCAACCCCTCACACGCATCACCCAACCTCACCAATGGGCTAACAAGGCGATTCGAAATGTAAACGGCTACAGCAGAGGCGATACCAATTACAATAACGCTAATCAAAAATACTGAACCATATAAAGAGGAAGCCAGACTATTGGCCTCTCGAAGCGCCTCTTCTTTGTCAATTTCAGCCATCAGAGCATAGGTATAATCGCCTATTTTAATAGGGGCATACGCGGAGTACACTTCAACATCTCGGTAGTCTTCCACCAAGTCAAACCCGGTTTGGCCTTTAAGGGCAGCTTTCGACGCACGTGTTGTAACCGGTTGTATACCTACTGATGTTCCACTTGCTTTTGCTTTCTGTGCTACCGCTGGGTATTTGTTTTGAATGGCGGCAAAATACTGGTTCGGCGTTTCTAAAAAGAAACGGCTTTCAGTCAATAGCAATTCACTGGGAGTCACCAAGTAGGTTTCGCCTGACTCACCAAAGCCGCGTGAACTCCACTCTTGGTGATGCGTCATAATTTCGCTGATGACGTCAAGAGGTGCTTGGAAAATTAGTACCGCTATCGCCTGTCCATTGTCATAAATCGGTGACGATATAAAGCCAGCTTGAGCATCATAGGAAGGTAGATAAGGCTTCAACTCACTGAAAAAAACGTCATCACTGTTACGAGCGCTGGCCGCAAGTTTGAATGCTTCACCAATACCGGTTTGCGTATATGGACCATTTTTGATGCTGGTTGCGTAGTCCAGTTCTTTATAAACGCTGTATACAATATTACCGCTGTTGATATCTGCGATAAAAATATCGTAGTAGCCAAACGCTTTTAAAAACGCCCGAACAGTTGGGTGGTACTGCGCGTGTAGCTGTGCATATTCGGAGCTATTGTTCAAACGAGTAAGATTGTCTTTTTCGCCTATGGGGTGACTTGAACCCGCGATGAAATCGTATTGTAACGCCATAGCTGTAGGGCTTAAGCCAGATAATAATGCAGCAGGATCACGCAGGGCTTCAGTGTTGCGCTCTTGGTATAGGCCAGCAAAGTCATTAGTGTAGTAGCTTTGCAGCGATGACCGTTCGCTCGCATTTAATGCTGAGCGTTGCGACAAGTACTGGTTAAAGGCTGGAATAAAGGCTTTGGCCGCCTCTACAATTATTGGATCTGAAGATTTGGTTCGGATTTGTTTCTCAATGGTCGCAAAATAGGCCGTTATGGCTTCCTCGGTTTGCGCCCGCTCTGCTATAAGTTGTTTCTTCGCACTGTTTTCAAGTGCTTCTGTCGATTCTGATACGGCTATATTCAGTGAGGAAATCGCGGTAAATAATATAGCGCCGATCACCAGAGCTAAAACAGTAACTAACAGCCTTAACTTAAGAGTCATACATAAGCCTTTTTAAAGTGTGCTAAAAATTTTAGGGCGCAATATTTTTTAAACGCTTATTGTCGATTTACAGATCAACTATTTATGCCAACGCAACATTTGGTCGTCATCGGCTTTTAGCAGTAATTTTTTGCTATCCACCAAACATTTCTTGGCGTATTCACCAAACCAGTTGCCAATTTGCATAAATTGCTTAATAAATTCCGCTTTGTCACCTTGTTCAAACAGTGCAATGGCTTCATTAAAGCGTTCACTGAACCGCCTGAGCAATGCAATATTATTGCGATCATTAAAAATAATATCGGCGTACAACTCTGGGTCTTGAGCAAAAAGCCGTCCAACCATTGCAAGCTCCAAGCGGTAAATAGGAGAACTGAAATCTGTTAGTAATTGTAGATCAGGGTCTTCATGGTGCAAGTGAGCACCGTAAACAAACGTATTAAAATGGCGCATAACCTGAATAAACGCCATCGCAGCGTCATGCTCTGCAGCACTAGTGTGTTGAATTTTAGCGCCCCACACATTCATTTGTTCAATAAGCCACTGATATTTATCTGGCAAACGACCATCACAAACAACAACCACTTGCTTAACCATTCCTATAGAATCGGGGCCAAACATAGGGTGCAATCCCACTACAGGTCCTTCGTGCATCCTTAACATTGCGTCCAATGGGGCTTTTTTAATGCTGGTAATGTCGGCCAGTACGCAACTTGAAGGCAGCTTGGGTAGCTTTTGGATGACAGACTCTGTTAGGGTTATTGGCACACAAATGAGAACAAGGTCAGCGTTGGCAAATAACCGCTCAGCATCTCTCCAATCCTCCTTCTCAACTACTGTAACTGCGTAATGACTGCGTTGAAATAGCTCGGTAAATATACGTCCCAAAGCGCCTGCACCGCCAACAATAACGACTTTTTCAACTGCCTTGTTGGTTTGCAAAAACTCGCCATCTTGTGTTGCGTAAGACTCGCGCATTATCCGACGCAACAAGTCTTCAACCAAATTTGGTTGAACGCCTTCTCGCTCGGCTTGAGCACGGCGGCTGGCAATAAGCTCAGCTTCACGCTGTGGCACGTAAATCGGCATTCCGGTTTGACTTTTGACTTTACCCACTTCTGTGGTTAACAAAGCACGACGACGCAACAATGAGACCAACTCGGCATCAAGTTGGTCTATATTGTCGCGCAGTTCGTTAAGGCGTTCTTGCGGCGATTCGCTCATATTATTGTTGGCTACTAAATTTAGTCTGTCTCATGGGTAGCACC
Source organism: Neoalteromonas facilis (assembly GCF_002807665.1). Classification (GTDB taxonomy): domain Bacteria; phylum Pseudomonadota; class Gammaproteobacteria; order Enterobacterales; family Alteromonadaceae; genus Alteromonas_E; species Alteromonas_E facilis. Next base: position 960,984 of record NZ_PEAY01000001.1, read on the forward strand.
GTAATTAATCGCTCTCTTGCTTGCGATATAACCGTTTCTGTTGTTGCCCAGTCAATGCATCCATCGGTTATCGAAACGCCATGTTGCAAATCATCACGCGCAACGCCGTCGCTTTTTTGATTCCCCGCATTAATGTGACTTTCTAACATGATGCCAATAATTGACTGGTTTCCTTCCAGTATTTGGTTTACCACGTTTTGCGCAACCAATGGTTGACGGCGATAATCTTTAGACGAATTTGCATGACTACAGTCAACAACCAAACTCGCCATTAAATTGGCATCTTTTAACTCTCGCTCACATTCTGATACACAAACACTGTCGTAATTAGGCTGTCTGCCACCACGCAATATAATATGTCCGTCAGGGTTACCTTGGGTTTTAATAATACTCACTTGCCCCTGTTTATTAATCCCCATAAAACTGTGCCCAGATGCGGCTGACTTCAGGGCATTAATAGCGATTTCTAAACTGCCATCAGTACCATTTTTAAAGCCCACTGGCATCGATAAACCACTGGCCATCTCACGATGCGTTTGCGACTCACTTGTACGCGCGCCGATTGCTGCCCAACTAAACAACTCGGCCAAATATTGCGGACTAATAGGATCCAACGCCTCGGTTGCTAATGGTAACTCTAGTTCAGCTAACCAAATTAGCAATTCTCTGGCCTTACGCAAGCCGGCTTCAATATCAAAGGTTCCGTCTAAATGTGGGTCATTGATCAAACCTTTCCAGCCGGTAGTGGTGCGCGGTTTTTCAAAGTAAACTCGCATCACGATATACAAACTGTCTTTGCAGGTTTCATGCAGCTCTTTTAACTTAAGGGCGTACTCTTTCGCTGCGTCCACGTCATGAATTGAACAGGGGCCGCACACCACCAATAAACGGTGGTCGCGACGATGAATAATGTCTGAAATAACGTTGCGCGAATCTGCGATAGCTTGCAATGCTTTTTCACTTACAGGCAGCTCACTCGCCAGCGCCTCAGGTGTTAGCAGTACTTCTTCTGCACTGACGTGAATATTGTTGATTGTGTCCTTGAACATGGGGATCCCAAAATTTAATGAAAATAATAAGTTAGCAATTGCAGCGAATGTGCGAGGGGGTGGCGTTCTGTCTTTGTATTATTATGTTTACAACCAGCCAGTAAACATCTGCCAGCAATGCTTGACTTTTTATCAAGCCAGTGAGGAATAAGCAAGCGATTCTGTAAAAAATCGACTAAAGTAGCAACCTTTATACTGACAACAAAAAATACCCGCCTTGTGGCGGGTATTTATTTAATGTGCAGATGTTTAATTAAGCCTATCCTACTGCCGGATAAACATAACTCGCTTGGATCCCTAACGGCAGTCCTAAGCCCCAATAAGCGAGCAGGAATACGGTCCATAACAATAATATAGAAACACTAAACGGCAACATCAGTGAAAGCAATGTGCCGATGCCTGTTGATTTCACATAGCGCTGGCAATACACCACGACCAATGGGAAATAAGGCATCAACGGCGTAATAATATTGGAAGATGAATCCCCTAATCGATATGCCGCTTGGGTTAAATCCGGTGATATATTCAATTGCATCAACATCGGTACGAAGATTGGCCCAAGCAGCGCCCACTTCGCGGATGATGAGCCGATGAATAAGTTAACAAATGCGGTTAAAAATATAATCCCGACAATTGTCACCATGCTCGGCAACGCCAGCGATTTTAGTACTTCAGCACCTTCAATTGCCAACAATGCACCTAAATTTGACTTGCCAAATGCATCAATAAATAACGCACAGAAAAAAGCCATGACAATGTAGTAGCTCATGCCTTGCATTGCTTTAGTCATACTATCAATCATGTCTTTTGTGGTTTTGTAAGTGCCAGACATGTATCCATAGACTATGCCGGGTAACAAGAAGAGCAAAAATATCAGGGGTACGATGGACTGCATGACCGGTGCTGAAAATGACGTCAACTCGCCGTTTGCATCACGCATTGGAGACGTTTCAGGATACAAGATAGCCACTAGCGCGACTATACCCAACAACATGGTTGCGGTTGCGAAGCGTAGCGCACGTGTTTGCTTGGCATCAAGCTCATCAAATTTAGGGATGTCTGATGGATCGCCGTCAACTTCAACGTCTTTTAGACGCGGCTCAATCACCTTATCCGTCAAGTACCACGCGATACCGACAATCAACAATGTAGACGCACTATTAAAGAACCAATTGTTAAGTGGATTTATCTGCATCGCTGGGTCAATAATTTGCGCCGCACTTTGAGTAAAGCTTTGCAGTAAGGGATCGATTGCAGAAGGGATGAAATTAGCACAAAACCCTCCGCTCACACCGGCAAATGCTGCAGCAATACCTGCGAGCGGGTGGCGTCCCATTGCGTAGAAAATAACCCCAGCGAGTGGAATAACTAATACGTATCCAGCATCTGTTGCCGTGTGGCTGATGATAGCCACTAGCACCACCATTGGCGTTAACAATGCTTTAGGTGTGGCATCTAGCATGCGCTTCAATCCAGCACTGATAAAGCCCGAATGCTCGGCTACTCCCACGCCTAGCATGGCCACTAAAACCACACCTAACGGTGCGAAACCGGTAAATATCTTAACCATTCGACTCAAAAAGTCGGCAAGAGAGTCTCCCGTCAATAAGTTATTAACGACTACAGCTTCTCCGGTACGCGGATCAATTGTGTCGAAGCTGATACCCGATAAAGCGGCAGATAAAGCCCATACAATCACCAAACAAACAAAGAAGATAATTGCAGGATCAGGAAGTTTGTTACCGATAACTTCGACTTTGTCGAGCGCACGAGTAACCCAGGTTGAATTTGTTGTTGTCATAGGTTGCCTAGATAATATTATTCTAATTCTAAAAAGCCCGCCTATTTAACCACACCTATGCGATGCTTGCTATTTTATAAAGGTCGTTTTCGCCGGAACATCTTTGACGACGACAGCACCCGCCGCGATTATCGCCTCATCCCCGATTATCACACCGGGTAAAATTGTGACACTCGCACCAATCCAGACATCATGACCAATCTGAATGGGTGATGCATATTGCACTCCCGAACGGCGCAGTTCTGTATCTTTTGGATGTGTTGTGGCCGAAATAACTGTATGCGGACCCACCAGCACGTTATTGCCAATGGTCACCGACGCACTGTCAAGCACTGTTACATGATGATTAAAGAAAACCCCTTTCCCGGCAATAATATTGGTGCCGAAATCACAATTAAAGCCAGATTCAACAATGATATTTTTAGCATTTGGCAATAATTTCGATAGCAACGCTTTGCGTTCTGATTTTTGGTCAGGCGACAATGAATTAAGTTGGAAACACAACTGCTTTGCACGATGTCGTTGCGACTTATAAGGTTCCAAATGAGGCGTAAAGGTAATGAGGTCCGACACGTTTGCATAACTTTTGAATAATTGATGACAAACAGTATGTGATAGACAAGGTTGGGTCAAATACAAAAAAGCCCGCAAATGCGGGCTTTCGAATCAGTTAACGTTAACGCAGAAATTGTTAAATTAGCTAAGTTTCTCTTTGATACGTGCAGATTTACCTGAACGCTCACGAAGATAGTAAAGCTTAGCACGACGCACGTCACCACGACGCTTGACTTCAATCGCAGAAATTGCAGGGCTGTGTGTTTGGAATACACGCTCTACGCCTTCGCCGCTTGAGATTTTACGTACAGTGAAAGACGAGTGCAGGCCACGGTTACGCTTCGCGATAACAACACCTTCATACGCCTGAAGACGCTCTTTATCGCCTTCTTTTACACGCACTTTTACGATAACTGTGTCACCAGGACCAAATGCTGGGACATCAGTTTTGAGCTGTGCTTGCTCAATTTTTTTGATGATATCTTGACTAACTTTACTCATCATATCCTCTCGTTCGAGTTAACTGTCATCTTGCTGCTTCAACGACGTTTGGAAAGCTTCCAGTAATCGTTTCTGCTCCTCAGTCAGAGCTCGATGATTAATTAATTCAGGGCGTCGCAACCATGTTCTACCAAGAGACTGCTGCAGGCGCCACTGCCTGATTTTTTCGTGATCACCGCTCAGTAATACACTGGGTACGGTTTTATCACCTAACACCTCGGGGCGCGTATAATGCGGACAATCCAGTAAATTGTGACTGAACGAATCCTCTTGCGCTGATTGTTGATGCCCTAGTACTCCCGGTTTTAACCGAGCGACAGTGTCCATCAACACCATTGCAGCTAACTCGCCGCCACTGAGAACGTAATCCCCAATTGACCATTCTTCGTCAATATGAGCTTCGATTACACGCTCATCAATACCTTCGTAGCGTCCACACACTAGAATCAGATTATCATTTGACGCCAACTCTTTAGCGCCTTGCTGATCCAGTTTTCGCCCTTGCGGTGACATATAAATCACCTTGGCATTATTTCCAGCAGCCTTTTTAGCTGCCAGTATTGCGTCTGTTAATGGCTGAACCATCATCAGCATGCCAGGTCCGCCCCCATAGGGCCGGTCATCGACTGTGCGATGCCTGTCGTGAGTGAAATCGCGTGGATTAAAATGCGCTAGTTCAAGCAAACCTGATTTAACAGCTCTACCGAAGACCCCCTCCTGTGTCATGCTCGTAAACATGTCAGGAAAAAGACTGACTAACCCAAACCAACTTTTGGTTGGCATTTAAAACCCTGGATCCCAATCAACCGTGATCGTTCGCGCCTGCATATCAACCGATTTAATCACGCTTTCGCGGATAAACGGCAACATGCGTTCTTTTTGACCAAAAGCGTCGTTGCTCTGGGCTTTAACCAACATAACGTCGTTAGCACCCGTTTCGAACATTTCTTTGACAGTCCCTAAATTGTAGCCTTGCTGTGTTTCCACTTGCATGCCGATTAGGTCTCGCCAATAGTAATCATCACCAGAAAGTGTTGGTAGTTGCTGTGCAGTAATGTGAATGTCAAGATTCTTGATGCGTTCGGCATCGTCTCTCGATTCAATTCCTACCAGCTTAGCTACCAATGACTTTCCACTGAAACGCCATTGCTCAACTTGGTATTCCCGTTCATCACCTAAAAACCAAGGTACATAATCGAAAATACCGGTCGAATCATCGGTATAGCTGTTGATTTTGACCCAACCTTTAACTCCATAAGGAGCGCCGATTTTGCCTATCACCAGTGTGTCAGACGCGTGACTCATCTATACCTCATAAGCTTTTGCTTAATAATGACAGCTTATGCAGCTGCTTTCTTTGCATCTTTTACCAAGCGTGCAACACGGTCAGAAAGACCAGCGCCTTGACCAACCCAGTGTTCAACACGGTCTAGATCCAAGCGTAAACGCTCTGCTTGACCTTGCGCTGTTGGGTTGAAAAAGCCGATGTTTTCAATAAAACGACCGTTGCGCGCACGGCGGCTGTCTGCCACCACAACTTGATAAAATGGGCGCTTTTTAGCACCACCACGCTGTAAACGAATAATAACCATAAATGCCTCAACTCGTTGTAGCGTTACCGTTAACTAATTACCTTAACATCAGTGTGGAACACCCACCCCAAAATTAAGGTCGCGAGATTATACGGGATTAATTATGTAAATCAAGTAAATGTAAGCGTTTTTGCGGGGTTAACATTGAGTCGGTGGGGAATTCGCATCGCTGTGGGTGCGATGGGATTCCAAATACTGATTAAAGCGTGCCACCCATGCCTCACTGACGGAATGTTTATTGAATATAAAATGGACTGAATTTTGATATAACAATTGGTCTGCGACTCGCCATTTAGCTGGATTTTCTGCCGCATACTGCATACACAATGCAATGCGATCATCCACTACAGCATCAACCTTACCTTGTGCTAACCAGTTTAAACGCTGCTTTAGTCCAAACGCATGAACAAAAAGTTTAGGTGAGCCAGCACGCAGCTGTTCAACAAATTCACCAAAATAGCCATTAACATTCATTGCTACCTTTTTCCCGCTAGCAATTGCATGCTCAAAAGGGGTTTCAGGAGTAAGCCCTGCGCCGTCATGACGAATGGCGAATCCAATGATTTCGTCACGATAGGGGTCAGAATAATAGTAATCTTGTGCCCGCGCATCGGTAAAGCTTGCACCGATTGACATATCGAAGGTGCCTTTACGCAATTCACGACCTGTGCGTGTTTCATTCATCGGAAGCACGACAAAATCGCAGCCCATTTCGTTCAACACTTGTGCAAGAAATTGGTAATCTGAACCGTCATATTTAGCATTGGAAACTTTATAGAAATAAGGAAACCAATCACCCGCGAATGTCAGCACGAGAGGCTCTTTGCATTCCAGATCTGTTTGAGCTGCCGCCTGCGTAAAATGCAAAGCGCAAAACAACAAAACCAAAACTCGCAAAGAACCTATCAAATTGAAAATCTCCTGCTAATGCATCTTAACGTGGCGGGAACATGCCGCCTGGACCACCAAAGCCGCCTCCGGGTGGCATCATCCCCTTCATATTTCTCATCATTTTCTTCATGCCGCCGCCAGACATTTTTTTCATCATCTTTTGCATTTGAGTAAACTGTTTGAGTAAACGGTTTACATCCTGGATCTGGGTACCCGATCCGGCCGCGATACGTTTTTTACGCGAACCTTTGATGATATCTGGTCGTTGTCTCTCTGACGGTGTCATCGAATTAATGATAGCTTCCATTTGGTTAAACTGCTTATCATTTGCTTTGTCTTTGATTTGCGCAGACATATTGCCCATCCCCGGCAGCTTATCCATCAATGACATCATGCCGCCCATATTGCGCATTTGCTCTAACTGCTCTTTAAAGTCTTGAAGGTCAAAACCTTGGCCTTTTTGCACTTTTTTCGCCAGCTGCTCAGCTTTCTTTTTATCGACTTTGCGTTCCACATCTTCAATGAGTGATAAAACATCCCCCATTCCTAGGATACGTGACGCTAATCGCTCTGGATGGAAAGGTTCAAGCGCTTCAAGCTTTTCGCCCATCCCTAAGAATTTGATCGGTTTCCCGGTAATGTGACGAACGGATAACGCTGCACCACCACGCGCATCACCATCTGCCTTGGTTAAGATAACGCCGGTTAGCGGCAACGCATCATTAAATGCTTTCGCGGTATTCGCTGCGTCTTGGCCCGTCATGGCGTCAACCACAAACAGTGTCTCAACAGGATTTATAGACTGATGCAGAGCTTTTATCTCTTCCATCATTTCGCCATCGACGTGCAATCGACCCGCGGTGTCGACTAATACAACGTCATAAAATTTCAGCTTGGCATGTTCAATTGCACTCTCGGCGATATCGATTGGCTTTTGTAAAACAGTCGAAGGGAAAAAAGACACTCCGACTTCTGTCGCCAAAGTCTCTAATTGTTTTATCGCGGCTGGACGATAAACATCCGCACTTACTACCAATACTTTCTTGTTTTCTCGTTCTTTAAGGTGCTTGGCTAGTTTACCCACACTGGTCGTTTTACCTGCACCTTGTAAGCCTGCCATTAACACAACCGCGGGAGGCTTTGCCGCCAGATTCAGTTTTTCATTGGCACTGCCCATAACAGATTCAAGTTCTGACTGAACCACTTTAATGAACATTTGCCCTGGCTGAAGGCTTTTGGAAACTTCTGTGCCCAGTGCACGCTCTTTGACTTGATTAACAAAAGATTTAACAACGGGAAGTGCCACATCAGCTTCGAGCAAAGCCATACGGACTTCGCGCAGTGTATCTTTAATATTGTCTTCGGTTAGACGGCCTTTGCCGCTGACATTTTTTAGCGTCCGGCCCAGACGTTCGGTTAAATTCTCAAACATGATTAGCGCTATTTAAAAAAACTTTGCTGGCGAGTATACCGAAATTTAAGCTTTCACTAAATAAAAGCATAGAAATTGGTTCATGCCTTGATTACTATTGGCAAAAAGCGCGTTTTGTTCTTCATTGGAGCTGAAATATCAATACGTTCGTTTTAATTTTTTCAGTGTTAGCCTGCGGACTTTATGGGGCGTCAACGCTGATGCTGACGCGTCAATTTTTTCAAAAAGAGACCGCGCGTCAAACACCCACTCGCTTATTAGCCATGGGCGGCACTGTCGCGCATGCGATCTTACTTTATTTTCTGATTTCTTCAGGTGATGCTCAAAATATGAGTTTGACCAATGTATTAGCATTGGTTGCGTGGTTGATTACAGTGGCCATGTTATCCAGTAGTCTGTACTTGCAGAGCACCGTGTTGCTGCCTGTTGTATTTGGTTTTTCCTTGTTGTCGATAGTCTTGTCAGTCACGCTACCCAGTCATTACGCGATGAGCATTAGTCTGCAACCTGGCCTGATTATCCATATCACGCTGTCTCTGTTGGCTTACGGTGCTCTGGTTATGGTTATGTTGTATGCCTTTCAAGTCAACTACATCAATAACCGTCTTAAACACAAAGACAGTAGCTTGCTGCATTCATCTATGCCGCCATTGATGATGCTAGATCAAATTTTGATCAAGCTGTTGTACATCGGCTCTGCCCTTCTGTTTATCGCGATCGTCAGCGGCACAATCTTTTTGGACAATATGTTTGATAAACAGCATGCCCACAAAACGACGCTAACGCTGATTGCATTTGTGCTTTATTTATTCACGTTATTCGCTAACAAACGCTGGGGATGGCGCGGAAAACCTACTCTCATCATGGTGACAATTGGCAGTGTACTGTTAACCCTTGCGTATTTTGGTAGTCGAGTCGTAAGAGAACTTCTGCTCTGAGTTTCATCGTAAACATGGATAATCACTTGAACCCTAGCGCCTCAGCTATTACATTACTTTTTGACTTAGCCAAAAGGACCCTTTGTTGGACGCACTAACTACTAGTACGCTGCTCACCATTCTAGCCGTGCTGATCCTCTGCTCAGCGTATTTTTCAAGCTCAGAAACAGGGATGATGTCGATCAATCGATACCGTCTCAAGCACCTAACAAACGAAAAACATCGAGCCGCCCTACGGGTTGAAAAATTATTGGCGCGTCCTGACCGCTTGATCGGTCTTATCCTTATTGGAAACAACTTGGTTAATATCGCTGCAACCGTTGTAGCGACTGAAATTTGTATGCGTTTATTTGGGCCTGTATGGGGACCGATTATCGTGACGGTGGGCCTGACACTGGTGATTTTAGTTTTCGCCGAAGTTACGCCCAAAACGCTGGCCGCGCTTTATCCGGAAAAGATCGCATTTCCAAGTTCTTTGTTACTGTTACCACTGTTGACAATTATGAAACCCTTCGTCTATGCCATAAACGGTGTAACCAACGGGTTGCTCGCTTTACTCAGAATCAAACCCACTGATGGCAACGATGACTCGCTAAGTCGTGAAGAATTAAGAACCATTGTATTTGAAGCCGGCAGTATGATCCCTAAACGTCACCAAGAAATGCTGGTTGGGATTTTGGATCTGGAAAATGTTACCGCGGAAGACATCATGGTCCCGCGAAATGAAATATTTGCTATTGATGTCAACGATGATTGGAAAGATATCCAACGTCAATTAGTGAACTCCCAACACACTCGAGTACTACTATATCGCGACACGATTGATGACGCGGTTGGTTTTGTTCATGTCAGAGATGCGTTACGCCTGTTGTCTAAAGATCAGTTTTCAAAAGCCACGTTGATCCGCGCGGTGCGCGAAATTTATTACACGCCTGAATCCACTAAGTTACATACGTTAATGTATAAGTTTCAAGCTGAGAAAGAGCGCATCGGCTTGGTTGTTGATGAATATGGCGATATTCAAGGCTTAGTTACATTAGAAGATATTCTAGAGGAAATTATTGGTGAATTTACCACCAGCATGATCCCTACTCACAGCAAAGAAGTCACCATTCAGCAAGATGGCAGTGTCCTCGTTGATGGCAGTGCCAACGTACGTGAACTTAACAAAGAGATGGATTGGGAATTACCAACAGAAGGACCGAAAACGTTAAGCGGGTTGGTAATCGAATATCTAGAAGAAATCCCTGAAAATAACGTTAGTCTCAGACTGTCAGGTTATCCGATAGAGATTGTAGATTTGAGTGAGAACAAAGTGAAAACCTTGCGTGTAATGCCTGAGTTATATAGGCGGCCAAATCAAAAAGCGGAAGAGCTCGCTTAAGTATTACGCCCCACCTCTACGAGATTTTATTTTATTCTTATAAAAACTGACTTTCTCACTAAGGTTATCCAACTTCCCCATCAAATCACGCAAGTCATCATCATCCGCAATATCAGCCTGATTGCGATGTTGCTCCAACGCTTTCTTGAGTAAATCAGGCAGTGCCAACTCGGCTCTTGTTGTCATTTGATGAATTCATTTTCAGTCAATTTGTACGATACATTATTATCGGAAGTTAACTAAAAATCTGAACAGTTAATCGTGTTGATGAACCAAATCGACTAGATGACCAAACCCATTATTGTTGTCTATATCAATAACGGCAAAGGCACTGGTAGAAAAAATAGGAGGGCTCTCGAGGTTTGCTAATTCAGCCGTAAGAAAACTGACCAAGGGCATATGACTAACCACTAAAATACACTGTTTTTCTGCAATAGGGTCTTCCGTGTACCCCAAGATCATGTGACTGGCCTGCACAGGAGAACTCATGGGGGTAATGTCTTCGCACTCAACACGCTGTTTAGTCGCTAAACGCACAGATAGAACATCAAAAGTTTGTTGTGCTCGACGATATGGGCTTACGAAAGCGATATCGAACTTCTTATGTGGGACAAACTGAGAGATAGCAATACTCGCTTGTGTTGTCTGCTTTCGACCACGGTCAGTTAATTGCCGTGACTTGTCATCCAACAGAGCGGCTTCAGCCTCTCCATGCCTCACGATAATAACCCGAGTTGATGTTGCTCCTTGAGCGTGCATATGTCCGAACAGACCATCTGTAGTGCGTAGTGATAAGTGTACGCACATTGCGACCGGTTTAGCAAAGCCTTTTCCGCCAATTTATAGCAAGTAATTTGTTCATGATGGATTGTAACTCTTCCTATCTACGCTATGCTGTGTGAACTGACAGTGTTATTGAGGCAATAGTGCGAGCAAAGAGCATCAACCATACCCATCACCGCCTAGCCAATGGAACTGACGTTCTATGTATAGAGGTGGCAGATGAGCAAAAAAGTGCGCTCGCCATTAGCATTGCATGTGGTCATTTTTATGACGATGAAGACTGCCCAGGCCTCGCGCATTTGTTAGAGCATATGTTGTTCATGGGAACCACTCAAAATGGTTCTGAAAACCACGTTGTCACTCGCATTGAGCAACTAGGTGGGCAACTGAATGCTGTCACCGGCACTGAATACATGACGATCCAATGCAAGTTTCCATCAGACAAATTTAGTTCGGTGGTGGAGATTTTGCATACTATGTTGTCACAGCCTCTATTTGATGAAACGGGCATCGAAAAAGAAGTCGCAACGATAGACGCGGAGTTTCAATACAAACGCAAAGACGATCTGCGACGCTTGTACCAAGTGCACAAAGAAACCTGTAACCCAGAACATCCTTTTAGTCGATTTTCGGTTGGCAATGCCGAGGTATTTGGCCGCTTCGAAATACCACAGTTAATCCAAAAGCTTCGCACGTTGCATCAACGCCGTTTTATCGCGCCATTGTGTAAAATTACGCTATTATCGAGTATACCAAGCGAGGAAGTTAAGACCGCGTTTGAGCACTTTCTACCAGTTGGAGATAACCCGTCCCCATCGCTACTTGAGCTCCCAGCTTTGTACAATGCCAGTCAAAAAGGTGTCATGATTGGCGTTCAATCCTTATCAGAAGCGCGCCGCCTGATTATTACATTTGCCTTAGACGGCATGCAGCCAACTGACATTGAAGCCTTAGGGTTAATTAGTCATCTACTAGGTGATGAAGGACAAGGCAGCATTTTGGCAGTATTAAAATCTGCCAACTGGCTTGTCAGTTTAAGTGCAGGTGGTGGCATTGAAGGGAGAAACTTCAAAGACTTCAACCTCAATATGCAATTAACTCCACAAGGTGAGGCCCACATCGATGATATAGTGCATTGCGTCATGCACTATATCAATTTAATAACACAGTGTAAGGACTTCGGTTGGCGCATTGAGGAAAAACGACAACTCAATGACATACAAAGCGGACAAATCGTCGTTACGCCAGACGTAGAAATAGCAACCCAGTTAGCGCAGGGTTTGTTCACATACTCCAGTCAAACACTACTGAGTTTGCACTTTGATCAGTTACCCTACACGAGTGATGATGTTAATAAACTCCTGGCTCATTTTGATATCAGCAATTTACGGATCAAGTATATTAATCATCAGCAGGATTGCGATCATATTGCGCAATGGTATGAAACCCCCTATTGCGTGTCAGTGTTGTCTACCAAACAAATGAATTTATGGCGCACTCCTCATTCGACACAAATAGAATTAGATACACTACAACTACCTCAACGCAATCCCTACATACAAGGGCCGGAACAATCTCAACCGCAAACTACATTACCTTTTATACCTGAACAACGGTTCAAAACGGAAAATTATGAACTGTGGGTGGCTGCAGATCCCCTAATGGATGCACAGAGAGCTGACGCATATGTCTCGTTAGAGTGCCCAGCAAACGCTAAAGGGACCGATATTCTCGCCGCGAAACGGGTATGGTTAAGTTGTCTTAACGATACGTTACAGGAAAAATACTATGCTGCAGAAGTCGCCGGATTAAATTACCGATTGTATGGGCACCAAGGGGGGCTAAGCATACACACGTCGGGATTAGCCTATAAACAGCAGCATTTGATGCAAGCTTTGCTCGCGGACGTTTTACACGTCAAAGACTTCAAAGGTGTTTTTGATAGGGTTAAGACGATGCAGTGCGCAACATTGCGCAACAATCTATTAAATAAACCCGTAAACCGCTTATTCACCCGTTTAGGCGTTCTTCTACAACGCCATAGCCACGCCCCTAGTGACGTATTAACGGCTCTTGAAGCTCTTACTTATGAAGAGATGATATCGCATCGGCAATCCTTGCTTCACCAAAGATATATTCAAAGTTTTTTGCATGGCGCGTGGACTGATGAAGATGTCAATAGCACCTCTACAATCATTGCACAGCATTCAAAGGACCAAAGTCAGGTTGAAATTGTCGCGAGAGATGTAGCCCACTTAACACCATCACGAACCTATTTCCATGCCGTAGAAAGCCATCATGATGACGCGGCTGCATTATTATTTTTGCAGGCCCCTTCGAACACGATTCAAGATACCGCTCTTACGATGATTTTTGAACAGTTGCTGGCATCTCCCTTTTTTAATGATATGCGCACGCGCAAACAATTAGGTTATGTAGTTGGCAGTGGTTTTGTGTCTCACAATAGTTACCCAGGCATGGTGTTTTTTGTGCAATCGCCAACACACAATGCCAATACATTGGTGATTGAGATCACCCAATTCCTGATGACTCAATTGAACAACATCGACTATTACCGCCAATACTGGCCACAAATTCAAATGAACATCGTTCGTCAATTGCAAAGCCCTGACGTAAACAGCAGCGCCAGAGCGCAACGTTTATGGCTTTCAATGGGGATGAAAGAGGCAAATTTTAATCACAATCAGGAAATTGCTAACTTTGTTAAACAGATAAAATTTGAGCAACTCATCGAGCACGCTCGAGCACTTCAACGACGTCAATCATTTGGTGAAATGGTGCTGTATTGCCACGGAAGCTTGTCGCCTGACATGCCGATTTTAGAACTCTCCAACAGCTTTATTATCGAAGATTCCGACACCTTCAAATCAACCATCTCCTATAAGTAAAGAATCTGCTGCTCACCGATTAAGCAAAGTGCTTTATGAACCAAGAAAGTGCTTGTAGATATTGGTATGACTTGGCATATTTAACCTTTCATGCGAGGGACGCATTATTTACAATACAATAATTATAAGGCGGCTGGAGTTGCCAAAGGCTTTCGGTGCAAATAGTTAGAGCCCTGAACACATTGATGACAAGCAGTTTACTCACTTTCCTACTGTGGACTGTGAGTTTTTGTGCTGTCAGTCAAAACTTCAAACCCGCGTTCGTGGGGACCGACTTACAAAACGCTTCCGTAAGTGACATTACGGAAGATGCGTATGGCTTTATATGGACCCACAGTTCAAAAGGCATCACGCGTTTTGATGGCTATAAAATCACGTCCTTTGAATACGATCCCAATGTTGATGGCTCTCTGCAAAACGGCGTCATCGAAAAACTTTTAGCGGACCAACTTGGCCGTATATGGGTGGCAGGCAGTCAAGGCCTGTCTCGTTATGATGACAAACACGAGCGCTTTATTCGTTATACAGCCGAGAACAGCCCATTAATGAGTGGGGATGTGACGGCCATAGCGCTAGGTCACAATGGCACACTTTTGATCGCTGACAGTGACGGCTTATACCGATTCACCATCGCTGATAACTCGCTGAAGCGACTCAATGTAAGTAACTTCCCACCCGCGCAAGTCAGTTTCATTCAGGAAGACAATGAGAAAATTTGGTTAAGTACTAAAGAACAAGGTACTTACGCTCTGGATAAAAATACCCTATCGGTTTTCGATTTAAATGATGTAAACCCTTGGAACATACAATTTTATCAATCATCGGTTTATGCCATACAACGTTATGACGGTAGTGAATGGATCGGAACACAAGAAGGATTGTTTGAAATTCTCTCGACGGGTGGAGTCAGAAACGTTTTCTCTGATGACCTTGGCAAAATTGAGGTCCGAGATATACACGTCATAGACGACACTCTGTGGCTGACCACTAGCAGTGGCGTCCTGACTATGGGTCATGACCGGGTTATTAAGCAACGCCTTATAAATTCCGTTGAAGTTAACAGTCGCAGCAACTACCTGATGTCGATGCATGTAGATACCAATGGTGTTAAATGGATAGGTACGTTTAACGGTGTATTTAGAGGCTTGCCCTACACAAAAGAAGCGCCACAACTCATTTCCAGTGTCAACGTAGATGCGCGTGAAGTACCCGTAAAAGAAATTTGGTCGATTAAACAGGCATCAGACGGTGCGCTTTGGTTTGTCAGCTCGCCGGACAAAATCGTCCGCATGCCGAACGAAGACGGGCAGAGTCAAATTTTTAACAATCTGGCGAACAGCCCCATATGGGACATAGTCTTAGGTGCTAAAAACGATTTATGGATTGCTTCGTCAAACGGCATATTTCACTTTTCAATTAACACCGATGGCTCATTGAGCGAACTTGCTCACCTATACGCAGGTAGCCTAATCGACAAACTCTATGCTAGCGAACAGGCGATTTGGTTTTGGCATGACTCGCTCGATCTGGTCCGCATCGACCTGATCAGCGGTGAAAGTAAGGCGACTGAAGCGCCAACGATGATCACAACGGCCATGCCAATAGGCGAAGACGCGTTAGGACGCATATGGCTAAATTCCAATATGGGTGCAGTGGTATTTGAAGCAAACACATCCCTATTTGAAGCACCTTTCCAAAGTGATGTCTCACATCCACTGCATGCTGAAGAGCTGCGTTACTTTTATGCTTACGCTGGCCACTATTACGTGGTCTCAGCTACCAAGGGCGTATACAAGTTAAGTAAGTCCGATTTATCTGTCGTAGACTACTTAGCCAGCAATGTATCTGACGTAATGTCAGGCATCGGCGTTGACGACTCTATTTGGTATTCGGGCATCAAAACCATACACGAAGTTCGTTTACCCCAGCTGGAACATGCACTTTCACTAACATCACAGCGCTTTGCGAACAACGAACATTTTGACAGCGCTATTACCAGTGGTAATGATGGGGCGATTTATTTTGGTGGTGAAAAAGGCATTACACGTATATACCCTTCATACCTGCTGCAGCCGACATTGAATTTAGGCATCGCTGAAACACCTCAATTGCTCAGTTTAAAAATATTTAACACTGCAATTGCAGCAAACGATAGCGCTGACTCAATTTTAAAAGCCCCGATCTACCTGTCTGATAGCATTAAGCTCGAATACAAAGAACGATTCAGTGTGGAATACGGGGTGATTAACCCAATAGACATTGAACAAACCAACTACCGACACAAGCTCGTTGGCTTTGATGATGACTGGGTATACAACGACACCAATAGAATAGAAGGCTATAGCCGAGTCCCGTTTGGCGAATATGTATTTGAAGTTCAATCACGTGTATATGATTCAGATTGGTCCGACAGCCGTAAATTGCATGTCACAATAGAGCCGCCCATTTGGCTGCACAGACATGCTATTGTGTTTTACGCATTCTTTATCGTGCTAACCACCATTTATCTCGTTCGCCAATACCAAAGTCGCAAGTCTTCTCAGTTAGCGATTCGTGAAAGCGAAGAACGACTAAAGCTGACCCTTTGGAGCAGTGGTGACGAGCTTTGGGATTGGGATATTTATGGCGGTCAAGTTCATCGTTCGAACACCTGGGGCACCTTAGATTTCCCTCAGGATGACATTCGCACATCCAGCTCATACGAAGCTAACATTCACCCCAATGACATTGAGCGTGTCAGAGAAGCGTTGCAAAGTCACCTTGATGGTATGACAGAATTCTTTGAAGTCGCCTATCGTGCTAAAACATTTAAAGGCGAGTGGATTTGGTTGCTCGATAGAGGCAAAGTGGTTAAGCGCGATCAGAACAACAATGCGCTTCGTATGACAGGTACCTTAAAGGATATCCAACACCTTAAACTTGCCGAAGAACAGCTTTATTTGTTTAAGCGCTCAATCGAAAACATCTCGGAAGGTGTGTTTATCACTAATACCGATTTCCGTTTTGTTTCGGTCAATAATGCGTACTGTAAATACACCGGTGAAACGCGCGAAAAAGCGCTAGCGAGTTATTTGTTTTTCCATCAGTACCCAGATGCCTTCACCGATGAGATTAAAAAGGCGTTGCGCCAGAAAGGTAATTGGTCAGGTGAAGTCGAATCATTGCGAGCGAATGGCGAGCGCTTTGAGATTGAGTTAAACATTGATGCTGTGGTTGGAGACGACAACAAAACTAGCCACTACGTTGGCGTATTTTCTGACATTACTTCACGTAAAAACACAGAAAAAGAATTGCTCAAGTTGGCCAACGTTGATCCGCTAACGGACCTTCCCAACCGATCTTTCTTCCAGGCTAGCCATCACAACTTAGTGCGCAAAAATGTACCGCATACTCTGATCTGTCTTGACATGGACAACTTCAAGAAGATTAACGATTCATTAGGGCATCAGACCGGCGACATATTGATCAAACAAATAGCGCGCCGTGTGCAACGTATTACCGGATCGTCGGCAACCTGTTACCGACTCGGTGGCGATGAATTTAGCTTGCTGATCGAAAACAAGGAAGATGTACACACAATCACGCACTTCGCGCAAAGTATTCTCGATGCATTATCGCGTCCTTTTGTCATCAATAAACAAGAGTTTGTACTCAGTGCCAGTTTAGGGATTGCGTTCTTCCCTGAAGATGGTCGTAGCCCCCAAGAACTGTTAAAGAATGCCGATACGGCCATGTACTTTGCGAAAAATGGTGGTGGCAACAGTTATCAATTCTTCAGTGGTGAAATGAACCAGAATGCTGTTCGCCAATTACAAATTGAGAACCTCATTAGACAAGGCCTACGCGACAATCTCTTTACTGTATTCTACCAACCCAAGGTTGATATTACTTCAGGTAAATTGGTCAGTATGGAAGCTCTAGTGCGTTTTGAGCACCCTCAAAAAGGTATCGTGTCACCCAATCAATTTATCCCTCTAGCGGAGCAGACTGGGCAGATAGTTGAAATTGGTGAGCAAGTACTGCGTAAAGCGTGTGAAGACACCAAACGCTGGGTGCAAGAAGGTTTATTTACTGGACGTGTTGCGGTTAACATTTCCGCGAAACAATTTGAATTGCCTGACTTGGATGACCGCATTGACCAAATCCTGCGCCAAGTGGGTTTGTCGCCTCTTCACCTTGAATGTGAGATCACTGAAGGCACGCTAATGGAAAACCCCGAGCAAGGCCTCAAGTTAATGCAGAGGTTGCGAGAGCGTGGCATTCACTTGGCACTCGATGATTTTGGCACCGGGTACTCTTCTCTCGCCTACTTAAAACGCTTCCCGTTGAATACCTTGAAGATCGATAAGGCCTTTATCGATGATATAGCTGAAAGCAGCGTTGATAGGCATATGGCGGCTGCGATTATCAACATCGCCCACAACCTTGGCCTTAAAGTTGTGGCTGAAGGTGTAGAACAAGAAAAGCAACTGTCAATTTTACGTCGCTATGATTGCGAGATGATCCAAGGTTACCTCTACAGCAAGCCACTCAGTGCTGAAAAGTTCGAAAAATTACTACGTGAAAATCAAAAACTGCATCAACTCATCGCGCAAAACAACGTGTAACCCACTGTTTTACATCGTTATTGCTAGGCTATTTCTAACATCCCCCATCAATTTACGTAAGCCATTTAACTTTACTTAATCCAACTTGGCACGCCTTTAGCTTTACGTAGCTAGCGCGTCACTTTTGTGGCGTCAAAAACCTACAATCAAATAAGACATAAAGGAGTCAACCATGTTGAAAGCGTTTGCAATAGCACTAGCGATGACAACTGCACAATCAGCAGTAGCTGTAGACAACGATGGTGCTAAAGCGCCTACAATCAGTAAGTCTATTGTTGTGGTAGAAAAGCCAATGGGCAAGAAACGCCCAAGAAACACGCGTTTCGACTAATTGGCATTCAAGGATTTTTTTTCTAGGACAGATCTTTGGAAGAGAGGCAATTTGCCTCTCTTTTTTTATGCTTACGCGGCTAGTTGGACGCTACCAAAGCCAACAGCCCGTCGCCACGCGACATGTTTGGATATGTTAAACATAGGTAACGCTAGAGGGCCGAGTAATAAGCCCGTCACAGCCCATGATTTCGGGCACAAACCTGACTTAAACGCATCAACGTAGTAGTAACATGCAAACAACAGTGAAATAAAGAATACGAGTACAACCATTAACCTGTCTCTCTAAACCGCAGCTACTATCTAGGGTAGATGCCAATCAAATTTAACTGGTCATATTTTACCCTATTTTGGACATTTAAATAGCTTTTTTAAAGCCTAAACATTAAAAAACCGGGATAACCCCGGTTTTTTAATGTTTTGTTAACAATTTATCAACATCGTTTACATCAATAAAACGATTTACCTTCGTCTGCCATTTTGACTAGGATATCAGCTGGCGCAAATTTGCTATCGATGGTCTCACTGTAATGCTTGAGACGCTGAACTACGGTAGTAATCCCCAGTTTGTCCATGTATCTAAATGGCCCGCCCAAGAATGGTGGGAAGCCGATGCCAAAAATAGCACCGATGTCCCCATCTCGCGCATTGCGGATAACGCCTTCATCGAGACAACGAGCGGCTTCATTCAACATCATAAGTACTGAACGTTCAGCAATTACATCACCACTCAATGATTTATTAGGTGAAATGCCCAGCAATTCATAGACCGACTCATCGACGTCTTTGCCTGGCTTCTTACCCTCATAAAGATAAAAACCTTTTTCGTTCTTTTTACCTTTACGGCCGTCTTCTAGCACTTTGTCAAATGCACTAGGAGCAGTAAACCTTTCACCAAATTGCTCTACCAAGAATGGAATGATCTTGGTGCCCACATCAATTCCCACTTCATCAAGTAATTTCACCGGCCCCACAGGGAAACCAAATTTAACTAATGACTTATCAACATGTTCGATGGGCTCGCCGCCTAACACCATGCAAGCGGCTTCATTCATGTAAGGCGCTAGGATACGGTTTACATAGAACCCTGCTCCGTCTTTCACGACAACAGGCGTTTTCCCCTGACGTTTAGCAAACTCCACCGTTGTAGAAATGGTCTCATCTGAGGTTTTCTCATGCGCGATGACTTCTGCCAAAGGCATTTTATCGACTGGAGAGAAGTAATGCAGGCCAATAACATTTTCTGGTCGCTCTGCCTTGGCCGCGATTTGACCAATTGGAATAGAAGACGTATTCGACGCAAAGATAGTTGATGCCTGACAGTTTTGCTCAATATCCGCAACCATTTGTTGCTTCAATGGCAAATCTTCAAATACCGCCTCAATGACCATATCAACATCTTTATAACCACTGTAATCCGTCGTACCTGTCAGTAATGCGAGTTGTTGCTGCATCTTAGACTTCATCAGGATCTTACGTTTTACACGCTTGTTTAGGATGTCATAGCTATAACGAATCGCATTGGCGATACCGTCTGAACGTATATCCTTGATCCGAGCAGGTACTTTAGCCTTCGTTGCTGTAACGTAAGCAATACCACCGCCCATAAGGCCGCCGCCTAAAACACCAACTTTTTTCACTTTTGCTGGCTCGACTCCTTCTACTCCCTGCTCCTTCTTCATTTCCGTTGTGGCAAAGAAGATATTACGTAACTGGGCTGACTCCGGCGTCATCACTAACTCACCAAAATGCCTCGCTTCTACACGCAAACCGTCTCGCATACCATCACTGATACCCGTTTCAATACAATCGATAATGCGCATAGGCGCTGGGTAATTCCCTTTGGTTTTCGCTAAGGTTTGTTTTCTCGCTTGACCAAACAAGGTATTGCGCCCAAATGGTGTCTCTTCTAGCAAGCGGTTTACTAAAGACAACTTAGGTTTAGTGCGATTCGGTTTACCCTTCTTGGCAAACGATACTGCAACATCAAACAAAATTGACTGTGGCACCATATCATCAACGATACCGTACTTTTTAGCTTGCTTAGCGCGAGTTGGCGCCCCAGTCAGCATCATTTTCATAGCTTGTTGAATACCGATCAAACGAGGTAAGCGCTGAGTACCGCCACTTCCTGGTAACAAGCCCAATTGTACTTCCGGCAATCCTAATTGGGTTTTGTCTGAGTCACTGCAAACGCGATAGTGACATGCTAGCGCTAATTCCAAACCACCACCCAACGCAGGCCCATGGATTGCTGCCACAAATGTCTTAGACATTTTCTCAATGCGATTGAACACTTCCTGCCCACCCGCAGACAAGGCTTCAGCATCAGACGCACTCTCACACGCTGCCAACATACTGATATCAGCACCCGCCACAAAAGAGTCTTTTTTGCCACTTTGCAATACAACCCCGACTATAGCGCTGTCTTTTTCTATCTCATCCAGCACGGCGGTTATTTCGTCACCAAATGCCTGCTTCAATGTATTCATTGATTCGCCAGGCACATCCATGGTTAAAACAGCAACGCCATCGTCACGTTTCTCTAATGTAAATGCACTTGTCATTATTCTGTCTCCACAATCATTGCTGCTGCTAAACCGCCAGCTGCACAGGCCGTCAATAAGCCTGTTCCACCGCCTCTGCGTTGTAATTCATTCAACATTTGCGTAATCATTCGCGTGCCCGTTGCTGCAAATGGGTGGCCGTAGGCGAGAGAGCTTCCCATCACATTAAACTTGTCCATATCTATTTCACCCGTGGCTTTAGAACGTCCGAGCTTCTCTTGTGCAAATTTATCACTGGCAAACATTTTCACATTTGCCAATGTTTGTGCCGCAAATGCTTCGTGCATTTCGATCAGAGTGATGTCACTTAAACTCATACCTGCGCGGTCTAGTGCCATAGGCGTCGCATAAGACGGCCCCATCAGCATATCTTCCCATACATCGATCGCCGCAAACGCATAACTCTTAATGTAACCCAATGGGGTATAACCTAATGCTTTGGCGCGACTTTCGGTCATTAACAACACTGCTGATGCACCATCTGTAAGGGGTGTTGCATTAGCAGCTGTTACCGTTCCGTGCTTACGATCAAAAACAGGCTTAGGCTTAGCGTAACCTTCTAACGTTGAATCAAAGCGTACGTTATTGTCACGCTCTAACGCCCCTTTGAAAGGTTCTGCATATGCGGTCATGACTTCATTCGCCAACTTGCCTTCTTCCCAGCTCTGGGCGGCCAATGTATGACTACGATGCGCTAATTCATCTTGCGCTTGACGTGTAATACCATGTGTTTTGGCCATCTGTTCTGCCGTTTGCCCCATTGACAGGCCTGTGGAATATTCGGCTACTGCCGGCGGAACCGGTGCTAAATCACGCAATGATAAACGTCTAAAAATGGATAATTTTTGCCCCAAAGTTTTGGTTTTTTGTAAATCGACCAAAGCCCTAGCCAAATTCTTGGACACACCAATAGGTGAAACAGACGTTGAGTCAGCGCCACCAGCAACACCCACACTGATATTGCCCGCTAACATAGATTCCGCGATGTTGACGGTAGATTGGAAACTGGTCGCACAGGCTCGTGAGACGCTGTAAGCGTCCGTAGATACTGGCATATTGGTACCAAGTACGATTTCGCGCGCAATATTCGGCGCCTCTGGCATTTGTACAACCTGACCATACACCACTTGCTCAACCCAAGAAGGGTCAACGTTGTTGCGTATTAGTAGTTCATTAACCACCATTTTACCCAGATCAACGGCAGGCACTCCGTGAAAATAGGTCGCCATTTTTGCGAATGGAGTTCTCAATCCGGCAACGATAGCAATACGGTCGCCATCGCGAGTCGTCAGATTCTGTTTCATAGCCATAAGTAGGTCCTTTGATAATTCAAACCAAGTGGTCTGACCTGTAAAGTGTGCAGATTCTTACAAAGTGTGAACGAAATTTCAACGACTATTCGTCGCTATCGTGAATAGTTGAAGCAATCGTTCATACATAATCACTAGAGCATAGTGGCTAAATCCTAATTTTGCTGTTGAGATTTGCCTCATCATCCCTATATGAGGAAAAACAGTGAAACAACATGTGTTTGTCGATCAGTGTGGGTGGATCACCTCGATTGAGTAGACACAGTTAAGCCGCTGGGTTAGTACACTATGAGTGGATGAATTTTCGCTTTCCTACTGAACCAATCACGCTTAGTGTTGACCAAGTGAAGGCGCAAATATTCGATGTGTACGCCAATCGGCTTGCCAACGTGCTAGAAATTAAAGGATTCTATTAATGGCTGTATCGCAGTTTGAACAATTACAACAATACTTAGATTCTCAAATCATTGGTCAACAAGGCTTAACGCGCAACATTCTGATTGCGTTACTGGCAGATGGACACCTATTAGTAGAAGGCCCCCCTGGATTGGCGAAAACACGAGCAGTAAACGCATTGGCCGCTGGTTTGGAAGCTGATTTCCATCGCGTTCAATTTACGCCCGATCTACTGCCAGCGGATCTAACAGGGACTGACATCTATCGACCAGAAACGGGTGAGTTTATCTTTCAGTCTGGTCCTTTGTTCCACAATCTAGTATTGGCTGATGAGATAAACCGAGCTCCCGCTAAAGTACAAAGTGCATTGTTAGAGGCCATGGCCGAGAGACAGATTACGGTAGGTAACAAAACTTACCCCCTATCAGAATTGTTCTTGGTAATGGCTACACAAAACCCGCTCGAACAAGAAGGAACCTATCCGCTGCCGGAAGCACAACTTGATCGCTTTCTGATGCATGTAGAAATCACTTACCCCGATGCGCAAAGTGAATTGCAGATCCTGCGATTGACACGTGACGAAGCCAAACACGTAGAAGTTAAGCCACCTCAAAAGATTACCCAAGCGAACATATTTAGTGCCCGTCAGGAAGTACTTTCACTGCACTTGGCACCGACACTAGAGGAATACATCGTTCAGCTTATCATGGCGACGAGAACCCCAGGTAAGTTTGATACTACGTTAGAGTCAGCTATTGAATTCGGCGCAAGCCCTCGTGCGACCATCGCACTAGAGCGTTGTGCGCGCGCACATGCATGGCTAATGGGACGTGACTTTGTGGGTCCTGATGACATCCAAGCGGTGTTCCACAATGTTATGCGGCATCGCATAATTCTCAGTTATGAAGCGCAAGCCGAGGGGTTGTCGGCTAATCAAGTATTATCACAAGTTCTGAATGCTGTAGCTGTACCATAGGAAAACGCGATGTTTGCGGATCATGCGCTAAAATCATGGCTGACTGACTATAAGACAAATGGCATTTCACTCTGTGTGCCTGAACTGGTGCGTTACAGGCACCACACAAAAGCCCTTGATCTAAGTCCTAAGAAAACACCACAGGCTCGATTAGCAGGTACCTACGTGACCAAACTCAAAGGGCGCGGAATGGAATTTGATGAGTCTCGTCATTATCAAGCGGGTGATGATATTCGAGCGATTGATTGGCGCGTTACTGCTCGCACAGGAAAAACGCATACCAAGGTTTATCGTGAAGAACGCGAGAGGCCTATATACGTTTTTACTGACATGTCGTCATCTATGCAGTTTGGTAGTGCATTTGTTTTTAAATCCATCCAAGCTGCACATTTAAGTACACTTATTGCCTGGTCAGCGGTGGCCCGTGGTGACAAATTGGGTGCCATTTCATTTAACGCACATCAGCACGTGGAGAACAAGCCTAAAAGTCGTCAAAGTGCCGTGTTACAGCATATTCATCAGTTAATTGGTTTACAAAGTGAAGCCATCAACAAACAACATTCTGACTTTAACTTTGACCCGGATCGGCAAGCGGATCAGTTCAGTGCCAATTGCACTCGCCTAATGCGTTTAGCAAAACCCGGAAGTCTGGTTTGGGTTATCAGTGACTTTCAAAATATCAATAAACAAAGTTTAAGAATGCTAGCGGATTTAAATCGACACAGCGAAGTACGCGCTGCAGTGATTTATGATCCTCTCGAAGTAAAGTTACCGGAAACTCACAGCAAACAATCATTGACGATTACCGATGGAAAAGAAAAACGTGGGCTGACATTGGGCGATAACACGGTAACCCAACATTATTCCGCTTGGGCGCAATCAAGAAATGCTAGCCTCAGCCAAGCATTGGAAAAAGCTAAAATTTCGGGGCTACATGTGAGTGCCGGCTCCCCCTTGTTGCAACAACCGTTGCACGTGATAAGAAACAACTATGTAATGGAGCATATTTAGCATGGATCCGCTCGCTCAACTACATGATATATCCCTTGCTCAACCAGTAGATTGGTGGCCCTTAGCATGGGGCTGGTGGGTGGTTATCATCTGCGCGTTAGCCATTACCACCTCACTTATTGTGATCGTTTGGCGTCACCGAAAAAACAATCGTGTGCGCCGCGCGGCGTTAGCGCAAATTGATTCGCTAGATATCAACAGTGATTTTTTAGCCCGTGCAGGCCAAATTAATGCGATTTTGAAACAAGTTGTCCGGCACTACTTTCCTGTTGAAACATCAGTAAGTTTGCATGGGGCTGAGTGGCAGCATTTTATGCAAACCCAGTTACCACAGCGCTACCACAAGCAATTTGTCGCATTATCCGAACATACTTTCACTCTTCACTACAAACCACAAACAGCGGTTAGTAAGGATATTGCAGACGCATATAAAGATGCAGCTCGGTTATGGCTTAAGCATGCAGATTTAAGCAGCTTACAGGGGGCCAGCAATGTTTGAATTTGTTTGGTGGCAAGTGTTTTTTGCTTTACCTCTTCCGCTCGTATTTTGGCTACTCCCCGCTCGTAAGCGACAACAGCAAAGAGCCTTGCGTATGCCATTTATGCCGTCTGAACTGCCGCAAAGTAAAGTATCCCATTCCACTCATTGGTTGACCAAGCTATTACTTATATTGGCTTGGATTGCGCTGGTTACAGCAGCTGCACGACCGCAATGGTTAGGCGACCCCATTAGTATTCCTAATCAGGCTCGTGAAATGATCTTAGCCGTTGATTTATCAGGCAGTATGGAAACTAAAGATATGCAGGTAAATGGTCGTCAGGTTGACCGTTTAGTCATGATCAAAAGCGTACTGGATGATTTTATAGAGCGCCGTGTTGGCGATCGTTTAGGCCTCATTCTTTTTGCCGATACGGCATATTTACAAGCACCTTTAACTTTCGATCGCGAAACAGTTCGGACGTTACTGAATGAATCAGTTATTGGACTGGTCGGTGAACAAACCGCGATTGGTGATGCGATTGGACTTGCCGTGAAACGCTTTCAGGCCAAAGAAGATAGCAATAAAGTTGTTGTACTGCTCACGGATGGCCAAAATACTGCCGGTAATATTTCGCCTGATCAAGCGCTGGAACTGGCCAAAACCGATGGCGTCACCATCTACACGATCGGTGTCGCAGCAGACAGCATGGTAGTGCAAAGCATATTCGGTAGTCGCAGAATCAATCCTGCGCGCGAACTGGATGAAGGTATGTTGAGTCGGCTAGCCAACGAAACCGGTGGGCAGTATTTTAGAGCACGAGATAAAGAAAGCCTCGAGCAAATATATCAGATGCTTGACCAACTTCAGCCCGTAGCGGGTGAAGCCAGAAAGATGCGACCTCAAACAAGTTTATTTATGTATCCTCTTGCCTTGTGCTTTGCGATCACTTTGTTATTAAGTCTTGTTACGCTCATATCTCACCTCATGAGCCCCCTTTCTAAGCGCAATGGCAACGTGTTATCGGGAGATACACAATGACCGAATTATTTGCACACTTTGACTGGAATGCGTTTCACTTCATTAGGCCACAGTGGTTATGGGCGTTATTACCACTGAGCATCATCTTGCTGTTTTTGCACAGAATTAAGCGTTCTGAATCGGGTTGGCAGCACTTTCTCCCTTCACATCTTCAATCCGTCATGTTGAGTGAGGGAGGCCCCGCAACAAAGCATAGGCGGCCCCCATTCGGCCTATTAGCTTTAGGTTGGTTTGTAGGTGTCATATTGCTGGCGGGTCCTACATGGGAACGACTACCACAACCGGTATACAACTTAAAACAAGGTAATGTCATCGTACTCGACATGTCCCTCTCCATGCGCGCGACTGACGTGATACCTGATAGACTAACGCGTGCACGCTTCAAAGCCATCGATCTGGTATCTCAATTAGGTGATGGAGAAGTGGGCATGGTTGCCTATGCCGGAGATGCGTTTGTGATCAGCCCACTAACCGAAGATGCCAATAATCTCGTCGCCATGATCCCAAGTATCAGTCCCGAAATTATGCCGGTCCCTGGTAGCGATCCATTAAGAGGGTTTGAAGTAGCCTCGGAGTTGCTCGCAAATGCAGGGTATCAACAAGGTAATATATTCTGGTTTACTGATGGTATGGAACAACAACAGTTCTCTCGCCTTGCCGAATTCGTTGAAGCTTCACCTTACACCCTTCATGCCCTGGCTATCGGCACGCAAGAAGGTGCGCCGATCAAGCAGCTTAACGGCGAACTACTGAAAGATAACTTTGGCGCCATTGTTGTACCAAGAATGGAGCCGAGTAAAGTTCGAGCAGTCAGTAACCGAAGTGGTGGCAGTTTCGCGCGTCTAACGGCAAGCGACAGTGACATAAAAACCTTACTAGATGCAGCGCAAATGACCATGAATAGCGCCACTGAGCAAGAAGATGACGAGACTAATACGTTGCAAGGCGATAGCTGGAATGATGTCGGCGCTTATCTCGTAGTGTTTTTGCTGCCTCTTGCAGCTTATGCGTTCCGACGTGGGATCTTGATGTGCATTCCTTTGTTGTTCGCAGGGCTAATGCTTAACCCTCAACCCGTTTATGCGCAAAATGTAGCTGCCGATAACGACAGTTCATGGTTGTCACGTATGTTTCAAACAGACGACCAACGTGGTCAGGCCGCATTCGACCAAGCGCAATATGACAAAGCTGCGGAGGCGTTTAGTGACCCCATGTGGCAGGGTTCGGCTCATTACCGCAACCAAGAATTTGAAAAGGCTCTACAAGCCTTTGAACAAGTGAACACGTTAGATGCACTATACAATCAAGGCAATGCACTGGCGAAGCTCGGTCGTCTTGAAGAAGCTATTGATAAATACCAACAAGTGCTTGATACGCAGCCAGACCATCAGTTTGCAAAGGAAAACAAAGCACTATTAGAAGAGTTGTTAAAGCAACAAGAACAACAGCAGCAAGACAATCAGCAGCAATCTTCTGACGAGCAGCAAGACTCACAAAACTCGGATAGCGAGCAACAATCACAATCCTCAAATAGCAGTGGTTCCCAGCAACAGCAAGAGCAACAGGAGTCGTCGCAATCAGAGAATGAGGATCAATCGTCAGACGAGAGCCAGAATAACGATCAACAAAATGCACAATCATCTGATCAAAGTCAGGCAGATGACGCGCCTATGCGTGAACAACAACCACAGCCCCCAAATGATAGCGCCGAAGAAAACTCAGAAGAGAGCGAACAGCAAGAAACAAGCTCTCAGCAGCAAAATGAAGAACAACAACAGCCTGCGTCAGAAGAGCCTTTGACGGGAAATGCACAACAAGCAGAAGAGCCATTGAGTGACGAAGAACGTGAGGCGATGCAAAGAATGCAAACTTTGCTGCGTAAAATTCCAGACGATCCCGCGTTTCTGTTACAACGCAAAATGCAACTTGAGAGCCAGCAGCGCAGACGAGAGCGTGCGCCGCCGAGCCAATCTAACGAATGGTAACCCAATGAGAACATCCCAGAATTTATTTTGTATGCACAAGTTTGAGGATATTTGCGAATGATGCCAATGAAATTGTGTTGCTTCAAAAGCTACCGTATTGGGCAATTAATGCTGGCTATTGTATTCATGATGTTCAGCGCTTTCGCCCATGCTGAGGTTACCTCCGTTATCACTCAAGTGGATAAAAACCCGGTTATGCTGGATGAATCCTTTACGCTCTCAGTAACCGCTGACGGTGACGTTGACCGCAACGCCTTTGACTCTTCGTTTTTACTGAAAGACTTTGTTGTTGGACAAACATCCGTCAGTAGTCAGACCCGCATGGTTAACTTTAAAACGTCACGCTCTACGACTTGGAGCGTTATCCTTTTCCCGCGTGCAGTCGGCGAATACACAATACCACCGGTAACCATTGAAGGGCATTCAAGTGCTCCTATCAAACTATCAGTGGTTCCGGTCAGCAATGTGAATGGTCAGGAAACTCGCGATATATTTGTTACTACCGAAATGGACAGCAACGAAGTGTATATCCACCAACAAGTTCGCTATACCGTGAAACTGTATTTAGCAAAAGACATCGAACGAGGTAGCTTGCAAGCGCCTGAACTAGAAGATGCAGAAATCCGTCAAATAGGAAAAGACGCAGAATACAGTGAAATAGTGAACGGTAAACGCTACCGCATTATAGAGCGCACCTTTGCAGTATTACCGCAGAAATCTGGCGACTTCACGATTAATGGCCCCGTTTTTCAAGGTGAAGTTATTGCGAATACGAATCAGAGTTTTGGTTTTTTTAACCGCACACAAACGGTAAACCGTGTTGGCCCTCCACAAACATTAACCGTTTTACCTGCTCCAGCGAGTATCGCGGGTACTTTTTTACCCAGCGAATTTGTCGACATATCTGAGGAATGGAGCGGTGATATTGAGAATTGGACTGTCGGGGAACCGATTACGCGCACGCTGACACTGACGGCGGTAGGTTTAACCGACACCGCACTGCCAGAGATTGACGACCGTTATCCTCCGAGCATTAAAACCTATCCAGATCAGGCCAACACTACCAGCGCTGAAAACGCGCAAAGTATTGTCGCACAGCGTACCGAAAGCATTGCGTTAATACCTTCTCAGGCGGGAAAGTTCGTGTTGCTACCTGTCGAAATAGAATGGTTCAATGTAGTCACGAAGCAAACGGAAAAAGTCGTCATCCCAGCCCGTACCATTGAAATCAAAGCCGCATCGAATAGTAACTCTACTGCAAATGCAATCACCTCTGGTGCGGGGCAAGATGATGGGACAACCTCAGCAATAGAAGATAATAAAGCGACTACCCCCTCACTCAATCAAGCTCAGCAAGATAGCGCTTTGGTTGGCCCCTCTCCTATTTTCGAATGGAGATGGTCAAACGGATGGATGTGGACAACAGGACTGTTTGCAGCACTAAGCCTCATCTTAATCTACAGGCGGCCAACAATAGTTCAGACGCCTCAAATACGAGAGCAACAAGTCGATAAAATGTCAGAAAAACTCGCTTGGCAATCGTTATGCGGAGCGCTTAAATCAAAACATAAAGAGCAAATTGCCAAATCCCTTCTCGCTTGGATAAACAGTTTGTCTGATAAAACGTTTATTGCTCTACCTCACGCGTTAGATTGGATCAACGATGACGGGCTGGCTCAATTAGTCCAGCAGATGATGGAAAGTCAGTATTCCAATGTTCAGCAAAACTGGCGCGCTGATCAATTGCAGAAACATTTAACTGCACTGCGAAAACAAAGGACCAATAAAAGTACATCAGGTGACCTACCTGAGCTCTACCCCTCTTGAGCATGTATCTGTGAGCAAGGTTTATATCATGTAAATATGACACGAAGGGTGACGTCACCTTTGCTTAGAACCAAGTCAAAATGAGCAGAAAAGCGCTTTTAGCAGCGCTTTTCTGCTGTATAGTGAAAGCATAAACCTCAACTTTCACGCTCAAGTGGAAATTTTCATGTTTTCTCGAAAGAAAAATAAAGAGGCGCCGGTCTCAATAGACATGATAAGCAAGCATCAGCGCTATGAAGCGCTCGTTAATGCCACGCACAGTGACATATTTCGCTATGCGTATTGGCTGATTAGGGATAAAGCGATTGCCGAAGACGTTGTGCAAGAGACATACCTGCGTGCATGGAAATCGCTGGATTCGCTTCAAGATCCCAAAGCGGCTAAATCATGGTTAATTACGATATTACGACGTGAAAATGCGCGTCGCTTTGAGCGAAAGCAATTTGATCTCGTCGATATAGATGATGTCAGCGTAGAAGATGAAAGCCCTGCCAACGAAACAGAGCTTGAACATGCAGAACTACGGAAATTGATGGCGGGCTTGAGTGAAGAATACAGAGAGCCGCTAATGCTACAAATCATATTTGGTTATAGCGGTGAAGAAATAGCGGAACAGTTAGGGTTGAACAAGAATACTGTCATGACACGACTGTTTAGAGCGCGAAATCAGTTAAAAGAGGCATTAGACGTTAGCAATGAATCGAGAGGTCAACACAATGGATGAGTTAGAGTTCAGAAGAGTCGTGTATTCTGATCCGAATACACAAGATCCACGTGTTTTAGCAGCAATACAGGCCGATCCTGCCAAAAAGGCATTTGTGGAAGAGTTAAAAGCTCTAGATGAACAATTGCTTGCTGCAAGTAAAGTTCCCGTGCCGGAAACACTGGCAAGCAAACTCATTTGGCAAGGAACCATCTCTGATTACGCGTCGCATAAAAAGCGTACCCGTGTTTATTTGAGTATGGCCGCTTCCGTCGCGTTTGTGGTCGGTATTAGCTTTACGCTATGGCATCAACAAACGGGTGATATCGGGCAAGAAGCCTTGGCTCATATGTACTACACAGAAGCCAGTGAAGGGCCTCGCGCCACGACTGTTTCGTTAACCCAAGTTAATGATAGATTGTCGGGATTTGGCGCCACATTAGTCGGTGACATCGGCGTGCTTAAGTCTGCCAATTATTGCACTTTAGACGCCATTAAATCATTGCACCTTATCGTTGAAACCAGTGAAGGTTTGGTATCTGTCTTTGTTTTACCAGAAGACAAGTCTCACAACGTGCTAACAGCTTTTTCTGACTATAAATATGCCGGAGAAATCCTCAAGCCTGAAAGAGCGAATGTATTGATCGTCGGAGAAAAACAGCAAAACCTATCCAAAATTAAGCAGGATGTTGCTGAAAAGCTACTATTCTCTGCATAGCGCCTAAAGGAGCGCCTATTTTTAGGGCGCTCTTGTAGGCTTTTCACGCACCCTGTGTATCCTTTCACCTCATTTAAATAAGCTAACGATTCACGGTACTTTCCAGCGCTGAATCCTGTTATGCTCTAACGCCATATAAATAATAACGATAATATTATGGCAACTGGCACTCTCATATCCCTATCCTTGTATTTTCTCGCGATGCTCGCAATTGGCCTTTGGGCCTACCGTAAAAACGAAGTCAGTGTTGAAGGCTACATGCTCGGTGGTCGTCAGTTAAGCCCTTCAGTTACCGCGCTATCTGCTGGTGCGTCGGATATGAGCGGCTGGATGTTAATGGGCCTACCTGGAGCCATGTACGTCTCGGGCCTGTCAGCAAGTTGGATTGCGATTGGTCTAACCCTTGGTGCACTGTTGAATTACATCCTTGTTGCCCCCCGACTTCGCGTATTTACCGAGGTCGCCAATAACTCCATTACGCTACCAGACTTTTTTGAGAACCGTTTCAATGATCATTCTCGAGTATTAAGGATCGTGGCTGCAGTTGTCATTGTTATTTTCTTTACCTTATACACGTCTTCTGGATTAGTGGCAGGCGGCAAGCTATTTGAGTCATCATTTGGTTATAGCTATCACCTCGGCATATTTATCACTGCCAGTGTTGTTGTTATTTACACTCTTTTTGGTGGATTTATGGCGGTAAGCGTCACTGATTTCGTACAAGGGTGTATCATGATCATAGCCTTGGTTATGGTGCCAACCGTCGTGATGTTTGAGTTAGGTGGAATAAATCAAACTCTAAGCGCCATTGAACAGTTTTCTCCTACGGCGTTGTCCATCTGGACAGATATGAGCAATTCACAGGCGTTGTCAGTCATAGGCGTGATATCACTGATGTCTTGGGGATTAGGCTATTTTGGGCAACCGCATATCATTGTGAGGTTTATGGCCATTCGTTCCGTCAAAGATATCCCTACCGCGCGTAACATCGGTATGAGCTGGATGATTATCTCTTTGATTGGGGCTTTATCAACTGGCCTATTTGGCGCTGTATGGATCGATGCTAATGGGATAAACCTTGCTGATCCCGAAACCGTATTTATCTATTTAGGGCAACTGTTGTTCCACCCATTGATTGGTGGTTTTCTACTTGCTGCTATTTTAGCTGCAATCATGAGCACGATATCATCTCAGTTGCTCGTCACCTCAAGCTCGTTAGCCAACGACCTATACGCCTCGTTAGCAAACAAGCAAGCTTCACAAGCACATTTGGTTTTAGCCGGCAGGATTGCCGTCATAATCGTAGCATTAGTGGCGATTGGATTAGCATTTGACCAAACGTCAACGATTTTATCTCTTGTGAGTAACGCATGGGCCGGATTTGGCGCAGCATTTGGACCATTAGTGATACTTTCTTTGTTCAGTAAGAAAATGTCGCGAGTTGCTGCTATTGCCGGTATGATTTCAGGTGCAGCAACGGTGCTTATTTGGATTTATGCGCCTATCACCATTGAAGGCCAGTCATTAAGCAGTTGGATCTATGAAATCGTGCCAGGCTTTATTGTGAGTATGACAACCATTGTTATCGTAAGTGCATGGAAACCGTGCAAAGATCCTCAAGTCATGGCGCACTTTGAGCAATTTGAGCTATCAATTAAGCAGTAGTTAGAAAAAAAAGTTATTAAGACGCGGCAGATTGAGCGATATACATACTGATTAAAGTGATATAGTTCTATGTATAGAACTACAAGCTATAAAAAGTATGGAGAGTAGCACTGAAATGACCGCGTCAATTCCTCATTTAACCCATTTAAAAGAGCTGGAAGCTGAAAGTATTCATATCTTTCGTGAAGTTGCAGCCGAATTTGATAACCCTGTCATGCTTTACTCTGTTGGTAAAGATTCTTCGGTACTGCTGCATTTGGCGCGCAAAGCCTTCGCACCGGGCAAGATCCCATTCCCGTTGCTGCATGTTGATACTACCTGGAAGTTCCGTGAAATGATTGAGTTTCGCGACCATATGGCGAAAAAGTATGAACTGAATCTTTTAGTGCATACTAACCCTGAGGGTATCGAACACAACATCAATCCTTTTGATCACGGCAGCGCAAAGCACACCGATATCATGAAAACAGCGGCCTTAAAACAAGCGTTAGACAAATATAAATTTGACGCTGCATTCGGTGGCGCTCGTCGCGATGAAGAAAAGTCTCGTGCGAAAGAGCGTGTTTACTCATTCCGTGATGAAAACCACCGCTGGGATCCAAAGAATCAGCGTCCAGAGCTGTGGAATATTTATAACAGCCAAATTAACAAAGGTGAAAGCATCCGCGTGTTCCCAATGTCAAACTGGACTGAATTAGATATTTGGCAGTATATCTATTTAGAAAATATTGAAATCCCTTCACTTTACTTGTCTAAGCCTCGCCCAGTTGTGGAGCGTGATGGCGTGCTCATCATGGTCGATGATGACCGTATGCCTTTGCATGAAGGTGAAGAGCCACAAATGCGCTCAGTTCGCTTTAGAACCCTAGGCTGTTATCCACTGACAGGTGCAGTTGAGTCAGAAGCAAGTACCCTACCTGAAGTTATTCAGGAAATGCTGTTAACCAAAACCTCTGAACGTCAGGGCCGTGTTATTGACCATGACTCGTCAGGCTCTATGGAGAAGAAGAAAATGGAGGGTTACTTCTAATGTCTACCAATATCGTGTGGCATCAACATGCCGTCGACAAGAAGCGTCGTGCTGAAGCATTGGGGCAAACACCCCGCGTGCTTTGGTTTACTGGGCTTAGCGGCTCAGGTAAGTCAACCATCGCTAACTTGTTGGAGCAAAAACTAAGCGCCGAGCAAAAGCGCACGTATTTACTCGATGGCGATAATGTGCGCCATGGACTATGCGGTGACCTTGGCTTCACAGCTCAAGATCGCGTGGAAAATATTCGTCGCATCAGCGAAGTCAGTAAACTTTTCGTTGATGCCGGCCTGATTGTAATTACGGCGTTTATTTCACCGTTTAGAGCCGATCGCGATTTTTGTCGCAAGTTGCTTGAATCTAACGAGTTTGTTGAAGTATTTGTTGATACTCCTATTGAAGTGTGTGAGGCCCGAGACCCTAAAGGCTTATACAAAAAAGCACGCAGTGGCGATATTAAAGACTTTACTGGTATAGATGCGGAATATGAAGCGCCAAACGCGCCCGAAATCCATTTGCACTACAAAGATGAAACCGCCGAAGAAACAGTAGAGCGCTTATACGCTCTTCTCGTTGAAAAGGGGTTAGTGTAATGAGTCAAATCGCACTAATGGAACAGGTGCTGGATATTGCTAAAGCCGCGGGTGAAAAAATCATGACGATCTATGCGCGTGATTTTGAAGTCATGGATAAGTCTGATCAAAGCCCACTCACTGAAGCTGACTTAGCTGCCCACAATACGATTTGTGACAGCCTAACTGCCATTTCAGACCTACCCATTTTGTCTGAAGAATCAGCCAGTATTGATTGGAATGAACGCAAACAGTGGAACGAATACTGGTTAGTAGATCCACTTGACGGTACCAAAGAGTTCATTAAAAAGAACGGTGAGTTTACGGTCAATATTGCCCTGATCAAAGATGGCGAACCTGTTTTAGGCGTCGTTTATGCCCCAGCGCTAGAGCAATCATTCGTCGGTGTTGTCGGCGAAGGCGCGTGGCGAGAGAAAAATGGCCAACGCGTGTCTGTTATTGCCAAGCCTCACGTCGTGGGTGAAACCTGGAAAGTGGTCGGTAGTCGCTCTCATCAGAGTCCGGAAATTCAATCGCTTTTAGCCGCTTTACCGGGTGAAACTGAACTTGTAGCAATGGGCAGTTCTTTGAAGCTTTGCCTCGTTGCTTGCAATGAAGCGCATTTGTATCCGCGTATCGGACCAACGTCAGAGTGGGATACTGCTGCAGCGCACGCATTTGTATTAGCGGCCGGAGCCTCAGTTACCGTACTGAGCGACTCATCGCCAGCAGAAGACGTATTAGCGGAGCAGCGCCCTGCACTACGTTACAACCAAAAAGAATCTCTATTGAACCCCTATTTTTTAGTGAGCTGTTAAGTCATGAATAGCGAAAGTGAATTATTAAAATCCGACATCCTTGAATACCTAGAGCAACACGAACGTAAGAATTTACTTAGATTATTGACGTGTGGAAGCGTTGACGATGGCAAAAGTACACTGATTGGTCGCTTACTGCATGACTCTAAAATGATCTATGAGGATCAATTAGCCGCCATAACGAAAGACAGTAAGAAAGTCGGTACCACCGGAGAAAAAGTCGATTTGGCTTTGCTTGTTGATGGCCTTCAATCTGAGCGGGAGCAAGGTATTACTATCGACGTTGCGTATCGCTATTTCTCAACCGACAAGCGAAAATTTATTATTGCCGATACACCAGGACACGAACAATACACTCGCAACATGGTAACGGGTGCTTCAACCTGTGACCTGGCAATTATCCTTGTTGACGCACGTGGCGGCGTAAAAACGCAAACGCGTCGTCATTCATTCTTAGTGTCTTTGCTGGGTATCAAACACGTTGTTGTTGCTATCAATAAGATGGATTTGATGGATTACAGCGAAACGGTGTTCAACGATATCAAGAAAGATTATCTTGCCTTCGCTGAGTCACTCGACATCCCTGATATTCAGTTTGTCCCCATCTCCGCGCTGGAAGGCGACAACGTCGTTAACAAGAGTGAGCATACACCGTGGTATCAGGGTGATACATTGATGAATGTATTGGAAACTATCGAGATCGGTGAAGATGCTAATCATGACGACTTCCGCTTCCCCGTTCAGTATGTAAATCGTCCAAACCTTAACTTCAGAGGCTTCGCAGGAACGATTGTATCGGGTGAGATCAAGCCGGGAGACGCGGTTACAACGCTGCCCTCTGGCAAGACATCGACCATCGCATCCATTGAAACTTTTGAGGGGCAACTTGATCATTCGTATACGCCTCAAGCGGTTACCTTAACACTGGCAGATGAGATCGATATTTCTCGCGGTGACATGATTGTTAAATCAGACAACCTCCCCATGCACTCGAGTCGTTTAAAGACTCATTTAGTGTGGATGTCTGATGAACCGTTAATGCCGAATAAGCAATATAGTTTTAAATTCGCCACCAAGGTGGTTACGGGTAGTATTTCAACCATTGACTATCGTATTGATGTAAACACCATGGAGCACAGTGAAGCTGTGCACTTGAACCTCAATGAAATAGCGGTCGTTGATATCAAGTTAACGCAACCTGTCGCCTGCGACCCATACACGCGTAATAGACAAACCGGTGCCTTTATTGTCATCGACCGATTAACCAACGGTACAGTGGGTGCTGGCATGGTAATTGAGGAAAGCCAGCCAAGTTCTGGCGCCAAGCACAATTACTCTGAATTCGAACTTGAATTTAATGCATTAGTGCGTAAACATTTCCCCCATTGGAACGCAATAGACATTAGCCAAGGCTAACGTAAGAGTACTCAATGGAATTTAGTCAATTAATCGTACTGGCAGTTTTTGTCAGTACGATTTTTGCGTTAGTTTTTACGCATCAACGCCCTTCTACTATTTTTGCCGGCGCCATGTTGTTGCTGTTAGCTTGTCGGGCTATTAGTTTGGATGAGATCCTCATCAACATAACAAACCAAGGCCTGATTACTCTGGTTTTGTTGTTGTTAGTTAGTAGTGCAGTTGATAAAACCGCGTTACTCAAGCGGTTAGGCAGAACCTTAATAACGCCTAAATTCAGCACCAGCTTTTGGCGTTTATTCGGCGTAACCTTTTTTTCATCCGCATTGCTGAATAACACCGCTATCGTGGCCAGTTTGATAGGCCCGGTGAAACAGAACCAATATCACCCGCCAAGCCGACTACTGATCCCCCTATCCTATGCCGCCATACTCGGCGGTACAGTCACGCTAATTGGTACCTCAACCAACCTGATTGTGGACAGCTTTCTTATTGAGCATGGGCATGAGGGATTCAAATTTTGGGATTTTACCCTTTACGGCCTGGTTGCTGGATTAAGTTGTGGTTTTTTAATGTACTTGCTCTCCCCCCTGTTACCCTCATTGGCCAATCTGCAAGGCCAATATCAAGAATATTTCATCGAAGCAGAAGTGGAAGCGGGCTCTGAACTCATAGACAAAAGTGTCGAGCAAAATCACCTGCGCAACTTGCCCGAATTGTTTCTAGTCGAAATTATTCGTGACGGGAAACTCATCACCCCGATTAAACCCGACTTGGTAATAGAGCAAGGCGATAAACTCATATTTTCCGGCAATGTGAGCAAGGTTGATACGTTATCTCATATAAAAGGCCTACAACTTTTCGCAGAAGCTGACGGGCTGCTTCGGGAAAATTTAACCGAAGTCATCATCTCAAACCGCGCGCAAATTATCGGCCAAACGTTGAAAAAAATTGGCTTCCGAGCCTTGTTCGATGCCGCTGTCGTGGCGATTCGCCGTGACGGTGAGCGGCTCTCGGGTAAGTTGGGAGAAATCCCTTTACAAGCTGGTGATTTCCTATTGTTAGCAACGGGTCCTGACTTTCACAAACGCCATAACTTGGCCAAGAACTTCTTTATTCTTAACGATCAAAAAATTAACCGCCCACTTTCCTTTATGAATGAAATTGTGACCATCAGTGGCTTCCTTATCACTGTAGCATTGGCAGCATTTAATATTGTTCCCTTGCCCATTGGTCTTTTGTTTTTCATTGCTGTACTTGTTGCGTCCAAAGTTACCTCAAATAATGAAGTAAAACGCAACTTACCGCTGAATCTTATCATCGTGATCGTTGGTGCCTTGAGTATGGCTACCGCTCTAGAAAACAGTGGCATTATTGCCTATTTCACTGAGCTGTTATCACCATTACTGCAAAGCTCTAGCTTATTAATGGCACTTATCGCTGTTTATGTTGTGACCGTATTACTAACCGAGTTCGTGACCAATAATGCCGCAGCAGCATTGATGTTTCCCTTTGCATATGGTCTCGTTGAAGCTATGCAGGCGCCATTAATGCCGTTTGCTCTTGCTATCGCGTTCGCTGCAAGTGCTAGTTTTATTTCACCCTACGGCTATCAAACTAACCTATTAGTATTTAATGCCACGCGCTATCGTTTCCGACATTTCAGCGCTATCGGTGCGCCGATTTCCATCACCTATTCAGCCATCGTTATTAGCTTATTGAATTACGTCTACTTCTAAATGATGCTCCTGACCGGTATTCGCCTGTAAGGAGAATCTTCTTGCGCTGAATGAGTAGCATACAGACTTCAACAGTGCGATGACGTAAGCCATATCACTAGATGGCCCGCCAAACGCATTGATGACCACCCTGCGGATGTAAACGTATCTCCCCCTTTGATTGGACTAATGTATGTTGGTTTGGTTTGGTTTGGTTTGGTTTGGTTTGGTTTGGTTTGGTTTGGGAATCGTCTCTCGAACGACCGCTTTAGTGTCGATAAAAAAATGGCACCTTACGGTGCCATTTTTAATCTCGCTGATTTATCTGAATAACACTTTTTCTCGGTTAAACCAGAAAATACAGAAATAAATCAAACCACCCGCGATAAGAGCAGTAGAGCCAAAAATTGGAATCAATGCAAAGTAATCCATCGTCCCTTTAATAAGCTCTTTAATCGCAAGAGCAACGTTCGTTAATGGCACCCATGCCCATCCACCTTTCAGCTCTACACCAGGCAACATAGCTAAAATTACAGGAATGATGACCACGAATACGATAGGTGTCATATAACCTTGGGCTTCTTTGAAACTGCGCGCATAGATCGACAAACTCAACAAAGCCGATGCGAAAATAGCCACAACAGGCACAAGCATTAAGAACATTAGGACGAAATCAACAATGCTAATGGCAGACATAAACTGCATAACCGCCTCAATCGCCATGCCTTGACTCAACACCGTACCCCAAATGCCCATACTCAACACCGTTATCAATGCTGACACTACACCGGAGAGTGCAATCGCGAAAAACTTCCCAAGCACTAATTTATGTCTCTCAATAGGCGAAATAAGCAGTGTTTCCAATGTGCCACGCTCTTTTTCACCTGCACCAATGTCTGTGGCAGGCAACATTGCGCCTTGCAAGCATAGGATAAAGATCAGGTAAGGCACCATGCCGCCCAATTTCTCTCCCCAATTTTCACGTTGGTCTGCCACGTTAACCTTTTCAATGACTATTGGTTCTAGGATCCCAGCTTGCTGTTCCTCGGTAAGACCTAATTGGGTAAAGACGACCTTTTGATTGGCTTCAGCTATGCTGTCGACGTTGTCTCGAATGCGCCTTTCCACACGGTTAAGCCCTGCATCATTAAAGTACACTTTAAGAGTTATTTGGCCGCTTTCTAGCAAATCATTACTATAGTTATCAGGTATTTCGATAACGAAATCGCCATTTTCTTGCTTCACCCATTCTTTAATGTCTTGTTCGGCCCCAAGCTCGACACGTTGCAACAATTCATCGGACTCGAGCGCTGACACTAGTTCCGGCGCATACTGCGCATTGACGACTGCAAACTTCAGTACTTTGCTTTCCGCTTTTTGCAGTGCCTGCGACGAAAAGTAACCAACCGCCCCA
The DNA here is from genome assembly GCF_002807665.1 of Neoalteromonas facilis. Classification (GTDB taxonomy): domain Bacteria; phylum Pseudomonadota; class Gammaproteobacteria; order Enterobacterales; family Alteromonadaceae; genus Alteromonas_E; species Alteromonas_E facilis. The sequence goes on from NZ_PEAY01000001.1 coordinate 1,001,402, forward strand.
ATAATCACCGGAAACAACAGGAGTGGGAGTGCAATCATAAAAAACAATGTTTTGCGATCACGTAATAACTCTTTTATTTCTTTTAGCATGACTAACCACATAATTATGCCTCCCTGTTAATTGTGGAAAGAAAAGCAGCACTTAAAGAACCACCAGATACCTGCTTAAATGCCTCTAAGGTGTCGTCAAAGCGGGTTTCTCCTCTATCGATAACGGTTACCCGATCGCAAAGCTCTGCAACCTCGTCTAAATGGTGCGTAGAGAAAATGACGGGTACGCCTTGTGATTTAAGACGACGAATGAAATTCAACACCGTTTGCGCCGCCATAATATCGAGCCCTGTTGTTGGCTCATCGAGAATAACCACTTCTGGCTGATGAATTACCGCACGCGCAATATTGGTTTTTTGTTTCATCCCCGTAGAAAAATTCTCGCTGCGACGATCTAAAAATTCATGCAGCTCTAGCAAATCAGCCAATTCAGTAATCTGCTTATCAATTTCACTTTCTGACATGCCGTGTAAACGGCCAAAATAGGCAATATTTTCGCGTCCAGTGAGTCGCCCGTACAAACCTGTAGAACCTGACAAAAAACCAATTTTTTGGCGTGCAACCAATGGCTTGTCGATCACATCAACACCGTTAATAACAATGCTGCCTTGGTCAGGCTGAAGAGCCGTTGAAAGCATGCGTAGTGTGGTTGTTTTACCGGCTCCGTTTGGCCCAAGCAAACCGAGTACTTGTCCGCTATCACAATGAAAGCTCACATCCTTCACACTGTGAAAGAAACGCCCTTTCAAGCGAGGGTCTTGCTTTTCCTGTTCGCTAAGTTTCTTGGGATTCTCCACCGCAAACTTCTTCGCGAGTTGCCGAACTTCTATCATTCCATTGTCCTTTTAGTTGAATAGACACTGAGTTTTTCAGCCTAATAGTCTTTTGATTTTTATTTTTATTACATTTTTTTCAAAAGAATTTGAATCTTATAGCCGCGTTGTAATAACGTAAACAGCAAATAATTAATTGTCCGCAAGGAAGTACGCAATGAGCCAAGTATCTAACCCACTACAAGCCTGTAGTGAAATATTCTTCAAACCTAATGGTGTTTTCGCCGCGATTAATGTTAAACACAATTGGTCGTGGTTGCCGTTTATTCTAGTCATCGCGATGGCCGTGATCCCATCCTACTTATACTTCAACTTTGTCGATTTCGAATGGTATAAAGACCTGATCATCCAATCAACCTATGCCGATGCTAGTCCGAATGAACAAAACATGGTTCGCTCTAGCATGACGCCTCAGGGACTGACTATTTTCTCAACCCTTGGTGGTTTAGTTGGATACCTTTTGATCAATGCTGTGCTTGCGACTTACCTGAATTTGATGACACGCAACGATGAAAGCAACACCAATGGATTTACTGATTGGTATGGTTTCACTTGGTGGGTCAGTATGCCTGTTATCTTTTCGGCGTTGGTGGCACTTTTCGTCATAGCATTCGCTACCGACCACCAGTTGTCACCGGTTAGCCTCAGCCCAACATCATTAGCCTTTTTGCTGGGCATGAATATGGATTCGGACTGGTTTGGCTTGGCTCAGACAGTACGACTGGAAAGCTTCTGGACGATTTATTTGATGACTGTTGGGATTAGCCAATGGACCAGTTTTAATACGCAAAGAGCATTGATCACTGCATCAATACCCTATGCATTACTTTGGTCTATTTGGACTGTTTCTATTATCCTGTTTTAATGCTCTACAGGCTGCGTAGTGAATTGCCTGCGCGGCCTGAACACCTCTTTATTCGCGTAAAATAACGGTGTTTGATTGTCTGCCCAGCCTGGGATACCTAATAGTGGCAATGGCTTTAAACGCTGCTTTTGTTCAAATACTTGCTCCGTCTTCAACGTCTTGAGTAATCCTGTATCCAGCTCATCAAACGTATCGGCAAAACTAGGCTTTAACGTTAACGTTGGCTGTGTAACCTGACACCATTTAGCGGTCAATTGTGGATAGGGGGATAACAACATCTCAAGATTGGCGTGCCCAAATATCACAGGGCGAATGCGTTCTTCCCATAGCCCACGCTTTTCATACAAAGCCGAGTGCCAATCATGCAGTTTGAGATCAGATATCACGCCTTCAGGGTCAGACTCTTTGCTGACTAAAATTAACCCGCATTCATCAAAGTGAGTCAGTCGATTTCGCCTAGGTGTTCTCGGATGAACCCCAGATGACTGAATATCCTCCATATGCCAGGCATTTAACGCCTTTTTGGTAGACGGAAATTGTAGCCATATCAACCCGTTAAAGAAATCATGCCAACTGCCTTCTCGGGTTGGAATAACGCCATCTTGTGCAATAATTTCTTCGTAATAGCGCGTATCATTGGCAAACTTGCTTTGCGGTTCAAAGCGATAGATTGGCTGTTTAACATAGTGCGCAGCCAATTGATTCAGTAAAGCTGCGGTTGAAAGTCGAGTGAACGCATATCGAGGCAAGTCAAATAGCGCTGATAACTCTGCCAAATAAGGGCCTTTGAGCGCCATATTGTCAAAGTCTGCCCACTGAAGCTCATGGGTGAATTGTTGTTTTATAGTTGTCTGCACTCACTAAATCTCTATACTGCAAGGGCTAAACTATAAAACAATCAATAAAACCAGAAAAGATCCTCATCATGAAACTACACATGCTTACACTTGCCCTTTCGGCAGCATTGGCCTTAAGTGCATGTTCAGACAATAACAAAACGCCCGAAAAAGTCGTTGAGCAATCCGCCAGCAGCAATTTCGATAGTGTCTACACCAATATCAGTGAAGACGCTTTAAAGTTACACACCAAAACCTTGGCATCAGACGAGTTTGAAGGCCGACTGCCTGCCACTGAAGGCGAAAAGAAAACCCTAGACTATTTAGTCAGTGAATTTAAAAAGGCCGGTTTGCAGCCGGGTAACGGTGATAGTTATCTGCAGCCTGTTGAACTGATCCAAATTACCGCTGATCCAGAGATGACCCTATCCATTGGCGAAAACCAATTTGTATACAAACAAGACATGGTTGCGTCATCGAAACGCGAGCAAGATGAAATCAGCTTAGAAAATTCCGAGTTAGTGTTTGTCGGTTATGGGGTTAATGCGCCAGAGTACGATTGGAACGACTACGAAGGACTGGATGTCGCAGGCAAAACCGTCGTTATTTTAGTTAATGACCCAGGTTTTGAGAATCCTGAGTCGGGCAAGTTTCAAGGCACAACTATGACCTACTACGGTCGTTGGAGCTATAAATATGAAGAAGCCAGCCGACAAGGAGCAGCAGGCGCGTTGATTGTGCATGAAACGGCACCAGCGTCCTATGGCTGGTCTGTAGTGGCTAACAGCTGGTCTGGCCCTCAATATGGCTTACCGTCTGCCGACAAGGGTGCAAGCCGCGTTGCAGTAGAAGGTTGGTTATCATTAGACGCTGCAACAAAAGTATTTAGCGATGCTGGTTTCGATTTTGCGGCAGAAAAAGCCAAAGCGATGCAAGGCCCTTATAATCAAGCGCTTCCAATCGCTGCCAATATAACGGTCAAGAGTACGATCCAACACTCAGAAAGCTACAATGTCATTGCGACCGCACCGGGCACCGATGCGCCAGATGAACACATTATCTATACCTCTCATTGGGATCATTTAGGTAAAGACGAAAGTAAAGAAGGCGATCAGATTTATAATGGCGCGCACGACAACGCCACAGGTACTGCGGCAAGTTTAGTCATGGCTAAAGCGTTTGCTGATTTAAACCCCAAACCTAAGCGTTCAGTGAGCTTCCTTATTGTAACGGCAGAAGAGCAAGGTTTACTGGGTAGTAAATATTATGCTGAGAACCCTGTCATTCCGCTGGATAAAACCGTTGCCAATATCAATATGGATGCCATGAATGTGCTAGGCAGAACCAAAGACATTTCAGTGATTGGTATGGGAAAATCTGACTTAGAAACCTATTTACAAGCGGCCGCAGATAAACAAGGTCGAGTTTTGACCCAAGAGGGCCGACCTGAAGCCGGTTATTACTACCGCTCAGATCACTTCAGTTTCGCCAAAGTAGGTGTTCCAGCACTTTACGCTAAAGGTGGCGATCAACCGATTGACGAAGCGACTGCAGACTACCGCAAACGCGCGAGTGTTATTGTGACAGGTTGCTACCACCAAGTCTGTGACCAATTCCGCGAGAATTGGGACTTTGGTGGTATCGTTGAAGACACACAACTGTTATTTGATGTAGGTTATGCCATCAGTACAACAGATGCTTGGCCTCAATGGAGCAAAACCAGCGAATTTCAGCGTTAGCAACAGCTAATTCAGCATCATCGACAGCCGGTTTCACTCTGAAACCGGCTTTTTTATATGTTATCCAAAAAAGCGCTTGCAATTTATCCTCACAATGGCACATTCCATGGTGTGCTTAAAAAATAAAAACAAAAAGCACCGTTAGGTACCGCAAGTCCCCTACCTTGGGCATCGACAGAAATCCCGACAATTGAACTAAAAGAGAGAACGCATTATATGTGTGGTATTTTCGGTATCCTGGATATCAAAACAGATCCCATTGAGCTTCGCAGCAAAGCGCTCGAACTCACTAAATTACTTCGTCACCGCGGCCCTGATTGGTCAGGCGTATGGAATGACGATAACGCCATCTTGTGCCACGAACGTCTTGCGATTGTTGACGTCGATACTGGCGCTCAGCCGTTAGTTAGCCCTAACGAGAATAATATCTTGGCGGTCAATGGTGAGATCTATAACCACAAAGCACTGGCAGCTGAACTCACCAGCGATTACCAATTCAAAACGCGTTCAGATTGTGAAGTGATTTTACCCTTGTACGCGAAACACGGCGTTAACTTCGTCGATAAACTCAATGGCATGTTTGCGTTTGTCCTGTACGACAAAACTGAAAATGCCTATCTGATTGCACGCGACCATATGGGGATCATCCCGCTATACACGGGTTATGACGAGTATGGTAATTTTTATGTTGCGTCAGAAATGAAAGCCTTAGTGCCGGTGTGTAAAACCGTGCAAGAGTTTCCTCCAGGTCATTACTTGTGGAGTAAAACAGGCGAGCTGAAGAAGTACTACCAGCGCGACTGGATGGATTACGAAAACGTTAAAGATAACACTACTGACTTGGAAGAACTGAAACACGCATTTGAAAAAGCGGTAAAGTCACATCTAATGTCTGACGTACCGTATGCGGTTTTACTTTCGGGTGGCTTGGATTCCTCGCTCGTTTCGGCTGTTGCTGCACGATACGTAGCCAAGCGTGTGGAAGATAACGACAACTCAGATGCCTGGTGGCCTCGATTGCATTCATTTGCAGTGGGCTTAGAAGGTGCACCGGATTTAGTCGCAGCACAGAAGGTTGCCGATATGATAGGCACCGTGCATCACGAAATTCACTTTACCATTCAAGAAGGTTTAGACGCCATTCGTGACGTTATCTACCAACTTGAAACCTATGATACAACGACCATCCGAGCGGCCACGCCGATGTACTTGATGACGCGTAAAATCAAGGCTATGGGGATTAAAATGGTCTTATCAGGTGAAGGCTCAGATGAAATTTTTGGCGGCTATTTGTATTTCCACAAAGCACCAAACGCCAAAGAGTTCCATGAAGAAACCGTACGCAAATTAGACCGCTTACATATGTTTGACTGCGCAAGAGCAAACAAGGCAACGTCAGCTTGGGGCGTAGAGGCACGTGTTCCGTTCCTCGACAAGGAGTTTATGGACGTAGCTATGCGCATCAACCCTCAGGATAAGATGTGTACCGATGGACGCATGGAAAAGTGGATTTTGCGTAAAGCCTTTGATGACGGTTCAACATTGCCGGCTGAAGTATTATGGCGCCAAAAAGAGCAATTTGGTGATGGTGTGGGATATTCGTGGATTGATTCAGTGAAAGACTTTGTTGATACACAAGTGACCGACCAACAGCTAGCAACTGCAGAGTTCCGTTTTCCAATCAATACGCCAGACACTAAGGAAGGCTACTACTACCGCACCATCTTTGAGGGTTACTTCCCACAAGAAAGTGCTGCGAAATGTGTACCCGGCGGCAAGTCAATTGCTTGTAGTACCGTTGAAGCGCTGGAATGGGATGCTAGCTTTAAAGCTATGGCTGACCCATCAGGGCGTTCCATGATTGATGTTCACGGTAAGAAGTAAAATCAAAAAACCTCGCAGAAGCGAGGTTTTTTTTTACTCTTCGGTAGTAACGTCTATCCACAGCGAAGTGTTATCCAAAGGTGTTTCTTCACTCAACAAGGGATTATCTAACCTAAAAATGGTACGTTCATGCAAATTAAAGGTCTCAACCAATGTTTGATAATGCTGTTGGAACAAGGCGTCATACGAGCCATCATCTAATGCGCGCTGCAACCCCGTTTCAAGAAGCTTCGCCAAGGTCGGGTTTGAACGATTAACGAAAAAATACATGGCAGAGGGATATTGAATTGCCAATGTGTTCTCAAGCACGATATCGGGATCTAACGATGGCATTTCAAGTTCATTGGCTACTTCTACAACAGAACGCGGAAAGAAGTCAGCTTGGAACCGACTTAACATCGCAAAGTTATCCAAGTATTCCGTCGCTGTCTCCACGTCAAAACCATTTGACTGAAGTATCTTGGTATCTGGCCAATCTTCCCCTTGTACCGGTATGTATTTTTGCAGTTCAGCAAATGACGAGATAGCCGAGAATGCTTGTTGTTTATCGCGATGGATCAGAAAGACGCGCAATCCAATTAACCCTTTAAAAATAGGAATGCGAATTGGAATTAGGTCTTTTTCACGTTGCTCGTCAGTCATGCTCCAGACAACATTGACAGAGCGGTTTTCACGCAACTGTCTAAGGGCTTTACCTTGGAGCATGATCCTGTCGGATGGCATTATTTGATAACGAACACCGGTTTTATCTAATGCCAGCGCCAAAAGCGCGATGGGGTAATCATTACGTAAGTCACCTTCATTCAGCGCTCTGGGATATTTGATATTCCACACTGCTGCATGGCTAACGGCAATGTTGAGGCTTAATACTAGCCCAAATACCAATTTTGACACTCTTGCGAGCGATAATAACCGCATAGCGTTATTCACCCATCGTCGAGCAAATATCTTCTATTGCTCTTTCTTCCTCATCAATTACAGAGACAATAATATCGAAACCGAACTCACCGCCCTTCTCAACGGTATACGACGTAGAGCAGGTCAAACAGACGTCATTTTGACGATTCTTAATGTCCCAGTTCACTTTAGCAAATAAAACACTGTCAGAGAGTTTCATCGCGTGAACTATATTGGCTTCGTGTTGAATGGCGTTCGCTTGCTGGCATCGCTCAAACAGCTTAGCCAAACGTTGTGTAACTTCTTCGGTAGTAGAACAAATCGTTTTGTCTTCGTTAGACACAAACACACAAGGAACATGATAAAAAGCCAGTAATTCACTGAGTGATACTTCACTCATCGCGCCACTTAACGCTTTGAAGAAATTGTCGAGCGCCAGCTCGTCTTGGGGATCAATCACTTTTATTCTATTCCCAAATACTTATGTGTTTGTAACGATAGCCGCCAGTTTCGTTGTATACAAGTGCTGATTGCTAATTCTGTCGCACGAGGCTTCTGCGAAATGGGCTGCAAACTTACACATACGCCCGGCTTGTGAGGGTGTGTCTGCAACAATGCGTCTAATTCATCAATATGCTTTTGCATCGCAATCGGGTGCTTAATTTCATCAGCTCGCGCCATCGCACTTTTCAAAATAGGGAACCCTCCAGGCATATCTACTTTAGGCGAAACGGTGACCCATGTTTTATCTGAGCACTTAATTTCATACGTGCCGCTAGTCTCAATTTGGGTTTGGTATCCCGCATCATGCAACGTATTTGTAAACTCGCGAAGGTCGTACATACAAGGCTCTCCTCCGGTTATTACAACATGCTTGGCGGTATAACCTTGTTCATTGAACAAGCTAATAATATCGGCAACCGCCATGGCAGCAAATGATTGCTGATCGCTTGTCTTGGCCATCATATCCTTAATTGGAATCCGGTCTGACTCTTCAACAACCCACGTATGCTGTGTATCACACCATGGGCATCCGACCGGGCACCCTTGCAGTCTGACAAATATCGAGGGGACCCCAGTGTAGCTACCCTCTCCTTGGATAGTCTCAAATATTTCATTTACGTTTAACATAGGCACTTGATTACATAATCTATACTTGGGATTTTAACAGGGATCACATACACTTCGCGCGTAATATTTCAGCCAATAGAGGAATTTCATCAACGATGTCCGAAACAACACATGCACAGCCCCATACACCGAATGACATAGCAGTCGTTGTTTACTCTGGCGGTATGGATTCATTCACCGTATTACACAAAGCATTGCGTTTGCATCAGAAAGTTGCTGCTGTTTCATTCAATTATGGTCAGCGACATAGCAAAGAATTGGTTGTCGCGGCGAAAGTATGTGAATCTCTTGGCGTTGAGCACAAGGTTGTTGACGTGACCAGTATCAATCAGTTGCTCGCAGGCTCAGCACTCACATCTGATATTGAAGTGCCAGAAGGTCACTATGAAGAGCCTTCCATGCAGCAGACCGTAGTGCCAAACCGCAATATGATTTTACTCTCTTTGGCTGTAGGTTACGCCGTCTCCTTAGAAGCATCTAAAGTTTACTACGGTGCCCATTCCGGTGATCACGCAATATACCCAGATTGTCGCCCCCTATTCGTCGAAAAGATGAATGACGTATGCCAAATTGCTAATTATCAACCTGTAGAGATCGTGACACCTTATTTGCATGATAGTAAGTCTGAGATTTTGAAAGACGGTTTATCTATGGGTCTTGATTATTCGTCAACCTGGACCTGTTACAACGGTCGGGAAAAAGCCTGTGGCAAATGTGGCGCCTGTCAGGAGCGCTTAGAAGCATTCAGTGACAATCACGCGACCGATCCACTCGAATATGAATAGTGAAAATATCACGGTCATTCAGATGTGAATCACTAAGGCTCTAATGAAAGCTTAGATATAAAAAAGGCAAGACCAACGTCTTGCCTTTCTTTTAACCAGTAACGTTTATTTTTGGCTATCAGTAATAAAATACGACAACTCTTTAATGCAATGGCGCAACACTGGGTTCAAACGTGTGTTCTTGCCATTCATAATGAATAACTCATGGGAAAATTTAAACAATTCTCCATTGGCAATCGGCACCAAACCTAAACTCGCGCCCTGCTCTTTACGCATATAATCGGGTAACAAGCCGACATATTCACCTGTCATTATGGCAGACATACACGCGTCGTAAGAATCAGAAAATGTCTGGATGGCTAACCGTCTTTCGTCTTCAATATAGTTCGCCGAAGACAAACCACTAATACCGATAGCAGCGTAATCTTCAATACGTATATCTTTAGGCAATGGGCAATCGCGGTATTTCGCTAGAGGATGCGTGGGAGCGCAGTACAAGCGCCCGTCACATGTGGTACCGGTTGGATGAAAGGTCACGGACTCAGGCTTAACCATATCATAGGTTGAAACGACTAAGTGACATTCACCAGATACAGCAACGTGCTCAACTTCATTGTACAAGCGAGTTTGAATATTGACGTGAATGTCGTCAAATTTCTTCATTGTACTCTTAACCGCTTTACTGATGGCTAATTGCATTGAAAGCGGCAGCCCTGCCATCATAACGATGGTGATATGGCCCGAGTAATCATCATGCAGACTTTTAAGGTTAAATACGAAGTTATCAAATGCGTTGAATATACGTTTGGTTTCCTGAAAAACCATCTCGCCTTCCTTGGTCATTTGAAAACCGCCACGCCCACGATGACAAAGTACTAAATCTAGGCGTTCTTCGAGCTTTTTAATCGCCGCACTAATATTGGGGCGTTGCATACGTAGCACGGGTTCAGCAGCAGTAAAGCCATTACAACTCGCGACGGCATAAAAAACCCGCAACAATTTAATGTCAGATTCCTGAAGACGGTTTAACATGGTGCACCATTTTTATAGGTATAGTTATTGATACGCTTTCTTATAGTAGGCAAGCCAGAACGCAAATACAACGGTTAATTTACGATAGCGCCACTATTTGTTTACGCAATTGCTCCACTTCGTCACGTAAACTTGCAGCTTTCTCAAATTCCAGCTCTCGCGCGTAGTTAAACATTTGCTTTTCTAGCTCTGCCACCTTGTCCATCAATTCCGTAGCTGTCATGGCTTTATAGGCTTTTTGTTTTTCAGCGACTTTACGCAATTTGATCTGGCCAGAGGCTGGATGTGCACTGTCACCAAGGTCCATGATATCGGTAATCGGCTTATTCAGTTTCATTGGTACAATATTGTGCGTTTTATTGTAAGCTTCCTGCTTCTCTCGACGTCGGTTGGTTTCGTCAATCGCTTTTTGCATGCTACCGGTGATCTTGTCAGCATACATGATTGCCTTACCATTAACGTGACGTGCCGCCCGCCCGATGGTTTGAATAAGCGACTTCTCGGCGCGTAGAAAACCTTCTTTGTCGGCATCAAGAATTGCCACGAGGGAAACCTCAGGCATATCCAAACCTTCCCGAAGCAAATTTATGCCAACCAATACATCAAATTTGCCAATGCGAAGATCACGAATAATTTCAATACGCTCAACAGTATCAATATCAGAATGCAAATAGCGTACTTTAACCCCGTGTTCATTGAGGTATTCGCTCAGATCTTCTGCCATTCGTTTAGTCAGAGTAGTGATCAGGACTCTTTCATCTTTTGCTACGCAGGCATGAATTTCAGACAGTACGTCATCCACTTGCGTAGCAACTGGGCGAATCTCAATTTGAGGGTCTAAGAGCCCCGTAGGTCTAACGACTTGCTCAACCACCTCATTATCGCATCGCTCTAATTCGTAATTACCCGGGGTTGCCGACACATATATCGTTTGCGGCGAGATATGTTCGAACTCTTCAAACTTTAGCGGTCGATTGTCCAAGGCAGAAGGCAGTCTAAACCCGTATTCAACCAAGGTTTCTTTACGTGATCGATCACCTTTGTACATCGCGCCAATTTGAGACACTGTGACGTGAGATTCATCGATAAACATCAACCCATCTGCTGGGAAATAATCCAGTAAAGTGGGAGGTGGTTCTCCTGGCGCTCTGCCAGACAAATAGCGAGAGTAGTTTTCGATCCCAGAGCAATAACCCAGTTCCAACATCATCTCTATATCAAACTGAGTTCGCTGACTGATCCGCTGCTCTTCTAATAATTTCTGATTTTCCTTCAATTGGGTTTTACGATCTTTTAACTCTTCTTTTATTTGGTCGATCGCATTGAGGATTTTTTCTCTCGGAGTAACGTAGTGTGTTTTAGGAAATACCGTAGTACGAATAACCTGCTTTTCAACCGCTCCGGTTAGAGGATCGAAGATACTGATCTTATCGATTTCTTCATCAAATAATTCCACGCGCACGGCGTGCTTATCTGAATCAGCAGGAAAGATATCGATGACATCACCACGTACGCGGAAATTACCACGCTCAAATGCAATGTCATTGCGTTTATATTGTAATTCAGCTAGCCGACGCAAAATATCACGCTGATCCATGGTGTCACCTTGGCGCAAGTGCAACAACATTTTCATGTATGATTGCGGATCACCCAAGCCGTATATCGCGGAAACGCTCGCAATAATGACGACATCTCGCCTTTCCATCAGTGCTTTGGTGGCTGACAAACGCATTTGTTCGATATGGTCGTTTATCGACGCGTCTTTCTCTATGAACGTATCCGTTGTCGGTACATAGGCTTCTGGCTGATAGTAATCGTAGTAAGAAACAAAATATTCGACGGCGTTGTTGGGGAAAAACTCTTTCATTTCACCATACAATTGAGCCGCTAGGGTTTTATTGTGGGCGAGTATTAACGTCGGCCTCTGAACCTGAGAAATAACGTTCGCCATGGTAAACGTCTTACCGGAGCCCGTTACCCCAAGCAGGGTTTGAGTTGCCAAACCATCTTCTAGGCCCTCAACCAACGCGCTAATCGCTTTGGGTTGATCACCTGCAGGTTTATAGTGCGATACGAGTTCAAATTCTTTGCTCATATTTATCCTTATGCCTGCTCTGCTAATGCCGCTTCCACATCTTTATGAATAGCGCGTTTGAACCACACATACGAAACCACCGCCATCAATAGGTTCGCGATAACGCAGCCCCAGAATAAGCCTTCAAGCTGATAAAGGAGACTACCTAAAAAGGCCAGCGGCACGAAAAAGACAAATAATCGGATAACACTGAGTATCAATGCCGCCATTGGTTTATGCATGGCATTAAATGACGAGTTAGTCAGAATAATGATCCCCTGAAGTCCGTAACCCAATGGCACTATCATTAAAAACAGTTGGATGAGCCCCGCAACATAGGCATCGTCGGTAAAAATTTGAGCAATCCAAGGTGATACAACCCACATGATCGCAAAAACGCCTAATTGCCACATCATCACAAACTTGATACTCATACTGTATGCATCTCTTACTCGATCAAGTTTTTGCGCCCCAAAATTTTGACTTATTAATGGCGGCAATGACATCGACATAGATAACACGACAATACAGGCGATGGACTCCAGTCGATTGCCGACTCCCCATGCCGCAACCGCTCCAGCACCATAGGCTGACACAATTTTGGTTAACACACCGCCCGCTATGGGCGTTAGCATATTGGCTCCTGCAGCCGGCAAGCCAATGCGCAATATATTCGTACTGGTAAAACGCAGTTCGTCCAAAGTCAAAAGACGGGGCAACATAAGTTGGCGTTTAATCGCCAATAAATACAAAATCCAAAACACACCTACAGCCCAAGCAATCATAGTTGCGATAGCCGCTCCCTGGATACCCATGGCTGGAATAGGTCCCATTCCGAAAATCAAAATAGGATCTAAAAGTGCGTTTATTCCGCCACCTGCTGCCATAATTATACTCGGTGTTTTGGTATCACCGGAGGCTCTAAGAACGCTATTCCCCACCATCGGCAAGGCAAGAAAGACTCCAGCGGCATACCAAACAACCATATAGTCTCGGATGTAAGGCATTAAGTCGGGAGTTGCCCCCAGAAAATGGAAAATTGGATCAATCGTGAAAATGCCAATAATGGCTAGTACGCCAACCATCAGCGTCGCCAACATCAGCGCCCCGGTAGCGAACTCCTTAGCGTGTGTAGTATCACCACTCCCCAAATAGCGCCCTATAATGGCAGATGTTCCGATGCCCAAACCGATATTCAAGCTAATTAGCGTAAAGGTTACAGGGAAGGTGAAACTAATAGCCGCAAGCGGCTCTGTACCTAATAAACTAACAAAAAATGTATCGACTAAACCGAACGTCATCAGCATGATCATGCCTAAAATCATTGGCATCGTCATTTTTTTGAGAGTATAGGCTATGTCGCCTTCGAGCATACTTGCTTGGCTTTTTTGCGTTTTTAAGGTCACTGTAATTCTCTTTAAGCCTACCAGATTTGGCAGTGGCGATATGGTACCAACAAAGTCCACATCACATTAGTTTATTTTGCACTTATACATGTCAATTGAGTGACCTGAATTTACAAGGCACCTGCGTATTTGTCCTGTCATATACGTTCAATCGACGACTAAAGCTGTTTAACGCACTGTCAAAAGCATGACGCAAGGTTTGGCATAGCCCTATTGAATACTGGAAAAATTCAACAAAAACAGTACCGTCTGCTTAATTAACACACAGGTAAATTTTGCAATAATTGATCCGAGAAATATGATCAACACATATTTTCAATCAAACATACAACCTATTGTTTTTTAGTTAAATTTTTATAACTTCTATTCTTTTGCCAAACTATTCATTGACTTTATTTACTAAATTTTGTGGATATGACCTGAACGGTTATTCACACATTTATCCACAGATTTAGTGGATAACTAACCAACCCCAATAAAACCGCCATGTTAATGGCAATTGGTTAAAATTTAGGTAAGTCATCACTAACCTTTATTTGCGCATTGGTTCATTACACTTTTGTTAAACACTGAACACACGTACAGTGGTCAAAGTATTTTTAATAACTTTTAGTTAGATTACAAATTTAAAATGTAAAAAAACGTAATTAGTAGTACTTTTAATAAGATGCGGGATCTGTGTGAGTTGTACAAAAAAAGTACATATACATTTTATTTAAAAAATAGCGCAGACAAATGTTGACACCAACCCGCTAGCTCATTAATATTCGCGTCCGTTGAAAAGCAGGTCCCCCTTAGCTCAGTTGGTTAGAGCGACGGACTGTTAATCCGCAGGTCCCCCGTTCAAATCGGGGAGGGGGAGCCACTTTTCAAACACAAAACTGTTCCCCCTTAGCTCAGTTGGTTAGAGCGACGGACTGTTAATCCGCAGGTCCCCCGTTCAAGTCGGGGAGGGGGAGCCACTTTTGTGTGCTCCGCAAGACTTTCTGAATAACCATATATTTATCAAGTTGTTAATTGTTGCGTAAACAGCGATAATTATATCTCGCTTTAGTCGCATACATTTGCCACTCGGCAATCGAAACGCAAGACGCTTAACACATGACAGAATTTTTCTTACTGCTCGTCAGTACAGTGCTGGTTAATAATTTTGTACTAGTTAAATTTCTAGGACTTTGCCCTTTTATGGGCGTGTCGAGTAAATTAGAAACCGCGATTGGTATGTCCATGGCCACCACATTTGTGCTGACCTTAGCTTCTATGTCGTCTTACTTAGTTGAAACCTACATTCTGACGCCACTGGATATCAATTACCTCAGAACATTAAGCTTTATTTTGGTGATTGCTGTGGTCGTGCAGTTCACCGAAATGGTGGTGCATAAAACAAGTCCCACCCTTTACAGGCTACTTGGGATTTTCCTGCCTTTGATCACGACAAACTGTGCGGTATTGGGAGTGGCATTATTAAACATCACCGAGCAGCATACGTTTATGCAATCTATTTTCTATGGTTTTGGTGCTGCAGTGGGCTTTTCACTTGTACTTATCATGTTTGCCGCTATGCGCGAACGCTTGGCAGCTGCAGATGTCCCCTTACCGTTCAAAGGAGCGGCGATTGGCATGATAACAGCAGGTTTAATGTCTTTGGCTTTCATGGGCTTTATAGGATTGGTTAAATTCTGATGTCATTATTTGGCGCAATCATCGCAATCGGTATTTTAGCGCTTCTATTTGGCGCGGTACTCGGCTACGCAGCAATCCGTTTCAAGGTTGAAGGCGATCCATTGGTTGAGCAAATTGACAGTATTCTTCCACAAACACAGTGTGGGCAATGTGGCTATCCCGGTTGTAAACCCTATGCTGAAGCCATTGCCAATGGTGATGAAATTAATAAGTGCCCTCCCGGTGGCGAATCGACAATAAAGAAAATAGCAGACTTAATGGGTGTAGAAGCAAAACCACTTGATTCCGCCCACGGCGTCGAAGATGTCAAAAAAGTAGCCTTCATTCGTGAAGATGAATGCATCGGATGCACAAAATGCATCCAAGCATGCCCGGTCGACGCAATACTGGGTGCAGCCAAACAAATGCACACCGTAATCATCGATGAATGTACTGGTTGTGATCTATGTGTTGATCCCTGCCCTGTTGACTGTATCGACATGGTGCCGGTGAAACCGACGGCCCAATCCTGGAGTTGGGATCTAAATAAAACTGCAGCAAACGCAATCCCAGTTAAAATGGTTTCATAATGGCGATTACACCTCTTTACGACGACATTATTGCAAAGATAACGCACGGCGAACTCTGGCAGTTCCCGGGTGGCGTTCACCCACCACAACAAAAATCATTGAGTAATTCACAAGCAATTTCTACGCTACCTTTACCGGATATTTTTTACATCCCGATAAAGCAGCACAGTGGCGTTGAAGGTGAGTTGTGTATCAATATTGGTGATCATGTACTTAAGGGGCAAGCGCTGACACGTGCTGTGTTACCGTTTTCTGTGCCAGTTCATGCACCGAGTTCAGGTGTTATCACCGATATCGGCGAACATACCAGTGCGCATCCTTCTGGTATGCCTGAGTTAACCATCACTTTGCAGCCTGATGGCAAAGACACATGGATTGAACCTCAACCGGTTAGCCAATATCAGTCTTTAGAAAAATCTAAATTAGTAGAGATTATTTGTGATGCAGGCATTGCTGGGTTAGGCGGGGCTGGGTTTCCTAGCCATATTAAAGCTAACTCACAAAAGCCGGTTGAATTCCTGATCATCAACGGTATTGAGTGTGAACCTTACATTACGTCTGATGACAGGCTAATGCGTGAACACGCCTGGCAAATTCGTCAAGGTATCGAAGTACTGTCTCACCTACTGGAACCTAAATGTATACTGGTAGCAATAGAAGATAACAAGCCTGACGCCATTAATGCGCTTACCATTGCATGCCAGGATAATGATCGTATTCGCGTCGTATCTGTTCCAACCAAGTATCCTGCCGGTGGCGAAAAGCAATTGATACAAGTCCTGACCGGTAGAGAAGTACCTCGCAGAGGACTACCTGGAGACATTGGCTGCGTGATGTTCAATGTCGGTACTTGCTACGCAATTGCCGATACCGTTTTTTCTGGCAAGCCGCTGATAGAACGTGTGGTAACGCTTACTGGTAACGCCTTAAAAGAACCCCAAAATGTGTGGGCATTGTTAGGTACACCCGTATCACACTTACTCGCTCATGCGGGTTACAAGCCCCATCTACAGCAATCCCAAAGAGTGATTATGGGCGGCCCAATGATGGGCTTTACCTTAACCAGTTTAGACACGCCCGTCGTCAAAATAACAAACTGCTTATTGGTGCCCGAAAAAGCCGAATTAACCGAGCCTGACGCAGAGAGAAACTGTATACGTTGTGGTTATTGCACCGATGCGTGCCCTGCTAGCCTGCTCCCTCAACAACTGTTTTGGTACAGTAAATCCAAAGAGTATGACAAAGCACAAGAATACAATCTTTTTGATTGCATTGAGTGTGGTGCATGTGCGTATGTTTGCCCCAGTGAGATCCCGCTTGTTCATTACTACAGGGTGGCAAAGGCCGATATTCGTAACCAACAGGAGGCTGACGATAAGTCAGAAAAGGCTAAACAACGCTTTGAAGCGCGCAAAGCCCGCTTGCTTGAAGAAAAGAGACTTAGAGAAGAAAAACACCGTTTAGCTGCGGAGCAACGCAAGCAAGCCCTTGAAAACAATTCAGGTAGCGATGCGAAAGATAAAATTGCAGCGGCATTGGCGAGAGCCAAAGCGAAAAAATCGCAAACAGAAGCACCTGTTGAATCAGACAATTCCGAAAGCAAGCAATCAAAAGTCGCAGCCGCTATCGCCAGAGCGAAGGCGAAGAAACAAGCATTAGCGGAAGAGACTAAAGCCAACGCCCCAAGCACTGAAGCATTGGAAACCGATGAAGTAAGTGAGCGCCAAGCAAAAGTCAAAGCTGCAGTAGCAAGAGCTAAAGCAAAAAAACAAGCAGCCGAAACGGCTACAACAAAAGCTGAAACATCAGCATCAACAAATGATGAAGCAAGCGAGCGACAAGCAAAAGTTAAAGCTGCAGTAGCCAGGGCTAAGGCCAAAAAACAAGCAGCCGACGTGGAAACAGTAAAAGCTGAAACTCCAGCATCATCAAGCGATGCAGCAAACGAGCGCCAAGCAAAAGTCAAAGCGGCCGTTGCAAAAGCTAAGGCCAAAAAACAAGCAGCCGAAGCGGAAACAGTAAAAGCTGAAACCGGTGACTCTGCTTCACCAAAGGCTAGTGATCAAGATAAAAAAGAAAAAATTGCTCGCGCTATCGCCAAAGCCAAGGCGAAAAAAGACGCTGCACAAAACAAAAGTACAGACTCATGAAACTAACCTTAACTAGTTCTCCACATCAACATATTAGAAGAGACACCGGTCAAGTCATGCGACTTGTGTGCTATGCCGCACTACCAGGGATCATCGCGCAAAGCATATTTTTTGGTTGGGGCGTTTTGGTACAGCTTATTCTTGCGATCGCCACGGTTGTATTAGCAGAAGCGGTAGTTCTGAAGCTTCGCAACAAGCCGGTAAAACGAACATTAGCAGATTACAGCGCTGTACTGACCGGGCTGCTGTTGGCGATAAGCATCCCCCCATTGGCTCCATGGTGGGTAATAGTTATAGGATGTATTTTCGCCATTGTTGTGGTTAAACAGCTCTATGGCGGCTTAGGCTTCAATATGTTTAACCCCGCTATGGCGGCTTATATCATGCTACTCATTAGCTTCCCGGTGCAAATGAGTAACTGGCTCCCTCCTCAGTCCCTCGCATATGAAAGCGTATCCTTAGTTGATGCCATCGCCGTTGTGTTTACTCAATTCACCGTTGAAGGATACGATATTGCGCAACTGCAAACGGGCATAGACGGTGTTTCAATGGCAACACCGCTTGATCATGTTAAAACAGCAGTAATGTCCGGCAATACTTATACTGAAGCGTTATCTTCGTCCATCTTCATGGGCAGCGCTGGTGCGGGCTGGCTCTGGGTAAGTATTGCCTACCTGCTTGGTGGGATAGTGTTATTACAACAACGTATCATCACATGGCACATTCCTGTTAGTCTCTTGGCCGCTGTTGCACTGGTTAGCTTATTTTTCTACACCATATCACCTGATATTCACCCATCCCCCTTGTTTCATTTGTTGAATGGCAGTGCGGTTGTGGGGGCATTCTTTATTGCGACCGATCCTGTATCCGCGAGTACAACACCGAAAGGCCGCTTAGTTTTTGGCGCTATGATTGGATTTTGGATCGTTATTATTCGCTTATTTGGCAACTACCCAGATGCTGTTGCCTTTGCTGTGGTTATTATGAATATGGCCGTTCCGCTGATTGATTATTATACTCAGCCCAGAACATACGGCCATAAGGCATAAAGGGACGAGCATGCTGAATAGTGTATCTAAGAACGGTGCTATCCTCTGTGGTTTTGCGATTGTAACGACAGCTGCCATCGTACTGACTTATCAAGGTACCAAGGAGAAAATAGCACAGCAACGGCTCTCCCTGTTACAGGCCACTTTACAACAAGTAATGCCAAAGCATTACCATGACAATGACCTTACGCAGACATGCGCTCTTGTCCAACATGAAGATCTTGCAAAGAGCGGAATGCAACGTATCTATCGCGCGGAACTAGGCGGCAAGCCAACTGGCTTCGTGTTAGAAACAACCGCGCCAAATGGCTATAGCGGCAATATTCACATGCTAGTGGGTGTTACGCTTGAAGGTACGGTAACTGGTGTAAGAGTATTAGATCATAAAGAAACACCCGGGCTCGGTGATAAAATAGACTTGCGTATCAGCGATTGGATTTTGTCCTTTGCAGGTAAACAGGTCAGTGATGAAACCGTAAGTCAATGGGGAGTGAAAAAAGATGGTGGCCAGTTTGACCAGTTTACAGGCGCTACCATCACGCCCCGAGCTGTGGTTAACCAAGTTGAAAAAGCCGCACTAAGCGCACTAGGCAATAGTCAAGAATGGCTTAACTTACCTGTAGACTGTGCCGATACTGAGGGAGTATCAGATGAGTAACCAAGCCGCGCAGGAACTAAAAGACCTGACCTTACAAGGGTTGTGGAAGAATAACCCGGCACTGGTTCAGTTGCTTGGTCTATGTCCTTTATTGGCTGTCACAGCGACTGTTACCAATGGTTTAGGTCTAGGCCTTGCCACTACGCTTGTATTAATAGGCTCCAACATAACCGTTTCAGTGGTTCGTAACGTCGTGCCAAATGAAATCAGGATCCCCATTTTCGTTATGGTGATTGCTGCATTCGTAACCGTAGTTGAACTGTTAATGAATGCCTTTACCTACGAACTTTATTTAGCATTAGGGATTTTCATTCCTTTAATCGTGACGAATTGCGCGATTATTGGTCGAGCAGAAGCCTATGCCTCTAAAAACTCCGTAGGATACGCCGCGTATGATGGTTTATCCATGGGGGTCGGGTTTACGGCAGTATTGGTTACATTAGGTGCAGTACGCGAGTTACTCGGCAATGGTACCCTACTTTCAGGAGCTGAATTATTGCTGGGTGATTGGGCAAAGGTTCTCAAAATCACCGTATTTACTACCGATAGCCCGTTCTTATTGGCTATTTTGCCGCCTGGGGCGTTTCTCGCGATGGGCTTTATCATCGCTGGGAAAAATGCACTTGATAGTCATCTCGCCCGCCGTCAACCACAAGAAACCAAAACCGTTGAACGTGCACGCGTTACCGCGGAATAAAAACAATTAAATATTGCTATGAATAACCAAAAACGCGTTGAAATATTAACCCGGTTACGTGATGCGAATCCTCACCCAACCACAGAATTAAATTTTTCTACTCCTTTTGAATTGCTTGTCGCGGTTACACTTTCTGCACAGGCAACGGACGTAGGCGTCAATAAGGCAACGGACAAACTGTTTCCCGTCGCCAATACACCTGAAGCTATATATGCGCTCGGAGTGGAAGGACTGAAAAGCTATATCAAAACCATTGGGTTATTTAATTCAAAAGCCGAGAACGTGATTAAGGCCTGTAAAATCTTAATTGAACAACACAATTCTCAAGTTCCTGAAGACCGAGAAGCGTTAGAAGCGCTCCCTGGCGTTGGCCGTAAAACTGCAAACGTAGTGCTCAATACAGCGTTTGGCTGGCCCACGATCGCTGTCGACACACATATTTTCCGTGTCAGTAATCGTACAAAGTTTGCCATGGGTAAAAATGTCGATCAGGTCGAACAAAAACTGCTTAAAGTCGTTCCGAAAGAATTCAAAGTCGATGTTCACCACTGGCTGATCCTGCACGGTCGCTACACCTGCATCGCCCGCAAACCTCGTTGTGGTTCTTGTATTATTGAAGACTTGTGCGAGTTTAAAGAAAAAACAGAGTAGCTAAAGTCTGCTGCGAGAGTTACAGAGACTGTTGGTACCATTAACTACTGCTGCTTTAGTTTTCCCAAACGGTCTTTCAGGTAACATTTTGTATAGTGTCTCTGAATGACATCTATAATCTTTTGATATTCTTAATTTGCAAAGCTAGTGCTGCTGACTACAAGTCAAGTTACAGATATTAAGACCATCTTTAACATCTAGTATTCCTATGAATGTTTATAATTGTAATTATCTGTATCAAGGATTTAAAAGAACTCATTTACAGAAACTCTGAGGGTGCCTTTATACCGTTGTTATTTAACCCTTAGGGATGTAACACCAAACTTTCTAAGTCATAGGTTAATTGCTTTACACTACTCTTACTTCCATATGAATTAGTCAAACTAACAGCTACAGTCCCTTGATCAAGTAGGATTTGAAAAAAGCTACTCGCTCCTGGTTGTGAGCCACTATGAGAAATAATTCGTCCAAGCTCCTTATGATGATAAACTGACCATCCAAATCCATACGGATTATCACCTACGATGTGAGATAAAGACCGAGTGGTATCTATCATTTCCGCTAGCGATTCTTTTTGAATAATTTTACTCTCTAGTACAGCTTGCCCAAATCGCAATAAGTCTATAGCGGTTGACTCCACGCCTCCCGCAGGATAAATAATGCTTAAGTTCGTTTTGGGGCTCTTGATAAACCAACCTGCAACGTTTAGATATAATTTTGATTTATCCGCTTTATAATGAACTCGTTCTAATGCGGTATGATTCATCCCCGCCGGGGACCAAATGTTTTCACGCATGTATTCTTCAAAGCTCTGTTTAGACACAACTTCGATCACCCTGCCTAATAGCGTATAACCAAATGACGAATATTCATAACCACTGCCCGGCGCAAATTGTACACCTTTGTGGAAAATGTATTCAGCTGCTGACTCGAGATTAGGATATTGAGTAAATGACATTGCGTCTAACGCGCTTGAATAATGAGGCACACCAGAAGTATGATTTAACAACTGTCCAATAGTGATGTTGGCATGACTTTCGGGAGCAGTATTCAGATGCTTTGATAAAGTATCGGTTAGTTGTAGTAGCCCTTTTTCCTTTAATTGCATTACCGCCAAAGCAGTCATTGGCTTA
Source organism: Neoalteromonas facilis (assembly GCF_002807665.1). Lineage (GTDB taxonomy): Bacteria > Pseudomonadota > Gammaproteobacteria > Enterobacterales > Alteromonadaceae > Alteromonas_E > Alteromonas_E facilis. Next base: position 1,023,524 of record NZ_PEAY01000001.1, read on the forward strand.
GTAATTGAAGCTATTCTGGTAACTGTGTTTAATTCAAACTCTACTTCCTGCCCCTTATCACTATAGCCAAATGCCGTCACTATCAAGCCACAGTTCTGACTATAAACACCAGCACTCCCCCCCAAAAGCTGCGCATTTGAAACAAAGGTCGCTATCAGTTTATTAGAAGGTTCCCGATCACAACCTAGGTGATTGAGCACTTTAACGTTTGCGTCATTATTTCGATACGATGGACTAACTAAGCTAGTGTCATTTAACCAATACGTTATTACCGCCAGTAACAAAAGAGTAAATATCCACTTAAACAAACACTTACCCCCTAATTTTATTATGCATTAAGTTTGGTATCAGATTTTCGTAATAGCTGTCTTTTGGCATATTGGGCGAGATACCAATTATGTTGCCTTCGGGAGAGAAGTGAAACAACATTTGAGACGAATCTGTACGGCCTTTCAGTTCAAATTTTTCAGGTGATATAGGGTTAAGTGCAAAACTAAATTTCCCCTCTTGCATGACAAACAAGAGGCCATTGTCTATTGATACTTCTATAGTATTACCGTCATTTGCTTGGTATTGGCCTTCGTAAGATTGTAAGGCTTTGTTATCAATTGCGTAAGATGGTTGAAAATCTAGCTCAATCAATTGAGAAATATTGTATTTGATTAAATCAGGCTGTTCGCGGTAAATAGGATAGATATCGACGGCCGCTAACAACTCTTTATCTTTAGTCATATCCTCGACTGACATATCAGCCTTATGCTTTTCACCAACCAGGCGTGCAAAATTGCTTAGGGTTTCACCAGCCAATTTTAGTTCTTCACGCTGACTAAATAGTTTTAAGTCTTTGTGTCCCGAAACAATCAATGTTTTGTCATTAGCGATATTAAAGGCTTGCTCAAAGCCTTTTAAGTGTCCTTGTACTCCGTGATATCCAGTGTAAACCAGCTTATTAGTTCGAAAAGCATCACCCAAAAGCATTACATTACTCTTTTCCAAATATACAATTGTTTGAGCGTTGTTATGCGCTAATGTGTGATAAGCAGTAAGCAACTCATCACCAAATGACATTGAAAAGTAATCACCAAACGCAATGTCTATGCTCGCTTGAGTGTATTTAAGTGCTTTATGGCCAATTGATATCGCCCCGCGCTCTCTAAAATACTCGTTAGCATGATAGTGAAAGTAGTCTGAAGCAGGATTGAAAACATGAGTGACGGGCTTATTTGTTAAATCCGTTATTTTGGCTTCTATACTTGGCGCCACAGGTTCCATCTGAGCAGTGATTAAAAGAACGCCTTTATCACCTATAACAATCGCGCTGTTAATAACTGACGTTTCACTGTAAGCCGCTGATAACACATAAACCCGCTCTGTAATTTTTTCAGATGTAATGTCAAATTGCTCAATTTCTGTTTGCGTTCTAGCCAATGAGTAGGCCGATTGCGCCAATAGAAACAACAATATTATAAGGAGAGCATTATTCTTCATCATATTTTATCCATTTAAGAATTAGCATGGTGGGCATGTGTTCGGTTCCAACTAGGCAAAAACCTAAAATAATTGCATTAAATAAGCGTATTTATGGCTCACTCATGGTATTTGCGGATTACAGCAACTTTTCCATTTTCCATCTCAAACACTTCCATCATTGTTCTAGTGTATTCAATGGACTGATTGTTCTGTCGGTGTATCCCCTTAGCATAGTGTTTATATCTAATAGCTATTGCTGATTGATTAAACGCAAAACGTTGATTAGTTCAGCTATGTATTCGGAATGAGCGCCAAGATAAAAAGTCATGCCTCTGCGTTTAGCTTCTCGCGCTGTTAACTTCGACGGAAAATATAACAAGTACCTTAAGAAACAACCTTTTCATGATGAATTACCTTCATTGTGCGTTTAATTTCTATGACGATAGCTTATTGACTTAAACGCTAATCAAAAACTATCGTCAATTTAGCCATAACGGCCAGTAAGATTGGTTGAATATTGATGCCGCTCAACGATCTATAGGAAAGCCGGTAAAATGTGTTTTGTAATTTGGTCAAAAATGACGTCTTCTCTGTCTTGGCCAGTAATGACTATTACTAAGTCAAGTTCGTTGACTACGATTATGCGGTTTCCACCTGCTCCCCAAGCAAAATTTACGTTGTAGTTTCTATTCTTTAAAGCGATGTCAGTCTGGTACCATAAATAGCCATAATTAAAACTCTCTGGCATCCAACTTTCGGTTGGTTTTATTATCTCACCGAAAGCTGCTAGCAAATACTCTTCAGAAAGAAACTTTTCATTATTTAAGCTCCCCTTGTTGGCAAGCATATGGCCAATTTTAAGCATGTCACGAGAAGTCAAATCGAGGCCACTTTCTGCTATCGGCATTTCTTGAGGATCCAATTGCCACTCGTAGTCGGTTATACCCATCTTGTTAAAGAATTCATGTTGGACAAACTCTTTAGCTGTTCCTGGAACAACAACATTTATTAGGTGCATAGCTAAAATAGGATCAGGTGCTTGATACTTGTATGTCTGCGATTGCCTTGTTATCGGCTGAGTTTTTTCAAAAAAGGCTTGAATTTGAGTTGTTCCCGAGTACTTTTCTCGGTTCTCTCTAAAATCTTTTAAATGCTCATCACTAAATCGAAGACCCGAACTCATGGACAACACATGGTGTAGAGTAACGAGTTCTGTACCGGCAGCCAATTTGCTGGTATCTACGTCCTTGAAAAAGCTCACTAAAGGCTTGTTCAAATCAGACATGGATAAATAACCAAGCTGTATAGCTCTAGCAATGACTAAACTAGTAAAACCTTTGGTCGCAGAGAATTGAAAATGAGGTAAATCTACTCGTCCACTATTGAAATAAGACTCGAGCAATAGCTTACCTTTATGGCTGATAAGAAAACTGTCATATTTTCCATGCTTATTTTCAGCTAACTCTTTAGCTAACTTTAAAATAGGAGTTTTCTTACCACCATCAATACCAAGCTTTCCTACCTTTATGTTGTCTGCTAATTTTTCTGGCGAAGTATTGATAAATGCCTTTTCTAGAGGTGGCATATCCCAAAATGACATTTCTGTTTCTTCTAGTGAGGCTCTTGGAGCCCTAAGCTCTGTTTCATTTGCCCCTCCCTCAAACGATACAAATATGATCAATGCGGTTAGTAATTTAGCTCGATAATTTGCGAACATGTTAACTCCTATAAAATCGAAAAATTTTATGCGTTTTAAAACTTATTTTTGATTACAAAAAATTCGTCACCAGAACGCAATTAAAGTATCCACAAGGTATATTTGAACTGTGCTTTACCCAACTTAAATCACATTAAATGTTATTAAATCCTTTTTAAGACACTGACTTTAATAGGTTTTGAAGGTTTTTTATCCAGATGCAATAAGGTGTCGTTTGCATAAAGTAAAAAGTAAAAGGCAATTTGTATTGTTCAGTTATAATCCATTGCAGTAGAAATTATTTTTCGGATATGTCTTTGCAAAACAGTCAGAAATATCGATTAGGGCGATGGGTCGTCTGTCCAATAACAAATACCTTCCAAGACACTGACGAGCAAAGGTCAATAGATAATAAAAGCATGCAAGTGCTTTTATTTCTCATTCAAAACTCAGGGCAAAATGTAACCAAAGAGCAAATCATTGAGCACGTTTGGAAAGACAGTGTTGTCAGTGAAGAGATTTTGTCTGTAGCAATCAGTAAAATCAGAAAAGCATTAGGAGATAATGCGCGCCAGCCTACTTTTATAAAAACGGTACCCAATGTCGGCTATTGCTTGATTGCAAACGTAAAGCCTCTAGCTGAATATACGCAACCAGAAGATGCACCTTCAAATATGCTTAATCTGCGGGCAAGCAACTCTAAACCTTATTTTATCGGTATCACATTCTTCTTACTTGCCATTATTTTTATCGTCAGTTTCTATCGAGTCTATCAAGAGCCTGAGAATAAGAGTCTGGCAGATATTAGTTCAATTGCAGTTTTGCCCTTCGAAGACTTAAATGAAAATAAAGACAATATCTATTTCACCGAAGGGCTATCTGTCGCAATCATCAATCAACTCTCTCAATCGAAATCTTTAAAAGTTATTTCGAGTGATTCTTCTTTCAATTTTAGAGGAAATAAGGACCCGTCTGTAATCGGTAACGCCCTAAAAGTAGAAGCTTTATTAGACGGCAGCGTTCAGCAATTAGCTGAACAAGTAAGAGTAAATGTACGAGTAATTAGCTCGTTCGACGGGCGCCTGTTATGGGCTAAAAGCTTTGATGGTCAACATTCAACTGTATTCAACTTACAAGATCAAATAAGCCGAGAAATAAAGCAGGCTATTCAACCAACCTCACAATCTGAGATTTCCGATAACAAGAAGATCGACAGTCAAGCATACGAATGGTTCTTAATGGCTCAATATCATTGGCGACAAAGGACTCCAATCTCACTATCAAAAGCAGAGACTTACTTTAAACATAGCCTCGAATTAGAACCTAGTTACGTTGACGCATACGTTGGGTTGGCAATTACTTACGGACAATTTCATTACAACTCTAATTGGAGTGCGAAAGAAGCGGTCGATAAAGGACTTCCTTATGCAGAGCAGGCGCTGATATTAGAGCCAAATTCGTCTATGGCACTTGCAGCTAAAGGAATGCTATTGACTCTCAAGGCCGCCTATTCCAAAGCTCCTCTACCTATTTTAAATGAAGCTCAAGACCTTTTTGTTCGATCTTTAGCGTTAGAAGACAGCGCAACGACACACCATTGGTATAGTTTATTGCTTAATCAATTGGGAGAAGAAGCGTTAGTCATTAAGCATATAGAACATGCTATTGCATTAAACCCGCTATCAGCTTCATTAAAAAGGATTTATAGCGAATATTTAGCAATAAGAGGGAAATTAGATACAGCCCAAAAGCTGTATAGTAGAGCCCAAATTCTGGAACCGGATAGAGATTCAAGTATTGTTGAATCTACCCATGTATTTCGCAATTCACCAAGCTCAATTGTCGCCATCGCTGAATGGCAACTAACCAATAGCGAGCTTTTTGAATATTGCGTAAGTGACGAATATTGTGAGCAGGTTGTGTTTTCATATCTAAGTATTGGGCTGGAAAAAGAGGCCAATAAAATATTGGCTCGTATGACGTCAAAACACGAACATTTTGAGGACTCTCTAAAGCTAATAGATTACGGCTTAAAAGGTGAACTAATCAACACTGTGTCTTTGTTAAAGCAATTAAGTGAAACCCGTCCAAATAACTATAAGTACAATTACAGTTTAGCGATTGCCCAATTTAGAGCGGATCTGTTTGAGCAAACCAAAACTTCATTGTTATACCTTTATCCAGATTGGCGTAATGATGGCGAAGTTGAAGTAACAACTGACAATTATTTAGCTTTGATACTCTACGGCGCAACCTTATTAAAACTAGATGAACAAGATTATGCTAATGCCGTATTAAATAATGTAGGGCAATTTCTTCTTTTAGATAAGGTACACGACAAAGCGCAAGCAGAAATGGCACTGGCTCAAGTAAACGCTCAATTGAATCAATCCAGTAAAGCTACAAAACATTTGCGTAAAGCATTAAATCATGGCTGGCTTGAAACCTTTGATAGAGAATGGTGGGCATTGCAAGACGATCACCTCTTGGAGCCTATAAAGTATCAAGCTGAATTCGAAACTTTAGTACAAGATCATCAAGAGAAGGTAAAAGAAATAGCGAAGCGAATTAGTTTAAAACTGGAAGACTTGGGACGTTAAAGCATTATTTATGAGATGTACTGCTGCTGTAGTTACCTTTACAAAGCCATTTGTGTCCAAACGATAGTGGGATAAATGTCCGTTATTTTGCTTGCCCACCATCGCTGTCGATAGACCTATTTCCCGTTTGCCGAATCAAACTGAATTCGAGCTGAGCAAGCGCGGAAAAGAAGCTGAGGAAAACAGACTGAAAACACAATGAAATGTAAGCTCCTTTTCACATAGGAAAATCAGCACCTCTAGAACTTAGGATGTTTCGAGCGCTAAATTAGCTGAGAAGCTATACCTTTAAAAGACTTACCAACTCTTACATCGACGCCATTTAGGAGTGTCACTTTATCTACGCCGACACTTTTCACTTTGCATCTATTAACAGCGAAAGACTTATGGATTTGCACAAAGTGCGCACTGGTTAATTCACTCATTAGGCTTTTTAACGTACTTGAAACCAAGGTAACATTGTGCGACTGCCACACTTTGACATAGTTGCCATAGGCTTCGATGTAATCAATGTCATCTACAACGAACTTTTGTTTTCCTCTATCAACCTTTAAGGCTATGTGGGGCGGTGAAGCAGGCATAACCTTCGTTTCCACTTCCTGATGAAAATGCTTGTTGCGCTCTTTAACTTTATTTAGGGCTTGACTAAGCCGGTCGGCTGAAACAGGTTTCAACAAATAATCTGTCACATCTAAATCGAACCCCTCTACAGCATATTCTTTAAACGCAGTAACCAGGATAACTTGTGGCTTATTGGCCAGAACTTTAAGGAGTTCAATACCCGTTAGGGCCGGCATTTGAATGTCTAGAAACAATAAATCCACGGGTTGACGCGCTAGCAGAGCAAGAGCTTCTGTAGCATTAAAACACTGTCCTATGACTTTAACATCTTTATGAGAAGCAAGGTGATGCAACAAAACATCATGAGCAAGGGGTTCGTCGTCAACTATTACCGCATTAAGCATATTAGCCTTCCTTTAGTGGAGTCACTTCCAATCTCATTCTTAACTCTACATTCCATTCATGGGCACTGCTTGAGACGTCTAACCGTGCGGTATCCCCATACAGCAAATCAAGACGGCGTCGCAGATTAGTCAAGCCCATACCGCCAAGGCTAGTCGCTCTCTTTTCTGGAATTGAATTGCGACAACTCACTTTTAATTGATTCGCATTGACTTGCATTTCAAATTTCAAATACCCGTCTCCCATGCTTGGCTCGACACCATGTTTAAATGCATTTTCAAGAATGTTAATGAGTAAAAGTGGCGGTAATTGTAATCCATTCGTATTCTCGGCCCATGTCACCTCTAACCTTGCCTTGTCACCCATTCTAATTGATTGTAGTGACCAATAGTTTTTTAGGTATTCAACTTCTTGGGTCAAACTTACCTGCTTGTTTTGCCCCTCATAAACAGTGTACCTAAGTAAGTTTGATAGCTGCATCACTAGCTCAGGCGCATCATTCGACTTTTTAAGCGTTAATGCATACAAGCTATTAAGCGTATTAAATAAGAAATGCGGATTAACTTGTTGCTGTAGAAGTTTAAGTTCGGTTTGTGTTTGTTCTTGCTTAATTAACGCCAATTGAGTTTCTTGTGCTTTTCTCTCAAACGCCAAAATAATCGGACTCGATATCGCCAATACCATAAATGTGAACTGGTAATTGATAGGAGAAAATATGTTCTTATCCCCTGCGGGGGTCAAATTGGCAATTCCCGGCGGCAGCTCATTTAGAGGTAGACAAAGGGCGATACCCACATATAAAGGCGTCAATACTACAGTAACAAGTAAGACTGTTAATCCAAAATAAATCACACCGTGAGCCACTAGTACTTTTCGAATAAGCAGATACCTGTTGAGGAAAAATAAAGACAGAATCAACGAAGCTATCACCATTAATTGGAGAAAATAACTAACAAAGTTAAGTGGGTGGTTACTTAACTTATAAGAATCAATCAGCATCGGGATTGGCTGATGCATCAATGGGTTTTCGTATGGTGCAAAAACCGCAGCGAGTACAAGTGCCCAAATAATGGCGAGTAGGACACACACGCCATCTAATGAAAATGCGAGAGAAATAAATCGCGACCTAAATGGTGTTCTTCCAGATTGCCGTGGCTGACTTTTCCAATACACCAACGCACTCGCCACCAGCAAAAGAAACCAGGTTTGCTCGGTAAAATGCTGAGTGAAGTTGAGTATAAAAGGTGGCAACAGCTCTAATGAGTTAATGCCGATTAAACAACTTGGATAAACGATGCCTCCCATAACCAGCAACGGCCAATGAATGCCGTTCAGCGAATGATTTACTAATTTACCAAGACTGAAAATAAAGGGTATGGACGTCAAAGTGATTGAAAGTATGATAAATAAATAATCGCTGACGCTACCATTTAAAACTTGTTCCTTTATAAGAAAAAGAAACTGAAGATGGGCATCAAACAAAAGTACCGAGACAACTGGAATAAACCACAATTTTGATAGCAGAAATTGGTTCCAAAACCGGTTGCTCCGATCGCGTTTGCTTAACTTGTCCATATCGGGCTTCCATCAATAGAGAGTAACAAAGGGATATTAAAGTGCAGTTAACTGAACTCATTTTCTACCAGATTATGACCAATGGCTGTTTTAAGTGACAAACGGAAAAAATTCTTTAAAACCGCCGGTAAGCGCCCCTTCATCATTCAATTTAAGCACACGTCATTCACCACTAGCCGTGTCGATTCAGCCTCGTACTATGCACTCAGATACTACAGGAGGCGATACGAATGCTCAAAATTGAAAACCTGACAAAAACGTATTCAGACGGAACGAAAGCACTGAATAATATATCCCTATCATTACCAAAAGGAATGATAGGACTACTTGGGCCAAATGGTGCAGGAAAGTCGACGTTAATGCGCACCTTGGCTTCTTTACAGTCACCTGATTCAGGCAACATCGTTTTTAACGGCGTTAATACTTTAACAAGCCCTCAACTATTAAGACAGCAACTTGGATATTTACCTCAATATTTTGGCGTTTATCCGAACATGAATTGCCTCTCTCTAATGAAGCATATGTCAGCACTAAAAGGCATCAAGAAAAGTGACGCTGAACAACAAATACATCAACTACTTGAGCTAACTAATCTAACTCATGTTGCTAAGAAGCGCGTATCTACATTTTCAGGTGGTATGCGCCAGCGCTTTGGCATTGCCCAAGCACTATTAGGTGACCCAAAACTCATCATTATGGATGAACCCACTTCAGGTTTAGACCCAATGGAACGTGGCCGTCTGAATGATCTATTAGTGTCGATAAGTCAAAACAAGCTCATCCTGCTGTCAACCCACATCGTCGAAGACATAGAGAGTCTGTGTACACATGTAGCTCTGATGAACAAGGGTGAAATTATTGAATATGGTTCAGTGAACTCACTGATCGCTCCTCTTAAAGGACGAGTGTGGAAAGCCGATTTGATACAAGACTCTTTTAGCAAAACACAAATACTGAACAAGCGTTTTATTCATGGCCTCCCTGAGTACAGATTATTCAGTTCAGTGCAGCCCTCACCAAACGCGGAGTCCGTCACTCCATCTCTGCAAGACAGATATTTCTATGAATTAAATCATGTTGGAGGGACACTATGAACATTCGATATGAACTTCAGTTTGCGCTAAGACAACCCGTCATTTTGATTGTTTATCTAACGTCCGTGCTGTTTTCTTTATTAATAGGACTGGGTGTAACGAATCCTGATATATCTGCGTTGCAACAGTTAGAACTGAACATGGTGACCTTGCATATGATGGTGATCCCCCCCATTGTAGCCGTTATCGCTCCAGTCATTTTACTCAGAGATACTAATGCCAATATGTCTGAGCTTATTTGGGTCACGCCTGTTCGCTCAGATCTGCGCTGGCTTGGAAGGTCCTTAGCAACGGTTGCCGTGACTGGCTTGGCGTTTAGTCTATGTACATTGTTTTTGTTGATGGCGTTTTCAATCAATGTGAGCTTTGAAATAACGATGCTATTCACACTTATCAAGCATGTGATGTATTTCGCCTTACCGACTATTTTATTGCTTACAGTAATCGTACTTTGGTTGTGTCTCTCATTCTCCAACAACGCGATTATTTATCTTGTATTCGGAGCCATCTGGATGGGATATATCATGCTGGCCAGTTCAAATGGCTCACCTGTATTGGCTGGTAGCCAAATTGTCAGCGATTCACTTTATAGCGTCATGCTACGTGCAGATCCTTATGCATTAACCGCGCTCGTCGATGTTAACACATTATCTGAAGCCGACACGTTCACCTATCTATTAATGAATCGTCTCGGTTACTCTTTTTTAGCGTTATTTTGCCTGTATTTACTCATCAGCAAAAAACAAAAGCCAGACCAAGCTAGGAATTCAACAACGATAAAAACCCCGTTTATAAACAGTTCTCTTGGGCTCTTTTTTAAAAAGATAGGGTTACCGAAAAAACACTCAGCTGGCAAACACGCAGTTGAAATAGAGCAACTTGATCAAATACTGAGTTTAAAGGACTCTCCAAAATTAACGAGCACCAAAACCCGTTATGTATTTAGTAATGATGTAAGCGCACTTTACACACGCTATCTCAAATCTTTAGTGCTAAATAAATTGAACCTAATCCTCTTCATGGTTTGGACAGGCCTTTGTTTTGAAAACGTTGCGTCCGGATTAGGCATTACTGACACTTTTTCTCAATATTTGCCAAACAGTATTGATGCATTAAACCGAATTGCGTTCGACTTATTACCGGCTTTTGGCACTGCAATTTGCGCGTTTTGGGCATGGCAGATAGGCACCTACGATAAACGTCATGGGTTCAGCGAGCTTCTAGCCGCTACACCCACTCAAAATAGTACAATTGTTTTAGTTCATTTAGCCGCCATCACTAGCTTATTAGCAATTTTGTTGGTCTGTTCAGCTATAGGCAGTCTCGCAGCCGAAACCTTACTCGACAGCAAAATATTATTATCTCATTACATGACTCAGTTTTGGATCTCAGGTACCCAGTTGCTGCTTATCAGTTGGTTGTTTGTTGCCTGTTTTCATATGTTCAAACAAACTTTAGTCGCTATGGGTGTTGTAACCGCTATCTTAGTTGTGAAATTCACGCCGGTAATGAACCTATTAGGATTAGCTCACCCACTTTGGGATATTGCTTCAGCCCCGGTTCTCGCGCCTGACAGTTTTTGGTATTTCAGCAGCAGTATCACAAGCTTCAAACCTTATATCTCGTTTTGGTTCACATTTGTCATTACTTCGATACTCCTTGCAACTAAGAAAACACATAGGTTGACTGGATTTTCATCACAACCATTTGGCTCACAAAATAAGTGGCTTGCGTTGCCTATTGGTGGCGTGATTCTGTTTGGTTTTTTACTGAGCAACCAAGTTTGGCAAGAGAGGCCCCTTGCAAACGCATCGAAGCGCGAGCATTGGAAAGCCGATTACGAAAAACACTACCAAAATTGGCAAAACATTCCGCAACCTAAGCTGATACATTTGGAAGCAAAAGTAGATATTTATTCTCGGAATGGCCACGCTAATTTTGATTTAACCTATTATGTTACCAACACGCATAGTGAGTCGATAAAAGACCTATTAATTGGTCGCTACGGCAATTATGAGCTGCCGGAAATTGAAATCAAAGACGCCCAACCAACATCGGTTGATCTGACACTCGGTCAAACGACATTCAAGCTTGATTCACCACTTGAGCCTGGCGAAACACTCAGTTTTACGACTCGGTTCTCAGTCGAATCTGATCAACTATGGGTTGAAACATTAAATCAAGCCATTAAGCCTGAATTCAGCAATTTGATTGGCATTCCCTTATTGCCAACCATTGGTTACCAATCCAGGAATGAACTAACGGATACTCAACTTAGAGCCAAGTATAATCTTTCCCCTAAGCCAACATGGAAGCCGTCAACAAATTTGATTCACGGAGCATCAGAGCGAGATGATTATAACTGGATCACAATGAATACCCAATTAAGCGTCGACCATGGGTCCAGAGGCCTTACGCAAGGCAAACTTATAAAAAGCTGGCAACAAGGCGATCGGGCTTATTATAAGTATGAAGCACTTGCGCCTTTTCGGGCCATCCCCGTATGGTCGGCCGTACCATTTAAAGCGCAATCAGCCATGGTAAATAACACTGAAATATCAGTACTGACTCAACACAACAATGAAGCGGTCAAACTTAATTTAAAAGCGATGCAAGACACGTTAGCTTGGTTCGAAGAGAATGTTGTCGCGTACCCTTATACGCAACTAACGCTAGTAAACACCCCTGATCTAGAAGCGAGCGGATATGCCCTGCCTCAAATTATGTATATTGCAGATACGGTCGGTTTTAGGTCATCTCCTCTATCTACGGCCGGTTTTGATCAACGTTATCGCCGTGCGGTGCACGAAACAGCTCATCAGTGGTTTGGTCACAATATAGGCAACGGCGTAAAGGGAGATAGTTTGTTTCTTGTCGAGTCACTTGCCAAATACGTTGAGCTTGTATTGATAGAAAAACATTATGGTTATGAAGCTATGAATGCGTTAGTTGAATATGAACAGAAACGATTTGATTTTGCAGAGGTTCATAATTATGAACAACCGAATGCACTTGTTGATGCCGACAAATATCATGAGCAGTATTCGAAAGCGACACTCGTATTTGCGGAGTTAAGAAATACCGTTGGCGATAAGGCGATCACAACCGCATTAAAGGAAATGTGGAAACGCCATCAGTATCCGAAGACGCCGGCCACATCCATGGATTTTGTTCGATACTTAAAATTCGTTTCTCCCAACCATAAGGATAAAATAGATTCCCTATTATTGACCCCTTAATGGGTCTTGGTAACTCATACTTATCCAAGTATGAGTTACCATTGCTGTTTTACTAGCTTTGGGCCGGCCGTTACCCCTTGTTGATACTCTCACTAGTTTTTAACCAATGTTTGTCGGTTGCAGAAAAGCCTCAATGTAGTTTGATAGTTAAAAATACGTTCAAATAGGCCCATTTGAACGACAATCACATAAATGTAAGGCACATTCACTTTCAATTTGGAGCAGTTACCCATCAAATGAGAGCGAGAGTGAAAAAATTAACCAACCAAAATCTTCAAGCCTACTATGCCCGTATAGCAGGCCTTTCTTACATCATTTTTACGCTGGCAGGATTGATTAAAAACTTTGTATTAAATACGCAACTGTCCGATGTTGGCGCGGCGCATACGCAAGGGATATTCGAGAACGAATTGCAGTTTCGTTTAGGCAGTGCGGCTGAAATAGTGATGTTTCTGGGCGTCGTTATGGCTTCTGTATCTTTTTACATTGTATTTAAATCCGTCAGTAAACAACTCGCACAAACTGCTTTGTGTCTGCGATTAATTGAAATAATCACCGGAGGAATGGCGGTCGTTATTGGTATGGGCATGCTTGCATTGACCAATAGTACTTATCTACAGAATACCGTCGACATGGAGCAATTACATGCGATAGTGATTATTGCCTCCAGTTTTAGACTACCTGCCTATGAATACAGTTGGATACCGATGGGATTTGCAGGCGTCATTACGTTTTATTTGTTCTTTAAGACGCGCTATATTCCACGATTCTGGTCCGTTTGGGGGATGATCACCTACACCAGTTTGATCATTTACCCTTTGGCACGACTACTCATAGTTGATTTACCTCGCGAAGCAATGTTTGTGCTTTTTCCGGGCGCTTTGTTTGAACTCGGTGTTGGGATCTGGTTGTTGATTAAGGGAGTGAATAACCAATCTACTGTCAACGAAATATCGAGTCACTAGCGCCAAAGCTACATATTCTTTGGGGTTCCCCATCCTTATAGGCTCTGTTTAGCGCTGACTGCTGTCTGTGCGGCATAGCCTATATTTTTATTAATTTCTGATTGTTGTGACCGTTACTTGTCTCTCGTTATAGCGCCACATTTATAGCATTTCGTGTCAATTTTTAAGTGATTGCTAAAGAACACCAAATAGCATTTTCACCACTAAAAATCACTTTTCAGCCTTACCACATCACTTTCACGCAAACTTCTTCATTGCACAAACTTTAAATGATAACAATTATCATTTGCATTTTTATTTTGTTTGTTTACCATAGCCCATCTCTGTCACCACGAAGGAAGAAAAGTGTCAACACATACAAAACTTGGATCAACAGCCCTTATCAGCACACTCGCATTTGCATTACCCGCACTCGCGACGAATGAAGAATCTGAAAAATCTATCGAAGAACGCACAAGCGCGGTGGAACTCATCGAAATACACGGCGTAAGAAACTCCATCTATAACGTGAAACGATCGGGCGATGTAAGACGATTAGTCGATCTAGTAGATACGCCAGCAACCATAACGGTATTAACCAAAGATCAAATAGAAGAGTCAGGCCGTTCAGATCTTAAAGAAGTGTTGTCGACTCAGGCGGGCGTCACATTGGGAACGGGTGAAAATGGTAACGCGTTTGGTGATCGCTATATCATCCGTGGTCATGAAGCACGTTCCGACGTATTTGTTGATGGATTGCGTGATCCAGGCATGAATACGCGAGAGAGCTTTTCTGTCGAACAAATTGAAATCACCAAGGGTCCGAGTTCTACGTTTGCGGGCAGAGGCTCTTCTGGTGGTGCGATCAACAGTATTACCAAAAAAGCCTCTATTGATTATGATTTTGGTCGCGTTGATGTCGGATTGGGCAGTGACAACTATTTGCGTACAACGCTAGACGTCAACACACCTATCAACGATTCATTCGCCACTCGTATCAATATTCTCAAAGCATCAGAAGATGCGCCTAAACGTGATGGCGCTGAACGAGATCGCCAAGGTGCCCTCCTGTCTGGTCTTTATGACGATTTAGATAAAACAAAAGTCTGGGCTGACATCTACTACTTAAAAGCTGAAGATGTACCTGATTTTGGCACGACACAAGTCAACGAACAGATCATTAAAGATATTCCGGTCTATGCGCAAAAGCATGACTTTTTGTATTCTGAAGCGATGTCATCAACAGTCCGAGTAGAATACCAACTCAATCCCAACTGGAAGCTTTACAATATTACGCGCTATGGCCAAACCAACAATGGCTATGTTGCCACCAGCGCCGGCGGTACCACGGGTTATATAACAGAAGCAGATGCTATAGCAGGCATTAATGGTTTCACAACGTTTGGATTCGGCAGTCATTCGGCGTATCAAGACATTGAACACTTATCGACTCAATTCAGTCTCTTTACTGACGTATCCTTAGCTGACACGAATCATCAAATCGTCATCAGTGCTGAATACTCCGACTATTCAGTTCTCAATGGGCGATACAGCGACACGGGGTCAGTCAGTCAAACTAACTGCTGGACAAGTGGCAGAGGCGGCATTGGTGAAAACTTCTGTGCGATTGATCCCACGGGGAACATAGTCGCAGGATTAAATAATGTTATAGATCGTTCGAATGCGACTAAGGGCGACTTCTCAGCGGATTATCAGTACACCGTGTCGGCTTTCTCATTAATGGACACCGTGCAGGTAACGGATAAATTGATGATGTTCGCAGGAATTCGTTTAGATGCATATGACTATAGCAACCTTGCAAACGGACGCAGTGGAGAAGCACTATATGAATTCTCAGATACCCTGACCAATGGTCATTTGGGGCTTGTGTACGAGGTTGTAGATGACATTAATCTATACGCTGCGTATGGCACTGCGACAAACATTAATGGTGGAGAATCCGATGTTGGCGCGAACTGTGGATACGGTGGTGTATGTACTGATTCAGATGGCAATGCAGATGCTGAGCCTGAGACTGTTACAAACCTTGAATTAGGCACCAAGATGTCGCTCAATGACGAACAGTTGTTCGTTCAACTAGCAGCGTTTAAATTGACCAAAGATGACATAATGGAAGGCGCCGGTCGTGGTTACGATGTCACTGGTGCACTCAATACCGGTAAGCATGAAGTAACTGGAGTTGAACTTGCCTTAAATGGACAAGTCACTGACGCACTGAGTATTCAAGTTAGTACCGCTGTTATGGATTCAGAAGTTCTTGAATCAGCATCGAACCCAGATAATGTGGGCTTACCATTAGCACTGTTTGCGAATAAAAGCTTTTACGCACAAGCGCGTTACCAAGTCACCGATGATTTTGCCTTTGGTGGGGATGTGACTTATAAAGATCGTATGACAGGTGGACAGCCTGACACCGGTTCTAGTGGTCCAGAGGTTCCTGCTTATCGCGTGTACAACCTGTTTGCGTCATATAACATCTCTGAAGATCTAACGACACGTATCAATATAGGTAACGTGTTTGATGACGAGTACTACACGTCTACTTACCGCGCCCCCAAATTTATGTACATTGGTGACAGACAATCGGTACGCGCTACCCTAACCTACCAATTTTAAGGAGAACACTATGGTCTTGATCGAACAATTATTGACGCAAAAGGAAGTCGATTCAATTCGACAGCACCTCGATCAAGCGCCATGGCTAGATGGCAAAGGCACTGCAATGGGGATGGCGGCGGCTGTAAAGGAAAACGGCCAAGCCGACCCTAGCCACTCATTGGTTCAGCAACTGGCTAACCAGCTACTGGGGATCTATGGGCAGTCACAAAAATTAGTCTCTGCGGTCCTTCCGCATAAAATATTTCCGCCGTGCTTCAACCGTTATACGCAAGGCGAATCTTATGGCTTTCATGTGGATGGGGCGATCATGCGCTTGCCCCATTCACAAGAGGTACTACGTTCTGACATGTCAATGACGCTATTTTTGTCAGAGCCTGACGAATATGAAGGTGGTGAACTAGTCATACAAACAGAGTTCGGCGAGCAGCGAGTCAAACCTCGAGCAGGCGATGCTGTCACCTACCCTTCGAGTAGCTTACATCAGGTAACCCCCGTGACTTCAGGTACTCGTCTGGCCGCTATAACCTGGATGCAAAGTCTAGTGTCAGACACCCACATTCGCGAGGTTCTTTTCGAGCTTGACCAAACTATTCAATCGTTGATGCAAAATGAACAAATACCGCGCCAACAACTCGATAGTCTTCACCATGTATACCACAATTTGATCCGTAAACACGCATCTGTATAGTCATCTGAGCGTCACATAAAGCCAATATGATCCATTGATGATTATACGCGTTTTATAATATTTACAGTGCAATATAGAATGCGCTGAGGCATATCGAGAGATGTATAATACGCTCCCACTCGATTAATAGCCTATTCATATGATTTTAATAGGAGTTTTTCATGCGAATGTTACATACGATGCTTCGGGTCGGCGATTTAGAGCGCTCAATAAAATTCTACACTGATGTCATGGGCATGAAGCTTATACGCACCAGCGAAAACGCTGAATATCGTTACACCTTAGCCTTTGTCGGCTATGCAGATGAATCAGAACAAGCCGTGCTGGAGCTTACCTACAATTGGGATACTGATAGCTATACTCATGGCGATGCATTCGGCCATATTGCCTTTGCAGTGAATGATATCTATGCGTTTTGTGAGCAGCTGACAGCGCATGGTGCTGATGTTTACCGCCCTCCGGGCCCGGTGAAAGGTGGGCGCACTGTGATCGCATTTGTAAGAGATCCTGATGGTTATGCCATTGAGTTAATTGAAAAGGCGTAAATTATCATGAGGCGCAAACGAGTTTTTTTCGGTGCATTTACATGCCTTATAGGCTTATTAGGTTGCGCTACAAATGCAGTTCAGAGTTTACCCAGTGCTGAAACGCACGAACAAAAGCCAATTGTCATTGCGCACCGAGGTGCCAGTGGCTATTTGCCTGAGCACACGCTACCAGCGGCGCTTTTGGCGTTTGAACAAGGGGCTGACTATATAGAGCAGGACTTGGTGCTCAGCCGAGATGGTGAGTTAGTTGTACTACATGACATTCATATTGACCGAGTCACCAATGTGGCAGACATGTATCCACTGCGCAAACGTGCAGACGGCCGTTACTACGCGATTGATTTTGACCTGGCCGAATTAAAGCAGCTCGCCGTTCACGAGCGAAAAAATAAGGCTGGTGAACAGGTTTTTCCTCATCGCTATTCTGGCAACGCGGCATTCACTATTGCAACGTTTAATGAGCAAATCGAGCTAATAAAATTACTCAACTCCCTGACTGGAAAAGATGTTGGAATCTATGCCGAAATAAAATCTCCAGGTTGGCATCAACAACAAGGGTATGATATTTCCGCAGCAACCCTAAAGTCTTTAGAAGCACATGGGTTAAATCATCCAGCAGCAAAGGTTTATCTTCAGTGCTTTGATTTTAACGAAGTCAAACGTTTGAAAACTCAACTTAACGCCAAGGTAAAATTGATACAATTATTGGCAGATAATAGTTGGGGTGAATCTGACATCAACTATGATGCTTTGATGACTGAGCAGGGTTTAGCTGAAATTGCTCAATACGCAGTGGGAATTGGGCCTTGGCTAAACCAGATGATTGATCCCAAAAAGCTTTCCCCTTCGGGTCTTCACGCATTGGCAAAACAACAAGGCTTGCTGGTACATCCCTATACCTTTAGGTCTGACTCACTGCCACAAGGGATAGGTCAGCAGCAACTACTCGATATATTGTTCACGCGCATGAAAGTTGATGGTGTTTTTACTGACCAAACGGATGTTGTCAGAGGTTTCTTAGATCGTTAAGACTTTGCCATGCGGATCACAACACGACGGTTTTGTGCTCGACCGGATTCAGTCGTGTTAGGTGATATATGCCGCTTTTCACCATGTCCTGTCACATCAATGCGATTGGGTGATACGCCGGCATTTGCAAAAAAGTCACGAATTTCGTTTGCTCTTCGAATAGATAACTGCTCATTATTCCAACGCCCACCATAACTATCCGTGTAACCATCTAATAATACTAATTCAAGTTCAGCATCTTCTTTGAGATAGTCCGCAATCATGCTGAGACGTCGTTGCGAATACTTGGTTAATTCAACGCTGTTTTTCTTATAACTCAACACGGTATAAGCAATATCATCAAAGCTATAAGGTAATAGGTTGGACACACAGGCAACAAACTGCTGATAGGCGGGAATAAAATTCGCTGCATTTAGTGCGACGGCTACTTTATCGAATTGATTGTACCAATCCTGATAATAAATCGTCGGCCAATAACCCTTTTCAAGTTCGCTCAACATGGTCCAAGCCGTCTGCTCTGGCAAATCGCCATTGTATTGAGTACGAATTGTCATCTCGGCTAACGCTTTGTGCTGCTGCCCAGGCATCCAACTCGGCGGTACCGAGTAAACCGCTGCCACACCGAAACTTTTTGGTAGTTGCATCATGTCCAGCTCAAACATCATGTTCAGCTGCTTTGACGCTTCGCTTGAAAAGATCGCCTCGCCGTAACCCGGAATAGAATGTGAGAGATCACAGGCGATACGTGATTGTTGGGTAACTTGCCAGTCTGACTGTTCTACGCCTGCAGAATACTGCCGCATATTAGCCTGGGCAGAGCCCATAGCGAATACAGTAGCTACACCAGCGTAAAGTAGTGACTTGTGAAAAGGCATAAATACTCCAACGAACCTAGCTCTTTATCGTCATTTGAACATAAAAGTTTAGCCTTAAACTGGATAGATACAACCGATGTTGTCATACTGCACAGCAAATCAATGAATATTGTTTAATAAGCAATCAAACTGTCAACAATAAGATCTTTTTCATGTCATATGATACCAACGCTATAGCTGGTAGGTTTCGCGGCTACTTTCCCGTTATTATTGATGTTGAAACGGCAGGCTTCAATGCCCAAACCGACGCGTTGTTAGAAATTGCCGCCGTCACCGTCGCGTATGATGAAAACTTGATGCTTCATCCTGACCTTTCGTTTCATCGTCACATTGAACCATTCGAGGGTGCTAACATAGAGCAAGCCGCACTAGACTTTAATGGGATTGACCCCAACTGTGCATTAAGAGGCGCAGTCAGTGAATCTGAGGCAATGAAAGATCTATGCAAAACCATTCGAAAAGCGCAAAAACTCGCGGATTGTCAGCGTTCGGTGATTGTTGCGCACAATGCTAGTTTCGACCAAGGCTTTGTCAATGCAGCATTAGAACGGCAGTCGATAAAACGGACCCCTTTTCATCCATTTGTCTCATTTGATACTACTAGCCTAGCGGCATTGACCTTGGGACAAACGGTCCTCATCAAGGCGTGCCAAGCGGCTAAGATCCGCTTTGACTCTAAACAAGCGCATTCAGCACTATACGATGCAGAAAAAACTGCCGAGCTCTTTTGCTATATGGTCAATAAATGGCAAAAGTTAGGTGGCTGGCCGCTGTCTGCTTTAGATTAAATTTCGTAATAAAAAGGCCACTTTACAGTGGCCTTTTTTATCATCTTCGTTCGGAAAGGAAGATTATAGATCGTCAGATTTTTCCGCTAAGTACTTTGCAACCCCTTCAGGGCTTGCATCCATACCTGATTTACCTTGTTGCCAACCTGCTGGGCAAACCTCACCGTGTTCTTCATGGAAGCTCAACGCATCTACCATACGCAACATCTCATCAATATTGCGGCCTAAAGGTAAGTCATTGACAACCTGATGACGCACCATGCCTTCACCATCAACTAGGAATGAGCCACGGAAAGCAACACCATCAGTCGGGTGCTCAACATCGTATGCTTGGCAGATTTCGTGTTTAACGTCAGCAACTAACGTATATTTTACTGGACCGATACCACCTTGGTTGATCGGTGTGTTACGCCATGCATTGTGGCTAAATTGAGAATCAATCGATACACCAATAACCTCTACTCCGCGCTTTTGGAACTCTTCAAAACGCTTGTCAAAAGCAATCAGCTCTGACGGGCATACGAAGGTAAAATCTAATGGATAAAAGAAGATGACAGCCTTTTTACCCTTTATCGCTTCACTTAACGTGAATTGATCAACGATTTCACCGCTTCCAAGTACTGCTGCTGCAGTAAAATCTGGTGCTGGACGACCTACAAGTACGCTCATGAGAGACTCCCTATTTAAATTTAATTCGTGTTTTTTATTTGTATTCCGGTAACGACTGTTTGCGTCAACGGCTAAGACCTTTTGGATATAGGTACAATTTATGTGAAAACAACTACCTAGCCAGAAATTATTTTGGCCCCAATAGACGACACGAATTAGTTCTTCCCGGTCAAGGGCACTTCTGGGTTGCAGGCTGAATAAACGAAATATATTTATTGTTTCAGATACACCTAACCCCGAAATAGTGATTAAAGAGTAAGCAAAAAATGCTTGCCAATAACCTAAATAACAATTATTATCATTTGCAATTATTTTACAGGGTTAATCAATGTTCGTTTGCATGTGTTTCGGGGTAACAGATACCGCCATTAAACAAGCCGTCAAAGCGCATGGCGTTGGCAACGTGCGCGAATTAACCCAATTAATGCAAATGGGATCGGATTGTGGGCGATGTGTTCAAATGGCCCAACAAATTATCGACAACACCATAGTCGATGAGTCTTTGTTTAAAGAAGTGTGTTAAAAAAAAAGCCCGTTTAAAAACGGGCTTTTTTATATCAACTCAGCTCGACTAGGCGTCTTTGCTAGCGTGTTTCTCTGCCGTTTCTTTGATCAACGGCTGTAACTCACCCTGCTGAAACATTTCCAGAATAATGTCACAACCGCCAACTAACTCCCCTTCAACCCACAATTGCGGGAAAGTTGGCCAGTCCGCATATACCGGCAGCTCTGCTCGAATATCAGGGTTTTGCAGAATATCTACATAGGCAAACTGTTCACCACACGACATGATGGCTTGCGATGCTTGCGCTGAAAAACCGCAACTCGGCAGTTTCGGAGAGCCTTTCATATACAATAAAATTGGATTTTCTGAAATTTGCTGCTTAATCTTATCCAAGGTAGCTTGGCTATCATGTGTTTGCATAACGTTCTCAATAAATTGACTTGGTTGGAATATAAGTATTAACCGCCTGAGTTTCAAGGTGCGTTCATATGATAAACTTGCCCTTGCACTTTTTAAAAGTGACCCCATTTACATTCTTGGAAGTAATAATAGACTTAGGTTTGCAGCGGACAAGACATAGATCTATCAGCTGCATGACCATAAACAAACCAATACTCAATCAAGGAAATCAACGGAGACCATCGCATGGCTTTTGAATTACCGGCTTTACCTTACGAAAAAAACGCTCTTGAACCGCATATCTCTGCGGAAACTTTAGATTTTCACCATGGTAAACACCATGCTACCTACGTTACCAAGCTAAATGGTTTGATTGAAGGCACGGAGCTAGAGAATAAAAGTTTAGAAGAAATCGTTAAGTCTTCAGACGGTGGCGTGTTTAACAACGCTGCTCAGATCTGGAACCATACATTTTACTGGCACAGCCTAAGCCCAAATGGTGGTGGTGAGCCTACCGGCGCGCTAGCTGATGCAATTAACGCAAAGTGGGGCTCTTTTGCTGACTTCCAAGCAGCATTCAATGATAAAGCCGTGAACAACTTCGGTTCTAGCTGGACTTGGTTAGTAAAAAATGCAGATGGCAGCTTAGATATCGTCAATACAAGCAATGCTGCGACGCCAATCACTGAAGAAGGCGTAACGCCATTGTTAACAGTTGATTTGTGGGAACACGCCTACTACATCGATTACCGCAACGTACGTCCTAAATACCTAGAAGGTTTCTGGGCGCTAGCAAATTGGGCGTTCGCTGCAGAAAACTTTGCATAAGTTTTAGTGTAATAAGAAAAACCCCGCTACTGCGGGGTTTTTTATTACCCTCTGTTACACACCAGCGCAAGCTGTTCAGTATTGTTCGAAAACACTAATCGACTAGCACCATACTTACATTGCGA
Organism: Neoalteromonas facilis; assembly: GCF_002807665.1. Classification (GTDB taxonomy): domain Bacteria; phylum Pseudomonadota; class Gammaproteobacteria; order Enterobacterales; family Alteromonadaceae; genus Alteromonas_E; species Alteromonas_E facilis. The sequence goes on from NZ_PEAY01000001.1 coordinate 1,046,199, forward strand.
CGTTATCGATATAAATGGTTGCCAGTCTGAATCACTACCATACTGCCAATAAATCAGCCCTTCACTATCTGGACTAACCGTGACAGCTTTTCCATCAGGGGTCCATGCATAGTAAGCACTCGATTCGGGAAGTTTAGTCAGCTTCTGGGTTTGTTTAGTTTTTGCGTCATACTGCATCAACCAATGCTGCTCATTTTCTAACTTTGAATAACTGAACTTATCCGCTTGGTTTGGTATAGCCCATAAACTCGCACCGATATTGTTATCAACAATATCGCCTGTTTGAGCGTCCCCTAAAGTAGACCAACGTTGAAGTGTATGAGGCTGCTCTTCACTTGTCCCCAATACAAAAACTAAGACGTCTGTGTTGTTTAACCACACATGATAGCCAATCGGATCGATGGGTAATAATTGACGTGTGTCATCAGTACTAAGAGACCACTGGCGTAACCATTGTTTACCGTTGTCATCGACCCAAATACCGGACAATGCTTCTTGGTTAGGTACTGGCGTTGGCGAATATTCACTCGTAGTAGATTGGGTTACATTCACTGTATTGCCCGAAGCAATATCATAACGATAAAAGTCAGTTTGCCCTGATGCATCACTCCCCGTGTAATACACAAGGCTGTCATCCGCCGTAAAATAAGGCTGATTATGATAAAAAGGCGCATCAGTAACTTTTACCCACGTGTCAGCAACTTTTAATGCCGCATGCTTGCTATCAGTATTATCTTGCAAGGCAATTAGCCAGATATCAGACCCGGGTATTTGCGCCCAGCTTGTGCAGGTAATACTCGCAGCTACAATTGCCGCCCAATAACGCCCCATGAATATCTCCTTGTAAAGCTTATGCTAACTTTTGTTTAGACAACGGTAACAGGATCAGCGCCGACACCAAAGCAATGATTGCGGCGAAGGTAAAACTCTCTAATGACCCACTCCCCTGAGACCACATTTGGCCGGCGAGCCAATTGCCCAAAGCGCCACCCGCACCAAAAGCAACACCGATATAAATAGCCTGACCTCGACTTTGAAAGTCAGCATGAAAATAATGATGGATAAATGCCACGCTTACCGCATGCGTTAAACCAAAACTAAATGCATGCAATAACTGAGAAACAATCAACATCTCATTGGCATGCGCCAAGAATCCTAGTACCCACCATCGAATGGCAGTAAGCAAAATACTAACAATTAATAACCATTTCACGCCAAAGCGTTGGAGTAAACGATGCGCCAACATAAAGATAATGACTTCAGCGGCTACTCCCAGTGCAATAAGAAACCCTGTAAACTGCCCGCTATGCCCCAAGTCACGCATATAGAGTGCAAAAAAACCGTAATAAGGGCCAAAGCTGACTTGCAGTAAGGTCGCAGATAATAGAAATATTAAAAAAACCGGCTTGAACACTAACTGCCAACCGCCTTGGTTGTGGTTAGTCTCGGTTTGCTTGAGCCGTGGATTCGCAATCCACAAAGTGGATAAAAATAACAACCCTAGTACCGTTACGCTAATGTATATAGGCACTTCGCTACCAAATACATCCAGCAAGTGACCGGTCAACATGGTGAGTAAAATAAAACCGATACTGCCCCATAATCTGACGTTGCCGTAATTTACTGAACGCTCACGGGATTCAGTCAGGGTAATGACCTCTAACTGTGGTAACACGGCTGTCCAAAACATCATCATCAGACCAAACGTTAAGGTTAACCACCAAAATGTCATGGCCCAAAAAACACCAGCGAAACTAATAACCGTTAATAGACACCCTAACCGCAAAACAAACAGCGTTTTGCCGGTTTTATCTGCCAAGCTTGCCCAAATACCAGGACCAAAAATGCGGGCAAATGTGATCAGCGCAAATAATTCGCCTATTTGGGCAGAACTAAAGCCGCGGCCATCAAGGAAAATCCCCAGATACGGAACAATAATGCCCAACTGGGCGAAATAGAGAAAGTAAGTTAAGGATAGCCGTTTCACTAGGCTATCCTTTTACTGTTGAGGTCATAGATTATTTGATTGACGCAGGAATGACAGGTGTTCTACTCACAACCCCTGCATTTTGTGCTGTATGACGCAGCAAATGATCCATAACGACAATCGCCAACATGGCCTCGGCAATTGGAACCGCTCTTATTCCCACACACGGATCATGACGCCCTTTGGTAACGATATCAGTGGCTTCACCGTCTACCGTTATGGTGTCGCCTGGTACTGAAATACTCGACGTCGGTTTCAATGCCATATGCACAATAAGATCTTGTCCGGATGAAATTCCGCCCAGCACGCCACCACTATGATTGGTCGCAAATCCTTGAGGCGTCAAGGTATCACGATGTTCACTGCCTTTCTGTTCAACCACTGCAAAGCCATCACCGATTTCGACACCTTTTACCGCATTGATCCCCATCATGGCGTGGGCAATATCCGCATCAAGGCGATCAAACACCGGCTCCCCTAATCCCACCGGCATATTCTTCGCGATAACCGATACCTTTGCGCCGATAGAGTCGCCGGACTTTTTAAGTTCGCGCATATAAGCATCTAGCTCATCAATCTTTTCCGGTTGTGGGCAAAAGAAAGGGTTTTCGTTAATACACTCCGGAGAGGTTAGCGCCAATTCAATTGGGCCTAGCTGAGATAAGTAGCCGAAAATTTCGATGCCATGTACCTGCTTAAGGTATTTCTTGGCTATCCCGCCTGCAGCAACACGTATTGCTGTTTCCCGCGCGGAGGAGCGACCGCCACCACGATAATCTCGTAATCCATATTTTTGTTGATAGGTATAATCGGCATGCCCAGGGCGGAAACGGTCCGCTATTTTCGAGTAATCTTGGCTGCGCTGATCTTTATTTTTGATCAGTAAACCGATTGAAGTACCCGTGGTTTTACCCTCAAAAACACCTGAGAGTATTTGCACTTCATCATCTTCTCGACGCGCAGTGGTATAACGCGACGTACCGGGCTTGCGACGGTCGAGATCGCCCTGTAAATCAGATTCATCTAATGCTAATCCTGGAGGACAGCCATCTACGACTCCACCAATTGCAATTCCGTGACTTTCACCAAAGGTGGTAACTGTGAACAACTTTCCGAAACTGTTTCCTGACATGAATTACCCTTTTGTGTATCGCAATAATGCGTCTCGAGACACGGCAAAAATACCATCACCACCATTTTCCAACGTTATCCACTCTATCTCTAAGCCGGGAAAACGTTCACTAAAATGCACCAAACTATTACCAACCTCAACGAACAACCATCCATTATCGGTTAGGTGTTGTGCAGATTGTGCGATGATTTGGTCGACTAGATCCAAGCCGTCATTACCCGATGCAAGGGCAAGCTCCGGCTCATGTTGAAACTCCGCCGGCAAATCGGCCATATCCTCAGCATCAACATAAGGTGGATTAGATACGATTAAGTCATAACGCTGATGCTGCAATGCTGAATAGACATCTGACTGCATGGCAACAACGCGTCCTTCTAAACCATGCTCCTGAATATTAATATTCGCCACATCAATAGCATCAGGACTAATGTCCAACGCATCAACTTCGGCTTCTGGGAAGGCATGAGCCAAGGCAATCGCAATACAACCACCACCGGTACACAAATCCAGAATTGCAGCCGGATTATTAACATGCTCAGCAAACTGCTTCTGGATCAGTTCGGCAAAAGGTGAACGAGGGATCAGCACTCGCTCATCGACATAAAAAGGTAAGCCACAAAACCATGCTTGATTCGTCAGGTAGGGCAATGGTAATCGTGTTTGCACTCGCTTTAGGACGAGCTCCGCAATTTTTTGACGCTCGCTATGTGTTAAACGCGCATTAAATAATGCATCACCCGTATATTCAGTTAAATCTTGTGGCAAATGCAGAGCAAACATAACCAAAGTTACCGCCTCGTCCCAAGCGTTGTCGGTACCATGGCCAAAAAATAAATCTGCATCATTAAATCGGCTGACACTCCAGCGAACAAGATCTAAAATGCTCTCTAGATCGTTAATGGCTTGATCAAGGTAAATTTTATCAGTCATTGAGGTTTGTTTGGCGTTTGTATATGCCCCCTATCATACCGAAATTATTGCGGTTGAGGGTGCGCTATTTATAACTTTTTTGCACAGGACTGACGTATTGAATGATGACGACGATTTACATCTTTTTCGGGATTCTCTGAAAGGTGTTAAACCACTGGGTAAAAACGACAAAGTGAGTTTATCTGCGCAACAGAAACGTGCGTTAAAAAAGCCTAAACAAACACGGCTTGAAGGCCTATCAAGCTCTGAACAGGCTAAAGCGAATGCCTACTTTGCATTTTCGGACGCATTTGAAGGGTACGTCGAACCTGAAGGTCCAGTAAGGTACTCTAGCGATCGCGAACATCATGATGAAATGAAACGACTACGGCGTGGAGACTATGTGCCAGAGCTCCTGCTCGATTTGCATGGTTTATCACGTGAAGAAGCCAAACAAGAACTCGCAGCCTTAATATTTCATGCCAAACAACAGCATATCGCCTGCGTGTGTGTCGTCCACGGTATTGGTTCTGGGATTCTGAAAAAACAGGTACCGCACTGGCTTATTCAGCACCCCGACATCATTGCATTCCACCAAGCGCCTTTGGAATGGGGAGGCAAAGGCGCGTTGCTTGTGCTGCTAAATAATACCGATCCTAAACTCGGCTAAAAGACCCAAACTTACTTTTTATGGTCTGCACTATTGTGTAAAAACAAATAGGTGTAATAACCGCCCATTACACAAATAATGGCTATCAATAATAGTGACATCCAAACAACGGGATCTAAGAATAATTCTAAAGGCATAGTGCTTTCCTCCTGCACAATTTAACTGCCTTCTATTCTCACCAATTTGGCTTTTTTATTACTGATCGAGATCAATGCGTTAATCACCTGCTAGGCCGGTTCTTTGAGCTAGATCAACGGTTTTTTTTAAAATAATATTTTTACGTTAAACGCAATATTAATACGTGCTTTGTCAGATAGGTTTGGCATGACTTCGTGCATTAAATAGCTAGGAAACATAACCATCAATCCATCCTCGGCAGGAATCGTAAATGATTGACCAAAAGGTAAACCATGGGTGACTTGTTGATTTAGATACGCCTGACTGTACAAAGCAAGCTCACCCGTTCCCGTCCCCTGCACATAGTACACACCCGACCAATGCCATTTGGAATGTGTATGAATTGCATTGGCGCTGCCCGGTTGATTCACGTTAGCCCAATAATTCATTTCAAATTTATCAGTTGAAAACGACTCTAAGGGCGCACACGGAGCACCAATGTTAATGTAATGGCGGTGAATAGCTTTCACATTATCGATGATGAATGAACGCAGAGTATCCCAGCCCTCGAATTCTGAACTACCGCGCCAACACCCTGGGTTAGCCATTGGATCTATCGTCGGATGTTCAGCTTGGTAGGTGAGGATTTGGTCTTTTAACTGCTGATTCAGCTCTTCATAGCGTGGCACCATCGCACGCCAAACATCGGTATGCAAAATACCGCCTCTAGCAAGCATCACTCTGTCATTGTTTGCGTTTACATACTGCATGCCCGCAGGAAATTGAGCACTATTTGACATTAACTGTATCTCTCAATGTATTCGTCCAAAAATTGCGCATACCTTTGCCAACGGTTTACAGCATTAGTATTAATCGGCTGCCTCACTTGCCACACACTGGGGGTTTCGACATGATTCTGTGCACTTGACGCATTTTGCTGTGACAGTAAATCAATATTCAAAAACCCACCAATGTCTTTAATGCCTTGCGAGTAGTCACTGACTAAAGATTGGTATGAAACGTCGAGAATATCATTGCCAAAAACCCCATGCCAATGTTCCATTAACCGCTTATATTGATCGATGACAAAGAAAATATCTTTTAAATCATTGGTGTAAGCAAAATAATGAGAAAAGTTTTCAAAGTATATCGAAACGGCCACATCCAACGGAGAACGCTGCATGTTGATCACTTTAGCGTTAGGAAACATTAATTTGATCAGGCCCACATGAAAAAAGTTTGTCGGCACTTTGTTGATAACTCGATCGCCACTAAAGTTATTAAAACATGAATAATAACGTTCATAGGCCAAACAAGCATTCTCCCAGTCTAAAGCCTCTCCATTTAGCATTGCTTGGGTATAGTGTGACTTAGCCCGCGTAAAGGATAATGCATAGTCAACAGCCGGCGTCTCTCCACCAGCGTAAAATCCGTCTACAACCGAAAGAATTTGCTCAACTAACGTTGTGCCAGAACGAGGCATTCCCACTACAAACACATGTTGGGTTTCGTTTGATGACTGTGCCTGCTTCACGCGCTCTGGCGTAAAGGTATGGAGCAAGTGATCAACTTGTTGACGTAAACTGTCTGCATCAAATGTTGAGCGTTGCTTTTTCAGTTGATTGGCGATAGAGGCAAGTTCCCAAGCAGCGCTGTAGTTGCCACAGTCATTTTCTGCTTTCGCCTTTGCATATAAAACCCTAGCCCTTGCATCAGGCTCAGTTTGCGATTCTGGAGCCGCCAACAAGACCTCTCGCATAGCCCGATCAATTCTCTGACACTTCGCAAGCCCAGCTACCGCAAAACTATTGTCGGGCTGCATAGCCAACACTATCTGATAATACTCAACCGCTTGTTCAAATCGGCCTTGCATTGAAGCGATACTGGCTTTCATTAAACTTAACTTTACCGATGTACGCACTAAATCTGGGTATGTGTCGAGCCAATCCACCGCAATATCTAAAGCGCGCGCCTGCAGTGCTGCATTGCCACATGCCAACAACACGTTGGGCTCCATTCTCAATTTGCGCGGCAATCCTTTGGCCAATGTAACGGCATCATTATAGCGGTGATGGGTAATAAAGAGATTGATGAGATGAACGGCGTGATTTATATCAGTTAGCTTTTCACTGAGAGCTAGTAGCTTTCCAATAAATACATTAGCGTCTTGGATATTCTGGCGTGTCAATAAAATCCCGACGACATGCGTCAGCACGACAAGATCCGTGGGGTTTTCTTTATGAAGCGTTTGTAATAGTTGATATGCCTGTTCAACTTGGCGGTTGGACAGCATTTGTTGAACCATGGCCAATGACTGTTGGTACTGCAAATCATTCATATAAATACTACCAAATGAGTCGCCAGAACCAACCGCGTTGCAAATCGGCTTCACAGGTTTTCAGCTGTGCTGCATAACGTAAAGAGCGCGCTTTAACAGTGCCCGCAACATTCACCAACCAACGCTTCTTGGAATACGTTCTGCGCTTATACCCGCCCCAGCCTTCGTGGTAATTCAAGTACTGACCGTGCGCATCCCATTTTGAAATTCCGTTAATGCTGTGGGTTTTACTGATAAACCACCCCATGAAATCGATAGCATCATCAAAATCATCACGGTCGGCCCATGAATTGCCTGTTTCTCTAACGTAATCTTCCCATGTCGGTGTTTTAGCTTGCGAATATCCGTATGCTGAGCTCACCCGCCCCCATGGAATTAAGCCAAAAAACACATAGTCTTTTGGCGGCAGAGCATCAGCTTTAAAAGAACTTTCTTGATACATCATGGCCATAGGCACATGAATCGGTACACCCCATTTGTCACGCATGTCGGCGCTGGCATCGTACCAATCCGGCTTTTCTTTGAATATGGCGCAAATATTACTGATATCCGAAGGCGGTGTCGTCGCACACCCAGTCAGAAACATGACCAAAGTCATCAGACCAGTAAAAAAAATACTTTTGCGCGGGAACTTAATGCTCATTTTTTATTCAAAACTTCTGTTCTAGTAATATGTGTGTTTCCCTGGAACCTTATGCGCCTGGCCCCAAACCAGGCTTTTTTTTGTCCTTTTACCGACTAAAATACTCGGCTAAAAACACATCAAATGGTTTATCGTCTGCCGCTTCAACACTTTCTTGCGCCAGGCGTGACTGATGACTCGCATCAACGAAATAAGACTCATCAAAATGTCTATATTCGCGAGTCATAAACTCCTGTTTATACTGTTCTGCTAGTGCTAAACCCCAGCGGCCATTATCAATATCACTCGCTAATAAGTGCGATAGAATTTTCGCTGATGGTGTTAAATCCGGATTTAACACTTTTTGATTTTCATTGTTGACCGCGTCTGAGTAGTGCGTTGTTTGATAGGCACTATCAAGCAGCTTAGCCACTTGCTTAAATGCTTCAAACAAATCGCTCGCCCACTCTTTCAGCCCAATTTCAACCGACTCACCGTTTTCGTCTCGGCGATGTAAAGTGAGTGACGGATCACGACCATGGGTCACTACACGTTTTAAATTGCGCTCGGTCTCAGTATAAGTTTCTCGCGTGAATGCGGGTGAATCCGTCAATACACACGTGAGCAGAAACACATCGAGGAAATAAAATTGCTGTAAGCTGATGCCTTCAGCGCTCATCGGGTCAACATCAAGAGCCCGCACTTCCACATAACTCACACCTCTCGCTTCTAGCGCATCAGTCGGCTTTTCTAACGAGCGGGCTACCTGTTTTGGTCTGATCGGGGAATACAGCTCATTTTCAATTTGTAAAATATTACGATTAAGCTGCTGATATTCACCGTTTTCACCCGCCGAGAAACGTTCATATTCAGAACTATGTGTGCCAATCGCTCTACGCACTGAGCAAACATAATCATGAAGGTTGTTATAACAAACATCTAGCGCAGATTGCTGACTGTTAGTATAGCCTAGATCACTCATACGCAATGATGTGGCATACGGCAAATACAATGTGCCTCTACCCAGTTTTTTAAACTCAAGGTTGTGTTTCTTGCCTTTAAGAAATGAGCTACAGATTGCAGGAGATGCGCCATATAAAAAAGGTATTAACCAACACCAGCGACGGTAATTCCGGATCAAATCGAAATACTGCTGTGATACGAAGTCAGATGAATAAGTTTCACCCGTTAACGTCGCATATTGTTGCCAAAACGATTCAGGTAATGAAAAGTTAAAATGAATACCTGAAATAGCTTGCATCATAGCGCCGTAACGATTTTTCAAACCTATACGGTAGGTGGATTTCATTCGTCCTACATTCGAAGTCCCATATTGTGCGATGGGGATCTGCTCTTCACTGTCAATGTAACAAGGCATGCTCATGGGCCACAGGGCCTCATCATCCATGGCGGCAACAGTGAACTTGTGAATATCACTCAGTTGATCAAGCGTGGTTTGCGGGTCAGATTCTGGCGGTGTAATAAACTCTAACAACGCCTCTGAAAAATCTGTAGTAATGCAATCATGAGTCAGTGCTGAACCTAACGCCCGTGGATGTGACGCTTGCGACAAACCTCCTTGAGGAGTGATCCGCAATGCTTCGCGCTCTACGCCATGTTTTATCCCGAGCAAAGACTCAACACGTTGAGGCTGCGACAAAGCCGCCACCGCTTCAGATAAACTCAATGTTTTATTTGGCAAAAGTATTCCCACTTAATCTTAAAATTTATTTACTCACCAAGTATATCGCGTTTAATCGCCAATACTTGCCCAGCTTATATCTTGTAACGCTAACCTAGATCAGTTTTTAACGTCATACATGATCACTTCGCGTCCGAGACTCTCAAGCTGAGGTTTCAACGTTTTTGCATCGCCAACAACAAATATATGCATTTCTTCAGCATTCAAGTATTGCTGTGCCCACTGATTAATCTGTTCAGTTGTCAATGCCTCGATTATGGCTAGCTGACGCTCAGTAAAATCCGGATCTAAATCATAAACCAATAAATGGCGCAGAAAGCGAGCCTTATTGGATGGCGTTTCGTAATCAAGCGCGTCACCTTGTGTAAACGCCTTTTTCAGCAACTCCAATTCACTTTGAGTGATACCTTTAGCCTTATACTCGCTTATCTCTCGCAACAACTCTTGGATACTTTCCAGCGTATTTTTAGCATTAAAGTCACCACCAGCTGAATAGGTTCCCAGTGTTTTACCACCTCTGAAGTAGCTGCCAGCGCCGTAGGTGTAACCCTTATCTTCGCGTAAGTTGAGATTTATTCGACTATTAAAATGGCCACCCAACGGGAAGTTCATCAAACGTGCCTTAAAATAGTCTCCGGTCGCGTCATAGGGCATTGCACGTGTTGCTATACTGATGACCGATTGCACCGCATCAGGCTTATCAACTAGATAAATATTGCCTTTTGCGTATTCAGGGAAATCTTCGTATGCGGGGATAGCATAGTCGTTAACCTGCCACTGATTAAAAGGTTGTAATGCTGCTATTGCGTCTTTTTCAGTGATATCTCCCACTATCACAATGTTGGCTTTCGCCGGGTTGTAATAGCGTGAATAAAATGCTTTTACATCATCTAACGCAATCGCCTGTAGGGTTGTCACAGTACCGCTATCCGGCAAACTCACTCGATTATTTTCGCCAAATAGGATCGCATCCTGCACACGCCCTGCGAGAGTATTCGGGTTCTTCATTTGCTGTTGCATCGCTTGTAAGCTGCGTTGCTTTAACTGGTCAAAGTCGGCCGCTAAAAAGCCCGGTGAAAACAACTTTTCATGCAGGATTGCTAATGTTTTATCAAAGTTTTTGCGTAAACTACTCAAGTGAATAGTCGTAAAGCGCCCTGATGCAGAAAACTGTACGTTGCTGCCCAACTTAGCTAACTCATTGGCTAATTCAATACTGGAACGTTGGGCCGTTGATTCATTCATCATTTGTGCGGTCATAGAAGCAAGACCTGACTTTTCAATCGAATCGAGTAAAGGTCCACCTTCGAGGTTTATCGTCAGGCTAACCGTCGGCGTTTCTGTGGTGGTTACACCCAATGTTGGCACCGAAGATTGAAAACGAGCTTGCCAGAAACTGGGAACCTTTACTAACGGCGCTTCCCCAGTTGGAGGGATTTGTGAGCGGTCAAAATCACTTGGCGCATGCTCACTTTGCACAAACACATCAGCACCAACTTTTTCTGGAATAGTGCGTGGTGGAATTGAGTACTCAGGTAAGCTCACAGCTATATCACGTTGGCCTTGAGGCACAATACTTAGCACCACTGACGGATTATCTTTTATGTACTTTTGATAAACCCGCATGACATCATCTGCCGTCACTGCATTATATCGATCCAAATCCGCTTGGATCAGATCCGGCTGGTCTTCATACAATTCACCGTTTGCTAATGCTGTGACTTTACGCGAAACACTTTGTAAGCCAAAGATAGTGCCAGCCTCAATACCCATCTTAACGCGTGTTAAGTCATCAGGCTCGACGCCACGCACTTCAAATTCTTCAAGCGCTTGCTGAAAGCTTTCGTATAACGCGTCAAGATCTGCCGTAACTGCAGGGTTAGCTAACGCTATCAACTGGAACTCACATGACAACTCGCTGCATGGATGCATCACTGCTGATTGAACTGTTTTTCCACTCACCACTAAGTTTTTGTAGAAAATCGACGTTCTTCCTCCACCCAATATGTCCGCTAGAACATCTAGGGGAGCTTCATCAGGATGACGAGCGTAGACTGTCGGGAAGGTCATTTGGATCAGTGGCAAATGCACATTATCTTCAAGCACCACGTGGCGGGTTTGATTTAACGTAACCAAGGTTTTTTCTTGCCTTTCAACCTCTGGCCCTTTGCCTATCGGACCAAAATACTTTTCAATCCAAGCTTTAGTCTGTGCAATATCAATATCACCACCAATGGTTAATATCGCATTGTTAGGTCCATACCAGCGTTGAAAGAATGCTTTTAGATCGTCAACATTAACCCTATCCAAATCTTCTACGTACCCAATGACAGGCCAGGAGTATGGGTGTCCAGCCGGGTACAAGGCTTCACTGACACGTTCACCGCGCAATCCATACGGCTGATTATCAACACGCTGAGCACGTTCGTTCTTTACCGTTTCGCGTTGATTTTCAAACTTCTTTTGCGTCACCGCGTCTAACAAAAAGCCCATTCGATCAGACTCTAACCAGAGGACTTTTTCGAGATGATTGCGCGGTACGGTTTGGTAATAATTAGTGCGATCAGAATTGGTGGTCCCGTTCATATCGCCACCCGCTTCGGTGATCATCTCAAAGTGCTGCTCATCAGCCACATTGGCAGATCCTTGAAACATCATGTGCTCAAAAAAATGTGCAAAACCAGAACGCCCGACTTCCTCACGTGCAGAGCCCACATGATAAGTCACATCAACATGCACGAGCGGGTCTGATTGGTCTTGATGCAGTATCACGGTTAGCCCATTGGCTAACGTGTATTTCTCATGCGGGATTGTCATCGCCTGCTTGGCAGGCTTCGTTGTTTGATTCAGTGTTGTGCAACTGACTAAAGCCAAGCAAGCAACACTCATTAACCACCAATATTTCTTCATTTGCTACCATTCTTAGGATATGTGTACTGCACTTAAGGACTACACCCTGTGCTATTATTCAAGTACACTCAAATCATTCCATTGCCACTAGGGGTTACTATGAGTACAGAGCTAGCCATTATCAACACAGAATTCGGATTGAAACAGCTGAGCGATAATGAATCCCTGTACAAAAAGCTGCTATTGCGTTTTTTTGAGGAATATCAACAAAGCGGACAGACGTTAGCTGAATTCAAGCAGCAAAACAACCATGACGCGATGCACCTCCATGTTCACACGATTAAAGGCGTAAGCGGTAATTTAGGACTGGATTATTTACATTCTGTTGCAAAAAACACTGATGAAGACGTTAAAGCCAACGGTAGCAATGTGGATATTGATGCTCTTGTCTCCGCCTTGACTAAGACTATTGCAGCCATCGATACATACTGCAACGGCAGCAGTGCTAGCACAGAAGCGCCGACTCGCAGTGAAGGTACCGAAGCGTTGCGACAAGCACTGGTTGAAAAACGTTTTATCAGTGACGAGCAAGTCACAGAATGCCTTGCTGACTCCTCATTATCACAAGAACAGAAACAAAACATTCAAGATGCGATTGATGATTTGGACTACGATTTAGCCTTATCGATTCTACCGCAGTGATTGAGGCAACCTCATCAGTGCTCAATATTATTTTTGAGCACGAATCATTCCTGATCATTAGCAAACCGGTTGGTATGTGCATGCATTACCAAGATGGTGAGCTATGTATCGGCCAAAGTTTAGTTGAACTGGGTGTGCAAGAACATTATCTAGTTCACCGGCTTGATACCGAGACGTCAGGGCTAATGGTCGTCGCTAAGAACAAACAGGCTGCCGCATATTTAAGCGATGCCTTTGCAAAGCGTCAGGTGCAAAAATACTACATTGCGCTGAGTAACAAGAAACCCAGTAAAAAGCAGGGGCACATTATAGGCGATATGAAAAACCTGCGACGTGGCAACTACGCGCTATTGCGTTCAAGGGAAAACCCAGCCTATACACAGTTTTTTAGTTACGCACTTACGGCTGCGAATATTAGCGGGCTTAGGCTTTTTGTACTCAAGCCATTAACCGGCAAAACTCATCAATTACGCGTTGCAATGAGTTCCATTGGCTCACCCATTGTAGGTGATGAGCGCTATGCTAAAACACCGGCTGACCGTATGTATTTACACGCGGCTCGATTGGATTTCGAATACGAAGGAGTTCAACATTCCTTTGTCGATACAGCCCCTACAGGCTCGTATTTCGAAGCTCCGTGGTTTCACAACATGCTAGATCAAGTGGGTGATTTGAAACAATTAGCGTGGCCACTACCTTTATCAATAGCAAGTTAATGAGTGTTCTATTCCCCTGTGTGGACATTGTCGGGCATGGCGCCATCGCCAGCGTTATAGCCGCGCGACTGGATGCTGCGAGAGAATCATTAGGCATAGAACACCTTGCTCGTCATGTTCGCAGCACACCGACCAATACAGTGGCTCTATTAGGTGAAAAGCCTAAAGCACTGGAGACCTCGATTAATCGCTGGTCTGTGTCTCAACGACCTACTTTGTTGATTGTACCGGTCAAAAGTTACCATGTGCTAGACGCGCTAAAACAATACACTGCCAGCCTGCCTGATGGTTCTAGTATTTTGCTACTTCACAATGGGATGGTTAGCGCTGATGCTCTCGAGCAATACGCCCAGCGATTTGAAATATTGCTTGGAACAACTAGCATAGCGGCCTATAAACCCTCGCCTACTCATTGTGAGCAAACAGGTTTAGGCCGAACGGTTATCGGCTCTCGGCAGCCGATGTCAAAAGAACGAAGCGCCCAAATTTCATCTTGGATAAACGACATTCTGGGTGATACTCAATGGGCTCAAAACATCGAACAAGCGCTGTGGGAAAAGCTGGTAGTAAATGCCGTTATCAACCCGTTAACTGCCATTCACAATGTGAACAACGGTCAACTGTTAGATGAGCCGTTACTTGGACAGATTTATCCTATCGTGCTCGAAATTACCAACGTCATGCTAGCGGAAGGACTCGATGCAGAGCCTAAAGCACTACTTCAGCGAGTCACTGCTGTCGCCAGAGCAACACGAAACAACTATTCTTCCATGCAACAAGATGTGCAACATCAACGGCAAACAGAAATCGATGCCATTAATGGATACATAATAAAAACGGGCATGAAACATCATATTTCATGCCCGCTTAATCAATCACTGTGGGAAAAGGTGATAAGTCTCTCCCGACAGAATTAGCGCTAACTATCCTCTGGAAACCGTTTTATTGTTCTGGTTTCATGTGTGGGAACAAAATAACATCTTTGATAGTAGGGCTATCGGTTAACAACATAACCAAACGATCGATACCTATTCCCTCTCCCGCCGTTGGTGGTAAACCATGTTCCAACGCGCGAATGTAATCCGCATCGAAATGCATCGCTTCATCATCACCTGCATCTTTCTCAGACACTTGCTTCAGGAATCGCTCAGCTTGGTCTTCAGGATCATTTAATTCTGAGAATCCATTAGCAATCTCGCGACCACCCACGAAGAATTCGAAACGATCTGTCACAAATGGGTCAACATCGTTACGGCGTGCCAATGGAGAGACTTCCCATGGATAAGCCGTGATAAACGTAGGCTGGTCGAGTTTTTCTTCCGCGGTGGCTTCGAAGATTTCACACAAGTATTTACCTGCGCCCCAAATGCCTTCAACTTCCGGCTCTTTGATGTGAAGCTTCTTGGCGATTTCTTGCAACGTAGCCACATTATGCTCAGGCTGCTCGATCGCTTGCTTGTAGGTATCGGTGATCGCTCCGAGCTGTTGCTCCGGCCAATAACGCAATATCGCATCGTTCATGGTTAAACGGGCAAAAGGTTTAGCAAAATCATATTCTGTTGACGATACGACTTCACCTGCAGCATCTCTCACTGTGCTAGTGACGATGTGAGTGCCTAATACGCGCTGCGCGACTTCTCGCAGCATTGATTCTGTTAGGTCCATCAAGTCATTGTAATCGGCATAGGCTTGATAGAATTCCAACATAGTGAATTCTGGATTGTGGCGCGTTGATAAGCCTTCATTTCGGAAGTTACGGTTTATTTCAAACACACGCTCAAAACCACCAACAACCAAGCGCTTTAAATATAACTCCGGAGCAATACGCAAGAACATACTGATGTCCATTGCGTTATGATGCGTGACAAACGGCTTAGCTGTAGCGCCACCCGGTATTACTTGCAGCATCGGTGTTTCAACTTCTAGGAAATCTCGCTCGGCTAAGAATTGACGGATCGCAGATACCACCTGACTTCTGACTTTAAATGTCTTGCGTGTTTGTTCACTGGTGATCAAATCAACATAACGTTGACGATACTTAGTTTCCTGATCGGCTAAGCCATGAAACTTCTCAGGTAAAGGACGTAACGCTTTGGTAAGCAGTTCGTAATGTTGCATATCCACATACAAGTCACCCTTGCCGGACTTGTGCAGTGGGCCACTTACGCCGATGATGTCACCAATATCTAAACTACCGTAGCGCGCTTTGATATCTTTTTGAGTATCTTTGCTGGCATACGCCTGAATACGCCCCGACATATCTTGCAGTAATAAAAACGGTCCGCGCTTTGCCATAATGCGCCCAGCAATGCTAACAGGCGTATTCTTTTCCGCTAACGTTTCTTTATCGAACTCTCCGAACTCAGCTTGTAACTGCTCAGCATAGTGTTCACGACGAAATGTATTGGGAAAACCATTCGCACTGCAATTTTGGCGAATGGTATCGAGTTTGGCGCGTCGCTCGGCAATTAACTTGTTTTCCTCGAGCGATTCTTGCGACACGGCATTAGTTGGTTCAGTCATTTTGGATCCTGTTTAAAGTCCAGATTTCAGGCTAGCTTGGATGAACTTATCAAGGCCACCATCCAATACTGCTTGGGTATTTCTTGTTTCTACGCCAGTGCGCAGATCTTTAATCCTTGAGTCATCTAATACGTATGAGCGGATCTGACTCCCCCAACCGATATCTGACTTATTGTCTTCCATAGCTTGCTTTTCAGCATTTTGCTTTTGCAACTCATATTCATAAAGCTTGGCTTTTAACTGCTTAAACGCTTGGTCTTTATTTTTGTGTTGCGAACGGTCGTTTTGACATTGCACCACTATATTGGTGGGAATGTGCGTAATACGAACCGCCGAGTCAGTACGGTTAACGTGCTGACCACCAGCTCCCGAGGCACGATAAGTATCGATGCGAAGATCTGCTGGGTTGATGTCAATTTCAATGTCGTCATTGATTTCAGGGTAGATAAATGCTGACGCGAATGACGTGTGGCGTCGATTCCCTGAATCAAAAGGTGACTTTCTCACTAATCGATGCACGCCGGTTTCAGTGCGTAACCAGCCAAATGCATATTCACCACCAAAGCGGATAGTCGCGCTTTTAATACCTGCGACGTCGCCATCAGAAACTTCGATCAGTTCAGTTTTAAAGCCATGCTCTTCGCCCCAACGCAAGTACATGCGAAGTAACATGTTGGCCCAATCTTGTGCTTCAGTACCACCCGATCCTGATTGAATATCTAAGTAACAATCACACGCATCATTCGGACCAGAAAACATCCGTCTGAACTCAAGTACTTCTAGCTTTTCGGTTAAGGTCGAGAGCTCTTGCTTGGCTTCTTCGAAGGTTTCTTCGTCTTCCGCTTCCACGGCTAATTCGACCAAGCCTAAGACGTCTTCACAGCCTTGGGATAACATTTGGATGGTTTCAACAACCTGCTCTAGCGCAACTTTTTCTTTACCCAATGCTTGAGCTCTCTCTGGCTCGTTCCAAACATCAGGGCTTTCCAGTTCACGGTTGACTTCTTCTAAGCGCTCAACTTTGTGAGCGTAGTCAAAGATACCCCCTAAGCAACTCTGTACGTGCTTGGATATCGTCTATGGCTGTATGGATAGGATTGACTTCAAACATACACAAATTCAGTTTCTAAAAATGAATGCGGATACTACCGAATTTGGCCGTGAGTTTACAGTGCTGAATTCGCATAGATTATGCAAATTCAGCGACTGAAAGGCGGTATTACAAATTAGTTTTTCATTTTGCTCGCGTGTGTGACCAAATTACCCACCAGGCGCGCAATTTGCTGATTGGTTTTCTCATCAGACAAAATGCCGTTTTCATCAATTAGCGTATCAACTTTGCCGATGGCCTTTTGATCAGGCAACACATACATGCCAATATTGCTTAGCAACATGCGCAATGCTACCAACACGCGCATACCACCTAGAGCACCCGCTGACGCTGCCATTATCAGCGTACTTTTGCCCTTAAACGCCTCAAGCGGCTTTTCATCGCCGACTTTACGGCTCGCCCAATCGATAGCGTTTTTGAGTAACGCTGGATAGCTAGAGTTATATTCTGGCGACACGATAATAATCCCATCATGGGCCATCAATAGCTCTTTAAACGCCTGAGCGTTATCTGGCATGCCCTGCTCTGCTTCCTCATCTTCATTGAACAGCGGCATAGGATAATCCGCCAAGTTAATGAGCGTGACTTCTGCCCCCGCAGCTTCAGCTGCTTTTGCCGCAGCGGCTGCTACGGCTTGGTTAAACGATTGCTTACGAGCGCTACCTGAAAAAGCCAGAATTTTTGTCATTGAATTCATCCTTTGTCATTTCACTATGGCGCTTAGAGGAGCGCCACGTTAATTTGTATGTTGTGCTGCAATATCCGTTAACCGGTTACATGCGATTAGTTGTTTCTATACCCAACAAATCAAGGCCTGTGCGCAACGTCGATGCTGTAAGATGAGCCAAGGTTAAACGGCTCTCACGTACGTCTTCGCTAATATCCGGTTTGAGTATTGGGCATGCTTCGTAAAAGCGCATAAATCCGCTGGCAAGATCGTATAAATAGGCACACAACACATGCGGCGTGGCATCTTCAGCTACCACTAATAGCGCGTCTTCAAATTGCGCCAACTTTGTTGTAAGTGCCTTTTCTTCTGGTTCTGAAATACTGACCGTAGCAGGCGCAAAGTCCCCTTCCAGCTTGTCGAAGATACTTTGGATACGCGTATAAGCATATTGCAAATACGGTGCTGTATTCCCCTCAAAACTCAGCATCTGATCCCAATCAAATACATAGTCAGTCGTGCGATTTTTACTCAAGTCAGCATACTTCACCGCACCAATACCAATCTTTCGCGCTAATTCAGCGTCAACAGCTTGGCCTTCCGCTCGCTCTGCAAGTAGTGCAGAAGCGCGTTCAACTGATTCTGTCAGCAAGTCATACAACTTGACGGTGCCACCTGTGCGCGTTTTGAACGGTTTGCCGTCTTTACCTAGCATCATGCCAAAGGGGCAATGCTCGTATTGCTGATCTTCACGAATAAAGCCGGCTTTACGCGCTACGATTTCGGTCTGTTTGAAATGCAGACTCTGTCGCGCATCAGTAAATATCAACGTACGGTCAGCATTTAACTTGCCATTGCGGTAACGAATCGCAGCTAAGTCAGTAGTGGCGTATAGGTAACCGCCACCCGATTTTTGAATAATATAAACAGCAGGCTTACCTTCTTTGTCAGCCATTTCAGGTAAAAACACAACTTGGGCGCCTTGATCTTCTACCGCAATACCCGCTTGTTTTAATTCGCTTACTACTGCTGCAAGATCGGGGTTATACGCGCTTTCACCCATAACATCGCCACGGGTTAAACTGACATTTAATAACGCGTAAACATCTTCACTATGCTGAATGGATACATCAATAAACTGTTGCCATAAAGCCATACAGGTAGCGTCACCACTCTGTAACTTCACCACGTATTCACGCGCACGGTCTGCAAATCCATCTTCGTCATCAAAACGAACTTTAGCCGCGCGATAAAAATCTTCTAAGTCACTGAGAGCAGTTTCCGCAACGGTGTTGGTTGCTAGTTGGTCACTCAAATGAGCCAGCAGCATCCCAAATTGTGTTCCCCAGTCACCCATGTGATTTTGGCGGACCACTTTGTGCCCCAGAAATTCAAGCACTTTAACCGTCGCATCACCGATAATCGTGCTGCGTAAATGACCGACGTGCATCTCTTTCGCCAGGTTTGGGGATGAATAATCAACAACCACGGTCTGAGACTCTTGCTTCGATACTGTAACGCGAGCGTCATTCGCTGCCGCTTGTGCCCAATTGGCTAGAAATTCAGCAGAAAGATGAATATTAATAAAGCCTGGGCCGGCGATTTCTAATTTATCCGCCATTCCCTGCATATCCACCGCATCAACAATAAGCTGTGCAATTTCGCGCGGATTCTTCTTTTCAGATTTAGCCAAAGCCATGGCGCCATTAAATTGATAGTCGCCAAATTCAGGACGCGTACTTCGGCTCAAAGGGACTTTAGAGTTATCGAAACCTAATTGCTCAAGGGCGTGCTGAAAGCGTTGTGTGATAAGCGCATGTAAATTCATAATCGGCTAGCTTAATGTTCTCTTGTGGTTTTAAATGTAATGTCAGGATGACGTTCCTGAGCAAGTGACAGATTCACCATTGTGGGTGCGATGTAAGCGAGGTTTTCACCGCCATCTAGTGCAAGGTTGCTTTCAGACTTACGCCTGAACTCATCTAATTTCTTCTCATCGTCACTGTATACCCAACGTGCTGTGGACACGTTTACGGATTCATAAATAGCTTCAACATTGTATTCCGATTTTAATCGTGCGACGACGACGTCAAACTGAAGTACACCGACGGCACCCACAATAAGATCGTTATTGATCAATGGTCTGAATACCTGCACAGCGCCTTCTTCCGACAATTGGATTAGCCCTTTTAAAAGTTGCTTTTGCTTGAGCGGATCTTTCAAGCGAATACGCTTGAACAGTTCTGGTGCGAAGTTAGGGATCCCCTTGAAACGGTGATCTTCACCAGCAGTAAACGTATCGCCTATGCGAATAGAACCGTGGTTGTGTAAACCTATTATATCGCCGGCATAGGCCTCTTCCAGAAGCGCCCTGTCTCCGGCTAAGAATGTCAATGCATCCGATATACGAATATCTTTACCAACACGGGTATGACGCATTTTCATGCCTTTTTCGTATTTTCCCGACACGATACGGCAAAACGCAATACGGTCGCGGTGCTTCGGATCCATATTGGCTTGAATTTTAAATACAAACCCACTGAATTTTTCTTCTGTGGCTTCAACCACGCGTGCATCCGTTTCGCGACTTTGTGGTGCTGGCGCCCAAGCGGTAAGGCCATCAAGCATATGGTCTACGCCAAAGTTACCTAGGGCTGTACCAAAGAATACAGGTGTTAATTGCCCCTGCATAAACATCTCATGATCAAACTCATTCGATGCGCCCAACACCAGCTCCAATTCATCGCGTAGTTGGGCAGCTAAATCATCGCCCACAGCCGTGTCTAATTCGGGGTTGTCTAAGCCCTTAATGATACGTACTTCCTGTATCATGTGGCCTTGCCCAGTTTGATACAAAATCGTCTCGTCACGGTGTAAGTGATAAACGCCCTTAAATGACTTACCACACCCTATTGGCCATGTGATCGGTGCACACAAGATATCAAGCTCAGTTTCTACCTCATCGAGCAACTCCATAGGGTCGCGAATATCTCGGTCCAACTTGTTCATAAAAGTGAGAATAGGGGTATCACGCAAACGTGTGACTTCCATTAGTTTGCGCGTTCGATCTTCTACACCTTTCGCAGCGTCAATCACCATTAAACATGAATCAACCGCGGTTAATGTGCGGTAGGTATCTTCAGAGAAATCTTCGTGTCCTGGCGTGTCTAACAAATTGACTAAACATTCCGCGTAGGGAAACTGCATAACTGAGGTGGTAACCGAAATACCACGCTCTTTTTCCATTTCCATCCAATCCGATTTAGCATGCTGGCCCGACTTTTTACCCTTTACAGTACCCGCTGTTTGCAGTGCGTTTCCGAACAACAATACTTTTTCGGTGATCGTGGTTTTACCCGCATCGGGGTGAGAAATAATCGCAAAGGTTCTGCGTTTGTTAATTTCGTTTAATAATTTGGCATTAGCCATGTATCGTATATCCTGCAATGCGCGGCCGAGTGCGCTTTATCGTTAAGCCTTTAGCTCTGCATTTTTAAAACGTAAAGCGTAGATCCCGCCATACATTTGAATCGTTGTTTCAACTAGAGCATTTTGAGTGGTGCGTATTATACAAGGGTTTGTGCGTAAGTCTTGGTCAATGTCCAAGTAATCCACATTTTTTGCCTAAATTTGGCTCGCTTCTTGGAAAATCAATTCATTGCCACTAGCAACTGGCAAATATGCCAAGTTTATGTGGTCAAAACAGACTTTTTCTTGCCAAGTAGAATTACGATATTCGTCGCATAATGATCGCGTCTTCTTTGGCCGACTCAGGCGTTGCTCCCGAATAGTAATCCTTCCTAACCGTTATGGTCTCAAACCCCATGCATTCATAAAGTCTAATCGCATGTGTATTCGATGCTCTCACCTCTAGCCATGATTCTGATGCTGACTTAGACTCAGCCATGCGTATAAAGTGCTCGACCAATAGACGTCCTAATCCTTGATTGCGGCTCGATTCTGCTACTGCCACGTCCATCAATGTAGCTTCTTCAGCAACGAGTAAACCGATGTAATAACCCAATACCTTACCCTCTTGTATCATCACATAGGCAAAATAAGGTGATGTCATGCAGTCCATAAACACTTTGCGTGACCAAGGGGCAGGATGAGACAAGCGACAAATAGAATATGCACTGTCCGATTCAGGCGTATCCGCGATTAAAGGTGAAAAGGATTTATCCACGTTCGGTTAGTTTCGCCCACAGCTGTTTTTTAAGGTCTGCTGTAAAGCTACTCTCGCCGTCAGGGAAGCCCACTTTCTGGCCATCAAACACCAACTCAGAGTGAACCCTGTCGCTCTCTTGAACTTTCCCTTCATATGAATCATTTAAATACGTCAGAGCAATGGCAATATCATCTAACAATTGTTGCGACAGAATCGGTTGTTTCGGTGTTGCAGCGCTATCGTCAGTTGAAGCGGTGTTACTTTGCCAAACCGTTATCCCCATGGCTTGAAGCACAGCTTGTTGGTATCGTTCTCGAGAATGAAGGTTAGACATTTTTTGGCAAACACTCCTACGTGAATAGTAACGTAGTGTATCAGAGAAAAGTGGCAGGGGTGGAGGGACTCGAACCCCCAACCATCGGTTTTGGAGACCGCTGTTCTACCAATTCGAACTACACCCCTAGCGCGGACGCATTATACGTATGCCTAATTAAAGGTAAAGAAAAAACTCACTTTCAACGTGCATTTGTGTGCGCTTTAATCGCAGCGTACCACAATTGATAGGTAAAATTGAGTAGCGGCTGATACTTATGTAAACGCTCAGAGATTAAATCTACCGACAATCCAGTGTTATCGGCATAGCATTCTATCAACAACGCTTGCTGCATGGTGTTAAGGCGATTGATTTTGATTGCTGAACCGATATCAAAAAAACGATTCCCTGTTGCAGCGTATTCCCAATCAATCAACACTGGGGTTTCATAATCCACAATATGATTTAACGAAAGGTCATTGTGGCAAAACACCAAGTGCTCTTTTTCATCCATCGCCTGATCATACAGCGGCAATAACGTTTGTATCTGACGCCCTAATCCCGATTTCTCCGCCGGACCAGAAACCGCCATATAGTGCTCCCACTGAGCGGGTAAGTCATTCAGGCTTGTGGTAATTTTAAGGTCATGCGTGAGACAGAGTGCCTTGGCTAAGTGCTGCATTTTGGCGTTATCAGGCAACAAAGTTAAAGGCTGAATGCAGGGCGATATCCATTCTTCAACATATAACCCTCGCTCTTGCGATAAATACAGCGGCATGGGTGCCAATCCAGCTTTGGCTACTTTTCGTTGCATCGCAAGTAATAGAGGACGGGCCCTCCCCGTTGCTTCATCAGCATGAAACCATTTAACGAGAAAACGTTCATCTTCAGAGGACAGACAATATGTTGCATTCACGGGTGATTCATTGATAACACGCAATTGCCCCTCATCGCCCACTCCGAGGGATTCTCTCATCGATAACGGTAAATCAGCTATTGTCAGCATATGTTTATTCTTGTGTAGCAAGGCGTGTCTTGGGCGTGAGCCATTGTATCAAACCATATACTGCCAGTCCGACATACAATAAGAAAAGTAAACTGGTCAATACCAGCCCTACTTGCCAATAGAGCCAGCAAGACACGGCATTTATCACCACCCAATACACCCAATTATCAAGCTTTTTGAAAACAACCATTAGGGTTGTAACAACGCTAGCGACGGTTACAAAGGCATCAACATAAACATAAGACGTTGATGAAAATGAGGACACATAGCTTGCAACCAGCAACGTAACGAGGAGGATCCCCAACACTATCGCTGTATTTTCTTGCCAGCTTAGGCGCGTAGGCTCAAAGTTGTCTTCCTCTTTTTTCCATCGTACAAAGCCCACAACAGCCATGAGTACGTAATACCCATTCAAGCCAACTTGAAACGGCAGATTAACGTCCCAGAAAATAACGGTATAGAGAGCAGTACTAATACCGGCACACAGCCAACACCATATATTTTTCTTAGCAGCCAACAGTACATAAGCAATCGCGAGCACTACCGCGACGACTTCAAGCCACTGCATCACGACAACTTGCTCAATTAATGCATCGAGTGCCGTGAGAAAGGCATCATGATTCATGATAAAGACCCGGTTTCACGTCGTCTCCGGCTAAAAACTTACACACGAATATCGCCTGGCCTACCTCGTTATGGATAGCTTCTATTTCATGACTTAACACTTCAAACACTGTACGGTAATCACCACGAACCTGTGTACTTGTGGTTGACGTAGACAGCTCTAGGGTTGAGTGATTTTGCAGTCGCCCAATGAATGTTTTGATCACATCAACATAACCATCCATCAGAGGATAGAGCGATATTTCCACAGTACACAGTTTCATTTGTCATTCCTTCGCTACAGCTAAAATTGCCAATTGAGCGTCACACCGAATTGTCGTTGCTGCCCAAATTGATAGTACGGTACAGGGGTTTCATAACCGTCGCGTGGGTCGTTACTGAACCCGCCGAATCCGCGAACATAGTAGGTTCGATCAAACAGGTTTTTCACCCAAAACTGTACATCAAACTCGTTTATTTGCCATTCAATAGATGTGTCGACAAGCGCATAACCGGGAGAAGTGACGTCATGTCCATCTGAAAAACGGTACTCATCGTTGATATCCAGTTCGATGCGCCATTGCACATTATTGGTAATCGCTAACGAACTAAGCACATTTGCACTCCATTCCGGAGATTGTGCTTGTTTTTGCTTATTTACAAATTCACCATCGCTAGTTTGATAACCTTCAAATGTTGCCTCTAAATAGCCAAGGTTTACATTCACTGACCAAGCATCACTTAATTGCCACTGACTCTCAAACTCGATACCTTGATTGGTACCAACATCAGCATTCGCAATAATGTCGATAAAGTCGGTTGAGCCATTATCCCGTTCAAGGGTATCAAAATCAGCAATCTGAGTATTTTCACGGTCCATATAGAAGATTGCGATACGCAGGTTTCCTGAGCCATCTAGTACACTGCGCTTTAAACCGACTTCATAATTCCAGTTATATTCTGGCTCATACAAACGAGCATTCTCTGACACTCTTTCGTCAGGGTTAAACCCAGCTGTTTTATACCCGCGAGAAATACTGCCATATAGCAGCCCACCCGCAATGGCGTAGTTAAGTGCAAACTTGCCTCCCAACAGGGTTTCATTGCTATCATCTTTAAAGCCTGAATTGTCTGAATAATGCAACGAAGAGCGCTCTACTCTTAGGCCCCACTGCATCCCCATACGAGAGCTTAGTTGAGTATCAAATCGAGTATACAGTGCGAAAGTACTGGGAGAGTATTCACTGGTAAAATCCGACGCGGCATAGGTATAGTCTCGCAGCAGCGACTCTTCTCGATCACGATATACAGTGCCTAGTAACCAATCGACTTCCAGACCTGCAATTTGCCAAGGTTTATTCGACACAGCACGCAATTCTATTTGTTTCGACGATACGTCTCTGAAGTAAGCATCAAATGACGAATATCCATATGGATGGAAGCCATCAAAAGTCCAATCCTCATCATAACCGTAACCTAAATCACTATCGCTTACGGACAGGATACTGATCACATCTGCCGAATCCATTTGTGTCGTCAACCGTGCACTAAATGCGTGGGTTTTATTGCGGTCAAATCCGGGTTCATCTGAGCGTGTCTTTCGATCATTATCCAATGAAAACGCATCATAGCCATTGTCTATGTTGAAATAGCGATAGTTCACGACTAGTTCATTGGCTGCATTCAGCATCGAGGAGAACGCTAACCTTCCCGCTTGCTCATGGATATTATTGGTATCATCTCGATTCAAGAAGGTGTTAACGATATCGCCATCGCTACGCTGCTCAACCCAAGAAGCTCGGTACCCCGTTTGCTTTCCCAAGTCTCCTCCGGCGGCTATTCCCACACGCCATGTTTGTTGGCTTGCGTAAGACAACAACAATTGATTGTCTACTACTCCTCCGGGAGCTGTGCCTCGCATGTTGATTGCGCCAGCCAAAGCGCCAATGCCAAACTCAGTCGCTTGCGGACCTCTTAAAACCTCTAGCTGTGCGATGTCAAAAGGTGTTGCTAATGCAAATAGTCCGGTTAGGTCAATATCGTCTAATGTGAAGCTCACCGAGGGGTTTAATGGCTCACTGAACTGACTGCGTTCACCTATACCGCGTATTTGGATAAAGCGTCCGCGCGAAGCACCGCTGGCGAAATTAACATTGGGAATGCTGCCTAACAGCGCATCAATATGTTGCCCTTGCCGCTGTTCAATCCTTGCTGCAGACAATATGGAAGCACTGGCAGACAGTTGATCCAGTGTTACTTGTCGAAAATCAGATGAAACGATGATCCGCTCAATGTCATTTGAGTTCGGTTCCAAGGTATCGTTAGTTTGTGCCAGAGCGGGCGCAATGACTGAGTGACTGAGTATCAGCGCGCTTGAAACGCTGAATGATAAAAATTTAAATGTCATAGGATCTCTTCGCTATTGCATGAAAAGACCCGGTTTTAACGGCAGGTGTAAAAGTTTGCGCTTTACCATTCCTACGCCGGTATTATCCGGATCAGGTATAAGGGTTCCCTATATTGGATCTCAGCGTTGCTATACCAAGGTATAACGCGGCACCCCTAGGTTATGTGTTCGAAACACGCGGCGAGTGTAGCATGGAAGAAATTTTACGGCTATCTCAAATGCTTAAAAACGAGCCTGTTAAGCCGTAGACCCAAATGGTAACGACCTAACGCGTTGTCATTGTTGCCCACTGCTAAAATGAATTTTTATGGCAAGAAGTTTAATGTTTTAAGTTCGTCAGTGGTGAGCTTTTCTAACAGCTCCGCGGTTTTGCCGTGAGCGATAGGCATACGGGTTTTCGGGTCGACCTGAACAAATACAATATCATCGGCCAAGCATATAGTCTTTTTAGTCGCTTTGTTTCGCACCAAGCATGTTACCGTTATAGACGTACGCCCCACTGATTTGGTCGCTAAACCAAATTCAACGATATCCCCTTGCAACGCAGGAGACTCAAAACTGATTTCACCAATGTGTTTGGTCACCAAGCAATTTGTTTCCAACTGGCAAATGGCATAAATTGCAGCTTCTTCATCAATCCATTCTAATGCACGACCACCAAATAAAGAGCCTGCATAATTCAGATCACCTGGCATTACTAAACGACGAGATAAAAACCGCATACATTTTCCTATACACTTGCAGCTAGATTAACAACCTCCCCTAGTATAGATGATTGATCTGATAGATGCTGTTAAACAAATCACACAATGGTTAACTGCACGTAGCCAACAACTAAACCATCGCCAACTTTTGATGGTTTGCGGTGAACAAGACTGGACAAACAGCGTTGCAGAGCACTGTCTCGAACAATTTCAACAGATATATAAAACTTCAACGTCTGCGCTTTGGTTTGGGGAGAGATGCTCTGGGTTACCGGCCGAGCCCGTGAAACAAGCCGGCTCAATGTTGGGCCAACAAACCGGTGCCATTGTGATCAATACGAGTATTCTTATTGATGCGAATGCGTTGTTAGCGTTAGCTGGTACTATTGAGCGTCAAGGCCTTCTCATTGTACTTTGCCCCTCCATGCAGTTGTGGCCGGCCCAGTTTAATGCGTTAGGCGAGCCATCATATGGCGTTTCTCGCCGCCACAGTTATTTCGCGCAATGGTTCAAAGAGTGCGTTTCAGCTGATAAACACGTGGCTTTGCTCGATCAACACTCGGGAGCGGCACGACTTCCTGTGTGTCCTGTAGACCCAGTTGACAATAAACCGAATGAAAGCTCGCCTCCTTTCCTCAATGTTCAGCAACAAGATGCCGCCCATTTATCATTAGAAACGCTTTCAAAGGAGGCACCGAATTGTGTCATCCTGACAGCCCCGAGAGGGCGCGGCAAAAGTTGGTTAAGCGGATGGTTAATTGAGCAGTTTCTAACACGCGATAAAAAGGTGTTACTCGTATCATCTCGCGCAAAATCTGTCCTGCCGATTTTCTCGCAAACAGATAATACTACAGGCGTTAATCATCTAACGTATTGTGCGGCAGATGAGCTTGTTGCTGAACCTAAAGACTATGATCTGTTAGTTATCGATGAGGCCGCATCTATCCCTATTCCACTTATCATGGCGATATGTAAACCTGATAAGCCCTGCTTAATAACCTCCACGGTAGAGGGATATGAAGGAACTGGGCAGGGTTTCGTGCATCGACTTGTACCCCACCTATCGGAAACCTTTGATGCTAATACTCACATCCAACTAAGCCAACCCATCCGTTGGTTTCCCAACGATCCATTAGAAAAGCTTTTTTCTTTCGTATTTTGTGTCTCATCCGGGGGAATTTGTGAAACTCAAAGCGAACAGACTGTGCTTGACGGTGTGGCTTACCAAAAACTTACGCCTGCACATTTAGTTGAAAAGCCAAGTGATTTAATAGGCGTGTTTACACTATTGTCTGAAGCACACTATCAAACAACCCCACAAGATCTTGTACGCCTGCTTGACGCGACAGAAAATCATATTTATGTGGCGTTCGTTGATAACCAAATAATAGCTACCGCATTGGTAATAGAAGAAGGCAATAACTCACTGGCATCAATCGCACAAGAAGTGGCTTCTGGAAGTCGGCGCCCTCGTGGCCATATGTCATTGCAGCTTCTAAGCTACCATTCGACAGAACCAGATTTTTGCAAGCTGCATTTTTGGCGGGTCAATCGCATTGCCGTGAATAAACACTACCGTCGCCAACATATTGCATCGGGGCTATTGGAACGCATAAAACGAGATGCTACAAATGAAAATATAGATGGTATTACGACCATATTTGGCGCTGATCCTGCCGTAGAGAACTTTTGGCACAACAATGAGTTCGAAATCCAGTTTACCGGCGAAAAGCCGAATAAGGCGAGTAATAGTGTAAACGTGTTATTTGCCTACCCAATTTCAAGAACTGCAAAGCATCTTTTGAAATTGAACAATTCATTAACCCCTATGCAGCATGAGCGCAAAGTAAAGGATTTTATTAAAGGAAGCCGTCCACTAGAGACTGCGAGAAATAGCCTTGTAGTATTTGCAAACAGCAGAGGCAATAGCGCTACATATCCGATGCTAACATGGTTGATTGAAAACCAAGACACGCCAATAAGTGAATTGACTAAGACTTTTAAATTATCTGGGAAAAAAAGTACTAAACAATTGCTGCAAAACGAAGTTGAACATCTGCTACGTGATACTACTTATAAGTAACACTATAACGATAACACCTAGCAACCTGTTGTTCTGAAGCCATAAAAAAAGCCCCTTAAAAGGGGCTTTTTATTAGGATAATTTTATCCCTCTATTTTTCGCTTTCTCACGAATATAAGGTTCCCACGCCAACGCATTACGTCGGATTGAGTTGTCCTTTTTCGCTTCTTTAACGTGCTTATACGCTTCACGGAAATTGCCCGTGTAGAAGTTTGCTTCCATCAATGAGAAATGGATACGCCCTTCGCCTTCAGCACCGCGCTCTAGTGCACTGTTAAGCGCTACTATCGCATCTTTATAGCGTTCTGCGGTTAGCAACAATACGCCTTGCTTACGGAAATGCTCTGGATCAGAACTCAAGCTAGCAGCTTGACCGTAAAACTTAGCTGCATCGAGATATTCTTTCGCTTGGTGCAATGTGTTGGCTAATGCCGCCAGACTATCTGCATCACGCTTAATCAACCCTTGCTCAATATACTTTTGTTGGATCTGAGCGGATTTAAATGGAATATCATTCGTTGCATACAACTGTGCTAACGCTTTAACTTCCGATGATTTGGTTAGGAAACCTTGATCGTGCGCAATTTCAAAAATCGATAACGCACGCTTATAGTCTTCAACCAGCATGTAGAAGAAACCTAATTGCGTCCACCATTGCTTAGTTTCTGGAAACAACTTAACAAGTGTTTCAGCAACTTCTACAGTTTGTGGATACAATTTACGTTCATAGTATGACGTCAATTTAAGAACATGTGGGTTCTTATTTGGCTCATCGTATAACGCAATCGCTTTATCCGCAGGGTCAATCATCTTGTCTAACTGACCATTCTCGTAATAAGCCTGTGCGATACGTGTATAAACGTCTGGATCTTGTTTACATGTAATATCCATCCATTGGGTATACCAGCTAATGGCATCACCGTATTTCTTCTCTTGCATACTCAAATCACCTAATAATTTAAGTGTTTGCGTATATTCAAGATCATTCAATACACGGGTCTTTACCGCACTGTTCAAATAATCTAGAGCTTTTACGCCCTGACCTTCTTGAGCAGCTAACAAGTTACCAATAAAACGGTTTACGTATGCTTTATCAAAATCATCTGAAGGATCAATATCGTACAAAATAGCTAACGCTTCATCCATTAAGTCCTGATTATAGAACTCAAAAGCCTGCTGCACTTTCTTACCTGTACGCTCACCAACTAGTTGTGTTTTTCCCTTCTGATATCCTGGACACTCAATTGGTAAAGACTGCTGAGCCATTACCTGAGTAGATAGAAGGAAAGTTCCTGCAAGCACTGACCCGACGATTGAACGATTAAACATTTTCTTCATCATGATTATTGCTCCAGTGTAAAGTCTAGTTGAACGAACATGTTAAACTGCTTCACAGGTTTACCATCAACGATTTTTGGTCTGTACTTCCACTTTGCCAATGCTCTACGCGCTTCTCTGTCGAACAAGCGCTTTGGCTCAGCTTCAAGTACGGTGATATCTTCAACACCACCTACCTCGTTAATTGTAAACTGAAGTTTAACCCAGCCTTCTCTGCCATCACGGGCAGCTTCTACCGGATATTTAGGATCAATACGCACGATTGGTGTAGCTTCACCGTCACGTGCCATTGCACCTACACCACCGATATCAACACCTACACCACCAGTATCTATGCCAGGCACCACTAGACTAAAACCATCTGTACTAGGTTCTTCAACCTCTGGCTCAGACTGCTCAATCTTCGGCGGCTCCTGAGGTGGCGGCGGAGGCGGAGGCGGCTTACGAGTACGCGTTTGCGTCTCTTCATCCGGTTCAGCCATTACAATATCAATAATCGGCGCAGGCGGTACTTCATCTGCTGGTCTTGCCGAGTTTTCGATAAGCTTTGCCATTACAACAAACAAACCGAATGCAACCGCAGCACCGAATATTAGAGATAATATAAATCTAGCCATCTTACCCCCTCGCTGCTACTGATACGCGGTCAACACCTGCAGCCTTAACCGCATCCATAATCTCAACAACAAGACCGTGCTTAGCTTTCACATCAGCTTGAATGATTACGTAGTCAGTCGGCTGTTCCGTTAACAAACGTTCAATGTTCGCACGAACACTGTCAGCAGAAACTTGGCGCTTATCCAACCAAACATCACCGTCTTCAGTTACTGCGATAAAAATGTTTGCATTTTTATGCAGAATGGCGCGGCTAGCGTCTGGCTTATTTACTTCAATACCGGCTTCTTTTACGAAAACCGTTGTCACAATGAAGAAGATCAACATGATAAACACGATGTCGAGCATCGGTGTCATATCGATTGCTGCTTCCTCTTCTTGCTCTCTTACTTTACGACCCATATCAATCTCTCTTTAGTGATGCGGCAGACTATCAACTAAGCCTTCTCTGGCTATCTTAGCTTTAGCCTCTAGACGAGAACTGACAAACAAGCCAGATAACGCCGCAACCATTCCAGCCATTGTTGGGATTGTTGCCATTGATATACCAGCAGCCATCAAACGAGCGTTGCTAGTGCCTTGCGTCGCCATCGTTTCAAACACTGTGATCATACCCGTAACAGTACCAAGTAGACCGATTAACGGACACATAGCGACTAATGTACGAATAATCAAAAGCCTAGCGTTTAAAGCGTCTGACGCTTGTGAAATCCATGCATCACGGATTCTATGCGCATACCAAGAGGTAGTGTCTTTGCGTGCATCCCAATCAGCAATAATTTTGCTTTTAACTTTCGGGAATACAGCAGACAAATACCAGTAGCGCTCAATCATCAAAGCCCACATGAGAAAGAGCGCAGCGGCAACGAAATACAATACGTCACCGCCAGTAGCGATAAACTCCCTGACCGATTCCCATAATCCAATCAGGTAAAGCATATTAAGCTTTCTCCGTCTCTGCGTGAGTTGCAATGATGCCCGCAGTTTGCTCGTCTAAGATATGTACGATGCCTTTGCTGCGAGACGCCACGATGCTGTGAGTAAGAATCAATGGTAACGCTGCAATAATACCTTGAGCAGTTGTTACAAGTGCCATCGAGATACTACCTGCCATCATACGAGGGTCACCAGTACCGAACAATGTGATTGTCTGGAACGTTGCAATCATACCAAGAACCGTACCTAGTAGACCTAGTAATGGTGCAATCGCTGAGAAAATCTTGATGATATTGATGCCTGATTCGATGCGTGGCAATTCACGTAGAATTGCTTCATCTAACTTAAGTTCTAAGTTTTCAGCATCAGCATTCTTGTTCTCGTGATAAACCGCAAGGATGCGACCTAGAGGGTTAGCACTTGAAGGGCTCTCTGGGTTATTTAGCTGAGCTTTGATTTTGCCAGCAACCAATGAAAGCGTGACAAGTTTGTACAAACCAATTAGCAAGCCGATAACCAACATACCAGTGATAACGTAACCTACTACACCACCTGCATGGTAACGCTCTTCAAGCGTTGCTTTTTGCTTCAACAGGCCTAAGATTTGACCGCGTGATGGGTCAGCATAGAAAGCAACCACACCAGAACGTGCACCACGTAGCTCTGCAGCAGAATCAACTAGGTAACCGTCTGGCTGACGACCAAGCGGTTGAACCGCGTCATTTTCATCGTCATACACTAAGTAACCTTCGTCACCGATAAGGTTAAATGTACCTACACGTACAACTTCTTGCGTTGTTGTACCGCCGTCAAGACTGATTACTTCAGTCGTGAAGCGAGCAACCTGACCAGACTCAGTCATCTCAGTTTGTAGTGCAAACCACAAATCTTCTAGTTCACCGATATTTGGAAGGCCTTTTGACTCTTCAGACATGCGAGCTAGGAACTCGTCACGGCCTGGGAACTGAGCACTAACGATAGACGTTGCGATACGACCATAAGCTTCAGATGATGCTTGACGAACAACACCGAACATCTCACCCAATGTGCCAGTTGCGTTATCCAACTCGATTTCTTTTTCCGTTAGTGTCGTTTCGTTATCAGCAAATTGCTTTTGTAAACGATCACCACGATCTTGCTCAGCTTTCAATTCCGCTTCTGCACGACGCAGCAGAGCTTGCTTGTCTGCACGTTCACTACGAAATTCAGCTTCACGTTGTTCATTGATACGCGCTTGTGAAACGCGATTTTGCTTCACTTCTTCAAGCAATTGTTGAAGAGACTTAGCGTCTTGTGCATAAGCACCAGCAGACAATACCGTTACAGTTGCCGCTGTCAGTAATGTTTTAATCATCTTATTCATTACTAATTACTCCGCAGCTTTAATAGGTAGTTTGATTAAATCTGCAGGGATGATGCCTTGTGCCATCTTCACTGCGTCAACAACTGAGTTAAGATATTCATCACCTAAGCGTTCCCACTTACGCAAATCATTATCCCATCTCCAAGCGGCGGTTTGGTCAAGAGAAAGCGCTAGTAATGCTGTACGACCAAGATTGAAGAAATCAACCGTTACTTCAGTACCAGCGTCATTCAATGTACCTTGATATGACTGGATGCGCGTGCCGTACTCGTTTTCAATTTGGTACGCTTCGATAACCTGACGGAACTGTTCAGAAACAGTTACGTTAGAGTTACTCATTACATCGCGAAGACGTTGAATACGCTCTTTGCGCTCAGTAAGGTTGATTGGAATATCCAAGTCAACAAACTTATCTAAGCTATCGATCATTCTGAACATCAACGGAACGATACCTTGCTTCGTTTCTTCGATGCTGTCGATTTGACGCTGTAAAGAGTCGATCGCACGTTGCTGGTCAGCAACTAAGCCCGCCAGATAATCGTTATAAACCTTTAAGTTTTCTGTTTGATCAACGACCGAACGATACTCTACAAGCAATTCTTGTGATTGCTCAAACAAGGCGTTAATTTTTTCTTGAGATTTTGCAGCCGCAGCGTGAATCTTAAATTCTTCTTGATGAAGATCTGTAAGCGGATCTGCAGAGACAATGGCGCTACTACCTAGTGCGTATGCACCCATTACGGTAGCGGCAATAAGAGTTCTCTTGCTCATATTGGACATAGTTCCCAACCAATTTTCTTGTTCGAATCCTCGCCTGATAACGTCTGTTTCAGCGAGGGGCTATTAAACCGTTAGTTAATTTCTGGTAGATGTAGACAATCGAAAATTGCCCACGACTTGCGGATGGTCACACGGATGCGACAATAAAGTCAAGCTGACTGGGATTAATTGCAGGTTATTTGTTACAAATTTGTAAGCCTTAAGTTCCACGTTAACTAGGCTGCATCAATCCCCTCCTCACTTGTGTAACAGATTTTACATTTGGTAACAATGGTACAGGTGTAATTCCCATCAAAGGTCGTATCCTTATATACAAGCAATACGCCTTAACGAGGGATAGTTATGAAATTTATAAAGAAAAAATTAGTGATCTGCAGCGCGTTATTGATGTGCAGTTTTTCGGGTCTGGCGCAAGAGCGCACAAAAGATGGTATGTGGATGACCGAGTACACAAATACGGTAGAACAGGGATTATATGCGTTGAATTCCAAAAACTACGACAAGGCATTCGACAAATTAACAGCGGCTGCCAAACTGGGCAGTAAAGAAGCGCAATTCTATTTGGCCCAAATGTATTTTAACGGCTGGGGAATGGAAGCTGATTACAAGCAAGGTTGGCTATGGTTTAACGTTGCATTAGAGCAGCGCACCCAAGAATGGCGCGATGCAGAACGCCAAATTAGTGCAGCTCTGCCGGAAGATTTCATCAAAGCGATGGAGCCGTTTGTTGCACAGCACATTGCTGAATATGGCGCAGATGCTCAAGATTTAAGTTGTTTGAAACGTACCAAAGTGGGTTCCAACATTCGTGAAATCATTTGCGAAAAGCGTGCTTACTGATCCGACATTATCACGCTATACTACAGTTCATTAACTCTTATAGACGCCAGCTAAATGCTGGCGTTTTCATACAATAATAAGTAATTAGTACTATGAACTACAAACCAACGTACAACCTGGAGGTTGATGGTAAGCCCGTCTATGTATTTGACGATGTGAGCGATTTAGCTGAAATCAAAGCCTTATATGCAGGGTTAGATAATAGCGCATACCGCAAGAACGAAGTCGCTCGACCTGACACCCAAGACTATAAGCATTGGGCCGTGAATCTAAACAATGAGCAGATTATGGCCCTGCCGTTATACGGCAAATTGATGAATGCTGTAGAACAAACTGCCAAGAAACGCTATCAAGCCTACCGAGGCTATTGCAATCACGCGGCTTATGGTGACATGTTGTTTACACATACTGATTGCTTACCAGAAAGTGATGAGATGACGGCATTGGTTTATGTATGCCCTGAGTGGGATATTGAATGGGGAGGAGAAACCCTGTTCTTTAACAAACACGATGATTGCGTATACGCTTGCACGCCCAAACCGGGGCGTGTTGTCGTATTTCACGGTGCCATCAAACATGTTGGCAGACCACCTAACCGGATATGCTATAAACCACGCTATACGCTAGCCTTCAAGCTCGAGCCTGCAGCACAATAAAAGCGGCCAATTGTGGCTTGCACTGCCCCTATTTAGCGCTTAGGCACCATATCAAAGGCAATCGTCATTCGGCGGTTGCCAGAATTGAACGGACGAGTTCCGTGCCACATAAATGAGGGGAATAACATTAAACGCCCCGACTCAGGCTTAATTGCATAGTCAGCCGCAAGTGCAAGTTGAGAAATTTCAGGCACACCAAATTGCAGCCAACCTTGCCCTTGGCTATCAACATCTTCAGGTACGTCAACATAAAAAACGCCACTCAACCAACCTTGAGGATGAAAATGAGAGGTATGATATCCACCGGTTTTCAAACATACTGACCAAGAACCGGTAAAGTCTAAATCAGCGCCAACACGACGAAGAAATGGATGCTTGTGATTACGCTTTAGTGCCTTAGTATGACGCTCTGCCTGCTCGTGTATCCATGTTTTTAACGTTTGAATGACGTCATCAGTATCGTCAAATATATCCTCATATGTTTGCGTACCGTTGCGCAGTGACTGTCCAATAGGATGTCGAGTATTTGCATGCACAGCCTCAAGCTTTGCCGTTAATTGACGTAAGTAATCTTGACCTTTATCAGCGACCACAGATGCACTATGAAGCAGTGAGTAGTCACATAAACGTGCATACTCGTCACTATTACTCTGAGTAAGTTTTAACGCCGTTGAATAGAGTGTCCACCACCCTTGGTTCTCTGGTTCTCGGCGCTGCAAATTCCGGTACACTTTGAGCGCATCTTTCGCATTTTGCTGCGCCAATGCAATATACCCCATCTCATTTTCAATAGAGACTGGTATTGGCTTACTACTGTTCTTAATGGCTTGCTGGCATAGCGCTTCGGCTTCAGTTAAATCACCGACCATGCGTTCGTAGCGTGCAGCAAACATCAAGACGGTTGGGTCATTGGCATACTCTTTAGCGCATGCCTCCAAGACCTTCTTAACCAAAGTAAACTGTTCTGCATTGGTCAATAAATCAAGCGCAGAAATAACCAATTCGTAGGTATAACGACCACTAAAGATAACTGCCAACAGCGGTTCAAACGGCGCTTCACTTCCTTGAGACCATCGAAAATGAGCAAATTCAATTTGGTAGGTGGTATTGGTCGGCTCGATTGTAATTGCTTGTTGGTAATGTCGGTACGCATCATCCATGCGTTGCTGCAGAGCATAGTTCGCAGCCAACATCGCGTGTACCATCGCGTTATCAGGAAGGGCTTGAATCGCATGCTGAAGTATATTGACCGCATCCTGGTAGCGCTGCATGTCGCGCAGTAAAGAAGCATAATTAATCAAAACCTTAACATCAGTGCCATGAGGCATGCTAAGTAACATTTGATAGATACTTTCGGCAGACTGATACTTTGACTGTTTATGTAACGCCGCCGCTAAACCCAATTTAGCATTCAGGTTTTGCGGCTGTAGTTTAAGTGCATTGTTGTAGGACGCTTCTGCGTGCGCGAAGTTCTCTTGCAGATTCTGCAGCCGACCTAAGTTAACGTAGGCATCAAAATAATTCGCATCTAACCTAATTGACGATTTTAAAAGCCGAGATGCTTCTGCGTAATGCCCCTGCGCAATACATAAGTTAGCATAACTATTAAAAATTGCCGGAACCTGAGGAAAGCGCTTTAGCAGTACTTCGAATGTGCGTTTTGCTGATTTCACATCACCGGTATGCCGCTGTGAATTGGCAAAACAAATACCAACATTTGGATCACATTGCTTTATAGAAGAATAATTTCCAAACCATTGCATTACTTGGGCATAGTTGCCTTGTTGGTAAGCTGAGATAATCTGGTTGTTTAACTGTGTACTCATATTTGAATTTATTTGTCCAATCCTGCCAACTTGCCAAAAGACTCAGACCATTGATTGTGTTGTGTCACAAAAACTTCAATGAAGTTTTTCTCATACTCTGACAAATCTGGATGCCATACATCAAAGATGAGCACACTCCTCATTTCCTCACCGCCATTTTTTGCTGAGTGTTCAAAGGAATCATCGAAAACCATGCAGTTATCATTTTCATGCCAAGTAAATTTTTCCCCGCCCGCCTTCAACCAAGCTTTATTATTAACTCTAAGAGGCACATGCACGGTCAATTTAATATTACTCAGCCCGAAATGAGGTGGAATATAGGCATCTGTCTCTAGATTTGAAATAAACACTTCTGGTGCTAAGGGCGAACAGCTTGGTAGTATTTCATCTTGCAAATAATCAATACTATCTGGCATTGGTGAAATATCACTATTCCCCCCTGAGCCCGATATTAAATGAAATGAACGCCACGTTTCTTTTAATTTATGCCACTCTTCAGTATTAGGAACACCCCCGATGTGATCTACGTAGCTTTTTTCACAACTCGCGGCAAGAGACTTAAGCAATGGTAGATCATTGTTTATAATGTCTACAGCGGTTTCCAAACCTTCTATTTCTTCCGCTTTGTAAAATGGCTTAGCCATCAAATCAGGGAAATAGAAAAAGCTTGGTTGCTGCAAATCGTTTTGCCATGGCTCTTCGTGCAATCCAATAAAATTGGATAGCGCTTTTTTGCATCTAGTCGATTGAGATGCAGACGGCGAAACACGCTCAAAAAAGTCACGTCTAGCTAGACTAGCAGCATTGGCTAAATGCTGAGGATGCCAGCTTTGAATAACATTGACATTATTTTCGCAAGCTAAAAACCACTCTAAATATAAACTCAATGCCTGCGAATATTGCTTTTGACTTAAAGCCGTTTCGATGTGACTAACTATTTGTTTCATTATGCATAAAAAACGCCCTTAACGGGCGTTTTGAAATCGTTTTAGTTGTTATTCACCATCGGCACCAGATGTCATACTTCCGCGCTGTAGACGAAGCATACCTTCACGACCAGCTTCTTCCTGAGCTGCGCGCTCTTCCGCCGTGCGGCATACGCGAGTCATCATGTTAGAGCCAATACGCTTTTCCATCTTACACACAACGCCATCATCATCATTTGCTTTTGCGACTGCGCTCGAGCTTTCCGTAGACGCTGTAGTTGAAGAACTAGTGCTGTTACACCCTGCAAGCGTCAAGAACGCTGCTAATACTAAAAAATATTTCATGAATTGTTCACCTGTTTTGGATATACAACACGCCCATACTGTGTTGCTGACTCTCGGATCCATTTAGTCAAGATCCACTTCGTTCCTTCAGTGACTGGCGCACCAGCGTGATAAGAATCGCGGACTAGAGTACCATTTTCATCCAGATTATCAAAGACCAGCACATCGCCAATTGTTGCATTTACGCTGATACCGAGACGAGGAAACTCTGTTTGTCCTCCGCTATAACCATCCGATAGATAAGTAATAGCGGTTCTCATTCGCTGACCACCGTCTGATAATATTTGTTCGAAATGAGGACCATCCCCCACTATTGCATCGTAATGCGGTTTATATTGTTGACCGTTTTCATACCGCAACAGGTTCATTGATTCTCCGCGACAACGAGGTACACCGGTTAGTTTTTCAAGCATCATGTCTAGTTGTAACGCGAACCAATCAAGATGCTCGGGCACAACGTGTACAATATAACTTGTACGCACATCATTCTGTATGCCTTTACCTGTAATCGGATCATGTACCAATGAGGGTTTCATTAATGGCCCAAGGCGCAACTTAAAATATTCACAAGCCAATGGCGAAAATACGTCGCGATAGTAGCGAATTGAAGCCTTCTTAATAATTAACGTCGCTTTAAAATCAGTGAGAGAATGCCATTCTTTCAGCGCAACATCGAATAAACGCGTTAATACATTACTCTGCGTCTCACACTTGACTGATAAATCGGGTACTTTCTGTCCTAAATCTGCGAGCAAACCGGGCGCATATTGTTGAATAAGCCTTGAGAAAACGACATGCTTACCATCATGCTTAGTCAGATCGAGCAATACCAGCGCCGACTCAACATGACCCAGCCGGGCTTCTTGGTATAAATACGAAAAATCTTCTGAGGTTAAACCTTCATCGGTGAAAAATGCTTTTAAGGTGACTAAGCGGTGGAGGGTTCCTTTGACGCCTTTTTCCCATTGAGACTGTAGGAAAGAAAATGCCTTTGCAGGATCCACTCGAAAATATTGTTCAGCCAGATAAAGCGTTGCCATGGAATGGCCAAGCTCCGCAGCTTGCTGAAGAACTCCAGTAGCTGCTTCATTATTCTGTTGAGCAAAATATTGCATTGCTTGCTGAAATAATGAATCTGCGTTCATGCGTACTCCTAACATCAAAAAAAAAGCCTCTCAAAGAGAGGCTTTTATATTTACTAAGAAAATCTTAGAAAGTCATGCTGAAACGAACGTAACCGAACTGTCCAGGTACTTCGTACATTGACGGGTCGAAGCTGTTCGCAAATGTTGTGAACGACACTGGTGGATCTTGATCCAACAAGTTGTTGATACCAGCTGTTACACGCAGGTTATCATTGATGAAGTAACCCACAGACACATCGTGGTAACCCATTGCACCCAACTCGTTGAAATCTTCTCCATCAGGACCACTGTTTGGCATGTTACAAAGTGTATCATTCAAGTCCACACCACCTGCAGAACCAATTGAACAGTTCTCAACTGTATGGCCGATATGGCGGATCAAGTAGTTAGCAGTCCAGTCACCGTTAACCCAGTTTAAGCTGATATTAGAACGGATACGTGGAACAACATCACGGTCGAATGCACGCCCGTGTTCACGGAACACTTCTGATGTACCAGTTACCGGATCAACTACGATTACACTACGCTCGTCTACGTAAGTTGCGTCTAAGCGGAACTTGAAATCACCAAAGTCAGTTTCGAAGTTGTACGCCAACTCCATATCGAAACCTTTAGTTGTTTGACCACCCAAGTTAACCAAACCGTTAAAGATATCTAGAATATTACCTTGAGCCCCACGTTCAATTAAAGAACAAAGAGTAACACCTGTCTGCGCACAAGCGTCTAGGATAGACTGAGCACCAACAGAAGATACCGCACCCTCTACCTCGATATCAAATACGTCAAACGTTAAAGACGCACCTTCTAACCATGTTGGAGCATACACAACACCGTACGTAAAGCTTTCTGCTTCTTCTGCGTTCAGATTCTCATTACCACCAACGGTAATACGAATCTGTGAGTTAGGTTGCTCATATGATGCAGGTATTCCAGCACAACCTGGTAAAGAATTACGGTCTGGGTTACTACCATTACATGGGTCAGTCAATGGTGGGAAGCTGTCGCTGTTACCCAAGAACAATTCAGAGATTGAAGGTGCGCGGAAGGCCTCAGACCATGTACCACGAACCATCAATTCTTCGTTGACGCGCCACTTAACGCCCACCTTAGAGTTAGTAGTATCGCCAAAGTTGCTATAATCAGAATAACGAGTCGCAAGTTCTAAATCTAACGCTTCAACGAATGCTATGTCGGCCACTAAAGGAACTGCTAATTCTAAATAGAACTCCTCAACGCTGAATGAACCTTCAGTTGGTTGGCGAGAGTTACCCGAAGTAATACCTGCAGCGATCAATGCATCTGGCTGATCGTAGCCCGACTGCCAACGTTTCTCGTAACCCGCAGCAAACGACATAAAGCCTGCAGGAAGTTCAACAACATCGCCCGTAATGTTCGCAGCATAACTCTCAAGGGTAGTTCCGGCAGCGTCCTGCGCGGTGAAACTAATGTAGTCGATCATCTCTTGTGTGATTGTACCTTGACCGATTGCTGTAGCGCCGCCGAACAAGTCTAAAGGAACACAGCCATCATCTGCGCCAACACAATTATTTACATCGCCGATTGCACGCTTAACACGGTCAGTGTTCAACAAGCCATCAGTAATTGTATTTTGGGCGATGTCAGCATAGGTGTAACCGACATCCCAATAGAATTCACTATCACCAAGCTCTAAAACACCCTCAAATCCACCATTAAACTGGAATTGGTCAACGTTTTGAGAGAATTGACGGTACCCAGTCTCCAACATACGACGACCGTAAATTGCAAGGGAGCCTGGTTCACCAGGAGCGGTATCTGAGTTCAGATCCAATCCAGTGGGATTAAATGGGTTGTTTGCTGCAATATTGTAACCAAACTCACCAAATGCCCAACCCATAAATAATGGAGTAGGAGCTAAGAGCTGAGCTGACTTTCGGTTACCATAGAAAGCTGTTGCAGTCGCTGAAACATTATCAGTTAACTCATAACGGCCTTGAGTGTAAATATTTGTACGCTCTTGCGGTGTAGACAAGTAGTTCAGCGGAGCAAAGTTAAAGCGGCTTGCTACGTTATCCCAAGGGGTGAAAGCCCCATTGCTGTATCCGTTTGCGCTCACAAATCCATCGTTATCGTAGAAGAAAAAACGACCTTCTGGCGTACCAGAAGAACCACCGAAACCATCTGGTGTACCAAATACTGGAACCGCAGAAATCGCACGGTCACCTGCGAATGTTGGCTCTTCTTCTACGTAAGATACGTTAAAGTAAACGTTACCTTTGTCGTTAGATGCACCGAAACCGATGTCGTACTGTTCTTTATTACCGTCGCCTTCGCTGATGTACTCACCTTGGTAAGCACTTGCGTGTAGACCGTCAAAATCTTGCTTAGTAATGATGTTAACAACACCAGCGATAGCATCAGAACCGTAAACAGCAGAAGCACCATCTTTCAATACTTCGATACGCTCGATGATTGAAGATGGGATGTTGTTCAAGTCAACAGAACCGCCAAGGCCTGGAGACCAACGCTTACCGTTTACCAATACCAACGT
This sequence comes from Neoalteromonas facilis, assembly GCF_002807665.1. Classification (GTDB taxonomy): domain Bacteria; phylum Pseudomonadota; class Gammaproteobacteria; order Enterobacterales; family Alteromonadaceae; genus Alteromonas_E; species Alteromonas_E facilis. Next base: position 1,088,829 of record NZ_PEAY01000001.1, read on the forward strand.
ACGGTTAGAACCGATACCACGGATGTTAATAGTAGTTGTACCATTACCACCGTTGTTGTTGTTAGTGTTGATTGCTGAACCAGCAGCAGGAATTGACTGAAGAACGTCACCGATAGAAGTGATACCGAACTTTTCAATTTCAATCGCGTCTAAAACAGAAACTGGGTTTGCACCTTCGATGTCTGCACGACGGATACGAGAACCAGTTACCTGGATTTTTTCAACAGCGCCTTCATCTGCACCAGCATCTTGAGCGATTGCTGGAGCGGCAAAACCGAGTGATGATACTGCGCCGAAAGCACAAGCCAACTTGACTGACTGTGCCAGCTTAGAGTTTGTAAACATGTATTGTCTCCCTGGACCACTAATATGTTTAGTGATTGTTATAACCGTTTAGGCGGTTTTTTATTAGTAAGGTAGTGAACCTCACGTTGATAATAACCACATCCGTGTGGTGCGGTCAACAGCGTTTACGATGAGACGAAAAAAAGTTCATTATTTTTTTCTATTATTTTCACCTGCTGTAAACCAATCCTTACAAGCATTAGCGATTTGCTTGATATAAATGGAATTCTAAGTATTTTTTAACCTGTTCAGGTAGCTCTGGTAGGAGGTGTTTCGGTAATAAAAAGGTTGCCATATCAAAAAAGTCGGTAAATACCCGGTTAGCCTGTGTAGTTCGATGCAGATAGTGATGACCAGCTGATCCTCCCGTGCCTATCTTGCCTCCCAGCATACGGTGCACCATCATTGCATGCCTGTGACGCCATATCGTCAATTTTTCATCCACTTCAGTCAGTAAGGTAATAAATTGGAAAGGCAGGTTAAAAATAGGCTCCTCTGAATATTGTTTGATAAACAAGGCCGACAGCATTGCCTTTTGACTAAGACGGAATTGCCCCCCCTGTAACAGTTCAGCATATTTATCATCATCCAATAACGCATCAAATTTTGCCTGCGTTTCGTCAAGCCCTGATAGTTCCCGCGCCTTTTCATCGTCAGATAAACCCTCATTGCTTTTTACAATTTCACGGTCTTCATTCAAATAGCTAGAGGTTACGTCACGGTATAGTTGCCAGAAAGAAAAGCCATCGATTTCAAGCAGCGGCATGCGCGCTAACCATTTATCAACGAGTTCAAATAAGCTTGGCTGAGCTTCTAGATCGGTCAAGTAAGCCCGGTCTTCATCGGTAAGACGCAAATAAAACGATTCTTTGTCAAAGTCGATTCGAAACTCACGCTTTAATCCTAATGAAATTTCTAATCGTTTGAATTGAATACTCTGAAAACCGCTGGCAGGTACAAGAAAGTCTCTAAATGCGAGAAACTCCTGCGGTGTCATGGTTTCCATTACACTGATTTGATCATTCATCAGCTGCTGAATTTGAGTCACTCGACGCAGACGATGTACCACGGTTGTAAGGTCGCGGTCATCAACCGATTCTGCAGCGAATACTTTAATAATGCTGTTTAATTCATGCAGTATCTGCTTAAACCAAAGTTCATAGACTTGATGCACAATAATGAACAAGGTTTCTTCATGCGCAGGCTCTGCATATTTTGAGCTTTGTAATTGCTGAGCCGATAGAATTTTATCTAGTTGTAGGTAATCACCGTAATAAACGGGAGGCACATTGTGTTTCATGGTATTTCTTATGTTAATTAGACGTAAAGATGATACCAGAGGTAATTGTACTGTGGCTATGATGGGAATGCTTTCATTTCTTCTAATAACCAATTCAGAGCATCCTGCTCGTTATCTAAGGAAACACGTTTAAATTGACCCATTTGCTCAACCACCATCAGATCAATAAATTGTTTCTTAATCATCGATTCACAATAAATTTGAGCTGCACGCACAAGGTTATGATCAATACACCAGCTAACTAAATCAGTAATTACAGGGATAACATCAATAGCACATAAATCCCAATCCTCTAGGTAAACGAGGTGAGCCCATGGACGATCTGTTAGAGACTGGGCTTGTTGCTTAAAACGACTGGAAAACTCGAGTGCTGCCTCTTGATTCCAAGTCCCCAACAATTTGGCATACAAAATACCGTCTTTGACCCATAAATCGCTATCGCCATGAGGTTGGAAAATACGCTTCACAGACATCCTTTTAACACGCTCCCAATAACGTAATAGGTTTTTCTTACACGTAATTCAGCAGTGGTAAGCCTCGAACAAATTCACAGCCACATCATAAAAATTGTCAATTTTGCCAAAGTCGAGGCTAAGCAGTCGACAAATCCTATAGATAGTGCCTATAGTACAGATAATAGCCAAAAAACAACAAAATGGAGAATACGATGAAACTAGATGATGATATCCATAATTATTATGAACATCTGGTAATCGAACGCATTACAAAGCTAAATTTAGATAAAACCAAAGACGGTGATTTCCTTGCTGATTTATGTTGTTTAGCACTTAACCAAGTGCCGCCTCGATATATTCGATATGAAGTTGATATGGCATTTTATTTACCACAAAACGAACGTCAGCAAATGGAAATGAATGTGGTCGATGCTGTTGATAAAGCGCTAGCGTATTTAAATCAACACAGAGATAGATGACGGCATTGTGGGTGTGTGGTGGCAAGCACCTAGCCACACTCCGGCACATGAGTCACCCGCTACGGCTGCTCCCTTCCGGGCCTGACCGGGTTAACGAATTATCATTGCGGAGGGACCAGGCGCCTACCATAGAAGCGCGCTGCCTTCACAGCGGCGCGCATTATCCCTATTAATAGATGCTAATGCAACCAAGCATTGGCAAAAGTCATTAATTTAGGCGTTTTTGAAACGTTCTTCAGCGATGGTATTGGCAACAATATTGGTTGCCGCATTCTCACTCTCTGCACGTTCAAAAATATTGCTAAGGTTGTCACCTATTCGTTCAATATGTGCTTTCATCGCCGCCGCATTTGAATCAAAACGTTGATGATAGATATCAATCACCCCACCCGCGTTAATCACATAATCTGGCGCATATAAGATCTCTTTCTGGCGAACAACGTCTCCCATTGACTCTGTGCTCAACTGATTGTTAGCAGCGCCGGCAATAACCTTCGCCTTAATCTGTTCAATGCTTTGTGGATTGATAGTCGCGCCCATTGCACAAGGTGCCAACACATCAGCGTCAACGCCATTGATTTCGGTAGCTTCGACAACCGTTGCACCAAATTCACCTTGAGCTCGTTGGGTATTTTCGGGAAATATGTCTGCGACAATGAGTTTCGCACCCGATTCATGCAGGTGTTTGGCTAAACGATACCCCACATGACCAAGGCCCTGAATCGCTACCGTTAGGCCCTCTACACTGGAACCAAACTTATGTTTAACGGCTGCCTGTAAGCCAACAAATACACCATAGGCTGTCGACGGTGCCGGGTTGCCATCAGATGGCTCTCCTGTATATCGATATTTTGCATTGATGCCTGCAATGAACTCTGAGTTTTTCGCCATCGAGTGCAAATCATCAACACTGATGCCAGAATCTTCTGCAGTAAAATAGCTACCACCGAATGAATCAACAAAACGCCCCATTGATTCCATCATATCTGATGTCTTAATCTTGCGAGGGTCGCCAATAATAACCGACTTTCCACCACCTAGTTTTAATTCAGCCATGGCATTTTTATATGTCATCCCCTTTGATAAGCGCAACACGTCAGTTAGCGCTTCTGCACTGTCGGCATACGGCCACATGCGACATCCACCTAAGGCAGGTCCGAGATTGGTATTGTGCACCGCAATAATAGCTTTTAGCCCCGTTTTTTCATCGTGCCAAAACGCTACTTTTTCATGCTGATCAAATTCGCTATGCTCAAAAACGCTCACTGTAGAATACTCGTCGTTATTATTAGAATCCGCCATATTAATTGATCACGTTGAGGACGAACGTTGCCTTTTTCTGGGTTGCGATTAAATTGCATGAATAACAGTTGCAACCTGCCCTATCTTGGTAGGATACTTGTCCTATTATTTTTTGATATTGAAAATAGTCTTACGACATCGGTGAAAGGAAAGAGATGAAGCTTGATAAGTTTGATCGAGAGATCCTCCGCGTAATGCAACGAGATGCTACGGTTTCAATGGCTGACTTAAGTCAGCGAGTGGGGCTTTCCCATACACCGTGCTGGCGTCGTGTTAAACGCTTAGAAGCGGAAGGTATTATAAAAGGTAAAGTCACATTACTGGACGGTAAAAAGCTAAGTTTAGGGGTATCAGTGTTTATTTTTGTCACTCTTAAAAACCATGATGGTGAGTCATTGAATGATTTTGAAAAAGCGGTGCAAGGTATCGAAGAAATCGTTGAATGCCACACAACCAGCGGTGACAGAGACTATCTATTGAAAGTTATCGTAGAGAGTATCGAAGAGTATGAACAACTGCTCAAATCAAAACTAACGCATTTACCCTTAGTGGATCACCTAAGCTCAACATTTGCACTTAAACAAGTCAAAAACACAACAGAGCTACCGATTAAAAATCAATAACGGAGCACATGCTCCGTTATATAGCGTCGGGCTGGTTTTCTGGCTGTGCGCTAATGAAAGCGTCCAATTCCTGACAATTTTCGTAAATCGACATAATTAGCGGATACTTCGCCATATCCACTTTGAAACGAATGGCATTGTAAACTTGTGGAATTAACACAATATCAGCTAACGAAACGTCAAATCCAAAACAGTACTTGCCCGCTCTCGTCTGTAAACGCTTTTCTATTCCGTCAAACCCTTTTTCTATCCATTTTCGTGCCCACGCAGCCTTACCATCAGCATCACAGCCTAATGTTTCTATCTCATTTAAAACACGCAAATTAGCGAGTGGTTGAATGTCACACGCAATATCTTGGGCAATAGAACGAATACGCGCTCTATCTAGAGCATGCTCAGGTAAAAATTTGATGGGTTCAGGGTAGCGTTCGTCTATATATTCGATAATGCTCATCGACTGATTCAATGTGAAGTCTTCATCGTCGTCCACAAATGCAGGCACTAGTCCTGCAGGATTCAACTGTAAATATTCTTCGCTATATTGCTGTCCACCATCTTTCACTAGGTGAATGGGCGTATATTGGTATTCCAGTTGTTTTAAATTTAATGCGATTCTTAATCGATAAGTGGCAGATGACCGCCAGTAACCGTATACGTGTAAACTCATTTTATTCTCACTATTTATGCGGTCCGAAAATCCGCTTAACTACTTAGCGCTACTTCGACTAATACCATAATCACGCAACTTATTCGCAATCGCGGTATGACTTAAGCCTAACTTTTTAGCCAATTGACGCGTGCTTGGATAAAATGGATATAGACGCGTTAATAGCTGCTTTTCAAATCTTTTGACTTCTTGATCCAGGCTGCCTTCAAAGTTCTCATCAACGAAACTCATTTGTGTGGTCGAAGATGGCAACTGCAAATCATCCACTTGGATTTCGCTTTCTTCTCCCAGCGCCAATGCTCGGTGAAGCGTTTGTTCTAATTGTTGGACATTGCCAGGCCACGGATAGTTTAAGACAAAATCACTAGCGGCTTTGCTTAAACGCGCTCGCTTCCGTCCTAATGTCATACAATGCTGCTGAATGAATATATCAACTAAAGGTAAAATATCGGCCCTTCTCTCGCGCAGTGGTGGTAACACAATACTCGATGCCATTAGATAATTAACCAACTCTGGCAATGCTTTTCCTTGCTCTATAGCGCGATCCAAGTCATGACTGCTACACGCGATAAGCCTTACTTTTACTCGAGTTGGATGCTTGTCTTCCTCTGCAGTGAATTCGCCAGTCTTAACTAAGCGCAGTAACCGAATTTGAATATCGATTGAAATGTCGGTCAGTTCCTCCAGTATCAATGTACCTTCCTGAACGCGAGCAAATTGAGCCAAAACGCCGTGGCTAGAACCCAATAGCGATTGCGCTATTTCATCAGTGCTCACGCCCAATGTATTGAGAACATGAACCGGTGCTTCAGATTCGAACGATGCTTGATGTACTGCATTTGCTAAGGTCTTTTTTCCACTCCCAGGTTCACCGAGCAATAATAAAGGTAGCCCCGTTACGGCTAACTTCTGAGTAGTTTCTAACGTACGCTTCATCGCTTGAGATTGAGCAATTACGTGCTCAAACTGACGCGTTTTGGGGCGATTGAACGCACTGAGCTGTTCACCCAAACGTAATTCAGATTTAAGTAAAACGACTGCTCCTGCCAGTATTTTTTCTTCCTGAGAATCACTGATGAATATGGGTAAAATATCGGCTAAGTAGTCTTGATCGGCAAACTGCAACTTGTGAGCCTGTGCCAGCACATCTTTGCCATCAAGCCATTTATTAAAGTTGAACCCTTTTACAACTTCGCTGATTTCAGCCCCTAACAATTGTTCGTGAGAGGTTGATATACCTACTTCTACCGCATCGTTAATTTGCGTAATCAGCCCGCGCCTATCAATGGAGAACACCGGATCAGGCAGAGTTTGCAAAATGGCCCTTAGCTGGTGTTTTTCTCGTTCAACAGGCATAAAAGCTGTTGTCTTGACATCCGTAATCCCATCAATCCGTCGGATCTTAGGCATTAGGTGCTGGAAATCTTCAAACTCAATATTGGGGAAATTTAAAAAGATCTTACCGGCACGATCAATTTCGATACCACGCAAGTCAATCTTGTGCTCGACCAGTATGTCGAGCACATCTTGTGTTATCCCTAACCTGTCTTGGCAAGTTATTTCTAAACGCATAGAGTAGTTGTAAAGTTTTTTGTACATAATAGCATGCACAAATAGACTAGGTAATGTTTATTTTACACCTATGCGTTTAACCGCCTATTCCGTGAGACAAGCCTAAATCAGCTTGCCATAGCCTCTTTCGGCGGGAAAGTTGGGGCAAATAAACCGAGCTTTTTAGCTTCTTCAATCATGCCCATTATGTCTTGATCAGCCAATGCATCTAAATCATCCGCTTGCTCCAAGATATAATAGATTGGCTGCATAATATCGATACGATAGGGTGTTCTCAAAACGTCTATAGGATTGAAGGCTTTTCGCTCTGGTTTATCACTTTCAAGGGCATAAATAGTCTCACCAGGTGAGGATAAAATACCACCACCGTAAATACGCAAGCCCTTATCGGTTTTCATCAAACCAAACTCTACTGTGAACCAGTAAAGTCTAGCTAAAAACACGCGGTCTTCTTTACTCGCTTCTAGTCCTAACTTTCCATACACGTGAGTAAAGTGCGCAAATGCAGGGTTGGTCAATAGCGGACAATGCCCAAACAATTCATGAAAAATATCCGGCTCTTGCAGATAGTCAAACTCTTCGCGAGTACGGATAAACGTTGCAACTGGAAATTCTTTGTTAGCTAACAAGCGGAAAAATTCGCCAAACGGAATTAACGCCGGCACCTCAGCGGTTTTCCATCCCGTTGTTTCTTGAAGCACTTTATTCACATCGGGCAATTGCGGCACTTTGTGCTCATCCATGCCCAATAATTCCAAACCGCGCATGTACTGATCGCATGCTCTGCCATCTAATAACTTTACTTGTCGTGCATATAATTCAGACCAGATCTGATTTTCTTCATCTGTCCAGTCAATTATGCCGTTGGCATCAGACTGCTTAGATTGATATTTTGTTTGTTTCGCCATAATCACTAACACTTCGTAATTTGAAGCACATAGTTTAATCCTTTGTGTCCGGAACATCAGTCTTGAACCACATCTGGCATTCACGTCTTTGTAACAGTTTTTTTACACACAAAAAAACCACCTATAAAGGTGGCTTTTGTTTTTTAGTGTACGAGTAAGTCGCGAAACGTTTATAAGCGGCTCAATTCACGGTTCAACTGAAATTCCTTTGACGTCACGTACGATTCAATTTTGCGTAGGCGCTCTTCCGCGCTTCTGAATCGTTGTTGGATATCATAAAACGCCTGCTTTGGTGGTTCACCCGATTGCCAAACTCTTGCTTTCACTTCAATCGGCTTGCTTTCGCTATTAACCCAACCTTTGCCTGAGCCCATCACTTTTTTACCCATCTTATAGCCAGTGCTATATGCATCGCCACCCCGTGGCTTTTTATCCATGATGAACCAGCAAGCAATATAGGCTACGAAAATAAATGGACCGGCGAGTAAGAAGAAACTTGTAACCGTTAGTATCCGCACCAACCATATTTCTATACCGAAGTATTCCGCAATCCCTGCACACACACCCGCAATTTTGCCATTTGCTTCATCACGATAAAGTGTTCTATTCAGGTTCATGCTTTATCCCTCCACTGTGGGGCCTCTGTGTCTAAGATTGCTTCAAGCGTATTAATTCTGTCGCTCATTTGTTCTGCTTTATTAGCCAGGTCTTGCAATCTCATGTATTCCTCTTGGCTTAACCCTTGGTTTACCTGCTTCTTACTGCGGTAATGAAGAATCAACCAAATAGGTGCCACAAAGACAAGAAATAGTACTATCGGCGCAACTATTATTGCTAAAATTCCCTCGTCCATTATTTACTCCTCAATCAATCAACGCGTGTTTGCTTTACAACTAGACAGCTTATTTTTTACTTTTTGACTTAGACTGCAATTTCTTTTTCAAGGCTGCTAACTCATCGTCAACTTTACCGTCAGCTGCTAAATCAGCAAATTCGTCATTTAGCGTCTTTTTGCCCAAGTCATAAGCTTCAACTTGAGACTCTAAATCATCAATTTTGCGCTCATACTGCTCAAAACGGCCCATGGCAGAATCGACTTTGCCGCTATCAAGACTTTTCTTGACTTCCAAACGTGAAGACGCTGTCTTTTGACGCATGATAATCGTTTTTTGTCTCGCTTTAGCATCTGCCAATTTGTCTTGCAACTGCGCGGTTTCGTCTTGCAGTTTACTGATTTGCTCTTCAATAATGGCAAATTCCTTTTGTAGAGCTTCAGCCGCTTCTTGACACTTATTTTTCTCTTGAAGCGCTGCTCGCGCCAAGTCCTCACGTTCTTTATTGAGTGCTAACTCAGCCTTTGCTTCCCAATCCTGAGCTTCGGCTTGTAGCTTGCTAATCTGAGCACTTACTTCCTTTTTCGATGCAATGGTTTTAGCCGATGCTGAACGCACCTCAACCAATGTATCTTCCATTTCCTGAATAATCAGTCTAACCATTTTTTCAGGATCTTCTGCTTTATCCAGTAATGCGTTTATATTTGAATTCACAATGTCTGAGAAACGAGAGAAAATTCCCATGTCTATTACCTCTTGGTTAAAACTAAAATTATTGAACCTGCCAATACATATTCAATAAGGATGCCAATTAGCCATTGAGTGTAACCATCTGTTTTTTATGCATTTTAACTTATATCGTAAAAACACTGTCATTTCTCACGTAATCAATTACACTAACTGTTAGTGAAATTAACCAACCTCACTTAGACAATGAGTCGATTTAGCAAACAAGATAACTTATTAGGCCAAGCAAACGCCTTTTTAGAAGTACTCGAACAAATATCCCAAATAGCGCCCTTAAACAAACCTGTACTCGTCATCGGTGAGCGTGGTACCGGTAAAGAACTCGTCGCTGCGCGTCTGCACTTTCTCTCAAAAAGATGGGATCAGAATTATTTAAAGCTGAATTGTGCTGCATTGAGTGAAAGTTTACTTGAATCCGAATTGTTTGGATATGAAGCAGGAGCATTTACCGGCGCCACAAAACGTCGAGAAGGTCGCTTTGAAGTAGCCCATAACGGCACGTTATTTTTAGACGAGCTAGCCAATACATCAGGCATGATCCAAGAAAAGTTATTACGCGTGATCGAATACGGTGAGTTTGAACGCGTTGGTGGATCTCGCCCAGTAAAAGTAGACGTGCGCTTGATCGCAGCTACAAACGAGGACTTGCCCAGTTTAGCCGAAGGTGGAGAGTTTAGGGCTGACTTATTGGATCGGTTGGCCTTTGACGTTATTACCATTCCTCCGCTGCGCGAAAGACGCGAAGATATTTTAATGCTGGCTGAACACTTTGCCATTAATATGACGCGCGAATTGGAGCTTGAATTATTCAGTGGCTTTACCGAAAAGGCCAAGCGTACCCTCCTCGACTACGATTGGCCAGGCAATATTCGTGAACTAAAAAATGTAGTGGAGCGGGCAGTTTATAGAGCCAACAACCCTCATCTGCCGGTGCACGAAATCGTTTTAGATCCCTTCGAGTCGGTTTTCCGCCCCAAGAAACGTATCAAAACCTTGGATCGACAATCCAGTGCAGATGTCCCAGCCGCAACTTCAGCACCTGAGCCTATTACTCCCGCCGAGGAGAATGAAAATCATATTTCAACCATTTCGACTGGTGAGGTTGTAGACTACCCGATAGACTTAAAACAGCAGTCGCAGACGTTTGAAATTAATATGATCCAGCAAGCACTTAAAGATAGTCAGTTTAATCAAAAGAAAACAGCTGAAAAGCTGTCGCTGACATACCATCAGCTGCGAGGCTACTTAAAGAAATACAACTTGCTTGATTCAAACAGTGCTGTCGACAGTGAAGAAGATGCTTAATCGCTATATTGCATTGCCATTGCTGTTGCTGCTCAGTGGATGTAACCCACATAGTTCAACGCTTGGAACAAATAGCGGAGTAGTGTTTTGCTCAGAGAGCGACCCAACGACATTTAATCCGCAACTGGATACGTCAGGCACTACTGCAGATGCTACCGCTCACCAGATATACGACCGCTTGCTAGACTTCGATACCGACACAGGTAATCTTATGCCAGCGCTAGCCGATAGCTGGCTAATCAGTGACGACGGTTTAGTGTATACCTTTCAATTGCAACGAAACGTGCAGTTCCATGCCACTGAATACTTTACGCCAACACGCAGTTTTAATGCGAATGATGTTTTGTTTAGCATCAACCGTTGGCGACAACAAGAGCATCCGTTTCACTCTGTATCGGGCGGCCGTTACCCGTATTTTCAAAGCCTGGATTTGGCGGACAACATTGCCGATGTAAAACGGATCAACGGATACCGCGTTGAAATTCATTTACATAAGCCGGATTCTTCATTTTTAGCCAACTTAGCAACCGATTTTGCCGTTATTTTGTCAGAGGAATATGCCCTTCAGTTATTGCAAAGCGGCAACCCTGAGATGATTGACAAACAGCCAATTGGCACCGGTCCTTATCGTTTTGTCGCCTACCGTCCCAATCACTTTGTACGTTTTGAAAGCCATTCTGACTATTGGCGAGAATCTGTTTCAAACAAGCACTTGGTTTTTGATATCACGCCCAAGAGTGCTTTACGCTTGGCAAAGCTGATTACCGGTGAATGCGATATTTCAGTATTTCCAGCGCAAAGTGAGCTTGACACTATCAGGGAAAATGAAGAGCTTTCCCTACTGGAACGTCCGGGGTTGAACGTTGGCTTTTGGGCTTTCAATACGCAGAAACCCCCTTTTGATAATCCCAATGTCCGTCGCGCACTCGCAATGGCTATCGACAAGAACACCCTGTTAGATACGGTCTATTTTGGTAGCGCCAAACGCGCCACCAGTATCCTTCCCCCCACATCTTGGGCCTATCAAAGCAGTGCTGATGACATCAACTACAATCCAGTTCAAGCGGAACGTTTGTTGCGCGCTTCGGGTATTCAACCGGGCTTTAGAATGACGCTATGGGCCATGCCCGTTCAACGTGCGTACAATCCCAATGCAATGAAGATGGCCCGTCTGATGCAGTCGTATTTGGCTGACGTTGGTGTCAATGCCACTATCGTGAGTTACGACTGGACCACCTTCCGTAACAACCTTCAACAAGGTATGCACGATTCTGTACTGATTGGTTGGTCAGCAGACAACGTAGATCCAGATAACTTCTACCGTCCGTTATTGACCTGTAGCGCGATTCCAAGTGGAACTAATCGTGCCATGTGGTGTAACGAAGGTTACGACGATCTAATTGAACAAGCGCTTCTGGTGAACGACAACGATCGCCGCAAACAGCTCTATGCTCAAGCCAATCGAATGTTGTATGAAGAAATGCCACTCATGCCTATTGCTCATGCTTTCAGATATCAAGCGCAAAGACGCAGTATTGAAAACGTGACCATCAATACATTTGGTGGTGTTAGATTGGGGGCGGTCGTTAAAAACAATGATTAAGATCCTGTTACGTTACCTCAATCTATTAGTCATAACCTTGTTAGTATTGACTGTGTTTTCATTTGGCCTCGCGTTTTTGTTTCCGGGCGACCCGTACACCAATTTAACAGGGTTGACCGATACTGCAGGTAAACAGGCATTTCATGCATTGAGTGCTTTTGACGCGTTCAAACAATACATTGGCGCCGTTGTTGATGGGCAATGGGGCCAAAGTTCAATGACCGGGCAACCGCTGTATGAAGAAATAACCAAAACCCTACCTGCAACACTGGAGTTAAGCCTATATGCGCTGTTATTGGCGCTTTTCGTTGGATTACCGTGTGGTTTTTGGGCAGGCCTGAAGCCTCACAAGAGTGTCGACTATTCGGTGCTCGGGGTCAGTGCCGTGATGTATTCTTTCCCTGTATTCTGGCTCGCCATGTTATTTGTTCTGGTGTTCAGTTTAGAATTGGGTTTACTTCCGATGTCAGGGCGGATCAATCTGTTAATGGACGTGCCAGAGAACACTGGGTTTATCCTGCTGGATATTTATTTGGCGGAGGATATTGATCGCTCAGTCGCATTTAGTAATGCACTTAAGCACCTCGTTCTGCCAACGGTATCAGTATCCATTATCACTATGGCTACAATCATTCGTGCCGTTAGGCGATCCACGCTAGAGGTTATGCGCAAACCCTACATCATCGCGGCGCAATCAAGAGGCTTAAGCAACACGCAGATTTTCCTCAAACACGGTTTTCGTAATGCGTTGTTACCGATATTGCCCATTTTAGCTATGCAGGTCACAACGATCATTACCAACGTTATGATCGTCGAATCAATATTCTCGTGGCCAGGTATCGGCAATTGGCTTTTGCAGGCGATTTACCAGCAAGATTACCCCGCGATTCGAGCAGGAATGCTAGCTGTAGCCGGTGCTGTTGTAATGGTTACTATATTTATTGAATTGCTGAATCGCATGATTGATCCAAGCAGGGAGAAGTTTGAACGTGTCACGATTTGACCTTTATCAAGACGAGCCACACCCCTCTCCCTGGCAGCAAACGTGGCGAGAGTTCAAGGACAGTCATGTCGCCATGACGGGTGTTCTGATGCTTGGACTATTCGCGCTAATCGCTGTCATTGGTCCGCTCATTACCCCTTATGATCCCCTGTTACAAAATACGGATACGACGCTAATTCCTCCTTCGTGGGATCCCAGTGGTACTGTACGGTACATCTTGGGCACCGATGCATTAGGGCGTGATTTGTTTTCTCGTTTGATCCATGGCGCACAAGTCACCTTTGGAACCAGTGTCATGCTAGTTCTCGTTGCGATGTTAATTGGTGTCGCAATAGGCGTAATGGCGGGCATGAGTGATGGTGTAAGAGCGAGCGTTATCAATCACCTTCTTGACGCTTTGATGGTGATCCCTACATTACTGCTTGCCATTATCATTGTTGCGATCTTAGGCACAGGCTTGGTCAATAGCATGTGGGCCATTACGTTAGCCTTGATACCACATTTCGTGCACCACACTCGCAATACTGTGCGCGAGCTAATGAAAAAAGAATTCATTATCGCAACTAAGCTCGATGGCGCGAGCAAAACGCATATTTTTTTCTATTCACTGTTACCTAACATGATTGAGATGCTAGTTGTACAGGGCACTATTGCGTTATCCATTGCAGTTCTCGATATCAGTGCATTGGGCTTTCTAAATCTGGGCGCACAAGGCTCAACAATTGAACTCGGCGCAATGCTCGCAGAAAGCTTGAATGTTGTTTATATTGCCCCTTGGAACATTGCACTCCCCGGATTGACAATATTCTTAATGGTTTTTTCCATTAATGTTGTCGGTGACGGCTTACGCGCAGCTTTGAATCGACGGTTGAGACACTAATGCCATTACTCGACATCAAAAACCTAACGCTCGACATCGATACCGAGAACGGTTGGATAAAAGCACTGGATAAAGTCAATTTGACCGTCAAAGATGGTGAAATACAAGCGTTGGTGGGCGAATCTGGTTCGGGCAAAAGCCTGATTGTGAGGGCTATCTCTGGCGGACTGCCGCAGCAAATGCGCTTAACCGCTGACCGCCTTACTTGGCGGGGTGATAACCTTCTTGCGATGACCAGCGCAGAACGACGGGAAATCATGCGACGCGACATTGCTGTAGTATACCAAGACCCACTTGCTACGTTAGACCCCACCGTTTCGCTAGGTGAGCAACTTGAAGAGAGTGTGCCGCATGAATTTGTTGGGAGTGGATGGTTCTGGCAAAAGGCACAGCAACGTCGCAAAATTGCGATACAATTGGTACACAAAGTCGGCATTAAAGATCATGTTAGCGTTTTGCGTGCATACCCGCACCAAATCACCAACGATATTGGTCAGAAATTTATGATTGCCATGGCTCTTGTGTCACAGCCCGCTCTATTAATTGCCGATGATCCTACGCGGGGAATGGAAGCGACAACTAAAACCCAGATACTGAAGTTATTTAAACGACTGAACCAAACCAAAGGCTTAAGTATTCTGTTTGTTGGACATGATTTACTCGCCATTTCTAGCATGGCTGACTCGATGACGGTGTTATACAGCGGGCAAACCGTAGAATCAGGCCCTTTAAAGCATTTACAGAAACGGCCTTTGCACCCGTACACCAAAGCACTCTTAGACAGTGCGCCGAGCTTTCGAGCCGACTTGGCCCCAAAATCTCCCTTGGTTACGTTACCTGGAACCATTCCAACACTGCAGCATTTGCCAATTGGTTGCCGTCTAGGCCCGCGCTGTAGCCGTGCTCAGAAGACCTGTGTTCAAACGCCGAATGTGCGTAAAATTCATGACCATGAATACAGTTGTCATTTTCCTTTGCATACGAAAATAACATGAATACATTACTCTCCGCGCGCGCACTGACGTTTAACCCCAAACGACGCTCCTTTTTTGAGCGCGACTCTGGCAAAGCGTTCGTATTAGGCCCTATCGACTTATCAATAGAGCGCGCCGAAACCGTAGCGATCATTGGCGGAAACCGTTCAGGTAAATCTGTTTTAGCGAAATTATTATGTGGTGCTTTAGCGCCAACATCTGGTGAGATTGTCTTCCATCAAGACCCCTCTCAAAGTGAGGGAAGTATGAGCGGAAAAGAGCAACAGCAATGGCAAAACAGCCAGGTTCGCATGATATTTCAACGCAGCTCTGAATCACTTAACCCCGCGCTTACGATTGGGGGTATTCTGCAAGAGCCCCTAAAATTAAACACTCAATTGTCAGCGGCTGAAATCGATGAGCGTATTGAACAAACATTGATCCAAGTTGGGTTATTACGTGAACACTACTTTTTTTATCCGCATATGCTGTCTGATGGACAACAACAACGCGTAGCAATGGCCAGAGCGCTCATCTTGAATCCTAGCATTATCGTAGCGGATGAACCCTTTGCAGCGCTTGATCCCTCTGTACGCTCACAAACAGTCAACATGATCCTGCGATTACAACGTGAGCTAGGTTTATCGTTCGTTTTCATCAGCCATAACCTTGGCATCGTTAGACATATCGCCGATAGAATGATCGTATTAGAAAATGGGCAAATTGTAGAATCAGGAAAAACGGATACGCTTTTTCGCTGGCCAAAGCACGACGTAACCAAGAAATTGATATCTGCTCACCAATCATTACTGCCTCAGTCTCAACGTCAAAAATAACCCCTATCTAATTGATAAAAGCTGTTTACGTTCTAATTAGAGAACGATGCAGCTAATTTACCTCAAAGTAAACTGAACATTTCTCACTGAACACGTTTAATAGAAGAGATGCCCTCCCCTTTTAACGTCATACATCACAAAATCATGTGAATACTTGCATATAACAGGGGGTACAACATCAAGCGTTTGGCGTTTGGCGTTTGGCGTTTGGCGTTTGGCGTTTGGCGTTTGGCGTTTGGCGTTTGGCGTTTGGCGTTTGGCGTTTGGCGTTTGGCGTTTGGCGTTTGGCGTTTGGCGTTTGGCGTTTGGCGTTTGCACACAGTGTAATTCGACCATTTTAGATAACAATTTTATTCTAGCCTAAATACACTATGTGCAATTCCATTTTGCTTAACGCTGAGGGTGTTTTATTGCTTAGCCGTTAGCAAGCCTGCTTCGAGTATGGATGCCTCTCCATCCTTCAACAAACTAACGTTATGACGCTGATCGACCAAACAAACCACTCTGGATAGGTTTGATTCTTCAACCTTTAAAACGATCCTTACACTGGCTCCCAGTCCATCATGCCAACTAAGTCGACTTACTGGTCGGTGCCATTCCACGCGATTGTTGATAGCTACAATGGCTTCCTCACCATAAGTTTCAACCGCAGCCTGTGAACATAACGTTACTGCGCTCTGTTTAAGCTGTGTTTGGCTAATTTTTGACTGCGCCCAAGTTGGTAACGAAGTTAATAAAAGTAATCCGGTAATACCTAAAATGCCCAAACGATTCATGACGCCTCCTTGTTGGCTATATTGAGTTTCATTTTGGAACCTTGATTATTGGTTGCAAAATGGAACCTGTCAAGTATTCTTATAAAATAATATTTTTATACGGTAAGTTTTGTATGCGTTGGGAAGACATCAGTGAGCAAACCTGCTCCATTGCAAAAGCTTCTTCTGTCTTTGGTGATCGATGGACACTACTCATCGTTCGTCAATTGTTTTTGGGCCTTAGACGCTTCTCGGATATACAGAAATCATTGGGCATTACGAAGCACCGACTGACCGATCGCTTGAATCGTTTAATTGAAGAGGGATTAGTGTTTAAGCATCTCTATGATGATAAATACAATCGCTTTGATTACCGCTTAACGGAAAAAGGACTCGACCTATATCCAGTGCTTATCACGCTGGCTCAATGGGGCGACAAATGGATGTGTGATGGCGATGGGATCCCGATGCAATATGAACATCAAGAATGCGGCAATATGATGACACCAACGCTGTGTTGCTCTTGTTGCAATAAACCTTTAAATCTTAACAATATGAAACTAAAAGTGGGGCCCGGAATTGCAGCCAAACATGCTCGCGGAGACATGAGTGAAGGTGACCAAATGTTGTATAAGCGATTGATTAATGAAGAAGGTTAAACACCCATAAACGTTATCGCTAAAGCACATTTGAGCGCGAGGAGTTACGGTATAAATTTTTCCCATAATCCCTGCTGAATCTATTGGGAGAACACATTAAATGGAAAGTCTATTAATTTGATTGTGAGGGATAAAGCCTACCCCTCACTTATATGCTAAGTAATGCAAGGGTATCTTTACCCCACTAAAGATAACAAGATCCCAGCGGCCACCGCGGAGCCGAGCACGCCAGCAACGTTGGGGCCCATTGCATGCATCAGCAGGAAATTATGCGGATTCGACTCTAACCCCACTTTATTGACTACGCGAGCGGCCATGGGAACAGCGCTAACACCTGCTGCACCGATCAATGGGTTGATAGAGCCACCGCTCAACTTACTCATGACTTTCGCCATCAACACACCTGCAGCCGTGCCAATTCCAAATGCAATTGCACCAAGCGCTAAGATACCCAGCGTTTCAACCGTAAGAAATTTATCAGCAGACAACTTAGAGCCCACCGCTAGACCTAGGAAAATAGTAACAATATTGATCAGCTCATTGCGTGCCGTATTGCTTAAACGATCCACTACTCCACATTCACGAAGTAGGTTCCCAAAACAAAACATACCGACTAAAGGGGTTGCTGTAGGCAGAAACAAAATTGTTAACAACAATACCGCCAATGGAAACAATATCTTTTCGCGCTGAGACACAACCCGCAATTGTTCCATCTTTATGGCACGCTCTTCAGGACTCGTCAGAGCCTTCATAATGGGTGGCTGAATAATCGGTACTAGTGCCATGTATGAATAGGCTGCAACCGCTATAGCACCGAGTAGATCAGGTGCTAATCTGGATGCCAGAAAGATTGCTGTAGGCCCATCAGCACCACCAATGATGGCTATCGCGGCTGCGTCTTTCAGGGTGAACTCAAAACCGGGAACGGCGTTCAGAGCAATTGCGCCAAACAACGTTGCAAATATACCAAATTGGGCTGCTGCTCCTAGCAGCAACATTCTCGGGTTGGCAATCAATGCACCAAAGTCTGTCATGGCCCCAACGCCCATGAAGATCAGGAGTGGGAATACGCCAGTTTCAATACCGACCTCATAAATATAATGCAGTAGGCCACCCGCCTCTGAGAATCCCGCTAACGGAATATTTGTGAGTAAAGCACCGAAACCAATGGGTACAAGTAGCAAGGGTTCAAATTTTCTGACGATCGCAAGGTATAGCAACAGTAAGCCAACCACCATCATAACCACTTGTCCAAGCGAAAAATGGGGAAGTGCTGTGCTTTGCCATAAGATCAATAATTTATCCATAACTACATCACTATTAACGTTTGACCAGACTGAACCGTATCGCCTTCAGATATGGATATGAGTGACACTACGCCCGATATTGCACTTCTAACTTCAGTTTCCATTTTCATGGCTTCTAGAATGACAACAACGTCTCCCTCGTTAACCTGTTCACCGGGTTTTACTAATATCTTTAAAATATTGCCTGACAAAGGCGCGTTTACAGATTGACCTTCAGATGACGTAGCGAGAGGCGTTTGCGATGCTGCTGGAGCAGCCACTTTAACATCTTGTAACTCACCACTTGACGCAACGGCAACATGATATAGGGTGCCGTTTACATTCACATCATATGTCGCAGATTGATCTTTTGGCGAAGCGGTAGCTTGTGCAGTTGAATGCGCTGCAGCAGGCTCCTCTTTACTTGGCGCCGGTTCAAAAGCATCTTTGTTGCCTCGATTTTTAAGAAACTTCAACCCAACTTGTGGAAACAATGCGTACGTCAAGGTGTCATCCACAATCTCTTGAGCAAGACTAAAGGATTCTTCATTTGCTAATTGCTCAAGTTCTGACTGTAAATTACTCAGCTCAGGCGGAATATGATCTGCAGGACGGTCTGTAATCGGTTCAGCCCCCTCGAGGACGCGAGACTGTAATGCATTATTGACTGGTGCAGGTGTTGCACCATATTCTCCTTTGAGAACGCCTGCTGTTTCTTTGCTAATGCCTTTGTAGCGCTCGCCGGACAGTACGTTCATTACAGCTTGAGTACCCACAATCTGCGAAGTCGGCGTTACCAGTGGGATATAGCCTAAATCTTCTCTTACACGCGGAATTTCAGCTAAAACATCGGCAAATTTATCCTCTGCTCCCTGCTCTTTAAGCTGACTTTCCATATTCGTTAGCATACCGCCGGGCACTTGTGCCGATAAAATACGCGCATCAACCCCTTTAAGGCTGCCTTCAAACTTCGCATACTTTGCTCTGACCTCGCGGAAGTAATCAGCAATAGGCGCCAATGTGTCTAATGATATGCCGGTGTCTCTTTCGCTGTCTTGAAGAATAGCGACTATGGTTTCAGTCGCAGTATGGCCATAGGTCATACTCATAGGGGATATCGCAGTATCCAGCATATCAATGCCAGCATCGATTGCCTTCTGATAAGTTGCTGTACTTAGCCCCGTCGTAGCATGACACTGCATGGCGATTGGCACATCGACTGTTTGTTTGAGCTTTAAGATCAAGGTTTCACACTCATAAGGCTTTAGTAGACCCGCCATATCTTTAATACAAATGGAATGGACCCCTAAATCCTCAAGTGCTTTTGCCATGTCCAGCCACATGTCGAGGGTGTGCACCGGGCTAACGGTATAAGAAATTGTGCCTTGGGCATGTGCCCCGATATCAACGGCCGTCTTAATCGCCGTTTTTAAATTCCGCACATCATTCATGGCATCGAATATACGAAACACATCCACACCATTTTGATGCGCGCGCTCAACAAATTTAGCGACAACATCATCAGCATAGTGTCGATAACCTAGAAGGTTTTGCCCGCGTAACAACATCTGTTGACGCGTATTCGGCATAGCCGCTTTCAGCGCTCTAATACGCTCCCAGGGATCTTCTCCTAAATATCGAATACACGCATCAAACGTAGCCCCGCCCCACGATTCAACCGACCAATACCCTGCTTTATCGAGCTGTTCAGCAATAGGTAACATATCCTCTATTCGCATCCGTGTAGCCAATAATGACTGATGAGCATCTCTGAGCACCAACTCAGTTAACGCTAATGGCTTGCGCATAAAAACTCCTTGGAATTAATCTTTAGATTGTCGGTATTGATGGATAGCAGCACTAATAGCAGCAATCACCGCTTGCTCAGGTTTATCGACAGGTTGGGTAGACTTCGAGGCGCTTGTTGTTTGCTCTGTCTGCCCAGGGAATTGAGCGACAAAACGCTTGAGCCCACCCATAGCCAGGATCAACAAGGTTAAAAACGCAAACACGAAAAGCATGCCCACGCCCATTAAAACAGCGGCTTCAGCCAATTGAGAAGAAACGGAAGAAACGGCTTGCATGACAAATCCTTAGCGCGTGTTTTACCCGACGATTAGTGGCTACATAAGTAACATGGGGATAGACTGTTTGCAACATACCGGAGCAGGCAGAAAGCATATAAATTCAAATAAAAACGAATAAGCAGCGACTTAATCAGTATTTATTCATTATTTTTACATATTTATCACAATCACGTTGATTAAAACTCATACTCAATGGCAAATCTCAACGTATGATTCTTACCCGAATGCGCTATTTCAGTAATAAAGCCTGACTCCCATTTTATTTGCTCTTGACCATCAATACGGTAAACCCCCATAAACCCGGGGCCTATACCAATGAAGTCTTCGCCTGAGTATAGTTCAAACGACGGCTGAACAGCGGGAAGATAACGGTAACGATATTGAAACCTAAACTCTGTTTCCCACTCACTTTTGACCGTTTCGCCCCATTCCCGTATTAAGAAGAGGTTCATGGTTACACTGGTTCTGCCGATTTCCTTTTCAAAAATGAGTCCTGCCGTTGCTTCGTAGTCATCCAGAGCTTTACGTTTTTCAAACTCAAAAACCGCTCCCCAATCAGCCCAATATTGACCTTGTTGGGTCAGCATCCATCGGGATTCAATTTCATAACCGGCGACTTCAAAATTAGATTGTTCATCACGCTCGCCAAACACATAAAACTCTACGGCAACATTTTCAGTGATGGCCTGCCCATACCCTAATCGCTGGGCAAGCACATTGTCGTTGTCGGTTTGACTCGACATAAATCGCCACTCAAACTCTTGTTCGTTAGCGGTGACATAAGGATGATAAACCTTGTCTACCACCATTCCATCAGCCAACGCTTGTAAGGAAACGATTACCAATCCTAAACTATAGAGCCATCTATTCATTTTCATTGCTCCTAGACCCGCGAGACAACATACGGTCCCAGCCTATACACAGTGCTGTTGCACATGCGAAACATATAAAGTAAACCCATAGAAAACCAGAGGTTGGAGAGGCTTCATAACCAACCAGTGCATTTAGCACATGCCCATATTCAGAGCTATCCGCAATAACTTGATTAAAATTGAACACAGGTGCCCCAAGCGACAACAAATCAACTTGAGATAACAACCCTGTGATTTGTCCAAACTGACCGGCGAGAAAAGCACACCACATGACGATAACGATGTGTCGTAAACGAGACACAAACAATTCGGTCAGCAAAAAGTGTAAAAGTGCGGAAAAGCTAACACATATTCCCACTCCAACAATGCAGCCGATTAGCAGGTCTTGTAGCGAATCGACTTTTTGCCAAAACACCCCAAAGAAGATAAATAGCTCAATCAACTTGTATGTAACAAACAGGCAAGTGCCACACAGCAACATCCATTGCGCTGACCTATTTTTGCTTTCATGCATCAACATAATAGAGGCTACAAGCAATGCGACAAAACTAAGCAGAAGTAGTGCGCTGTTGGTAATTTCCAACCCTGCTCCGTCAAATGTTTGTGCAATGGCTTCAATAATTGTAAGCCCAGCAAAGGCGAGTAAGAGACCAGGGATAACCCAGGGTGCCCAGACACGCATAGAAAACATTGGTGCCCGGGTAAATACGGTCAAGTAAGTCAGCAAAATAAAGATTGGCAAAAAATCCCTCAGGAAGACAATCACTGTATTAGTTAACACTTTGTACCTCCTCAACGACAACAAACCCTCGAGCTGATACAGGGTGGTATTCACCGAAATATTCATAGCGGCCAGGAGGCAGTGGCCCGATAAATATGGTTGAACTGCTATTGGCAAAAATTACCCGTTCACGATTTAGGTCAAAGCTATCAAACTCTTCGGCGGTGTCATCCATATTGGTAATGACCAAGCGAACCTTAGTGTTAGCCGGAATAACTAACTCTGATGGCGTAAAGGTATTTTCGCGAAGCTCAAGTCGAAATACGGGCGTCTCTGCCCAGGCAGACATGACGCCAAGACACCATAGCATTAACCCGCTCACGTAGCGGCTGAAACGGCGTTTCATGACTCTCCCTCTAGCGGCGGAGGTTGGTGCAATTTCGTTTCACTTTCAGCAGGAACATGCGGAAATTGCATGGTTGTTTTTAATCCGCCTAACGATGAGCGCGAGCACCAAATTTTGCCATGGTGTAGTGCCATAATATGCCATGCGATAGACAAACCTAAGCCAGAACCTTTTTCTCGCTTTTGGGTCGCTTCTACGCGATAAAAACGTTCAAATATTTTGTCCAGTTGCGCATCTTCAATCCCCTTCCCTGAGTCTTCTATCACAACAGTAGTGACGTCGTTATCACGCTCAACTGACACTTTAATTTGTGTTGCGTTGCCTGAGTATTTAATTGAGTTACGCAATATATTCTCAAACAAAGTATTGAGCGCGAACGGCTCTCCCAAAACAGTTGCCTCTGACGCATTCAATTCAATCGTTTGCTGATGATTGTCGAGATCTGTAAAGTTATTACTGATCACATCCTGCAACACGCGTTGGAGTTCAACTGGCTGCTTTTCGCGAGCAAACTGCTCAGGCGTAAATCGATACAACGCTATCATTTGCTCTATAACGTGTGCCATGCGCTGAATGTTTTGTTTTAGCTCACTAAAGGCTGCAGAGGTTAATTGCTCGTTCTCAAAGTCTTGTTGCATGTTGTGAGCTGTTAAGGTCAACACACTAACTGGCGTACGTAACTCATGAGCAGCATTAGCCGTTAGTTGCCTTTCACGCTCAAACGCTTGCTCCAAACGTACAAATAGATTATTCAGACGCGATAGAACCGGTGCCAGCTCATCAGGTGTATCGATTAAGGTTATAGTCGTCAGATCATCTGCAGTTTTTCTCTTTAATTGAGTAGACAAACTCGTAAGCCCTGACAAGCTTCGGTTGATAATATAGTAAATTAACAGTGCGATTATCGGGATCACTACCACAAGTGGTGTAATAGTGACCAACAATATTGACTCTGCTGAGGCCGCCCGTAGGTTTAACGGTTGCATCGTCACGACTTTCACATCCGATTGTTCGATTACAAATACGCGCCATCGTTTACCCTGATGGTTTTGAATCGAAAACCCCTCAGCTGTATTAGACACGGGTCGACTTGTTGCATTAGTACTGGTGTGAGTCATTTCTCCTTTTTGGAAAACCTGAAAACCGATTTCGCCATCGAAGGTGATAGGAATTGTTGAGCCTGAGTCGACCAGGTTCATCAAAAGGCTAGCGACTGTATGCAATTCTTGGTCAAAGATGTTATCCAGTTGCTTGAGGCTATTTCGGTAACCATGGAGCGCAGCAAAAAATGTTGCTAGCACAACAACAGATATGGTTAACAACGTCAGTTGACGTTTAATCGACACTATTGAGTTCTCACCACGTAACCAACGCCCCGTACAGTCTGAATAAAACCGTCCGGCAATTTCTTGCGCGCATTGTGAACATGCACTTCAATCGTGTTACTGCTCACCTCTTCCCCCCATTCATACAACTTGGTTTCGAGCTGCGTCTTTGATTGGATTCGACCAGCCCCCTCGATCAGAGACTTAACGATCATGTATTCACGACGAGATAATGGCACCGGACTACCTTGAATGGATACTTGGTTGGCTGCGGTATCTAACGTGACGCCATTGATTTCGATAATAGAAGTATTAGCGGTACCAAGGCGCCTTTCTATTACTCTTATGCGCGCCAGCAATTCTGCCATATCAAAGGGCTTCGCTAGATAATCATCAGCGCCTAAATCAAGCCCTTTGACTTTGCTATCAATACCATCTCTGGCCGTTAATACGAGTACAGGAAGGTTTGGGTCGGTGCGCTTAGATAATTTTAGGACATCCAAACCATCCATATCTGGCAACCCTAGATCTAAGATCACCATATCTGCAGTCTTAGTGGTAATCGCATTGATGGCATATTTGCCCGTATCAACCCAATCCACACTGTATTGCTCTCGCTTTAAAGAGCGTTTAAGCCCTTCGGCTAATGGTGCATCATCCTCAACCAATAAAATTCGCATTGATGTGTAGTCTCCTTTGCAACATCAATATGGATAATAGCGGAGACTATTTCCACGTGCAGTAAATTACATAGCCTACCTTAAGGTTAACTTAAGTTTTGAGAAATATCAGGAAGAATGCCGCATTAGAATGGGGCCGAACGCCCTAGCCATGGAATGGCTTAAATTAGGGGGAGTGGCGCGTGTGGAAGGGTTCACCTCTCCGGTCACCGGGCCGAACGCCCTAGCCATGGAATAACTTAAATTAGAGGGAATGGCGCGTGTGGAAGGGTTCACCTCTCCGGTCACCGGGCCGAACGCCCTAGCCATGGAATAACTTAAATTAGGGGGAATGGCGCGTGTGGAAGGATTCGAACCTCCGACCGCCTGGTTCGTAGCCAGGTACTCTATCCAGCTGAGCTACACACGCGCAGATACTTTCAATTTAGACCATTTATACCATTAAGCAAGTGGCGCGTGTGGAAGGATTCGAACCTCCGACCGCCTGGTTCGTAGCCAGGTACTCTATCCAGCTGAGCTACACACGCGTACAGGCACAATGGCGGAGAGGGAGGGATTCGAACCCTCGATACGCGCAATACGTATGGTTCCTTAGCAGGGAACTGGTTTCAGCCACTCACCCACCTCTCCAAAATGTGGAGTCGCAGTTTAATGATTCACAAAGGGAAGTCAACGCTTTTTTAGCGTATAAATGACGGGTCGAAGATATTTTAACCAATTGAACTATAAAGCGATAAAAATCGCACAATCGCCGTACATTCTTCACACAAAATACAGGCATAAAAAAAGCCAAGTCATATTTAACTCGGCTTTCTTATCACTTGCAGAAATTATTCGCTGTCAGCGGATTTCGAACCGTTACCACCCTTTTCCGCTTGAATTCGCATGTAGATTTCTTCTCTATGCACAGAAACCTCTTTGGGTGCATTCACACCGATACGAACCTGATTACCTTTTACACCAAGTACGGTAACGGTTACTTCGTCACCAACCATTAATGTTTCACCTACACGACGGGTCAAAATAAGCATTCTATTGCTCCTGTTCCTTAATTGTTAAGTCACATCCTTTCGTTTCAACGCTAACGACTCAGCTCAAGCCACTAGCGATAGTGCTCCATGTGGTTTGATGTCACTGCAAACCACTCACTAATTTTACAGCCTATCCTGTAACCAAGTATTGACTGAATCTAGCGCTTTTGCCAAGTTTTCTGGTTGAGAACCTCCTGCTTGCGCCATATCAGGTCTTCCGCCACCTTTGCCACCCACTTGTGCGGCTACGTGGTTCACCAGTTCTCCGGCTTTAACCTTGCTGATTAAATCTTGTGTTACGCCAGCAATTAGGCCAACTTTATCGTCACTTGCGGTGCCGATACAGATAACACCAGATCCCATCTTATTCTTCAGATCATCGAGAATACCGCGCAATGCCTTACTCTCAATCCCCGGCATTTCAGTCACTAATACTTTAACACCGTTGATATCAACCGCCTTAGATAAAACATCAGCGCCCTTTTGAGCATTTAGCTTCTGGGTTAATTGCTGATTTGTTTTTTCCAAGTCTCGAGTTGACTGAAGAAGGCCTTTAACACGATCAATCACTGCACTCGGTTCCGCTTTAACCAATTGTGCAATCTGCGCAACACGCGCTTGTTGCTGCTGAATATATGCAAGTGCAGCATCACCGGTAATCGCTTCTAGTCGGCGAACCCCTGATGCAATACCGCTTTCAGAAACAATCTTAAATAAACCAATATCACCCGTGCGTTCAACGTGAGTTCCACCACACAGTTCGATTGAGAAATCGCCCATAGTGATTACGCGCACTTCATCGTCATACTTTTCACCAAACAGCGCCATTGCTCCGGCCGCTTTGGCTTCTTCTAAATCCATTAAACGCGTTGTTAACGTATGGTTTGCGCGAATTTGTTGATTCACCATGCGTTCAATCGTGAGTAACTGCTCTTCACTCACTGATTCAAAATGAGAAAAGTCAAAACGAAGCTTTTCGCTATCCACTAAGCTCCCTTTTTGACTCACATGCTCGCCGAGTACTTTGCGTAACGCTGCGTGCACTAAGTGGGTCGCACTGTGGTTTAACTTAATGCTTTGGCGTAATGCTGCATCGATCTTGGCATTAACGCTGTCACCGACTGATAAGGTGCCTTGAATAGTACCTTTATGCGCAAATGCTGCACCTAGCTTTATGGTATCTACAATAGCGACTGAAGACTGCTCTCCCGTTAACGTTCCGGTATCACCTACTTGGCCACCTGATTCAGCGTAAAACGGTGTAGAATCCAAGATAACCAATACGTCTTTTGCATCTGTTGCACTATCAACTTTTTCACCATCGACAATAATCGCTTCGACAACACTGGTTGATTCTACCTGCTCATAGCCAGTAAATTGCGTCACGCTGTCAACGCTCACTACGTTGGCATAGTCAGCACCAAATTGGCTTGACTGTTGAGCTCTTTCGCGTTGTTGCTGCATGTTTTGCTCAAAACCGGCTTCATCGATAGTGAAACCTTTTTCACGCGCAACATCCGCTGTTAAGTCTGCAGGGAAGCCATAAGTATCATAAAGCTTAAATACAACTTCACCCGGTACCGTATCGCCATTAAGCTCTTCTAACGCTTGATTAAGCAAGTTCATGCCGCGCTCTAAGGTTCGGCTAAACTGCTCCTCTTCAACACGTAGAACCTTTTCGATTACGACTTTTTGTTCATTCAGTTCAGGATACGCATCGCCCATTTGCTGACACAAAACGTCGACTAATTTGTAAAAGAAAATATCCTTCGCGCCGAGTTTGTAACCGTGGCGAACCGCACGACGAATAATTCGACGAAGCACGTAACCGCGTCCTTCATTCGATGGCATCGCACCATCACAGATCAAAAAGCTACAAGAGCGAATATGGTCAGCAATAACACGCAACGATTTATCTTCTAAATCATTAGTGCCTACAATATCGGCAGCACCTTTAATCAGCGCTTGGAATAGATCAATCTCATAGTTGCTATGAACGTTTTGCAAAATAGCGCTGATACGCTCTAACCCCATACCGGTATCAATCGATGGCCGCGGCAAAGGCTCCATGTCACCGTTTGCTTGACGGTTGAATTGCATGAATACCAAGTTCCAAATTTCAATAAATCGGTCACCGTCTTCTTCTGGTGAGCCGGGAGGGCCGCCCCAAATATGTTCGCCATGGTCATAAAATATCTCTGAACATGGACCGCAAGGACCTGTATCTCCCATCGACCAGAAATTGTCGGAGGTGGAAATACGTATAATTTTCTCAGCAGGGACGCCGATATCATTCAACCAAATGTTGTACGCTTCATCATCTTCAGAATACACGGTTACCAATAACTTCTCTTTGGGTAGCTGTAATTCGTCAGTTAAGAAAGTCCACGCAAATTGAATCGCCTCTTTTTTGAAATAATCACCGAAGCTGAAATTCCCCAGCATTTCAAAAAACGTGTGGTGACGCGCGGTGTAACCTACGTTATCTAAATCGTTGTGCTTTCCACCTGCCCGCACACAACGCTGTGACGATACTGCGCGAGAATAACTACGTTTATCAGTGCCTAGAAATACATCTTTGAACTGATTCATGCCTGCGTTTGTGAATAAAAGCGTAGGATCATCATGTGGGATCAACGAAGAGCTTGCCACCGCTTGGTGACCTTGTTTAGCAAAGAAGTCGATGAACTTACCTCGAATCTGAGCGGTTGATAGCGTCATGAAAAATCCTGTGTTGTGGTTGAATTAAAAAAATGCCCGCGCTACGCGCAGTAACCCATAATTAAGGGCGCAAAGATAGCATGAATCCCTTATGCCTGTTAAGCATCAGATTCAGGATTAAAGTGAATCGCGTAATTTATTTGCTCCAAGGTAAAACCTCTGCCAGCCAAAAATCGTTGCTGCTTTTGCTTCAGCTTGAAATCTTGCTCTGGTAGTTCACCAAATTTCTTTTGCTTTGCTTGCAGTGCCAATGCCCACCAGTCTATGTCAGCATTCTCTAGACAGGTTTGGACTTCGGCACGGGAAATGCCGTTTTGTTGCAATTGTTGCATAAGTCGCATTTCGCCATGCCCCTTTAATGCCGCAGAACGCACCATCATTTCGATGTAACGCGAATCACTTTGTAACCCCTGCTGTTGAATATCAGACAAAACGTCATCGACTTTATTGCGGTCAAAACCATTTGCCTGCAATTTGCGTATTAGCTCTGTACGACTATGCTCGCGACGAGCGAGAAGGCGAATAAGAGAGTGATAGATTTGTTGTTTTTCTTCCATGTTGGCATTATGCATAGTTCACTTATTTCCAGCAATCGTGTGCGTTATTTCACGATAGAAAGATAAATTTCAGGGCACAAGTACTCATGCAGTTAGGGTTAGAGACTGTCGATTCCATCACTCAGCTATGCTCCGAACGCTGGCAGCTGTGGGCGCAAGATAAACCGCCTTTTTTGCAGTATGCTTTTTTAAGTGCCATGGAAAGAAGCGGCAGTGTTGGCGCAGACTCTGGCTGGCACCCCAAACACCTTAGAGTTTTCGATACACAGTCACAGACTGATATCGCTTACATACCCGCTTATACTAAAGATCATAGTTACGGAGAGTATGTGTTTGACCATGCATGGGCCAATGCTTATCACCAACATGGCCTTGAGTACTACCCCAAACTATTGGTTGCAATTCCATTCACCCCCGTCACGATGGCGAAATTGTTGTGTGCGCCAGAGCACATTCAGCCGGTATTGGCTTTTCTAACAGTTGCCATCAGTGACCTGTGCGAAGATCGAGACTGGTCTTCATTTCATTGGTTATTTGATTTCCCAAAGCAGGTGCCCTACCAATCGACGAACCTAGCACAGAGATGCTCGGTTCAGTTTCAATGGCAAAACCTCGACTACACGTCTTTTGACGATTTCATGGCTCGCTTTACTTCCCGCAAACGCAAAGATATTCGCAAAGAGAGACGAAGGGTTTGTGAACAAGGCGTCAGCATTCGCCAATTGAGCGGCTCGGAGCTTGCATTGTCAGACATTGAGTTTTTTTATCATTGTTACCGCAATACTTACTTTAAACGCAGCGGGCATGCGGGTTATCTCAATCACGAATTTTTTGTTGCACTTTATGATAATTTAAAGGATGCGATGATGGTGGTAATGGCGTATAAAGAGCAACAACCCATCGCCTCGGCCCTCTACTTTTACAACGAATCAGGGCTTTTTGGTCGATATTGGGGTGCGTTGGAAGATATAGACGGCTTACATTTCGAGTGTTGCTACTATCAAGGTATTGAGTTCGCGATCGCAAACGAGTTAGCGCTGTTTAATCCTGGTACCCAGGGAGAGCACAAGCTATTGCGCGGTTTCGAACCTATCATGTGCCATTCTTTCCATCATTGTTGTGAGCCTGCTTTTCACGATGCAGTCTCGCGGTATACCGAGCAAGAACGAGATTCGATAGAAAAGTATTTTGCTCAAGCACAAGATTTTGTGCCTTTTAAGAAAACAGAGTGATAAACGCCATGTTTAAATCACCCAATGAAACACAGGAAGCTCAATGAAAAAATCACTGTTAGCACTCACTATAGCCACAAGCTTAGGTTTAGCCGCTTGTAGCCCAAACCCTACATCAGAAAATACAGCATCTACCACAGATAATGCGCAACCTGTCGCTGCTGCGGCTGCCGAAATTGGCTCCTTTGGCGTTGATTTAACTGCACGAAATGAAGCAGTAAAGCCTGGCGATGACTTCTTTATGTACGCTTCTGGTAATTGGTATGATAACTATGAATTACCTGCAGACAAAACACGTTTCGGCGCATTTTCAGCTTTGGCTGATAGAAGCGAAGAACGCGTAAAAAGCATCATCGATGAACTGAACAACGCAACCGATCTTACCGGCGAAGCCAAGTTGATTGCTGATTTCTATCACAGTTTTATGGATACTGAATCTCTGAATGCCAAGGGTATAGCACCGATCCAGCCAATACTAGACGATATCAAAGCAATCGCCTCCGTTGATGATCTGACACGAGAATTTGGTAAAGCATGGTTGACTGACAGTGTTTCTCCGCTTTGGGCTGGTATGTGGTATGACCGTCTCGATCCGAATAAATACCAAGTCAATGTTGGCGTTGGTGGTTTAGGGCTACCTGATCGCGATTATTACCTAAGCGAAGACGAACGTTTCGTTAAAATTCGTGAAGCCTACCAAGCTCACATTGCTGAAATGTTAGCGTTCACGGGCAGTGAAACCGCAGAACAAGATGCAGCTGCAATCCTTGAGCTTGAAACTAAAATTGCAGAAGTTCAATGGCCTCGTGAAAAACGTCGTAACCGTGACTTAACATTGAATCAAATTGAGCGTGAAGGCCTGTCTGATGCATATCCGAACTTTAATTGGTCAGCATTCTTTGAATCTTCCGGTTATCAAGTACCTACACTTAATATTAACCAACCAGAACCGGTAAACGGCGTTATTGCACTGATCAACGAATTACCTCTTGATGCGTGGAAAGCCTACATGAGCTACCACACTATCAACAGCAACTCAGATTTATTGTCTGAAGATATCTCAAATGCGAGCTTTGCTTTTTACGGTAAGACACTAAGTGGTCAGCAAGAACAACGTGCTCGTTGGAAACGTGCTGTCAGCGCGATGTCAGGCACTGAATCACTTGGCTTTGCAATTGGTAAAGTGTATGTCGACCGTTTCTTCCCTGAAAGCTCTAAGCAGCAAATGAGCGAGCTGGTTGAGAATTTACGTACCGCATTAGGCGAGCGTATTGAAAACCTCGATTGGATGGGTGAAGAAACTAAGAAAAATGCACAGGCTAAACTAGCGGCATTTAATCCCAAAATCGGTTACCCAGATGTATGGGAAGACTTTACCGGCTTAGATATCTCGCGTGATGATCTCGTGGCCAACATGCACAGTATCCGTCAATTCTTCCATGCTAAAGAATTGGAGCAAGAATTAGAGCCGACTGATCGTAATCGCTGGGGCATGACGCCACAACGCGTCAATGCATACTACAACAGCTCGTTCAACGAAATTGTATTCCCAGCAGCAATTCTACAACCTCCATTCTTCGATCCAAATGCCGATCCTGCGGTCAATTACGGTGCTATAGGCGCGGTCATTGGTCATGAAATGGGACACGGTTTTGATGATCAAGGGTCAAAATCTGATGCCATGGGTATTCAACGTAATTGGTGGACAGAAGAAGATCGCGCCGCGTTTGAAGCAAAAACTGAACAGCTGATTGCACAGTACAGTGCTTATGAGCCAATTGAGGGTAACTTCGTCAATGGCAAAAACAGTCTAGGCGAAAATATTGGTGATGTAGGTGGTTTGGCCATGGCTTATCACGCGTATAAGTTAAGCTTAAACGGAGAAGAAGCGCCTATCATCGACGGCACAACCGGCGACCAGCGTTTCTTCCTGGCTTGGGCACAAGTGTGGAAAGAAAAGCGCACCGAAGAAAGCATGCTGAATCAGCTACGCGGTGGTACTCACTCTCCGGGCCGCTACCGCGCTCTAGCACCACGCAACCATGATGCGTGGTACGAAGCATTCAACGTTCAACCGGGCGATGCTTTGTATCTTGCACCTGAAGATCGCGTACGCATCTGGTAATGAAGAGTTAAATAAAAGCCGGGCAATGCCCGGC
The DNA here is from genome assembly GCF_002807665.1 of Neoalteromonas facilis. Taxonomy (GTDB): domain Bacteria; phylum Pseudomonadota; class Gammaproteobacteria; order Enterobacterales; family Alteromonadaceae; genus Alteromonas_E; species Alteromonas_E facilis. The sequence goes on from NZ_PEAY01000001.1 coordinate 1,121,152, forward strand.
TTTTTTATTTCACCCAAATCAATAATTCATTGTTGGCTGGCATTGTGTAATGAGCTGATAATGTAAGCCCACTCGCCCAACGTTTTAATTCGCTAATATCGCGATATCCACCATAGCCTTGTGCCAATAAATGATGATGGAATGCTTTGTTGCTTTCGCTGATAAACTCTCCACCTTGCGTAAACGGGCCGTACTGGCAAAACACCCCATTTTCAGGAAGGTTTTCCGCAATCAATCCCATCATACATTCCACTTCGTTTGGCTGCATGATATGAGCGGTGTTAGCACTAAAAACACCGTCTACAGGCACCGACGGCCACTCATTTTCACCAATAGAAAATGCGATGGCGGATTGTATATTAGCGACATCGATGACACCTAACCTTTTATTCAATGTCGCAAGCTGAACTGCGCGGTCGGTCGGAAACCACAAAAGATGCGGCATATGAGTGGCAAAGTGCACCGCATGTTGGCCGGTACCAGAACCAATTTCTAGTACGCCCGTCACATCCGAAAAATGAACACGAAGCTTATCTAGAATAACCTCTTTATTGTTTTCACATGCCTGACTAAACGGCAGTTGAGCTTCAATTGACATATTATTAGTCACTCAGATTCGGCATCAACCATTTACGCGCTTCATCAATCGACCAGCCTTTGCGTGTTGCATAATCTTCAAGCTGATCATGTTGGATCTTGGCAACCGCAAAATAACGTGAATCCGGGTGCGAGAAGTACCAACCCGACACTGAAGCGCCGGGCCACATCGCGTAGCTCTCGGTTAACTTCATACCGGTATGATGCTCTACATCGAGCAAATCCCAGATTTGCTGTTTCTCAGTGTGCTCTGGACAGGCCGCATAACCTGGAGCCGGCCGAATACCCTGATACTTTTCAGCTATCAATGCGTCATTGTCTAGACTTTCAGAAGCCGCATAACCCCAAAATGTTGTTCTTACTTGTTGATGCAAATACTCGGCGAATGCTTCTGCCAGCCTATCAGAAACAGCTTTAAGCATAATCGCGTTATAGTCATCTCCATCTTTTGTGAAGGCATCTGCCAATGCATCTTCTTCAACACCCGCAGTCACCGCAAAGGCGCCAATATAGTCGCTAACGTGACTCTCTTGCGGTGCAACAAAATCACTCAAACAATAATTCGCTTTATCTGCCTTGTCTGTTTGTTGACGTAAATGGAACGTACGCAGTAACTCTTCACTGCGGGACTCATCTTTGTATACGCTGATATCGTCGCCATCTGCATTCGCCGGGAACAAACCAATAACCCCTTTCGGGTTAAGTGTTTTGGCTTTTTCCAGTTGATCTAACATTGCATTTGCATCATGAAACAACTGTGTCGCCTCTTCTCCCACAACATCATCCTGTAAGATGTTCGGATACTTACCCGCCAATGACCACGTCATGAAAAATGGGGTCCAATCGATATAGTCTCGCAATGTTTTAATATCAACAGATATTGCTTTAACACCCAACGCCTTAGGTACTGGTGGCGTGTAACTCTGCCAGTCAATTGCATATTTGTTCGCACGTGCTTGCGCCAAATTAACAGGCTTCGTTCTCGGTCGCTTATTGGCGTGTTGTTCACGCACCTTCTCGTACTCGGCACTTAATTGAGTTTCATATTCAGCTCGTGTTGTCTCGGAGATGAGTTTTTGACATACACCAACGGCACGACTTGCGTTCGGAACATAGACCACAGGCCCATCATAGTTCTGTTCAATTTTAACCGCTGTATGCGCTTTAGAGGTTGTCGCGCCACCAATAAGCAATGGAATGTCAAAGCCAAGACGTTGCATCTCGCTCGCAACATAGACCATTTCATCGAGAGATGGGGTTATCAGCCCGGATAGACCAATCATATCGACGTTTTGGGCTTTTGCTTCTTCTAAAATTTTGGCACAAGGTACCATGACACCCAAGTCAATCACTTCAAAGTTGTTACACTGCAGCACCACACCCACAATGTTCTTGCCGATATCATGCACGTCGCCCTTCACTGTGGCCATTAGCACTTTTCCATTGCTACTTGCTCCACCGGACTTTTCAGCTTCAATATAGGGTTGAAGATGCGCTACAGCCTTTTTCATCACCCGCGCAGATTTAACCACTTGCGGTAAAAACATTTTACCTTCTCCGAACAGATCGCCAACCACATTCATGCCATCCATTAACGGCCCTTCGATCACGTGTAGTGGTCGCTCTGCTTGCTGTCTAGCCTCTTCGGTATCATCAACAATGTAGTCTGTGATGCCTTTCACGAGAGAATGCTCTAAGCGTTTATTTACCGGCCACTCTCGCCAAGATAAGTCTTCAGCCGCGGCGACTTTACCATCGCCCTGATACTTCGGTGCCAGCGCTAACAGTTGCTCGGTGGCATCACTTCGTCTATTTAAAATGACGTCTTCAACGGCATCTCGTAACTCAAGTGGAATTTCGTCATAAACCTCTAATTGACCGGCATTTACGATCCCCATGTCCATGCCTGCTCGAATGGCATGATATAGAAACACAGAATGCATCGCCTCTCGCACTGGATTATTGCCTCGGAACGAAAACGAGATGTTCGACAACCCGCCCGACACATGGACATGCGGCAAGGTTTGTCTTATGCGCCGTGTAGCTTCAATGAAATCAACTGCGTATCGGTCATGTTCTTCAATACCGGTTGCAACAGCAAAAATATTCGGGTCGAAAATGATGTCTTCTGGCGGAAAGCCGACCTGCTCGGTCAGAATCCGGTAACTCCGAGTACAAATCTCAACTTTACGATCTTCTGTATCCGCTTGGCCCGTTTCATCAAATGCCATGACCACCGTCGCTGCGCCATATTTTTTGATTAATTTTGCCTGTTCAATAAATTGAGCTTCACCTTCCTTTAGGCTTATCGAGTTAACAATCGCTTTCCCTTGAACACATTTTAAACCGGCTTCAATGACGTCCCATTTTGAAGAATCCAGCATGATCGGTACGCGCGAAATATCAGGCTCTGCGGCAATAAGATTTAAAAACTGCACCATTGCAGCTTTCGAATCCAACATGGCTTCATCCATGTTGATATCGATGATCTGCGCCCCATTCTCGACCTGTTGGCGCGCAACATCTAAGGCGGCTTCAAAATCACCACTCAATATCAAGCGCTTGAAAACAGCGGAGCCCGTTACGTTTGTCCTTTCACCAACGTTTATAAAAGTTGAAAATTCTGCTGTCACTGTAGACTCCTAGTGAACGAACGGCTCAAGGCCAGACAAACGCATTTTCACCTCTAAATGAGGCAAGACGCGAGGTGGAATTTCAGATACCGCTAGCGCAATTGCACGAATATGATCCGGCGTGCTGCCACAGCAACCGCCCACAATGTTGACCAGCCCACTTTCCGCCCATTCTTTGATATGTGCAGCCATTTCATCACCTTGCATATCATATTCTCCAAACTCGTTGGGGAGCCCTGCGTTAGGGTGCGCTGAAACAAAACATTCACTGACTTTTGCTATCTCCGCTACGTATTGGCGCAGTAGATCAGGCCCCAACGCGCAATTTAGTCCGAAAGAAAATGGTTCTATATGACGCAACGAATAATAAAATGCCTCAGCCGTTTGTCCAGACAGCGTTCTACCCGACGCATCCGTAATCGTGCCAGAGATCATGACCGGTAACGTATAACCCAGCGTGTCGAACACGCCTTGTACGGCAAAGGCTGCGGCTTTTGCATTGAGCGTATCGAATATGGTTTCTATTAGGATAATATCAGCGCCACCTTCAATCAGTGCTAATGTAGACTCGGTATAAGCCTCGACCAATTCGTCGAAAGTAATATTGCGTTTAGCAGGGTCATTCACATCAGGTGAAATAGAAGCGGTTCTATTTGTTGGGCCTAAAACACCTGCCACATAGCGAGGTTTATCCGGCGTTTTACGCGTATATTCTTCAGCCACTTCTTTTGCTAATCGCGCCGCTGCGATATTAATGTCACGCGATTGCGCTTGCATATCATAATCAGCCATTGAAATGGTGGTGGCATTAAAGGTGTTTGTTTCAATGATGTCCGCTCCAGCCTCAAGGTACTGTCCATGTATGTCCTTGATAATTTCTGGCTGCGTTAATACCAATAGATCATTATTGCCTTTTAAATCGGTATGCCAGTCTTTAAATTGCTCACCGCGATAGTCCTCTTCTGTGAGTTTATGTCGCTGGATCATCGTGCCCATAGCACCATCAAGAATCAGTACTCGCTGCTGTGCAATATCGTATAAACGGTCGGATTGTTTACTCATGTCAAAATCTCAATGTGAATTTACGTGATGGTTTATGCACTTGCGCTTAAGTCATCTAAGTTATACGGCGTTGTTTGATAAACATAGTAATTCAGCCAGTTTGTAAACAAGAGATTACCATGGCTACGCCAGCGCACAATTGGCGCTTGGTTAACATCATCGTTGGGAAAATAGTTCACTGGAATATTTGGCTCAAGACCGGCATCGAAATCACGCAAATACTCCTGTTGTAAGGTATCAGGATCATATTCTGGATGCCCGGTTAAAAACACCATGCGTTTGTCGTCAGAGGCAACTAAGTATGCCCCTGTTACATCCGATCTTGCGATAACCTTCAAGCCGGGAACCGATTCATAGTCTTTTTCATCAATATAGCCATAACGTGAGTGTGGTGCATTGAACGCAGAATCAAATCCGCGCACCAACTCGTTGGTAGGCTCTAACACTGCGTGCTCATACACTCCGCACAATTTATCTTCGCGAAGTACTCTTTGCTTGCCATAGAAGTGGTACATGGCCGCATGAGCCGCCCAACATAAATACAATGTAGATTGAACGTGTCGCTTTGCCCAATCCATAATACGTGTCATATGAGACCAATATTTAACGTCTTGATAATCTAGGTGCGCTAATGGAGCACCTGTAACAATTAAACCATCATAGCGCTTGTGCGCAACCTCACTGAAAGCATGATAAAACGCGTTCATATGTTGTTCTGAGGTGTGTTTTGACACTTGCTCGTCAATGCGAATAAGGTCTACGTTTATTTGCAGTGGCGTATTCGATAATAAGCGTAAAATTTGGATCTCTGTTTCGATTTTATTTGGCATCAAATTCAAGATACCAACTTCTAATGGACGAATATCCTGTTGAGCCGCACGCTCAGCATCCATACAAAATATATTCTCTTGCGACAGAACATCTTGTGCAGGTAGCTCACTGGGAATTCGTATAGGCATGGGTCACACTCTTACCGTTAACAGGCGTTACAGTGTGCCGTATTCTGTTTAATTGTCAACTAATTTACGTCTAGACGTCTAAACGTTTAGAGAGCTAAGTGTCAGCTTTTCTGTCCATCGACATCAGCAGTTCAATTTCAGCCCGCGGAATACCGCAGGCTTCAATGATATCGTCGATATCCGCTCCACTTGCTATCAACTTTCTTGCTTGTTGATAGAGTTTCACTTCAGGATCATTACTTTCTATATTTTCCAGCTTGATCAAGGCATCGTTTAACTGTTGTTGCAATTGAGCCATTGAAGTTGCCATCTCGTCCAGTTGCTGCGAAAGCTCGCTTATTTGCTCCTGACTTTTCTGCTGCTGTTGGCGAAGCTGCTGGTGTGCATGATTCATTTGCAGTGTGAGTTGATGTTCCAGCTGTTCATCACGTTCATTGGCTTTAACTTCAGCGCTTCGCACCCGGCGTACCAATAAGAAACAGCTTATCGCGACTGAGATCAACGCTAGAATTGCAACAATGAAACTAATATCAGTCATGCTGTCTGGTCATCAACATAGAGGGGTTAAATATAGAGACGACGGCAAACAGCGTTTGCCGTGCATGTGTAGAACGGGTTATAGACTGGAAATCTCGTCCCACTCTTCGTCAGACAACAGCTTGTTGAGGTCAACTAATATGAGAAGTTCACCATCTCTGTTGCTAACACCTTGGATAAATTTAGCACTCTCTTCAGTGCCTACGTTAGGCGCGCTGTCAATTTCAGATGAACGCAGATAAACAACCTCTGCAACACTGTCGACAAGAATACCGACTACCTGCTCGTCTGACTCAATGATAACAATCCGAGTGTTGTCGGTTATATCCGTTGGTGGCAGACCAAAACGAGCACGAGTATCAATGACAGTTACCACGTTACCGCGCAGATTTATGATACCGAGCACATAATCTGGCGCACCTGGCACGGGAGCAATTTCGGTGTGTCGAAGCACTTCCTGAACTTGCATTACATTGATGCCGTAAGTCTCTTCGCCGAGGCGATAAGTGACCCACTGCAGAACTTCATCGTTATTATCTACGACCGTATTACTACTGGTACTTTTTTCACTCATCCTTCATGCTCCCAACAATGACGGTGATTACTTCTGATTGCTGTCCAAACCGGCATTTAATAAATCAATTAACTGCTTTACATCAATTAAAGCACACATCCGTTCCTTTACCATTCCTGCTAACCAAGGGCGTTTTCCATCCGCTTCCCGCCATTTCACGTCTTGTTTGTCCAACTCTACGGTATTAATCAAGGCGTTACTGGAAAGTCCCCATTCACTTTCAGATAGCATTATGATGTATTTGTAGTGTAGCTTGTCTTCATCGATTTGTGTGTATTTTTCAGGCATTACCCATTTTGCCGCATCGACTACACTAATTTTTTCTTCTCGATGCAACATTACTCCCATAAACCAATCCGGTTTACCGAACAGAGGTCCAATTTTATCAATCTGATGGATACCGCCCAAATCGATCAGCGGCACAGCCATTGTCAATCCCGCGACATCAAAAAAGAGAGCTTGAAAGCGGTTCTCAAGGCGCTCTTGAAGTGCCACTTTGACTGACGTTTCAGACTCTATATTAGCTATTTCGGCGGCTTTGTCAGCTTCTTTAGTTTGTTCATCAACTATATGAGATTCTGGTGCTGGGGCCTCTACGCTGACTTCTGGAGTAGGTACCTCAATTGCAGGTGTCTTTTCTTCAATGACATCTGGTACTGTCGCCTTTTCAAGTAGTTTCGCCACACGATGAGTTGCCTCAACTGGATCGGCAAGATCGACCAACAAGCCATCCAAATATTCATGCATGACTTCTTCTTTGGCGAAGCTTCTGCCCTTACTCATATACTACGTAGACTCCAACTCTAATAACAATTTTGTGTAGGCATAAGCGCCACGCGAGCGCGGCGCAAACAACGATATGGGCGTTTGCGCTTGGCTCGCTTCTCGAAAACGTGTATCAACCGGTACAGTACTTTTCCACGTATTCTCTGCATAGTCTTGCTTTAATGTTTGATACGCCTCTAACGCTGCATTGACACGTTTATCATACATAGTAGGCACAATTAACGCGTCAAATGTTTTGTGCAATGACTGACTCATAATCTCCAGTGTATGCATCATACGGTCCAGTCCTTTCAGAGCTAAAAACTCGGTTTGTACTGGCACCAAAATTCGATCACATGCGGCTAGTGCGTTTACCATCAATACGCCTAATACTGGCGGACAATCAATCAACACATAATCGAACTCGTTTTCAACTGCCTTTAATGCCCGTGTCAACACCAACCCCATTCCTGTTTTAGCGCCCAACTTTCTATCCAGCGTCGCCAAATTCATGGTAGCCGGCAAAACAAACAAGGTATCGAGTTTTGTCGGGCACAAACAATCCAGTACGAGCTCTTGGTCGATTGGACCATCGTGCACAAATATATCGTATGTACTTTTAGTCAGCGCTTCAGAGTCGATACCAAAATAATAGCTTAATGATGCATGGGGATCGGTATCAATTAGTAGAACCCGATGTTTGCGCTGCGCTAGAATGCCCCCCAAAGTCACTGTCGTTGTAGTTTTACCTACTCCGCCTTTTTGGTTGGCAATAGTCCAGATTTTCATAGTCAGCCTTTGACTTCAGCCATGACCTCAGTCGCAAACCGTTCAATCGGCAAACTTCGTTCTGAGATATTGGCTGTCGTGACAGCCTGAGGCATTCCGTACACTACGCATGTCGCTTCATCTTGTGCCCATATAGTGGCACCAAGACGCTTGATATCCTGACTACCTAATTTACCATCAGCCCCCATGCCTGTGAGCACTAGGCCAAGTATATCGCCGCCAAAAACTTTACCACAGGATTTAAAAGTTAAATCGACACTGGGTTTGTAGGTCAAATCTTCTCCTGGCACAGAATCCACAATCTTAAGCCGCGGAGAATTAGCCGTTCCTTCCACTAACATTTGCTTACCACCGGGAGCCAAATATGCGTGCCCAGGTCGTAAAATATCACCGTGTTCGGCTTCCTTGACGGTGATATTACAAATACTGTTTAAACGCTGAGCAAATGCTGTAGTGAACGTTCCCGGCATATGCTGCACGAGTAAAATGGGCAACGAAAAGCTAGCAGGCAATGGTTGCAATACCTTTTGCAACGCTACCGGTCCGCCGGTAGAAGAACCAATAGCCAGTAATTTGTAGGCTTTGCTCTTATAACGATAAGAAGGTTGTGCCGGCGTTGGTGTTGTAGAAGATGGGCCACTAATAACGGAAGATGACTTAAAAAACTTTTGCGTCGCGGCAGTTTTACCTGGTGTGGTTAATGGGGTCGACAATGGACGCCTAGCTCGCATCGGCCTGCTAGCAATTGCCCTTACTTTCGAACGTAACACCATGGTCGCTTCGCGACGGTCTCGTGCAATATCTTCAAAGTTTTTAGGCAGAAAATCTAGCGCCCCAGCTTCTAATGCTTGAATAGTCGCTTCAGCACCGTCTTGCGTGATCGAAGAAAACATAAGGATTGGCACAGGCGACGTTGCCATGATTTTTCGAACCGCCGTAATACCATCCATCACAGGCATTTCGACATCCATGGTAACTACATCTGGAGAGAACTCTTGTATTTTTGCTAGAGCGATTTCGCCATTACTCGCCTCGGCCACCACTTCTAATGCAGGATCTTGGTTGAGTATCTCGCGTACACGACGACGATAAAACGACGAGTCATCAACCACCAAAACCTTAAGTGACATTACGAATGAAATTCCTGTTAACCCACGGTTTTTGCTTAACGCCAAACAAATTGATGTTTGGCGCTCTATTTATTCAGTGCCTTCCGAGCATAACGCTTCAACAAGCCTGGGATGTCCAAGATTAACGCTATGCCGCCGTCAGATGTAATAGTCGCACCAGCCATGCCTGGTGTGCCTTGTAACAAGGCATCTAACGGTTTGATTACAACCTCTTCTTGGCCGATCAATGCATCCACAACAAAGCCCATTTGCTGTGTGCCAATTTGCACTACAACTACATGCCCTTTGTTTTTATCCACTGCTTTATTGCCACGTTGCAACCACTCTCCAAGGTAGAACAATGGTATGGCTTTTGAGCGCACTATCATCGTTAATTGACCATCAACAGTATTGGTTTTGCTGATATCCATATTAATGATTTCGTTCACTGCACCCAGCGGCAATGCGAAGGTTTGTTCACCAACGATAATCATTAACGTAGGCAAGATTGCTAACGTTAATGGCACTTTGATTTCTAAGCGCGTACCACGACCAAGCTGCGAATCAATATTGACGCTACCGTTTAGCTGGTTGATTTTGGTTTTCACCACATCCATACCAACACCACGACCGGAAATATCGCTGATCTCAGTCTTAGTCGAGAATCCTGGCGCAAAAATGAGATTAAAGGCTTCTACGTCTGACATACGTGCCGCAGCGTCAGCGTCAAGCACGCCTCGATTAATCGCTATCTCTTTGAGCTTCTCAGGATCCATTCCCTTACCATCATCATCGATAGTAAGCAGTATATGGTCACCTTCTTGTGAGGCCGACAGTTTAACCGTACCCATGCGCGGTTTACCTGCGGCTTGACGATCGTCCGGCATTTCAATACCGTGATCGACAGAGTTTCTAACCAAATGCACGAGTGGATCGGCCAACGCCTCAACCAGGTTTTTATCTAAATCAGTCTCTTCCCCTTCTAGTTCGAGGGTGATTTCTTTTTTAAGACTACGTGCGAGGTCACGAACAACGCGAGGGAAACGACCAAATACTTTTTTGATCGGTTGCATGCGCGTTTTCATAACCGCACCCTGAAGGTCGCCCGTTACGACATCGAGGTTGGCTATTGCCTTGCTCATGCTTTCGTCGTTTACGTTGATCCCAAGGCTCAACAAACGGTTCCGAACCAATACGAGCTCCCCAACCATATTCATGATTTGGTCAAGTCGTTTAGTATCTACACGAACAGTCGTTTCTGCTGGCGGAGGTGCCGCAGCCGCTTTCTTATCGTCTTTTTTAGGTACCGGTTTAGGCGCAGCCTTAGCAGCAGCTGGTTCGCTGGCTTTTGCTGCTGGCGCAGGTGCTTTTTCTGGTGCTTTTTTCTCAGTTGACGCAGGCTTACTGTCTTGCGCAGGCTTATCCTCTTTAGGAGGTTCAACTGGTTTTTCAACTTTTACTTCTTCAGCTTTACTACCAGGGCCTTGGCCATGGCCATGCAACTGGTCAAGCAAAGATTCAAACTCGTCGTCGGAGATTTCATCACTGTCAGCGGACTCACTGGATGCTTCTTTCGGCGCTGACTTTTCTGTGGGTTCAGACGCTGCACCTTCAAACTTACCTTTACCGTGCAGTTGGTCAAGAAGCGCTTCAAATTCATCATCACTGATATCTTCATCGCCGTCACCACTATCAGTGGGCGCGGATGGGGGGGTAGGCTCAGCTGCTGCTTTTGCGGCGCCGGGTGCACTACTGCCATGCAATTCGTCAAGCAGCGCTTCGAATTCATCTTCAGTAATTTCATCGATACTGCCACCGTCGCTTGAAGCGGCCGATTCCACTTGCGACTCTGACTCAGCCGGCTCATCGGGTTCTTCTTCAACCGCAAATTCTATTTCTTCAGCTACTTCACCTGTCGCGCCTGCATCTGACGCAAAAATCTGTTCATCGGCGGTTTCAGGCTTACTGAGTTTGTGTAAAAGGTCGATAAGTTCTGGATCTGCAGGCTCAAGCGGGTCTCTTGATTTAACTTTGTCGAACATTTCAACCACAACGTCAGTTGCACGAAGAATAACGTCCATCAAGTCAGGTGTCAGGGTGCGTTGCCCATTACGCATTACATCGAATACGTTCTCAGCACCATGACAAATATCAACAAGTTCGGTGAGGGAAAGGAAACCGGCACCACCCTTCACAGTATGATAACCGCGGAAAATAGCATTCAACAAATCGGTGTCTTCAGGATTATTCTCCAGATCAACGAGTTGTTCTTGTAATTGTTCAAGTATCTCTCCGGCTTCTACCAGAAAGTCTTGCAATATTTCCTCGTCCACATCAAACGCCATTAATACGCTCTCCTAAAATCCCAAGCTCGATAACAGGTCATCTACATCATCTTGGCCGCTGACAACGTCGTCACGCGTTTCAGCATCGATAATTGGACCTTCCGCTTCCACTGTATCGGTCTTTTTCTTAGATTTTTGAGGACTTTGCTTCAATTCTGGGTCACCAAACATTGTCAGCATGTTTACCAGGCTATCTTCAACCTCTTTGACAAGCTCAATTACACGGCGAATAACCTGACCCGTGAGATCTTGATAACCTTGAGCCATGAGCACTTCGGTTAACAAAGACGTTAGCTTTGCAGAATCGGTCGAAGCATCTTCAAGTAGTTTGTCTAAATCCCCACACAACGTCTTAAACTCACCAACTTCCAGCTGACGAGACATTAATTTCTTCCACTCAGGAAGCACTTCCGCAATACGTTCGTTGAGTTTCTCAGCAATCGGCATGCTTGTCTCAACCGCATCCATCGTAGTGTTTGCTGCTTTTTCAGTTTCTTCTATTACATATAAGAGTCGAGATTGAGCGTCTGGGATTTCTTCACTCGCCAGACCTTTAATCCGATCATCAATCTGAAAACTATTGAGTGAATCGTGTAACTGGCGAGTTAATTTTCCCACCTCGGCAAACAACTCAATAGATTCTTTCATTGAGGCAACTTCCAGAATCGCATTTGCAGAATCTGTGTCGCCTTCTTCTAAATATGCAACTAGCTGTTTAGCTTCTTCTAATGAAATTGGCACTGTGGATTTATCAGGCATCCAGTGTCTCCTTTTGTTAAAAGACCGTCTGGATTAACCCAAGCGTTCGAAAATCTTTTCGAGCTTTTCTTTTAACGTCGCTGCCGTGAACGGTTTTACGACATATCCATTCACACCGGCCTGTGCCGCAGCAACTATCTGTTCCTTTTTCGCTTCTGCCGTCACCATCAGCACTGGAAGGTGCTTTAACCCGTCATCTGAACGGATAGCGCGCAACAAGTCGATACCCTGCATACCCGGCATATTCCAGTCGGTTACAACAAAATCAAAATCACCTTGTTGTAGCATTGGTAATGCAGTACTTCCATCGTCTGCTTCCTGGATGTTAGTAAAGCCAAGATCCTTAAGCAGGTTTTTTATGATGCGTCTCATTGTTGAAAAGTCATCAACAACAAGAATTTTCATATTTTTATCCAAAACAGCCTCCACTGAGGAACATTATGATTGTTATTGTTAAGCTTCAGTCATACGCCAAGCCTGCATACGCGCTTTTAATTTTAGCATAGCCTGGCTGTGTATCTGACTCACACGAGATTCGCTTACTTCAAGTACTTCGCCAATCTCTCGTAAATTCAATTCTTCATCATAGTACAGAGACAATACAATTGCTTCACGCTCTGGCAACGTTGTGATCGCATGAGCCAGTGCCTTTTGAAACGCGCCCTGCATTAAATCTTCAAATGGCGCATCTGAGCCTTTGCTCTTCTCGTCTCCGATAACGTCTTCTGAAACACCTAAGTCTTCTATCGCGACCAATTTGCCCGCGTTTACTTCGTTGAGCATTTGATGATATTGGCCCAACGACACGTTCAATTTAGCTGCGATATCGACATCTCGTGCGTCTGCGCCGGTTTCACGTTCAACTTGCGCAATCGCCTCCATGATAGTTCGGCTATTTTTGTGCACCGAGCGTGGTGTCCAATCACCTTTGCGAATTTCATCCAACATAGCACCGCGAATTCGGATACCGGCGAATGTCTCAAAACTAGCACCTTTAGAGCCGTCAAAATTTTTCGCGGCTTCAAGCAATCCGATCATCCCAGACTGAATTAAATCATCAACGATGACACTGGCGGGTAAACGAGCCATCAAATGGTGAGCGATTCTCTTCACTAACGGAGCATGACGCTCTACGATAGCGTTTAGATCGACACTTTGCTGGTATGCTGCCACCTTACTACTCACCCGTTATCACCTACCGCCTTTCGTGTTAGCAATTGCTCTAAAAAGAACTCCAAATGACCACCTGGTTGTTCAGGGATTGGCCATTGCCCTGCAGCTCGCGCCAAATCACTAATGGCAAGCGCTGCAGGCGATGCAGGAAACGCATCAACAATTGGTGTTTGTTTACGTACTGCTTTGCGAATATTCTCATCAAAAGGGACTGTTGCCACTAACTCTAGTGCAACATCGAGAAATCGCCCAGTGACTTTTGAAAGTTTATTAAAAAGTTCTCGACCTTCCCGCTCATTGCGCACCATATTTGCGACAACTTTAAACTTAAATACGCCATGCTCACGATTTAATATCTTGATCAGTGCATAGGCATCCGTAAGCGAGGTTGGTTCATCACAGACAACCACTAAAATGTCTTGTGCGGCACGACTGAAACTCAAAACCATGTCTGAAATACCAGCAGCGGTATCGACAATTAGTACGTCTATTGGCGTTTTCAGTTCACTAAACGCGCGAATCAACCCAGCGTGCTGAGTTGGCGTCAGTTCAGTCATGCTCTGCGAGCCAGAGGTGGCTGGGGCAATTTTGATTCCGTGGGGGCCTGTGACAAGTACTTCATCTAGTGTGCATTCACCAGAGAGTACATGAGACAAGTTTTTGTCGACTCGAAGGCCTAACATCACGTCGACGTTGGCTAGCCCTAAATCGGCGTCCAGGACTAATACGCGTTGCCCTTGCTTCGCCATAGCCACAGCAGTATTCAAAGTGATGTTGGTTTTCCCAACCCCACCTTTACCTCCAGTGACCGCTATAACTTTAATTAAACGTGACTGTTTCATTCTTCGTAAGCCGCTAGCCTGATCTTCAATCATACTGCTTTTGCTGTATTTGCCGCTATATGGTTGCTAGTATGGTGCAACTTGTACTTTTTATAAAGCCTTGCTGCAAGAGAAATAAGATTTTTTCCATTCGCAACAGAGATATCTTCAGGTACTTTCTGACCATCCGTAACAAAGCTTAACGGTAAGTTGTAGTTTATAGCAACACTCAACATTTCACCCAATGAGTAACATTCATCCAGTTTGGTAAAAATACATCCTTGAAGTTGCACATTTTTGTAGGCATTAACGACACCTTGAAGAGTGGCATATTGAGCATTGGCCTGAGCTACTAAATAGTAGTTAACGGGCATATTAATTCCCCTCGAGAACTCTTGCAACTGACCAATTAAGCGTGCGTCCCGTTGTGAGAACCCTGCTGTATCAATCAGTATCATCTGCTTGTTTCGAAGTTGATGCAATACATTCGATAATTCTTCGCCGCTATGCGCTTTTTTAACCGCACAACCAATGATCTTGCCGTAGGTGGATAACTGCTCAAATGCACCGATTCGATAACTGTCTATCGTTACCATCGCAATTTGATCCGCACCGTACTTTTGTGCATAACGTGCGGCAAGCTTTGCAACCGTTGTTGTCTTACCAACACCTGTTGGTCCCACCATGGCAACAACGCCAGATTGTGACAACAAACGCTGCCCGCCCATATGCAATCGATTAGCAAGTAATTTCAACAGCATTAGCCACGCTTCGCGCTCATTGGCCTCCGCTGGCAAATAACTCATCAACTGATCACTCAAAGACGCATTGATTCCCATAGCAAGCAATTGCTCATATAAGTATCCATGCAACGGGTTTTTCAATTGTTTACGTTGTTCAGTCAGTGCTGCCACTTGAAACGATAAAATATTGCGTAATGATGCTAACTCTTGCTTCATCTCTGACAGTTGTTGTGGCAACTCTGCTGACGCTTGAACCTGTGGCTGCGGCATCGGTTGTGGTTTAGCAATCGGTTTGTAGTTACCTTCCATTGACGGTGCGGCCTTTTCGCTTTGAGGCTGCTGAGAACCACTTGCCTGCTTTTTCGCTTGTGCCGCTTGTTGCTTTTCCAATAATTGTTTTAGGCTGTCAGGGCCATCATCTCCAATTATCTCACTGAGCGTAGGCGTTGCTTTAGAGGCTTTTCCTGCATTCATCGCACCGGCCGCCTTTTGCTCTTCAGTATGCCTGTCATAGGCCGCAACCAACTCTATTCCAGCGCTGGTTTTGCGCGTGGACATAATAACGGCATCAGCACCCAGCTCGTCCTTTACTTGACGTAATGCTTCTCGCATATCTTTGCCGACAAATCGTCTAATTTTCATAGCTTATGCTCCACATAGCTGAGTATTTCTTATTGCCCAACGGCGCTTACGATACGAATTTGCTTATCATCAGGTATCTCCTGATAAGACAACACATGCAGCCCTGTCACCGCATGCTTCAGGAATCGCGACAACACGGGACGCAACATGCCTGATGTCAATAGCACAGATGGTTCGCCTGCTAGCTCTTGTTGCTGAGTCGCTTCACTCAATGATTGTTGAATACGATCTGCTAGCCCAGGTTCGATGCCTGCACCATCTTCTCCACCTGCTTGCAATGACTTGTGCAGTATTTGTTCCAACTCTGGCGCCAAAGTTATGACAGGCAGCTCTGCCCCACCATTATTGATTTCCTGAATGATCAGACGCTTCAAGGATATACGTACAGCAGACACTAATACGTCAGGATCTTGACTCTTAGGACCGTATTCACACAACGTCTGAACAATGGTGCGCATGTCACGAATCGGAACGCCTTCATAAAGTAAAGTGCGCAGCACTTTAACTACCGTGCTCAGAGATAAAATATCGGGTACTAAGCCCTCGACTAGCTTAGGATTGCTTTTCGCTAACATATCAAGCAACTGCTGCACTTCTTCATGACCTAATAGCTGGTAGGCATTTGTGGTAAGCAATTGGCTCAAATGTGTCGCCACAACCGTTGCTGTATCAACAACGGTATAGCCTAACGTTTGTGCATGCTCTCTTTGCGAAGGTTTGATCCATACCGCGTCTAAACCGAAGGCGGGATCTTTAGTCGGTTTACCGTCTAGTTTACCGAATACCTGACCGGGGTTAATTGCGAGCTCGCTATCGTGGTTAATATCCGCCTCACCGACATTTACCCCTAGCATCGCAATGGTGTATGTGGTCGGATTGAGGTCGAGATTGTCGCGAATATGAACCGGCGGAATAAGAAAGCCCAATTCTTGTGAAAGTTTCTTTCTCACCCCTTTAATACGTGTGAGGAGTTCACCGCCTTGCGCCTTGTCAACCAGCGGTATTAAACGATATCCAACTTCTAAACCAATTGTGTCGACCTGCTGCACGTCATCCCAACCGAGATCTTTGATTTCAGCGGGTGCCTGCGTATCAGCAGGCATAAGTTCGCCGTCCTTTTTAACTTCTTGTGGTTGTTCTGACTGCCGCTTACGGAAATACGCCAACCCACCAACAATAAAGCTGAAGCTCAAAAATGCGAGGTGCGGCATACCCGGTACAATACCCATGACGAATAATATGCCAGAAGCTATATAGAGCGCTCGAGGATCGGTAAGTTGCTTATCAAGCTCTTGACCCATTTCCTGAGTTTCATTTTCGCGTGTAACAATAATCGCCGTCGCTACAGACAGTAGCAACGATGGGATCTGCGCGACCAATCCATCACCAATGGTCAAAATAGTGTACACCTCTAGGGCGTTACTAAATGACAAGTCGTGCTGGACTAAACCAATAAAAAGTCCACCGACTATATTTATCAACATGATAAATAAACCCGCGATGGCATCGCCTTTAACAAATTTCGACGCACCGTCCATTGACCCGTAGAAATCTGCTTCCTGCGTGATTTCTTCGCGTCTACTGCGGGCTTCATCTTGGTCAATATAGCCGGCATTCAAATCGGCATCGATCGCCATCTGTTTACCGGGCATTGCATCAAGAGTAAAACGGGCGCTAACTTCTGAAATTCTTCCCGCACCGGCAGTTACAACTTTGAAGTTAATGATAAGGAGGATGGCAAAGACAACGACACCGACTGCAAAATTACCACCGATGACCACTTCACCAAAGGCTTGGATAACTTTACCTGCGGCATCCCCACCTTCGTGCCCATATAACAACACGACACGAGTCGAGGCCACATTTAATGCCAGCCGCAAGACTGTTGCAATCAGGAGCACTAAAGGAAAAATACCGAAGTCGACAGGCTTCTGTGTAAAAACCGCAACCAAAATAATCACTAGAGATAACGCGATATTAAAACTGAACAAAACATCCAGTAAAAAAGGCGGCATAGGTAAAATAACCATGCCCATAATCGCAAGCAGTACCAAAGGAGCACCTAACCCCGAGGTAAATCTCTTGACTCGATTTTTATCGAACTTCTGCCAGTAAGCGGTTAATTCCATTTTGTTAGCTACCCCCAATAACGGAATTTTGACGCAAAAAATGCTCTGCCTAACTGTATTTCAACAAGCGTGCCACTCTCTCAATATGGAGCAATAATTTCGCGGTTGATACGATTAACGGCGATACTCTGGTGGGATGGGTAAGTCTTTTTTCAGCGGCTTCGGACGGGCGCCCTTACCAGATTTAAAGGCCTTCAACTGGTATACGTACGCCAAAACCTGTGCTACAGCCATGAACAACTTACTCGGTACTTCATGGTCTGTTTCAGTCGAATAATAAATAGCTCGCGCTAACATTGGCGAAGGAATAAGGGGGACATCATTGGCGGTCGCAATTTTCCGAATATGCATTGCCAATTCATCGACGCCTTTAGCCACTAGTACAGGCGCTCGGTTGCCATTTTCATCATATTTTAGGGCCACAGAATAATGCGTTGGGTTTGTAACAACCACATCGGCTTCAGGAACGGCCTGCATCATGCGTCTAGCTGCTGCTTGGAATTGCAATCTGCGAATGCGTCCTTTTACTTGCGGATCACCCTCTGCATTTTTACGCTCATCTTTGACCTCTTGCTTGGTCATTTTCATTTGTTCATGATGCTTATATTGCTGGTACGGCACATCAATGGCAACAATTGGGATCAAAGCACAACACAGAATTAAAAATGCCCATTCAATCATGTCTAATGCATGGAAAATGCTCAGTGGAAACAGCTCTTGATCGAGGTGTAACGCTTCATCCTTGAATAACAGCAAGGAGATATATGCAGCCGTTGCAACAACAACAAATTTACCGATGGCCTTTAACAGTTCGATAAGCCCTTCAACACCAAACATGCGTTTAAACCCATTGATAGGATTTATTTTTTCACTCTTAGGCTTCGTCGACTCCCAGGTGAAATTATAGCCACCCAGTGCAATAGAGCCGTAAATACCCGCGATCATGGCAATGATTAAATAGAATAAAACCGGTGTGCTGACTTCACTAAACGCATTGCCCCAGGCCTGAAACATGTGATTAATGTCGTACGTTTCATCTCGTGACAGGGTGAAGGTTCTCTGCATGACACTGAACATTGCCGTCGCAATGTGTGAGCCCATGAGTAAAAAGGCTAGCGCGCTCGCAATCAAAACCAGCGCCGTCGACAATTCTCTTGAGCGCGCTAGTTGACCTTTGCGACGCGCTTCCTGGATTTTTTTGGACGTGGGTTCTTCGGTTTTTTCGTATGAATCAGACATGCACTATTACGTCCCGCAAACCTGAACAAGTTGACACATCATAATTTGTGCACGTTGCCATTGTTGTTCAAAGTGACTGGTAAAGTTTGCCATAGTGATCCAGATAATCACTAAGCCCATTATCTGCGCTATCGAGAAACCAATACTGAATATGTTCAATTGAGGCGCAGCTTTGGTCATAACACCAAAGGCTAAGTTCACAATAAGTAGCGACACAATAGGTGCGAGTGTCATCACAACCGCTGATGTGAACAACCACCCAGCCCAATGCGCAATTGCTTGAAACTGCTCTGGCTGCCACCAGCCTTCACCTACAGGAAAGGCTTGGAAGCTCATTGTCACCATTTGGATCATCGCCAAATGGCCGTCAAGCGTCCAAAATAGCAACGTTGCCAAGATGAGATAAAACTGACCCACAGCAGGTACGTTAATACCGTTCACAGGGTCTACGATAGACGCAAAGCCTAAACCGGTTTGCATTGCAACGATTTGTCCTGCAAGCACAAAAGTATTGAGCACCATCATGGATAAGAAACCTAGACCAATACCAATGATGAGCTGTTTTATCACTTCCACAAATGACCCCAAATTCACCAAATCGGCGACTGGCGCTGGGGGGATCATGGGCATAATCATAAAGGTTAATAAAACAGCCAATAGTGTTTTAATCGGTGTTGGGATACTTTTAGCACTTAACCCTGCCATTGATGCAAACATGCCCGAAATGCGACAAAATGGCAGTAAATAGTCTGCCAAGAACTGCATAATTGTCGCTTCAGCGATAACCACGTTAGCCGACCACCTGCGGTATCTGTTCCACCATTGTGAAAGTAAAATCCATCAATTTCTGCACCAACCAGTTACCGCCATAGCTCAATGCCAAAAGTGTCACAATTAGACGCGGTAAAAAACTCATGGTTTGTTCGTTGATGGACGTTGCAGCTTGGAAAACAGCTACGATCAAACCAACAAATAAACTGGGCAAGATGATCGCTGAAACCAACAGGATTACGATAAACATCGATTCTCTTAATATCTCGACAAAAGCCTCTGGACTCATAAGATTCTCCTAGGTTCCCATGCCAAAGCTCGTTGCGAGCGTACCGAAAATAAGGTTCCAGCCATCGACCAACACAAACAACATGAGTTTAAATGGCAAGGATACAATCATCGGTGACAGCATCATCATACCCATCGCCATCAATACAGAGGCCACGACTAGATCCAAAATCAAGAAAGGGATAAACAGCATAAATCCAATTTGAAATGCTGTTTTGAGTTCACTTGTGACAAAAGCTGGGATCAAAACGGTCATTGGCACATCGGCAGGATCGTCAAATTGTCCTTCATATCCACCGATACGTACAAAGGTTTCAAGATCCTTAACCCGGGTTTGGGATAGCATAAATTCACGCATCGGAATTTTAGCGGCTTCGAACGCCTGTTTTGAAGTCATGCTCTCTGATAAATAGGGTTGTAATGCTGTTTCATTAATTTCATCAAACACGGGAGCCATGATAAACATACTCAAGAAAAGACTAACGCCTATGAGTATTTGGTTTGATGGAGACTGTTGAAGACCAATGGCCTGACGTAAAATTGACAGCACGACGATTATTCGCGTAAACGACGTCATCATCATGACAAATGCTGGGATAAGGCTCAGCGCGGACATGATAAATAACGCTTGTAGCGTCATAGAGTACTCTTGCGCACCATCGGCCCCCGTCGTCACGGTCACTGCAGATATGCCTTGCTGCGCCATCACTGGGCTCACAAATCCCAATGCTAGCGCTATAAGCGCTCCCCACCCAATAAACTTCATGGTTTTTCTCCGATGCTGGCGGGGTTGAGCTTCCCGGCCATAGCTTGAACCAGTTTTTGTTTAAACTGATCCGCCACTTCGGACTTTTTAGGCGTAATTTTATTGGGTAACGTCGCCAAATGGCTGATGTTGTGTGCCGTCACTCCCAGTAGATACTGCTCGTCGCCCACTTCGACAACCATTACGCGCTCTTTAGTGCCCGCTACCATACTGGCAACCACTTTTAAGTCACCCTGACCAGTATGAGCGACATTAAACCGACGCATAACAAAGGCGAGCGCGAAAATAATGCCGACAACCACCAAAAGTGATAGAAAAATTGACACTATATCGCCAGCGCTAGACATGCTGCTTTGGGTTTCTGTCGCAAACGCGACGGAGGAGAAGCTACTAAGGGCGATGAAAGGAAGTGCGTAGCCAATTGATTTGACTACGCTTTTTTTATTTAAGCTACCTGAGCTTTTTGATTCTCTCGATTTGACTAATAACATCCGTTAACCGAATACCGAATTTATCGTTGACCACTACTACTTCTCCATGAGCAATCAACGTGCCATTCACTAATACGTCTAACGGTTCACCCGCAACTCGGTCTAATTCAACCACAGACCCTTGGTTCAATTGGAGCAAGTTTCGAATACTAATCGAGCTTCGCCCCACTTCCATCGAGATAGTGACAGGAATATCAAGAATGGTATCCAGTTTTTTCTTTTCGGCAGGTGTAATCGACTCTTCGCTGGATAACTCATCTAACTCAGCGACTTGAACGTCATCACCCTCTGCGGTCTCGGCTGGTTCGGCTTGTTCGCCTTCTTCAGACTCCGCCTGTTCAGCCATGGCCGCAGCCCAATCGTCCATACCGTCTTCTTCACTCATGACGTTATCCTCTTATTACAAATCTTCTTCTAATACCGATAATTCGGCATCGTTATCTATTACTCGACCACCACGGGTCAATAGCTGCAGCTCCGATTTAACAGAAGTGGGTCGTTCAATCTTTTCCGTTATTTTCAGCGCTATATTATCTCTAGAGCGACCTAACTTAGCCCGGAATGTAGGCAATTCCTCAATCATTACCGTAATGTGTTCTGGCATCTCTATTGGAATGATGTCGCCGGCTTTTAATTCCATCACTTGATGCAGCGGAATGACTACGTCCAACATGTGCGTACTCAAATCCACGTGAACATCCATAATTTCATCACGCAGGGCTTTAGACCAACGGAAATCAGTATCCTCTTTATCACTTTGTACGCCCGCATCGAGCAACTCTCGAATCGGCTCTAACATCGAATACGGTAAACTGACGTGGAAATCACCGCCCCCGCCGTCTAACTCGATGTGAAATGAACTGATCACCACCACTTCAGTAGGGCTTACAATATTGGCCATAGCAGGGTTAACTTCTGAATCCAAATATTCAAAAGACACATCCATAACTGGGGCCCAGGCTTCTTTGTAGTCCTCAAAAATCAACTTAAGCAGCATCTGGATAATCCGACGCTCCGTCGGAGTAAATTCACGCCCTTCAATTTTGGCATGATAACGCCCATCTCCGCCAAAAAAGTTGTCCACCAAAATAAACACGAGTCGTGCTTCCATGGTAATCAGACCGGTCCCCTTTAGAGGGCGAAATCTCACCATGTTTAAACTGGTTGGAACGAATAGCGTATGAATATATTCACCAAACTTGATCATCTGAATGCCATTGATTGACACTTCAGCCGAACGACGCATCATGTTGAATAAGCTAACACGCATGTGACGGGCAAACCGCTCGTTAACGATCTCAAGAGTCGGCATCCGACCACGGACAATACGGTCCTGTGAGGAGAAGTCATATTCCAGCGCGTCAGAATCAACGTCACTTTCGTTAACTTCTTCCTCTTCGACGTCGTCAACTCCGTGGAGTAGTGCGTCTATTTCATCTTGAGATAATAAATCGCTCACAATTCACCTTAACTATTGCATTACAAAACCAGTGAATAACACTTCTTCAACGATATTCTTGCCAGCTACTTCCTGCATCTTAGCTTGAACGTCTCTTACTGATTGTTCCCGCAAAGCAATTTTTCCCGCTTCGGTAACCAGATCATCTGCGTTACTACTGCTAAACACTTGCAACAATGTTCCTTCAATTAACGGAATATGAGACTTTGCAATTTCTTCACTATCCGAGCCTCTTACCATCAATTGCACTTTTATTTCGACCAACCTATCACGACCATTGCCTGGCACATTCAGTACAAAAGGCCGTGGCATCGCAACATACAGAGCAGTTCCATTATTTGCAGACGAAGATGAGCTTGAAGAACCACCTCCGCCACTGGTTTGCACTGCTGAAACATCTCCCATATCAGCATCATCACCGCCCATCAGGAAATATGCAGCACCCGCACCAATTACAACAACCAGTGCAATGGCAATAATTAAGATCAACTTGCCTTTTTTACCGCCTTCTTCGATTTTTAATTCTTCTTCAGCCATGACTTATTTCTCACATTGGGATATTAGTATTATCGGTAGCTTGACGATAAATCACAATGTTTAGATCAATTACTGCATCAGGCATAAAAATCGATACCACCAGCTCTGCCGTTCACAACACGCTGTTCAATAACCTCACTGGCAACTTCTTCCATTGCTTCATCAGCGTGACCTTGACTAAACTCTCCACTCTGCTCTCCTTGCTGTTGTTGGCTATCTTGCTGAACAAATGACTGTCCTAATTCAATGCCTTGCTGATTCAGCATGTCTTTTAAACGCGGAATCGCCTGATCTAAAGCGTCACGCGCTTGTGGAGATTGGACAATGAAATTCACCTGTGCCGCTTCGCCTGACATACTCACTTTCACTTTGACACTGCCAAGATCGGGTGGATCTAGTCGAATTTCCGCAAACGATGAGCGGGCATTTACCATCCAGCGTATTTTTTCTGCGAACTGAGTCTGACCTTCAGGTTTAATAATATTGACAGGTTTATCAATCAAGCTTTGCGCTGCAGCGCTGCGTTGATTTTCAGTCTGGACCGCACTATCTACATTTATAGCATCGGCTCGAGTAGCGGCCGCCAAATACTCACCAGGAGTTTTACCTTGTTGCTTAATTGCATCTGCTAGCGACAAGGTTTGCAACACTTGATCCGTCACTTGTGAGACTGTAGCTTGCAACGGCGCTTGTTCTGTAATACTGGAAGCCGCAATTGCGTCAGAAATTATGGCTTTTAAATTCAGTCCCGGCTCTCGCCCTTGACTCAGTTGCTGCTTAAATTCTTCAATCCCCGCTTGCAACGCATTGATAAACGACTGTTGCTGTTGAGGGGTTACGGGTACCGGGCTTTTGGCAACAATATCCTCAACGATTGCTTGCACCGCTTGACGCTGCTGTTGCTCAGGCAACTCAACTATCAACTCAATCGCTTTTTTAGGGGATACATCCACAACAATAACATTGTTATCTACTTTTTCTTGGGTTTCACTATTACTTGGCAGCGATGCGTCTGTCGCTATCTCTGGAGTGTTAGCGTTCACCTCAACGTCATTTAAAACTTGCGCAATGAGCTCGTCTACCTCTTCCTCTTGCACTATAACGTCGGTTTCAATATCCAATGGAATGGCAGCATCTTCAGCACTCACTTGATCGTGAATATCAGATGAATCATCTAGCTCACCTTGAGACTGATTGGAGAATAAAATAGCCAGTAAAGCATCATTCAACTGCTCATGCTCATCGGCATCTGAAGATCCATTCTGTGGGGCAAGATCGGCGAGTAAAGACTCCAAACTAGGATCCACAGGGCTGATGTACAAGTCATTGGGAATTACGTCTGAATCCCCTTCTTGCTGATTGATTTGTTTGACAATATCTTTAATAAAATCCTTCAAAGCAGAAGCATCCAAAGGACGAAGATCTAAATCTTCTGGCAACGTAATGGTGATGGTTTTCTCACCCTCTTCATTCACTGTGATTTCTATCGGTAGCGTCTTGTCTTTAAGTGCTTTCAAATCCGCAATTTCGCCATCCCAATCAATCGCCTTTTCACCGTCCCCATGATTTATGGCTTTAACTTGCTCAATCCAATCAACCCAATTAATTTCTTCTTCCACCACTTCAGGGCTATCCGCCACGCTGTCAGTTGCCACAACATCGGGTTGCTCAATTTCAGCCTGATCGCCATTGGACTTTTCCGCCTCAGCAGTTTTATCCCCGGTTTTAGCGGTTGCTGTCGTTTTCTCCGCAACCTCGTCCTTGGCAACGGGTTTCTCTTGCTCTGTACGTTCAGCAGGATCTTTACGTGTGGCACCAGCCTCTTGCTTGTCTTCACTTCTGTGAGTAGAACTTGATTCTCGCGTTTTTTCTTTAGCTGAGGCTGCATTTGGCCGTTCAGAGGTCGTAGAGCGCACATTTCTCTCTTGTTGGGCTCTTTCTTGACCCAACAAAGAACCAAATTGGTCTTGCCTATTGTCTGCGCTAGCGAACCATTGTTTGTCAGCTTCAAATACAGCGTCAGACTTAGCGGCAATATCTGTTTGCAAAGGGGCAATTTGTTGCATAATACGAAATTCCTCAGCCCAACATTTTATTAATTTTCAACACGTTACAAATAAATGTCGGTTTTGTTTGCATTCTTAAGGATGTATTGTGCAAAGACCGTTCCAACCTATTAAAATCTAACCTAACACTATGCTGAGGCGTTACGAATAAAGCGTTGCAGGGCGAACTCATCGGCTTGCTGTTGCTCATACTTTGCCAGTCGGTGCTCGCGTGCCAAGCGTTTTTTCTCAATCACATGTTCTATCGCTTTTCGCTTGCGCTGTTGCACCAACCATTCCTGTTTTCGTTGGTCTGCGACCAAGATAGCTTGGCTTATGATCTTATTTTGTTGATGACACGCCTGATCAAGCTGGGCAACAAAACTCAAATGCTGAGTATAAGTTCGCGCCTGCAGACCAGATTGGCCATTCTGTGTAATGGATTGAATGTATTCGATGCGGTATCGCTCAATGCTGCTTAAGCGATCGCGTTGTTGTTGCACATATTGTTGTGCCAAATGAAACGCGCCTGCGCATCGCTCTTCCTTTTGACGTTCCCAATCGGCGACCTTTTGCAATTGCTCATTAGCCATTAGTTGCCACCGCCTTGTAAGCCGGCAAAGAGCGCTTGCATAGCCTGCATACACTCATCGTACGGGATAACTTGCTTCATTCCTTGCTGAAAAAACGCATTAATCGCAGGTTCTGCTTGAATGGCCAGATCAATTCGCTGATCCGTTCCTTTGGTATAGGCCCCAATGGCAATAAGATCGCGGTTCTGTTGATATAGTGAATACACTTGTCGAATGCGACGCATACTATTTAAGTGCTCTTCACTCACGACTTGTGGCATTACACGACTAATCGATGATGGCACATCGATTGCGGGATAGTGACCACTGTCGGCAAGTTCACGCGACAATACAATATGCCCATCAAGGATCGCTCTGGCAGCATCCGCAATAGGATCCTGTAGGTCGTCACCTTCTGTCAAAACGGTGAAAAAAGCAGTGATAGAACCTTGACCATCTCCACCATTTCCAGCCCGTTCTACCAGTGCCGGTAATCGAGCGAAGACTGAAGGCGGATAGCCTTTAGTTGCAGGCGGCTCGCCGACAGCGAGCGCGATTTCTCGTTGTGCCATGGCATACCGCGTTAAAGAATCAACCAGCAATAACACATTAAGCCCCTGGTCTCGAAAATACTCAGCAATCGTAACTGCGGTTTCACAGCCTTTTAAACGCATTAAGGGTGAGGTATCCGCGGGTGATGCAACAATAACAGCCCGCTTGCGCTCTTCTTCAGTCAGAATATCATGAATGAATTCTTTAACTTCTCGACCCCGCTCCCCAACTAAGCCCACGACAACGACATCAGCGCTGGTTCCTCGAGTCATCATACCGAGTAACACACTCTTACCTACACCGCTACCCGCAAACAGTCCCATTCGCTGACCTGTACCCACCGTTATCATGCTATTGATTGCACGTACACCAACATCGAGTGGCTGCTCAATTGGACGGCGCGTCAACGGGTTGATGGGCGGTTTATTGGTTGATACTCGTGTTTGAGTTTCAATGGCCCCTAAACCATCCAAAGGTTGAGCGTTGGCATCCACAACGCGACCTAGCAGCCCTAAACCTACCGGTAAACCAGGTTCTCTCGACAACGGCTCTACTCTGGAGCCTGGCACGATACCTTTGACCGCCTCGGTTGGCATTAAATAAGTAATATCTTCTCCAAACCCGACCACTTCAGCTTCAATTTGACCGTCAATTGTTTGTACCAGGCACTGACTGCCAACCGGCAACTGACAACCCACAGCTTCAAGTGTCAAGCCGATCCCTCTGACTAATTTACCCGCACATAACGGCGCTGATTGTGGTACTTGTTGAGCTAATTTAGTGACATGCTCAATGAAAATTTTGACATCTTCTGTCGTATTTTCGTTAACCATCAGTCAAGCCTTGCTGGACTAGGAATGTATCAAGAACCGCTTTGCTTCTGCGCTCAATAGAGTGATCAACCGCATTGTTTTGAGTCGATATATCACACCCACCGCGCGACATATCGGGTGAACTAACTAAGTGCCAATGGCGTTCCGCAATGGCTTCTGCGCCAAATTGTTCTTCGATATATGCGATATCGTCTGGATGCATCCGAATATGTATACTTTGATCATTGATAGGGAGCGTTTTGATCGCTTCCTCAAGCGCAGTCTGAATAACATCAGGCTGTGTCTCAACCTCGCGACGAATAACAGCTTTAGCCAGCGATACGGCAAGCAAAACTAATTGTCTTTGAGCTTCCTTTTGTGCCAACACGACGGGTTTGTGTAACTCATTGATCAGCGCTTCCCACGTTTGACGTTGACGTTCAATATCCTCTTGCGCCTGAGCTAGCCCTTCGTTTCGACCTTCTTCCAGCCCTTGCTCCGTACCTTCTTGCCGTCCTTGCTCTAACCCTTCAGCATGACCCGCTTGCAGTCCGGCTTGTTTGCCCTCTTCATAACCTTCTTGATAGGCCGAAGCTCGGATCTGCTCTATCTCTTCGGCAGTGGGAGGAAGGACTTCCTCATCTTCTTCCGGCGGTTCGTATTTCCAATCTGAACGGCGGTTAAAAGCATTGGTTTTGCTTTCATCAACATCAAGTTCTTCTTCAACAAAAGGTAGGTCCCATGAACGGGCATCTTCAGCCGACAACTTATGCAACCGTGAACTACTCATTTGCGATACTCATTCTTGTTCTGTTATAGGAACTCGTCACCGCCACCGCCGCCAAGCATGATCTCTCCAGCATCAGCCAAGCGTCGAGCAACAGACAAAATTTCTTTCTGGGCAGTTTCCACTTCACTAACGCGCACTGGCCCCAATGCCTCAAGATCGTCAAGTAACATCTCAGCCGCTCTTTTAGACATGTTTTTGGTGATTTTCTGTTTGAGTTCTTCGTCTGCTCCTTTGATAGCTTTGAGTAGAGATTCTTGTTGAACTTCACGCAAGATAGTTTGTATCCCTCTATCATCCACATCCACAAGATTGTCGAAGACAAACATAAGATCTTGAATTTGCTGACTCATTTCTTCGTCTTGCTCACGAATAGCATCCATTAACTGACCTTCGATATTGGTATCGAGGTAGTTCATGATATCGGCAGCAGACTTCAAGCCGCCCATTTTCGCAGCCTGAGCACCCGCTTGACCGGCGAACTGTTTCTCCATGATCTCGTTTAATTCCTGCAGTGCAGCTGGCTGAACTTCTTCTAAATTCGCCACACGCATCAACAAATCCAAACGCACTTTTTCCGGGAACTGAGATAAAATTTCAGCTGATTGCTCCGGCTCTAAATATGACATAACAATGGTTTGTATTTGCGGGTGTTCGTTACGAATAATACTGGCGACTTGCTTGGAATCCATCCATTTCAATGAGTCTAAACCTTTCGCACCAGATCCCATTAGAATTTGGTCAATCAAGTTGGCAGCTTTATCTTCACCCAATGCTGCTGTTAAAGCACGCTTGACGAAATCCTGACTTTGGAAACCAATGGTACTGTAGTTTTGGATTTCTTCGATAAAGTGTTTATGTACTGCGGTTATTTTAGGTTGTGTCATGTCCTCAATTTTGGCCATGGCTGTACCTAACTTTTGAACCTGTTTGGGCTCTAAGTGCTTGAGGATCTGTGCAGCATCTTCTTCGGATAAACTGAGTAATAAAATAGCCGCTTTATCGACACCTTCGAGCTTGCCAACATCATAGGTTACATCATCTGCAGGGGCGAGTTCATTTGCCATACGCTTATCCTCTATTCATCTTGCAACAACCAGCCCTTTACAACCTGCGCAGACAACTCAGGTTCATTAGCGACTAACGCTCGAACTGCTTTTAATACATCTTCATCTTTGTGTAAGTCAGGTAACATCAACGAACCATCTGGCGCAAAACCTACCTGCCCTTCATCAAACTCCTGCGACAACATACTGATTGTTTCGTCACCTAAATCTAGCGCTGAATCAGCTTCGAAATTATCCGCATCAATATCGGCATCTGGGTGTATCAACTTACGAAGCATTGGGCGCACAACCGCTAGGATCAACACGATAATAACTAGCCCACCTACCACAATTTTAAGTATAGGCATGAACTGAGGTTGCTCCCAAATTGGCACCTCAGCAACTTCCCCGGTATCAATGCGGCTAAAGGGAATACTGACGACTTCTAAACTATCACCGCGAGTGACATCAAAGCCTATACCGCCCTGCAATAAACGACGAATATTTAACAGTTCAGCTTGCTCGCGAGGTGAACTGGTAACCGTACCGTCTTCACCCGTGCTTGACACATAATCAACAGCAACCGATACGCTCAATCGGCGAATTACACCCGTTTGTTGTTTAGTATGGCTGATGGTTGTATCGAGTTCATAATTACGTGTTTGCTCTTTGCTATTGCGTCCAGGTACTGATTGTTGAGCATTACCACCAGTCGCATTTTCAGGAATATTGGAGTCCAGTGGTGGTTGATTGGTTAATGCGCCGGGTATACCGCCTACGCTTGAACCGGTACTGTTTTCCTCGATGATCATTTCACTGCGCACAGCAGGTAAATCTGGATTGTAGCGGCGCTGGGTTTGCTCCACCGCGGTAAAGTCCATGGTTACATCAGCCTGAGCAGTGTAATTCCCCACACCTAATACCGGGATCAAAATAGAATCAATTTTCTGCAGATACTCGTCTTCTCGCGCTTTCTCGATTTCATATTCTTTACGAGCACGTGCACTCATTGAATCTTGTGAACCCGAGTTGAGTAAGCGGCCATTGCTGTCTGTTACTGTTACGCGACTAGGCTCCATGCCTTGTACCGCAGAGGCTACGATGTCCACCACAGCATCGACTTCTTCGCCTGAGATCACAGAGCCGCGCATCGGGGTAAGAACCACTGTCGCGCTAGCTTTCTTCTCTCGACGAGCAAAAACATTTTCTTTCGGCATAGCCAGCAATACACGGGCTTTTGATATCGCAGCAATATCTTCTATGGTTCTGGCAATTTGTTGTTCACGGGCATGCTTGAGGCGCTCCATCTCAACGCGTTGACTAACCCCGAACCCCATATCTTGCATGATGATATCGGTGCCTTGGGAAGCGTCTTGTGTAATGCCCTGACGTGCCATGCCCAAGCGAATGTTTTGAATTTGATCATCTCGGACATAAACAATGTTACCGTCCAAGCGATAGTCAATTTGATTTTGATCGAAATAATCCAGTGTCTCGATGAGCTCAGCCGTTTCCATCTTAGCCAATGGGCGATAATCTGGCTCTTGAGTCCACATCAAAATAAATATAGCGATAGCGACACAAATAACCAAGGCCACGACTAACATCAGCTGGCGCATCATGTCAGCGGATCCAAGGGTGTCCATAAACCCCGATTTTTGTTCTACTTCAGTGTCGTTTCCGTAACCGTCACTGACAGCAAGTTCTGTACTGGTTGCCTCAGCCACAATTAATCACCTTATACTGGCATGTTCATGATTTGTTTATAGGCTTCAAGTAACTTATTCCGCACTTGAAGAGTCGCCTCAAAGGCAATGCCCGATTTCTCTTTCATTACCATCACGTCAGCGAGGCTAAGCCCTGGCGCACCCATTTCGAATGCTTTCTGAGTATTGCGAGATTCGAGCTGTAGGTTGTTCACATTGTTAACCGCATCAGCCAGCATGTCTGCGAAGTTGTCGCTGCCTTTGTTCACGTTGACGCCTGGTACTTGCTCAATGTTTGGTCGAGCTTCAACCATCATGGACTGCATCTCTTGATAAAGGGCATTTGCTTTAATATCCATCACATACACCTGAAACAATTAAATTACGCTGAATTGACACTGCAAAACATAAGCCAAAATTAATACCCCTTAATTTTCAATAGGTTACACACATTTGCTGCGACTGTTATGATTCAGTCATTTTTTTGACATAAAAAAACCGCTCGAAGCGGTTTTTTAAAACGAAGAATGCGTCAAAGAACTAGCATTTATGCTGGTACGTCAATACCGTCTTCCCGCATTCTGGCAAGTTTATAGCGCAACGTTCTTGGACTAATACCCAGTTTCTCAGCGACATCTTTACGCTTCCCGTTACAAGATACTAAGGTATCGAGAATTATTTGATGCTCTTGCTGGCGAAGCTCAGAGCCTAATAAACTAGCGTCGTCTGCAGGAGCAGACGGCTCGATAGCTCTATTCAAGTCAGCCCCATCGTTAAATTCAATCATCAAATCATTGGCATCAATCTGGCTAGGATCACACAGGATCAACGCACGCTGGATCACATTTTCAAGCTCTCGCACATTCCCAGGCCATTTATGACTCAATAATTTATTGCGTGCAGCTGCGGTGAGCTTGGGCACTTCTTGTCCATTGGCTGTTGCATGGCGCTGGATCAAATGCTCTGCCAAAGGCAAAATATCACCAACGCGTTTGTGTAATGGCATCCAAGTAATAGGGAATACATTCAAGCGATAATATAAATCCTCGCGGAACTCTCCGCGCTCAACAGCTTGTCGTAAATCACGGTTACTCGTTGCAATAACTCTTACATCTAACGCTACGGTTTTTCGCGAACCCAAGCGCTCAACTTCCTTCTCTTGTAAAACCCTTAATAATTTCGCCTGCAACGACATATCCATTTCGGTAATTTCGTCGAGTAACAAGGTTCCGTTTTGTGCCTGCTCGAACTTACCAGGGCACGCTTGAATCGCGCCTGTAAAGGCACCTTTTTCATAGCCAAACAATGTGGCCTCAAGCATATTTTCAGGGATGGCGGCACAGTTAATCGCGACAAAGGGTGCCTCAGCGCGAGGCGATAAATCATGAATGTAGCGTGATATAACTTCCTTACCCGAGCCCGACGGGCCAAGTACCATTACAGTGGCATCAGAGCGCGCGACTTTGCCGGCTAACTCAAGTAATGCTTTACTGGATGTATCGCCCACAACCGGGGTGCGCGACACGACTTTTTGAGCAGGTGCATAGCGACTAACAAGGTTAAGTAACACTTGTGGCGCGAATGGTTTAGACAAATAATCCGTCGCACCATCTCGCATCGCCTGTACAGCATCATTAATGGTTGCAAATGCCGTCATCAACAATACGGGTAACTGTGGATAGCGAGCTTTAATACTGCGCAATAATGATAACCCTGTCATATCCCCCATTTGAATGTCGCTGACAACCAAATCTACTGATTGTTGGTTGAGCTTTATCAATGCCATTTCAGCGTCTTCAGCTTCAATAACACTATAACCGCCGAGTTCTAGCGTATCGGTTAATGCTTCTCGTAAACCAGCGTCATCTTCGACTATCAGAATTTGAGTTTGAGACATATTATTTCTCCACTTCTTCTAAGCGTTCTGATACAGGTGTATCCGATGCTTGCGGTGTTGATGGACTCAGCGGCAACCATAGGCTGAATTCAGCCCCACCATTTAAGCGATTGGCTGCTTCAATCCTTCCTTTATGGGCAGATACTGCCTGCCTGACGACTGCAAGGCCCAATCCGGTTCCGTTAGTTTTGGTGGTATAAAAAGGTTCAAAAATACGCTTTAGCGCACTGCTATTGATGCCAGGCCCATTGTCTAAACAGCGGATCAACAGCTCAGTTTGGTTACTATCGACAGTAATATCTAACGTCACCTCGCCATCGCTATTAGACACTTGCACAGCGTTATCCACCAAGTTAACCAGTGCCCCTTGTAAAGCCGTGTGATTGCCTAGCAGTGAAACACCGCTGGCGTCTGCTGACACGTTTACATTCAATCCAACGCGTGCCTTATTAAGTAAAGACTGACAACTTGATTCAACGTCTTCTAACAACTCTGTTACCGCAATGGTGGACACCACTTGTTGCTCACCACTTTTTGCAAAGAGCAACATATCATTCACCTGAGATTCCAGCTCATGTAGCCGATCCAGTAGGCGAGAAACAAACTTATTTCGCTTTGCGGGTTGAATCGATTCTTGCCCAAGATTCGCGGCATACAACAACGCTGCTGACAGCGGAGTTCGAATCTGATGGGCAAGTGATGCAACCATTTTACCCAGTGAAGATAGACGCTGCATGTGACTAATACGCGCTTGCAGCTGACGAGTTTCGGTCAGGTCCGTAATGACAATCAATTGTCCGGGTTCATCAATCAATGGTGTGATCGACAACTTGACCCGCCGGCCATCATGTAAAGA
This sequence comes from Neoalteromonas facilis, assembly GCF_002807665.1. GTDB lineage: Bacteria > Pseudomonadota > Gammaproteobacteria > Enterobacterales > Alteromonadaceae > Alteromonas_E > Alteromonas_E facilis. The sequence continues at coordinate 1,154,613 of NZ_PEAY01000001.1, forward strand.
TACTTCATGTCCATCATCGGCTCTAGGTTTAAACGAACGCGCGATAATATCTCGCCATACTTGCTTTTCTAAAGGCTCTCCAAGCAACTGGCGGGCTAAACGGTTTGCTTGACGCACAATACCTTTGCCGTCTATCACGATAACGCCTGCGGGCATGACCTGTAAAAGACGCTCTAATCGTTGAGATTGGCGTTTCAAAGATATATAGCTGTCGTCATCACGGTTGATGTCGTGATTATATAGGCCGCCGGAATAGCGTAACTCATCAGCTTGTTTTTCGATTAACATGACTACCTCGCGTCAAAAACCCGTCAGTGGTTTTCTCTAAAGAGGTAGTAGCAGGAGATATGCCAATTTTAAAAACTAATAAATTCATGTAATTAGCTTCAAATTTGGATGTTTACAAATGAGGTTAGGCGCCCTTAAGCAGGGCAACCTTCGTCTTGCTTAACCCATCTGAATTTTTGCAGGCGTCGGACGCCGAGTAAAAACACAACGAATGCGACCAGATAAAATGCAGCAGGCTCAGACACATCAGTTGCCGGTGTATCCACCGAAAAAGCTGCGTCGTTTAGTTGAGTAGAGCCATTGAAACTGTTCGCAATTAGCTGACCGTTTAGGGCACCACTGCCACCAATAACATCCGCATTGGGGGCAAGAATTGAGGCATAAATCCCTCCGGCAATACTCAGATTTTCAGCTTCATAGAAATTAAACAACACATTGTTAGCTTTATGGTTAAAAGAATAGTTGTGATCTTTCAACCACCAATCTTTGCTGCCACTCATCGATACATCAGTGCCTGATACATTCAATACAACACGTGTGCCGTTAAAAATATCTTGGGTAAAAATCCCCCAAACACTGTCCAATATTTGCTGATCAAGTGATACAAACAGCGTGTCGTTAATCAAGTTACGAGACAAGCTTAATTGTAATGCGCCCCAGACAATTGCATGAGTACCATTTTCCTGTGCACTCAAACGTTGCGAAAGCTCGGTGAAATATTGTTGATCAAAGTTTCGAGACTCTGTTGTTGTGCGCAAAGCAGAAGCCGATGTAATCAAAATGTCACCGCCTATAGAAGACAGCCCATTGACATCTCCACCTGACTGGGAAAAGTTACCCTGGACTGTTAAAGCCAGTGAGTTCCAATCATTTAATGTGGCGACTGAGTAACTGCTAAAATCAGCATTCCCGCCAACCCACAGTGCTTTTTGGCTGTCAGAGTTTGTGCCGGTAAAGTCATTAAAAATATAGGCACTCGCATCCCCCATGTCATCAAAAGCAATCGGCATTGCTGAAAGTTTCATAGTGGTCAGGCACGCGAACGCGATGAAGCCAAGATCAATTAATCTTTTCAAGTGAATGTGCTCTAGGAATTAAAACGGCGCGAAGTATACTGGTAGGATGAGTTTGTGCATATGGCAATTTACGCCAAAAAAACTTAAGCAGAGGCTAAACATCTACCTCGCGTTGAATATTATATTTACGCATTTTCTCCACCAGAGTAGTGCGCCGCATACCCAGTTTGTCAGCCGCTCGAGCCACAACCCAATCGGATTGCTCTAGCGCTTGAACGACTAAATTCAACTCGAGTTCAGAGAGATACTCTTTAAGGTTGACGCCTTCGTCCGGCAATGCTGTTTCGCTAGCTTGTGGCAAGCCAGTTTCAATATCCGGCTCAGCTTCATCAAGTTCAGCACTTTCTGCAAACAACTCATTGAAAGCCTGCCGCTCGAGTACTTCTTCAGGATAATCTGGCTCATAGTGTTCAACATCACCATGTTGATATTTTGCCGGTAATTCGCTCACGTCGATCAATTGCTGGGGATGCAATATTGTCAATCTTTCGACAAGATTACTGAGTTCTCGCACATTTCCTGGCCAAGGATGTTCCATGAGAGAGCGTATAGCTTGATCCGTAAAACGAACGCTATTGTCGCTTTCATTTTCATCTTGTAAACGTACAACAAGCTCTTGCAGTAACAATGGAATATCTTCTTGTCGCTCTCGCAATGCGGGGCTTTCTATCGGAAATACATTTAAGCGATAGTACAAATCTTCTCTGAACTTATCTTGCTCGATCATTTTCTCTAGATCGCGATGGGTTGCCGCAATAACCCGAACATTGCACGCGATAGGCTTTGTGCCGCCCACTCTTTCGAAAGTACGCTCTTGCAATACGCGCAGTAATTTAACTTGCATTTGCAGCGGCATATCACCTATTTCATCCAGAAATAAAGTACCACCTTCAGCTAGTTCAAAGCGCCCTTTGCGACTGCTCACGGCACCTGTAAAGGCCCCCTTTTCATGGCCAAACAATTCACTTTCGAGCAGTTCACCCGGAATTGCACCACAGTTAATCGGGATAAACTGATTATCTTTGCGACCAGACAAGAAATGTATATTTCGCGCGATAACTTCCTTACCTGTGCCAGACTCCCCCAGCACAAGCACATTGGCATCAGTCGGCGCTACCTGTTCGACTAACTTTCTAACGGCCTGTATTTGCTGACTTTGCCCTACCAAGCTTCTAAACAAGCGTGTTTTGCTTTGCACCTGTTTATTGTTATCAGGATGGCGTTTTAGGTACTCTTGTGCTCTGTATAATGCTTGAGTTAGAGCGGGATATGTAATCGGTTGAGTTAGCTGAGCGACAACATTTTTATGCTGAGAACTCGGAAAGTCATGACTATCAACCGTAACAAACGGAATATCAGGAAATGTTTTTAACAATGCGGTAGCGTTTGCGACATCATTACCATCAAGAGCTACAACCGTTCCCAGTTGACTAGATTTTATAGTCGCCGAGGCATCTGCCATGGAGCTGGAGCTGAATGATTCGGATAAAAACTGCAGCACAGTTTGCAATGTCTGAATAACTGCCGAATTGTCACTGACAATCAGTATGTGGTTCATTGATTCCCCGAGCGCATTGTTACGTTATTATTGTTATGCAGCTTACTCGATTGTAACCATAACCGATTTTTACGCAACTAGATTAACCCATTGACATAAAAAAAGACGGCTATTGCCGTCTTTTTATACTTTAAAACAGTTGGTTAACTTAGCAGCGCTAAGACTTGCCCTTGTTGCTGATTGGCTTGCGCCTGAACACTTATCGCTGACTGACCTAGCACTCCTGCTGCAGCATTTTCTGAAGCCGTTTGCGCATAATCGGTATCTTGAATTCGACTTCTAGCGGCTGCGGTATTGACATCAGCCTGAGATAAATTGCGCGCTGCGCTCTCGAATTGATTCTGCGTCGCACCCAAATCCGAGCGTGCACTGCCAATAATACTCAGTGACTCATCAACAGTCGCTAACGCCTCTTGCAAACCACTGCTGGTCGTGACATCAGCATTTAAAAGCCCTTGCAACTCTTCCTGAATATTTCGGGTTTCAAGTGAAATCTGTTGTCCGGCATTTGCGCCTACCTGAAAATCGACACTGCCTGACTCACTTAACAATGGGCGTCCGCCGAAAGTTGTTTGCTCAACTGTCTGAGTAATATTTTCTTGCAGTTGAGTGATTTCCGACTGAATTGCGCGGCGGTCAGCATCATTCAATGCACCATTACCCGCTTGCAAAGTAAGTTCGCGAATACGTTGCGCATCATTATTGATGCCTTCAAGGCCACTTTCAGCCACTTGAGCGAGGCTTACCCCGTCATACGCATTTCTAATCGATTGGCGATTGCCCTCTACCTGTGAAGTTAATCGATCGATGATTTGCTGCGCAGCTGAATCGTCTGCAGCACTGTTAACACGGCGCCCACTGGCCAAACGCTCCAGTAGCGTGTCTTGTCGTTGCTGAACTTGTTGCAGCAACGAAGAACTCGATTGTGGATTAAACTCAACCATAATTCCCCCTCATACCTCCCTAGAGTATAGCAAACGCTGTTCAAATTGTAAGCAAACCCTTCTCTGTTAAGTATGATATTTGATACAAACGTATAGCCTACTTCAACGCATAACGTTCTTTCCAGCTATCAAAATTTAACAACATTTGCTGCTCTTGCTCTTTCGGCATACGCATTTTTGCCGGCTTTTCTTGTGTCAGCTCCTTGACTCTATTGTTTATGAAGTGAGGAGCATTGCTCATTAAATTAATTTCTAATTCATAATGTCTACGCGCGAGTGAGTGTATGGTGTCAGAGGTGAATACTGGCGTTTCCTCGATATAAATAATCTCTCCTTTATCCACTTCTTTATCAATCAAGTGCAGCGTAATACCGACAGGATCGTTATCCAGTATTGCCCACTTAAATGAGTCTAATCCACGCGTGGTTGGGATTATCCCTGGGTGCGCATTTAGTATTGGCGTGCCTTGCGCGAATGAAATATCCAAAATTCCTGCGCCAGCGATAATAAACAAGTCGATATTTTCGTTTATAAGCTGATTTCCATCCCAAGGCGTAAACGATACCTTGGGTAACGCGGCCAATTGACGTGAATGGACAGCAACAGATTGAACCGGTCGATGTTCAAAGGATACTTCACGCGGCTTGCGTGGTTTAAACGGTAATGCAAATAATGAAACGCTGTCTATCGCAGTATCACGTATGTATGACATCACTAACTGTTCAGTTTTCAAGTGCGGTGTATCATAAGTTATGACCCCGAGGTTCATATTTCATCCTTTAATCAGTTAACAGGCATAACAATCGACTTGTGTTCACATCATGTCTTCTACAATACAGCATTCCACCGATCGGAAAATGTGACGCAATTGCTATATGAAAACCCTAGCATAACTGGGGCTTAGTAAAATACACACAATTTCCTTATATGGGGCGGCAGAATAGGCAACTCCGATCAAATACACCCCTTTACAAATAGGTCTTTAATGCTTAAGCAGTACCGATGAAAAAAGGCTATCACTAGTACTGAGCAATAGGGTTTTGTAAGGGTGCACTTTGACTAAACTTAGCTTAAGAGCACACTACCCTCGCAATACTTTGCAAAAGACGGTGGTGACCGAAACCAATTTTTAGAAGCAATATGTACTGACCCGAGCGATCTGGAACCGTCAACGACTGTTGAGCGCTTTTGCACAGTCAGCATACGCTAGCGCTATATCACCACTGGTATTATGTGAAAGGGCATGCCAAACTTCTGCGCAATCGGGAAAAGCAAAAACAAGTTCAACTAGTGACTCTAAAGAGAGTGACTGTAAATCCGTCTCTTTTAATTTTTCCAACTGAGGGTCTGTAGAAAAAGAGTACACTTTCTCGATGTCTCTCGGATATAAATGCTCTATCGTTGCCATTATTTCAGATTCATACTCAATGGAAGCGATAATCAAACAATCGAAAGACAAATCAGGAAGAGCGGAAATGGGGAAGACTGTTATGCCGTTTTTCTCGATAGCCTCCTTAGTCGCAGAATCAATTGTGTATACCGTTTTCAGGCCTTCATCCATGCTTTCAATATGCCTACGGATAGAATTGCCAAGTTGGCCATTGCCCCAGATAACAATCGAATTAATATGAGCGTTATCGTGCAAAAAATGTTGTATTCTCATTAACGCTAAATTCATGATTGAAAGCGCTCTAAAATAGCTAGATTGATTAGCGGCCAATACATCAATACCCGCTCGTACTGCTTATTTTCTAAAAAACCAAGCAGTAATTGACTTAACCCCACCCCATCAAACAAATTAGAATCTAAAAAGCGTGGATGGCTAACAAGATCTTTAACTAGCATTCCAAGGTCTTTACTCAACCATACTTTTAACGGGTGTGAGAAACCTTTCTTATCATGTCTAAATCGAATTTTTTCTGGAATGAAATCAAAATGGTCACGCAAAAGGCTTTTGCTACGGCCTTTATTTATCTTCAAATCGGCGTTGGCATTTAGCGCAGCTAATACAAAGCGATAATCTAAAAAGGGTGAACGGATTTCAACTGAATTAGCCATCGATAAGCGGTCATAGACCTTCAGAATACTGGGTAATGAATAGTAATGTAAGTCTTCATAAAGTCGCTGAAAAAGCATATCTTTGCTCTTGTAGCGCGGATTTTCTCGCTCTTTGACTTGATGCTTCAATGGAACGTACTCATGTTTCAAGTACTGACTCAAATAAGGTTTAGCATTTAACAAATTGAGGTTGGTAGCTTCAGGGTCGAGCGATAATTGGAGCAAGTTCCCTCGTAACTTCTGGGCACTATCACTTCCCTTCCAAGACTCCCCTAATGCTGCGATGGCATAGCTTAAACTAAGCGGATCATTTTTTTTATTCAATAGGTCTGCAATATATACATTCATATGCCGTGTATAGCCGCCAAGCAACTCATCACCAGCATGCCCCTCAATGGAAACCTTGAAGCCTTCACTTTTCATAGCCTGATAGACAAATGAAGGGCCTAATACTGGTTGAGATGTTATATCTTCTAGATCTAATACGCTTTTAATCAGCGATGAAACAGCGCCATCATCAATCGTGACTCTTGTACTTGGCAAATCATACTGCTCGATAACCTTTTTGGCCCAACAGTACTCATCCATTGTCGTATTAGAGAAAGAACCAATAAAGGCTTTCAACTGCTGCTCTGTAACAGTCTTAGGAAACATCGCCAATTGTGATGTTACTGCTGATGAGTCTAGCCCGCCGCTGAGTGACGTCGCGATTTTGACATCTGAACGCGTTCTCAATTCACAAGATTGCGTAAATAATTTCACTAAAGATCCCGCAGTAACGTCTTTACTTGCGTTCTCAGTTTCATCAAATGTTGACCACCATTTTTTAATACTGAGTCCGCTTTTTCGGAATCTCAGGCACTCTCCGGGCAAAAGTTTGTGAATGCCGGTGTATAGCGTCTCTCTTCTAGACTCGATAGATTCTGGATACATTACAATTGCTCCAGCGAGCTTAGGGCAAATTTTGCCTATCCCCTCACCTCTGAATAGAAAAAAAGCTTTCTGCTCCGATGCAAACATAAAACGACGAGTTGAATGGGAAAAATATAACGACTTGACGCCAAATCGGTCTCTGGATGCAAACAACTCTTTTTCTTTCTGGTCCCATATTGCAAATGCCCACATCCCGTTGAGCTTGTTCAGACACTTCTCCCCCCAATGAATATAAGCATATAAAAGCACTTCAGTATCTGAATTTGTGCGGAACAGAAAACCTAAAGCACTCAATTCTTCTTTCAGTTCTAAAAAATTATAAATTTCACCGTTAAACGTCAGCCAGTAACGATCATCAGAACTTCTAAATGGCTGGTCAGCATTCGCTGAAGTATCGAGTATGGCGAGACGGCAATGCCCTAAAGCTGCGCTCCCATCCGCTGATAAACGCACATGCTGGGCGTCTGGCCCCCGATGGATCAGGCGCTGATTAAATGCATGAATCGTCGAGTATTCAATCGCTTGGTCAAAATTGATAACGCCACTAATACCGCACATATAATGAATGCCCTAACACAACTCGGGAAAGTTTTTCTTGATATTATTATCCACGTTCCAAGTCGGAACAATTTTACTCAGCGAGAGAAGATACTGTTGGTATGCTTTATCATCAATCGAGTGAATGGCCCGCGCGATTTCCTCAATACTCTCGTCCAAAAAACCGAGTCCTAAATTATACTCATCAGTGAGCCTTTTCATGTCTCGAGAAAAACTGGTGATCACGGGTAAACCTGAATACAAAAACTCAAAATATTTGTTAGGCAAGCAAAACCTATTCTGACTTTCATTAACTGACATTAAATACAAACCAAAATCATAACGGCTACAAGCTTGAGTAATGTGGTCAGGATGTACGGGCTCGATGATGTTGACATTTTTCATCGAACTGACTCTTTCTTGCAGTCTAACGTAGTAGTCATTACCCGGAGCAGCAACCAGCATCATGTCAAGATAGTAGTTTTCCCCTAACACCTCCATTAACTCTATCATCCTCTCCAACCCTCTATTTTTAAAGGCATTTCCATGATGAACAAAGCGAATGGGCTTAGTTAAAGAGCGAAACTCTGGTTGGATCAAGTAACTGAGTTTGGGGTAGCTGGGGAAAAAAATCACCTTTCGATTTAGCAACTGCTGATAAAGCGATACCAACGACAAGGAGACCGTCATTACTTGGTCACTCAGCGGCATATAGCGCTTACAAGTATACTCTGCGACCTTGCCTGTCGTAACAGCCCACTGCGGATCATCTGCAAACTCGGTTGGGTAATATTCACGAGCATCAAAGATGACTCTAGTGTTTTTTAACCCCGTAAATTTTGGTAATAAATACAAATCATGGACAAAGATAATATCAAATTCACCATCGCTAATCGGGGGTATATGATATTTACCAGACTCAAGTCGACTCGCAATACTGAAGCATTTGAGTTTTATCGCCGTTTTGGTTAGCCACCGAGTAAATTTTGATTGTGGCTGTCGATACAAGTAGCCGAACCGTCTATCATCAGACTGTTCGTTTATTTCTGGCGGGCAGATATAAAAGACGTCATGATTGGCCTCTAGAGCACTTAGCAGCCGTCTGGGGCGGGGAGTTTTGATTAGCGGTGTCTTAAAGACGGATAAGATTCTCATAGTGTTATGAAACGTCCTTTGAAACCCGCTTGTACACAACTGGCCATTATCTCTTTGGCATATGCCTCACTGGCAATCACTAAATATTGAGGTAGCTCCTCTTTTATAAAACAAGGGGCAAGCAAATCTATACCAATAAAACGGCAAGGGGCGTTTTTTACTTTCGAGTCATACCAACCATTAACTTGTATACCCAATTGTTCGAGTCGCATGTAAACCGCTAAACCTAAGTCTCCGGCTCCAAATATCGAAACCGATTGACACTCAAGCTTACTGACACGCATAACAAGCAGCTTATCGGGAGCAATAAAAAACCCAACAGCGGCTCTCAACCATCCTCGCATATCCCACTCCGGTGCTTAGGTTCATGAACATGCTGCACTATAATAAACATACAACACCAATCAAATATATACATGGGCTTTGTCTGAGACTATATTCGTATCGGCCAGGACCTGAAATATTAAAGTCGCTAGGTTCATGGCCTGTATCTTAAAGGCAATGAAGATGCTTTTACTCGACTTACTCATTATTTGCGTTATTCAGTCGCGCCTGAATATGTTCATCTCCATTCCACTGAAATGAAAAACTTCGACTAGCAGTCGCTAAGCGCTTACTAAATCAACTGACACACCGCCAACAACCCCATTGATACAAGCATTTAATCAAAATATTGGCCAACCGTGCTTTAAAAAGTGGCATATTTCATAATTGGTTAAGTGCTATTATATGCAACTATTGCACAACGAAAGTTTTACCGAATCCAAGGGTAACGCTAAACTGGTTCGAGTCTGCAATGGTCTAATTGGTTTGTATGAGTAAAGGTAAAAACATGGCGGTCGATAACAATGAATAATACAGTTTTACGAGAGCCAAATATGAGTACATTCGGTCTAATGGGTGCTGCTGGGTATATAGCCCCTCGTCACATGCAAGCCATCAAGCAAACAGGTAATGATTTAGTTGCAGCGCTTGATCCCTGCGACTCAGTAGGAATACTCGATAGTTACTTCCCAAACTGTCAGTATTTTAGTGAGTTTGAACGTTTCGATCGTCACATAGACAAACGCTTACGTAGTGAAAGAAAGGTCGACTATATGTCGATTTGTTCACCAAACTATCTTCACGATTCGCATATTCGATTTGCTCTTCGCTCAGGTTGCGACGCTATCTGTGAAAAACCACTGGTTCTGAACCCATGGAATATTGACGCGTTGAAAGATTTTGAACGCGACTATGACCGAAAAATTAATACAATATTGCAGCTAAGGTTGCACCCCTCGATTATTGCGCTAAAGGAAAAAATAGCTGCGCAAAAACTTGAGCGAAAATTTGATGTTGACCTAACCTATATAACTTCTCGTGGCCAGTGGTATTTGGCCTCTTGGAAAGGTGACGAAAAGAAATCAGGCGGTATTGCAACTAATATTGGTGTTCACTTTTTTGACATGCTGCATTTTTTATTCGGAAAGTTGGTGGATAACCAATTATTTTTGTCAACACCTCAAGCTGCTTCTGGATTTCTGGAATACGAAAATGCAAGGGTACGTTGGTTTTTGTCTACTGATTTTGACAACTTACCGGCAAGCGTTCGCCTTAAGGGCCAACGCACTTATCGTAGTATCTTGATTGATAATCAAGAAGTAGAGTTTTCAGGCGGTTTTACCGACCTGCATACTCGTAGTTATGAGGCGATTCTATCTGGAAACGGGTTCGGATTAGATGACAACGTTACTGCTATAAGCACGGTTGCTGACATTCGCAATATGACACCTAAACCCAACTCGCAACTTGAGCACCCTTTTATCAGAGACGCATCTTAACACCGATTAAGGATGCCCGGCGCTGTATGCTCGATTTGCCCTAGCAGAAATTAAGAGTAGTAAAAGGTCTGATATGGAATTTATTGATTTAAACGCGCAATTACATCACATGCGAAGCGCTATTGAAGAGCGTATCAATAAGGTGTTGGATCATGGTCAATTTATCATGGGGCCAGAGGTATACGAGCTTGAGGAACAGTTAGCAAACTATGTCGGTGTCAAACACTGTGTAAGTTGTGCCAACGGGACAGATGCGTTACAGATCGCTTTAATGTGTCATGATATTGGACACGGTGACGTGGTATTCACTACTTCGTTTTCTTTTTTCGCTACAGCTGAAGTTATAGCACTTACCGGAGCTACGCCCTACTTTGTTGATATTGACCCTACAACGTTTAATATCGATCCAGTGAAGCTAGAAGCGGCCATTCAAGCCGTACGATCTTCTGATTTAGGTGAGCCTAAAGCGGTTATTGCTGTCGATTTATTTGGCCTACCCGCTAATTACCTTGCTCTTGAGCCTATGTGCGAGCTCTACGGGCTAACCCTGATTGAAGATGCTGCACAAGGGTTTGGTGGCTCTATTGGTAACAGACGTTCTGGTAGTTTTGGGGATATTGCAACAACAAGTTTTTTCCCGGCAAAACCTCTTGGTTGCTATGGTGATGGAGGAGCGCTGTTTACCGACAACGACGAAACGGCTGAGAAAATGCGGTCACTAAGGGTTCACGGTAAAGGTGATCACAAATATCAAAACATTCGCATCGGGTTGAATAGCAGGCTTGATACTATTCAAGCCGCTATATTAATCGAGAAGCTAGCACACTTTCCCGACGAATTAGTGCACCGCCAAGCAATAAGCCAATGTTACTCAGCGATAAACTTTCAATGCCAAAAGCCAGAGGTACCATCCGGGTTCACGTCTAGCTGGGCTCAATATACGTTAATGGTCGCCCCTGAAAACCGCCAGGCATTTCAAGACCAATTGAAGCGGGCAAACATACCTACGGCAATTTACTATCCTATTCCACTCGATCAGCAGCCAGCATTTAGCGATGCACTCAGTCCTCCAACGCCAATAGCTGCAAAAGTTGCCACACAAGTTATCAGTATTCCCATGAGTGGGTATATTAGCCTTCAAGACTGCCAGACGGTGGTAGACGTTATCAATGGACTACAGAATTGATTCTATTGGCTGACAATAAAGCCATTTTGCATGTTTAAAGTGTTAAATCAGTGTATGAGGTTACTATAAGTTATGACTGCAAGTGTTCGCGACATTATTTTGCAGAATTATCAGAACTGCGATGGAACGCCTTGGTTAACCTTGTACCCCGAAGGACAAAAAAAGATAGAGCTCTACACTTATCGCGAAGTTGTGGATAGGGCCAAATGTTGGTCACACCTTTATGCTCAGCAGGGATTGGAGCCGGGCGATACAATCTTAATATCGTTACCGACTTCTATCGATTTGTATGCATCACATATTGGGGCTTTATTAAGTGGGATTATTCCTACAATATTTACATTCCCCAATATAAAAACAAACCGAGAATTATTCTTAGAATCATTGCTGAGCAGTCTTGAAAACTATGATTATGCCGCATTTGTCACGACTGAAGGTTATGACTTTAAGGATGTCGTCTGTCCCTTCGTCAATACGATCACACTCAAACAATTAGATCTCAACAGTTCGCTGGACGCGCCAATTATCGAACCTCAAGATCCTGTTATCCATCAGTATTCTTCGGGTACAACCGGTATTAAGAAAAGGTTACCACTAACACATTCTCAGCTGGTCGAATTTCTCAACTGTTATTATGAAACCTTATGTATTGAACCACAGATTGATAAAATTCAATCTTGGTTGCCGCTGTATCATGATATGGGCTTTATTGCCTGCTATATGCTTCCATTACTGAAAGGAATCAAACTAGTAAGCTTGAGTGCCCAAGATTGGGTAGTAAACCCACAACGTTTTTGGCGATTGTGCGAATCTCATAAGTCTACCTTAATATGGCAGCCTAATTTTGCTTTTGGTTTATACGCCAATACCCTAAAACCGGATGAAAGCTACAAATTAGGTCATGTTAAAAGCATTATTAGTAGCTCTGAGACAACGCGAAAGCACACGATAGAAACTTTCTTTACGAAATACCGGCCATTTGGTCTTTCATGGGAAAAGTTTGCGAATTGTTTTGGCCTCGCGGAGCATACCTACGCTGCCACTCAGACACCTTTTAAACGAGGGCTGTCGTGCGTTTCACTTGATAAAAAGGCATTAGACAATAACAGTGTTATACGTGTTGTTCCGGATAAGCCCGACAGTGTGCAGGTTATTTCATGCGGAGTTCCGTTGCCCGGTGTAGATGTCAAAATAAAGGCTGATGAAGGACATGATGTTGGTGACATATTAATCAACAGTAACTTCAGATTTGATGGATACAGCAAGTGCAGTCAATCAGAGAGCTATATCGATCAAGACGGATGGTTTAATACCCGCGATTGCGGTTTTATTATAGATAACGAACTTTTTATTCTGGGTAGAACGGATGACATCATTATTTGCAATGGTGAAAATTTTTACCCTGAAGATTTAGAAGAAATAACATCTAGTTGCGACGGTGTTATTTCAGGTAGATGCGCCGCCATTGTCGACACACAAGCGCAGTCTGAAACGGATGTTGTTATTGTGTTTGCAGAAATTAAGGTGGGTGCCTGTCCGACATCCGTGAAGCAGCTCATCGAGAGAAAAATAAGAGCCGCTTTTAGCGCGCTACTATTTGAAGTTTCTCTTGTAGAGCCTAAGTCATTGTTAAAGTCTTCGTCGGGGAAGATATCCAGAAAGCGGGTAAAGCAGCAATACCTCAACAAACAACTGACGTATATAGATACGGATGAATCTGCAACTGCTCAAGTTCCGCTTTCCCAAGAAGATGCACAAATTGAAATGACTACGGAACAACTCAAAATTTATCAATGTCTGGAAGAAGTGCTCGACTCAAAGGCTATCAATAGAGATTGCGACACCGACTTAATTGAAACAGGAGTACTTGATTCCTTAACCTTTGTTTCCTTAATTGTTCATCTAGAAGTCGCCTTTTCAATTCGGATCAGTGATCTAGACACTAGTGCATTGGAACAATTTAGAACAATCAATAGTATTGCTGCGTTTGTTAGACGCATTCAAAGCGGCAAGCATTCGAATTTGACACGCAAACGTACCTTTAATTTTAGACATATTACTCCAGTCGTTAGGCAACAAGGCGTAACCCCGATTTCTAGAACTAATGCTCAAGTTCCAGCTTGGTTTGAAGATGTTAAAGCGTTTACAGATGCGTCTGTCTCTCAAAAGGCTACAATCCCTGGTAAAGGGTCTGGCGCAGCAAAAAACTTCTCTTCTCCAAGCCTCAATACAGATGACCAGGGCTTTCGTATAACGTCTGGTAATGTGGGTCCAATTTCATTAGATGAATTTACAGCCTCCGCCAGACCAAAGGTTTTATTGATGGGGGCAAGCTCACTGTTTGGAGTTGGCGTAAATGACCATCAGACAATAGCGTCATACTTATCTCAATTAGATGATGAGAAATGCTATTTCAATGGGGCGGCTCGAGGGGCAGACTTAGCCACCGAAATGCATCTATGTAATGAGTTCGATCTCGCTCCCGGAAATACTGTTCTGAGCTTTTCCTGTGGAAACGACTTTAGATATTTCACTGATGAACTATACGCGCACCACTCGCAACCTAATCAATCACTTATGCAGACGGAAGTATTGTGCAAGTTTCGCGAATTCGAGCAGGGACTGTTTGAGAAGATACTGAGTTATAGAGATTTGGTCATTCATCAAAAAAAATGTCAGTTCTTATTAAGTTTGCAAGTAATGCGACCATTTTGCTCTCCAACGTTTGATGTTGGAGAGTCTCAACATTCAGAAGCAATGAGAGCTGCACTCGGGTGGAGATACTTTAGAAGAAACTTCAGGGCTTATCACTTCTTTTGGGAATTACAGCACTCATTTAGAGAAAACATCATGCAGTTCTGTTTCAACAATAATATCCCTTACTATGACCCCAATCCCGACTTTATTGAACCGAAGCAACCTTCTGGATTTGAAGACTACTGGCATTACAACAACTCCGGTTCTCTTCGGGTTGCACAATTGCTGCTCCCCTTTATAAACACTAAACGGACGTGATTGTAATCTAGCTGCAAACCCGTTGAACTGCCATCAGTGTCTTGTATCAACAACGTCATTTATTACCTCAAGACAACGATTCTATCGTGGTGAACTCCTTGTTTTATGCACTCTTTATACATTGAATCGACTGTAGCTTGGCTACAAATGAGGACGTTAACGTCTGGATCCAATGTCGCTAAATCCGATATAGGCTGAATTGCCTTATCAAATAACTTAAAGGTCGACGTATTCGCTTTCATATCCACCCATAGCTCGACATTTATTCCTTCATTTGCAAAGCGATAATATACTTCAATACCTAGATCACCGGCCCCATAAAGCGCTATTTTCTGATAATGATGGGATTTGCAATACAGCACCGCTCGAGAAGAAAAGTTAAAGAAATACCGCTTCAAGAAATCGGGAACGTATTGACTGGCTATGCCTAAGAAAGCGTTCACTCTATCTCCTAATACTTATAAATAGTAAGCCTTAAAAAAAGCATTAATGTAATGCTAATTCATCAACCAAAGTTTCAAACTGCTTGCCAAAATCGTAATTTGGCGCTGTGGCTCTAGCATTTTCACGATATTGGTTTATTTGTTGCTTGGAAAGGCCCTTCAAATCTTCTTCTAATCGACCCAAGTCAGAAACACCATCGTAAGCTAGACCTAATTTATGCTGACGGGTTTCAGTGATCATTTCCTGAGAGCCTGTCACAAGTAGCATCAAGCCTGCCGCGACAAATTCGAAGAATTTATTCGGTAGTGACACAGCATGCTGCCCTTCCAAATCCTCTAAAAAATGAATACCAATATCAAACTGTGAAATGAATGGAATGATTTCTTGAAAGCCAACAGGCTCGATAATCGTAATGTTTTCATATTTTTCAGCTAGTGCACAAATCGAGCGATAATATTTCTCATCTAGCCAAACTAACATTAGATATAAGTGGTAATCTGAGCCTAATCTACCACCAAACTCAATTAACTTTTCCATTGAGCGGTTTGGCAAACAACCGCCGTGATGGATCAGGTTTATCTTACTATTGTCTATTTCAATTGTTTTCCCGCTATCAATCACATCTTGCACGGGAAAACTTTTGAAAACCTTAAAATCAGCGTCATAATATTTTTTGTATTCATCTGCAATCCCCTGAGAAACGGTAATTTTTCTGGGTATTTTTGATAGTAAGGATTTACAGTAGTAATCATACACGTCTAGTAATTGCTGTTGCCATTCATTGGTAGCACCGTACTGCCGCGGATAATATTCTCTAGCATCGAATATGACTTTATTTGAGCAATGAACAAAAAATGGCAACAGTGCCAAATCATGCACAAAGATCCAATCATATTCATTCATTTGTTCACGCGAGATGGCCAGTTCGCAATCAAGTGCGGCAGAATAACTGACCCACCTATCAAGCTTAAACTTAATACAGATCTTTTTAAGCAATCTAGAGAATGGTGACATGCTTTTTTTAATAATCGGGAATGATTTAACGCCCTCGATGCTATTGGTGTCTAAAGAGCAAATATCAACTTGGTTCTCATTGCGAAGATGCAAGTACAAACGTTTGGGTCTCGGGCAGCTCACAAAATTACCACGATAAGCCAATAAGATTTTTTTACCCTTCATAGCACTTACGCAACCTTTTACCCTAAAAATTTCGAATAATAAAACCGACTATAAATAGTCAACCAGCTGAGAAACTATTTTCTTCCTAGTATCACCATCACCATACGGGGATTCATCACTGAGCTTATTCTGTGGCAACCCTACACATAATGCGGTTATGTCGTCACACATGCTCATGCCATTACCAATGAGAACAGAAGCTTGGCAATCTACTAGTTCAGTCCACTCAGTCTCATCTCTAGCGACCAAGCAAGTCTTCCCAGAAAAAAATGCTTCCTTTTGTAAACCACCACTGTCAGTCAATACTAACTTGCAGTGACGCAACAAATATAACATTTGTAAGTACGACGCTGGCTCAATAACAGTCACTCCACCACTCGTAGAAAGGCCAAACTCTAAAAGTCTTGTCTGCGTTCTTGGATGCATTGGCCAAATAACATTAAAGTCCTCCGCACATTGATTAATCACTTTCACTATCTGAGTAAGATTCTTTTCATCATCAACATTTACCGGCCTGTGAATGGTCATCAGAATAAACTCTTTGGTTAGATCAATATCACCTGGAGCTTCCCCGAATGGGGAGAAAAGTTGTAGTGCGTCAAACATTATGTCACCGACAAACGTCACCACACGGGATTTGCTGGATTGAATATTCTCATTCGCCAAGTTAGTTACTGCAGAATGACTCGGACAGAACAGTAAATCTGACAAATGATCTGTCACCACTCGATTATGCTCTTCAGGCATTTTTCGATTAAAGCTGCGCAACCCGGCTTCTACATGGGCAAGCGGTATACTATGAGCATTCGCTGCAATGGCCCCTGCCAAGGTACTATAGGTATCGCCATAAACTAATACCGCATCAGGTTTTAATTGTTCAATCTGATTACCTATTTGCGCAATGGTATCACCAATAAACGCACTGCTATTGCTGCGATCTGGTGCCAGTACCTTATGAGGCTTTGGTATCTTCAGCTGGTCAAAAAACTGTTGGCTCATATTGGCATCGTAGTGCTGACCGGTATGCAGAATGAACTCACGCAACGCAGTGTGTTCTTGTATTTCTCGACTCAAAGCTGCAGCTTTTACGAACTGTGGGCGGGCACCTACAATGGTTAAGATATTTTTCATGCATTTCCTCTAGTCGCTCATACTTATATCGGTCAACTATTGCCTTTCATGACCCTCACTGAGCACTCATCAAATTTCAGATTGAATTCGCTCACCACATAGCGCATTCAATTGGGGCTCAACCCAGTTAAATCGACTCGATAATGCAATATAATCATTTAAGCAGAACATAGTTCTTTGTCCTGATGCAAGCAGCTCAAAAAGGAACTTTAACTTCTCTTCGGTTCCTTCTCGGCAAAGTTGAAAACTGAAATGCACCGTATTCTCAGTCCCAAGTAATTTGGCATGGCCTTCTTTTAGCATATATAGACTTACTAATGCCTCAATCAAGAACTGTGACCGGTGTCTAAACCGATGCTGAATATTATTATCAAACTGCTTAGCGAACTTCTTCCGGCACTGTTTAATGGCAGGTAATGCTAAAGGCATAAAACCATGGCTCAAAGCAAGGTAGTTTGCCGAACCCGGTTGAACAAGCTGGCTCGATAACTTTAATGCATCAAAATGTAATGTTTGAAACCGTTCGTCTTCATTATCAATGAACTCTCCATAGACTTTAACGCCCTCAGAACTCAAGAAAAATTCTGGAGAAACTGAACTGGAGAAAAACGTATCATCATTGCCAATAACAACAACATCTGCCAAGTTTGGGATCTTATCAATACAGGTTAATATAGATCGGGTATTAAATGTGGGTAAGCACTCGAGGTTGCCTTTAAACAGTTCTTTGTGATCGATAATGTGGATACGATCATCTTTTATCCGTTCGAGGTCTAAAAACTTTGGCTCCTGGGCATCAGTTAACAAATAGATATTATTGTACCAAGGTGCATGATTAACGATTGACCGCAAACAGTACTTAAGCTCATCGGCCTCTATAAAACGCTTATCGCTAATACTGTGTTCTATATCTTCATTTCTTTCGACAATAAAGTTCTTTTCATACAACCTTCGTTTCTTCAAATGAGCTTCATCATTACCTCCAACCCAAGGTATCACGAAGTCAATATTTACTTTTTTAGTCAAGCGGAAAACCTCCTACTTGACGTTCATAAAACTGTTGCGTTATTTGACTTACTGTCTTCTCCTGCATCGTAGGCTTGAATGGATGAATGAGCATATCCGTTTTATGGAACGGGCGTCCTCGATTTCCGACGCCATCCTTAAGCACAAGCTCATCTGCCTTATGCGCAGCAAGTATAAAATCAGGAAAGTCACAGAGAAACTCGTAATCGCTTAAATCTTGAAGTAATTGCTCTTGGTATTGAGATTGCACATCTTTTCGCTCACATGTGAATTTTACTTTAGGTATGAGTAACCCAAAATCTTCTGTCATAAGAGAAGCTCGCGTAAGTTTAGCAATACTGACTTCATCGAATGAAAACGGCCTCTCACCAGCATGAAAAGACTTTAGTGCTTCCTCGTCACGAATTGGACTATCACAGTACACACCGTTGATCTGGTGTTGCGGGTAATGCATTCGCAATTCATTCAATGTACTTAGTGACTCGATAGCAGCAAAAACTCTTACTCCGGTACTACCTTCTAATACCCCATTTAAAGCCGCCAAAACTGACTGTTTATGTGGCTCTCTAATTAATACTATTAACTTTTCACCGGGATTTAATTCACGAGACTGTAGAATCAAATCACAGTTATTGTCTTTTGGGCTAAAAAAGTTAAACCACTTGATCAATTTGCCAGAGAATTCAGCGTCACAGATAGCATAGGTCGTACTACAGTCAGTAGATGATTGGAGTAACGCGTTCTCTCTGTGAAAATGCATAGAATATGCAAAGTCATATGCGTTTGGAAAATTAATATACTCACTTTGAATAGTTCTTATTGTGTCTCGCCAAAGCTCTAAAGCCTGATTCAGTTCCTTACTCAAATGGCTATCGGAAACCTTATCTGAATTTATCGCTAACTGAAGTTTACTCAACACAGCATTAGCATAATTGCTGGTTCCGTAGAGCAAATAAAACAATAATGATCGTCCGCCTTGATAACTGTCATGCAACAAGGTTTTTTGCTTTATCAACAATTCATCTAGAGAAAGCTCTTGATTTAATGTTTGATCAATTAATTCTTCATACTGAGCGAGTTCACTAGTCAGTACGTCATGCTGATATTTCTGCCTAAATTTTAGTTTGTAGTCACTTGCTGTGCATACCGGTAGATAGGCTTTGGATTGAATCTCCTGTATTGCCGATTGCTTCTGTTCCTGATTCGACATCAAAAGCACATTGTCTAGTGTTAGGGGCGTAGTACCTGCAATGCGCACACCGTCTGAACAATTAAAACACTCTACTGATGTACCCTGTAATGACTGTTCCATGATCTCTTTGCTAACTTTAAATTCATACTTAGTAAAGACGGCTGGTTTGAAGTTTCCTGGAACTCTGATATTCGTTTGATTCTTTTCTGCGTAATCATATAACTCTTTCCCGTCACCATCATAATATCCACTTTGCTTTGAGTGGTGGGTCTTATCGTCTAAAAAGCCAAGATCTACCCCCATTAGATAAAGTTGTGCAAAATTAAGCTCTAAATAAAGGTTGAGTACGAAATTGGTAACGGTAGGAAAGGCAAATTCAAGCTTCTGCCAATCATTGGAGTTCAAGATATTCAGGTTTGAAACCGTTGAAGATTCCCCTTCTTTAAACGCCAGCAAAACACCTTTGAATAAATCGGCGGTATCTGGGTGCAAACCATTGCATGAAATTAACGTAATTTGTTCAGTAAATGCTTTGGTACTAGAACGAGTAACCCAGTCAAATGTTGAGCGATTTTGCTCAATCTCGGCATGAAAATCAGGGACGATATTGTTTTTATAAAGCACTTGAAGGGCCGTTCCGCAAGAAACAATAATCGCCTGTTCAGAATGTTCTTTTATTATATCCAGCGATTGATCCAGTGACGGCCCATTGCCCACGATAAACACCGGCGTTTCTTTGGTTTCAAAACTTAGATGCTGACTTGGGTTTGCTCTTAAAAATGGCGTACCTCGATTGATTAGCTCTACTGTATGTGCAATCCCATATCGTGCATGGTCATAACATTCGCCAAGAGCAATCACCACCTGCAATTGTTCTCGCAATTGGTTAACCGCCTCGACTAGATCGGGGCGATAGTAAGACTGATAGAAGAATGTGTTGACTAATACATAGGGGCCAATGGCATAAAATTGACTGATTAGGTCGCGAAACAAATGCGTGCCGTTATCGCCGATATTGATGTAAATTCGAGCATCTCGTTCATCGACTTCGGTTAAAATACGCTCCCAGTCAATTGCAAATAAACTGGCATAGAAAAAATCAGGCTCAGGTTCACAAATGAATAAATTTTCGACTTGATGGCCTTCATTTAAAGCATCTAATTGATACCCATTGCCCAAGCCAAACAGTATCAATGCCTTGATCGTCTCAGGCAACGCACTTTGTCGCTCTTCTAGTTCGTCAATGAGAAGCTCCGTCGCACTGACAAACTTATAATGTGTGTACTGCTTTAGTTTAGTGCCGTCATAACCCAGCACTAATCCATCTCGGTTAGGGTACTTTGCAAATGTTTCATAATTGAGGGCCCCTTCTTCCTTTGGACCATCACCATAATAACTTTCAGGAAACCTCAAACTGGATAAATTAATTTGCCCATCTGCATTTTCAACCACACACCAACGCTCAGGCGTGTAGTTATGAAACTGCTTCGCAATGTCTGGAAAGTACCTTTCAAAAGCGCGCATGTTTCTTTGGAACCCATCGTGCTGTTGATTATCAACGGGCAACCAATCTTTAGCCGTCGTGGGCGACGACCACAACGGTAATTCATACCGTGCATTGGTGTACTTCCCCCACGGTAAACCCGAACTTTTGATTACCTGCCACTTTTGGGTTCGCAGTTCTCGTTCAATTGCGTTAAAAGTAGGTATGTTGTAATGCTTGTATATCGCTGCTCGCTTGACTGGACAATGTTCACGCAATTCCCCCAAGTCAGAGACTATATTGCTAGCATCTTCACCAATCTGAAAATACAGCGCGACCTTTTTCTCATGACAATACTTGAGTAAATGTTGCCAATCGAAACACAGCAATGACGCAAAAAAGTACTGCTGCTCTGGTTCATATATGATGCAGTGTTCCAGTGTGTGAGAAGTAATAACACGGTGTAAATGAAACCCCAATCCAATACCCAGTACGACTAGAGCATCGACAGGCTGACGTAAACCCATACCAAGTATCGAATCAGGGTCTTCAAAGTTAATAACCGGCGCGTTAGCAAGTCTATTTTGATACTGCTGTTCAATTTCTGCTTTCGGATCAATGCCATACAAGGTTCGCCCTTGTAATTTATCAACTACATTGAACTGACCGTTTCGATTGCAAAAAACCCCTAAATTATACCAGCACAACGCTTCAATGGTGGGGCTCAGCGCAGGAATGTACCGTGCAAATGCCTGTTTATTTCGCTTGAACGTGGATTGTAACGCTTCAGCTGCCGACTTCTCTATCTCGAGTTGCGCGGACTCATCTTCATGTAAATGCGTGCGAATATTGTCAAGCATCGTGGACTGCAGTATTTATTCTTGTTGTAGCATAAGGTTACTTTACCAACGGGGTTGTGAGCAAGGCTCATCAGCCCAAGAGATTACTCAAAATGTAACCGTATTATTTAAATCTTGTAGACTCCAATTAGGGTCCGGTGTTTCCCAATTCCCGTAGTGATACGTCAAGTAAGCATGAGTATTCTGAGGAATAGGCCAGTGAAACCCTGCACAGTGGAACGTGCTAGTGCTCTTGGTATATTCGGCAGGCATACGAATAGCCCTAGAGGCTAGGCAGTAATCGCTAAATTCCTCTGACCGATATTTCACAAAAAAATCAATTGATGGAAAGCGATCCGCCACTGTACACACAAACTTAAATGAGCGAATCGCACGCAAAGGCACGTTGCCAAAAGACTTATCTGCGTAACATACATCTGCACGCCATCTTTCGGACGTTAATGATTCTAAACACTGGGTAAAGCGTTCAAGGTTGTCATTTATCTTATTTACACCTTCAGAATCTACGGCGATATCCATATCATCATCCCAAGGAATAAGGCTTTGATCACGATACAACCCCAGCAATGTTCCTGCATCAATATGATGGAAAAGATTGAATTCTTTTAGTATTTGGCAACATGCATTCAACATCGATAATGACAAACCAATAGATTCTATGTCACGCTCGAAGCGTTTTGATGCCAGCAATCGAGCCGGCAAATGACTCAACGAGTCAGCAGGAATTCCGTATTGCTCTATTAACTGGCTTCGGATCTGTTCGAAGAACTCACTGGCTATAAAAACATATTCTGCGGGCGATGTGCTCAATTGGGTCGGAGAATAAACCGGCACCCCATCAATAACACTGTGGTGTTTACTTTCATCGTTATCACAGAAACCCAACACCTCATAGTTATCTCGCAAGTTTCTATACGCCTGTTTGCCTGCCGTACCTGCACCAAAGATGTAGGCAGTCGGTTTAGCACTACTTTTCTTTGCAAGCTCAGTCGTCATTGGATTTGCATTCACCCTTTATCTTTGGTTCTCTGTTTATCGGCGTAAGAAGTGAAAACTGCACTTTCAGGCATGCTCAGCATTCTACGCAGGCCCATCAGCGAATCATGATCCTGCGACTTAACATGGCAAACAGATCCATGCCATCCCACACTGGCGCAAAATCCAACGCTTGCCCAACCGGAACAACACGGTCGATCCCGCTAATTTCAGGACGCATCACTAAGGCCTGTAAATCTGAATTTTCTCCTCCTGCATAAGTCAGAGTTTGCAGCTTTTCTGATTGTGTAAAGACAATATCCTGCAACGAGTGCACATTGACTAAAACATAGGTCATTTGACCGCCATGCAGACTGAGAAGCTTTTGCACATCCTGACAACTTACAACATTTATTATTCTGTACTGCAACGTCACGGCGCCACACACCGCTGCCGAGTATTGACTGAATACTAATTGCTCGTTGCGCAGGGTTGGAGATGGCGTTAGTTGTTGCTGCGCTAATTCATCAACACGTGCAAAAAAATCAGACTGCGCAGCTGTATCCCCCACCCAATAAACGACTCGTGGCGAAGAGCAAGCCTGCTGCATATGAGGTAACGTATCTTTCCATAATTTCTGTGCCACATCCTGACATGATTGAGGTGTGCCCACAGCATCCGCATGGATAACAGCTGCGGAGTAACGATCAGCAAAACTAATGTCTCGAGTACGTGGTTTACTCGGTAACTGTCGAATCGCTTGTACGCTGTCATCCCCTCCCCATAACACGCGAGCATCTGCGACAAAGCTTAATTTAGCCGACCAATCTGATGTTTTATCCGTTCGTACGAATAGGTTCCTTTGCGCTATGGCTGCGTATTGAGGCTGTGAAAAAAGCTGATTAATAAGGCCAATTAGGTGTACCTGAGTATCGGTTTCTTGTGTCGCTACACGGACAATATTCTTATTGCCCAACAGCGCTCCACATATCCAGCTGTACATAAACATAGTGTCCACATTACTCGGCGTAAAATGGACCACCAGCCCCAATGCTTTAACGAAAACATTCGGCGTAGTTTCCTTGTTTAGTTGGGGGCTTCTCACTATTTCACGTAACCAAAATCCCAGTGCAACCAATTCAGGAAACGCTTTGTAATCAGGGGTTAACAGCCTGCGCGATAAATCCTTTACAAAAGCTACAGTTGCTTCATCAGAGGGTAATAGAGGCGGCAACTGCTGTATTTCGTCGATAGCGAGTTCGATATTATGATTGGCAGGCGCTAGGAGGAGAATATTAGCGAGCATGTTCCACTCCCTGAGCATGAGTATCACTGCACCCCCGCACTTCAGTCTTAGGCAGCCTGCCTGACACCGAGAAATACTTTCCACGCCAACCACAAGCGCAATCGTCTTCACCGTATATCGTACCGACATCTTCGGTTAGGATGCTATGGCCCGGATAACTGGTGGGGATAGACGATATCACTTGAATAATACCTTGTTGACCAAAGTCACAAGGCTGAAGACTATGCTGGTCGCGCACAATAACATCGGCATAGCTGGGGGCATGTAAGTACCCTTCTGAGCACTCAACAAATATTGACCCTACCTGCTCGGCCATGCCGTAAAAGTTATGCACTCGCGAAACCTTGGCGGCGGTATTTAAACGCTTTTTAAAGTCAGTATTACTCACTTTTTCATTTTCTAACTGCTTCCAGCCACCGCTGTGTAACAAGATGCCTTCGGGCAACGATAACGTACGCCCATCTTGCTCTAGTGCTTGAATGAAATAGCGCCACACCATAAACGTAAAGCCAAAAATAAGCACTGGCTGGGAAGCATAGCGTGCACAAAATGCGTCTATCACCGGCCAATTCGGCGTCATATCATCATTCAGTGCATAAGTGTGGTCTCGTCCAAAAAAGGCCAGCCCTTGAATACCGGCTGCACGCGCGTTGAACTCTGGCCCTTTCACCGTGGATGGGGCATCGATAATTAACATTGGTAAGCGCTGCTTACCGATCACCTGCTGCAGTATGCTAACCAATACTTTGGATTGACGCTGACTAGTAGGTTTATCCAGCACCACTTTCGCGGTTACCTGCGAGGTTGTGCCAGAAGATTGTAGGGTTTTAAAAACCGCGTCCATCGGCACACTGGCTAATCGCAGTAACTTAAACAGGCGTACCGCTAAGAAAGGTACTTGTTCTAGCAAATCTATCGCTTCTGTGTGTATAAAAGCATCAACGATATGCCGATATTCCTGGCATTGTTCGTAGTGCAATGCGTTGAGATGACGCAAAACGTTCAACAAGGCCTGTTGCTTTTGTTGCTTACCCGTACCAAACACATCGAGTTGCGACAGGGTATTGAATGCAATGTCATAACTGTTGGTGTGCTGCACAAGCATATTACCTTATTCGTCAGAGAGTGAAGCTAACCGCATAATGGCCTGATAATCGGGCTTCCCGTTTGCTGTTAACGGCAAGCGTTCCACATTCAATAGTGTGATCAACGAAGGGTGAACATGCATAGTCTGATGCAAGTACCGCTTTACTCGCTCAAATACCGCCGCTTGCTCATCAACGTCAACCGACTCAAGCGCTACCACCAATTGACTATCGTTTCCGCTACACAACGCCGTATAGCCTTGAGCTGCCAGTGTATCTTGAATCGCATCCAGATCCATTCGTACGCCATTCAATTTTATAAAACGCGCCTTCCTGCCCAGAATATAGTAATCCCCTTCGGCGTCAACTCGCGCAAAATCCCCCGTATGTAACCATTCGATAGGGATAAACTCTGCTAAATCTGAGACTGATTCGCTGTAGCCCAGCATCACATTAGGACCGCGGTAACACAGTTCATTGTCGACAATCGAAAACTCACCATTGGGAATAGCCTGCCCGATACTGTTGGCTTTTTGAATGAGTTTATGAGGCGGCAAAAAGGCCATTCGAGCGGTTGCCTCCGTTTGCCCATACATCACGAAAAACTGCTTTTCATGCTGCTCTGCATAATGCGCAAATGCCAACACTAAGGTGTCTTTCAGTCGCCCTCCAGCCTGAGTGAAATAGCGTAAGGAGGGTAATTCCTGACGTTCAAATCGCAGCTTGTGTAGCATTTCATAGGTATGGGGTACGCCAGCAAAAGACGTTACCGGCAACTCACGCATGATCGACCAAAACTCACGGTTTACCACGGAATAAGGTGAAAATACCAAGCACCCGCCACGTAATAAGTGCGTATTCAGCACAGATAAACCGTAAGAGTAAAACAGTGGCAAAGTATTGATGGCACGATCACTGGGTAAAATCGGCAAATACTGACAAATAGCATCAGCATTACTGTGAAGATTATCGTAACTGAGCACTACATGCTTGGCAGCGCCTGTAGAGCCTGACGTAGGTAACATCAGCGCAACGCGACTATCAATACGTTGCGTTGCCGTGTGTCGGATCGTAATGTGTCCCTCATCTACAATCGCATTGGGCGCATACTGCTGGATCACAGAGTCGAGCTTATCGTCGCTAATGGCAGGATCTATGAGGATCACGACGATACTATTCGACAACAATGCAAGATAATCGACAACACTGGCAACACAAGCATGCATTTTAAGTGCTACAAGATAACGCTCTGTGGCCTCACTCTGTGGTAAGACGGCATTGAGTACATCACATCGCACATGAACGTCTTCCGCCAATTGTCGGTATGTATAGGCATTAAATTCAACGCCGGAGCTTTCGTTTGGCTTAACCTCGATAAACGCTGAATTTTCCGAAAACTGATCTAAATGTTGGAAAAACACTGTCGCCCCTTCAACCTGCAATTAAAGACGCATACCGCCGTCAACGCCTATAATTTGACCGGTGATATAGCTTGCATGATCAGATAAAAGGAAGCTAACCAGATCGGCAACGTCTTGCGGCAGGCCGGCACGCCCCATTCCGATCTCGTCAATGACAGCAGCACGTTGCTCTGATGAAAACACATCGGTCATAGCCGTCTCAATAAAACCTGGCGCCACGCCATTAACGCGTATCTGTTGACTGGCTAACTCTTTAGATAATGACTTAGTAATACCCGTCAATGCTGCTTTTGACGCCGCATAAGCACTTTGTCCGGCAGCACCTTGCTCGCCTACAATAGAGCATAGATTCACAATACTGCCAGCCCCCTGGCGCATCATTAGTCTAGCCGCTAGTTGCATGTGTTGATATGCCGCAACCGTGTTAATCGATAATTGAGCCTGTAAATCGGATAATCGCGTCATCGCCAATGCACTAGAACGCATTTCACCGGCATTATTGACTAAACCATCAATATGACCGATGTGCTGCTTAATATGCCCGAATGCGGCTTTCACTTGCGCCTCATCGGTTAGGTCATAGCTCATTGCAATGGCATTTTCGCCCAATTGTTCCGCGACTAGCTCTAATTGCACTTCATCTCGACCAGCCAACAGCACTATCGCACCTAAACGCACACAGGTCTGCGCAATAGCTAAACCTATGCCTTTATTCGCGCCGGTTACCAGTATCACTTTGTTATCTAACAAGTGCCACTCCCTGTTAAAACGTTACGTCGTACTTTTGCAGGATTTCTTTTGCTTTGGCGACCGAGCTCATATCAATAATATCGTCGGTATCCAGCATGATACCGAATTTATCTTCAAGCTCCGCGATCAAGATCATATGCGCAGTTGAGTCCCATTCAGGGATCGTATTATAGGTTAACGAATCGGTTACCTGAGACGCATCTATGCCGAGGGCATGAGAAAACGCATCGGTCAAAGTTTGTTGTGTCGACATAAAATACCTTATGTTTTTTGCCGCGGCGGTCTGTTGAGTAACGTTTTTAATACTTTACTGTGTTCGTCGTAGTGCTGTCTATCGAGCACAAGTTCAAATAACTCACCGCGATTAACTATTTTGTAGCCCAGTTTCTCGTTGTAGCGCATCGCTGCTAGGTTGTCTGGCTTTACTACCGCATGCAGTTGATTCGCATGAAGTTGTTCAAAACAAAAATCATTCATTAACAACGTGGGAGAAAACGCAATTACGTTACCTGCGTACTGCTCATCGCCAATATAAAGCCCGAGTTCAAAATGCTCCGCAGAGAAAATATCGGCTGCTTGCCCACGTGTTTTAATATTGCACGAACCAATGGGATGGCCCCGATATTCAATTACAAAATGCAATTGGTTGGTTGCACGGCGAATATGTTCGAACCATGCTTGTTGTTGCTCCTGGGTAATGTACCCATCTGTAAGCATGAACTTGCGCACATGATCACTATTCCGCCATTGACGCAACAACTCTAAATCGTCACGCAGTATATTGCGTAACCTAACCTGATAACCCTCGAGGGGCTGTTCTAGTTGCATGACGAGAGCTCCAAAAGCGCATCCATAAGACGTTCACCGCCAAATGCATCGTAACGCTCATTAAGTGCATCTTGCATTTGGCTAAGCGTATCGGCTTCAGACCATAACTGTTTCGCCTGTCGAGCGATATCGGCCAATATCCCTGCCTTCTCTGTTTCACTAACATCATGCAAATAGTGGATTCGACACCAACCTTCCTGTTCAGCTTGCTGACTTGCCGTTATTTGATTTTCCGCTACCACCACGAGTATCGCTGGGGTTTTACACACTGCAATTTCAAACTGACTGCCACCCGCTGCTGAAATAGCCAAACGCGCATGACTCCACACATCAGCCATATCTTGGGCATCATGAATGTGCTGAATCGATAAAGGCAAGTCATTGATGGCTTTATTCAACTCTTCCACTTGCTGATAAGCCCCGCCGGTTACCACGCGAATGGGCGCATCAAATTCAACAGATGCTAAACATTTCAACAGTGGGATGGTCAAACCAAAAGGATCACTACCGCCAAAATTCAGGGTTAAATGAAATCGCTGGCTAACACTTAACGGCATTACCGTTTTAAATTCACGACGAAGCAATCGAAAATCACTACCAAACAGGTGGTGACGTTCTTCATCAGGTGGATGCGCAGCATTAATAACGGCGTCTGCCGCTAAAGGCGTTTCATGTACATCATCGTCGAATAGTGCTACGCGGTGGCCTAGGTCTCGCCATTGCTGACAGAAATCTCGAGTAAATTGATAACCATCAACGACAATCCATTCGATTGGAAATGGCAACGTCGCTTGTAGGTTTGAAAGTTGTTGTGCTAATGGCACGGCATAATCAAAAGGTAAAATCTGACCTTGCCAATCTTGACGTGCTAATGCAATTCGACGAGTTTCATCATCCAATAAAAACACAGCATCCATATCGTGAGCAATGACCGTTTGCGCCAATGCTTGGCAACGCATTAAATGCCCTAGGCCAATGGTGGCTGATGCCTGCACACAGAAAATAAAACGCATGGGTTACTCTACATCATCCCAGCACAGAGGTTTTCCTTTACGTAGTGCGTGCCGCGCTACTTTACCTAATACTGAGTTGAAGTGCTTTGGCGCCAAACCGAATGCCGGGCGCACAATGCGCAGGTTCTCCTTGGTGAGTACATCGCCCGGCTGAACATCTTCGCTCACATATATTGACCTGCGGTACTGCTTAGCCTTTTCTTCGACCGCAACGCCGCCATACCGCACATTCCCTAGGGCTAGCCACGCACGATTCGATTCTTCTACTAATGACTTTAGTTCATGCGGCTCAAGTGAAAACTCGGCATCCACACCACCGGCACTGCGGTCCAGTACAAAGTGTTTTTCAATTACCGTTGCCCCTAGCACAACTGACGCAACGGCTACACCGACACCTCGCGTATGATCAGATAACCCCACCTGACACCCAAATGCCTCGCGCATGTGTGGAATAGTGAGTAAATTGGTATTACCTGCATCCGCCGGGTAGGTACTGGTGCATTTCAATAAAATCAAGTCGTCGCACCCAGCGTCTCTCGCTGTGCTGACCGCCTCTTCTATTTCCGACAGCGATGCCATTCCAGTGGACATGATGAGCGGTTTTCCTTTACTCGCTGCCTTTGCTATCAAGGGTAAGTCGGTCAGTTCAAATGAAGCAATTTTAAAACACGGAACACCGAGATCATCTAAAAAATCTACCGCATGTTCATCAAACGGTGAACTAAACGCAATTAGCCCGCGCGCCTGCGCATGTTCAAATAAGGTTTTATGCCATTCATAAGGTGTCGCCGCTTTGGCATACAGCCCGTGCAATCGCTCGCCGTGCCAAAGACTATCTTTTTCTTTAATCAAAAAATCATCGGCATCCACATCGAGTGTCATTGAATCTGCGGTGTAGGTTTGCAATTTAATTGCATCTGCACCGGCCTCAGCAGCAGCGTCAATCATCGCTAACGCTGTGTCTAAATCTTGCCCATGATTGCCACTCAATTCGGCAATGATAAAAGGTTGATCATTGCCCCCAATAATGCGGTTTTCAATCCGTACGTCATGCATCATTGCTCTCCTGAAGAATGGCTAGCACACCTTCAACTAAGACGGCAGGTTCAACAGGGACGTCACTCATGTCCGTGGCGTAATCTGGCATCAACGTACGCGGGTCAACTTGCCCGGTAATAATAAGTGAAGGGCATTCAACTGCCGTCGCTAACCATTGCGGTGCCGAAGGCACAGAAATGAGTAAATCGCTTGCCTTCAACATCGCCAGCGTTTGTTTCATCGACACGGCCCCATCAAACCCTGTCCACACATGAACACCTTGTTGCTGCAGCATTGATTTAACTTCATCTGCGTAAGGATAGTGCCGCTCTGGCGTGCGCGCATCACATGCTAACGCCACCACTTTTTTCGACTTAGCAATTTGAATCAATTTTTCATCGGCTTGCACATCGATGTGCATATCCAACTGAAGACCATTAAAGCCGCAACAGGTTTTGAGATAAAACTCAGGATAGCCGCCGTCAGGGGCCAATCCACTTTGCCACCAAAGACTGTTCCAACGATGCATGCTAAACCATGTGCTTTGCATATAGGCAGCCGGTTCATTAACAAATTCCGGCTTTAAGGTTTGCGCCTGAAACTGGGTAATTAAATCAGCAACTGACATACCCATGATATTGCCTTGTACTGGCTCGCCAGCATCTTTAAGAAAACGCGCAAGAAAGCAAGGCATAAACCATGTGTCGAGGTTAATAATTTGCTGATAACCCTCACCAACAATTTTCTCTGCTAGTCCAAGGAAAGTTTCCATGGCATAGACAATATTATCCGGCCACTCGCCCTTCTCAAGCCCAAAAACGGTCACATCAGGCTCTGCTAGTTGAATAACCTCTTTACCTGCGGCAAAGGTTATAAAATGGATATCCGCATCGGGATTACACTGCTTTACATAGCGTAATGCAGGAATACCAATACACGTGACATCGCCTAGGCCCAGCATACGAATTAGCAGTATTTTAGGCCGCTCTTGCTGAATATTAGTCATGAATCATCCTGTTGCATATAGGCTTTATACATAAGCTCTGCGCGCGTCCAGTCCTCTTCAGTATCAATGTCTTGAACCAAATGCCGAGGTAATTCAATGGGGATACTGTGCTCTGAAAACATGGCTTTGTCAGATAGATATCCATCGAAAGACCCCCAATAAAATTGTCCTGCATCATGTAAGCCTTCTTCTAAATCTTGTGATCGTGTCGAGGCGTATTCGGGATACATGCAAACCACCCCATCCCCCGATCGTTTTAACGCTCGCTGCACGGGAAATGAGAAGCTGGTCACTGAAAACGCAAAGGCCTTTTGTGTATTCGCCTGTAACTTGTTAAGCCCTTGGCGCAGGTACTGCGCTTGAAGAAATGGCGCTGTGGCATAAATACAGCAACAGTATTCGGGCTTTGAAAATTGCTCTGCGTATGCAAGCATCGCCTGATTTGTAACTGCCCGCGTCCCCGTATAATCATCTGCTAATGCTGATGGTCGCATAAATGGTACTGACGCCCCTAACTGCTTAGCAATGGAGGCTATTTCTTCATCGTCTGTAGACACAATAATGTCGTCAAACACCCCGCTTTGTTTGGCAGCGTTGATGCTGTAAGCTAGCATTGGTTGACCACAAAAAGAACGGATGTTTTTTCTCGGAATACGCTTGCTTCCGCCTCTCGCCGGTATCACTGCTAAAATCACGACAGAGCCTCTCGTAACGCATCAACGACTTTATCTTGCTCACTTTCACTCAAACCTGGATACAATGGCAACGTTATCGCCCGTGAGTAATAGGCTTCTGCATTTGGAAACTGCCCCACTTTAAATCCTAGTGATTGGTAAAAAGGCTGTAAGTGAATCGGAATATAGTGCACATTTACGCCAATTCCAGATGCTCTCAGTTTAGAAAATACAACATCACGCTCTCCGCCCAACACTTCAACCATGTATAAATGCCAAGCACTTTCGTCATCTTCCAGTGAATAGATAGGCGGTAGTTGTAGTGGAAGAACTCGTAACCGTTGATGATAACGATGAGCTAAGGCGCGCCGTTGGTTAATAAACTCTGACAATCTAGATAATTGACTAAGACCAAGGGCTGCGTGAATGTCACTCATGCGGTAGTTAAAACCCAGCACCTGTTGCTCATAGTACCAAGGGCCGTGATTTTCGGTCATAGCGGTTTCATCACGGGTTATCCCGTGTTTAGCATACAGAACCAAACGTTCCGCCAAGGCCGAATCATTTGTCATGACGGCGCCACCTTCTGCGGTGGTAATACTTTTCACTGGATGAAAACTTAACACGGCCATGTCAGAGTATTGGCATGCCCCTATTGCCGTTTGTTCAAAATAGCCGCCCAAAGCATGAGCTGCGTCTTCTATTAGTAAGATATTGAATGGCTCTACAAGCGCCTTAATGGCGCGCATATCACAACTGAGTCCCGCGAAATGCACTACAACAATTGCTTTAGGTAAACATGTGCTGGCTTCTGCCCACTTCAGTTTTGCAGAAAGAGCGTCAAGCGATATGTTGCGCGTAACAGGATCTATATCGATAAAATCGACTGAAGCGCCGCAGTACAGTGCACAGTTTGCAGATGCAACAAATGAGTTTGGAGATGTCCAGACAACGTCGCCTTTTCCAACACCTGCCGCTAAACATGCGACATGCAAACCCGAGGTGCCGCTATTCACGGCAACAGAATATTTTGCACCGGTAAAATCACACAACGCCTGTTCAAAGCGCGGTACCGTTTCCCCTTGCGTCAAAAATTTGTTGGTTAAGACATCAACAACCGCATCAATATCTTGCTGTATGACGTTGTGCTTACCGTAGGGGATCATTCGGTTATTTTGTCCAACGCTTTCAATTCATCAACCGTAAGAAAGTGCGGATTTGTCCCGGAGTTGTATTCGAACTTTTCACTCACAGGTTTACCCGTCTCACCCAATTTGTTTTTAGTGTAATCGATGGTTTTATCAAAAAACTTAATAGCCGGCGTTATCACATAGTGATCATCAAATTCATAAGAGTGGTGAGCCATTTCTTCCGGAACCATAACTTCATGAAGTTTTTCACCTGGTCGAATACCAACCAGATCATAAGTCCTAGTACCACTCATTGCTTCAATCAGATCTGTGATCCGAATTGAGGGGATTTTAGGGACGAAAATCTCGCCGCCTTGCATTCGTTGGAAGTCCTTAATAACGAAATCAACCCCTTCGTCTAAGGTGATCCAGAAGCGCGTCATTTCCTCGTGGGTTAGAGGTAAAGCTTTACAGCCTTCAGCCAAAAGATTTCGATAAAACGGTACTACCGACCCACGAGAGCCGACAACATTACCATAACGCACAACTGCAAACCGAGGGCCAACTGCCCCACTGATATTATTTGCCGCAACAAATAGTTTATCTGACGCCAACTTAGTAGCGCCATACAAATTAACGGGGTTGGCAGCTTTGTCTGTCGATAACGCAATTACACGACGCACGTTGGTTGCGATGGCGGCATCGATGACATTTTGAGCGCCGTTAATGTTAGTCTTTATACACTCGTTCGGATTATATTCAGCCGCCGGTACTTGTTTCAGGGCTGCGGCATGAATAACATAGTCGACATCACGCATGGCCGCTTTTAGCCGCTCTTTATCCCTAACGTCACCTAAAAAGTAACGCATACAAGGCGCCTTATAGACTTGCTGCATCTCAAACTGCTTCAGTTCGTCACGCGAATAGATAATGATTTTTTTGGGCGAATAGTTGGCAAGCAGGTGGGTGATAAAACGTCTACCGAAAGACCCTGTTCCACCTGTTATGAGCAAACTCTTATTATTAAACATATTCTGCATCCAAGAGTATATAAGGTGTGTCTACCTTTGCGCTTTAAAGCGCCGATTCAATATCATTTCCGTTAAATTCTTTAACCGCGACCTGAGCAACAGCTCATGTTAAAAGCTGAGGGGAAATCTAATGCACAGAATCAACACCCAATAACCTTGAATTTGATTCAAACCGGTCTAGGTTAACATTACCTAACGAACATCCATTGAAGCAAGCATTAATGATGCCATTTTGTGAATTCATATCAAAGCGTTACTTCCCGCTAACACGCCTCAGGATAACCGTCGTAAACACTAATATCGAGCTTCCTATTCGCACTGATTAAACGTTTACTTGTATAAGGAAGCGCAAATTGAATGTCGATTGTATCCTTTTCACCGAACACCACCCGACTTAGCGAAGTGTATGCAAGTTTTCATCAATATGAATCAGAGCATCTCAGCGCCTATCACTCCAAATACTTATTGGCCGCTTTTCGTTTGCGGATCTGCGATGTAGCTTCTAGTAAGGTACTTTTCCCTATTTCAGCTACTCGTGCAATGAGATAATTATTGATCTCAATTTCGAGTTGAGAAAATGAACGACGTTGTTCTTCCGTCAAGCTAGTTAAGAAGTCTTGGATAAAGGAATCGCGTTCAGAGATATGCGCCAACAGCGCTTCGCTGTCGACATCGTCTTCGCACAATAATGCCTCTAACGTAGCATTTATTGCGCGAAGAGCCTCTGGTGTTTCTTGATGGTTAAGTGATCGTTGATTCACACAGCTTGCTGTTTTTGACGCTTAGCTTCATAAGCTTGTTGCTTTGCCTCTTCAGGGATCTGCAACCATGCATCTCGTATGGGTGATAACAGGCTAATCACTTCATCTACAATCTGCAAGCTGTTTTCTACATTGGCATCGGTCAAGCGCTGGACCATGTAGTCATATAGCGAATACAGGTTGTCTGCAACTTCACCACCACTGGACATGTCTAGTGTATCCCTTAAGTTGATAACAATTGCGGTTGCTCGTGATAAATGCTCTGACCTACCAGCTAAGTCCTTCCGCTCCATGCATCCCTTTGCATAGGCCATTTTATCTAACGCCCCTTGCATCAACATTAAAGTCAGCTTATGCGGATCGGCACTTGCTACAGACTGCTTCAATCCACCTTTCTTGTAGGCATTAATACCTGTTAAAGCCATTTATTTTCTCCTTTAACCTATTGATGCTAGTAATGCCTGACCAGTTTGATTCAGTCTAGCCACAGTTTGGTCAAGATTCAGGTACTTATCTCTTAACACCTGCTCATAGCTTAACATGCGAAG
Organism: Neoalteromonas facilis; assembly: GCF_002807665.1. Lineage (GTDB taxonomy): Bacteria > Pseudomonadota > Gammaproteobacteria > Enterobacterales > Alteromonadaceae > Alteromonas_E > Alteromonas_E facilis. The sequence continues at coordinate 1,190,067 of NZ_PEAY01000001.1, forward strand.
TTCAAAACGTTCGCGGTCATCGAACACCTGATCTTTGTCATCTTTAGCAGCCCTCTCACGCGTGCTGAGAATTCCGCTAAAAGATGTATATTGCTCGATAAAGTCGTACAGTCTGGTGGCAATACCCTGATCTTCATCAGAGAATAGATTTGCCACATCATCGAAAGAATCTTCCAGTGCGTCAGTCAATCTATCCTGACCGCTACCGAGGCCGAAATCGAGAGATCCGATTTCGAGCTTGCCGTCCTGATCAATCTCAATACCGATGCCGAACAAACCACCCAAGGCAGAAGACGATACACCGCTACCCACGAGCCCAGCTAGACCGGTTTGAATCCCCCTAACCAGCGAATCTCCAGCTAAAGCACCGTCTTCTTCAAGCTCTGACTCCCCATAACGTGTTAAGGTTTTGATCTCATCAATAATGCTGTTGTAATTTTTAACAAAGGTATTGATTTTCTCTTCTAAACCGGCTTTATCGAAGCCGATGTTTAAATTTGACGTGTTGTAAATCTTTCCGTCAGGATAATTAACCAGATCGGTTGTTTCCGTATAGGTCGAAAGTTCATTCGCTGTAAACGAGACATTTTGAATAGTATTTTCGAATTCATTTGATGCGCTTTGTACTTCAATTCCATCGACACTGGCTATCGCATTTTTGGCCGTCAATATGGGGGAAAGGTACGTCGCCGTTTCTGCTGAATCTGTCGTGGCAACTCGCTCCAGATCAGTTAAATTATTATCATTAACAATGCTGAGATCATTATTATTACCAGTTATGTCTGAAGTAAACACTAACTTGGCACCACCTTCTGCGGTACCGGTTGAAATGATATTGGCATTTACACCAAAATTATTTTCGTTTGAATTAATCTGCTCGCGAAGCTGAGCCAGCGTCATACCGGCAGTCACATTTACTGTAAAGCTGTCGCCAGTATTGCCTACTTTAAACGTCAGCGTCCCACTACCAGAAGAAAGTACCGAATCAGAAGAGCTTGCAAAGCCACCATCAATCGCATTGGCAGTTTCAATCCGACTACCACTCGCTAATTGCTTCACCGCAATCTCATATTCACCTTTCAATGCACTGTTTGATGCCTCCGCTGAAATCGTATCAGCGTCTTCAGTAGGGTTGGTAATCGTGGGTTCACGCTTGTTGATGGCATTATCACGACGCAGTTCGTCCACTGCATCCTGAAAATCTTTCAGCTTTGATTTTATTTGGCCCAAGCCGGAGATTTGAGCTTCAATAGTCTCTTCTCTAGCATCGAGTCTGTCTTGTTTTGGTTTACGTTCTGCTTCTAATAACTGTGTTACTAGATCATCCAACGCTAACCCTGAGCCTACACCCAATGATTGAATGGTCATAAATTACCTCACCTACATACCTTTTTCAGCCAACCAAAACAAAGAAGCCGCAAATCTCCATTTATCGGTGATCTACGGCACTCCTTTTAAACAAAAGCTCACGCTTTGTTTTGAGTTCTGGCTAAACCTGATTGTTAAACAGTACTCCAACACTACTACCGACATCAGTTTGAAATTCTCTTAACCTTTCGGCTAAACGAAGAACTTCATCAGAAGGGATCTGACGAATAACATCGCCACTATCCGCTTCGGTAACAGTCACCACAGATCGCTGTGTATTTTGATCTACAGAAAAGCTCAAGTTTCGATTTTGCGACTGTAAAAATTGCTCAATCTCACGTGAAGCCTGTTCTACTGTTTCCCTATCAGATTGCTGCTCACCTCTCTCAATATCGGCCGTTGCAGAATTATCTTGAGCCTGCGACGGCTGTTCTTGTAAAGGTGTATTGCCAACATTCACCGACGAAGGGTTAGCTTCAGTACCTTGTTCAAGTTCACGAGTGTCATTTGCAGGCACTCGTGTCGAAGCTTCACCATTTGCCAACGATGTTACAGCAAAAGTCTGGCCAATTTGCGAATTAATAGCGTCCACAATCAACCTCCTTTAATCTTCACCATGTAAGTATAGACTATCCAAGCAATGATAACGCAGCTTGAGGTCTCTGATTAGCCTGAGATAAAACAGAGATCGAAGCCTGCTGAACAATCTGATTCCGCGTTAGCTCAGCGGTTTCCGCAGCAAAGTCAGTATCTTTGATCCGTGAGCGGGCAGCCGCCACGTTTTCAGAGATGTTACTTAAGTTACGGATCGTTGATTGGAAACGGTTTTGTAACGCCCCCAAATCCGCGCGAATCCCACCAATTGCTGAAATAGCGGTATCAATCACGCCTATCGCTGCCGAAGCATTTGAGGCAGACGTTACTGATGTATCCGTTAAGCCTAAGCCTGCGGTACTGAAGCTTGTTGCACCTTGTAACTTACCAGCAGACAGGTTAACCGAAATAGTTTGTCCACCTTCCGCGCCGACAAGAAATACGGCTGAGAAACCAGCGTCCAAAAGTTTTACACCATTAAACTCTGTATCTGTTGCAATCCGCGTAATTTCGCTCTTCAGTGCCGACACTTCTTTTTGCAGTGCAGAACGGTCAGACGAAGAGTTAATACCATTTTGCGATTGTATGGCGAGCTGGCGTATACGCTGCAGAGCAATTGTTGTTTCTGCTAAGGCGCCTTCAGCCGTTTGCGTCAATGAAATAGCATCATTCGCATTTCGAACCGCTTGGTTTAACCCCTGAATTTGAGACGTAAGACGGTCAGTAATTTGCAAACCTGCAGCATCGTCTGCTGCGCGATTGATACGAAAGCCTGACGACAAACGTTCAAACGATGTGTTAAGTGCTTGACCAGAGTTGAACAACTGGCGTTGTGCGTTGATCGCAGACACATTTGTGTTGACGTATAAAGTCATGATTTTACCTCCTGGGAAACAGCTTGCTTGAGAGAACCAGCTATTCCTTCCAATCTGAACCCATGGCGTAAACCAAGAGCCCCCTCGTGGTTAAGTGCTACCACACACCCAACCTAAAAAGTAATTAAATTACCCCTCAACTATCAGTATCGGCAGCCCCATAAGGGACTTTAGTTTTTTTTTGCTTTTTTTTGAAAAAAAATATAAGCAGCTGTTTTTACTAAAGAATAAAATCTTAAAGTTTTTCTAAAAGCTGACTTTAAAATTCAAATTTATGCAAATAAACCTGAAGAAGAATGCGAGATATTGCCGCGCACAGGAAAAGAAAAATGAACAGATTTATGAGGAATATGCGGGGTTATTGCAAGCGAATAAACTATTGGCATAGCTTATGCTTTAGTATTTTTGCTCCATGGTGATTAAAATGCCAACGTCAAAGAATTGGCAGATAAAAAAAGGCCGAGTCATAGGACCCGGCCAACTTGCTCACGTTAGGAGATGGAGCAAATTCGGTTTCTGTCGGCTGGCAGGATTATTAGTAGATTTTTAACTGGCCTCTCAACCTTAAATTCTACACTCTCGGTCCTGTTAGTCGGCGTTTTACTTCTTCATTCTAGGATAACTTTTCCTATTTTGCCTTACGGCCGCCGTCCTTGGCGAGGTTGGCCTCTCAGTTCCACCCTCTCGTTCAATTCCTTACTGCAGCAAACTCAACGCGGTTTGTGGCCGCTGGTTTGCCTGTGTTAGTACTGTGGTACTCGCCTGTTGAATAATCTGCCAACGGGTTAATTCTGCCGTTTCGATGGCAAAGTCTGTATCCCGTATGCGGGATCTTGCCGCTGACACATTTTCAGAAATGTTAGATAGATTCCGGATTGTTGACTGAAATCTATTTTGAATAGCACCCAAATCAGCCCGCTTGGCATCAATGGTCGATATTGCTCTGTCGATTGCGGCTAACGCTGATGACGCTTGCGCAGTAGTCAAAACTGATAAAGGCGCGCCATTCATCAGTCCTGAAAAACCATATCCACCTGGGCGAGAAATATTGACACTAATGGTTTGGCCGGCATTTGCGCCAACCAGAAACACTGAAGAATAGTCGCCGCGCAACACATAAATGCCGGCGAAAGAGGTGTAAGCTGCTATGCGGCTTATCTCATTTTTCAATGCTATGACTTCTTTTTCTAAGGCCACACGATCTGCCGACGTGTTGATCCCGTTTTGCGACTGGATCGCTAGGACCCTTATGCGCTGCAAAGCATTAGTCGTTTCAGCTAATGCGCCTTCTGTTGTCTGCGCAAGTGATATCCCATCGTTTGCATTGCGAGATGCTTGGTCTAAGCCCTTTATCTGGGAGGTCATTCGATCACTGATCTGGAGACCTGCAGCATCATCCGCGGCGCGATTAATTCTAAAGCCTGAAGATAACCGCTCAAATGCGGTATTGAGATTGATCCCTGAATCGATCAATTGCCTGCGTGCATTAATTGACGAGACATTTGTATTGACATAAATAGCCATTGGTCTCACTCCTAACGTTTTCTAAAATCGTTTTCCATAGCATGGAAAACATTAACTTCAAGAAAACAATGGATTACCAACCATTATAAAGTTGGCACGACCTATGCTTAGTATATGTGTCTTCTGATTTTGTCAGAATGACATTTTTTGCTAGGCACATGTCGAGCGAAAGACTAAGCTAAACTGAGCGTTTGCTCTTGCTGACTGGCAGGTATGATGTTCCAGACCTCATACCTCTCACTACCTCCTGGCGTTATACTTGTCAGTCGGCAGTCCACGATCAGACGGTTACGTTTTAGCTTACCTTTACTCCCATTGTCTTGTGAAAAATTGCTTACTTACCGGTCGGTTGCAGTCTGCCCCCACATATTGCTATCCGACCGTTTTTTATCTTACTTACCGTGTTGCTAACTGCCCCCGCTACCAGCAACCCTTTCAGACATAATATTCTCCAGAATTCAATAGCTTACTGAAGAAGACTTAATGCTGCCTGAGGGCGCTGATTAGCCTGCGCTAGCACCGTAGTGCTGGCTTGCTGGATAATCTGCCAGCGGGTCAACTCTGCTGTTTCGACCGCAAAGTCGGTATCACGTATACGTGATCGTGCTGCTGACGCATTTTCGGAAATATTACTTAAATTACGAATGGTTGATTGGAAACGGTTTTGAATCGCACCCAATTCAGCCCTTGCGCCACCGATAGCGGACAAAGCCCCATCAACAATAGTGAGAAGTGCTGAAGCACCCTGCACCGTCGCGACTGTTTGGCTTGAATCTAAACCTAAACCTGTGGCACTGAAACCGTTGATGCCAGGGATTTGAGCCGCCGAAATATTGACGGAAATAAATTGCCCACCGTTTGCACCAACCAAAAACGCAGCGGAAAATCCACCGGTTAACAAATCCACACCTGCGAACTGGGTCGTCAGTGCGATTCGGCTTATTTCGGTTTTCAGTGCAGTGACTTCTTTTTGCAGAGCCACTCGGTCAGCCGACGTGTTAATGCCGTTTTGCGCCTGAATGGCCAGCACCCTGATACGTTGAAGAGCCACCGTAATTTCCTGCATGGCACCTTCTGCAACTTGTGCTAACGAAATACCATCGTTCGCGTTGCGCACGGCTTGGTTCAACCCTTTGATTTGGGTTGTCATACGATCTGAAATCTGCAATCCAGCGGCATCGTCTTTCGCACTGTTAATACGAAAACCTGACGACAAACGCTCAAACGCAGTGTTTAGCTGATTGTTTGATGTGAACAGTTGTCGTTGAGCATTCAACGACGACACATTCGTACTCACGAATAATGACATGTTACTAATCTCCTAACGATTTTTTAGTGCCAGACATTATTGTTATTTTTTGACGTCTGGTTTTTGCGGATCGATCACAATGATCAAATCCACTTTTTTACCGAAGCCTTCAGTCTTACGCTGTTGGTCATCAGTCAACCAAGTCCTCTATTGTTATTATTAGGCGGTACTTGGCTCAAAGACTCCGCTGTTATTGTTGTTATTTTGCGAATGCCTTTGTTCTAGTTATCGTGCAGGAAATAATTAAGCTTTAGATAAAAAATAAATAAATTTGGTTTTTCTTTATTTTTCAATTGGATAGAAGATATAAAAATGGCCAGACAATGTCTGGCCAAGCGCTCTTTCGTTAGGAGAGAGTGAGCGGACTCTCAACTGTTTGATTACAAACCAAAAACTACCTCCTGGCGTTACGACCAAACAGTAAAGCTAATAACCAGGTTATTATCCTAGTAACTGTAGTGCAGTCTGAGGACGCTGATTGGCCTGCGACAATACTGTTGTACTTGCCTGCTGGATAATCTGATTTCGCGTCAATTCAGCCGTTTCAGATGCGAAGTCAGTATCTTTGATACGTGAGCGAGCAGCTGCAACGTTTTCAGAAATGTTGCTTAAGTTGCGAATCGTTGATTGGAAACGGTTCTGAAGCGCACCAAGGTCTGCTCGAGCACCACCAATCGCTGACAATGCTTGGTCTACAGCACTAAGCACCGCAGAAGCACCTGCTACGTTAGCAACAGTCGAATCTGCTAGACCTAAGCCCGCAGCACTGAAGCCGTTTACGCCTTGAAGGTTACCTGCAGACAAGTTTACAGAAATATTCTGGCCACCGTTTGCACCCACTAGGAATGACGCTGAGAACGTACCTGTCAATAGATTTACACCGTTAAACTGAGTATCTGTTGAGATACGTGTGATTTCGGTTTTCAGTGCCGACACTTCTTTTTGCAGAGCCAAACGGTCTGCTGAAGAGTTAATGCCGTTTTGTGACTGAACAGCCAATTGACGGATGCGCTGAAGCGCGGTTGTTGTTTCGCCTAACGCACCTTCAGTAGTCTGAACCAAAGAGATAGCATCGTTTGCATTTCTCACCGCTTGGTTTAGACCCTGGATTTGAGACGTCATTCGATCAGTAATTTGAAGGCCGGCCGCGTCATCCGCCGCACGGTTAATTCTGAAACCCGATGATAAACGTTCAAATGATGTGCTAAGCGCATTTGAAGAATCGAATAACTGACGTTGAGCGTTCAACGCTGAAACGTTAGTATTTACGTAAAGTGCCATAAGGGATACTCCTACACTCTCAGTCCAGCGCGCGCTGGCATTCGGTTTTACCCGACAGTTGGTTCAAATTAGTAGAACACGACACCCTTTAATGGGGGTTTCATGAACTGGCTCTCTCGTGAACTGTATCGACGCTATATAAGAACCCTTTAATAAAAAATTGAAAAAAAATTGATCAGGCGGCAAAAAATTGCCGCTTTTTATGACTTAATCGGCTGGTTTAACGGATGTTTTTTTAAATGAAAAAAGTGCAAAAAATATTCAATTTGTGGACTAAACGACTTACCCATGCACACAAGCACTGCGCATTTACCGACCTTATACACTTTAAAAATTCATTGTGGTGTTGCTTTCGCGAGGCAAGCACACATGTCAGTGGTGATGGTTATGTGGTGATTTTACAGTTGGACAATGAAGGCCTAATTGTCAGTCGTTACAAGATCAAACAGCCAAACACTGATTTACGCGACCCTAAACTGAGTATCTCCCCCTGTGGAAAATTGGTGTTACTCGCATATGCGAGATTTTCAAATTCTGATAATCGTACGATACGCACGCAAAACCAGGTGTGGTGGTCACCCAACGGGCTCAGTTGGTCTAGCGCTATCAATTTGGGGATGAATGGATGGTGGTTGTGGCGCATTCGTTGGGCTCAAAGCCAACAATCACAAGCCTATGGCCTTGCCTATAACCGACGCGCGAATCAAATAGACTTATATCATGGCAATCCGTTGCGCTACATGCAGAAGGTAAAGTCAGGGGTTTTGAGTCTGTCGCGTCATGATAAGGGATATCCCAATGAAAGCGATATACATTTGGATAAAAAAGGTAAGATGTGGGCACTAGTGCGTCGAGACGCTGATACATTTAGTGCTCAACTAGGCTTCGCGAATCCTCCGTACACTCAATGGCAATGGCAAGATTTAACCTACTATGTTGGAGGTCCCGCGTGGATAACATGGCGTGACAGCATGATCGTTGCTGGGCGGGCGTGGACAGGTAAACACATGGTTACGCGGGTTTGGCAATTGGATCGTAATAACGCCAAACTCATCCCGCTTATTGATTTACCCAGCGCAGGTGATAACAGCTATCCTGGATTAAGCATCGAAAACGATAATCTATACGTTAGCTATTACTCAAGCCATCAAGATGCTTGCAGTGAAATATATCTAGCATGCATGTCGTTGAACTAAACCTAAATATAATCAAACAACGACAAACTGGTTACGCGCGGAAACGTCGCTAACGCGGCATTCAGTGCCGTTTCTTGTTTGGCAAATTCTGCTGATGCTTTTGCATAATCAACATCTTCAATTGCAGACCTTGCGGCTTTATTTGCAATTTCTAGATCCAAATTGGTTTCTTGAATAGATTGAGCAACGTTCAATCGTCCACCCAGTGATGAATTCTCTAAGCTTAATTGCTCTAAACCATTATCAATTCCCACTAACGCATCATTAATCGCTTCCTTAAAATCGATACCGGCAAGGTCGTCATCTGTGAGAGCTAGAAACATATCATTCAGTGTTTCAGCTAAGTTTTTCTTCTCTGGTGTATTTAGCGTAATGTCGAAACTCGCTCCAACAGCACCGTCAAAGGTAAAGTCCATACCTTCATAACTAATCTTCTCACCGGGTTGGAAATTTAATGTATCCAAGACCGCGCCAGTGCCTACATTAGAAACTTCCACCTGATTGCCTGCTAAAACGGTAAATCTAAAGTCATTGTTTGCAGGTGTAACAGGATCGTAATTATCTTTAAAGAAGTTATCAAATGTCCCCTGTTGTGCGACCAATTTTTCTTCAAATGTGACACCCGCATTGGCAGAGACGGTAAAGTTGTATCGGGCTAACACATTCTCAAATACAGTTTGCCCAGAAGTAGAACTTTGTACGGTTACACTATCGGATAACTGGATGTTGTTTGTTCCGCCATCACCTACAAACGAAATTTTGTTTCCGCTGGCGGTGGGGTTAAACTGGAATGCCTGAGATTCTGATTGGAATCCAGCAAAAATGTATTCTCCACTGGCGTTCTGAGCATTCATAAGATCCAATACTTCATTGCGGATCTGCTCTATTTCTGCACCAATGGCTTTTCTATCGGCGTCGGTTGTAAACCCTGCGCCCGATTGGATCACCAGCACGCGCGCTCGGTTCACTGCATTGTTGATGCCTCGTAACACGGCCTCCTGCTGCTCTAAGGTACTCGCCAGTAAATCATTGTTACGTTGATATTGAGTGATCTTATCCAATTCTTCGGTCAGGCGAACAACCTGTGCCGCACCGACAGGATCATCTGATGGTTTATTGATCCGCTTGCCTGTTGCAAGCTGCTGCTGGGTATCAGATAGCCCTCGCTGATTGTCTAAAATCGAGCGAATGTTCTGATCAAATATTTGATTGGTAGAAATTCTCATGGTTACCTACTCCTACCGCGCAACAGATAAAATAGTATCAAACAAGCTTTGAGCCGTACTCAGAATTCTAGCAGCTGCAGCGTAACTTTGCTGATATCGAATGAGATTAGCCGCTTCTTCATCCAAGCTCACGCCAGAAATCGACTGGTTCCATTCAACAGAATCAGCATGCATAGCCTCTGCCGCACGTAATGAAACATTTGCACTAGCCGCATCTTCACCCACTCTGCTGACGACTGAAGCATATGCTTCATGGAACGTTCTTGGCGTCGATGCGTTATTGCTGCTCAGTTGTACCGTATCAGCTTTTTGCAATGCTGCTAAAGCTAACGCATTTCGATTGTCATTAACACCATCAGTATTGTAAGCAATAGAGAAGCTATCGCCTGGTTGCGCCCTGCCTTCAAGGCTAAAGTCGTACCCAGGGTAATTGTCCAATGCGCTAAATGCCGCTGGCCACCCCGGCGCCGCAGACGCCTGCGCTAATAGATTATTATAGTCAGTCACGCCGTTGACAGTAACAATCAAGTTTCCAGCGCCATCTAGCACTTCAAATGATGATTCTGAGGTAAAAACAATCCCCGCCGGTGCACCAACCAAACCGCCAGGCGCAGATGCAGCGTCATGAATACCACCAGCCCCATCAAACGCAGACGCGGTATTACCTAAGGCACCATCAACCGTCGTATTCGTTACTTTGGTCGACACTAATTGTGCGTCACCCAAGTTATTTATATCGGCATCTACACGGATCGGTAAAGCAAATGCTAAATCTTCAGCTCTTCTTGTCGCAAGGCTCACATCAGAGGCGGCGCGTCGGGTTGGCTGAATTAAAAATTCATTATCAACGGCATAACCACCCGCAGAATCAAAGTTAATTTCAATACCATTAGGCAGTTCAGTGAACCCTGTCGCGTTGATCGCAATTCCGGTATAGACAATGGGGTTATTATTTTCATCAAGCTTGGGAGAGCCATTTGCGTTAATCAGCTCAACTGTGACCTCGTCAGGTACCCCACCCGCAACACTCGTTACCGTGATTTTATAGTCAGCATCTGTCAGCGTATTGCCTGCGCCTACCGTCACTTGTGCTAATACAGATAAGTTGGGATCAGTCCCTGAGTAGGTGAGCCCTTGAAACTGGGGTAAATTAAAAATATCACCACCGAGTTGTTCATCCAAATCCATGCCTAAGCGATTTTGCGCGTTGACAGCATCACCAAACGCCAAAGATAACTGCCCCAGATCACGCTGGGCAGGGTTTAGTACTTCATCGCGATAACGGAACAATCCGCCAATACTGCCGCCAAGTTGATCTTCAAAGATATTCAGCGTGGTATTCTGTTTTGACCCCGTAAAGCTGGTACGTAGTTGTAACTCTTTGAACGTGGGGTCTGCGTCCCCTCCCAATTGGAAAACGTTGAACGAACCATCTTCCAATACCAGAGATTCACCACTGGTGAGGTTTACGACTTTAGATCCGTTTTGGTTCGGGCTTTCGCGCACTTCAATGGAGATTAGGCTAGCAAGCTCATTGATTGCCAGATCACGCTCATTTAATAACGAACCCGGATCGTCGAAACGAGAGTTTCCTTCAGCCACAATAATGGCCTTATTCAGTTCACCGATTGACTGTATTAAAGAATTTGCTCGATCAACCTGAAATTGAAACTCAAGATTTAGCTCTTCTTCTTTATCCAGCATAAAATCAGATAAAGACTGCATTCGACGCAACAATGCTTCGCCTTCACTGAGGACTAAGTCTCTGCTGGCTAAGTTAGTGGGATCATCAGCAGAAGTTTGCAATGACGCAAAGAACTGACTAAGCCCATTGGAAATACTATTGGCTTCATTTGCGAGAACATTATCCAGTGCATCGGTCTTTAGTGTGTATGCTTGAAACTCACCCAGCTGCGTTGTGTCTCGTCGCAACTGATTTTGTGCAAACGTATTAATAACGCGTTCGGTGGTCCCATAATCAACACCACCGACTAGCTGTGATTTAAACTCTGTACGCTCACGCACATACCCTTCTGTATTAACATTCGCAATGTTATTACTGGTAGTGTTTAACGCGCGATTACTCGCGTTAATGCCTGATGTGGCGATGCTAAACAGATCAGTATTGCGGATCATCTAGATTTACTCCGACTCACTGTATTGTTGCAGTGTTGCGCTATTCAACACTGATAGTATTTTATCTGCATACTTGGGATCAGTCGCATAACCCGATTGCTGCAGGTGACTAAAATACGCCTTGTTATCATGGGCATTAGCAACGGCTTGCTCGTAGCGTGGATTGGATTGAATAAAGTTGACATAGTCGCGCATACCTTCAGCAAAATTCGCATAGGCTCGAAAGTGCGCTTTCTCTTGCTGTGCAACAGCACCATTGTATTCCAGCGTTTGCACGGTTGCCTTTTCGCCGTCCCAACGCTTATCAGCTTTAATGCCGAATAGATTGTGCGTATTTTCGCCGCTGGTTTTATGGATCATAAATTGTCCCCAGCCAGTCTCTACTGCGGCTTGGGCGACAAGCGCTTTAGGATCTATACCCAGCGCCTGGGCATGCTCCTTTGCAAGCGGGTACAATTGCTCTACGAAAGCCTCTGGGGAAGCAAATGCCGCTTGTTTTCGATTGGCTGTAGGCGATGTTTCAAATTGTTGTTTAGCCTGCTCAATAGCGTGTCGCATTTGCTGATTGTAACCCGCAATATCGCCGTCAGAACGACTTCCACGAAGGTTGTCAGTCAAGTGCTCATTGCTCAGCTGGCGCACAATAATATCCGCCAGCCCGAGAGTACCGTTGCTGGCTAAATCAGTGGCGACTTGCTGATCGTGCATATCGCGATAAAACTTCACTTGTTGACTATTGAAAGGACTGTCTTCATCCGCTAGCGCCTCTTGGGCTTTGCGCATCGACTTTAGCAGCATATTGATAAAAATCGCTTCAAATTGAGCAGCAGCCTCTTCCAACGCACCTTCTTGTTGGGTATTGGCCGCGCTACGCAATTGATTCAAACTGCCCATATCATGGACATTGCGCGCCATCTCAAGCTGTGATTTTATCGCTGATGAACCATCCATTAGATCACCACTAACTCACCTTGTAAGGCGCCGGCTTGTTGCAACGCCTCAAGAATAGCCATTAGATCACCAGGTGCAGCTCCCACTTCGTTCACTGCGCGCACCAACTGATCCAGTGTCACGCCTGGATCAAACTTAAACATCCGACTATCCGCTAAGCTCACATCGACGATTGATTGCGTGGTGACAACCGTTTCGCCATCAGCAAGCGCATTCGGTTGTGAAACCTGTTGGTTTTCAGCAATGGTCACGGTTAGCCCACCATGCGTGATCGCCGCGGGGAGCAGACGCACTTCTCGCCCGATAACAATAGTGCCTGTGCGACTGTTAATCACGACCCTAGCCGGAGCATCTGCAGGTTCAAAAGAAAAGTTTTCGATGGTTGCAACGAAACCAACTCGCTGGCCCACATCTCGTGGCGCATTAACACGAACAGAAGCGGCATCAATTGGCGTCGCGATACTGTAGCCATTTTGTGGTGATGCACCTAATCGCATATTTATCGTATCAGCCAGTGCTTTTGCGGTAGAAAAATCAGGGTTGTGTAAATTCAGAGTAAGAAAATCACCTTGCATTAGCCCACTCGCTACAGCACGCTCGACTAGCGCACCGTTCGCAATACGCCCAACCGTAGGGGTGTTTACAATGATCCTTGAACCATCTCCGCCTTGCGCACCAAAACCACTAACCACCAGACTTCCCTGGGCGACGGCATACACATTTCCATCCAGCCCTTTAAGCATGGTTTGCAGCAAGGTACCACCTTGAAGACTACTTGCTTCACCAACAGACGACACCGTAACGTCGATCGTTTGTCCGGGCTTAATAAAAGGAGGTAGTTCGGCATGAACCGCTACTGCAGCTACATTCTTAATTTTCGGCTTTTGGTTAGGGTCAAGTGCGATACCAAAGTTAGCTAACATAGTTCTGAAGCTTTGTTCAGTGAACGGGCTTTGCTCCCCGGTTCCAGGTAAACCCACTACTAAACCATAACCAATCAACTGGTTACTTCTTACTCCTTGGATACTGGCTAAGTCTTTAATTCTCTGCGCTTGTTGTGCCTGTGTTGAAAAGCAAATGAATAGCAAAAACAGTGCAAATATGTTTCGGGTTAACCTCATAATGGCCACCACTCTGATGAAAAGAACTTTGATAGCCAACCTTGCTTCTGTGCTGTAGAGAAAGATCCCGTTCCACTGTATTGAATGCGAGCATTAGCGATTTTAGTCGAATCAATTTCATTCGTCGGACTGATGTCAGCCGTGCGAATAATCCCCGTTAAGCGAATATATTCATCGCCGTTGTTTAACGTCAGCCATTTTTCGCCGCGTATCAGTAAGTTTTGATTCGCTAACACTTCAATAACGGTTACCGAAATATTGCCGTTGAGGCTGTTGCTTTGATTCGCCTGTGCATCACCGGTGAAATCATTCGAAGAATCAACGCCTAACTGAATAGACTCATTTCCCACATTTACAGGGTTGCCGCCCAATCCAATAATGGGTTGCAAATCCATACTTGAACCTCTTGACGTGGATGTTCCTGCAGACTTACTGGCGTTGGTATTCTCGCGCAAATTAACTGTAATCAAATCACCAATTCGGCGCGCTTTAACGTCTGAATACAAGCTATTGGACATGCCAACGCGAAACAATCCACCGTCTTCAACTATCGTCTCTTTGGGAATATCAGGTACAACCGGCGCATAAAATGGATCGTTTGCCTGAATTTGATGATTCGGTGTTGAGTAACATCCACTCAATAATACCGATAGCATGGCAACGAATAAGATTCTCATAACTACGACCTCAGCTTAAAGTTGCTGAATAACCTGACCTAGCATCTGATCGACAGAGGAAATCACTTTGGAATTCATTTCATACAGACGTTGGCTTTCAATCAGATTCACCAGTTCTTCCGTTACATTTACATTCGAAGTTTCAAGTGCACCTTGGATCACTGTTCCTATACCTTCTAATCCGGGTATACCTTGGATCGGCGCACCACTAACAGCTGTTTCAACGAATAAGTTTTGACCAATAGGCTGCAGACCCGTTGGGTTAATAAAATCAGATAAATTAATCTGCCCCAATACTTGCGGCTCAGCTTGGCCACGCAATGTGGCAGAAACTTCACCATCTTGAGAAATCGTGATTTGCTGAGCATCCTCGGGGATAGCAATCTCAGGCTGCAATAAGAAGCCCGCGCCAGGGGTGACAATCTGTCCTTGATCGTTAAGCGTAAACTGACCATTGCGGGTGTAAGCGATACTGCCGTCAGGTTGCAGAATTTCAAAAAAACCGCGCCCCTGAATCGACATGTCTAATGCGTTTTCAGTGGTTAATAAATTACCTTGTGTATGTGACTTTTGCGTGGCAACTACTTTGGAACCAGCCCCCAACATGAGACCTGAGGGAAGTTCGGTATCCGCAGATGAGCGCCCACCCGGTTGATTAATATTTTGATAAAGTAAATCTTCAAATATCGCACGGTCTTTTTTAAACCCTACGGTACTCGCGTTTGCCAGGTTGTTTGAAACCACTGAAACATCTGTTTGAGCAGCGTCTAACCCTGTTTTACTTATCCAAAGTGCTGGATGCATAAATCACCTCACTGTGCGCACATACATGCGCGTCAAAAATTCGACTTAGATAATACGCAGTAACATGTTGCCGCGTGTCGAGAGCTCATCGGCCTTTTTCATTAACTTAACCTGCATTTCATAATGCCTTTGCAGGGTAATCATGCTGACCATTTCATCGATAGCATTGACGTTAGAACCTTCCAACATGCCGTTCCGGATGCGCACATTTTCATCCTGATCGGCGATGTCACCGTCTTTTAATCTGAATAATCCGTCAGTGCCGCGTTGCATTTCTTTATAGTCTGGATTGACTAACTTCAAACGCCCGATCTCTTCTAATACCGTCTCTGGCGCCCCCAATGGGCGCAACGAGATCGTGCCATCTCCAGCGATATCGATATTGTCCAACGGAATAGGTAATGTTATTGGTCCACCGTCACCCACAACCACGTTACCGTGACCGTCCTCAAGCACGCCTTCAGCGCTCAGTCGCATATTCCCTGCGCGCGTATAGGCCTCGTTACCCTGTGAATCTTGTACTGCGAACCAACCGTTTCCTTGAATGGCAAGATCTAGAGGCCTGTTCGTTTGAATCATTGCCCCGTCGTCGTAGTTATTACTTGGACTTTCAGTCATAGAAAAGACGCGCGACGGCAAACCCTCGCCGTATGACGGCATCGCTCTTGCCTGCTCAAGTTGAGCTTTAAATCCTGTCGTTTGCGCATTGGCAAGGTTGTTCGCCCTTACCGCCGTGCCTAACAGGTCTTGCTTGGCGCCACTTGCTGCGATGTATAAAAACTTATCCATGACAATCTCTTGACGGTTAATACGTGCTTAACCATAGATGTAGCAAGGGTAGTGCCAAGGTGGTTTTAGAAGCGGGAATTGACAATAAAAAGACATAAAAAAAAGGGCTTGCATGCAAGCCCCTTCATTTATCAAGGTTATCGGATATTCAGAATAGTCTGATTCAACTGGTTATTCACTTCCAACGCACGAGAGTTGGCCTGGAAGTTCCGCTGAGCGATAATCAAGTCAATCAATTCCGTAGTCAGATTCACGTTAGCTTGTTCTAACGCTGAAGAATTGATGTCTCCAAAAGTACCAGTTGTGGCTTCGCCTGCCAATGCTTCACCGGACAGAATACTCTCTTTCCATTGCGTATTGCTTTGTTGCGTCAAGCCCTGCTCATTCGAAAAGCGAACAAGTGCAACGCGCACGATTGGCTCAGAAGTACCGTTTGAGAATGTCGCTCGAACCAAACCATCAGGACCAATATCGATACCGGTCAATCGACCAACTGGCAAACCATCTTGCTCTAATGAGGTTACCTCAAAAGCAGAAGCAAATTGAGTTGGCTCTTCAGGTGTTTGACCACCAGGCGTGAAGTTCATACTGACTGAAATGCGCTGGGTAGTATCAGAACCATTGGCTAAGATACCGCCGCCAAGTTCAGCCGTCAGTAGTTTATTTGCTTGCGGAGATACAGGGGGAAGGTTGTCAGCACCAAAGATACCTAAAAACTCACCGCCTGGAGTAAACGTTAATCTTGCCGCCGACACTTCATTCGCACCATTACCGGCTAAATTAACCGCAGCGCCAGGCAGCACTTCATTGCCGTTCTCATCGCTTTGGTTAACTAATACATTATCAACCGCGGTGACCATTAACCACTCGTTAGAGCCAGCCGCTTGATCTTTAATGAAGTAGTACGTCATTACGTGACTATCACCTAATGAGTCATAAATGGTCACTGAGGTTGCCGCGTTATAGGTCAAGGGATCAGTCGGGTCGAAATTGAGTGGATCTTTTGCCGTATCACCTGCCGGTAAGTTAAAGCGCAAGTCTACTTCAGAGGTGGGTTGTGGCGAACCTGAAGAATCAGGAATTCTGACCGGAACAGTAGTACTCAACGCAACCGAAGCTGATGTACCATCAGAGTTAACGGGGAACCCGAGTAGGTTGTCACCATTAGAGTTAACCACAAAGTTGTCAGAATCCAGCTTAAACTGACCTGCACGAGTGAATGAAAAATCACGAGAATCAATTTCTGGCACCGTCGCAAAAAAACCGTTACCCGTAATGGCTAAGTCCAATGCCGTATTGGTGAACTGTAAACTACCCTGCGAAAACTGTTGAGCAACTTCCTGGGTCAACACACCGTCACCCACTTTCGTGCGTCCACCGGACAATAGCGACGCAGCATATACATCACCGAATTCAGCGCGAGACTCTTTAAAACCAACAGTGTTTACGTTAGCAATGTTATTAGCCGTGACATCTAAATCACGCTGTGCTGCGTTAACGCCACTGAGTGCTATATTAAAAGACATACTTATCTCCTGTTAGCTGCCAATCTGAATGACATCATCTAGTCGAATACTAATATCGCCATCCAGATTTAGAATGACACCTTGATTACTGCCTGCGAGACTTACGCTGGCGACATGACGGTTAATTGCAGTAGGAATTGCAACACCTTCACCAAAAACTTCACCCTGTGCACTGACAAAATATTCACCAGGCGGCATTTGATTGCCGTTTGAGTCAGTACCATCCCAATTAAACTCAATATTGCCGGGGGCTTGTGTGCCGGCATCGATGGTCTTAATGACTTCACCGTAACTATTGGTGATCGTTATTTCGACGTTTTGAGCCGTTTGGTCGTTGACTACCACACCAGAAATACCTTCACCCGCAGCCGCCATATAGCCTTTGTTGTCGGCAATTAATACGTCCTGCCCTATAAGACTTGATGCTTGTAGAGCCTGATTGGACGTCATCGAAGCCGAGAAGGCTTCAAACTTCTCGTTGAGTTTGCTGATGCCATCTGCTGTGGTAAAAGACGTCATCTGAGCAACCAACTGATCGTTGTCAACCGGCTTCGTAGGGTCCTGATTAGATAATTGCTCGGTGAGCAAGGCAAAAAAGTCTTCTTGCTTTAACGTTTGCTCTGAGCCATCAACAACCGGCACTGTTTCCTCTTGCCAATACAGTTGGGAATTTAATCCTGTATTTTTAATCGTATCCACGATGAAAATCCTCTTGCCGTGCCGTCAAGGCACTTAAACTCAATTAGTTACCCTGACCTAACATCAATACACGACGGAACAATCGCTTGGTCGTGTCAGCAACTTGCACATTTGTCTCATACCCTTTCGAAGCTGAAAGCATGTTGGCCATTTCTTCAACCACGTTCACATTTGGCTTATAGATGTAACCGTTTTCATCTGCCATCGGATTACCAGGCGCGTATTCAATCTGTAAAGGCTTATCACTTTCTACAACGCCTAATACATTCACTTTTGAACCCGACCCTTGCTCTTGCGATGCGCGTTGCAATTCAGCAGCAAAAACGGGATGACGGGCTTTGTATGTGTCTTCATAACTACTGCTGACACTGTTTGCATTCGCTATGTTACTGGCCGTCGTATTTAAGCGGACGTTCTCCGCACTCATGCCAGTGGAGGCAATATCCATCACTCTAAATAATGTTGCCATTAGCCTTGACCTCCGCTACTTAAGGCTTTCTTCATGCCTTTTATTTTGCCACTTAATAATTCGGTGGTTGCTTGATAACGCATACCCGCATCTAGGAAAGCATTTCGTTCTTGCTGAATATCGACAGTGTTGCCGTCGCCGGTGTCAGGTTGCGTGGGTACTCGAAACTGTAGGTCCCATTGTGGTTGCGTCTTGCCATCTAAGTGCTTCTCATGGGTCTTGTTTAACTGATGAGCCTGATCACTGCGTGCACTTGACATAGCTTGCTTAAAATCAATAGCCCTAGCCTTGTAACCAGGGGTGTTAGCATTTGCCAGATTTCCGGAGATAACCTCCATTTGGTCTGTGCGAACTTGCAACGCTTTGTGATGGAAACCGACGAGTCGGTCAAGATTAATAGCCATAACGTACTCCTACTCTGGAGTGGTTACAGCAAAGCTTGTGCCAACCTAATTGATTAATACAACAGAAAGGGGGTTAATTTACCTTTGGTGATAAATTTCTTTTATAAAACAAACCATTAGATTCCTTTTTCATTTGAAAGAGGTCTCCAACTACCGTGGCTGATTCAGACGCGCCCAAGATCAAACTTCCCTGCGGCGATAGGCAAGCGGCAATTTGTTGCAGTATGTGCTTTTTGTTGTCCGAAGAAAAATAAATCAAAACGTTTCGGCAAAATATCACATCAAATTTCCCCAACGCCGAATAGGAGCTGAGTAAATTGAGGGTTCGAAATTGCGTATGCCTAGCAAGTTCTTGTTTTACCTTGAGCAAATTATTAGGGCCGCGATCAAAGTACTTACGCTGCAAATGGTCAGGCAAGCCCCTTAAGATAGCCATTTCATTATATTCACCTAATTGAGCCTGCTTAACGACTCGTTCAGATATATCGGTACCAATGATTTCAAAACCCGCTTTAAAGGCCGAAGGCTTTTGGCTTTGAAACTCTTTGACCGTCATAGCAATGGAATATGCTTCCTGACCTGTTGAACAAGCGGCACTCCAGATGCGTAACTTAGAGGTGTGCTCAGCGAGCTCTGGTAGAATTGTCTGCTCTAACAACTTAAAGGGATAGTTATCTCTAAACCACAGGGTTTCATTTGTTGTCATGGCATCGATGACCCGAGTGCGGATCATGCGATCACTACCTTGTATAGCCAGGTCAATAATCCCGTCTAACGAAAGCTCTGGGTAATCATGCAAAAGCCCAACGAGGCGACTGCGCACCAAATATTGCTTCGACTCCCCGAGCAAAATACCGGTTTCGCCTTCCAAAAACGTGCGAAACCTGTCATAACTGCGTGGAGAAACTTCGCGGTCGTTCAATGTCTGCCCTTTATAACCTAATCACGCAACCATTTTTGCACAGCAGTTGCTAATTCATCAGGGTGGAACTTGGCAATAAAATCATCAGCCCCTACTTTCTGCACCATAGCTTGGTTAAAAACGCCACTTAGCGATGTATGCAAGACTACATTTAACTTTTGTAATTCAGGCGTATTTTTAATTTCAGCCGTTAGGGTATAACCATCCATTTCTGGCATTTCTATATCAGAGACCAAAACCCCAACACGATCGGTCACGTCGCCCGTTTCTGCAGCGATTTCTTTCAACCTATCCAGTGCTTCTTGGCCATTTTTGGCTGATTCAATTTCAAGCCCCAATGCCGTCAAAGCCTTCTTAACCTGATTGCGCGCAACCGAAGAATCGTCCGCAATAAAAATAATCTTGCCAGCGCTCTTACCTACATCAATATCACTTGCGACGCTATCACTCACATCTGTATTTAAAGGTGAAATTTCATTCAAGATTTTTTCTACATCCAGAATTTCGACCAATTCATTGTCAACTTCAGTAACAGCTGTTAGGTAACTCGCTCGACCAGTGCCTTGTGGCGGCGGCATAATGGCATCCCAGTTAGTATTAACAATGCGTTCAACCGACCCCACCAAGAACCCTTGCACGGAGCGGTTATATTCAGCAATGATGATAAAAGCCGTTTTTAAATCTTCGATTTTCTTGCCACCTGTCGCCATGCTTAAATCAATGACAGAAATGGTTTGCCCGCGGATATGGGCTACACCGCGCACTAGATGATTTAATTTAGGCATGGAAGTTAACGGGGGACACTGTAGTACTTCTCTAACTTTAAATACGTTAATGCCGAATCGCTGACGCCCATTCAACCGAAACAGGAGCAGTTCCAATCTGTTCTGGCCTACCAGCTGTGTTCGTTGATTGACCGAATCAAGAATTCCTGACATACATCACCTCTTCGATTAATTTAGGCACGATCGTTGCGTTACACAATGTGTTATCGGTTAAACATCCGATAGGTTTAAAAATGTGCCTGTTAATTGACACTTATTCAACTGTGCAACAGGGCATTTACTTAATCATAGTCAAAATGCGAGATAGTGAACATGAAAAATTTAAACTCAATCAAAATACCTACATTTTTTTTGTTCATGGCAGCAAGCGGCTTACCGGCTACTGCATCCAATGATCTTTCATTACATGAACTGATCGAACAACAAACAGAAGCGTTCGTAACTCAAGCGCTGGAAAATCAATCTGAATATATATCCAATAGACAAACGCTAGTGGACGTATTTCCGATAGACCGACGAGTATCGGTGGAGCCTTGTCAAAATGCCTATCAATTTGATTTGTCAGACAATGCCTTAACGAGTAGTTATGCGACGGTCAAAGTCAGTTGTCCAGCGACGGATTGGTATCTGTTTGTAAATGCTAAAATAGAGCAAACCCAAGCCGTAGTCGTCACATCTGAAATGCTTAGCCCCGGCTCAATTTTGACTCAACAAAATTTACGCCTCGCCGATATATCTAGTAAGTCATTGCGCTATAGCACTTTCGATGATGTAGACCAGTTGATCGGCGCGCGCTTGAAGTATCGGGTAAGACCGGATCAGCCCATTAAGCCCAATATGGTTTGCTTTGTCTGCAAAGGGGATTTAATCACCTTAAGCGCGAAGGCTGATGGTTTGAGTATCAGCACTAAGGCCGTCGCACAAGAAGACGGAAATATTGGTGACACAATTCAGGTTAAAAACCGCCGTTCTGATAAAATTGTACTCGCCAAGGTCGAAAACGTCGATACGGCCACAATAGAAATATAGGGAATATCAGTCAGTTAGAATACATGCTAGAGAAATAAGATTTTTTCTTAAAAATTAGTTAAAGTATTCAGGCACCTCGCCGATAACATGACTGAGGGTATAAAGGTAGTGGAAATTTATTATGGCAATTAACAATATAAACAATGGTCTCTCAAAGACGCCCATTGATAACCAAAAGGTGTCTCAACAACAGGCCCAAAACAAAGGTGGTGCTGCGCAACAAGCTGCGACTCAACAAGCGGCTGTTCAAACTGCGCCTCGCCAAGACTCAGTATCGTTAACTCAATCTGCGCAGCAATTAACGCAAGCGCAAAAGAAAGGTGCAACTGAGGCTCCGGTTAACCAAGAAAAAGTTGATCGTTTAAAGAAAGCGATACAGAATGGTGAATACAGAGTTAATCCAGAAGTTCTGGCAGATAAAATCGCCAAATTAGAAGGGCAGATTTTCGGCACCAGATAACAGCACGTTACACAGGTACTTATGCCCAATTTAGAAGAAGCGCTTAGCGACCAACTCCACAACCTCAAGCACCTTCAGCTTCTTCTAGAATCGGAACTCCATTTGATTAGCTCTCGGGATGCCGAGAGCTTAATGAATCTCCTTGATGAAAAGCAAACTACGTTAGATGCGATCCAAGCAACTGACGACCAAATCTCCGCTTTGTATGCCGAATTAGGCGACCCAGAAACCGCTAAAAAGAAATTGAGCAAAGAAGCATCCGACATGTTGGATGAAGCGACTCAGTTACTTGAGCAATGTAGATTTAGAACGTCAGTGAACCAAAAGGCCGTGGAGCAAGGGCAACTTAAGTTAGAACATTTACGCCACTTGCTGCTTGAAACAAGAGCCAAAGAATCGCTGACCTATGATCGGTCTGGAAAGCCGCAAGGCGGCTCAAAAGGGAAAGGGATCAGCGCCTAACCCTAACAAAAATCAGTAGTATCTAACGTCTTTGATACGCTTAGGTTTAGCGGTAGACAAATAGATGTCGTACACTTTTTTAAAATCCAATTCCATTTCAGTCGCGTAGGTGTCTTCTCCTACAGGATAAGACTTAAGTACTCGAGCCCCCCTTATGACTCCCTCAACAGAGGATTGCAATTGCGTATCTGCCAATACTAGGTTTTGTAGCGATTGATTGCCATCGACTCTTTGTCCATAGACTTGCTCTGCAAGCTCTCTATATGCTTCGAGCTTTGACGCTTTGATTGCCATTAATATTTTGGCCGAATCAGTGGGTGCGCGCTGCGCATCAATCGGCGCATAACCTACCGCTCGTATCACTGGATACTCATCAGGTTCAACGGTTTCCCACTCAACATGCTGGGTAAATAACGTAGAACATCCTGATAACGCCAGGAAAGATACAACAAGCATAAATGCTTTATTTAGTTTCCTATAGCTCACCTATCACCTCACTCATTTCGACTTAAAAGGCGCTCATACTTTGAAGCGCAAACTGTTAATCGTACACCGAGTTTACCAAGCAGAATTTGCGCCAATGTGCACCCTATATTGATTAAACCGATTACCAAACCAGATAAAGGCTTTAAAATATGGCACAAGGATTGAATTAATCTCACTATATACAGAAAGTAACAGTGTAGTTTGCTGAGGTTGTCATTTTATTGACACTGAAAACAGCCAATAGTTTGCAATGAGGTTTGTGCGATGCAACAGGTGTTTAAAAAATTAATGAGGTTTCACTCAAGTGACGCTGAAACGAAAAGTGTCAGTAAATTCTTCATGGTTTTTGTGTTGTGTATTGCCCCTGCTTGGCAAACCAATGCCGCTTGGTATCAAGCCAGTGGTCAGGCTGTGATTACCGATGGTGATAAAGTAACCGCAAAGCAACAGGCAACCAAAGAAGCGATAAAACAAGCTTTGTTGTTTGCAGGTGCATCGGTGACTAGCGTACAGCAGTTAACGAACGGATTGTTAAAAGACGACCATCTAGAAATTAGAGCTTCAGGGGAAGTATCACAATTAGAGCTGATCGATGAAATCTACCACGATGACTTCGTTACCGTTTCAATTCGGGCAGACGTCTTTCCTCAAACAGTTCAGTGCGAGGCATCTTCTTACTTAAAGTCTGTCGTCACCACTCACATGTCATTTGCAACGTCTTCACAAACACAAGATGGAGAGATATTCGCTCTATCAGAAGCTGCTCCTAAGCGACTCGCTTCAATGTTCAATGAACACGCTATGCACTTGGTTGTTCAGCCCATCGTGCCTGAACGATTCAATTGGGAATCATCAACTGTTCAGGCTCAAGCATATAAACTTGCCCAGCAAACCGATTCTCAATACGTACTAACAATTACTGCAACTGATGTCAGTGTGAAGCGGCCAAACCGATCTTGGTCATTTTGGAAAGACACAACACCCCAACGCGAATTTGCGGTTCATGTACGCGTATTCGATGGCATGGACTCCTCCATAGTTTTAGACACACACTATTCTACCGTAGCGCCTTGGCCTTATGACAAATTTACCAGCGTAGACGTTTTCTCAAATAGTTTCTGGGAATCTCAATACGGAAAAGCGATCAGCCAAGTATTCAGTAATATGTTAGCTGAACTCGACGAAACGCTCAGTTGTGAACAATCTATCGGTCGAGTATTGCAGGTTGCAAACAATCAACTGCAAATTAGCTTAGGCAAAGTCAATGCGGTAAGTGCGGGCGACAAACTTACTATTTATCAAACCCGTCAACTCGTCGATGCGTTCGGCCAGTCTTACCAGCAACATATATTACATCCAACAACCGTTCAGGTGCAGCAGGTCTTCAGTAATACGGCAACCGTAGCCGCGGTAGACGGGAGTCTATTGTCTGATATTCAACCAAACGACTTTGTTGTGAAACGTTAGGGGTTTAGCTTTTCAATTCCCTGCCGCATAATAGCGGCAGTCGTGTCCCCATAGTTTAACCGGATAAAACAAGAGCCTCCTAAGCTTTAGATCTGCGTTCGAGTCGCGGTGGGGACGCCAATCACTATAAACCATTCATTTCCTCTAGCGCTTTACCTTTGGTTTCGAATACCAACTTGGCGACAAAAATAATAGATATGGCTGCACAGACGGTATAGAAACCATACGCCCCCACCAAACCAATTGTTGCCAACATGATGGGAAAAGTCATGGTGATCAAAAAGTTGCTGCCCCATTGCGCCAGACCCGCGATAGCCAACCCGGAACCGCGTATTTGGTTGGGGAACATCTCGCCGAGTAAAACCCACATCACCGGGCCCCAAGAGAAATTGAATAGCATAACGTAGGCGTTGGCCGCAACTAACGCCAATGTGCCATAGTTACCCAGCGATAATTCTCCTGAGGAAAGGGGTTCTGCATTGGCAAATGCAAATACCATAAGACCTAGCGTCAATGTCATGCCGATTGAACCGATCATTAGGATCGGCTTACGACCTATTCTATCGATTAACAATATCGTGACGACACACGCGGCGATGCTCACGGCACCACTCAAAATATTAATCAATAATGCATCCGATTCGGAAAAACCTACGGCTTGCCATAACACTGCACCGTAATAAAACACCACATTGATCCCGACCAATTGCTGGAACGTCGCTAGCCCTATTCCTATCCACACGATCGGGCGTATCTTGCCCGCAACCTCATCGAACAAGTCGGATAAAGTCGGCTTTTTATGCAATGTCAATGACGTCTGGATTTGCTCATAAATAATTTGACCATGCTCGTTATACAATTGAGTGAGGACAAGCTTGGCGCTTTCCTGCCGTCCCGACATAACCAAAAAACGAGGGCTTTCAGGAATAAACAGCAAACCAAGCAAAAACAAAGCTGCAGGCAGAATTTCAACCCAAAACATCCAGCGCCACGCTTCAAACCCAGCCCACCACACTTGTGTTGAGCCACCCGCCACATCGGCAATGAGATAGTTACTGACAAACGCTATAAATAATCCGCTGATAATCGCTATTTGTTGCAGTGTTGCGAGTTTACCTCGTATCGCAGCAGGCGCTATCTCGCTGATGTACGCAGGTGTCATCACAGACGCTGCTCCGACGGCAAAACCGCCGAGAATTCTTGCCATCACAAAGGTAATAGATTGATCGGCAACACCCGAGCCCCAAGCACTGACAATAAACAGTAATGCTGACACCAAGAGCATATTTTTGCGCCCATACCTATCGGCTAAACGTCCCGCCAGAAAAGCCCCTATGGCACAGCCCAAAAGCATTGATGCGACATTAAATCCGGTCCCTATACTTTCAGACTGAAAAGCCTGTTGTAGGCCTTCTACTGTGCCATTAATAACGCCACTGTCGAAGCCGAATAGAAAACCACCGAGCGTTGCGATCACACTGATAAAAAAGATAAAGCCCAAATTGTCATGCGTACTGGAAATTTGCATAGAAGCCCTTATATACAGGAGTAAGTGGAACAATACGCTAATTCGCACTCACCCAGTGATGCTTTAGAGCTAGACTCAAGCAATCCAAACCGTGCAGACACGCGTATACCAACGAATAAAACAATAGCTAACAAAAGCTCACTTGAATAGTCAAAACATCTCGAACAGAGCATTCAGTAAAAACATGTCAACAGAAGAAAATTTTGAGTCATTTGCCGAAGCACTAGGTGAATCGTTAGATGAAATAAAACCTATCGCTAGCGAGGACAGCGCTGATGGACTTATTCGCAGTCAGCGTCGAAACAATGAATTACTCGCCAAAGCCTTAAAACGAGCGGCGCTAGAACTCACTGATGTACATGACAACAACCCGCTCAGTGCAACGTTGCGCCATGCAGTAAAGCCTGACGACATGCTGTGTTTTAAGCGTTCCGGTATTCAAGAGGGTGTATTTAAAAATTTGCGTTTAGGCAAATATGCCTTAGAAGGTGTAATTGATTTGCGCCAGATGCGTATGGAAGACGTGCGAAAACGACTCTACTCGGACGTTTTAAGATTGCATAAACAAGGTGTTCGAGCAGTGCTAGTCAAACATGGGCGCGGAGAACAAAGTAAACCTGTACCGGCACTTTGCAAGAGTTACGTCAATCAGTGGTTAGAGGAATTAGGAGAAGTCATCGCATACCACTCTGCACAACCACAGCATGGCGGATTGGGGTCAACCTATGTACTACTTAAAAAGCATGCTGACCAAAAACAATTAAACCGAGAGCGCTTACAAAAACGTTACTAACGTTTTGTGCTGTTCAACGGTCTTGTTGGGTTATTGCTTCTGATGGTTGTTCTAATGTTTGAGAGCGTGCAGAAGTACTGAATACTGCCATCACAATCATAGCCGCAACAGCGATAGCCACGCCAGTAAGGCCAAACCCTTTGCTTGAACGATTCATTTTCGTCTCTTATTGTTAACTTCGTTTACCACTGATGTTGCATTCCGCAACAGACATTGATGCTTCCAAGCGCACGATCCATAGAAATCCTATGGTAGAACAACTGCTTATAGAAAAACAACCACAAAGTGACACTTTTTTGACAAAAACATCAAAAAAATGTCAGTTTTGTGGTTTTAGCATCGTGTTTAGCTATTATCCTACGAATTTACGCGCATTTCGGAACATGCGCATCCAAGCACTGTCTTCTTGCCAGCTTTCTGGATACCAGGAATTCGCAACCGCTCGGAACACCCGCTCCGGGTGAGGCATCATGATTGTCGCTCGACCGTCTTGACTGGTAAATGCAGTCGCCCCTTGTGGTGAACCGTTCGGGTTCGCTGGGTATTGTTCGGTTGCAACGCCATAGTTATCAACATAGCGAGCGCTCAACATGTTGTTTTGCGTAATGCTCGCCAAGCTATTTTGTTGTGCAAACTCAGCGCGCCCCTCACCATGAGAGACCGCTATTGGCATTCTTGAACCGGCCATTTGGTCAAACAGCACTGATTTAGATGGCAAGATTTCAACCATCGAAAAACGCGCTTCAAAGCGTTCTGATTTGTTCGTTACGAAATGTGGCCACAACTCAGCACCCGGTATCAAAGACTTAAGGTTTGATAGCATTTGACATCCGTTACACACTCCTAATGAGAACGTCTCATTACGCTCGAAGAATGCCGAAAATTGATCGCGTGCCTGCGTATTGAATAAGATGGATTTTGCCCATCCTTCCCCAGCCCCTAGAACATCACCATAACTAAACCCACCACAGGCAACTAAGCCTTTGAATTGCTCTAGACTAATCTTGCCGGTCAGTATGTCACTCATGTGCACGTCGATGGCACTGAACCCTGCGCGCGTAAAAGCAGCCGCCATTTCAACATGACTGTTTACACCTTGCTCACGTAAGATAGCGACTTGTGGTCTAACCCCTTTAGCGATGTAAGGAGCGGCAACGTCATCGTTAACATCGTAGCTAAGCTGAACGTGTAAACCAGGATCTTTAGCATCTGTTTTGATTGCCAGTTCCTGCTCAGCACATTCTGGGTTATCTCGAAGCTTTTGCATTTCGTGGGTAGTACTTGCCCACAAACCTCTGTAATAAACGCGCGATTTATCAATGAGTTTCTTGCCGTTTTGCGTAAACCGTATCTGATCGTCACTATTGGTCGAACCAATGATAGATACGCTGTCGCCTAACCCGTTTTCTGTGAGCAGCGACATAACCGCATCAACACTGTCGCAGGCAACTTGCAAGACTGCACCAGCTTCCTCATTGAATAACCATTCAACCGCATTCCCTTCAGGCATTGTGATATCAATACCGGTTTTACCTGCAAAAGCCATTTCAACCAACGTGGTGAAAACACCACCGTCCGAACGATCGTGATATGCCAGAGCAAGCTTTTGCTCAACGATTTGTTGTATCGCCGTAAAGAATCCGGCCAAGCGTGCTGGCTCATCTATGTCTGCAGGTTTATCACCTAACTCATTGTAAACCTGCGCTATACAACTTGCGCCCAAGCGCTGCTTGTTTGCATTAACTTCTACTAACAATAATTGCGTTTCGCCTTTATCCGTACGTAGCTGTGGCGTGACGGTTTTACGCACATCTTTGACCGCACCAAAGGCCGAAATGATCAGCGACAACGGAGCCGTAACCGATTTAGCTTCGTCTCCATCTTGCCACTGTGTTTTCATCGACATCGAGTCCTTACCAACAGGTATCGTCAATCCCAGTGCCGGACACAACTCTTCGCCAACAGCCTTAACAGCTTCATATAAACCAGCATCTTCACCTGGGTGGCCCGCGGCGGCCATCCAGTTTGCGGACAGTTTGATGCGTTTAATATCGCCAATATTGCTTGCCGCAATATTGGTTAAAGCTTCAGCGACGGCCATACGAGCACTGGCGCCGTGATCAAGTAACGCAATCGGTGTACGTTCACCCATGGCCATAGACTCACCATGGTAGGTGTCAAATGCAGAGGTTGTCACCGCCACATCTGATACAGGGATTTGCCAAGGACCAACCATTTGATCACGCGCCACCATACCGGTAACCGTTCTGTCACCGATGGTTATCAAAAAGGTCTTTTCTGCTATCGTCGGTAACTGCAGTAAGCGCTCTGCGGCGTCTTCAATATCAATAGACGATGTATCAAATGCTGCGGATGCGACGCGACAAGACGTAACATCGCGGTGCATTTTAGGGGGTTTGCCTAACAACACCGACAGCGGCATATCAATGGGGTTATTATCAAAATGAGAGTCGCTGAGTGTGAGGTGTCGTGTCTCAGTCGCTTCACCCACAATCGCATATGGCGCTCTTTCGCGTGCACATATTTCTTCAAACAACGCCAAGTTTTCAGGCGCAACAGATAACACATAGCGCTCTTGAGATTCATTACACCAGATCTCTAATGGCGACATACCCGGTTCGTCACTAGACACATTTCTCAGTTCAAACTGACCGCCACGGTCACCATCGTTGACTAATTCAGGAAACGCGTTTGACAGACCACCTGCACCCACATCATGAATAAATTGAATAGGGTTGGTGTCCCCCATTTGCCAACATTTATCGATAACTTCCTGACAACGGCGTTCCATTTCAGGGTTGTCACGTTGTACAGATGCAAAATCTAAGTCTTCACTTGACTGTCCAGATGCCATCGAAGAAGCTGCCCCGCCACCAAGGCCTATATTCATTGCAGGTCCACCGAGTGCAATGAGCTTTGCGCCGACGGTAATTTCACCTTTCTGAGTATGCTGGCGACGAATGTTGCCCAAACCACCCGCTATCATGATGGGCTTGTGGTAACCACGGACTTCTTCACCGTTAAAACTATTAACCTGCTCCTCGTAGGTTCGGAAATATCCCAACAAATTGGGGCGTCCAAACTCATTATTGAAAGCAGCCCCACCGAGCGGTCCGTCAATCATGATATCAAGTGCACTCACGATACGAGACGGTTTACCGTATTCCTTTTCCCATGGATGCGTTAGCCCTGGAATATTTAGGTTAGATACACTAAAGCCCACCAAACCCGCTTTCGGCTTAGACCCTCTTCCGGTTGCTCCTTCATCTCGGATCTCACCGCCTGAACCCGTTGCAGCGCCAGCGAATGGTGAAATTGCTGTTGGGTGGTTATGAGTTTCAACCTTCATCAAGATATCGATATCTTCATGGTGGAACGCATATTCGCCTGAGTTAATATCGGGGAAAAAGCGCCCCGCTTCCCAACCATGCATCACCGCGGCATTATCCTTGTAGGCGGATGTGACGAATTCAGGGTTGACCTCAAACGTATTTTTAATCATTTTAAACAATGACTTAGGCTGGTCTACACCATCAATAGTCCAGTCGGCATTGAAAATCTTATGACGGCAGTGCTCAGAATTTGCCTGTGCAAACATGTACAGTTCAATATCATTGGGATTGCGTCCCAACTGAGTAAAACTGTCGTACAAGTAATCAATTTCGTCATCTGCCAGTGCCAGCCCCATCGAAATATTCGCTTGCACTAACGCGTCTTTACCCTGACCCAAAATATCCACACTCTTCAACGGCGCAGGTTGAGCCGTTTGGAATAGTACATCCGCATCGTCGATATCAGCATGCACGGTTTCCGTCATGCGATCATGGATCAACGCGGCAACAATCACGCGTTGCTCTTCCGTAAGATATTCCTCGGCCACAATGTAATAGGCGCAACCACGTTCAATTCTGTGGATTTCGGTGAGACCGCAATTGTGTGCAATATCGGTAGCTTTAGAAGCCCATGGAGAAATAGTACCTACGCGAGGCGTTACAAAGAGTAGCTCTCCCTCTCTTTGCACGTCTGCATTTTTCGGCCCGTACACTAACAGCTGCTTCAATGTCGCCAGCTTCTGCTCTGATAGGGGTTGTTCGACATCAACTAAATGCACCCATTCGGTCGATAAAGATGTTACATTGATACCCGATTGATGAAGTTGCTGGATAATTTTTTGCAGCCTAAAATCGGAAAGTGCTGGAGCGCCGTGCAGTACTAACATACAGTGGTTTCTCTGACATTTTTGGCCATTGGAGTGCACTTTTTGAAAGTGTCCAAACATGCCGATGGTGATAACGATTTATGTAGGCGCGGAGTATAGCCGATAAGGCGTTTGATGATAAGTGTGAACTGACAAAGGTTAGAAAAAAACTCGATGCAAAAGTGGCAGCACAACATTTTTTTTAAACTCATAGCAGGATATGCCCTTCTGTTACTGAGTGCATGTGCTGAACCTCCCCAAATATCCTCGCTGCAACGCGTCTTAGACGCGGGTGTTTTGAAAGTGGGGACCAATTACGGCCGCACAACGTATTACAACGGGGTATCAGGCAAAGAAGGCTTTGAATATGAACTGGCCAAGGGTTTCGCTGATTACCTTGGCGTAGAACTCGAGATTTACCCGTATTATTCAATTGACGACCTTTTTCCTCAGCTCGCGAATAATCATATCGATATTGTGGCTGCTGGCATCACGATGACGGCTAGCCGTCAAGAGCTGTTTAATTTTGGTCCTGCTTATCAAGACGTCAGTCAAAAATTGGTGTTTTTACAGGGTAATCTGCGCCCTCGCAGTGTCGAGCAGTTGGATGGCGAGCTATTAGTTGTACAAGGCAGCAGTCATGCAGAAACACTATTAAGGTCAGCACTGCCAGAAACGTTGTCGTGGCGTCAAACAGACGAGCGAGATGCTGAAGAACTGCTCGAACTGGTGGCTCAAGGTGAGCTCGACTATACCGTCGCAGACTCAAATATCCTTGCATTGGTTAGGCGCCGATACCCTCAAATCAGTATCGGTTTCACCTTAATGCAAGAACAAGGTGTTGGCTGGGCAGTCAACCCGAAAGGTGATGATGCACTCAGAGCTGCGATGATTGAATATTTCGGCATGATACGTGAAAACGGCACGTTTACGGTACTTGAAGACAAATACTTTGGCCATGTGCAGAATTTTGACTATGTCGATACGCGTGAATTTATACGAGCTGCTGAAGAAACATTACCGAACCTAAAGCCATGGTTTCAGCAATATGCAGGTGATCTAGACTGGCGTTTGTTAGCAGCCATGAGCTATCAAGAAAGCCATTGGAAAGCGGATGCAAAGTCTCCCACTGGTGTGCGAGGGTTAATGATGCTAACGCTCGCCACTGCAGAAGATATGGGGGTTGATTCACGTTTAGATCCTGAGCAAAGTATTCGCGGTGGTGCGCAATATTTCTCTAGTTTGTTGCGCAGAGTTCCCGCGCGCATCCAACAACCGGATAAAACGTGGTTTGCTTTGGCAGCGTACAATGTTGGCTTAGGTCATTTAGAAGATGCAAGGATCCTGACCCAAAGAGCGGGCGGCAACCCGGATATGTGGGTTGATGTTAAACAACATTTACCGTTACTCAGGCAAAAGAAATATTACAAAACCACTCGATACGGTTATGCGCGAGGCGACGAGGCAGTCAACTACGTTGATAACATTCGCCGCTACTACGACACGCTGGTTTGGCTAGAGCAACATCAAGACGACAAGATAGAAGAACCTCCTCAAAGTGATCTAGCCCAGAGCAGCAGTGATTAGTTCACCTCATTCAACTTGATTGAAAACTAAATGTCATCTTTGCGGTCTATAGTAGATATAGGCTGATGCTATAGGCTTGAAGAGCACTTCATTGCCCCAATATATGTCTGTGCGTTATCAGGAATAATAATAAAAGTTAGGAGTCAGATGACATGAGAAGAAACAAACCATTAAAACGCAGAAACCTGCGCAGTAACACGACCAAGCGCTTGATAATGTTCAAACGTATGCGTCAAAAAATTCTGCAACGTAGACGTGAATTTGTCAGAGCTGAGTTGGTCGAGCAATGGTCAATTGCTTGCTAGTAAATTAGAGCTTGTTGTTTTGCTTTTGCTGTTTGATTTGCGCCCTGCGTAATTTAAAAAATTCTGAAATTTGTGTACTGCACTCGTCGGCCAACACCCCGCCAATAACGTTTATTTGATGGTTTAACAGCGGGTTTCGGGTTAAATTCATAATGCTGCCTGCACATCCCGTTTTTTGATCGAATGCGCCGAAAACTAAATTCGCAATGCGCGCATGCACCATTAAGCCAGCACACATTGGACATGGTTCAAGTGTTACGTACAGAGTCGTATCTGGAATTCGATAATTCTCCAAATGCGCGGCGGCTTGCTGAATAGCCATCAATTCAGCGTGTGCAGAGGGGTTATTTAATGTAATCGGCTGATTCCATCCCTCGCCAATGACTTCATTTTCTTTAACGACAAGAGCGCCAACAGGCACTTCTCCTTGCGCTTGTGCGCGAGCAGCAAGGGCAATTGCTTGGCGCATCCAATAGTGGTGGTCTTTTTCTTCAATCATTGGTCAATATTGCTAAAACCAAATAGCCAAAATAGCCACCCTAGACAACAAGTTATTATAACTGATTGTTTAATATGGATTTTTATTTTGGTAGGCGTTTTGCAAAGTAGTTCATGTAACGATGTGCATAGCAAGATACCATGAACAAGTGGGATGCAAAACACTCGATACAGACTACACTTTGTTTAATCAATAAAGAGGGACTTCTCATGAATGCTACTGCGATTGCCATTGTTGCGATTATCTGTTGGACCTTGGTCAAACTAACCGATTCAAGAAAGAGCAAAAAGAAAGATAAGGCTGAAACCGATGTGACTTCAGAAAATGCGCAATTACGCGGGCGATTAGATGCAATGCAAGAGCGCATTGAGGTTCTTGAACGAATAGTCACCGACGAAAAGTACGATCTTAATCGTCAATTTGACAATTTACGGAAAGATTCAGACCGCGCGGCTTGAAAAGTGCGTATCAATCACCTTCAAGAATAAATCTTTCTGCTCGCTCAACACGGCGGGGCTTACCCGCCACAATGAGTACATCACCGGCTTCTACTTGCATTTCAGCCTCTGGATGCTCTATTTCTCGCTGATCACGACGCAAACCTCTTAATGTCACGCGTAAACGCGCAAGATCCAACTCCGCTAAACTTTTACCTTTAGCATACGCATCGGGCGCGACGATGACAGGGTGTAAGAATTCAAGTTTGTCTTGCGTTGCTGGATTAATTTCGGTGGTTTCCCCCGGGTAGAATCCATGCATATGATCATAACGTCCTTTTCGCTCTGCCCTGACACGTTTGAGAATACGTGACATAGGCACCCCAGAGTAGTGTAATAATTGCGAAATAAGCATCAAGCTACCTTCTTGCAATTCTGGGATAACTTGGGTGGCACCGGCATCATAAAGTGCGTTCAATTGTTTATCTTTACGCGTTCTAACAATGGTTGTCAGCTCTGGTTTCAATTGTTTGGTAACGGATATCAGCTTCTTCGCTCTATCTGGCTGGTCAAAAGTAATCAATACTAGCCTTGCGGTTTCAATCCCCGCATTAAGCAGAATGTCCTTATTTGTCGCATCACCGAATAAAATGCGCTCACCTGCCGCGCGACTTTCTTGCACCCTTATTGGATCAAAATCGATGGCTATATATTCGATGCCTTCTAACTTAAGCATACGCGCACTACTTTGCCCCACTCGCCCAAAACCAATAATGACAACATGATTGGTCAAAGTACCGGAAACGCTGTTGTGATTTGGATCTTGTGTCATCGAAGAAACCAGGTTGCGTTGACTAAAACGCATAGCCAACGTAAGACTGTGTTCAATCAATAAAGGAGTAACAGCCATGCTCAGAATACCCACGCTCACCAAGAATGACGAAACCTCAATGGAAATAACATTATGGCTGACGGCTAATGCCGCCAACACAAAGCTAAATTCACCCATCTGACATAACTTTAACGCCGCAGCCCAACTGTCTCGTGACGCCACCTTGAAGATCCATGATGCCAATTGCATCAGCAATACCTTCAGCACGATCATTCCGACAGTAGCCAATAGTACCCAGTGTAACTGCGACCATAAAAAGCTCAGATTCAACTGCATGCCAACGGTGACAAAAAACAAGCCCATTAACATGTCTCGGAATGGCCGAATATCAGCCTCTAGCTGATAACGGTACTGGCTCTCACTGAGCATCATGCCAGCTAGAAACGCGCCCAATGCCATCGATAAGCCGAACCAATAAGTTAAACCCGCAGCAATCAGCGCCACAACTATAGTCGTTAAGACGAATAGCTCATCGGTTCTTACCCTTGCGACTTCTCTAAATAACTTCGGTAAGGCCCATTTTCCAACAGCCAACAATGTGGCGACAACTAAAATGCCTTTAAGAAGAGCCAGTGTAATAGCCAGTGCAAATCCACCTTCTGATGAGGCAGACATTAACGGGATAGCTATCAGGAACGGCACCACAGCAAGGTCTTGAAACAACAAAACACTGATTGCTAACTGGGTACGCTGATTATGTAATATGCCCATCTCAGCGACTTGTTTGATCACAATCGCCGTGGAAGACAACGCGACCATTCCCCCAACAACTATTGCGGCATTGAGATCGAGTCCTACGCCTAAAGCCACGAGACAAAATGCTACCGTCGTTAATAACACCTGCCCAACACCGACACCAAATACCATATGACGCATAGCCAGTAGTTTTGGCAACGAAAATTCTAGTCCCAGAGAGAACAACAAGAACACAATGCCTATTTCAGCCAGTAAGTGCATTTGTTCGGGGTGCGTAAATAATGCCAAGCCATTTGGACCCGCTATAACGCCAGCAATAAGGTAGGACAAAATCGGGGGCAACCCGACGCGTTTTAGGAACCAAATAAGTGCTACGGCAATAACCATCAACACAATCACGTGCACGAATTCACTGGTCACTCATCCAACTCCTTAGTGGCTAAAACACGTTTGGCGTAGTTCTTGCTGAAACACCTATATCGAGGTGTTAAGCCGAGTAGTCGTCAATATTCCGACATTACTTAGCGTATTGCATTGATCGCAGTAACACAAACCTAAACTTACATTGGGAGCTAATCATTGGACTTTACTATTTCCACCAGTGAAAACGCTTACGCAGCGTCAGAAACGACGGGATATCGTTCAATACAAGGCCAAAATCAGGACTTTTCGCAACCGATCACTCATGCCATTGAGTACACAGCTTTTTTGAATTTAATGCTGGCCACCATCGATCTCGATGAGTTATGTGAGAACTATTTTCAATATTTAGCCGGCAAATTGCCGCTTAGACGGCTAAGTTTTTCCATCGACAATGAGGGTTATGCGTGGGGAGACTCGCGAGAAGACGCTATCTCGATAGCATTGCCCTGTGCCTCTCGTAGGGGTTTAGTGGCAAATTTAGCTAAATACATTGAGTATCAGTTCAGTCGATTATTAACCTTACAGGAGCAGCAAACGCTGCACGACCTGCATACTCACTTTTGTATTCCTTTAGGGCACGCCATTGCATATCGACGCCTTTTGAACCAAGCGACGACTGACATACTCACCGGATTAGGTAATAGAGCTGGTTTCGAGCAACATTCACAACGTGCTTTCGGTCAATTAAATCGCCATGATGTAGGCTTTGGTTTGCTTGTCATTGATTTGGACAATTTTAAACAAGTCAACGATAGCCATGGTCACTTACAAGGTGACAAAGTATTGCAAGACGTAGCTGCCCAATTAAAACATTCACTGCGCGACGATGATATTGCCTTTAGATTTGGAGGTGACGAGTTTTGTTGTTTGGTGAATGCGGTCAATAAGCGCCAATTGAAAGACGTAGCAAAACGCATCTTGCTTGCTATCGCCGATTCATCATTGCTAAAACAACATCGTATTACCGCAAGTATTGGCGGTGCAATGGCGCATCCTCAAGAAAATATAGACAGTTTGTTTTCGCGGGCTGATAGAGCGGTTTACCAAGTGAAAGCACAGAACAAAAATGGAATTATCGTTTCAGACCGATAACTCAACGTTTACAATTGTTCGTCTCTACACGTTGTGCAGATACCAGCACAGCGTGTAATTGTCCGTCTTTGAATAGACCTAGCACTGAATCTCGATACCAGGGCGCCACTTTCCATTCTTTAAACCAAACCTGTAATTTTCGCGCTTTGCGATTTTCTGCAGGCGCATATAACTCGTCTGAAAGAGCACTTTTGAGCTGCCAATGAGCAGCAGGATCAGAGCTGAATGTGTGGGTAAACTCATTCCCCATTGCATCTGACGCCCTAATGTTCAACCGTTCTGATTGAACAGAAAAGCACATATCAACGGCATTGCCCCAAGTATCCTGCCACCGTAACTTCACTTCATCCTTGATTACACTGTCACACTGCATTGGGGAAAAACAGCTTTTCAATGCGTAAAGGCTATCTTGATGACACCGAACTTCTTGCTGTTGCCATGACACAAGTCCCTTCGCATCCGATGCGCTAGAAAGCAAGGCCAATATTTGCTGTAACACTGACTCACTGGGTAAGGTTATGTCAGCTCTTTCAAGCCAAAGTCTTAACACAGCACGTTGGATTTCATCAGGTAACGCTAATAGCCCGTTTTTCGATACCGTGCCATCAGCATGGGTTACCGACGCTAATTTATCCGTCAGTAAAAACTGCAATGCTTGCTCCTGCTCCGCGCACAGCTCTGTCGTTCTCAACATCGCTTTTTGCATGCCCGCCCAGCGTTCTGGCCAATGTTGTGCTAACAGTGGAAAAACCCGTTGGCGTATAAAGTTGCGATCGAATCGCGTATCAAAATTGGAATCATCTTGAACCCAGCTCAAACCATGCTGAGTCGCGTAGTGTTCTAACGTCGCGCGACTCTCCTGCAAAAAAGGCCGCGCTACGGTGAGTGTAG
This sequence comes from Neoalteromonas facilis, assembly GCF_002807665.1. Taxonomy (GTDB): domain Bacteria; phylum Pseudomonadota; class Gammaproteobacteria; order Enterobacterales; family Alteromonadaceae; genus Alteromonas_E; species Alteromonas_E facilis. Next base: position 1,227,989 of record NZ_PEAY01000001.1, read on the forward strand.
TATTGCCAACAGTACGTGAACTTAAGGTTCTCATAGCGGCTAAACCTTTGGGGCCGCTGCCACGAAATAATCGCAGGAACAAGGTTTCGAGTTGATCATCACGATGCTGACCTAGCATCAATAAATCACCTGAAATTACAGTTTGCGAGAAGGCTTCATAACGTGCATCACGGGCCATGGCCTCAAGACTTTGCCGCGGTGCTTTAATCACATCCACAACATGACTAACGCATTCAATATTGAAGTGCTGCGCTAACGATTCAACACTTTTCTGCCACGCTATCGCGTCGGGGTGCAACTGGTGATTTACATGAATAATGCCGAGGGTGACATCTTGTTTCGACTGTGCCCACTGAGCACAGGTATGCAGCAAGGAAACGCTGTCTAAACCACCGGAACAGCCAACCCATACTTTGCAGGCTGTTTGCGTTTTAGATTGGGAAGCGCGAAAGGTTTGAAAAGCGCCTTCAATATGTGATTGAAGGCGTTCAGTTAACGCTTGATTAGCAGTAGCCAAATGACATTAATCGCTCATAGCGTTGTTCTAGCAGCTCTTCAGTAGATAGCCCTTTCAGCTGCGCAAGTTGTTGCTTGATCGTCGCTTTTAGGTTTGCCGCCGCGCTATCGAAATCACGATGCGCACCGCCTAATGGTTCATCTACGATGGTATTGATCAACCCTAATTCGTGGATTTGTTGGGCACTTACCCCCATTGCCTCAGCAGCAATCGGCGCCTTCTCCGCGCTTTTCCACAAAATTGATGCACACCCTTCAGGAGAAATAACCGAATAGGTGCTGTACTGCATCATATTGACTCTGTCGCCAACGCCTATAGCCAAGGCACCACCAGAGCCACCTTCGCCTATAACCGTACAAATAACCGGCACTTTAAGCTCTGCCATTTCTTTAAGGTTTCGTGCAATCGCTTCACTTTGCCCACGCTCTTCCGCGCCGACTCCAGGGTAAGCTCCTGGCGTATCAATAAAGGTGATAATTGGCAGACCAAAGCGTTCTGCCAGTTTCATCAAACGAAGAGCCTTGCGGTAACCTTCAGGTTTTGGCATACCGAAATTACGCTTAATCTTCTCTTTCGTATCACGCCCTTTTTGATGACCAATAATCATTACCGGCTGTTCATCAAACTCAGCTAAACCACCCACAATCGCTTTGTCATCAGCGTAAGCGCGGTCACCCGCAAGCTCTTGGAAATCGCTGAACAAGCGAGCAACATAATCATGAGTGTAAGGACGGTTTGGGTGGCGAGCTAACTGAGAGATCTGCCATGCGCCTAGGTTGGCAAAGATCTTTTTTGTTTGCTCAACATTCTTTTCTTGTAAGCGCGTGATTTCTTCTTCGATGCTAACATCGAATTCGCCATCCTGATTGACCAGCTGCAACTCTTTTATTTTCGCTTCTAATTCAGCGATCGGTTGCTCAAAATCCAAAAAGTGTGAGTTCATTCATTATCCCGTTTTATCGTCGCGTCTGCTTGCTGGCCGTTTTACCTAAACTCAAGTGCGATAGACTCTTCGCCTACACATTGCTTGAGATCATGCAGTAACTGGTCATCCGGTGTCACATACCAGTCTGCACCACAGGCAATTTTAACCTCTACGTCAGGATGGTTCACCACAAAGTGAACCGGGCAACTGCCGCCACGATAGTTATCTAATATCTTATGTATTTTAGACACTGCATCAACATTACACCACTTGGTGTCTACTTGCAGTGATATCGCACCCAAATTCGTTTCTCGGGCTGCAACGATATCCATTACGTCTCTGGCGGTAATTGTATTGCCACCGGAGAAATCATCAAAGCTGACCTGTCCTTTTACCAGCAATATTTTGTCATTTTCCAGCATAGTTTCGTATTGTTCATACATATCTGGAAAAAATCGAACATCCATGCGGGCACTTTTATCATCCAGCGTCACAATAGCCCAGCGCTTGCCCTTCTTATTGGTCATGACACGCACACCAATCACCAAGCCTACAGCTGAGGCTGTCGCTTCTCTGCCGGTCGGTTTTAAATCAACTAATCGACCATCCGTATAGTGAGAGAGCTCCTCAATATATTGATTGATGGGGTGACCGGTCAGGTACAATCCTAGGGTTTCTTTTTCACCCTCTAACCAAATCTTTTCAGACCAACGCGGCACATCAGCAAAGGCTTGTTTCACGTCATCAGGTTCGGTGGTGAGCAATCCAAACATATCCGACTGCCCATATGACTCTGCTTTTGCATGCTGATCAGCCGCGGCTAATGCTTCTGGCAAAGAGGCCATTAACGCGGCACGGTGCGGACCTAAATTGTCCATAGCGCCCGATAAAACCAGCTTTTCTAACACGCGTCGATTGACTCGCTTAATATCAACTTTTGCACAGAAATCGAATAAATCTGAAAATGAACCATGTTGTTCACGTGCTGCGATAATGGCTTCAATAGGGCCTTCGCCCACCCCTTTAATCGCCCCAATACCGTAAACAATGCGTCCCTCTGGGTCGACCGTGAATTTGTAACGTCCACTGTTCAAGTCTGGTGGCAGAAGTGTAATCCCCATGCGACTGCACTCGTCGACCAAGGTCACGATTTTATCGGTGTTATCCATATCAGCCGACATTACGGCCGCCATAAATTGAGCCGGGTAATGCGCTTTCAACCACAGCGTTTGATAAGACACTAACGCATAGGCTGCAGAGTGAGATTTGTTAAAACCATACCCGGCGAACTTTTCCACCAAGTCAAAGATCTTCATCGCCAAATCAGGGTCGATATTGTTGTTCTTCGCCCCTTCTGCAAATACTTCGCGTTGCTTCGCCATTTCTTCTGGCTTTTTCTTACCCATAGCACGGCGAAGCAAGTCGGCACCACCCAGACTATACCCTGCCATTTCCTGGGCAATCTGCATGACCTGCTCCTGATACAAGATAATCCCGTAGGTAGGCTCAAGAATAGGTTGCAGGCATTCATGCTGATAATTTTCGTCTGGATAAGAGATAGCTTCCCGTCCGTGTTTACGGTCGATAAAGTTATCAACCATGCCTGACTGAAGAGGGCCCGGTCTGAATAGAGCCACCAAAGCGATAATATCTTCAAAACAGTCTGGGCGAAGACGCTTGATCAGGTCTTTCATACCGCGCGATTCCAGCTGGAATACTGCGGTGGTTTCGGCACGCTGCAACATGTCAAAACTGGTTTTATCTTCTAACGGAATAGCACTGATATCGATGTGCTTACCATCTACCTCACCAATCATTTCAATGGCCCATTGAATAATGGTGAGCGTTCGCAAGCCTAAGAAGTCAAACTTAACCAGACCGGCTGTTTCAACGTCGTTTTTATCAAACTGAGTAACGGGGTTGTTACCTTCATCATCACAATACAGAGGTGCAAAGTCCGTGATCTTGGTTGGCGCGATAACCACGCCTCCGGCATGCTTTCCGGCATTTCGAGTCACACCTTCGAGCACCCTTGCCATCGCCATTAAGTCAGCCACTTCCTCATCACTTTGTTCCAACTCCCCCAGTCTCGGCTCAACATCGAATGCCTTTGCCAGTGTCATGCCCGGATCTGACGGGATCAATTTGCTGATACGATCGACAAAACCATAGGGGTGTCCGAGCACACGACCAACATCACGAACAACGGCCTTCGCGGCCATGGTTCCAAATGTAATGATTTGTGATACGGCATCGCGACCATACATTTGCGCAACGTGATCAATAACTTCATCACGGCGGTCCATACAAAAGTCGACGTCAAAGTCTGGCATTGAAACCCGCTCAGGGTTTAGGAAGCGTTCGAATAGAAGATCGAACTCTAATGGATCAAGATCGGTAATAGCCAACGCATATGCAACCAATGAACCGGCACCTGAACCACGTCCTGGACCGACCGGAATATCATGGTCTTTACTCCATTGAATAAACTCCATCACGATCAAGAAGTAACCGGGAAATCCCATTTGATTGATTACATCAAGTTCTATTTGTAGACGTTCATCATATTCTGGTCGTTTTTCTAAGCGTTCCTGCTCATTCGGAAACAAAAACTCTAAGCGCTGCTCCAACCCCTCGCGCGATACCTTAACCAGATAGTCGGCATCAGACATGCCCCCCGTCGGGAATTTAGGCAAGAAATATTCACCTAATTTGACGGTAACATTACACCGTTTGGCAATTTCAACGGTGTTTTCGATAGCCTCAGGAATATCGTCAAACAGCGCAATCATCTCATCTTGAGAACGTAGATATTGTTCAGCACTGTATCGCTTCGGACGGCGGCTATCGTCTAATGTATAGCCATCATGGATGGCTACCCGAATTTCATGGGCATCAAACCCTTCTCGATCGATAAAGCAAACCTCGTTGGTCGCAACAACCGGTAATCCTGATTGCGACGCGAAGGCAACCGCACTGTGCACATAATCTTCTTCTTGCGGACGACCGGTGCGAGTCAATTCCAAGTAGAAACGATCAGCAAAATGCTGCTGATAAAACGAACTCACCTGTTGAGCTAGGCCTTGATTACCTTTGCTCAAGGCTATACCCAGATCGCCCTGCAGCCCACCAGATAGAACGATAATGCCTTGATTATGTTCAGCCAACCATTGCAGGTCGACAACCGCTCGGTTGTGCAGGTAACCCCGTTTGTACGCTTCTGAAATAAGCAATGTAACATTCTTATAGCCTTGCTCATTCATGGCGAGCAAGGTTAAGCGCGTAAGCTGATCCGGAACATACGGGCTGTTCACCCATATATCCACACCGATAATCGGTTTAATTCCTAATGCGTGAGACTCAGAATAAAACTTAACCAAACCGCACATATTCATTTGGTCAGTGATGGCTATTGCAGGCATACCATACTCACTGGCACGTCCAAGTATGGGCTTAACTTTATTTAGCCCATCCATCATAGAGAAGTCGCTGTGTACACGTAAGTGAATAAACGACTGATTGGTTGCGGATTGAAGCTCGTCTTCCTGCGACATCAACTATACGCCTGTATTCATTTTGCTAAGGATGGATTGTACCGGTTTAAAACTTTTCCGGTAGCATGGCAGTACACCATATTGTTCAATTGCAGCGAAATGCGCTTTAGTCGGGTAGCCTTTGTGTTTATCAAAGCCAAATTCCGGATGCTGTTGATGCAAATCTTGCATTTCTTGATCGCGCGTGACTTTCGCTAAAATAGAAGCGGCACCAATTTCTGCATGCAAGGCGTCGCCTTTAACGACCGCTTCAGAAGGATAGTCCCATTTCGGTAAACGATTCCCATCCACTCTTACCCAAGTAGGTTGCACTTTCAATTCCTGCACCGCTCGGTGCATTGCCAACAAGGACGCGTGCAGAATGTTTAACTCGTCAATTTCTGCTGGGGTGGCTCTGCCTATTGCCCAGCATAATGCGCGCTCGCGGATTTGCTCGGCTAACAAAAGTCTCTTTTTCTCACTTAATTTTTTAGAATCGGTCAGACCTTCTATGGGCTTATTGGGGTCAAGTATAACGGCTGCTGTAACAACATCCCCCACTAAAGGCCCACGCCCTACCTCATCGACACCTGCGATTAACTTCATTAATTACCTAGTTTTGTTGCTTTTGTTGTTTATTAATCAACGTTAGTACGGCTGTCGCAGCCTGCATATCTGCATCGCATTTTAACTCTTTATGAATAGTGGTAAATGCGTTTTTGAGTGTTTCACCTTGCTCACCGAACAACGGCAGCAAATGCTTCGCGATATTCTCAGGATTAACCTCATCTTGTAACAGTTCGGTTACCAATGGCTTATCTGCCAACAGGTTCGGCAATGAGAAATATTGAGGCTTATACAAGTACCCCATAATAAAGCGCGTTAACTTGGCCATTTTATACGCCACAACCATAGGGCGCTTACACAACATAGCCTCCAGCGTAGCCGTACCTGAGGCAATCAAAACAGCATCCGATGCAATTAAGCACTCTCGCGATTGCCCATCAACAATATGATACTTGAACGCCAACGCATTATTGTCATTCTTGAATTGACTCAATAGGTTTTCTATTTGAATAGCGCGAGCCTGATTAGCGGCAGGTATCACGACTTGCAAAGGCTTACTCAAATTGAGTTGTTTAGCCACACGCTGAGTTGCCGCTAAAAAATCCGCCAACAGTGCATTGACTTCGCCTTGTCGTGATCCCGGCAATAATGCCAGTACAGTATCATCCTTATCGAGCGCTAGTGTAGTTCGCGCCTCGGCTTGAAAAGGTTCAATAGGTATGGTGTCAGCGAGCGTATGTCCAACAAACGTATAGGGCACGCCATAGTGGTTATAAATCGCCGCTTCAAATGGAAATAGACCTAGCACTAGGTCTGTAGCCTTGGCTATTTTATGTATACGCTTTTCACGCCATGCCCATACCGTCGGGCTGACATAATGGACGGTTTTAATCCCCATTGCTTTAAGTTGCGTTTCTATTCGCAAGTTAAAATCTGGCGCATCAACACCAATGAATACATCGGGGCGGTCATCTGAAAAATGGGTAATAACCTGCTTCTTAACGTTGAGTAGACGCGGCAGGCGAGAGAGTACTTCCACTAGGCCCATCACGGATAACTCTTCCATGTCGACCAGTGATGTCATCCCCTCAGCCAACATATGCCGCCCGCCGATACCAGAGAAACGAATGTTAGGATATTGACGTTTTAACGCTTGCATCAGCCCTGCGGCCAATACATCTCCAGAGGGTTCCCCGGCGATAATACCGACATGCAATGGTGTGGCTGCCATTATTTAACGAATGATGCCGCGTTCAGATTGCTCAATAAAGTCAGCAAGAATTTTAACTTCCGGCGTTTGTTGAGCCATTTCTTTTAGGATTGCAACAGCCTGATCTGCAGTATTACCGTCACGATAAACAGTTTTATAAGCACGTTTAATTTGCATTATAACGTCCTTTTCGAACCCTCTTCGGCGAAGCCCTTCTGAGTTAATGCCCTGTGGCACGTGTTTAGTTCCGCTGATCATGACGTACGGCGGAATATCACGCAAAATAATAGCACCACCGCCGGCAAAACTATGTGAACCGACTTTACAGAATTGATGAATAGCCGCTAGACCACCCAAAATAACATTGCTGCCAATGTGCACATGGCCAGCAATGGTTACATTGTTGGCAAAAATATTGTCATCACCAATTACACAGTCGTGCGCAACATGCACATTTACCATCAACAGGTTATTGCTACCAATCTGAGTTAGGCTTTCATCTTGAATAGTGCCGCGGTGCACGGTTACCGATTCACGAAATATATTGTTGTCGCCAATATGCAAACGTGTTGGTTCGCCCGCGTATTTTTTATCCTGACATGCCTCTCCAATGCTGGAAAATTGGTAAAAATGATTCCCCTTACCAATCGTACTAGGCCCTTTAATAACAACATGAGATTCGACGATACAATCATCCCCTAGCTCTACATCGTTGCCGATGTAACTGAAGGGACCAATCGTCACGTTGTTACCTAACTTAGCGCCTGGTTCAACTATTGCAGTGGCATGTATTGTCATTTAAATCGCTCGCATTGCACACATAAACTCGGCAGAACAGGCTTCCTCACCATCCACACTGCCTACACCGTGAAATTTCCATATTCCGCGTTTTTCTTTAATGAGATTAACTTCAAAGTCTAGTCTATCGCCCGGCGTTACCGGACGCTTAAAGCGCGCTTTATCAATACCCGCATACAAGTATAGCTCGTCGCTTTTACCTTTCGTCTTGAAGCCTAACACACCGGCCGCTTGAGCCATAGCTTCAAGGATCAGTACACCTGGGAAAATTGGGTGTCCCGGGAAATGGCCCATGAAACAAGGTTCATTCACGGTTATATTTTTATACGCTTTGATCATTTCTCCAGAACGAAATTCTGTAACACGATCAATCAATAAAAATGGGTATCTGTGTGGCAATAAATCAAGAATTTCTTGGATATCAATTGCATTTAATGAGTTGGCCAAAGTGCCTCCGTTGCAGTTTGCCTCTGAGCCTGAATTACCGTCAGAGTTGGTTGATAATTTTGGCTGCCAACAATACGCGCAAAAGCGCCAAAAACAAATCAGACCAAACGCTTAAGCGTTTGGTCTGAAGCTTTAACACTCAAACAAATTAGTTAAGTTTGTTAACAATTTCCAAAACTTTGGCAGAAACATCAAACTCAGGCTTAACGAAAGATACTGCACCGGCATCAACGATCATGTCGTAGTTGCCATCAGCAGCTACCTTGTCGATTGATTGACGAATTAATGCAACAAGCTTATTACGCTCTTCCGCTTGACGACGTTGAATGTTTTGCTGCAATGGTTGCGCTTTTTGAGCATATGCTTGACGAGCTTCAAGAATCTTTTCTTGCATCTCTGTCTTTTCTTGTTCGCTCATAGTCGCGGCATTGCGCTGTAGGCTTTCAGCATAAAACTGAATATCACGCTCAAGTTGCTGGATCTCTTCGATCTGGTCTTTGAACTCAGCTTGGATCTGCTCAGCAATCGCAGCAGCTTCTGGCATTGCTTGAAAAACAGATTGCGCGTCAACTACGGCAATTTTCATTTCAGCCATAGCGGGTGCACTCATTAGGGCACCACTCAATAGCGCACTAGCGACGATGTGTTTAGCGAATGTTTTCAATTGGAACTCCTTTACTCACAAATTGTTTTCTACTGATCATCTCAGCATGAATAGTTATTAAAATGTTTGTCCGATATTGAATGTGAAGAATCTTGCATCATCACCCTCGCGCTCTCTAATGGCTCTAGAGAAACTAAATACCATAGGCCCCATCGGTGAAAGCCATTGTACAGAAATACCTGCTGAAGCGCGATACAGCTTCCAATCGCTGTAATCCAATAATTCATCAAAATCGTTACGACCAGCACCAGCGTTTGAAAGCCTTGCATACTCGTCATAGTCGAATTCCGTATCCCAAACGTTACCAATATCGAAGAACACGCTGGTACGTACAGAATTGTCAAAATCCTCTTCTACAAATGGTGTCGGAACAATTAATTCCAAGCCCCCAAGTGCCATTGCGTTACCACCTAGGCTTCGCGCAGACAATAAATATGAATCATTTTCAGGGCTACCAGGAATAATGTTGCCATCAGGCCCTACTATTTCGCCTTGAGAGAATCGCTGAATACCACGTGGACCTACCGTGTTATTTTCAAATCCACGTAGCGTGTCAGCACCACCTGCCGTGAAGTTCTCAGTGAATGGCAAGATTTGTTCTACGCCATTAATATCACCATAGCCATTACCATAACCTAAACGCAATCGAGCCAAGAATGACCAGCGTTGATCCTGCGAAAGAGGGAAATAGAACTTAGTGTCAAAAATAGTCTTAAAGTAGTTAACGTCTGAGTTAGGCGTGGTAATACTGAATGAAGCACTTTGTGATGAACCCGCCGTTGGGAAAACCCCGCGGTTTAGAGTGGTACGTCGCCACGCAATAGACGCTTGATAACTTTCGTACTTGATCGACGCATCTGGGTCATCCACATCCAAAAATTGACTATAGAATCGGTCCGTTTGCTCATATTGAGAACGATTAAATAGCTCTACATTAGAATAGGTTAAACCAAAATTAATTCGATTAAACTCATCAATGGGGTAACCAATATTGGCGCCCACTTTGTACTGCTTACTGTTGAAGCGGATAACGTTAAAGTCTTCACCATCAAATTCGCTGTAACTCACCACACCGCCTAAACTAATACCGTCAATGGTAAAAAACGGGTCTTGATAAGTTAATTGAGCCGATTGTTGGTAAGAAACAGTATTTAAACTGATACCGACTTGTTTACCTGTACCCAAGAAATTATCTTGTTGAATACCGGCTTGTAGGCTTAGTTTGGTTCTATCACCATAACCAATACCCGCATTGAACGAGCCTGACGGCTGCTCTGTCACGTTGAAATTAACATCAACTTTGTCGTCTTCACCCGGAATACGGACGGTATCGAACTCGACTTCTTCCATGTAGGTCAAGCGCGACAAAGAATTTTTAGATGATTCCAATAAAGCATTCGACAACCAAGTGCCTTCCATTTGGCTAACATTTTGACGCAACACTGAGTCTGCGGTAATCACGTTACCTTCAAAATTCAGTCGTCTAACGTAAATTCGCTTACCGGGATCCACTGACAAGGTTAATTTAACGGTTTTATCTTCATCATTGATGTCAGGTACTGTGGTTACCGTTGGATAGGCATAACCAAAGCGACCAAGATATTTGCTGATAAACTCTTCGGTATAAGTCACTTCAGCTTGGTTATACATTTTGCCTGATGTTAACGGCAACACCTGCATGATGTATTCTTCATGACCAATTACATCACCCACCAATTCAACATCTGAGATGGTGTACTGTTCACCTTCAGTCACGTTCATCGTGATGTAGATGCCAGACTTTTCAGGTGTCATCGATACTTGAGTAGAATCTAAATTGAAGCGCAAATAACCACGATTCTTGTAGTAGTTTTCGATGGTTTCTATATCACCTGATAACGTTTGTTGTTGATAACGAGTCTCAGACAAGAAGTCCCACCAAGGCGCATTGAACTGCAGTTCCATTTGCTCGAATAATTCAGCATCTGAAAAAATGTCGTTGCCAACGATATTGATTTGCTTAATTTCTGCCGCGTCACCTTCTTCAAACAACAGCTTCAATTCAACTCGGTTGCGCGGTAGCGGTGTAATAATGGCATTAACATCTGCGCTGTATTTACCAATGCTATAGAAAAAGTCTTTAAGGCCGTTCTCAATAGAGGTTAAAACCGTTTTATCTAACGGTTCACCAATCCGGATATTGTTACCATCCAAACTATCTTGTAATTGTTCATCTTTGATGTCGTCATTTCCTTCAAAGATGATGTCACTGATCGTCGGTCTTTCTGATACACGCACAACCAACGTATTGCCTTCACGCAGGATCTCGATGTTTTCAAAGTGCGTAGATGTATACAGTGAACGGATTAACTGCGAAACCCTAAAGTCATTGAGTTGATCACCGACTTGAACCGGTAAATAGGTTAAGGCTGCACCCAAAGCGACTCGCTGAAGTCCTTCAACTCGAATATCTTCTACAACGAATTCACTTTCACTGGCCGAGGCGAGGTGAGCGACAGACATAAATAAACCTGCCGCAACAAACTGTCTAAACTTCATTTATTACTATTCTTCCTGCGCACGTTTGCTAACGTTCTTTATAATTATGCTAATCGGGCAATATCATTAAATATTGCAACTCCCATCAGAGTTAACAGCAATAAGCCCCCAACTTTAAACCCCATTTCCTGAACGCTCTCAGGAACAGGTTTTCCGGTGATCCATTCGACGAATAAATACAACAAATGGCCTCCGTCTAATAGCGGAATGGGCAAAAGGTTTATTATGCCCAAACTTACGCTAATAATCGCCAAAAACCTTAAAAATTCGACGATTCCATATTCTGCACTTATTCCAGCGCCTTGAGCGATGGAAATCGGACCGCTTAAGTTCTTAACTGAAACATCGCCAGTAAACAACTTTGCTAACATTTCGAGACTGATAGTGGTGTATCGCCACATACCATCTACTGCACCACCAATCGCCTCAAAAACACCGTATTGGTGAATAAAGACAATACCTTCTGGCCAAGGTTCAACTCGAGGTGCCATCCCAAAGTACCCGCGAAGGCCCTGCTCTGATTCTACCGAATCGAGTGTGACAACCAAAATTTCTTCTCTACCGCCGCGCTCTACTCTGACAGACAAAGACTGACCTGGGTTCTGCGTGATGATGTCAACCGCTTGTTGCCAACTGCTGATATCTTCTGTTCCTAATGACTTTAACCGATCGCCGACTTGCAAACCTGCGTAAAAAGCAGGGCTATCCTCGCCAACGCTTGCAACCTCAAGGGTCACATCTGGACGATAAGGTATCAAGCCTAAACTTCGCCATGCTGATTGTGTTTCAGGGTCAAAATACCAATCATCAATAGGTAAAGTTAACTGTTGAGTGACGCCATTTTCTCGTTTCACTGTCAGCGGTAATCTGGATTCTCCGATGTAACGCATCAGCTCAAGGTTTACAGCCGACCAATCAACCGTCTCTCTGTCACCAATTCTTAATATTTCATCATTAGCTTTTAAGCCCCCTTGATAGGCGTAACTATCCGTGGGGATCTCCCCCAGCAAGGGCTTCACCGTTTGCACCCCGATCAGGTACATACAAAACAGTGCAAATACGGCAAAAATAAAGTTAACCCCGGGGCCAGCTGCAATTATCGCCATGCGTTGACCAACAGATTTAGTATTGAATGTTTTGCTCGCGAATTCAGGCTCGACTTTATCTACCCGCTCGTCCAGCATGCGCACATAGCCACCCAACGGAATAGCAGCAACCACATATTCAGTTCCGGCTTTATCTACTGTCCTCCATAACGGCTTACCAAAGCCGATGGAAAATCGAATAACATGCACACCGCAGCGCCTTGCAACCCAGAAATGCCCCCATTCATGGACAGCAACGAGTATACCTAAGGCAACAATGAATGAGCCTAAATTCCATAAGAAATCAATCATGACATATTGCCTGAATTATCTGTTCCGCCTCACGTCTAGCTGACTTATCAATTTCCAGAATCTGTTGGATAGACGAAATCGTTTTTGGTTCCAATTGTTTCAGCGTCAACTGATTCACACGTGCAATATCGGTAAATTTTATTTGTTCATCCAAAAATGCGGCCACCGCCATTTCATTGGCGGCATTTAACTGGGTCGTCGCATACTGGCCTTGCTTACACGCTTGTATTGCCAACTGTAAATTGGGGTATCGCTCAAAACAGGGCTTGGCAAACGTAAAGTCTCGCAATTGAGAAAAGTCGAGATACTCAACACCTGCATCGATCCTTTCTGGAAAGGCTAATCCGTATGCGATAGGCGTTCGCATGTCGGGTTGCCCCAGTTGCGCTATAACTGAACCATCAATGTATTGGACCATTGAATGAATGGTGCTTTGCGGATGCAACACCACTTCAATATCATCTGGTTGCACACCGAACAGCCAATGCGCTTCGATAAACTCAAGGCCCTTGTTCATCATCGTGGCGGAATCGACTGATATTTTACGCCCCATATCCCAATTCGGGTGTGCACAGGCTTGATCGGGCGTAATGTGTTCAAATTCTTCCAATGGAGTGTGCAAAAAAGGCCCACCAGACCCCGTTAATAGGAGCTTAGCGATGCCATGTTGTTCAATGGCTCCGTATTGATATTCTTCCGGTAAAGCCTGAAAGATTGCATTGTGCTCACTATCAATCGGAATGATCTCGGCACCATATTGTTTAGCGGCTTGAATAAACAGCTCGCCACTCATGACCAAAGCTTCTTTATTAGCCAGCAACACCCGCTTACCCGCTTTAACCGCAGCCATCGTGGGTAATAAGCCTGCAGCACCAACAATAGCGGCCATAACGCTGTCAACTGCTTGCTCGCTGGCAACAAACGCTAATGCTTCATCACCGTATAAAATATCGGTAGAGATTTGGTGTTGCTCAGCTAGCTGTTTAGCCTTTTCGAAAGCGTCAGGATCGCTTAACACCGCATAACGTGGGGCAAAGCGTTGTATTTGTTCTATGAGTTTTTCAGCTTGAGAATGAGCGGTTATTGCAAAAACACGGTATTTGTCTGGATGGCGACTAATGACATCCAATGTATTGCAGCCAATGGAGCCTGTTGCCCCTAATACAGTAATGGTCTGCACTACGCCATCCACGTTACATAGCAGAAGGCGAATACCGGAAATGCAGCGGTCAGGCTATCGATTCTATCCATTACGCCGCCGTGGCCAGGCAAAATTTTCCCGCTGTCTTTCATGCCAGCACAGCGCTTAAACATGCTTTCGTTTAAATCACCTAACGCTGATACCCCTACGGTAATTGCACCAATCACGATGTGCAACCATATGCGAGACGGATCAACTTGATAGTGTAATGCCGCAAATGCAATGATGGCGAAAGAGGCCGCAACTCCGCCTAATAATCCTTCCAAGGTTTTACCAGGCGATACGTTTGGTCGTAGCTTATGCTTGCCAAATTTCACTCCCACGAAGAAGGCTCCAATATCCGCCGCCCAAACAATACCTAGGACGTAAAACATTAAAGAAGCGCCATAAAAAGGATCAACTTCGTACAAGCTTGTGCGCAAAGAGACAATGGCAACCCAAGTTGGGATCAAGGTACACAGCCCAAAAATAGCTCTGATGACAATGCTGTGCTTCCAAAACGCACTGAATTTGGGGTATGCCAATATCATGGCGAGTGAAAACAACCACCAGATACAGGCTACACCCAATATATAGGTATACACCGGATTGAGTTGGCCTTGATACCAAATCATGTTTTGGTCGACCACTTGAGCGAAGAAAATGCATATGGTCAGTGCGACAAGTGTATACACGGCTTTGGACATACGGCTGTCTAATCCGGACATCTTCGCCCATTCGTATGCGCCAATCGCAATGACGCCGGCAATGGCAATTTGAAACTCAAAAACAGGTAGGAATAAAATCGCAATTAGCGCTAGAGGCGCTAATACGAGAGCCGTTAGAATGCGTTGCTTTAACATGACACTTGCTCACCAGTCAGACCGAAACGACGTTGTCTATCACGAAAATCACTAACAGCTTCTGCAAATGTATCTTCGTTAAAATCTGGCCAGAGGGTTGATGTAAAGTAAAACTCAGCGTAAGCACATTGCCACAACAAAAAATTGCTGATGCGGTGCTCACCACCCGTTCGGATCAATAAATCCAACTCAGGTAAATCAGCCATAGCAATATGCTGGTCAAATAGTGATTCAGTAATATCTTCAGGTTTAAGCGCGCCACGCTCAACTTGCGATGCAAGCTGTTGTGCAGCATTCACTATATCCCAACGGCCGCCATAATTAGCCGCGATGTTGAGTGTTAATGCTGTATTGTCTTGGGTTAACGCTTCTGCTTTTTTGATTTTACTGACTAATTTGTCATCGAAGCGACTGAGATCGCCGATAACACGGAGTCGTACTTGATTCTTATTGAGCTTCTTAACTTCACTATTTAAAACTAAATTAAACAGATCCATTAACACACTGACTTCTTCTTCAGGTCGTTTCCAGTTTTCACTGCTAAAGGCAAATAAGGTCAATGATTCGATATCATGCGTGCGCGCATATTTTACCGCAGCTCTGACAGCATCAACGCCGGCTTTATGACCAAACGTTCTGATTTTCCCTTTCTTTTTTGCCCAGCGTCCATTGCCGTCCATAATGATAGCAACGTGCCGAGGGAAATCTCCACTTTGGCCATTGCTATCATCGCAGGTAACCTGCGATGTAATGCTGTCGGTTGACTTGTCCAAAAGACTTACACTTCCATAAGTTCTTTTTCTTTGTCCGCAAGCAAGCTATCAACTTTTTTCACGAACGTATTAGTCAACGTCTGGATATTTTCTTCAGCCGCGCGACTTTCGTCTTCACTGATTTCTTTCTCTTTTAATAGCTCTTTGATGTCGCTATTCGCGTCACGACGTACATTACGAATAGCCACTCGGCCCTGTTCAGCTTCAGCACGCACAACCTTGATCAAATCTTTACGGCGCTCTTCAGTCAAAGGTGGCATTGGAATGCGAATAATCGCCCCTGCACTCATTGGGTTTAAGCCTAAATCAGATTGCATGATGGCCTTTTCAACCGCTTGAATTGCACTTTTATCAAAAACAGTTAGTGCCAACGTTCTGTTGTCTTCTGCTACAACGTTTGCGAGCTGACGCAAAGGCGTGTCTGCGCCATAATAAGAAACTTGAATAGAATCTAAAAGGCTTGGATGGGCGCGTCCAGTTCTGATTTTACTAAACTGTGATTTCAACGCCGCGATACTTTTTTCCATGCGTTGTTCTGCGTCTAATTCAATTTCATCTATCACGGTTATGTCCTATTTTTTTAGTCTTGTTGTATATTCGCAATAAGGGTTCCGTCAGATTCGCCCATCACCACACGCTTTAAACAGCCCGGCTTATTCATGTTAAATACACGAATCGGCAAATTATGGTCGCGGGCTAGTGTAAATGCGGCCAAATCCATGACTTTTAATTCTTTCTCTAACACATCATTGTAGCCGATATGGTCATACAATACTGCGTCTGGATTTTTAACGGGATCTGAATCGTACACACCGTCTACTTTGGTCGCTTTAAGTACAGCATCAGCTTCAATTTCGATACCGCGCAAACATGCTGCTGAATCGGTAGTGAAGAATGGGTTGCCGGTTCCCGCAGCAAAAATAACAACGCGACCCGATTTTAATAAACTGATGGCTTCTGCCCAGTTGTAAGCGTCGCATACGCCATTGAGGGGAATCGCTGACATCAATCGTGCATTTACAAAAGCACGGTGCAGCGCATCACGCATTGCCAGGCCATTCATAACGGTTGCCAACATGCCCATGTGATCGCCAACTACTCGGTTCATGCCGGCTTTAGCTAATCCCTCACCGCGGAATAAGTTTCCGCCGCCAATCACTAGGCCAACTTGAACACCCAATTCGACCAACTCTTTGATCTCTTGTGCCATTCGGTCGAGTACTTTCGGATCAATACCGAAATCCTCGTCCCCCATTAAAGCTTCACCACTTAATTTTAAAAGAATTCGCCGATAGGCTGATTTTGACGATACGCTCATGGAAGTTGGTTTCCTTATGACTACGGGTTGCTCGTATTGAAGTTCGTTTAAAACATGTGTGTCCAGTTAAAAACGCTACTCACAAAAAGGGCACCTGAATTTAGGTGCCCGTAGTTTATCTGACAATCACTTGATGCAAAAGTCGAGAAGCTGAATTATTTCTTCGCAGCTTCCATTTGCGCAGCAACTTCTGCTGCGAAATCTTCAGTCTTCTTCTCGATACCTTCACCAACTTCGAAACGAACGAAGTTGATAACGTCAGCACCTTTAGACTTCAACAACTCAGCAACAGACATTGAAGGATCTTTAACGAAAGGTTGACCCGTCAAGCTGATTTCGCCAGTGAATTTCTTCATGCGGCCAACAACCATCTTCTCTGCGATGTCTGCTGGCTTGCCTGATTGAACTGCAATCTCAACTTGGATTTGCTTTTCTTTTTCAACTACGTCAGCTGGTACATCTTCTGGCTTAACGTATTGTGGGCTAGCTGCCGCAACGTGCATAGCGATGTCTTTAGCAAGCGCTTCGTCGCCGCCGCTAAGGATAGCAACAACACCGATACGACCGCCGTGAACATATGCACCTAAAACATCACCGTCGATGTTAATAACACGACGAGGGCTGATGTTTTCACCGATTTTAGCAACCAATGTGTCGCGAGTTTCTTGAACAGTTGAACCACCTAGGTCTGCTGCATTCAACTCTTCGATGCTATTGATGTTGTTGTCTGCTGCAACAGCAAGGATTTTCTTACCGAAATCCAAGAAGCCTTCGTCTCGAGCAACGAAGTCTGTTTCACAGTTTAGTTCCATCATGGTAGCGCGATTGCCGTCGATAGATGTCAAAATAACACCTTCAGCTGCGATACGGCCTGCTTTTTTAGCCGCTTTCGCTTGACCTGATTTACGCATGTTTTCAATCGCTAGCTCGATGTCGCCGTCAGTTTCTACGAGGGCCTTTTTACAATCAAGCATACCAGCGCCAGTGCGCTCACGAAGCTCTTTTACCAGTGCTGCAGTCACTGCCATTTTAAATTCCTCAATCAATAAAAGTTATAAGCTAAAGGGGCTGTTTAGCCCCTTCATTTTGATTCGTGTCAGGCGTGCCAAGCACGCCTCAAAATTACTCTGCGGCTTCTACGAAGTCGTCTTTTTCTGCTTGTACTTCGACGTTGTTATCGCGACCAGCGTTAATCGCAGTTGCAGCAGCATTCAAGTAAAGTTGGATAGCACGGATAGCGTCATCGTTACCAGGGATGATGTAATCAACACCGTCTGGGTCAGAGTTTGTATCAACTACACCTACAACTGGGATACCTAGGTTGCGTGCTTCGTTCACAGCAATGTGCTCGTGGTCCGCGTCAACAACAAAGATACAGTCAGGTAAACCGCCCATGTCTTTGATACCGCCAAGGCTGCTCTCAAGCTTAGCCATTTCGCGCTGAAGCATAAGCGCTTCTTTTTTAG
The DNA here is from genome assembly GCF_002807665.1 of Neoalteromonas facilis. Taxonomy (GTDB): domain Bacteria; phylum Pseudomonadota; class Gammaproteobacteria; order Enterobacterales; family Alteromonadaceae; genus Alteromonas_E; species Alteromonas_E facilis. The sequence continues at coordinate 1,246,185 of NZ_PEAY01000001.1, forward strand.
TTAGCTTTTCAAAAGTACCGTCAGTGCTTTGTTGCTCAAGATCTTTAAGACGCTTGATTGATTGACGTACTGTTTTCCAGTTAGTTAGCATGCCGCCCAACCAACGCTTGTTCACGTAGTACTGACCACAGTTCATTGCAGCTTCTTTTACAGCTTCGCCAGCAGCGCGCTTAGTACCAACGAAAAGGATTTTTCCTTTCTTAGCAGAAACACCTGTTAGGTAGCTCAATGCTTCGTTGAAAAGCGGAACTGTTTTTTCTAGGTTGATGATGTGAACACGGTTACGAGCACCAAAAATGAACGGCTTCATTTTTGGGTTCCAGTAGCGAGTTTGGTGACCGAAGTGTACGCCTGCCTGAAGCATATCGCGCATAGATACGTTTGCCATTAAATTGTCCTCAATTTGGGTTAGGCCTCCATACATCCCCAATACCGACTTACGCATTCGTAAGCACCCCGATATCAGTGCCGATGTATGTGTGTATTTTTAATATAATTTGCTCTTCACCTTCGAAAAGCGCGCGCTTTATACCACGACTGGATAGCACACTCAAGTTTTTAACGCTTTTTTTCGTTACATCAAGGGCAGCAGCAAACGATTAAGTTGGCGATAAATGTGGCGGTTTTATAAATGGATAATGTGCTCCTTGCCATCGTGCAAAGACACTATTCATATTACTTATGCGCTATAGTTGATGGGATTACCTGTACAGGCTGCCCACATAACGATACCATTCAACGCTGAAAATTTTTAATCCATTATTCTTTAGAGGTCGTTTTGGGCGCGATTATCAAAACTCAAGAAGAAATCGAAAAAATGCGCGTTGCAGGAAAACTTGCAGCAGACGTATTGAATATGATCACACCACATGTAAAAAAAGGCGTGACGACAGATGAACTCAACACATTGTGTCACAACTATATTGTTGACGTGCAAGGCGGAATACCAGCTCCACTAAACTATGGGCATCCACCGTTTCCGAAATCAATTTGCACATCCGTCAATCATGTGATTTGCCACGGTATTCCGTCAGATAAAAAACTCAAAGACGGTGACATCATTAATATTGACGTAACAGTCAAAAAAGATGGATATCACGGCGACACATCTAAGATGTTCGTGATCGGCAAACCATCCATATTAGCCGAGCGCTTAATTCGAGTGACGCAAGAAAGCCTTTATAAAGCGATTAAGATCGTTAAGCCGGGCGTTCGTTTAGGTGATATCGGCCATATCATTCAGCAGCACGCGGAAGCGCATGACTACTCTATTGTACGTGAATATTGTGGGCACGGAATTGGCGCTACGTTTCACGAGGACCCTCAGGTAGTGCATTACGGCAGACCGAATACAGGTGACGTATTAGAAGCTGGCATGTGTTTCACCATAGAGCCTATGGTGAATGCAGGCAAACGCTACTCTAAGATACTGCCTGATCAATGGACTGTGGTGACCAAAGACAGAAGTCTTAGTGCGCAGTGGGAACACACCTTGCTGGTGACTGAAAATGGCGTGGAGATCCTCACACTACGCGAAGAAGAAGACATTGACCGCATTATTGAACACTAGAGAATAACACGATCATGACGGTGGCAGATGAAGCACAGCATATACTCACACTTGAGCATTTGATCGACTCTGTTCGTTCACTCGATGATCGAACGGACATCGCAGCCTTTAAGCAGGTCGTTAAAGAGAGTTACCAATGGTTGAAATCTGCGTTTAGCACCTCGGCTGTTGATGAACTGGTGTCAGGTCGTGCCGTCTTCGTCGATAATTTGCTGCAACACCTCTGGCACCTATATGAGCTTGACGAAGTTAAGCATTTAACCTTAGTTGCTGTTGGCGGTTATGGCCGTGCTCAACTTCAACCCTATTCTGATATTGACCTTCTTATCCTGTGCGAAAAGGCACCTAGCGCGAGTACCCGTGAAAAGATAAGCGAGTTCATTACTCTATTGTGGGATATCAAGCTCGATATTGGGCAAAGCGTTCGTACCATTAAAGAGACCGTAACGCTCGCCAAAGGTGATATTACCATCGCGACGAATTTGGTCGAAAGTCGTCGTCTTGCCGGGTCATCTGAGACATTTGAAAAACTGCTTAAGCAGGTCAATGATAAAAAAGTTTGGACCAGTGACCGATTCTTCATTGCCAAAATGGAAGAACAACAAAATAGGCATGCTAAATTTCATGGCACAGCCTATAACCTAGAACCCAATGTAAAAGAAAACCCTGGTTGCTTAAGGGATATCCAAACTATCGGCTGGGTCGCGAAAAAACACTTTAAAGAATATGACGGCTGGAGCTTAGTTGGTCACGGTTATTTTACTAAGCAAGAACACGCCGAGTTAATTGAGTGCCGCTCGAATTTGTGGCGTATGCGATTTGCCTTGCATATCGTGGCTGGGCGCAGTGAGAACCGCTTACTGTTTGATTATCAAACTGATGTCGCTGAAATGCTGGGCTTTGGCGATAACGGGAAATCATCGGTGGAAAGCATGATGAAAGGCTTTTTCCGCACGGTAAGACGTGTGAATGAGCTAAACCGCATGCTAATGCAGCGATTCAGCCAAGACATTCTTGGCAAAAAGGACTATGGCAATGTCGCTCTCAACCGCGATTTTGAACTGCATGATGGACTCATTTCCCCTTCTCGCCCAGATGTCTTTGACACGCCAGAGAGTATCTTTGACTTTCTATTATTAATCGCAGATACCCCCAGTGTCAGTGGTTTAGATACCGATTGCATTCGACAGCTACGCAATGCACGCCGCGCATTTCAGGACGATTATTTAAATCAGCGCCCGGAATGTCGAATCAAATTCATGCAGTTGATGCGTCATCCGCATTTCTTTGATTTTGGTTGGGATATCATGCACCAATATGGGATCTTGCAGGCCTATTTGCCGGAGTGGAATCACATTGTCGGCATGATGCAGTTTGACTTGTTCCACGCCTACACAGTAGATGAACATACCCATCGTTTGGTAAAGCATGTAAACCATTATTTTAGCCCCGACAATAAGCGCTTCCCTCGCTGTGGACGAATTGCCAAGAATCTCGACAAACCAGAGTTACTCTACCTTGCTGCTATATTCCATGATATCGGCAAAGGACGAAACGGCGACCATTCTGTGCTGGGCGCAGAAGACGTTAAAGTATTCGCTAAAATGCATGGGTTAACTAAATCTGACACCGATTTGATTGCATGGTTGGTGCACAATCACCTGCTTATGTCGGTCGTTGCGCAACGTCGCGACATTTATGATCCCGAAGTCGTGAATGAATTTGCCAGCAAGATCAAAAGTCATAATCATCTGAACATGCTATATGCGTTAACCCTGGCGGATATTCGTGCCACTAACGACAATTTGTGGAACGATTGGAAAGCGTCGTTATTGAGAGAGCTGTATCTACTGACGCAGAAAGCGCTAGACAACGGTCTACAATGTCAGTTGACCATTTTTGAACGGGTGAACGAGAACAAACATGCAGCCAGACAATTGCTTGCCGACGGTCATTATTCAGATCACGCAATAGAAAGCTTATGGTCGCGTTTTGACCACGATTACTTTGCGCGCTACAAACCCGCACAAATAGCCTGGCATACTGAAGAAATCTTGGGCTTTAAGCTGGATAGTGATGATGCTCTGCTGGTCAAAGCTAACAACACAACAACTAAAGCTGGGACCGAACTATTCATATACGGTAAAGACAGGCCAGCATTATTTGCTCAAGTTGCCTCTGTTATTGATAGCCGCAACTTATCCATTCATGACGCGACTATCACCATCACCCATGATGGGTTTGTTTGTGACAGCATTATTATTTTAGATAACGATGGCAATCGCATAGATTCAGAGCAAAGACTTACTGCTCTGCAAGACGCGGTTAAAACACAAATGGCAGCGCCTGGGCGCTCGCACACCAACGCTCGTAAAATTGCGCGTCAATTGAAACAGTTAAATGTGCCCACCAAGGTGCGCTTTTTTAACCGCTCAGACGATGCCACATTAATTGAATTAGAAGCGCTTGATGCCCCCGGCATTTTAGCCAAAATAGGTCACGCATTCGTAGATTGTGACGTAACCTTAAAGCTCGCCAAAATCACGACCATTGGCGAGCGAGCGGAAGACACTTTTATCGTTTCAAACGCTGATGGCGTGGCATTGAGCCCGGCACAACAAGTTGAACTTAAGAAACGCATTTTAACCAACCTCGATGAACTGGAAGACATACAACATGACGCATGAGTTGCAATCCATTATTGAAGACGCTTTTGAACAGCGTGACACTATCACTCCAACTTCTGGACACAATGTCGTAAAGGCAGCGGTGCAACAAGCTATCGATATGTTGAACTCAGGTGAAGCACGCGTAGCGGAAAAGATTGCCGGCGAATGGGTGGTTCACCAATGGTTGAAAAAAGCCGTGCTGCTTTATTTCCGTCTGCACGACAATACTCCTATGAATGACGGTGTCAGTCAGTACTACGACAAAGTACCCTTAAAGTATCAAGACTACGACGCAGCTCGCTTTAAACAAGACGGCACGCGTGTTGTACCACCAGCGACCGTACGTACCGGTAGTTTCGTCGGCAAAAACGTGGTCTTAATGCCATCATACGTCAACATAGGTGCCTATGTAGATGAGGGCAGTATGGTTGATACGTGGGCAACCGTAGGCTCATGTGCACAAATTGGTAAGAACGTGCACTTGTCTGGTGGCGTTGGCATCGGCGGCGTACTAGAGCCGTTACAAGCAAATCCAACCATCATTGAAGATGACTGTTTTATTGGAGCACGTTCAGAAATTGTAGAGGGCGTAGTAGTTGAGCAAGGCAGCGTTATTTCAATGGGAGTGTATATCGGTCAAAGTACACGTATTTACGATCGTGAAACCGGTGAAATTCACTATGGTCGCGTACCAGCCGGCTCAGTTGTAGTGAGCGGGAGCTTGCCGAGTAAAGACGGTAAATACAGCTTATATGCCGCGATCATTGTTAAAAAAGTGGATGCACAAACTCGCGCGAAAGTGGGGATTAATGCCTTATTAAGAGCAGCGGAATAGCTAAAAACAGATGAGTCGCTGAGTACATTATGGCTTACTCAGCGACTACACTCTTGCCGTTAGCGCCTATCAACGCGCACGTTGGCAAGTAATTCATGGTTACATTTTTTCTACCGCGGCCAAGGCCCAGGGCACGACTTCGCTCTCAGGCTCTAACGTTTCAATCGCATCGACTTCTAACATGTCCACAACCGGCTGCCCTTGCAATTCCAGCAATAACTCCTGAAATTGACGTCCACCGCCACAATACGTATCACCGTAACTGCTGTCACCTAATGCCGCAACGGCAAATGGCTTACCCGACATCAATGGAAATTGATCCCGCAACTCAGAATAGAAAAACTCTAAGTTTGGCGGCACATCCCCTTGCCCTGTTGTCGATGTGATCACCATCACCGCTTCGGCTTGTGAAAAATCATCAACCGCGGGATCCTCAAAAAGCGCAACCTCAACGCCTTTTTCTTCCAGCGCTTGTTGAACTTGTTCAGCTACATGCTGTGCGTTGCCGTATACCGAACCGGCAAAAATAGAAAGCTTCTTCATTCGTTTGTCTTCTTGTTTATGTCTAAATTAGCATTGCCAGCATCAACAAATACTCGCCAATTATCTATTAACTGAGCAAATGCAGGGGATAAACCTGCCTTTAGCACCAACTTTTGCCGCAAATGCGGATGCTGCAATGTCATCTCAGTACATGTTAGGGCCAATTGTTGAAAATTAAAGTGGTGACGCAAAAATTGATTCTGTTTTCCGTCTCCATGCGTCGTATCTCCGACTATAGGATGACGAATATGTGCCATATGGCGGCGCAATTGATGCTTTCGCCCCGTTTTGGGAAATAAATCAATATACGAGAATCTTGCCCCTTCATACCGCCCAACCGGCAACGGAATAGTGTAACGCTGAATACAATGGCACTCAGTGAACGCTGGCTGAGGCGGCTTATCTTGTCGCGCTTTACGATCTGTCTTGCGATCCAATATTTCCTTTAGCGGATAGTCAATATCCCATGCCCTAGGCATGTGTCCCCTGACTATCGCTTGGTAGCTTTTTCCAACTTCACGTTGTGAAAATTGCTCAGTCAAAAGCGCTGCGGTAGCGCTGTCTAACGCAAACAACAATACACCAGACGTTGGGCGGTCAAGTCGGTGCACAGGAAATACATACTGGCCAATTTGGTCTCGTACCATTTGCATGGCAAATTCAGTTTCACGCTTGGCTATCATACTACGATGTACTAATAGCCCTGCAGGCTTGTCAACGGCAATCAGGTGTTCATCCCGATATATAATAGGCAGTGTCACACCATTACCTTAATCGTTCGTGCAAGATTAACTTGCTGTCGCTGTAAAAACGGTCAGTGTGTATAATGCCAAAATTTTTCAAACAGAGAGAAGTCAAATTGTCAAAAAACATCGATTCCATTAGTGAGTTTTTGTTGCACGCAGGCACTGATTATCGAGTGTTTGATATGGGACGTGGTATTCGCGAGATCCCGTCGCAGCAATTTTTGGAAATTGAAAACGGTACTCGCCCTGCGCCTTATCCTCGTCAACAGCATCAATGGACAGGGATCACCTATTGGAATCAGCAATTATCTGAGCAGCGCTATATTTGGTTTCTCAAATTGCCACTGGATGAACAAGGCAAAGTAGTCGATGCTGCGCGCCGACACTTTTTAGAGCTCGTGGTTACTGCACTTGCTGAAAGCAAGCAAGATGTATCTCAGTCGCTTGAGAGCACCAGTAAAGTACATGACAACCCATACATTTTTACGCCAACTCAACAACAACTGGCTGATTTTAATGCGCTTTCTCGACGAGCATGCGGGTTACCGACAGGCAAAGATTTCGCAGTCAGTAAACAATATTTGGATACGCCCCACCTGCTCGACTGGCAAAAGATATCGGTACAAGGTTTGTCAGACTGCGTGCACTTTGGGTCAAACGCAGATTGGTTTAACTGGCTAGACAACTTTTCACACAAATACCCAGCCCCGGTGCAAAAGCACTTGCTCAGCGGACTCGAAAACAAACCCATCGACAATCAGCTTGCCAACCATATTGCTGAACTGTTCTCTCCTGAAGCCGGAGACACTGAGTTTAATTTGTGGTGTTTACGCAGTCTGGCCCAAGCAGAAATTGCAGCGCCTCGCGTCAAGGTAGTTACCAGTCTGTTGTCGCAAGAACATGTGAGCCAAGATACGCTTATTGTTATCGCTGGTCGTCATTGGTCATTACTACAAGAAGAGCGTCTGATGATGTTTCTTGAGCATGCAGCTAAAGCGAGTAACTCGCCTGACTTTTTCATTGGTTTGTTTGCTGATCTGGCACAAATCCCCGATATCCGTACTCAGGTACTGGCGGCAATCCGTAACCCCAAAAGAAGCGAGCGTTTATCCACCGCAATAGGTTGGCTATTCAGTCAGAGTTAATCATAAATGAACATATACGATCTCATCATACTGCTAATTATCGGACTTGTTGCCCTGCAATTTTGGCAAATCCGCGCCATGACTGAGCTGGCAAATCGATATGCCGCACAGTACTGCAAACAACATAATTTACAGCTTGTTAGCGTGGCCAGAGATCACACTCGGCCAGGATTCTACCGAGGTATGCCGGTATGGAAGAGCCGCTACGCATTTGAGTTTTCTGCCAATCGAGAATCATTGAGTCAAGGTTGGTTTTACATGCAAGGTAAAACGGTTACCAACATTGATGTCCCCGCATACCCTATCAATTAGCTCAAACTAATAATCCAATAAACGCTCAATAAAAAGCCCGGTGTTATCTCTCGACTATACCGGGCTATATAGGACCACTTCAGCCATTTACCTAACAGACTCAATACTCATTATGTTTCGGCCTGATGGGTCACATGGCATTAGTTTGCTAATTAGTTCGCTTGCGCACTGATCCAGCGATCAATCTTCTGTTCTAAAACAGCCAGTGGTAAGGCCCCAGTACCTAACACTTGTGCGTGGAAACCTTTAATATCAAATTTATCACCTAAGGCTGCTTCGGCTTTACCGCGAAGCTCTTGGATCTTCAAAGCCCCCACTTTGTAAGCCAGCGCCTGAGAAGGAATCGCAATATAGCGTTCAACCTCTGCGACTACTTCGGTACGTGTCATGCCTGAGTTATCTAGCATAAAATCGATCGCCTGTTCGCGACTCCACCCTTTAGCATGAATACCGGTATCGACGACTAAACGCATTGCACGTAACTGTTCATCCTGCAATGTGCCGTAACGATTCCACGGGTTCTCAAAGAATCCCATTTCATAACCCAAGGTTTCAGCATACAGCGCCCAACCTTCTACGTATGCGGTGTTGCCACCAAAACGCATAAACGCAGGTAAGGCTTCGTTCTCTTGTGCAAGGCTAATTTGGAAATGGTGACCCGGGGCGCCTTCATGTAAGTACAAGGTTACGTTGCCCGTTGTTAAACGGCTAGGCAGATCATAAGCATTGAAGTAAAAAGTACCCGGGCGTGAACCATCGGGTGTCCCTCTCTGGTATGAACCTCCCGCACTGAATTGCTCGATTGAAGGATCATATGGCTTTATTTCTAGCGCTGACTTCGGCAGCAATGAGAAGTAATCACCAATTTTCTCGTCCACCTGTTTGCCAATGGTGTAATAACTTTCTGTTAAACCTTCTCTACTCTTCGGCTGGAACTTAGGATCCGTGCGAACGTAATTAAAAAACTCATTCAGTGTCCCTGAAAAACCCACCTCATCTTTGATTTCCAGCATACCAGTTTTAATACGTTCCACCTCTTTTAAACCCAACTCATGCAGGTAGTCCGGTGTTAACGGTAAAGTGGTAGTGCTTTCCACGAGCTGTTGATATAGCGCTTTACCGCCCTTCATGTCGCTTAAGCCAATCGTTTCGCGCGCGACAGGCAGGTACTCGTCGCGTAAGAAATCGCGCATACGTGTTGTGGCGTCATAAAGTGCCTGCGTAGCCTGCTCATATGCTTTAGTTAAACGGGCTTTATCATCTGCGCTAAAGTCTTCTGGGAACATAGTGACTGGCCCCCAGTACTGGGACTCCTTCAAAGGAATTGCCAGTTGCGTATCCAATTGTTTGATCACGCGGTCGATGGTTAATTTAGTTTCAAAAACACCACTTTCCATTCCGCGTTTAAACCAGTCAATCGCGCGATCGTTAATCGCAATATAATCTTTGTGACGGGATAAATTGTCCTCATAATGTTTTACCGTTTTAAAAGGCGCAGCCCCTCTACCACTGGCGAACGTCGGATAAAAAGTATGAAAACCACTGAAATGATTGACTGGGCGTACCGCAGTCAAAGCCCGGATCTCTTCACTCAAACCATTCAACGCCTGTTCCTGATCATACTTAAATACATCGTAAGCCAATTTATCAGTGTCGTTTAACTGTTCACGGTCAATATGTTTGAGCATTTCCAGATTAAGTAGCGTATCGGTGCGAGAGGCGATGTACTGCGAGTCAGTCAAATAGTCACCTAATCGATGCGCTCGCCTCATATCACCGCGAAATAAACCCGAGATAGGGTTTAACGCTAACTGACGCTCATCAGAATCTGCAAATAACGCAAACAAACGGTCATGAGCAGACTGAACTTGTTGCTGAGTGGTTGTATTTTCGTTTGGATTTGCCATTGCCATGATCGGCAGTGAGGATTGAACCACTACTGCGGTTCCAATCAACATTGTCTTGAATAACTTCACCTATCTCGCTTCCTAATTTTTTTATAATCGAGATTGATGGTAGTCGAAGCCAAAACTCTTATCGATAGAATATTCATGACTTGGGCAACAGCTTTGTAAATATATGTTTCAATAGGAAGTAATATGGAAAGAAAAAGCGACTGGCTACTAGCAAAGAGGATTAAGAAGCATTTTCAGTGAATGATTGAGAAGAATCTAGACAACTTATAGTTCTGGTTAGCTAATTAGCTTTTTTTAACCAAGTAAAGACTTTAAACTAACACTATCAGCCTGTCTTTTACTTAGGTTTCTTGTGCACCTTATGCAATATCGAACAAATGAATATGACGTTTATCATCTAATTAAATTTTTATGGTTTAAAAAATACTACGTATTAACAATATCCTTTTGCGCTCTTGTAGTGTCTACAATTTGGTCTTTTAGTATGCCCAATGAATACAAATCTGAAATTACTCTAGCTCCAACAGAAGGTTCACATAGTTCAGCGTTATCAAACATGACGGCTCAATTTGGTGGGCTCGCATCTCTCGCGGGAATAAATATCCCGAACAACAGTGGAGACAAAGTAGCTCTGGCCATTGAGTATCTTCAAACAAGAATATTTTTAACGAAATTTATAAAAGACAATGAAATTCAGGTACCTTTAATCGCTGGGAAGGAATGGAATTCCGAAACTCATAAACTGGAAATTGACCCTCAAATCTACGACACAGAAAACAGCAAATGGGTCAGGCTTGGAAGAAGCGGAAGTATATCCCCTCCTTCTGATTTAGAGCTTTTCAATAGATTTACAAAGCTGATTGAAATTGACAGAGACAAATCTAATGGCATTGTGACTATCAGTATTCAATTCCTATCTCCTACTTTATCAGAAGCTTGGTTGAGAAAACTTGTCAGCGAGCTGAATATGGCGATGCGATCCAGAGACATTCAAAGGCTGCAGCAAGGTATAACGTATCTTGAAGGCCAAATAACTAAAACAAGTAATCAAGAGATGCGTCAAGTTTTTTACCGCTTAATTCAAGAGCAGTCGAAACAACTCATGCTCGCCGAAATTTCTGATGATTACATTTTCGATGTCTTAGACCCGGCTTATATACCAATAGAACCAAGTGAACCAAATAGATTTCTTTTAGTTCTATTTTTCGTGTTTTTATCGACTGGTATGACATTGTTTGGCCTGATCCTCCACTTCTTAATTACACCACGAAAAAGCCAGAATAAATGACATTCAAAAAAAATATATTCGTAAAAACAAGAAATATTATTCGGGATAGCGTTGTTTCTCTAAATTTATTTATCTTAAGAACAATATTTGGAATAAATATTGGAGAGGGGACTGTAATTAGCTTAAAAGCCCAATTAGATAAAACCAATCCGAAAGGCCTAAAAATTGGGAAATATTGCTACGTGGCTGCGGATGCAATGCTGTTGAGTCATGATTACATTAATCGACGCCATGTTTCAACTCAGGTTGGCAACAACGTTTTTATTGGGGCAAAGTCCATTATTTTACCCGGAGTGGTCATCGTAGACAATGTTGTAGTTGCCGCCGGTTCGATAGTAAATAAGTCAATTTTGGAATCAAACGTAATAGTTGCCGGAAACCCCGCTATCATTGTTCGCCGTAATGTTAAAATTGGGAAACATGGCAGGAAGCAAGTTAACGAATGAATTTTGAGAACATGGCTCTAAGGCAAGTAAGTCTTGAACGCTTCATATTATTACTTTTTTCCATGTATCTTCTTGTCGACTCCATCAACGGCTTTCTTGTTTCAGAACTGAACTTTCCCAGCATTGTGTCGGTTGCTTACAAGCAACTTTTGTTGTTGTGCTTATTCGCGTATTCAACTGTATATTCACCCATAGCTCTGAGATACTTGTGTGTACTTTTCAGTGTTTTCACAGCATGGGCAATGCTTAGGTTTGTTTTTATTGACGATATAGGATTCATTCATGCCTTTCAGGAAGGCCTTAAAGTCATATACTTTTTTGCTGTACTTTCAGTTTTAACGCAATTTGTTTCACTAAATGAACTGACTGTGTACCGAGTTGTAAACACCGCAACGGCCACAGTAGTTTTGAATATTATACTTTCACTAGTCGGATTTGGTACTACATCATACGGAGATTTCGGTGCTAAAGGCTTCTTTTACGGTGGAAACGCTCTTTCTGGAATTGTTGTTCTAACGGCATCTGTATCTCTTGCTAGAAGCATTAAAAAGTCATTCATACGGTACATAGCAACTAGTCTATTCTTTATGTTGATAGCAGCATTGATTGGAACTAAAAGTGGAATTTTAGGCGTTTTTATTGCTGCTACGTTGATTGCTACCATGCGTGCTGACATTAAAACATTCATTTGGATATTTGCTTATTTAGGCGCTTTAACTATAGCGTTTACCTTCATGTTAGAGAGTATTTCAAACTCTCCTCTATTCACTCGAATGGAACACTTTTACGAGCAAGGAGGCGTTCAGCGATTATTGTTTTCGGGACGAGAAGAAAAGTACTTTCATATAGTCCCCTACTTTCTTCAATCTAGTTTAAGTGAATTGCTTTTAGGGTTTAATGCGGGATCGCTTGAAGCATTGAAGTCAACTCGAACAGAGTTTGATGTAGTCGATATGTTTGTTTTATTTGGAAGTGGATTTTGTTTTGTTGTGTTTCTTTCTTATTGCTATGTTTATTTTAGGTTGACAAAAAATCTAGATACTCCCATCGTTCTGGCTGCGAATGCATCTTTTATTGTCTTAATATTTATCGCCACAATAGCAGGACATGTTCTATTTAACGGTGTCGTCACTCCCTTCTGGGGCTTTATTTGCGCTGCTGCACTAAACTTATCTATAAAAAAAGATATTAAAGTTACTGACACAACTAGTCTTAAGTAGACTCGGTTCACATGAAAAAGGCGAAGCATCTCTGCTTCGCCTTTAGAAATTCGAGCGTCCCTCTCTGCGTTCCATTGCTACTGAAATCTTCCCGATTAAAATCCGTATACACCCCTTTCCTTCTTTTCTCACTCGTCCTAAGTGAGCTACTCATCCTGAGTAGGTCCTTTCCTTATTTTCCATCTATCCCATTCATCCGTGCAATGGGGGTTTCATCCTGAAACTGTCCTGGGTTATCCACGTCATCCTGACTCATTCCCTATAGTGCAAGTCTTCCTGGCTTACAGCTCCAATCCATAGAGCGTCCTGAGCTGTCCTTATGTCTTCCTGACATGTCGTGTTTCCTTGTGACACGATAACTATATCGAGATGAGAAAATGTCGCGCTATGAATTTTCAAAGAAAAGTAAGAAATTATGTCCATTTAAAGTGAAGCGCCTAAACAAACGTTTAAAAACAAAAGGTTACAGGATTAGGGTAGGCGTAAAACCTAAGAAAGAAACCTGAATCGCCTACGCTCATGTAAGCGATCTCTTACAAGGTTTTGTATCGTGTTATTGCCCTTCTGGGCGAGGCCTGAACATGATGTGCCCCGTAATTTTGCTAAATGTGAGTTCTTGCTCGTAATCGTAATGACCACCTTTGAAAAACGACAGGCACTTGGGCAACGTAACGTATACTCCCACCCCTTGGCTTTTATCATCTTCAAGTAGCACGCTATCGATAGCATTCATTAATACGTGACCTAATCCCTGATCTTGATAATCTGGATGTACACCAATAAACGATAACATGTGGTAGCTTTCTGCAGGCATACAGGTACGCACCTTTTCTTCCTTTTCGATCATTTGCTTGGTGCCAAGAAAGCCCGCCGTGAGCAACATTTTTAAACGCCAGTGCCAATATCTGCCAGCACCAAATGCCGCATCAGGCGCTATTAAACAGGCTACAGCGATGAGTCGCTCACCATCAAATAACCCAATGATCGGCTGTTTGCCTATCCAAAACGCATGCAATTCTTCTCGAATTGCTGAACGAAGGCGTATTTCGTAGCCTTCTTTCTCGGCATCAAAAATATCCACAAACAATGGGTCATCAAAATAGGCGTTGTACAAAATTGACGCAGCAACCTTAAGATCTTCTGCTGTAAGGTAACTTGCCTTAACTTTTTCTGGAGAGAGTTTAACGACTTGTTGCCCCATCTTAATGCTCCTAACGCATGCAACAGTATTCACGATTGATTTTTATACAGTGGGGCTTTGTTAACGATTTGTAAAGTATTAAAAAGTAGAAATTGATGTTTACTTGCGCTAGCGCAATGAAATAGCGCTAGCGCAGGCGATCATTAAAGATATTCGCGCAGTGCAGACTCGCCCCAGCCAATTAACACACCATTTTTAAATACTAATGGCGTGCACTCGTCTTTAGAGGTAATACCGTCACCTTGTGAGCGTTGAGTGCGGTAATAAAGTACGCGGAAGTCAGAGCCGTCGCGCTGGTAAAACTCATCAAAATCAGCCATCCCCATACGTGAAGACACTGCTTCTAGCGTCATAGAAGTGTCTAGCTTACTGATATGGCGACGATTGTTGCTCTCTCGCTTTTCCCAGTTGCCCTGATGATAACCATCACCATCACCACCTACTGAAACAACACAACCTGATAAAAATAATGGTGCGCACATCGCGCAAACAATGAGAGATTTCTTTAGCATTTGAGATATTCCTTAATAGCATGCTTGTTTGAGTAATTTGCGTAGTCTCTTACAAAATGCTTGCCACTTATTTAAGTCATTGATTTATATAAACTTTAAACATTTACCCATGAACAATCACGACAACCTAAACGCCTATACCACTAATTTTTAGTGTTTTTGACTACTGGCAGTATCAAATTTGTCATGTATCCTAAGCGTCGCCAAAGACGATTACACAGATTTTGGTTAAATTCTGACACTAACATTACGTTGTCCAATCAGGTGCATTAGACGTGAATAATGAACTACAGCAGTTGTGCATATCGCTCTACGCAAAAGGTATAGAGCCTACTACCAGTTTACTTAGGGCGAAATCCCAGCAAAAAACCAGTTTGCCGCAAGCAATTGAAACCATTAAATGGTGGCAGAATCAAGATAAAGCAGAATTGTTACTTAAGCGTGGTCAGGAAGCCCCCAAAACGCCCAACAAAGCCGAAACAGCTTCCATGTCGTCTTACAGTCATGATTTGCGCGTAGAAGTGAGATCTTTAATGCAACGCATTGAATCGACCGAAGCCGAGCTTCAGGCGCTGAAAGATCACTTAACGCATATCCAGTCTTTGCTGTAATTAGCGAGTTAATGGGCGCAATGATGCAATAAACTCAGCGACGTTTTCTGCCAACACTTTACTCGGCTCTTTACCCACTTGTTCAAGCACAACTCGCCCAGAAGCATTATCAACACTAATGATAAAATCTTCTTCATCTGTCAGCGCAAAAAAGAGTGTTTCAGCCTGCTTTAATTGACGCTTCATTAACACGTGACCAATTAAGTTCTGCTGTAGTCGTTCAAAATCATCAACATTCCACACTTGTAAAAGGGTTAGATTGCCGTGCTCACTGCTCGCTTCAAGATGGTCACTAAAATAGCGACAAAAAAACGCTTTAAATTGCTCATCCAGTGTCAATTCAAGTGCCTTCTCCATATCGCCAAATTGGCACAGTCCGTTTTGCAGCACTGGTTTCCAATCAACATAATCACCATCGTTTGCGCTGACTTGCACACACGGGGACAGCCACTCAGAGTCAAATTCAATCGGCGTCAATGCTCCTGCGCTAATATAACCTTGGACAAACTCATCCATCGCGTGATCAATATTTTGTATCATTCAAATTCAGCTCTCTAACAATATGCTGGTATCATACCGCGAAGAAAGCAATAAATCGTAGGAAACACCTTAAATTATGTCAGAAAAGTCGCCACCATCAGATGAAATGAGTGCATTAACCCTTGGGAAATCGGTTGAATATATTGAGCAATATTCACCAGAACTGCTGCAAGCCGTTCCGCGTAAAATCAATCGACAGACTATCGATTTAGAGGACGATGCTCTCCCCTTTCACGGTGTCGATATTTGGAATGGCTATGAACTGTCTTGGTTGAATGAGAAAGGTAAGCCACTCATCGCTATAATGCAGTGTCAGGTACCTGCATATTCCCCTAATTTAATTGAGAGTAAGTCTTTTAAGTTATATTTAAATAGCTTTAACCAGTCGACGTTTGCCAGCGAAGAAGAGGTTGAACAAACCATTCAACGCGACTTATCCAAGTGTGCAGGTGCCACAGTTGATGTGAAACTGATCCCACCACGGGATTTTAGCCAAATGACCATTCATCCTCTCATCGGAAACTGTATAGATGATCTAGATGTCGATATTGATACCTACGATTATTGTCCGACACTGTTAGAAACATCAGATGAAGTCGTGACAGAAACACTGGTCAGTCACTTGCTTAAATCTAATTGTTTGATCACCAACCAACCGGATTGGGGTAGCGTGTTAATTCATTACAAAGGTCCGCGCTTGATCCACAGTGCAGTGCTGAAATATTTGATCTCCTTCCGCATGCACAATGAATTTCATGAACAGTGTGTTGAACGCATCTTTCTTGACATCATGCGCCTTTGCAAACCGGAAAAGCTTACGGTGTATGCGCGTTATACCCGTCGCGGAGGTTTAGATATCAACCCGTTTCGTTCTAACTTTGAGCAGCCTTACGCTAATTTGCGTCTCGCTCGACAATAGCGCATAGGGAAACGTGGTCTTTGTTGATCTATAACAACTTAGACCACTAGGTTTATCCTCATCAAATAATTGACGTTGTTGGATTTTCGCGCAATGCTTACGGCATAGGGTTCGTACTCAAACAAGAAGGACATCTTGAGTAAAAAGCAACTAGACGCGCTCAAACAACAGAACGAGCAGTTGGCCCAATTCATTATTCGTTTATCGAATTTTTATCAGGGTGCCAACGACAGCATTGACCAAGAAATGAAGGTCCTTAGAAGTCATATCTCGGGAACCCCTAACTATACGCTCGCGACAGTCAGCATCGGTAAGATTAATCAGTTACTGATGCAAAATGCCAAAACCGTTAAAAAGCAAACCTCAGAAACATTAGGGCGTCTTGAATCTGCAGTAAAACGATTGCAAGGTATTGCATCGATACCGGATAATTTGAAATCTGAAACGGCTCGTTTTTTGTCTTCATTGAGTATGCACAATGGCGATATGTTTTCGTCTTTTCCGCAATTTGAGCAGGCAATGCAGCTTTATCAACAGGCGCTGGACAATACTCACCCGCAAAAAGAAGTCAAAGCAAGTAAACAAGCCGCAGGTAAAGATACTGGATCAACAGACAAGGTCGAAATACCGATTGATGCCTCATTGCACAGCGCGATCAGCAATGAGTTACAACAACTGATAGAGCCTTATTATCAGAAGAATCCGAAAGATAAGCAGCTCGCTGATATACGCAATAAGTTACTAGACGGTTTATCTGCCAACGAATTGATGGAATGCTGTTTAGTCTTTATACGCTTGATCGTAAAAGAAGTGGTCAAAGAAGTCGGTGTCAATGTTCGCGTTATCGATCAGTTGCATCAATCGCTCATCAAAATGAACAAGGATATCGACTCTACAATAAGCGTTGCTCAGCAGAAATTAGAACAAAAAATTGAGCAAGATGCACAATTGCAAACTCACATTGATGACTTGGGCGATGCGGTTGTTAAATCTGAAGATTTAAGTGCGTTAAAGAATCAGGCACAACAGTACTTAACCAAAATTCAAACCACCATGGATGAGCGTAAAGAAGCAGACAAAGAAGAGCAGAAAGCACTCATTACGTTGCTCGAAAGCCTGCAGCGCGAGTTATCTTCTATGGAAAAAACCACGCTTAAATACCGTAAAAAGCTGATAGAACAACGCACGCAAACCCACACAGATCCACTAACTCGCATCCCAAATAGGATCGCCTACAACGAGCGCATAGAACAAGAATTTAATCGCTGGCAACGACATAAAACACCACTGTGCATTGCGGTTATCGACATCGACCATTTTAAGCAAATCAATGACAAATACGGCCATGCGGCAGGCGATAAAACACTTCAAGTGATCGCAAAACAGTTAAAATCCAACCTGCGCAAAACTGATTTCCTTGCGCGTTGGGGAGGAGAAGAATTTGTCGCATTGTTCCCTGACAGCTCATTAAGTGACATTTTAGAGCCGCTGGACGAACTGCGCCGGAAGCTCGCCGCATTACCTTTTAAATTTAAACAAGAGCCCGTTACCATTACAGCATCTTTTGGCGTCGCGCAGTTTAATTCAAGCGATAGTATAGAAACCGTATTTGATCGCGCCGACGGGCATTTATATAAGGCCAAAAACAATGGCCGTAACCAAATAGTAAGTGATTAGTATTGAATATTATGACACGAGTCCAACTTAACCCAGTGGGCTGGATCAGCCAGCTCTCCCAAGGTGAAGTTACATTACTAACCGAAACAGCTAACAGTGATCTTTACGACATTTTTCGCTATTGCTGTTTAGCGGTCTTAAATAGCGGTGTTGACGAAGACGATTCTGAAACCCTGTTTGCCCCGTACGAATCGTTTCAAGTGCGACTGTTGCGCCGTGAGCGTGGCGTCAAAATGGAGTTGATCAATCCACCAGAAGTTGCATTTGTGGATGGTCGTTTGATCGCAGGTGTACATGAACACCTGTTTTCGGTTCTTCGTGATCTTCTATACATGCACGTTAAATATAACGGTATTGCAGAATGTGAGCCTACGGTAGCTAGACGTTTATCTGATGTTACAGCCACGAGCATCACCGACATGGTGTTTGATATGCTGCGCCATGCCGATGCCCTAGAAGGAAACGATGAACTCAACACAGTCGTGTGTTGGGGCGGTCACTCTATTGGTAATGAGGAATATCAATATACCAAAGAAGTTGGCTACCAACTCGGTTTACGCGAGATGAATATTTGTACCGGTTGTGGCCCAGGTGCCATGAAGGGCCCCATGAAAGGCGCCGCAATTGGTCATGCTAAGCAGCGTTACCGCAAAGGCCGTTATATCGGTATATCTGAGCCAAGTATCATTGCCGCAGAGCCGCCAAACGCCATCGTTAACGAACTGATCATCATGCCCGACATTGAAAAGCGTTTAGAGGCATTTGTGCGAGCGGCACATGGCATTGTAGTGTTCCCCGGTGGTGTGGGTACAGCGGAGGAACTTCTGTACATCCTTGGCATACTGATGCATGAACACAATTCGCAACACCCCTTCCCTCTTATTTTAACCGGCCCCGCCAGTAGCGCCGGCTATTTTGAGGCCATTGATAAATTTGTCGGAGCCACGCTAGGTAAAGCGGCGCAGGACAAATACCAGATTATTGTTGATGACCCGCGAGAGGTCGCTCGTAGCATGCGATTAGGGCGCGAAAAAGTAGAACAATATCGCCGAGCTGTTGGCGATTCGTTTAGTTTCAACTGGTCGCTCAAAATAGACAACATTTTTCAACGTCGATTTGAACCGACACATGAGTCGATGGCGGCGCTTGAATTACACCGCGACCAACCCATTGCTGAACTCGCAGCCGTCTTAAGACAAGCTTTTTCAGGCATTGTTGCTGGCAACATAAAAGCGTCAACAGTCGCGCAAATTAAGCAACAAGGCCCATTCAACTTGTCAGGCGACCCTGAATTGATGAAGATGATCGACACCTTGCTGCAGTCCTTTGTGGAACAGCAACGAATGAAACTGCCAGGTAGCAAATACGAACCTTGTTACACAATTAATGTTTAAATTTTTGTCATGCCGTTTTAAGCTTGCCGGGTTAAGATCAAATTAGTTGGAGTCGAACAGAAACATGAATAGCAAAGTAATCAAAATGGTTATCGGCGGTTTTGCTCTTTATGCAGTGTTTGTCTATTCGGTCGTGTCATTCTTTCCTGACAGCCCAGATGATATGGATTGGGAGGATCGGGAGCAGTACAACAAAGTACAAATTGCAAAACTCAACCTTGGCACGTCAAAAAAGGAAATACTCGCATTATTAGGTTCGCCAGATATTACTGAAGCTAAAAAGACGCGTGATGGCATGATGCAGGTCATGTTTTACCGTACTCAGCATATGAAGTCTGATGGCATAACCACGCAAAACGAATGCACCCCGCTGTTGTTCGAAGATGACATTTTAATTGCGTGGGGCGATGGCGTTTACCTGAACTTCCTTGAGGGATGACAGTAACTACTGCCAAAATAGAACAGGTTGTTCAAGCAATTGTTCAATTCCAGCGAGACTGTAATCAAGAATCAAGTTCGTCTCAATCGGTCAAAACGTCGCTGACGCTGGCCGATAGTTTCCTTAAAGCGTGGGTCACGGATGCACATCTTAGCTTTGCTCAATGCGAAGCTATCTACGCAAAATATACCGCTCACCGGTGGCTTATATCACTGAATCTAGTGTTGTTGTTTGCCAAAGGGCATCGCATTAGCGATACCTTTCTACAACATGTATTAGCTGGGCAAATATTGGCGTCAGGATTACGCAAAGTCAGTAAAGATGAACAAAGGCAACGTTTAACCAAACGCTGTATCCAAGCCACTAACACTGACCATTTTGAGGTTTTTCAGTGGGCTCTTAGAAAATCTTTGCAGCCAACCGATACACCGGTGATTGTCGATTTTGGCCGTGTCGACTGGTGCATTTACAACATCATCGTAAGTGCTATGCGGATAGCAGAAGCACTGGCTGCTAAAGCCAACATGCAACCTTCCAGTCTTTTTAGCGCAATTAAAAAGGAAGTTCGGCAGAATAATGATATGGCTCAAATCGTAGAGCCTATTCTGTGCCCGAGCTCTCCGGTGTATTCCGGTTTACTCGTTAAGCAACGGTCTCGTTCTTATGCGCTACTGCATGCTACTGGTGAGCAAATAACCATAGCAGCACCTGTTGCAACAGACGGAAATAAAACCAAACTGCAGATAAGAAGCATTAAACCTGCTGAGTTTTACTCACACGTTCAATTGCAAAAGCGCGTGCCGGTGAATCGCCTTCGACATTTTTACGAAACCCCAAAAACTGCCAAATTTGCTGGCTCAGCGTATGTGAAGGCTTATAGCATTCAAAGACCACCGGCTGACTTATTGGACGTGTTAAAAGCGCTCCGTTTGCCCGATGTAGAGCCTATAAAAATAGCGAAGCTAATCGATAACAACGCCTTATTTACTCAACTATTGAACCATTCCGCTACGCAATTAAACCGTCTCAATATTAACGTCAGCAATATCAAACAATCTATCATGACCCATGGTATGGAACGGATAGCAGCAGTACTGACTGAGCACGTTTTATGGCAGCGTTTGAGCGCGGCGCAGTTCCCTTTACACTTGCAATTTAAGTCCTTTGTAAATTGCTATCGTATGCTTGCGGCGGGAATAGCTGAGAGCTGTAAATTGGGCATTCCCCAACAATTTAGCTTAATCGCATTGATCCACGCTTCTGCGTTTTTCACCCATGCCCCGCTCCGCCTGATCAATCATTGGCGTTATGATGATAGTGATATTAATAGTGTCGACTCACTACTTCCCAATGAATTAAATATTAACCTCACAGAGCACGCCTATACTCTTGCCAAAGCGTGGAACCTAGAATCGGAAATAACCAATACGTTTTCCTCAACTACAGGTAAAAACAAAGCTAAGCAACCGTACCATGACTGCTTAACCATCGCTTCCTATCTAACGCGCATGTGGCTACACCAGGGTGAAGTTGATAATTCTGCGCTGTTTTCTCACCATCAATCTGCCTGTAGCCGATTATCGCTAACAGAATCCAAACTCCATGAATTGTTAGAAAAACAGAGCGAATATCTGCAATCTCCGGTGAACTTCAACTAATTTAGCCATTATTGATATTTATTTCGAAGATAAATACTGTTCGCGCTGCGCGCGATCAAGTAAAATGGCCGGCTTCGACAGATAAAATGAACAGATTAAGAGGATATTTCATGACACAACAACGTATCACGGTGATCCGTGGTGACGGCATCGGCCCGGATATTATCGACGCAACGATTAAAATCTTAGATAAAGCCGGCTGTGACTTTGTGTATGACTATGCTGACGCTGGATTAATGGCACTTGAGAATCACGGCGAGTTGTTACCAAAAGAGACCTTAGATCTTATCGCTAAAAACAAAGTAGCACTAAAAGGTCCACTGACTACTCCAGTAGGTGAAGGATTTACCTCTATAAACGTAAGCTTACGTAAGCAATTTAAGTTATATGCGAACCTTCGCCCTGTGTTGTCCTTTAAAGGCACTAAAGCGCGTTATGACGACATTGACATTATCACTGTGCGTGAAAATACGCAGGGTATGTACTCAGGTTTGGGTCAGGTCGTTTCAGAAGATGGTAACGAAGCTGAAGCAATGAGCAAGATCACGCGCGAAGGTGCAGAGAAAATCGTAACTTTCGCATACGAACTAGCGCGCCGCGAAGGCCGTAAAAAGGTAACAGCGGTTCACAAAGCTAATATATTGAAATCAACTTCTGGCTTATTCCTTAAGGTCGCACGTGAAGTCGGTGAGCGTTACCCAGATATCGAATCAACTGAAATGATAGTAGATAACTGCTGTATGCAATTAGTGATGAACCCACACCAGTTTGACGTTATCGTAACAACTAACCTTTTCGGTGATATCCTGTCTGACCTTTGTGCTGGCCTCGTCGGCGGTTTGGGTATGGCTCCAGGTGCCAATATCGGTGAAGATTGTGCGATTTTCGAAGCGGTTCATGGCTCAGCTCCTGATATCGCAGGAAAGAATCTTGCAAACCCAACATCAGTCATTTTGGCTGCTATTCAAATGCTTGAATACCTTAACATGGCAGATAAAGCTGAAAAGATCCGCCGCGCTCTGAAAGACGTGATTGAATCGGGCGACCGTACAACACGTGACCTAGGCGGTGAATCAGGTACAACTGAGTTTACTCAAGCGTTATTAGATCGCCTGTAAAACTAGAGTTACCTAGTGAATTTTAAAAAGCCAGATAGTCATTTATCTGGCTTTTTTGTTTCCGAGAATCAATCAATGGTTTGGCCGTAAATCAAAGTCGCCGTGCCTTCTTCTACGCTGCTATTCACATCCAATTTAAATCACAAAGCATTTCAAATATTAATTCCAATCACCCTGATTAAAGTGGAATGGATTTGGATAAAACTGGCCAAAACCTGATCTCGACGTTGTTCCTAAATGGCACTAGTCTTTATTGCAGTTTCCTCCTCGCATAAAGCCAGGAGCAAACTAGCACATCATGCTATGTGCAAACACTTGTACTTTATATCAAACGGAGATTGATACCATGAAAAAACACATCACATTGAGCGCTCTAGTTGCGCTTACAGGCCTTATCTTTATGCAACCAGCGTTTGCTGCTGAGTCGCCCTCAAACAAGAGCAATGTGTCGGCCACTAGCCAAGCGCAAAGCAGTCTACTCGATTTAAACAGCGCCACGCTAGAGCAACTATCAGCGCTTAAAGGTATAGGCAAAACTAAAGCTAAAGCGATCGTCGAATACCGACAATCTGTGGGGAAATTCCACCACGTCGATCAGCTAAGTGAAGTACGAGGTATAGGTGAGAAATTATTAGCAGCCTTAAAGCCGCAACTGAGAGTGTAACTAAATTGCAGCCACTAATACTGGCTAGTGGCTGCGTTTCCGATTACTTTGCCATGGATTTCAAAAAAGCATTAAATTCAGCTTTCAGCTCAGGATGGCGCATCGCATATTCCACATTGGCTTTCATATAGCCAAGTTTACTACCGCAATCATGGCTCTTACCCTTCATGTAATAGGCATCGACTTGCTCTTTGTCCATCAACGCCGCGATTGCATCCGTTAGCTGGATCTCGTCGCCAGCACCGGGAGGGGTCGAGGCCAGGCAATCCCAAATGCCTTCGGACAACACGTATCGACCTACCACAGCCAGATCAGACGGCGCGTCATCTACTGCAGGCTTCTCAACCATGCCGTGGATCTTGCCCGACTCACCTTCATTGAGTTCACTGCCCTCGAGATCAACAACACCGTACTTATTCACTTCTTCGTGCGGCACTTTCTCTACCATAATTTGACTGACGCGACTGGTATTAAATTTCGCTACCATGTCAGCTAAATTATCTTTTTTCGGGTTAGAAGCTGCATCATCAATGATCACATCCGGTAACACCACTGCAACAGGTGCATCACCAACCATTGGACGTGCACATAAGATGGCATGCCCAAGGCCTTTAGCGACGCCTTGGCGCACGTGCATGATAGTTACATCAGTAGGACAGATAGACTGTACGTCTTCTAGTAGCTGACGCTTTACACGCTTTTCTAGGGTTGCTTCCAATTCGAAAGATGTATCAAAGTGGTTTTCGATACTATTCTTACTCGCATGAGTCACTAAGATGATTTCTTTAATCCCGGCTGCAACACACTCTGCGACTACATATTGGATCAACGGTTTATCAACTACCGGTAACATTTCCTTCGGGATGGCTTTCGTTGCTGGCAACATACGCGTGCCCAAGCCTGCTACAGGGATAACCGCCTTCTTTACTTGACTCATTTACTCGATTCCTTCACTGATAATCCTCGACCTATGCCATAGTAATGCAATCCGTGTTCCTGCATCAACTCTGGCTGATACAAATTACCCCCATCAAATATGACAGAAGCTTTTAGCTTTTCTTTTAACACGTTAAAGTCAGGGGCTCTAAATGATTGCCATCAGTGCAAATAACCAATGCATCAGCGCCACTTAAAGCAGATTCCTTGGTGCCGACTAATATGAGGTCGTCGCGCTCACCATATATTCGCTGGGCTTCTTCCACTGCCTCAGGATCAAACGCCTGAATTATTGCGCCTGCCTGCCACAAAGCTTCCATCAGTACACGGCTAGAGGCTTCACGCATATCATCTGTATTCGGTTTAAACGCTAATCACCAAAGTGCAAACCGCTTGCCTTGCAGGTTCGCGCCAAAATGGGCCTGAATATAATCAAACAACTTCTCTTTTTGGCGCGCGTTTACGGCTTCTACGGCACGAAATATTTTCGCATCAAACCCGGCCATAGATGCACTACGAGAGAGCGCTTGCACATCTTTTGGGAAACATGAGCCATAACGAGATCCGCTGTGCCCACCGGCACGGTTGACTTATTCACAATAAATGTCGGGCACTCCATGCGCAGATCGATGGATTCAGCAACCGCTGGCACATACTTAAGATCCGCCGAACCGTCTTCGTAAGGAGGTGTACCGAGAGCAATAAAGGTAACCTCTCCGTGCTCAACGTTAACTTTAGGATCGGAAGTAAAAATTAGGCGCTTGGACGCATAATTACTTGTCACAAGTGGCGTTAAACCTAGCTTATAAATGGGAAAAGTCCCTTTCTTCAAGTTCTCGACTTTGTGCCCTCCCACGTCAACACAAATCACACCGTGGCCTACTTCAGCTAACACTGCGGCTTGAACCAAGCCAATTTACCCAATTCCAAAAACGGTTACTTTCAATGATATATTCTACTCTCTTCCATCAAAGAGGTTGTTCGGTCGCATGCAGTACCTATGTGATTTATTTTTACATCAATTAATGCCTCTGCAATTGAATAAGATAAAGGGCTAAACTATAATTATCTGGCTTTCTAGCAATGTTAATTTTCTTTCCAGCAAATATGCTGTGCATTCAAGGACTACTGATTTGGCAACACTTTTCCCTTTTTTGATCGCGTTCATATCGGTTTTTACACTTGTATTTCTGTTACGCCCCGTCGCTCAAAATATGGGATTAGTGGATAAACCCTGCAACCGCAAACAGCATGTAGGCGAAGTGCCATTGATTGGCGGACTAGCCATTTACGTCGCAATCACAATTTGTAGTTTTGTGGTTACGCCTTTCGATGCCAATTACAAGATATACATGCTATCTACATCGTTCATCGTACTTATCGGTGCTCTAGACGATTACCATGATTTAGACGCCCGACTACGTTTGATTGCCCAATTTTTAATTGGTGCTTTAATGGTATTTGGTGCTGGGTTATACATAGAGGACTTAGGAAATATTGCTGGCGGGGGAATTATAAGCCTAGGATTAGTAGGTCCTATATTTACAGTACTCGCGGTTGTAGCTTGTATTAACGCGTTCAACATGACGGACGGTGTGGATGGTTTAGTAGGAGCAATGAGCCTCAACACATTTATATCGCTGGGAATACTTTCGTTACTCAGCGGCGTATCACTGAGTATTGACATTACGGCTATGCTTACCGGCGCAGTAGCTGCTTTCTTGTTTTTCAATTTCGGCTATTTTAAGAAAGGTAAATACAAAATTTTCATGGGTGATGCTGGTAGTATGTTAATGGGCCTCACCGTGATCTGGTTATTGACCTATTCAACCCAAGGCGAATCCGCCTTCATTAACCCTATTACTGCAGTATGGCTTATTGCTATCCCTCTAATGGATATGTTTTCGGTAATGTTCCGTCGCACTTTAGCTGGCAATAGCCCCCTAAAAGCTGACAGAGACCACCTGCACCACCTACTCCTTGCTAAAGGATACTCTAGCAAACAAACTACACTCCTAATCACTCTTCTTAACAGTGTTTTCTGCCTTATTGGAATAAGTAGTGAGCTATTATCGTTTAGCCAAACGTATATGGCCATTGTGTTCGTAATTTGTTTCGTAATATACAACCAAGCACTAACTCATTGTTTTAAGTATAAGTAGTAATCAATAGTACGTTTAATAACACTATTCAAAGCAAGCTATTTCTGACTAACGACTGCAAATGCTCAGCATAAAAGAAAGGCGTTTTGGAAAAGGGCGTCAACGGTTTCTCAACATTTTTAACCAAAGAAATTTTTTCTCCAATAGAGGTGACTTGCCAAGCAACATGTGCGTAGTTATTGTTTTGCACGAACTGAGCCAAGTCCGATTGGTGCTTATCTACGCGCTCGAGATTAGGTACTAAAATCAGAGGTTTACCCAGCTCTAACAACCGATAGGTGGAGCCAGCACCACAATGGGAAATGACACAATCTGCGTCTAAATACTCTTGCTCTATACGATTAGAAAATTCAAAATATGGATATTTTTTGGGCTTGTAATTTGAAGGCCCGATTTGCAATGTAAACGACACATCTGGTATGTCAAGCTGATCAATATGAGCAATCATTGAGTCAAATGTCGTTGTCCCAACGGTTACAAACACCTTCATAATAAACCTACATATGTTGACTTCGGATAGAGTTTCAATAAAGACTTATTTTGAACCCAAAACTCATTAGCTATCCAGTACATGATTCGTCCAGTAAATGACTTAGTCTCAAATCGACTCCATGTTTCAATGTGGATCACCTTGATACCGAGTATTCTTGCAATGGCAGATGGAAGTATTACGTGACCGGGGCCTGTTGAAATGACTAACTTTACCCTATAACGTGAAAAGGGTAATACTGCTCCCCGAAAAGATCGCACTATATTCTGGAGCGTCTTAAAAATACTTTGTTTACTATGTTTATCTCTAATTTCTAAGCAAGGAAAATAATCGTCGCCGCCGTTAAATTGCTTGCTATCATCGCTGTACACAACATATGAAGCACTTTCAATCGCAGGTAGGAACTTCGCTAATCTTAACATCTGCGCGGCATGCCCACCTTCACCATAAGTCAGTAAAATTGCCTTTTTCTTAGTGCTCATTTATCTAAAGTTCACTTTTTGCATTAAATAGACGTATTAAAGGCTGGTTTACCTCGCTGGATTCATAGCGCAGAGAAGTTGCTCTAGCATTGTTAGCTAATACCTTGTAATCAGCAGCCGCCATATCCAAGCAAGCGTGTATAGCATGTCTGAGAGAATTAGCATTATTGACCTCGAAGGCTACACCATTTTCACCGTCAATCAGGTAATCGGAAATACCGGAATTAAGAGGTGCGATCACCGGCGTTGCACATGCCATGGATTCTATTCCTACAAGACCCAAACTCTCCCTTTCAGACGGAAAGATAAAGAAGTCTGCAGTTTGAAAATACTTCACTAGTTCGCCTTGCGGCAAATGTGCAATAAACTCTTGTTCAATCCCTGAGATAGTTTCTAGTTTGCGTGTAATCATCTCTCGTAATGGTCCATTACCAATAATAGTTAAATGCATCCTTTGCCTTAATTCAAACGCTAACTGATTCAGAGCCTCAACTAACACTTCATAACCTTTAGATGGCACCAACCGTCCTACAACCAAAAAGCGCTTTCTTCCGTCGAATGAAAACTTACCAGTAAGCGGCGGAGAAAAAACCTTCGTATTCACTCCTCCTGACGGGCTTACCACTAGTTTTTGTCGCGAACAGTTATAGTTTTTTACAACGTAAGCTTTATAAAATTCAGAAGGTACAACGAGTGTTTCAGCCTTATCAATAAAGCGCTGCACCAGCCAATGCTTGCATCTTGATACTTGACTATTACCTTCATTAAACACATCAGTTCCATGAATATGTCCAACCACGTTTGGGATCCGCCAAGGTATGAGCGCGAAAATTAAGCCTGAATGCAATATATAGTGTACATACACGCCAGAAAACCGAACTGCAGTGCACAAATAAAGGAGTGTTTTAATATAAAAAATAGAATACTGAATAATTTTAAACCACCTCTTGCCTGCTGTTTTATCAATCACACAGTACGTTAGTGGTATACCATTACGCTGTAGAATTTCTGCAATATTGCGCACAAACGTACCAAAAGCAGGGGATGCTTCTGACGGATACATATTTGAAATCAACAAAATTGGCTTCCGTGTTGCGTTCACGATTTTCCCTTTAAACGCTTTAACCTTATTAGTGCCAATGCAGGAAATAGGGAGGTCACTGAGTACTTCAAGAAGTCGACCCAATTATGGCTTGTTAACGAACTCAAACTTGCGCGCTTCCCCGACGCTTTAGCCTGAATAAAAGAGTGGTCGCGTAGATTGACTGCCGACATTTCTGACGCGTATTTGTTGAAGTATTTCATGTAGCCTGCCAATTTTTTACCCGAAGTACTGATTCGTGGCTCATCATGACCAACGTGAACGGTGTAAAGAGGAACACCAATACGCTTAGCATCACCATACTTTAATATCAAACGCGTCCACATGTCCCAATCTTGGCAGGCTGGAAAATCTTCATCAAACAATCCAGCATCAATTATGCGCTGCTTCTCGACTAAAACCTGATTGAATGCATAATCTTTTGATAGGATATCTTGTTTTGAAATAACCATATTTTTTGCTCCGACAGCTTTTTTTGTTGCTCCGTAGTGCCAAAAAATTCCCGCGCATACAAACGAGTAGTTGGGGTCGTAGGCCGCGAGTAAACTAGACAACCTTTCGGGCATAAACTCGTCATCATCATCTAATCCCGTAACAAAGTCTCCTGATGCCAAAGAAATAGCCTTATTCCTGCAGTTACAGGCTCCCAGACTCTCATCGTTAAATAAAACCTTGACCCATTCTTTCTCACTCGCCAAGGAAATTAAATAGTCGCGAGTTCCGTCAGTCGAACCATCATCTACGATAATTAACTCAATATTGTTATAGGTCTGAGCGACAACAGAACAGATTGCTCGCTTCAACAATTTCAAGCGATTTTTGGTTGGCATATATATTGTTATTAAAGGGGAGGGTGCTTTCACTACTTTAGTCTTTTACATTGCGGGAATAAGTTCTTACACTTACTCTTTTGTTAATTTATTTCGCTAGAAACCGGCGATGCTTCAAGCCGAACTCACTGAACTCTGCAGTTTTAATAAATTTATGTTTTTATCAAAAAAATTCATCTGGATGATATCTCAAACCAGCTTTCAAACAAAGACACAAAGCTTTACCAATATTATTTTCTTCAAAAATTGATACAATGCTTTCGATAAAAAAACAGACCAATTATGCATGCCTCACATGTTAAAACTCCCGAAGACAATACGTTATACCATTTTATTTATGACCTTAGGTTTGCTGAGTTGCAACGATAAAGAAACGATTTTTCTTGAAGACGACTCCAGCACACTCGTTGACACGGTTATAAATGGTCTTCGTTATCGGTTAGGGGCCAATGGGACAATTGATATTACAGGTTCCAATTCATGGGTTTTCACGAGTCACACTAATACTAACTGTTTTCAAAAAGATACAACCAGATGCAGCAGAATAGACATCAATTACAGTCAGAGTAGCTATAAGCCCGGAAGAGTTTCAAGCTTCAACTTTGAATTTACGCTTCTTAGCATAGATGAATCCGCACCTCCACCATATGTTATTATCTTTCAAGATTGGGTTAGGATTCATGATGATGACATTGATGGAAATCGACCAATTTCGACTATTAAACTAGAGTTTGATAATGGAATAAAACTTCGCCATTATGATAACGCTTGGCAATGGTCTAGCCCTCCTATCCAAGGGAATCCTGCATCACTTCCTGAGGATCGCCTAAATGGTGAATACTCTATTGAAACTGGAGTTACCTATGCAGTGGAATTTGTTATCTTTGATGACTCAAGAGCATCACTCATAGTCAACGATATCGTTGTCAGCGATGCTATATACCAGACAAAACACCCGTCAAATTCCCATGCAATTCAGTGGGGTCTATATTGGGCCAAGGGTTATAATACTGAGTTAGATCCATTGAAAAGGATCGTTATTTCAATAGATGAATTTAAAATACCATGAGAAAGTATGAAAGTTAGAGATATTCCCTATCGAATATTTGAAAAGCTCCCCTTGCCTGTATATCCCTATAGACAATACATGCATCGAAAAAAGTGTATTTTTATCCACATACCTAAATGTGCTGGAACGAGTGTCTTAAATGCCCTCGGACATAAAAGAGGAAGAGATCATGTCGAAGTGCGGCACTATTTAGGCTCAAACCCAATATGGTTTGACAATTACTTTAAATTTACTATATGCCGCCACCCTGCCGATCGTTTAAGATCTGCTTTTAATTATGCTATATCAGGCGGTAATCGAAGTTCAGCAGATTTATTATTACAAAAACATCTAAAGGGTACTAAAGGGTTATTCAATAACTTTTGTGAAGAATTTCTCACTGAACAATCTGTGTTGCAATATCCAATTTTTATGCCTCAGTGGATTTTCGTACACTTGCCCGAGAGCGACATTGCAGTTGACGCGGTACTTAGGTTTGAGAGACTTGCCGACGACTGGAAGCAAGTAAGTAAAAAGATTAATGTAAGTGAAAATCTCCCTTTACATAATAAAGCTCGCGAAAATATACAATCCGCAGTTTTGAGCAAAGAATCTCTGATAAATATCGAGAGGATCTATAAAAGAGACTATGAATTATTCGGTTATGAGATGGGCAGTTACTATCGATGAATGTTCTTGTAATGCCTTCATGGTTTGGGGATCACAGGTATCCAACACTTGGGTCTTTTTTTCTTGATCAAGCCGTCGCACTCGGTAAATATGGCCACTCTGTTCACATTATTTATCCTTCGCCATACTCTATAAAAGAAATGTTAAAGTTCAGGCTAGGAAAGAAGTGGATACACAAGAGCTGTGTATCTATCAGAACAAAAAGTTATTTTACTATTCCGTTAGCAAGAACTTTTAATGTTAAATTACGGTTACGGGAATACTTTAATTTATTTGAACAGCATATTTCCGAATTTGGACTCCCTGACATTATTCATGCTCATAGCGCTGCACTCGGTCCATCTGGTTCCGCAGGGATCGCAGCTAACTTAATCGGCAAAAAATACAAGATCCCCGTTGTAATAACAGAGCATGCCTCAGCCTTTCATACCGGTAATTTTTCTGAGCATGAAAAAGAACTGATGTTAGAAGCCTTCGAATCAGCAAACAGTTTAATAGCTGTTTCTCAATGTCTTGAACGTGATCTTCGTACATTTGGTGTAACAAGGCAGATCAGTATTATTGGAAATATTGTGGATACCGGAAAGTTTAAACCCATTCGGCTTAAACGAAGGCCTTTCTACGAATTTATTCTTGTGGCTTACCTTAGGCCCATTAAGCGCATAGATAAAGTTATAATGGCATTTTCACAACTTTCGCTCACTAATGCTAAATTGACGATTATTGGAGATGGTACATGTAGGAGCGCATTGGAAAAACTCGCAGCTAAATATTGCCCTGATAAACAAATTGAGTTTACCGGCGAACTCGATAGAAAAGATGTAGTGAAACGACTTCAGAATGCCGATTGCTATATCAACACTTCAGATTATGAGACCTTTGGAGTAGCCGTCCACGAAGCTTTAAGCTGTGGTTTGTCCGCCATATCAACGAATAGCGGTGGTCCTAACGAGATATTAAAATGCTTAGGGTATAAAATTATTGAGAACTACAGCGACCAAGTATTAGCTTCAATGATGGAAAAGCAATTAAAAATCGACTTAAGTAAAAAGTCTATGGCCACTAAACATAAGCAATATGACATGATGTGTTCCCGTTATAGTGAAGAATCTTTTACTAAACAGATTGAAACTATATTTGACAACATACTCGCTCGAGCAAATTCACGATGAAAGTAATTGACATCAGCAAGTTGATTTCAATTCCTTTATTGCTAAAAGTGAACGCTACTATCCTTGGTTTCATATTTAACCTATATGCTGCAAGATTACTATCTAGCGTGGAGTATGGCCTTTTCGCTTTATGCCTGCTATTGATTATCGTATTTGCATGCATCTGTCGCTTTGGTCTTGATCAATCTGTGGTGAGATTTTTATCTACCAGTTATGCTGATAAGGAAGAATTAAAACAAAGACGGACTTTTTGGCTAGCAGTTAGCATAGCCAGCGTGGGGTTAGTAATAATGGGTTTTCTTGTCTCAATTGGACTTGATGAACTCATCGCCGAAGCACTTGAAAAAAAACAAATAACTCCTCTCGCATTTAAGTGTTTATTGACTGCAATCCCAGTATGCTTACTTTCAATAATTTCTAGTACATATCGCGCGTTCAGATCTTCCAATCTAGCAGTGCTCTTTTCGGGTAGCGTCACTCTTTCTCTGTCACTATTGGGTATGTGGTTGTTTCAACCCAAAAGTGCAATAGAATTGCTAAATATATATATGTTTAGCGGTTACATGGCTCTTATATTTGCCTTAGTGCATTGTTCGTTAAAATTTAAATTATCTTTTTCCCTGCCATCTAAAGAGATCACCAATCAACTTCTTTTCAGTAGTAAATCACTTTGGATAGTGGCATTAACAGCTCTAATTATTCAACAGGGAAGCAGTATTATATTAGGTAAATATGTAACCCTTTCTGAATTAGCCATTTTTACTGTCTGTTTTAAAATTGCCACTTTAATGAGTTTTCTCTTATTTGCGCTAAATACTGTGTACTCTCCTCGAATAGCAGTGTTATATCATGAGAATAATTTGAATGGTTTGCGAGAACTGCTTCGAGCGATAAATAAGCTCGCTCTAATTTTTTCACTCATTATTTTCGCTAGTATTGTCGTTCTAGGCGAGTATATTTTGGGTTTTTTTGGTAGTGAATACGAAAGCGGATATTCAATTTTGGTTGTTCTTGCACTTGGTAACAGCGTAAATGTAGTGACAGGGTTGGTCGTCACTACGATGGTCATGTCAGGTTACGAACTTCTACATAAACGCATAGCGATTAGCTGCGCTATTCTTACTTTATTATTGTCATTCATACTTATTCCACAGTTCGGTTTATTGGGTGCAGCCATTACCATTTCAGTCTCTATGGCTACTCAGAATATAGTTTCCTATTTTATAGTTAAGTTTAAAATCCTTAAGACAAACAAAAATAAGCAGAGCCCATATGATATCAGAACATGATCAATGCATTTTTATTCATATTCCTAAGACTGCGGGGCAAAGTGTTGAACAAGTCTTTTTAGAGCGAGCTGGATTGACATGGGAAAACAGAGAAGCACTGCTACTTAAACGAAATAGCGATTCTAGTCTGGGGCCACCGAGGCTCGCCCACTTAACAGCTAAGGAATATACTGAATACGGTTACATTTCTATGCAAAAATTCATGTCTATGCATAAGTTCACCGTAGTTAGAAATCCATGGGACAGATTGGTGTCTGAGTTTACTTATCAAAAGTACTCTTTCAGTTTTAGAAATTTCTTATTGAAGAACTTTCCCAAGCCTGGATCTGATGACTATATAAATCATCACGGTCATTATCGACACATCATGCCTCAGATAGAGTTTTTAACCAACCTAGATGGCGAAATATGTGTGGATAGCGTTATTAAATTTGAAAATATCAAAGCAGACTTCGCTGAGGTTAGTAAAGCCATAACCGGCCAAGAACTAACGCTACCTTATCGAAATAAAACACAAGCTCCTTCGGGCTTGAGCAAGCTCAAAAATAGATTATTTAAAAAGCCTGAACGTAAGCACTACAGCACCTACTATGACGATGAATGCATAGCTTTCGTAGCCGAATTGTACGCTGCAGAAATTGAGCTTTTTAAATATGACTTTGAAGATCTAAGAGCCTAACTGAGTAGTAGGAACGAGTGTAATGAAAGCTGTAATCGCATTTTTGTTTCTGCTATTGACGGGCTGCAATAGCGAAACAGATTCAAGCACTAACACAGACCAAAGTGCAAAAAACTATACTGTTGATGAAGCACTTAACCTCGCCTTAACCAAATATAGTCATACAGCAACGAACCTTTCTTTAAACGATGGATACCCGCGTGTTGTGGAGAATGGCAGGTGGCGTGCTATTGCAAACGAGGACTGGACAGATGGTTTTTACCCAGGAATCCTTTGGATGCTATCTGAGTTGGATCCTGAAATGGAAAGCAGAGCAGAAAAGTGGACTATACCTCTAACTTCCAGAACCAGCTTTGGTGGCCATGATATTGGGTTTATCATAAATAATAGCTTTGGAAAAGCTTATAACACAACGGGCAAACACGAATACTTAGAAGTCATTAAGACAGGGGCAATTAACCTTTCGGCTCGCTACTCTAGCGCAGTCGGAGCAATTCGCTCGTGGGATTTTGGACGATATAAATATCCAGTCATCATCGATAACCTGATGAACCTTGAACTGCTATTTAACGCCAGTACTCTCATCGTTGTTCCGGAATGGCATGAACAGGCAGTCTCTCATGCATTTAAAACACTAGATAATCATGTGCGATCAGACTTCAGTAGTTTTCACCTTGTCGACTACAACCCATCAAATGGTGAAGCCATATTCAGAGGAACTGTACAAGGTGCCGCTAATGACTCTACCTGGGCTAGGGGGCAAGCTTGGGGTATTTATGGCTTTGCTATGATATACGAAATGACTGGACTCTCTGAATTTGAAGTCACTTCATACCAGATGGCAAAATATTTTATGCAAAACCTACCATCTGACAATGTACCCTTTTGGGATCTTAACTTAAACAACCAAAATGAACCTAGAGACAGTTCTGCAGCGGCTATTGCTGCTGCGGGCATGCTTAGACTGAGTCACAACACACAATCAAAAGAACAACAGGATCAGTTAACTGAATGGGCACAACTCCTAACGTACAGCTTGCTCACTAGCGAATACCTTAATTCAGACCCAAAGTATCCTGCACTCTTAGTCGCCGCAACAGGGAATAAACCAGCTAATAGAGAAATCAATACTAGCCTTATTTACGCAGATTATTATTTTATAGAAGCGTTATTAATACAAACCCCTAAATAATTCGAATTAACAATAAACCGCTACGCCATAGCTTATTTTGATTTTTATAGTCATTTAACACCTCTATGCAAGGCATTGTATTCAATTATTAAAGCGAGCTGTTTGATTTTAGGGGGATTGTTAAAGTTGGCCTGTTCGTTGGCTTTGTAAAATTCTCGATGTTGATCCAAGCGGATATTATGCGTGGCACAATAATCCTCACTCGAAGCGTCACAAAGCCAATCAACGTCTAGTAGGATTGATTAAACAATTCTGGCTGGAATCAGGTGGTGTGTATGGCTATCGCAAGATCCACTCGGACTTACGTGGTGTGGGTGAAGCGTGTGGTCTCAATCGCGTATATCGCTTGATGCGCTCTGAAGGTCTAAAGGCACAACTAGACTATCGCAGACCACACCATCGAGGTGACGATAGTCACAATGTTGTCCCTAATCGATTAAAACGTCAGTTCAACCCTATGGCGCCTGATAAAGTCTGGGTTACGCATATCCGAACACACGAAGGCTGGTTGTATCTGGCTGTGTTTGTAGATTTGTTCTCACGCAAAGTCATTGGTTAGTCAATGCAGTCTCGCATTACTAAAGATATTGTCCTCAATGCGCTGCTGATGTCTGTGTGGCGGCGTAATCCAAAGCAACAAGCGATGGTACATTCTGATCAAGGCAGCCGCTACACCAGCCATAACTGGCAGGCTTTCCATAAAGCTAATGGAATGGAAGGCAGTATGAGCAGACGAGGAAACTGCCACGATAACACTGTGGCTGAAAGCTTCTTCCAGCGATTGAAACGTGAACGTATCAAACAGAAAACCTATTCCCCAAGGGATGATGCCATAAGCGATATTTTTGATTACATCGTAATGTTTTATAACAGTAAACGAAAACATGATTCCAATAATCTATTGTCACCAGTAGAGTATGAGAACCGTTACCAAGAACGGCTGAGAAGTGTCTAAGTTGTTAGTGGCGATTCAACAAAGGCTTTAAGATCCAACAGCAGTATTTAGTGACTAAATAAACGTCGTATTAAGAAGAAATCAGCATTTAGTGCAACTCTAATCTTCACTGAGTAAAGATAAAGCAATCGAATAAATTTATCCACGAGAAAACAGAGACTTCCTGTTACTGAAGAACTGTTAACATAAAAAAAGGCGAGCTAATGCTCGCCTTTTTGATACTTAAATTGGAACTATCAATTAGTTGAAAGTACCAACTGTTAGGCGGTCAGTATCAACTTGATTGCTGAACTTAGCACCAACTGTCATTGTTACGTCACCGTTAGGTACGTTAGTAGTAAACTCTAGAGCTACTTTGAAACCTGTAGTAGCTGCATCGTAACCTTCAGTCGCTAGTGTTGAGCTAACTTCTGATAATAAGTTACGAACACCTGGAGCTGCAGCAGACACTAATAAACCAGCGTCTTGCCATGCAGTGTGCTCACCTTCTACCATGTAACGAAGTGTAATATCACCAGTTTGAGTACCAGTATTTGTGTGACGGATGATTGGTTGAGTAACTGGACCAAATGGTACGTATGGTACTTCAACAACTGAGCCATTCAAGCCCCAATCACCAGCTGCACCGCCACTCAACAACGCTGAATCACCAGCAACTGCACCAGCTACGTTCGTGCTATCAGAGTCAGTACCGTGATCAGTAAACTCTACTTCAACGTCTACAGTAAAGTCTTGCTCGGCAAGTGCTGCTGGAGCTACCGCGCCTGCTGTAAGTGCATCATCAGAAACGTCAACTGTTACTGTTTGAGCAGCTACACCTGCATGTTCAACGATGATTTTCTCTGCATCAACAGACGTTAAAGTACCGCCACCAACAATAGTGATTGCAGCAGCATTGTTCAGCTGAACCCCTGCAGTATCAGGATCATCGTCCAAAATTGACCAGTCACCGTAGATAGTATAAATCATGTTAGTTGGAGTTGCATCGTACACAACACCTGCTGCGTCATTCACAGGAGTGATTACAATTCCATCAGTTGTAACGCCAGTACCGTCGTCAAACGCCAAACGATTTTGATTTACGTCAATCGTTGCATCAAATGCTGTGGTGACTGATGCAGAGAACTGATCTTGCGTATCTAGAAGGACCGCAGTGCCATCTGTACCTGCTGGAGTATCAAGAGCAACACCCGTGCTCGTCTCAGCAGCATAAGTTGCTGATACTGAACCACTAGCTAAAAGATCTGCCTTATCGAAAATCAAGTGAGTTTCAGCAGTAAAGTCAACTGTCGCACCGATAGTAGTTTCTGCATTAAGGCCATCGTAAGTCAACTCAGTCACACGATATGTAGCCTGAGTGGTTGTTGCGTTCAACAAACCAAGTGTCATGGTGTCGGCGCCGTCAACTAGCGTTGGGTTTAGTGACGCTGGAAGCGCAGTAGTGTCCAAATCTGCACCAGTAAACGTCAATGTTAAGATATCACCAACAGTGTATTCAGCACCTAACGTGATAGATACAGCTGGAGCTGCAACTTTAGTCGCTGTAGTTACACCTTCAACAGAAACAGTTCTTGTTGTTACACCACCAGCTAGATCCGCAGCTGCTAGTGCATTACCAGCGATACCTGCAACGGCGAGTGCCACAATAGATTTTTTAAACATTTTATCCATTCTCCAAAGTTTCTAGAAACAAAGAGTTTAGTAAGTGATTGGTATTAGTTAGCACTTTCCCAAATTCTCTTTTTAGTTTTACATTTTAGGTTGATCGCCATAGGCCGTCGCCTAGGCGACATCCAACCGTATGGTAGTGTAGGCCCCAAAGGTTGAACATGTCAACCATAAAGCCTCAATATATGATTGTTTTACTTATACATATTAATAAAACCATACTCAAACCTATACTATTTAATAAGTTTACTAGCGCGTTCCCTTAAAAATAGCGTAGTTAAGTTATCAAAACGTCTGATAAAAACAAGTAAGAATAACGAGTTAATTGAATTTAATTCTCTCTAATTCTGCTTGCAATTCATTTTTTACGCCTTCCCACTCGGTTGCATTTGAAATCACTCGTGGCGTTACCAAAACGACTAACTCTGTTTTATCACCCGATTTTGACTTAGATTTAAACAAATTGCCAAAAAGTGGGAGGTCGCCTAATAACGGTACTTTGCTTTCACCAGAACTATTGTTTTCACTGATTAGCCCCCCGAGCACTACCATCTGGCCATCTTGCGCGATAACCTCTGTTCTTATTTTTCGCTCAAAAATAGCAGGCGTTCCACTTACCGTTGAAACGCCATCTACTTGGTTACTGATAGATTGGCTGATCTCAAGCGTTACTATGCCTTTTGCATTGACAGTTGGGGTCACGGATAATTCTACGCCAGTTTGACGGTAATCAATATTTGTCCTCGCTAAACTGTTCGCATCATTGGCATCTATAGTAGTTCCAGTCACAATTGGGATTTCTGTCCCAACATTAATATTGGCTTCTACGCCATCTCTCACAACTAAAGAAGGCCGTGAAATGACATTCACCAGACTGTCTGACTCAAAAAGTTGCATGTTGACTGAGCCACTGCCTCCAGTTAAAACGTAGCTGAGTCCGCCAACATCTCCCAGACCAAATGCTCCTGACGTTGATAAACTGTAATCTCCGCGACTGAAGGCAAACTCAACGCCCTGCGCAAACTTATCCGTAAGAGTAACCTCTGCAATTAGTACTTCAAGTGCTACTTGTCGTGGCATAACATCCAAACGCCTAATCAATGGCAGTAGCTGCTTATACCTTTTACCGTTTGTATTAAAAACTAACGAATTAGACCTCTCATCTATCACTAATCTGGTTCCATCTTTGCCACTCGCAACTAGCCCTGCGCTAGTCTCGCTCTTGCGGACATCTTCACTTTGCTGCCTCCCGCTTGTTTGATTCCCAATAGGAGAGGCAGAGGGTGCATCGCCCATCAACCTTGCAAGACTCTCACCCAAATCAATGGCCCTTGCATACTGAGGTTCATAAACAAAATAATCTAGGCTGTCTTCATCAGAAGGCTGATCCAACTGTTCCAACCAAAAAACTGTTCTCTGAATTACAGGCGGCGTGTTCGCGAACATTATTAAAGTGTTTAGCCTATGCAAAGTTATAAATGATAATGCTGATTCGGGTTTATTTTCCCCGCTAGCAATTCCTTCCTGGTTAAGGATTTCAGGTAGTTTCTCAACTAATAAATCGAGTGATACAAAAACCGGTTTGTACAATGCAATATGCCGATTGCTATAAATCGGTTGATCAACCAACTTTATAAACTCAAGGGCTTTGAGAATATCATTTCGCTTGCCTTGAATTAGCATTAAATTTCTTTCTAAATAAGGTGTCACTTTAACGCCTACAAAGCGACTTATCGTAGTGGCGAGGGATGTTTGTGCTCCGTGTACAAAAGG
Organism: Neoalteromonas facilis; assembly: GCF_002807665.1. GTDB lineage: Bacteria > Pseudomonadota > Gammaproteobacteria > Enterobacterales > Alteromonadaceae > Alteromonas_E > Alteromonas_E facilis. The sequence continues at coordinate 1,286,076 of NZ_PEAY01000001.1, forward strand.
TACCATTTGTAATATATCTAACGAAGTTTCAGGAACACTTTCAATTGTATTACCGTAACCAAAGGCTGTATTCGATGTGGTATCGGCACTCCCCTTGACAATGTAAAAAAGTCCATCGGAGAACCTAACTGCGTACCCCCTCTCTTGCAAAAGCTCAAAACTTAACTGGAATAATCGTCTTTCAGATATCCTCTCTCTAATATTCAAGCTAACGGGATTGTTGTCTGACTGGACATTTTCGCCAAGCACATAATTAACGGAGAGCAAATCACCAAATACATAATGCAAATATTCTTGAAACGGAAGTGAATCTGCTGACACAGAGACAGACTCTGAGTCAGAAAAACCTGCAAGCATATCAGTTGCATTATTTAAGTTGGTGTCAGCACCCTCATATGGAAACAGATACTTAACTGCTCGGCTCTCTTGCTTATCTTCACCAGACGCTATGGTGTCAGCGCCTGAAGCGTTTGCTTCTACTTTTCCTGTTAAGTATGAATTAGATACATTTAGGGGTTGCGTAGGTGCAGCACACCCAGAAATAACTGCCACCAGAAAATACAAGGAAACATTCTTGCTAAATTTCATATTCATTTTCACCTAAGACATAGTCTTTATTTTCTTGATTTGTACATTGTCAGAGTGAGAGTTTCGACTTCACTATTTGAGTCGCTTCCTACATTGTCTGATTTTTTCGTTAAAGAAACGTTGGTCGTATCTATTATGTTTATCTTGTAACCCTGATATTCATCATTATCGCTCAGGGAGACCAGAATGACATTCCCAGATTTGCCTTTGGTTGAAAGCAATATCTTGTTAGTCTTTTCAGCCCGATCACTTATAAAAACACCGAGCAATCTTATCTGTTGTCCATCCAACACCAACTGAGTGAAGTTTCCATTCTCGAGAACCTCGCTTACAAGTTCTGGCTCAGAATCGCCAGTTCCGGCCAAATTTTGTTCATAACGACGTATAATCTCTTCAACACTCGATACACGCGTATTTGTTACACTAGGAAAAAAGGTAACCAAATCATCTTGTAAAGATGCAATATTCATTTCTGTATATTGAGTTGACTCTCTCTCACCTATAAAAACATTGATCGCCACGTACGAGCTAACGAGAAAAACGAAAACACGAAAAAGGTTCATTCTTCTGCTCTATTAAATTTAAAAAATACTAACGAAATCACTCCTCTTGCTCGCCCAAGCGAAGTTTCATTGTGATATTGAACCGATAATCTAAAATCACTTAACTTGACAAAGTGCGGAGATGAATCAAGTCGCAATAGCAGAAGAATGATGTCTGACAGTTTGCCTTCAACAGTCATTGAAAGACGCTGCGCTGTGTAAGCTCCATCGCTCAAGGTTAAGGGCGATTCCCAACCAATATTCTCAACATTAATAGAATATTCACTCAAAAGTAAATTTAATCGCCGCTGTTCTTCCAACTGGAATTCATTTGAATCCTCAGTGCCGATAAAAACACCATTGAATTCAGAGAGCATGCTTTTTAACTTATCTACTTCCGATGCAATCGAGTCTTGGTTCGCAACCAAGGTTTTAACTCTATCGAGTCTCGACTGCTCCATTGCTATCGAATCTTGATTAATATTGATCCAGTCGACCCAAGGATAAAACACAAATCTGATAAGAACTAAAATACCAATCACCCAGAAATAGAGGTCGTACTTCCGTATTTCTTCACTCAGTGATTCACTCATCTAATGAAACCTCCACTGGAATAAAGCTTATCACGAATCTTTCTCGCCCCCGATTACTTCTGACTGGCGAATCAAATTTCACGTCAGCAGCGGTATCAATTTCAGATAATTTAGTCAATATGGACGTAGCTTGTTCAGCTTCACCACTAATAACAACCCGATCATTATTGAAGACAACTCGTTGTATTCGAGCATCCTCTACTATAGAAAGATAAGCATTCCAAATCAGGTGTGTTGGAATTTGCTGTTGAGCCAATTCACTATGACCATGTATAACTTTTCTCAGAGTTTCGACTTGTTGCTGCTCACTCAACGCTGTATCTACTTCCGGCCCATACTTGGATAATTGCTCTTGAATACTCCACTGGTTATACAACAAAAAACCAGAGTAAAGAATTAATCCTGCAAAAAAAGTACTGCAACTTACGAGTCCGGCATTCTTAACTAATTCTTTTATTAGGCCAGAAGTAAAGGTTGGCAATCGAGCAAATGTTACTATGTTTGAAAACACATTTTTATAGAAAACATTAAGGATTTGCTTATACGTTTGCCTTTGAGATATGCGTTTAAGCTCCAACGTATCCGGTAGCCCACAAGCAAGTGAGAAATGTTGCTTATCCTTAATTACTGCTGTCGTGGGTTGAGAATAAACTACTCCCTTTGACTTAATTGCAAAGTAAGACGAGTCTAAATCGTTAGAATACGTTTGTGTTATGAAACCATTAGAAACCGCAACAAGCCAACTTTCAGGTATCAGGCAAAACGCGTCAGGAACGGAGTCGTCAAAAGTCCATATGTTAACTATTGTTTTCCCTTTCTCAGTTTTTACAATCTTGTATGAGTACCTGTTGCCTGAATACTCTAACGCTAATAACTTCTTTACATCGCTATGAGACTCGATAGGCAATACTCTGACTTCCTCGTTGTAACGACTCCTATGCACGATCGCGATCAATTGCCTCAAAATTGACATTGGTTCAAAAGAAGTTACTTCATTCTGCAAGAGTGAATTAATTGGGATTACATTGTTCGGCCCCACGTATATAGAACACCCTGCAATGAAAGTATTCAAAAACGCTGAGTTTGCTCTATGCTCGTTGCTCATTTGCTTATTTCGCACTAAAGTTTACTTATGTTCAATTCGTTAATCGGCCCAGAGGCGCCTGATGCATATGGATTAACATTCCATATACTTTTTTTCACCATTGTAATTTCACCGACCGTTGAGCTTATCGTGACATCTATATTGTTTGAGAAGTTAAACCATACACTTTCATCTGGTGCAATGTTCACTATCGACTGAAAGTCTACTAGAGAAACAAAACCAATCTGCCTTGCGGCAGCGACCATATCAGCCTCTTCGTTGGAACTCAATGATGCGATAAGTTTTTCATCAGATAAGTACGGATTCAACCAACCGGTACTATGAACAGTAAGCAGGTTTGTCAGAGCAACTATTTCTTCCTGAGAAAATAGGTTTAACTCTTGTAATTGCTGCTTATGCGTAAACATTGTATTTGGAAGCCTAACGCTATAAGAATTAGACTCCAAGGTAGTACTTGATGTTACTACATCGTCGGGATCTTGCGCGTCAATTAATAGTCTACAAATAAAATTGGAGCGAGCATGAGGAATTCCATATTGTCGTAAAGCTGGCACCAGTTTTTCGCAATCAACGTAATTAAGGCTGAGTAATCCTGCCTGATCTTGTAACTCGATTTCTGACGTATTGAGTAATGAAAATCTCTGACCATAAAAATTCCAATCTATAAAATTAGATCCTGTGTTCAGTTCATTAACAAATTTTTCTCTTGTTAAGAGTTCAAACGCAATAATACTTTCCGCATTAAACAACTCAATTTGTGACTGTACTCTATATTGGGAGATTTGGGCGACAGCAACCTGTTTTCTTGCCATATCTGTTAGATAAAGCAAAAGGACAGATAAAATAGAAATCAATAACAACACTTGTACAAGTGCGATACCGGTATTCACGCCTCGAATTTGTGCTTTCATTTAAAGCTCAGTACGACTTTCTATAGCGTTTGTCATGTATCTCACTGACTTTTCGTCTAGTTTCAACCTGTAGTCAGCAAGACCCGACTCATCAATCACGGATATGTTTATTTCGAAAGGCATAATTTGACGTTCTGTACCGTCGAAAACTGCCGTCCAGCTGGGTGATATTTCTGAGTCATAATCACTGGCCTCCCCCTGTTGGTCGTATGTTTCAAATCCATAATATGAAATATTAAACTCACTCAAATCGTCAAATAACACGATGGAACGGTCAAAAACAAGCTCCTGATCAGTTGAAGTAAGCTCTAGCATGGGCATGGAAACCGCTTGATAAACGACCTCAAATCTTCCGTCCTCTTGTTGAGTGGCATTAATACGAAAAACCTCTGACGAAGTAGCATCAAATAGCCCTTGACTATTTATAGATAAAAGACTCTTTTCATTACCAATAAAAAAAAATACGGGCTTCAATTCTCCATTTTGCTCATGCTCTACTATGTGAGGAGCAATCAAATGCAACTGTCGCTGTATAATTGCAAGCGATTTCATTTTATCTATGGCGCAATCATATTCTTTTGTTTCATATTCCCATTTAGAAGACAAGAGTAGATATATATAACTACCCGTCATTAACATTGCTGACAAAATTGTCATCGAGATCATTAACTCTACAAGTGTAAAACCTTTCTTACTCGTCATTCCAACTCAACTCATACAACTGAAATTCCCTTGAAGTGTCACCATTATTAACCTGCACGTGAATATTCCATAAAGCATATTTTCTTGGAAAATTCTCAAGCTGTTGTGAATCAGGATTAAAAAATCGTGGTGGAGATGCTCGTTGAACTAACTGCAATGAGATAGAGTATTCAGTCGAAAAAACTTTAAATACTCTCCCATTCAGTACTGTGGGATCGCTATTCCGACGGACCATTTGACGCACATTATTAAGAATAATTGGGACACTAGTATCAATGGTTAGATTATCAACTGCTTTTTGGTTGGATAATAAATTAGTTCTAAAAACCAATGTCAAAGACGCTAGCGCCGCAACCATAATAACAGTCGCAACCAATACTTCCACTAACGTAAACCCGTTCGGATACTTATACCTAAGTTGTCTTTTCATCAAAAACCCAAACGTTCTCTTTTCCATCAACTGCGTAATGAACTTCTGTTTGGTCCAAAAACCCTAAAGCATTAATTTTTAATGTCGTGGTAGCAAAACGCAGCTGTCTAAAACCGAGCACATTTAATTCTTTCCCTGACTCCCCTTCAATTCGAATTTCCTGCCCACTGAGAGTTATGCGAATTGACTGGTGAGTGAGAAAACTCCTCTCTTTCCAATGCTTTATTAATAAGCGAGCTCTAAGGAGTTCAGAGCGTGCTTCAGCATTATCAAGAGTTTTCACCGCAAAAGGCCCAACTAATGATATCAACATTGCCATAAGGCTTAAAACCACCAAAATCTCGACTAACGTAAACCCATGCTTTTGGCAACGAGAAAGGCTAGAATGAGAATTCATTCACAGACACCATACTTAACAACATTGTAATTACGATCCCACCAACAAGAACTCCCATAACAACTATCATGACTGGTTCGATAAAAGCTGTAATTCGCTGTGTCCATCGCTCAAATTCATTACGTGAGCGAGTTGTAATCTCCGAGAATACTAGAGAAAGATTACCAGAGCTTTCTCCGACCTCGATTAGAGATATATGAAATGAAGAGTAAATAGAAACGCCATTAAATGACTTAGCTAGTGAATTTCCTGCCTTGACCTTGTCTATCGCAATTGCGATTTGTTTTCTGATGCTTACATTGCTGACTGAATTCAGTGCTTGAGATAGAGCCCGGTCTACAGATAGACCTGCTGACAATGTCAACGAGAGAGCATTATTAAACCTGATTCTTTCGAGTAAGGTAACAGCAGAAGAAGCCACCGGAAGTGACAACATGAGGGACTGGACGGCATACCTCCACCTGTCAACTCGCAATGCATATTTTATGACTACACCTAAACCAATCAATACAAAAAGTAGAAAAACTTGATATTGATTAATCCATTCGCTTACCCCCAGTAGGGCTTCCGTATACCAGGGAAGCGTTTCAATTGAATCGAACATCGTAGACATGCGTGGAATTATAAAGTTGAAGATAAAGAAAACGCTTAATACACAGATACAAAAAATAACGAACGGATAGGTCAACGACGTAATGATTTTTTGCTTAAGTGATTGCTGAAATTTAAGGTCGGTTGCAAGCCTTTCAAACACACTTGCTAAGTCACCTGTGCTCTCGCCGACCTCAACTAAATTTACGTAAAGTGGTGAGAAAGTTTCGGGTTGTAACCGCAATGCTTCAGCCAAAGTGCTCCCAGAATGCAACTGCTGAGAAATATGATAAAACAAAGAGCCAAGAGCCTCGCTTTCTATATTTTCTTCCAAAATCTCAATCGACTTATCTATACGGACTCCCGATTTTAGAAGCAGAGATAATTCTGATGTAAAAAACTCCAACTCATCTAGCGTAACCTTCCGCTGATCGGAAAAAAAAGGCAATTTCGTCTTTTGCTCCTCTTTTATCTCCGTACATAACAGGCCTCTTGCCCTTACTATTTCAGCGGCTTCTATCCTACCTTTTGCTTTAACCACCCCTGTAGATCGACCTCCTGAATCATCATACCCCTTGTATTTATATACCTTCATTAGCCAGCTACCCTAAGCACTTCGCTGATCGTCGTAACCCCCTTAAGAACCTTTAGAAACCCATCTTCTTTAAGTGTTCTCAATCCCTTTATAGCATTTAAGTCTCTTGCTTCACGAGAAAAAGAGTCATCCTTCTTCAGTGCTTTAACATCATCGTCACATCTCAAATATTCTGCAATTGCAACTCTTCCGACATACCCGGTATTATCGCAATGCTGACAACCTGTTGAAGTTTTGATGTTTTCTATATTTTCTCCATGAAGATCTGCAAGTTTTTCCAAAATGGATTTGTACGGTGAATCATCCTTCAACTTGTGGTGCCTCGCGCAATTTTCACAAAGCTTTCGAACCAAACGTTGGGCAACAACCGATAAAACAGCTGAATTGAGCAAAAATTCATCAACCCCTAAATCCACTAACCGTGTGTATGCAGAAGGGGCATCATTTGTGTGGAGTGTGGAAAAAACTAAATGACCTGTCAATGCTGACTGCATTGCAATTTTTGCCGTTTCAGCATCTCTAATTTCGCCCACCATGATAATGTCTGGGTCCTGGCGCAAGACCGTTCGTAAACCCGACGCGAAAGTAAATCCGATTTCCGAATTCACCTGAACCTGATTAATACCTTCAAGCTGATATTCAACAGGGTCTTCAAGAGTAATGATTTTCACATCATCACTGTTTAGCTTATTAAGCAGTGTATATAAAGTTGTTGTTTTACCAGAGCCCGTTGGACCTGTTAACAAAATAACTCCAGCAGTAGAACTAATGTCTTCTTCTATTAAACACCTCAGGTCTTCTGATAGGTGCAGTCGGTCCATATCATAGCGAACGCTTTCCTTTCGGAGAAACCTCAATACAATAGATTCCCCTTCATTTAAAGGAAGAGATGACACTCTAATATCAATAGCTTCACCACCGACTTTTGTTTCTATTTTTCCGTCCTGGGGACGCCGCCTTTCAGCAATGTCCATGCCTGATAAGATTTTGAGGCGTGTGATTAGTGGCATTTGCATTCGCGGAATGATTTTTTCCGCCTCGTGGAGAACGCCATCAATTCGGAAACGCGCCCTGTATTGCCCATCAATGGGTTCAATATGCATATCAGAGGCGTTTCTTTTTAATGCTCTGATCAATAATGAGTTTAACAAATTGACAATCGGCGCTTCCGACGCCAATTCAATTAATTTCTCCTCATCACTTACTGTGCTTATCCCCGCACTATCTTCGAAAATAGAGCCTAGGCGAGTCATTAAAACCTGCAACTCACCTTCTGTAGCAATGTACAATATGGTCTTTAGTTTTTTCTTTGCTATCCATTGATTTATATCCCTATTGACTGGGTTTAAGCATGCAAAAGTCCATTGATTTCCTTCTACATTAAGAGGAACCCAGTTTTGATTTATTAGGAATCGATACTCTGTTTCGGTAATCAGTGGCACTGGTTCGTTCAACCAGTCAGCAATATCCAAACAAGGGATGTCAAAATAAGTGCTGTAAATTAGAGGTAATTGATCACTGGGCAGAGCTCCCATATTAACCAATATGTTTTCCAAGCTACCTCCTTGTTTTTCTTGGTAGGCTTTAGCTTTATTTAAATCCTCAACCTCTACGCCAAAACAGTCAGACAGCGTTTTTTCTAAGTTTTTCATTGATGCTCGATATCTGCGTCAGGACCTTCTCCACCGACTTTACCGTCTGCCCCATAAGATAATAGCTTATATGGCATATCACCTTCCTCGCTTATTGAGTATTCATATGCGTTTCCCCATGGATCCAAAGGAATAGCTTTAGGTAAATAGGGACCGTTCCATCGGGCTGAGTCGCTATTCCGAAGCTCATCCAAAGATGCGGGATATCGCCCCATATCCAAACGGAAAGTATCAATTGCTGTTTCAAAAGCATTCATTTGAGTAGCCGCTATACCTCTCTCGGCACTGCCGAGCTGCTGAAAGAACTTTGGAGCAACTAGTGATGCCAATAATCCCAAAATAACAATAACAATCAATAACTCTATCATGGTGAAACCTTTGCTGCGTTTCATCAATTGTACCTCTTAATTAATCTTACAAACTTCCGATAGCTGCCACTGCAACTGCCAGCTGATATATTATTTGAGTGGCATTTGACCAAAGTGTTAGGTTATCAACATTATCTGAATCAAATGGGACAACTATCGTGTCTCCAGGCCTAATGCTCGCCGACTCTCGATTCGAACCAAACCAGTAACTTTGGGCTCCCGGAATCATCACGGAACCATTTTTGCGAATTACATATATGCGATTTTCATCCGCAAGTCCTCTAGTGCCGCCACTGAGTTCTATGTACTCATCTAGCGTCAGCCTCTCACTATATAAATGAGAAGTTGGCACATACACTTCACCAATCACGTTAACGGATTGAGTTATGCTCGGGATTATCAGCTGATCACCGTCCTGAAGGGTTACATCAGAGCTGTGAGAACTAGATAAAATCGCCGGCAGGTCAATGACTAGTCGCCCGACGGCCTCTGCACTCACAAGGTCTTTTAATAACTCTTTAGCTTGATCATAACTTATGACAGACCCCGCTCCTTTTTGTTGTCGAAGACTTTCTGATGCAATTTGCTTGCGAAGCTCTTCGGCTAGACGCTTTAAATTTTCTCTTTCCTTTACCCGCAAATCCTCACGTGTAAACAGTGCTGCTTCTAAATCACCGAAATCAGTTACACCACCGACTCTCTCAAGAAGCTGAGTCAAAGTTTCACCTCTTTTAACCGTATATTCGCCGGGGAATTTAACTTCTCCTTTGACGACAACTTTCAATTCCTCTTGCCACTCTGGGATGGAAAAAAAATTGAGCCTATCTCGACTTTTAATCGTCAAACTATCTTTTGAACCAGCAAGAAACGTTTTAGGCTCAAATTCGAGATGGTTTATATTGGCTTCTCCATTTGGGTCTAACTCTAACCGAGTTATTTCAGCTCTGGATAAAAACGCAGATTCAGTCAGGCCTGAGGCAGCCTTTATTGCGCCTAACACGCTTAAATTTTTCGTCAATGGGTATTTCCCTGGCACTTTAACTTCGCCTGCGACTTCAAAGATACTAATTGGTTCGCCAACACCAGCCTGCCTTTCTAGTGCTTTTAATACTGGCCTCAAAAGATTCTTTCTGGAGAAGAGTGAGACCTCACTCATTTCACGCAGTTCATTAATTTCCTCTTCAGTTAATTTTATACGTGGAATTGCTTGTCTCTCTTCACTGTCTGATTGATTATTTTCAGTCCCTTCTAGAACACCGATTGATTGTAGGAACTCATCTTCCCGAATTCTTTTTTCCCACATTTCTTCAGACCATTGTTCAAGTTCCTTTTCTGTTTGGGCGTACGCTTTAATTGTACTTGGTAAATAAATCTTCTCTTCTTGAGAGGAAAACACGATTATTTGATCTTTTTCTTCTAGCACTATGTCACCATTTTCTTGCAGTGGCCCCAAAGTAAGATCTACTTGCCAAGTTTCAATGCGTTTTGAGTGTCCCTCTATTTCACGAACTATTAGCACATAGGTAAAATCAGCATTAGGTAATAGAGATTCATCAATATTCCCTAATAATTTGGATAAAAGTAATCCTTCGTGCCATTGATACGCGCCGGGCCTTGCTACAGCGCCAAGCAGATAAACTGAAGAACCAACGTAATCTGAGGTTTTATCGACAAATATTCTGTCTCCTGGAAGAACAGTGAAATTATCTTCGTTGAGATTGGCTGTCAGCTGCACACGTTGCCCATTGATGACGCGCTCAATACTGATTGCTTTGGTGAACGCATCAGGAAGCACCCCTGCGGCGAGGCTTAATACTTCCCGTAACTTATTCTCTCCAGATAGTTCATATATTGCAGGTCGCCTGACCTGACCATCTACTTCAATTGAAAACTGCAAAGCTGGTACAAAAACCACATCATTCGTTTGCAATCTGACATTGTCTGAGGCATTGCCGTGACTCAATAATTCATATAGATCAAACGTAGAAACAGTTTTGCCGCCCCTTTTTATTTGAATTTGTCTAAGAGAGGCAATATCTGTCACTCCTCCACTAGCAATTAAAGCTTCAGTCAAGCTTGATAAGGAACTTACATTATATCGCCCTGGGTTTGTAACTTCGCCCGCCACGAAAATATTTAAGGTGCTAATATTACCCATTGTCACAATGGCTTTTGATCCAGTAATCTGCCTCTCGACTACGCTTTTAACATAGTCCTTAGCCTCTCCGAAGCTGAGTCCTGCGACAGATATGGGACCAAGACGCGGAACAATGACATTACCGTCCGACTCAACTAGAAGCACGTACTCGAAATTTTCAGTACCGTACACCCTGAGAAGTATCTCATCACCACTTTTAAGAATAAAACTATCTGGAACCATAATCGTGGGATTCAAATTACTATTGGCATTATTGGGCGAAAAAACGTCACTTCCATATAGTGTTAATTCAACATCTTCAGTTTCTAAACTTGACAACTCCGAATCTTGATTGTTCGCATAACTTGAATAGGTGAAGGGCTCTTCAGCTTCAGTAGAATTGCTTTTTGTGTTTGTACTTCCATACCTCTGTTGGGACAAGATAGAAAGGTCAAACCCCATTTGACGCGCGAGGGTTTCTTGTTGAGCTTTAGGCAAAGCTTTGAACTGTTGAATCTGCTGATTAGTCAACGATTGAGAAAAGCTTGTCCCAGTAAAAAATAATATCACACAAGAAACAACATTGATGATGAAACGTTTATCCGGAAGCATTAAGTTTCCTATGTTTTAGAATTGAGGTTTTTGCAAAAATTAATTTAGCTGGAAATGATAGCCTATTTGTTTGATTAGGAAAATATAGGTCTTCAAGATTTTATTTAGGTTTTATTTGCACTGAAAGCGGTCTCTGAATTGGCTGGAGTAATCAGGAGATTTCACTGTCCTTGTATTACCCCTAGCTCTTTAGTATAAACTAACGAACTTTTTTACAGATAGTTTTGACTACTAAACTCTTTAAATCTCAATAGTAGAAGTCCAAATTTGGAAAAATATAATGACAACAAAATCTAACGACACAAGTTTCTTTGGCCATCCAGGGGGCCTGCAAACATTATTCTTCACTGAGATGTGGGAACGTATGAGTTACTACGGCATGCGTGCACTCTTGGTATTATTTATGACGGCCAGTCTTCAAGAGGAAGGCTTAGCGTTCACCGTTGCAACAGCAACGGCTATTTATGGCCTTTACACTGGCGCAGTCTACTTTATGGGATTACCTGGTGGTTGGTTGGCTGACCGCTTACTGGGCGGCCAAAAAGCCGTATGGTACGGTGGTATTATTATCATGTCAGGGCATATTGTTCTGGCCATTCCTAGTACAAAAACATTCTTCATTGGCCTTATTCTCGTCGTGTTAGGCACCGGCTTGTTGAAGCCTAATATTGGCGCAATGGTCGGCATGCTTTATAGCGACGAAGACAAGCGCCGCGACAGTGGCTATACCCTCTACTATATGGGTATCAACATTGGTTCTGTCATTGGTTATATTGTATGTGGTTACCTTGCGACCAACTGGGGTTATCATTACGCTTTTGGTGCAGCTGCTGTAGGTATGGCATTAGGCCTTGTTCAATACAAATTGACCCAACCTAAGTTAGAAGGCGCCGCTGAAAAACCTACCGTTGACCTGTCACCCAATGCTCAGCGCCTAAGCTGGATGGTTATTGTCGGATTCTTAATTGCACTAGTGCTAGTGACCACGATGGTGTCTACTGGCGCGATTGTTATTGACGCGGTAGCACTTGCAAAATATGTGGCTATATTCTTCACTCTAGTGTTTTTAGCCTATTACGCTGCAATATTTTTCTTTGGTAATTTAGATGGCAACGAAAAGCGTAAATTGGGCGCCCTCTTCTTAGTCTGTATAGCCTCAATCTGTTTCTGGGCAGGATTTGAACAAGCGGGTTCTTCACTGAACTTGTTCGGACGTGACTACACTGACCGAATGATTGGTGCATTTGAAATCCCACCGGCTTGGTTCCAATCTGCAAACTCATTCTTCATTATTATTCTTTCACCATTCTTTGCCGCCCTATGGATCAACCTAGGCAAGCGCATGATGGACCCGTCATACGGCTTTAAATGTGCTATTGGTCTGATCATCATGGCGACTGGCTTTATAGTTATGTTCTTTGCAGCTCAGCTTGCTGCCAGTGGCCTGAAAGTGGCACCTTATTGGTTGGTAATGACTTACTTCTTGCATACTGTTGGTGAATTATGTCTGAGCCCAGTAGCGTTAAGTGCTGTAAGCAAACTATCGCCTAAACGATTTGCTGGACAAATGATGGGTGTTTTCGTGCTGACTTATTCAATCGGTAACGTAGTTGCAGGCTTACTTGCTGGGAACTTTGACCCAAGCCGTTTAGATGAAATGCCTGGGCTCTACATGCAGATCAGCTTATTCAGTATCGCCATCGGTATTGTGGTGCTGTTATTCGTGCTTAAAACTCGTGTGTGGGAAAAATTACCTGCGAGCCAAGCGAAAACTGCTGACGCATGAAGTTCTACTTCTCTACCCGGCAAATCCCCCAATTGAGGGATTTGCCATTACAACAGCGCATGATCGCGCTCGAACATGCGGCGTTGAAAATGACCGTACCTGAGCGTTCATTATTAAACGTCCTCAAATTACTCATTATTGTGCCGGTGTTTATTTTCATACTACAAGTATCTGAAAATTGGACTGCGCTACTTTGGGCGGCCTTAGTGCTTCTCGTCTATCCTTTATTTATAAAGCCACTGCAATACAGCTTAAGTGCTAAATATCTCTCTGATGAATTAGGGAAAACATCATGAAAACGATTCTTGTTACCGGCGGTGCAGGTTATATCGGTAGCCATACCGTTCTGCAGCTACTCGAGCAGAACTACAACGTCATTGTATTAGACAATTTGAGTAATTCATCAGAAGTCGCTCTGGACCGCGTCAACGATCTCACCGGTAAATCGGTTATCTTCAAAAAAGGAGATATTCGTGATGAGCAAGCACTTAACCAAATATTCTTTGAACATGAAGTCGATTCCGTTATTCATTTTGCAGGGTTAAAGGCCGTCGGTGAATCGGTCGAACAACCGTTAAACTATTACGAGAATAATGTGTTTGGCACGCTTCAGCTGTGTAAAGTGATGCAGTATCACGGCGTCAAGAACCTTGTTTTCAGCTCCTCCGCTACGGTATATGGTGATCCCATCGCGCTGCCACTGCGAGAAGATATGCCAACTGGACAGCCTACTAATCCGTATGGCCAATCCAAGTTGATGGTTGAGTTGATCCTGAACGATTTATATCAATCCGATCAAGAGTGGAATATTGTGTTATTGCGCTATTTCAATCCGGTGGGCGCTCATCCATCAGGTATGATTGGCGAGGACCCCAGTGGTATACCGAATAATCTAATGCCTTTTATTACTCAGGTTGCCACCGGTAAGCGAGCGCAACTGAGTGTGTTTGGTGATGACTACGATACACCCGATGGCACTGGTGTACGCGATTACATTCACGTTGAGGACTTAGCCAACGGACATCTAAAAGCCTTAGATAAACTAGACGCGAATGCTGGTTTATGTACCTTTAATCTGGGTACGGGCCAAGGTTACAGCGTATTAGACATGGTTAAAGCTTTTGAAGCAGAGAGTGGACAAAAAGTCCCTTACCAAATCGTTGCCAGACGCAGTGGTGATGTTGCGTCGTGTTATGCAGACCCTACACTTGCTAAAAACGAACTCAATTGGGAAGCCCAAAAAGGCTTAAAAGACATGTGTCGCGATTCATGGCGATGGCAATCACAAAATCCAAACGGATATAAATAAAGCGGTCATTAGACCGCTTTTTTATTTAGAACGCCTGCAATCCATAACCTATTGGGAATAGAGCCTTAGGTGAACTTTCAGGCAATGGTAGATCGTCAATAGCTTTCGGCCACGCATGCGGTAAACGCCCTGTGGGTGTAAATCCATCCACACTGAATAACAAGTCAGCCACTCCACTGCCTTCTGATCCAGGTAACCACGCCGCAATAAAGGCATCACTGTGAGCCAACTCATCATTCACAATAAGCGCTCGGCCTGATATCAATATAGTGATCACCTGTTTACCCAGCGCTTTACAATTAGCAAGCTGCGCTTTTTGTGCTTGGCTTAGCCACAGTTCGTGAGTGTCTCCTTCCCCTTCTGCGTAGGGTCGTTCTCCAACAACCACCACTACCTTCTCTGCATGCATGTCTGCACTGCAACCTTGAGGCAAGTATTCAACATTTTGTGCAACATCCTCAATACCACTCAAAATCGAAGTCGCGCCTCGATAGCTTTCGGTTACGCCTTGCCATCGAATAGTCCACCCGCCACTTTGCAAGCCCGTGTTATCAGCATGTTCACCCACAACAGCCAGTGCCTCTTGAGGGTCAAGCGGTAACGCCTGAGTTTGATTCTTTAACAATACCAAAGACTCTCGTACCGCCTGACGTGCAACATCGCGATGCGCTGGACTCCCCACCGCTGACGCATAAGCTCTTTTGCTAAAGGGATTACTAAACAGGCCAAGATTAAATTTCATATTGAGGATACGCCTTACAGCATCATTAATACGCTCCATTGCAACCGTACCATCCAGCACGGAAGCTTTGAGCTTTGTAATGAATTCAACGTGATTCCCGGGCTGCATGGCGATATCGATACCCGCATTGATCACCGTATGCGGCTCTCCAAATCGCAGGCCACCATTCCAATCAGTCAACACAACGCCTTCAAAACCAAGCTCTTGCTTTAACAGCCCCTGAACCAATTCCCCGTGCTGATGCATTGGCGTGCCATTGACCGAATTAAATCCGACCATAACGGCTGCCACATTATCCTCAAGGGCTTGTTGATAAGAGGGTAAATGGCGTTGGTATAAGGCCTCATCACTAATAATGGCGTTGCCCCCTTCTACACCGCCTAATGTTCCACCGTCACCTAAATAATGCTTTGCTGTTGCGGCAATCGTCTGGTCAAAGGCGAGGGATTGGCCTTGCAGTCCAGCAATAGATGCCTGACTTGCCGCCCGGGTAATATCCAAATTTTCAGAGAAACCTTCATAAACACGCCCCCAGTGCTCGTGTTCTGGCATTGCGATACAGGGTGAAAAGGTCCAATTGAATCCCGTTCCTACCGATTCCAGTGCGGTAATGCGAGCGACCTCTTGAATAAGCGAGTAGTTGCGAGTCGCAGCCAGGCCTATATTGTGAGGGAATACCACGGCACCTTCGAAAGTATTTTGCCCATGCACAGCATCGACTCCAATCAGCAATGGAATGCCCAAACGCGTACTCATCGCTGACCGTTGAAAGCTATCAAATTTATCCATCCATGCTTCAGGTGAATCGCCCGGCACTGGGCCATCGGTATGAATGATGCTCCCAATAAAAAACTCGCGCATCGTGTCCTCAGTTACACCGTTGTGCCAAACCGATTGAGTCATTTGCCCCAGCTTTTCATCTAGCGTCATAGCATTGATCAGCGCTTCTACTCGCCCCGACTGAGTCGGATACTGGCACAAATCAAAGGCTTCAGTGCCCCAGTGACAAATAATCTCTGGGGGCTTAGTGGGTTTGATGTAGGTACAACTGGAAATAACCAGCAACAAAGCTAATTGAATTAGTCGCGTCAGCAATCTCAACTTAGAGCACCTTTAGAATTTTTAACTTAGTCTAAACCATGTCGTTGATTGAAATTGATCATGCGGTCCAGCCCGTCGCACAGGCCACCCGCTTGAGCGGAATTGCGATCAAATATTGGCTTTTATGCTCATGCAAGGCAGAATCTCGGATAAACCCTTTTCATAGACACGCTATGCACTTCATCCGTAAACCCTTCAAAGAGATTGATAACACAACGCTGTACAGCATTTTGAAATTGAGAAGCGACGTCTTTGTCGTGGAACAAGATTGTGTTTATCCAGATTTGGACAACAAAGATACCTTACCAGACTCCATTCACGTGTATAGCGTGACCGTGCCGGAAACTGATGAAGCCCACCTAGCTGCCTATGCCAGATGCCTTGCACCAGGGGTTTCCTATCAAGGGTGTAGCATCGGTCGAGTGGTCGTGTCTCCCCACGATCGTGGCAAAGGACTCGCGACTGAATTGATGACCGAAGCCATTACAGTCTGTCGTACCCACTGGCCTTCATCACCGATACAAATCGGGGCGCAATTATACCTAGAAGCATTTTATGCTTCGTTAGGGTTTCGAACCTTCAGTGAACCCTATGATGAAGACGGCATCATGCACGTTGATATGCAACTGGTTGTTGAAGCGCAATAAAAAAGCCAGCGACTAAGGCTGGCTTTCTTATCAATTTATTTAAAAAGCATCATGTGCTAGAAGAGCTATTTAGTGTGCCTACTCTATGTCTTCTAGCATACTTTCAAAGTCTTCAAAATCGAGTAGCTCTTCCTCATCAGGTTGCTCCTCTTCAATTTTACCGTCTTTGACCTGAAACTCTTTATTCTGGAAGTAGGCATTTTTCACAAATGCATAAGGGTCAGCAGAGGTTTCCAGCAATTGTTCTTGCTCCATTGCCCGTGCTCTCCCCTCTAATACTTCTACGCCCCAACGTAACAACGTGAAATTACTGTTTAAGTAAGTCATAGGAAAATAGGCGTTATCCACATATCGTCCGCCCACACCTCTGACATCACTTGGGCCGGCCGCGGGTAGCATTAGATACGGACCATTGCCGACCCCCCATACACCAAGCACTTCGTCAAAATCTTCATCTCGACGTGGCACCCCCATCTTCTCAGCCACATCTATGGTACCCACCAGGCCAATGGTAGTGTTTAAAACAAAACGCACCAAACTATCAAGTGAGGCTCCCACCTTGCCTTGTAACAGGTTATTCACCACGTTCACCGGCTCTTCTAAATTTTGTGCTGCATTCAGCAAACCGGTTCTAGCAAATTGAGGCATGACAGTAACATAACCAACTGTGACGGGACGCAATATGTATTCATCTAAAACGTCATAGTTAAAATCCCACATCACGCGGTTAACGGGCTCCAGTGGGTCACGTGGATCGGTCGATATGTCATTGGCTTGCACTTGCTCTTGGCTCTTATTGGAGGCGCACCCGCCTAATCCGAGCATGAAGACTGTCAAGAGCAATACTAATTTTTGGTTCATTCAATTTCCTGATTAATCATCACTTCAACGTTAACTACCTGACCGGTAGTTGTTGGGATTTCTGTCATCCCCTGAAGTTCACCTTTAACGGCTTCTACATTTTCGTCCTTGGATATACGTGCAATCAGCCTAGCTCGTTCAATTTGATTTAACGTGAAATTTGGCATCATCGCATTTTGCTCTGTCAATGTGACATTCACGGGTAATGACGCGAGCGGCAATTTTACAACAGCGGCAGGCATTCTCATGGCACTGCCTGCATCTTGCGCGAATACAAATAAGAACGCGTTCTCAGGCACTTTGGCCAGCAGCTCAGATGTTATTGATACCGCCACATTAAAACCAGTTAAATTTGTTTCATCTTGTGTCTGAGCTGATGCCTCTTCAGCAACAATCGGTATGGATGGGTTACCCGACAACTCTGCAAGACGCGCAACCAATGATTGATACATTTCACTGCTGGGCGACATTTTATCTTTGATGGTATCGAAATAGGCTTGCGCTTCCTCAGCCTTACCCAATTGTGCATTCACCACAGTTAACATCAAACGAATGTTATCATTCTGTGGTTGTTGCGTCAGTTCAAAGGCTAATAACCGTTCAGAGCGGCGTAAATGTTCATCAGTCCCAGATAACATCAGCGCCTGAGCAAAGCTTAAACGCGTATTAACATCTTCTGGCGCAAGCGTAAACGCACGTTCAAAAGACTCGATCGATTGCTCGGAGAATCCCATACTCATATACAAACGCCCCAGATTCAGCCATGCCTGATCATCCTTCGGCGTATCACGCAATCGCTGACGGATGGCTAATGCTAAGAGTTGTAACTCCTGTGGTGAAATATCCGCTTGATCATTTGCCACCGCGATTAATTTGTCGCTTAGCTCTCCAATAGATTGTGTCGCTGACACCAGCGTTTGCACTTCATGCAAATGATTCGCACGATAATAGACGGTACCGCCAATACTCAATGCTATTAACAATCCAACGATGATGGCTAATTTCGTACTTGAGGGTTTAGCCACAGATTCATCTATTGAATCATTGCCGGCTTCATCAACCAGCGCTAACTTCAATTCAGTGATCGCTTGTTGCTTGTCATCCTCAGATATCAAGCCCTCGTGGTATTCTTTCTCAATTTCGCCGAGTCGTTGCTTTACGATTTGTGCGTTTCGTAGCTGGTCAACAGCACGTTGATCACGCTTTCTAAGCCAGGGCAAACTCACAGTGACGACGATCGCTGCAACAAACACAACGATCACAATGTAAAATAATGTCCAGCTCATTTATTCTTCCTGCTTTAATATTGCGTCAGCGCGGGCTAATTTTTGTGCCTGATCTTCAGCATCTGGCACAACGGCGCGTTTGCGAGTTATGAATATCAAGGCAAATATCGCAAAGGCGATTGGGAGCACCCATAACCATAATGTATAAGGGGTTACCGGCGGCTTGTAGTAGACAAAATCACCGTAACGCTCCTTCATAAAATCAATTACTTCTTGTTCACTTTTGCCTTGCTTGAGTAATTGATAAACCTTGCGCCGCATATCATGTGCAATCATGGCATCAGAATCTGCAATATTTTGGTTCTGACACATCGGGCAACGCAACACAGCGGTTAATGAAAGAAAGGTTTCACGCTCAGCCTCAGAGTCAAATTGATAACTATCAACTCCATCCTGCGCAATAATTTCTTCTGCAATTGCCAAATTCGATAAGGACACAAAACACAGCAGGCATCCAAGAATACATTTAGCCCAAATATTCACGGCTGTTCTCCTTGCGCTTTTTCGGCCAATAACTGATTGTATGCAGGCAGGATCTTGTTATTCCAAACGCGCTCATTGATATCGCCAACATGATGCAAACGAATATTGCCATTGGCATCAATCAAGAAATGTTCAGGTGCGCCAGTAACACCCAAATCTAACGAATAGTCTCTGACGACATCAAAGATTTGGAACTGGTAGGGGTTACCCATTCGGGTCAGCATTTGAGACACTTCAGTCTGCACGCGAGCGAGTGTTTTGGTGCCAAAATCAGGATCTAAGTCTTGATCGTAATATAGCCCAACAAATCGTACGCCATGCTGTTCACGTAATTGCGTTAAATAAGGCAATTCAACTGCACAGGTAACGCACCAAACGCCCCACACATTCAATATGGTGACATCTCCCTTTAGGCTACTTGGCGTGTAGGTAATATCTGGCTGGAAAAGATCGGGCAATTCAAAAGGCGGTAAAGGTTTCCCAAGCGCCATAGATTCGCGCTCTCTTGGATCACTGAATAACCCTTGAAATAAAAATACCACCAATACCACAAAAGCCAGGGCAGGAAGTGCAAACCACCACGTACGTTTCATCAGTTAAACGCTCCCTTCCATTGGTTTGTCCGACAGTGGTTTAGCAGCACCTCGTTTTTTGAGTTGAGCAACTTTGCTCAGGCGATAGCGTTTGTCGGCAATCGACATAACACCGCCGAATGCCATAATACCAGCGCCTAACCATAACCAAATCACAAACGGTTTAATATAAACGCGCACCGCCCATGCACCGCCATCAAGCGGCTCACCCAATGCAATAAATAAATCACGTGTGATAGAAGTATGAATAGCCGCTTCTGTCATGGTCATGCGCTGAACTGAATAAAAGCGCTTTTCTGGCTCTAAATGGTCAATCTTTTCACCATTTTTAAACACATCAAAGACGCCCACATCTGCGCGGAAATTAGGACCATCCACTTGTTTAACACCGGTAAACAAAAACTCGTATCCGCCTAGCGATACGGTATCTCCAGGCAACATGCGAACATCACGCTCTTGCTCAAAATTGCTGACCAGTGTTATACCAATTAGGGTTACGGCAAAGCCCACATGGCCAAGCACCATTCCCCAATGACTGCGAGAGAGGCCTAATAACGCTTGCGAGGAGCTTCTTTCCCGTTGAGCTGACACGCGTTGTTTAACTTCCTGTAGCGTGGTCACCAAAATCCAAAAGCTTAACACCATGCCCAGCACGGACATAAATGTCGGCTGGTCATAGGAATAAGTCACCAATAGCGCCGCACTCAGACTCACCCCGAATGCAACCAACATATGATTGCGCAGATCTTTAACCGGTTGACGTTTCCAGCGAGACAATGGCCCTAAACCCAGCATAAACACAAATGGCACAATCAAAACAACAAACATTTGATTGAAAAACGGTGCGCCAACCGAAATAGTGCCCAACCCTAATTCTTTATGAACCAAAGGGAGGATAGTTCCCAGTAATACAACCAAGGTCGCGGCGCATAGCAGAACGTTGTTACCGATTAATAATACTTCTCGCGAGAAACTATCATACTTGCCTCGACTTCTGAGTTCTTTTGCTCTAAGTGCATAGAGCAATAAACCAAAACCACTTAACACGATCAGTATGCCCAGAATAAACATACCGCGCGCCGGATCACTGGCAAATGAGTGGACAGATACTATTACACCAGAACGTACAAGGAATGTGCCTAAAAGGCTTAAGGAAAACGCGGCAATGGCAAGCAACACAGTCCATGACTTAAATACTTTGCGCTTTTCAGTCACGGCTAAACTGTGCATCAAGGCCGTACCTACTAACCAAGGCATAAACGACGCATTTTCAACCGGATCCCAGAACCACCAGCCGCCCCAGCCCAACTCGTAATAGGCCCACCAGCTCCCCAGTGCAATTCCTAATGTTAAAAATGCCCATGCTGCAATCACCCAGGGTCTAGACCATCGTGCCCAGGTGCTGTCCAGCTGGCCTGAGATCAAAGCAGCAATTGCAAATGCAAATGCCACGGAAAATCCAACATAGCCCATGTACAGCATGGGTGGGTGGATAATCATGCCGAAATCTTGCAATAAAGGGTTTAAATCTCGCCCATCTACTGGAAATAGTGGCAACAAACTCTCAAATGGATTAGATGTCAGTAGCATAAATAAGTAAAAGCCAACTGAAACCATGCCCAATATACTCAGTACTCGCGCCACCATCGGCTGTGGAATACCTTTACTGAATACTGAAACCGCAATGATCCAGCCAGATAACATCAGTACCCACAGCAAAAATGAACCTTCATGACCGCCCCATACCGCAGTCACTTTGTAATAGATAGGAAGTAAACTGTTAGAGTGATGTGCCACATACGCAACACTGAAATCATCCATAAGAAAAGAATAAGTCAAACACCCATAAGCAATTGCAGTAAACACAAACAAAGCAATGCCCAGTGGCTTCGCTGTCGCCATCAAACGTGTATTATTGGTTTGAGCGCCCCATAAAGGATATACAGAGAGTAAAATGGAGAGCACCAACGCTAGCGTTAGTGCAATATTACCTAACTCAGGGATCATATTAGTACTCCGCTTCGCTGGGTTTTACGTGCTTAATACCTTTCATTTTTTCAGCCAATTCAGGCGGCATGTATTCTTCATCGTGCTTCGCCAATACTTCGTGTGCCTCAATGACTCTCGGTTCAGTCAACACTCCCGTTGCAACAATACCCTGCCCCTCTCTAAACAAGTCAGGCAATATCCCTGCGTAACGAACCGTGACATGCTCACCTATATCAACCAAGTCAAAACTAACCGCCAGTGATTGCGGATCACGTGTAACCGAACCTTCAACCACCATACCGCCAATGCGCAAGCGCTGTCCCACAGCTGGCACGGCACCACTTTTACCTTCAATAATTTCAGATGGCGTATAAAACAGATCAATGTTTTCATTTAGCGAGTAAAGCATCAGGCCGATCGCACCTGAAATGAGCAGTAATACACCAACGACAACAGCCAAACGTTTTTGTCTACGAGGATTCATTTACACGTCTACCCTTCTTTACTTTTTTGATTACTTCTTGCAGCTGCAATGCGCTGCTTGCGAGCTTGTTCACTCACAATGAGATTAAGTAGCTTGTTACGTGCCATATGGCTTTCAATCACGATTAGCGCCATAGCGATAGCCGTTACACCGAATGACAACCACACAAAAAATGCATAACCGCCCATGGCAAAAAATTCACTGAAACTATTAAATTGCACAGCTAACCTCTTTCACTGGTTATGTTTGATTGAACACCTTTCACTTCGTTCAATACCCATGGTCGGTTTATTTCACGACGTAAAATCTCATTTTTCATTCTGACCAAGGTCACTGCGCCAACAAATGCGGCAAAACCTAATATATTGATCAGCAACGGCCACAACATTTCTGCGGCAATTGAAGGTGTATCGAATTTGGTAATGGTGGCGCCTTGATGCAAGGTATTCCACCACTCAACAGAGTAGTGAATAATGGGTACATTGATAACGCCAACCAATGCCATAACACCGGCTGCTTTACCGGCTTGTTGCTTGTCTTCAAATGCCGCGTATAACGCCATAACGCCAAAGTACAAAAACAACAAGATTAATTCTGAGGTTAAGCGTGCATCCCAAATCCACCAGGTACCCCACATTGGCTTACCCCATGCAGCGCCGGTAAACAAGGCGACAAAAGTCATCACCGCGCCCACTGGCGCCATTGCAATCATGGCCATATATGCTGTTCGCCATTGCCAAATCATGCCGACGGCCGCCGCAATAGCCATTGCCACATAGGTTCCCATCGATAACATAGCGCTAGGCACATGAATATAGATAATCCGAAATGAATCACCTTGTTGATAATCTGCAGGCGCGAAGGCTAACCCCCATATCGTGCCAATAACCAGAGTGACAACCGCCGTGATCGAAAACCACGGTAACAGGGTTGAACATAATTGATACGCACGTTCAGGTTTTGCGTAGGGATGTAACCATTTCCACATTAGTTCAAACTCACTTTAACGGCGTAACTGATAGCAAAAGGTGTTAAAGCCATAGCAAACAACAACAATGCTCCAATAAACGCCAATTGAGAAAAATACGGTAGTTGCATTGAGGCCGCCTCAATAGCAGATGTTGCAAAGATTAACAGCGGGATAAATAAAGGGATCAGAAGTAAAGACAACAATACGCCGCCGCGATTGAGTCCCATGGTTAATCCCACAGCGATTGCACCAACCAAACTGATAAGTGGAGTACCTATAGCTAACGTAGCCAGCAGTGCCCAATACATATCCTGGGTCAAATTTAAAAACATGGCTAACAACGGTGACACAATGACCAAAGGCACAAATGAGACCAACCAATGGCAACCAACCTTTATTGCCATCAACCCCGCCATAGAAGCATCGGTTAACGTGAGTTGCTCAAGCCAACCCTGCTGAAAATCATCTCTAAACAAACGCTCCATACCCAATAGTGATGACAAAATCGCCGCGACCCAGATCACACCAGGGCCTATTCGCTGCAAAATGTCTGGGGATGGACCCACACCTAAAGGAAATAAACTTATCACCAGAACGAAGAAGACCAAGGGTTGAACCAACTCAGACTTTTGTCTAAAGGCAAGAGTAAACTCGCGACGCCACATAGCGCTGTACGGACTGATGATCATATTCGATACTCCAAGTCCAGCGTCTTGTTCTGCTTTACGTGCTGCAAGGTTTGATGAGATGTTAACAGCACACTTCCACCATTCTCGGTAAAAGACTTGATGTGTAACTCAACCAACTCAATGCCATGTACGTCCAATGCTGTAAAGGGTTCATCCAAAACCCAAAGTAATGCTTCTGGC
The DNA here is from genome assembly GCF_002807665.1 of Neoalteromonas facilis. Taxonomy (GTDB): domain Bacteria; phylum Pseudomonadota; class Gammaproteobacteria; order Enterobacterales; family Alteromonadaceae; genus Alteromonas_E; species Alteromonas_E facilis. The sequence continues at coordinate 1,310,419 of NZ_PEAY01000001.1, forward strand.
TTTAGCCATAATCTCGCCAGCGCTACACGGCGATTTTGACCCGCTGATAGCTGCACGCATGGTATATCTTCCAGGCCCACTAACCCTAATGTAGCGAGCACATCGTAAACTCTTTCTGGTGCCACCTTGATCCCGTGTTGTGCGCACCAGAATTGGCAATTTTCAAAAGCTGAAGCGTGTGGATCGACTGCTGATTTATGACCGATATAGATCAATTCGCGTGCGTATGAACGTTTTACACTGGCATCAGATATCGACGCGCCATTGAACAACACATCGCCATTTTGCGGCTGATGAAAACCTACCAATGTACGCAATAAACTGGTCTTTCCCGCCCCATTTTGGCCGGTTAAATACACTAGTTCACCAGAGGCTATCTCGAAACTAAGCGTTTCGAATAATACTCTATCTCGACGAACACAGGTGAGTTCGACTGCGCGTAAACGTGGCAACAAAATGTCCTTAGTGGTTGAGCGTTGATTCATACTAAATAAATTGCGCGGAAGTCTATCATATTTGCATGTGAGGACACGCATCCTATTGGTCATTTTATCTGAATTATTTAACAGAAAAACGTTATCTTTCTGCATTTTGCTAACAAAGCTAGTCATGCATTCATGAATACGCATTTGCCACAACAAAGATGCAAACTAGAGTACAATTAATTTATCAGTGCTCAAGCCGATACAATTGACATGCAAGAGTTAAATTTACAGAACCTCGTTTCTTCACTGGCCTCATTGACCAGTAAAAGTGCTGTCTCTGCCGCTCAATTGTCAACGCCTGTCGCTTTAAGCCCAATCGTCATCCAAAGTAACAATGCGCAATTACAAGTGACTGACTCAAAAGGGCGCACGCTGTTCGACCTCTTGCCTAAAGCAGGCATTACAACAGGCAGCGCACAAGCAGCTCTGTCTTCAACAGGTGATGCCGTCATCATTACAACAGAGCAAAAACAGTTGTTTAGTGCTCGGATATCACTGCAGCAACAACAGACACTCCTTAATGCACTCAGTTCCCAACCAAGTGTTACGAAACTAATTGGTAGCGAGTTTACCTCACCTCAATTGCGCCAAGCTCAAGTTGTTTCAATACAAGGTCAGACAATTCAGTTACAACTGCAACCACCATTGGGTAAATTAAGCGAAGTGACCGTGCAGTGGCCATCAACCAATGTGCCACTGAAAACGGGTCAGGTCGTAAATACTGAATTACAGCAAGCAGGTAATAAATGGGTTGCTAAGATCCTAATTGCACAAACAGCGCCACAAAAAACTACAGATGCGTCTAACAATGAACTCTCATCCCAGTTACAAAAACCATCGACCGTAACACCGCCTTCAAGCAACGAGTCTGCGATCCCCACAAATAGCAAAGCCGTAATTGCGCCAATTGCGATTGATGCTCGAACTGCACAAACTGTTTTACCGCAATTAAGCACCACCGGTATCCCTGCAGCGTTGACAAAAAGCATCACAGATGCGCTAGCTACCATTTTAAAACCTGAAGTTTTGCAGTTGCTTAAACAAGGTACGGAGACTGCTGGATTACAAACCTCCTTAAAATTAGATCAACGTCAACAATTGGCGATTAACATCACCCTGCCTTTAATAAAGCAGGCAGTTACGCAATCGCTTCCGTCACTCACACCAGAGCAAAGACTCGCCATAAGCGACTTGCCAAAATTGGCTCCTCAGATTGAGAAGCAGCTAAGTAAGTTCTTTAATCTTTCAGACAAGCAACAACAATTATTTGCTCAATCTATTCAGCGCTTCCCCGCTGATAGTGCGCTGAGCAAGTTAGGAAATACGCATATTGCGTCACCGATACACGAGACTCCGATTGGAAAAACGGCAACATCGAACACAAGTGTAGAATCCATAAGTGCCAATTCAAGTGGTAAAACAGTGCCGCCTGAGCTGGTGCAGCAAATACAGCAAGCGATTAAACATCATTTTATTAATGCTGATTCTTCAACTCAGAATGCACAACAATTACAACAAGTGTTGACACAACTGGGTCAACGAATAGAGCCAGCCTATAAAGACGTAATACAGCACATTAGCCAAGCATTAAGACCGTTAACTACACCGCAACCGGATGCCAACCAGCTGCAACAACTACTGCAAATGCCTGCGCTGCCTATTAGCAGTCAGGCGATTTCACAAATAGCGCCCAGCAACAATTTGGTATCTGGTCTGATAACGCTGTTGCAATTGAGTCTCGCAAGCCGCAGTGGGCGTAGTATTAATGCTGCACAACAACGAGTAGGGCAATTACTACAAAGTTTGCAGCAAAGTTTGGGGCAATCGCCTGCGGGAAATGCTCAAGCCCCTGTGAATACAGCACCTCCAGTTGCTAGAAGCGCACAGGAATTTACCCAAATAGAACAGCGTCAGCAGTTGCTAAGAACACTTAGCAAAACTCTGAGTCAACACGGTTACAGCAAACTCAGTCAAAGTGACACGACAATTCAAGGTCAAGACAGTTTGTTTTATTCTCTACCGTCAACGGCGCAAAGCGGTACTCGCGATACTGAGCTACTGATACGCAGGGAAAGCCAATCGCCGGACAAAAAGAAAAAGTCCGGTACCGGCCAACATGTATGGCACCTCACGATGCTTATGAATATCGGAGATTATGGTGACGTGCTGTGTAAGTGCAAGCTGCAAGAATCAGCGCTAAATCTTAATCTGTATACCAGTACAGAGGGGCTCAAGACGCGTATCCTTGAATTTCTGCCAGCATTGCGCAAACGCTTGGACGCATTAGGTCTTGAAATGACGCCGCCGACTTGCCAGTTAGGCGCTGTGCCTGACAGTTTGCGCTCAAAACCCTATCAACTACTTCAGACGCAGGTGTAACGTGAAAAAGGGCAGTAAAGCGTTCAAGCGCGCAGTCGGGCTTAAATACAATAGTGCAGAAAAAGGCGCAGCTCCGGAAGTTATTGCAAAAGGCTTTGGCGAGCTAGCAGAAGAAATTATCGCTGTGGCCAAGCAAAATGATGTCATGATCCACGAAGATCGGTACTTATCAGAATTTTTGAGTACATTAGACTTAGGCCAGGAAATTCCAGAGCAGCTCTATTACGTCATTGCTGAGCTAATTGCATTCTCTTATATCCTTCAAGGCAAAACACCACCCAGTTGGAAGTCAAACGACCCATCGATTGATGTCAATGCGTAAGTTCTTATAACCGTTAGCAAACTATAGCCACTTACATTAATACACCAGTGCTCTTGTTTGCTTTTGCTTTTGCTTTTGCTTTTGCTTTTGCTTTTGCTTTTGCTTTTATGACATCGAAAAATATTAAGCTCAAATAAAAAAGCCGCATCGTTCCTGATGCGGCTAAAAAAAGCTAGGGAGCTTTTAAAACTTATTCTTCAGCTGGCGCTAATGCTTCGTCTGTTGCTTTCGTTTTTGGCAACAACAATTCAGTACGAATACGTGTTTCTAATTCAGCTGAGATCTCTGGGTTATCTTTCAAGAATCTAACCACGTTGGCTTTACCTTGACCAATTCGGTTTCCATTGTAGCTATACCAAGCGCCCGCCTTTTCAACCATTTTTTGTTGAACACCAAGGTCAATTAATTCCGCTTCTTTGGAAATTCCCTGACCATACAGAATCTGGAATTCTGCTTGTTTAAATGGCGGTGCAACCTTGTTTTTAACCACTTTAACGCGCGTTTCATTACCAACCACTTCATCACCCTCTTTGATCGAACCGATACGACGGATATCCAATCGAACAGAAGAGTAGAATTTAAGCGCATTACCGCCAGTTGTGGTTTCAGGGTTACCAAACATAACGCCAATCTTCATACGAATTTGGTTAATGAAAATACACAAGGTATTCGAACGTTTGATATTAGCCGTTAACTTACGCAGCGCCTGAGACATCAAACGCGCTTGAAGACCCACGTGAGAATCTCCCATGTCCCCTTCAATTTCGGCTTTTGGCGTCAGCGCTGCCACCGAGTCAACAATCACCACATCAACGGCACCTGAGCGCACTAACATGTCACAAATTTCAAGCGCTTGCTCACCGGTATCCGGCTGTGACACCAATAGATCATCAATATTCACGCCTAATTTTTCAGCGTAAATAGGATCAAGTGCGTGCTCTGCATCTACGAACGCACAGGTTTTACCTTTCTTCTGAGCTTCTGCAATTACTTGCAACGTTAACGTGGTTTTACCGGATGATTCAGGCCCGTAAATTTCAACAACACGCCCACATGGCAAACCACCAATTCCCAATGCAATATCGATGCTCAACGATCCTGTTGAAATCGCTTCGATGTCCATGGCTTGGTTGTCACCAAGGCGCATGATTGCACCTTTACCAAATTGCTTTTCTATTTGACCAAGAGCAGCGCTCAGTGCGCGGGATTTGTTGTCATCCACGAAGGTGATCCTCTTATGTATTGAATCGGAATAAATACTGTATACTTATGCAGTATACTGTTTAAGTATACAGTTACAAGTCTTTTTTTGAATTATGCAGGATGCGTCCAGCTAATCAACTAGGCGTTCGATCAGAAATGCTAACGCAAAACAAATCGCTTGTCGTCTAACTTGACCGCGATCACCACTAAATTGTTGAGCAACAAGCCATTCTTTTTTATCGACGGAAAATCCAAACCACACTAAGCCGACGGGCTTATCCTCGCTGCCACCGCCAGGGCCTGCGATCCCAGTAACGCTTATTGCCACTTCTGACCCTGACCCCTTGATAACGCCAGCCAACATTTCACTCGCGGTTTCTTTGCTGACGGCCCCCACGCTCGCTAAGGTTTCAGGCGAAACGTCCAGCGCATCGACCTTAGCTTCATTTGCATAGGTCACCCAACTACGATCAAACCAAGCAGAACTTCCAGCCACGCTCGTAATCGCGTAAGCTATGCCTCCGCCTGTGCATGATTCAGCACAGGATATGTGTTTGTTCGCCGATTCAAGCAAATGTCCTAACTGTTCAGCCAAGGCCTCGATGTCGCCATAACTTGGGTCCAACGTTAGTGTTAACATGTGATCTACATGGGGCGATGAATTCATAAATGTTTACCAATAAGAATCGATACAACCGCTAGTATGCCGTCGAACAAACCTGCAACTCAACCACAATCCTTCGCGGGCCACACGCCCATGATGCAACAATACCTGCGCATAAAGTCAGAGCACAAAGATTCGCTGTTATTTTACCGCATGGGGGATTTTTATGAGTTGTTTTATGACGATGCCAAGCGAGCGGCTCAATTACTCGATATTTCCCTTACCGCTCGTGGTAAATCAGGTGGCGATCCGATCCCGATGGCAGGTGTTCCCTACCATGCCGTAGAGGGCTATCTAGCCAAGTTAGTTAAATTAGGGGTTTCAGTTGCGATTTGCGAGCAAGTAGGAGACCCCGCCACCAGCAAAGGGCCCGTTGAACGGCAAGTACAACGAATTGTCACGCCAGGCACACTGACCGATGAAGCCTTGCTGGATGACCGTAAAGAAAATTTGCTGGTCGGCGTTTGCCATCTGAACAATCAATTTGGCATCGCATCATTAGATTTATCGACGGGCCGTTTCAGTTTATGTTGCTCTCAAGATGAAAGTGCATTTAAAGCCGATCTAGCACGCTTAGCACCTGCCGAAATCCTCTACTCTGAAGACTTTGATTTTGCCCATATCGTTGCGGATATGCGCGGCGCTCGCCGTCGTCCGGTTTGGGAATTTGAACAGCAAAGTGCTTTTGAACAACTCACATCACAATTTGGCACCGCTGATCTAAGCGGTTTTGGCGTAGACAGTACTCACAATGCGTTAGGTGCGGCGGGTTGCGTTTTACAATATGTTCGGGATACACAACGCAGCGCATTGCCCCATATTCAATCGATTATTATTGAAAACCCTGAGCACTGGATCCAGCTCGATGAAGCCACACGTAAAAACCTCGAAATATCCGTGAGTTTAAGTGGTAGCAGAGAAAACACCGTACTATCAGCAATAGACACAACGGCTACTGCAATGGGAAGTCGCCTATTATCGCGTTGGCTACACCATCCGATTACGGATAAACATACGTTAACGGAACGCCAACAGTCGATTGCCAGCCTTATTGCAGCGGATGAAGTGCTTACGCCGTTGTTGAAACAAATTGGTGATATAGAACGCATCATCTCGCGTTTGGCTTTGCGCTCTGCGCGTCCGCGCGATTTTGCGCGTCTGCGAGAGGCGATGATTGCCTTTCCTGCATTAGTAGATCATCTCTCTCGTAGTACAGAGAATCATCCATCAAGCGGACTTTCTCGCTTGAGTAGTGCGTGTCTTGGCTTCGATGATGCCAAAGCACTCTTGACGAACGCCATAGTTGATAATCCGCCAGTCGTCATTCGTGATGGCGGCGTAATTGCCCCGGGGTATAGCGCGGAACTCGATGAATTGCGTGATCTAGCAGACGGTGCAACCCAGTTTTTACAAGAACTAGAAGAGCGTGAAAAAGCACGAACCGGTATTAGCTCATTAAAAGTGGGCTACAACAAAGTACATGGCTTCTTTATTGAAATTGGCAAAGCATCCAGTGCTCAGGTACCTGCTGATTATATTCGTCGACAAACGCTGAAAAACAATGAACGCTACATCGTTCCTGAATTAAAAGCTCACGAAGATAAAGTGTTAACCAGCCAAAGCCGCGCCTTGGCGCTGGAAAAGCAGTTGTATGAACAATTATTCGATTTGCTACTACCTCAACTGGCTGACTTTATTCAGTGCGCACAAGCGGTCGCTCAAATAGATGTACTGCACTGTTTGGCTGAGCGCGCCACTACGCTCGACTATCATCCACCAGCGTGGGTGTCAGACACCAGCATAAACTACGACAATGGTCGACATCCTGTTGTAGAGCAGGTTATGCAGGAGCCTTTTATCGGCAATCCACTTAGCATGCACGATAAGCGGCAAATGTTAGTCATCACTGGCCCCAATATGGGCGGTAAAAGTACCTATATGCGTCAAACAGCATTGATCGTGTTGCTTGCACACATTGGCTCCTATGTACCTGCAGAAAATGCAAAGATCGGCGAAATTGACCGCATATTCACTCGTATAGGCGCATCAGATGATCTTGCGTCAGGACGCTCGACCTTTATGGTTGAAATGACGGAAACCGCGAATATTCTGCATAACGCAACGCCGCGTAGCTTAGTGCTGATGGATGAAATTGGCCGTGGCACCAGTACCTTTGACGGCTTGTCGCTAGCATGGGCAACAGCGAGCTATTTGGCGAATAAAGTAGGCGCGCTAACACTTTTTGCCACGCACTACTTTGAATTAACCCAATTGGCAGAACAATTTAAAAACGTGGTCAACGTGCATGTGAGCGCAATAGAGCACAACGATACTATTCGCTTTATGCACAGCATTCATGATGGTGCCGCTAGCCAAAGCTACGGTCTACATGTTGCACAGCTCGCTGGCGTGCCCAAAAGCGTAATTTCGGCCGCCAAACACAAGTTAAAGCAACTTGAGACTGACTCTATTGCGACAGAAAACGGCACAACAGCCAACGTATCGGTCCCCGAACAAGTCCCGATGTTTGATACGCATCCAGCGATTGACGCTTTAAACGCTATTGATCCCAACGAGATGACGCCGCGTCAGGCACTCGATGCGTTGTTTCGACTACAACAGTTAAGCAAACAATAACGAAAAAAAGCACCGCTAACTCGCTACAGATTGATTGTGTCTGTAGCGCTTTCTGCGTATACTATTGCGCCGTCCGCTACACAAAGCCCAATCGAGTCATTCGGGTGAGTGAGTGGCAAAAGCCTGTTCAATCTCTAAGCCTTAGGTTTCGCATGACACATTATATTTTCGTCACTGGTGGTGTTGTATCATCACTTGGAAAAGGTATTGCCGCTGCCTCATTAGCCGCTATTCTTGAAGCGCGTGGTCTAAACGTTACCATGCTCAAACTAGACCCTTACATTAATGTGGATCCGGGCACCATGAGCCCAATCCAACACGGTGAGGTATTCGTTACGGATGACGGCGCTGAAACCGATCTTGATCTTGGACACTATGAGCGTTTCATTCGCACCCGCATGACCAAGCGAAACAATTTCACCACAGGTCGTGTTTATGAGGAAGTAATCAAACGCGAACGCCGCGGTGACTATCTCGGCGCTACGATCCAGGTAATTCCACATATCACTAACGAAATTAAGCGCCGCATTATTGCAGGTGCGGAAGGCAGTGACATTGCTATTGTTGAAATCGGCGGCACGGTAGGTGACATTGAGTCACAACCGTTCCTTGAAGCCATTCGTCAGTTAGGCACTGAGATTGGCCGCGAACGTGCGATGTATATGCACCTTACACTAGTGCCTTATATGCCGGCTTCAGGCGAAGTGAAAACTAAACCGACTCAACACTCAGTTAAAGAGCTACGCTCTATCGGTATTCAGCCAGATATATTAGTGTGTCGTTCAGTCAACGCACTGCCTGCTAATGAGCGTTCTAAAATAGCCCTGTTCACTAACGTTAACGACAAAGCGGTTATTTCATTAAAAGACGTTGACAGCATCTACCGAATTCCTGCCGCGCTAAAAGCGCAAGGCATGGACTCTCTGGTTGTTGATCGCTTCGGTTTAACATGCCCAGAAGCAGATTTAACAGAATGGGAACAGGTTCTTTACGCAGAATCTAACCCAACAGGTGAAGTCACTATTGGTATGGTCGGTAAATACGTTGAATTACCGGATGCCTATAAGTCTGTTAACGAAGCACTAAAACATGCCGGTTTGAAAAACCGACTAACCGTTAATATTAAACATATCGATTCACAAGATGTAGAAAGTAAAGGCACGCAAATCCTAGAAAACATGGATGCGATCCTTGTACCAGGCGGATTTGGCGAGCGCGGTATTGAAGGTAAAATTGCAGCGGTGAAATACGCCCGCGAAAATAAAGTACCGTATTTAGGCATTTGCTTAGGAATGCAGGTCGCACTAGTAGAGTACGCGCGGAATGTCGTTGGCATGGAAAACGCCAACAGCACCGAATTTGATCCTGAAACACCTTATCCAGTTGTGGGTTTGATCACAGAATGGTTGGATGCAGATGGACAAAAAGAATTCCGCGATGACAACTCAGATTTAGGTGGCACCATGCGTCTAGGTAGTCAGTTGTGCCACTTGATCCCTGGCAGTAAAGTCCATCAGTTATACGGCAGTGATGAAATTTTCGAACGTCATCGCCACCGCTATGAAGTGAACAATACGCTGCGCGATAAAATCGAAGGCGCCGGTTTAGTTGTCAGTGGTTTGTCCACAGACAAACGTCTTGTAGAAGTCATTGAAATTCCGGATCATCCTTGGTTCGTAGCAGGTCAGTTCCACCCTGAATTCACCTCTACACCACGAGATGGCCACCCATTATTTACCGGATTCGTCGCTGCTGCTGGCGAATACCAAAAAAAACATCATTAATTAGGAGAATTCAGCATGGCAACCATTAGTCGTATCATCGGACGTGAAATTCTAGATTCACGTGGAAACCCAACGGTTGAAGCTGACGTTTATTTGGAATCAGGTGCAATGGGTCGCGCGGCGGCACCATCAGGCGCATCAACAGGTTCACGCGAAGCGTTAGAATTGCGTGACGGCGACAAAAACCGCTACTTAGGTAAAGGTGTCACAAAAGCGGTTAACGCTATCAATGATTCTATTGCAGGTGCCTTGATAGGTATGGATGCAGCTGACCAACGCGCAATCGATAACGCAATGATTACGCTAGACGGCACAGAAAATAAGGAAGTATTAGGCGCCAACGCTATTTTAGCGGTATCGCTAGCGGTTGCAAAAGCACAAGCCGCAGAACGTAAAGTGCCTTTGTTCCAGCATATCGCCACATTGAACGGCACTGAAGGTCAATATTCCATGCCTGTACCGATGATGAACATCATCAATGGCGGTGAGCATGCTGATAATAACGTTGATATTCAAGAGTTCATGGTTCAGCCTGTCGGCGCAAAAAACTTTGCCGAAGCGTTGCGCATGGGTGCTGAAATATTCCACTCATTGAAGAAAGTATTGAATGCAAAAGGCCTAAACACTGCTGTGGGTGATGAAGGCGGATTCGCCCCCAACTTAGCATCAAACGAAGAAGCTCTTTCAGTGATCGTTGAAGCAGTAGAGAACGCTGGATATCAAATGGGTAGTGATATCACGCTAGCACTTGATTGTGCCGCATCAGAATTCTACAAAGACGGCGTTTATGATCTATCTGGTGAAGGTAAGCAATTTGACTCAGAAGGCTTTGGTGATTACCTAGCTGATTTGTCGAAGCGTTACCCTATCGTATCGATTGAAGATGGGTTAGATGAAAGCGATTGGGATGGCTGGAGTAGCTTAACCAAGAAAATTGGCGACTCAGTCCAACTAGTAGGCGACGACCTTTTTGTTACCAACACCAAAATCCTAAAACGTGGGATCGATAACGGCGTAGGCAACTCAATCCTAATCAAATTCAACCAGATTGGTTCATTGAGTGAAACATTAGACGCTATCAAGATGGCGAAAGATGCGGGTTACACGGCAGTTATTTCACACCGTAGCGGTGAAACTGAAGATGCAACCATCGCCGATCTAGCCGTAGGTACAGCCGCCGGTCAAATCAAGACAGGCTCACTGTGTCGTTCCGATCGTGTAGCTAAATACAACCAATTGCTTCGAATTGAAGAGTTATTGGGTGAAAATGCACCGTATAAAGGCCGCAGCGAAATAAAAGGTCAATAATTTCCGCGATTATTACTTGATGATAGCCTGCTTGTAAGGCAGGCTATCAAGATCCGAAACATCTCCGCAATGCGCGGCCAATATGACTAGCTCTGATCAACCACCTCAAACCGATATTTTTGCTCAAATCAGCGAACACCCCTTGTTTGCCGATGTTTGCAATGCATTGTATGAGCGGGAGTTGATGGTATTGGCACAGCAAGGCCCCGGCCAAGCCGCTTTAATGCGACGCAAATTGGGTGGGTTGTCACATCATGTGAAACGTGCCGCCGAGTATTTAGTTAATAATCCCACACCACTTGATGTCGATGCGCACAACGGTTCATGGCGCAACAAACAAGCGACAAAGAATCCAGCAAACACTATTACTGCTGAACAAATACAACAGTGGTTTGAGAAAAAAGCGAGTATCGGATTACCGGTGTGCGTGAATGTCACTCACTATGATCACCAGCACTTAGAACTGGATTGTGTCGATCGGATCCAAGTCGAAAACCAAACCCTACACCTAAATCGTTTTGGCTGGTTTTCATTTGATGGCGCATACGTAGATGATTCTGCTCACAAGAAGATCCTAGAAGCGACAGAGCTCACTTTGACATTACCGAATAAACGTACAATGTCAGCAGCATGCGCAGGGCATTGCTGGAATCACAAAGGCAAACTCGCGCCACGCACACTGACCCTCAGAGAGTTATTGCTTAGCACTTTGATCGACTGGAAAACGTTTACCTATTCAGGCAAGCCTTTATATATTTAAAGTAAGTGCGTTTGCACCACCGCTCTAACTGTTTAAGCATTACCCACCTAGTCATCAGTTCAAGCCTGTAGAAGCCCTCTGTATTGCCAGACTATGAGGCAACATAATATTTCAGGGAATATTGGGCTAAAGTCTTATCATGTCTGATAGTATTTTCGACGTAAGCTAACAAACTCAAACATGTTGTCGTTTGCTCTAAGGCGACAACACGAACACCTTTCATAGAAACTGAGTGATTTACGATATAACGGTTAAAAGCATTGGCTCTCTGTAGCCGAATAAGGAAAACAAAGTGATAACCCAACTACCCAAATGGGTTGAAATAGGTGCATTCACATTGGCTCTTGTTGCCGGTATCGTCAATGCGGTTGGATTGCTGGGTTTTGAACACCAATCGGTTTCGCATGTGTCGGGCTCTGCAACCATTTTCGGTACGCAGCTGTTATCCGCAAATTCTCAAATGCTTGTGCATCTAATGGGAGTGTTGTTGTCCTTTTTGCTTGGTGCTGCACTTGCCGGTGTAATCCTGCATGGCTCTTCGCTCAAGTTCGGACGGCATTATGACAGTGCGTTACTGATTGAAGCATTGCTGCTGTTAGTGTCACTCTGGCTGCTTTCCAATGGATCATTTTACGGGCACTTTTTCGCTTCTGCTGCTTGTGGCCTGCAAAACGCACTCGCCACCACATACAGTGGCGCCATCATACGCACAACTCATTTGACCGGCATTTTTACCGATCTCGGTATTATGCTTGGGGCGTTTATCCGGGGGGAAGCCTTTGATAAACGTAAAGGCATATTGTTTCTTATTATTATTGTGGGGTTTATTCTAGGCGGTAGCGCCGGTGCCTACCTATTTGCACATCTGCAATTTATGGCACTGCTGGTACCGGCAATGATTTGTTTTATTATGGCAATTATCTATCGCCTATACGCTAATGCACAAGGCGCAAGCTAGTCTAGCAAAGCTATTATGAAAACTGAGTAGGCATATTAACTGTTTTTGTGCTGCCTGAGATCACTGAGCAAAGTGCCATGCAGATAGCATTCATGCTCGTGCTCTGCATCCACCCATGGCTCTTCAATAGCAGATGCTTTCCACGCTTGCATGTCAGGTAAATCCAACAAACGCTCCACATAGCCCATAGAACCTTCACTGAGTATTAAACCGTAACTTTTGATACGAAAGGCCACCGGGGCAAAAAACGCATCCACTGCGCTAAATTTGGCACCGGCTAAATAAGGCCCTTTAAACTTGCTTAGGCCCTCTTGCCATAAACTGTCTAGACGCTTGATATCTTTGGTCAATCCTTCAGGAATCGAATGCAAAGACACCTCTACGCTGCAATTCATTGGGCAAATATTGCGAAGATTAGAAAAGCCAGAATGCATTTCTGCGGTGGCACAACGCGCCCAATTTCTAGCCACTGCGTCATCAGGCCACACATGAGGAAACCTCTCAGCCAAGTATTCGGTTATCCCCAACGAATCCCACGAGACAATATCACCATCAAGAAGACAAGGAACTAAACCCGATGGCGTAGTGTTTTCAAATTGAGGGGCTCCAGTCGATGGCCCAAACGCATGTAATTTCTCAGTAAACGGAATATTTAATGCTCGCATAAGGATCCAAGGTCGCAATGACCAGGATGAGTAATTTTTATTGGCTATCACTAAAACTAGGTTTGATTGTGTATCTTGCATAATGTGTTTTATCCAGATCCATGGGAGCTTTCATTCTACCTGAAAACTACGTGCCAAATAATCACGTCAAAAATTGAATTGCATAAGAAGCCGAACAAAAAAGCTCTAAGTAAGCGAACATTAGTTTACGGCGCCTCAACCCTCAGCAACTGAGGCGCCAAATCAACACAATTACGAAACGCTTTGAATGGTCACTTCTTGCCCTTCACTTAAACGTTCAGCACCGCGCACAGCGATTTTATCGCCTGCTTCAAGTAGCTTACCTTCTTCAGCTGGACTAACTTCGACCCACTGCCCTTCGCCTTTACCGACTCGCACGGGGATATGGTGGGCTTTATTTTCGCTATCAATTTTCACCACATGAGTGCCGTCACGACGGATAATCAATGCATCTCGATTAATAAGAGTAACCTCTTCACGTTTGGTCACCGGTAGCACTACGTCAACCAACTGACCACTGGCCCATTTGGTTTGATTGTCCAAGTCGATCTTAGCTCGGATTTCAAAGGTTTGTGAACGCGCATCAGTAGCAGGAATAACCGCTGAAATAAGTGCTTGCGATTGTTGCACGTGGGTAAACTCATCGCTGGCTATCGACATTTCTTGGCCTAATGATACAAACGGCAAATACTTGATCGGCACATAAAGCTGAACTTCCAGATTATCTATATCTAAGAATCGTACTAAAGGTTCAGCTCGACTGACCTCTCGGCCAGATAACTGATATCGACTACTGACGACTCCATCAAAGGGTGCCCGAACAGTTGTCCTGTCGAGCCTATCTGCCAGTTGCTGCAACCGAATTTTCGCCAGCTCAATGTCTGACTTCGCCATATCCAATTGATTCTGGGTTGAATCAATTTGGCTTTGTGCTGCAGCATCCGTTCTGGCTAGCGACATCAAGCGGGATAATTCCTTTTGTTGAAATTTAACATTCAATTCCGCGCGACGGATCAACGCCTCTTGCTCTGCGTGTTGAAGCTGAACCGGTAATCGGTCAATCTGCGCCACCGCCTCGCCCTTCTCGACAAACTGGCCAGGCTCAGCCACATAAATCAATTGGCCAGCAGCACCTGCGGTCAAATCAACATCATTGTGTCCAAACACAGTGCCATGTACTTTTACATTAGTGGTTAATGGTGCCTGCTGCACCGTTTCCACTTTAACTGGTACTTTAATCTCTTGTGCAAGTGCCGTGGCTGAGATCTGTGTCATAAATAGTGCAGTGGCCATCACATGGGTAAACTTATTCATTGAGGTACTCCCTGTTAATTCGTTACGTTAGAAGCACGTACAGTAAATACTGAACTTGCACTGGATTCGTTGTGAACGGACTGTTTTTTATTTCCCAACAACAACAGGCTGGGCATTAAAATAAGGGTGAAAATAGCACTCACAGCCATCCCCCCAACAATTACGGTGGCAAGTCCACGATATATTTCAGAACCAACACCTGGCATTGCCATCAGCGGCAACATGCCAAACAAACTGGTTAATGTACTCAGGTAAACCGGGCGAGCACGGATTTGAACCGCCTGCTCAACAGCTTGTGTACGGCTTAAGCCTTGCCTTTCAGCGGTACGTGTTTGATCGACCAGGAGGATGGCATTATTAACCACTAGCCCCAACAAAATGATGAAGCCAATCATGGTCAGTAGATCAAGTGACTGGAAGGTGAATAAATTCAAGAACGCCAGCGCCAATACGCCACCACCAATGGCGAGCGGCATAATGAGCAACACCAATAGACTATCTTTGGCTGATTTAAACAGTGCTGTCATCAGCAAGAACAAAATAAATAAGGCTAAGAAGAAGTTGATGGTCATTTCCTCTATCGCCGAATCCATTTGCTCTGCATTACCACCCAAAATAACGCTCGCATCTCCGGGTAACATTGCCTTAATTTCAGGTAACACCTGCGTTGCCAAGATTTGTTGTGCTTGTTGCAAGCTCATATCGGCGGGCGGTGTAACGTCAATCGAAATGGTCCGTTTCCCATTCACACGACGCAATTGAGCGGGTCCTACAGTACGCTGAATATCGGTTAACTCGCCAATGGTTTGGATACCCGCGTCTTGTGTGTAAATGGGTAGTTCGGCCAGCTGCTCTGGCGTTTGCCAACGCTGCGAACGCAAAATAACGTTCATACGCTCGTTGCCATCGAAATATTCGCTGACAAACATACCACTCGTAAACGCTTGCACGGCCCGCGCCACATCGCGTCGGTTCAAACCGGCTTGGGTTATTCTGCGATCATCCGGGTTTAAGCGTAATTCTGGCTCAGCCATATCTAACGAAGGTTGTGGCCTCGCCATCGCGCCGGGCATCACTTCATTCACTTTGCCTAAACCCACTCGTGCAACATCGATTAAGGCTTCAAGATCAGAGCCAATTAAATCAATGCTCAAAGTACGCCCGTCGCCACCGTTGTTAACCCGGATCATCGAGCCTCTGAATAAGAAGGCTTGCGTATCCGGTAAGCCTGCGAACACTTCGTTGCGCACCACATCCATTAATTCTTCAACACGAGTCGGATCGTCTGAGTAAATAAAACCACCCGCATTCGATCCAAAGGCATAGAAGTTAAAGTCTTTGATTTTAGGAAGTTTTTCACCTTTGTAATATGGCATTAAACGTTCTTTTACACGACTCGCCACTTCTTCTTCCATGTAGCCTAGGTTGCCGCCCGGAGGCGTAATAATGCTATAGAAGAAACCATCCGTAGGTGCGCGCGGCATAAAGTCTGTTTGCGGCAAAAATAACACAGTGACCAACGCAGAGCCGGCGAGCAAACCGCTGACCCAGCCCCATTGTTTCCATCGTGTATTAGTCAACTTCATAACCAAGCGGGTTAAGCGCTGCCAATAATTGGAAAAGGGATCCGCCACACTGTGGCTTTTTAGGAGATATTTGCTGGCGATGGGGATGATAGTGATTGCCGACACAAATGAAGCGATGACCGATATCGCCAAGGTTAAGGCTAAATCAGAAAACAACTGGCCTTCGATGCCAGCCATAAACAGTATCGGAAGGAATATCGCAACGCTTGTCGCGGTTGATGCGAATAGTGCACCACTGACTTGCGTAGCACCTTTTAATACCGCTTTTTTATCATCAAAGCCTTCACTACGAAGCCTCGATATATTCTCCTGCACAATAATGGCAGCATCCAATACCAAACCTACTGAAAACGCCAATCCTGCTAGCGACACTACATTTAATGAACGATCAAACAAACTCAGCGCAAGAAAAGCCACCATAAGTGAAACAGGTATTGTGCTGGCAATCAGCAATGTTGGGCCAACACCTCTGAAGAACAGGTAAAGAATGCCCAACGCCAAGGCAACACCAAGGCCTAAGTTACTTTTCACCAGATCGAGGGCATTACGAATATGAACAGAAGCGTCAAAGCTCAATTCAATCGCCAAACCTTCACTGGCTAGAGCGCCTTCATTGAGCTCTTTTATTGCTTGATTAATGCCGTCCAGTACTGCAACAGTGTTTGAGTCATTGGTTCTGGAAATCGTAATATAGTAGGCGGATTTACCATTTCTCAATGTCATGCCAAAACGGTCTGACAACGTATTCTCAACCGTTGCTATATCACGCAGATAAATCGGACGATTCTGGCTGTAGCCGACACGCATATCCGCAATGTTTTCAGGCGAATACTTACCCGTGAAGCGCACTGTATATTGACGTCGACCAACATCGGCTACGCCACCTGATACATCGGTTGCTGTTGACAAGGTATTGGCAATTTGACCAATTGATATACCAAGCGATGCGGCTTTATAAGGGTCAAATGTCACGCGTAGTTCACGTGGTCTTTGACTCGCCATATTAACCCCAGCCACGCCTGGCACTCTGGCAAGTCGTGGTTGAACGATGTCATCAATGGCTTTTTGGTACTGCGCCATATCCAGCGTATCAATATCGGTCGTCGGCACGACTAACAGTGATGCTGCCGCAAGACCTCCACCACCAGCACCTGGGTTTCCGCCCCCCGCGGTTACAATCGGATCAAATGCGTCCAACGGTAGCGGCGGAGCCTGATTAAGGCTTGTTAGCACGTCTAACATGGCTTGCTGCATGTCTGCGCCAACCGCAAATGTAAGGTTGATGACACCATTACCGCGGTTGATTTGCGTATTAACTTCCAATGCTCCTGGAGTGTTTTTGACCGCATTTTCCAGTGGTTCAATGATCACAGACTCAATTTCCTCAGGTGCGGCTTGTCGCCACCCAGAAAATATGGTGATTTGCGGTTGTTCAATTGTCGGCGTCAGCTGGATGGGTAATTTGAAAATACTCATGGCGCCAAACAACACGACCAAGGTGAGTATCACCAAAACACTGGCAGGACTTTTTAAAGAGGTTCGAGTTAAATTCATAAGCAGGGCAATTCTCGATTAAACTGCCCATAGTTTAGTGAGTGAAAAACAATAAAAGAACCGCCGAAACCGCTCAAAACAGGGCTTTGAGACGAAGTACAAGTTCAAGCCGACCAACGACTCAATTATTAATATCTTGTAACATTTATGGTGGACGTGGTCTGTACTAACGAAAGGTTCAAAAGCCAGATAACTAACAAAACCACAATAGACGTTAGTCCCCTCTCTACTTGTATACTCACTTACATACCAACCAAAAAGAAGAAACGTGATGTAAAAGTCATTTTCTGGAAGTTCTACAGACCCACTTTAAAAAAGTGTTTACTCACCCAGGATAATGAATAAAAGTATTGCCGCATTAAATTAACATCTTTCGCTACCAATATAATCAAAAGTTATATTGAGCATTGTAAACAATGGTTGCCTATCGATGCGTTAGTTTGTAAAGTGCAAGTAAGCAACATGAAAATTACAAAATGAAAAGACACAACTCTCTACTCCTACTTATTCTGATGGCAGCAAGACTGCACGGGTAGATTGCATCTTTTTTCGCAACTCACAAAAACCCGTGCACCGCACGGGTTTTTTTATGCATTTAACAAGGGGCATGAGATCATGAGCCAAGTGAAAATTTTCGATACAACATTGCGAGACGGTGAACAGGCATTGCCTGCCAGCCTGAGTGCACGCGAAAAGCTGCAAATAGCACTCGCGCTCGAACGTCTCGGTGTTGACATTATCGAAGCGGGTTTTCCCGTCAGTTCACCGGGTGACTTTACGTCAGTACAACAGATCGCCAAAACCCTTAAAACCGCTATCCCCTGTGGTTTATCTCGCGCTGTCGCGGCTGACATCGACGCCTGCGGGCAGGCCCTCAGTGTTGCTGAGCGCTTTAGGATCCACACCTTTATTGCAACATCGGATATTCATGTCAGCAGCAAGTTACGCAAATCCCAGGACGACGTCGTAGAAATGGCAGTCGCCGCAATTAAGCATGCTCGTCAATACACTGATGATGTGGAATTCTCCTGCGAAGATGCTGGCCGTACGCATATCGATTATTTATGTCGTATGGTGGAAGCCGCTATTAATGCAGGCGCGACAACAGTAAATATTCCGGACACCGTTGGCTACACCATCCCGAGCGAATTTGGCGGTATTATTCAGTCATTATTTGATCGTGTGCCGAATATCGATAAGGCCACAATTTCAGTTCACTGCCACAATGATTTAGGGTTAGCCGTAGCCAATTCATTAAGTGCGGTAGAGCACGGCGCTCGACAAGTGGAATGTACCATTAACGGAATTGGTGAACGTGCGGGTAACTGTTCATTAGAAGAAATCGTTATGGCGTTAAAAACTCGCTATGCCTTAATCGGGTTAGACACCAATATCGATACAACAGAAATCACCCGTACGTCACGCTTAGTCAGTCAGCTGTGTAATATGCCGGTACAGTCAAATAAAGCGATTGTCGGCGCAAACGCCTTTAGCCATTCCTCAGGCATCCACCAAGACGGCGTTCTAAAGGCACAAAACACCTATGAAATCATGACACCAGAAAGTGTCGGCCTAAATAAGAATCATCTGAACCTTACGTCGCGTTCTGGTCGACATGTCATTAAGCACCGTTTACATGAACTTGGCTATCAAGACAGTGATTATGACTTGGATACGCTGTATGCAGACTTCCTCAAGTTAGCAGATAAGAAAGGTCAGGTGTTTGACTATGATTTGGAAGCACTTTTGTTTTTTGATCAGCAAAAACAAGAGCATGCACATTATGCATTGGAATACCTGCATGCGAACGCTGGCCGCAACATTATCCCTAGCGCCACGGTAACCTTAAATGTCGGTGGTGAATCCATGACCGAATCGGCAATAGGTAATGGCCCTGTTGATGCTGCATTCAATGCCATTATTCGCGTACTCGGCCATGATGATGTCGACATAGTCGACTTTAAACTCGATTCAAAGGGCGAAGGCGCTGACGCATTAGCGCAAGTCAGTGTGGTAGCAGAATACAGAGGCCGCCGTTTCCATGGTATCGGTTTAGCAACGGATATCGTCGAATCGGGCGTTAAAGCATTAATTCACGTACTCAATAATACTCATCTAGCCGACCAAATAGATGAGAAAAAACAACAAGTTAAAATTAAGGGCGTTTAAATGAGCGAATATTCTATTGCGGTGTTGGCCGGTGACGGGATTGGCCCCGAGGTCATGGCGGAAGCCAATAAGGTGTTAGATGCGGTGGAACAACAGTTTTCAATTACGCTCAACAGAACAGCCTATGATGTAGGTGGCTGCGCCATCGATAACCACGGGCATGCACTGCCAGCTGATACGCTCGCAGGATGTGAAGCGGCTGATGCGATTTTGTTTGGTTCTATCGGTGGCCCCAAGTGGGACTCTTTACCATTGGAGCAACGTCCAGAGCGTGCAGCGCTGTTAACCCTGCGAAGCCACTTTGACCTGTTTAGTAATTTACGCCCGGCTAAAATTTATCCAGGGCTAGAAGCCTTGTCTCCCCTGCGCAGCGATATTGCCGCCAGCGGTGTCGATGTGCTTGTAGTGAGAGAGCTCACCAGTGGCATTTACTTTGGTCAACCCAAAGGTAAAGAAGGTGAAGGCGAAGACGCATATGCATTTGATACCATGCGTTACAGTGTTAGCGAAATTAGACGGATCGCGCACAGCGCATTTAAAGCCGCACAGTTACGTAGAAAGAAAGTGACCTCCGTTGATAAAGCCAATGTTCTCGTGTGTTCGCGTTTATGGCGTGAAATTACCGAAGAAGTGGCCACCGAATATCCGGATGTCACCCTTGAACATATTTACATCGATAACGCGACCATGCAGTTGATCAAAGATCCGGCTCAATTTGACGTCATGCTGTGCTCAAACTTGTTTGGTGACATTATCTCTGATGAGTGCGCCATGCTAACCGGATCAATGGGCCTGTTAGCCTCTGCCAGTATCAATGGCGATGGCTTTGGATTGTATGAACCTGCTGGCGGGTCTGCGCCCGATATCGCCGGTAAAGGTATTGCAAACCCTGTGGCACAAATACTTTCAGCTTCGATGATGTTGCGTTACAGCTTAGGTCTGAGCGACGCGGCTGATGCTATCGATCAAGCCGTTATCGCCACTTTAGAGGCAGGTACACTAACGGGCGAGTTACTGCCACCAGAACAGCGCCACCAGGCTCATTCAACAGCACAAGTCGGCGATGCGATAGTCGCTCAATTATTAAAATAGGAGCAAAGACTAATGGCTTTAACGCTATTTGAAAAAATTTGGAATGCACATGTAGTGCAACAACAAGGTAACGAAACCTTGTTATACATTGACCGACACTTGATCCATGAAGTGACCTCACCTCAAGCGTTTGCCGGACTAGATGCCAAAGGCCGTAAGGTACGCCGCCCAGATTTGACGTTTGGTACCATGGACCACTCCATATCAACCCGTTCGCTTGCTCTGGATGCTTGCGGGCCTGAAAACCAACTGCAATTGCAAACATTGGCCAACAACTGTGAAAACCACGGTATTACCTTGTATCCAGTGGGCCATCAAAAGCAAGGTATTGTGCATGTTATGGGGCCTGAATTAGGGTTAATTTTGCCAGGCATGACGGTAGTATGCGGCGACTCCCATACCGCAACGCACGGTGCATTCGGTGCGCTAGCCTTCGGCATTGGTACATCTCAGGTTGAACATGTGCTTGCAACGCAAACACTCAAACAGAACAAAGCTAAAACGATGCTTATCCGTGTAGACGGAGAGCTAGCCGTTGGGGTTACTGCTAAGGATATTATCTTAGCGATTATCGGGAAAATTGGTCACGCGGGTGCTACCGGCCATGTAATTGAATATGCTGGCAGTGCCATCGAAGCGCTCAGCATGGAAGAGCGCATGACGATTTGCAATATGAGCATCGAAGCAGGCGCTAAAGCTGGTTTGATTGCGCCAGATGAAACCACCTTTGCTTACCTTGAAGATAAAGAGTTCGCGCCGAAAGATGATGTGCGCGTGCAAGCGATAGCACATTGGAAAACTTTGCATTCTGACCAAGATGCAACCTTTGACACTGTCGTCACGTTAGCAGCAAAAGACATTGAACCGCAGGTCACTTGGGGAACTAACCCAGGGCAAGTGGTAGGAGTTAATTCGCCTATTCCTGCACCTGAATCAGCATCCTCTGAGGTTGCCATCGAATCTGCTCGCAAGGCATTGCAGTATATGGGTTTAAAAACCGGCGACAAACTAACAGACACGCCTATTACACATGTATTTATCGGTTCCTGTACGAATAGTCGCATTGAAGACTTACGTGCTGCGGCGCATATTGCCAAGCAAGGTAAAGTGGCAGATAGCGTTACCGCTATTGTAGTACCTGGCTCAGTAGCGGTTAAGCAACAAGCTGAGGCTGAAGGACTCGACAGTATATTTATCGATGCTGGTTTTGAATGGCGCCTCCCGGGTTGCTCAATGTGCTTGGGCATGAATGACGACAAACTCAATCCAGGCGATCGCTGCGCGTCTACCAGCAACCGTAATTTTGAAGGCCGGCAGGGTCGTGGCGCACGAACTCACTTAGTGAGCCCCGCTATGGCTGCCGCCGCGGCTTTGCGCGGCGCTTTCGCTGACGTTAGAGATTTTCAGGAGTAAGCAAGTATGAGTGAACAAGGTTTTCAGCAACATTCAGGCAGCGCTTGCCCTTTAGATCAAGCGAATGTCGATACTGACCAAATTATTCCCAAGCAGTTTTTAACTGGCGTTACGCGCGAAGGTTACGGCAAACACCTATTCCATGACTGGCGCTACCTTGATCAACACGAACAAGAGCCCAATCCAGATTTCGTGCTCAATAAGCCCGAATATGCCAGTGCATCTATTTTATTGTCGCGCGAAAATTTTGGCTGTGGTTCGAGTCGAGAACACGCCCCATGGTCACTCGCCGACTACGGATTTAAAGCAGTAATTGCGACCAACTTCGCTGATATTTTTTACGGCAACGCGATCAACAATCAGCTACTTCCGGTTAGCCTTAATAATGCGCAAATGGATACGTTATTTGCCGCAGTAAAAGCAAATCCAGACGTGATAATTGAAATCGATTTGCCGAACCAAACCGTGAGTTGTAATGGTCAATCATTCGCATTTGACATTGATCCACAGCACAAGCAGAACTTGTTATTGGGCCTGGATATGATTGGACAAACCTTGCTTGAAGAAGCCGCGATTGGCAAATACGAAAGTAAGATGCCAGCTTGGATCTAAATCAAGAAAATTTTCATTATAGCGTGATGGTTTTATTACGTTTTTGATAAACTTTGCTACACTCAAGATTCATTCTGTAGCAAGGTTTATCGATGTTAAAAGAAGTTCCTATTTCTGAATTAGTGCCTGGCATGTACGTGAATCAAGTACTTAAGCAATCTGGGCGCTTAAAAATGCGTTCGAAAGGCTTAGTCAAATCACAAGCCACTATTGAGCAACTAAAACAGAAAGGCATCGAACTGCTGGAAGTTGATCTTAGTCGCAGTCAGTTAAAACAAGATGCTGACGATCCATCTGGCTCAGGCTCTAAGTCGCTACGTGAACGGCAACAGCAAACCAAGAAAATAGCAAAATCTGAATCAGACTCCCTCTCTGCAGCGAATGACCTATACCTACAAGCGGTTATGATCCAAGGTGATTTTGTCAGTAAAATCCAAAAAGGTGGCCCTGCTAACCTAGAAAAGGTTAATGAATTAAGTCAGGACCTTATTGACTCCATTTTTGATAATACTAGTGCGATTTCTTGTTTAACACTGATTAAAGATGCCAATGAGTATTTATTGGAACACAGTATCAACTGTTCCGTCTTAATGGGTATATTTGCTCGCCACATGGAATTTGACCGCTCGTTAATAGAAGAACTGAGTCTTGGCGCCTTGCTAATGGATGTTGGTATGGCAAAAGTGCCTAAAGACGTTTATGACAAAAAAGGCGAGCTTAGTTCACAAGATTGGCAATTGGTGCAAAGCCATGTGGATATCGGTGTTGAGCTGATTGAACAATGTGAAGAAGTCACCGATATTGTTATTGACGTGATCCAAAACCACCATGAACGTATGGACGGCTCAGGTTATCCCAGTGGCAAGCATGGACAAGAGATATCAACTTATGCGCGAATGGCGGCAATTGTTGATTGTTATGATGCCATGATTTCTGAACGAACTCACCAAACCAGCCAAACACCAACACAGGTATTGCGTAAACTATTAACTGATACATCTTTGGACCAAGCGTTGGTGCAACAGTTTATTAAATGCATCGGCGTTCACCCGGTTGGCTCATTGGTCAAATTACGCAGCGAAAAATTAGCGTTGGTGAGCTCACCAGGTAAGAAAGATCCGCTTAGCCCTGTGGTCATGAGCTTTTACAGTATCCGCAACAATGCTCACTCAGAAATTAAGCGCATCGATTTATCTAAAGTCGAAGATGAAATTGTGGCGGCAGTCAAACCCAGTGAGTTTAAAATGAACTTGCCTAAGTTTTTCAGAGAAGTGTTTATTCACCAAATGCCAGACTAGGCGATAGTGATTTTTTGCGCCAGAGCGATATCTGGCGCACATACCGCAATAAAGAAGAAACGGAAACAATCCACTTCATTCAAGCTCTTCTAATCCATGCAACCGTACGAGAGTAGAACGGTTACCAGTCAGTCAACGCTGCCATCGTGAAAAGCTCACCCTCGAATGACAGTACAACTCGTTGCGGCTCGATATTGACCAACTGAACCTGATCATTGATCCAATCACCTTCATACACTTGCTGTCCGTTAGCACGAACCCAGCGATTTTGCCGCGCAGATGCATACATGTGAGCAGAAAAAGACATCGCGGGTAATCGGGTCAAAACACGCGCTGGCAATTGGTCCACTCGAGGCAAGTCGTCACGTACAGTAACTCGGGTTTCATTTTGACCATCCTGAGGTTCAGATTCGATATCTTCTAGTGCCTGATTAAATCGAGCCAATAACTCAGCAGAAACACCGTCCAAAGGCTCAGTTTCGTCTTCTGGAGAATTAAGCACTCGACCTTCTTCAGTGTCATCAGTCTGAGCCTCAGATCCAGTATCAATATCTGCAGCAATCATTGTTTCTTGTTGTGACGACGTTAAACCTTCATCTTCAGGGGAATGACTTTTATCACCTTCGGCGGCACCACTCGAAAGCTTACTAACCTGCTCAGTAGGCAAAACTTCCTGGGCCGTTGTTTGAGTTTCAGTTTCTTCCGGAGCTTGAGCCTGAGATGGATCAACAGCTAGCGGCTGCGTTGCAGAGCTAGTCGACGCTTGAAGATTGGCGCTGGTAAACCAACTAGGCGCAATAGCCGCCGTAAAACCTAACCCCAGCCCAACGATGACTACCGCGCAGGCTAAACCAACTTGTCTAGCATGCAATTGCCACATTGAGGGCAACTCATTAACTGATGGTAAAAACAAACTGCGATTAAATTGTTCACTGAGGGTGTTGTCGACACTTTGAGCGTGATCGAACTCGCCCTGCAGCAACTTTTGCGTCATCGAAGTCGGAACTTCTTCTGGCTCGATTTCGATACTTTGCTCAGTATCTATTTCAACGGTTAGCACGCCCATTTCAGCTAGACCGGTTAACATGTCTTGGCTGCGTACCAACCCTACTTTACGGATTTTGACAGGGCCATTTTGAGAGATCACTTGGGTGATCATCATGCCCGGTCGAAGCTCATTTATATCAATTACCTTAAGCATACCAAGCCCCCAATGAGTAGCCTGCGCCTAAAGCAACCGCAAACAAACCGATTAATAAATATTCAAACCCTCGACTTCGACGTTGCGCAACGACATCATCTCCGAGGATTTGTTTAGCCGCGGCCAATAATACGTGCTTTCTGACAACAGGGGTCTGCATAGTAAAAGACAACGTCATGGCCCTATCACATAGCAAATTGATGACCCGAGGTATCCCGCCGGTTATGCGAAATACGGCTGAAACCGCGCTGGATTGAAACATACTGCGATCACCTCCAGCGACTTCCAGTCGGTGGGCGATATACGACTGTACTTCATCGGCTGTCAGAGGCAGTAAGTGATAACGAGCCGTAATGCGTTGCGCTAGCTGGCGAAGCTCATTACGCTTTAATAATTGTTGAAGCTCTGGCTGACCAATCAAAACGACTTTAAGTAACTTCTCACGATTAGTTTCTAAATTCGTTAGTAAACGTAATTGTTCTAGGACTTCAGGCATTAAATGCTGGGCTTCATCAACAATCAACACCGTGTTTTTGCCTTGCTGATGGTTCTCAGCCAACTTTTTCAAAATAGCGTCGGTGAGTTGCTTTAAGCTGCTTTTGTTCTCCGCCACGGAAATGCCGAGTTCATCGCAAATGGTTGCTAGCAACTCGGAAGCTGACAGTGTTGGGTTGAGGATCATGGCAACCTGTGTGCTTTCAGGTAATTGTTGTAACAACTTACGTGATACCGTGGTTTTCCCGGTTCCCACTTCTCCCGTGAGCATCACAAATCCACCACTTTCCCTTAAGCCAAAGGTTAAATGGGCCAACGCCTCTTTGTGCCGAGGACTCATATATAAATAGGCAGGATTCGGTGCAATTGAAAACGGGTTATCTTTTAAGCCAAAGTAATTGAGATACATGGTTCGTCATACTGTCAAATGTCGGAGGATAAACTATCCGCTTGACCATCAGATGTCAAAATATCAAATAGGGTGAAATATGTGTCATTCATACGCGCCACTATGGCAAATGTAATGTTACAATTACGGGAGTCTATTCAAGGTTTATCACTATGTTCGAACAATTAGATCTCGATGACGCGTTATGTGCGGCATTAGAGACCATGGGACTCAAGACCCCAACAACCATCCAGCAGTTAGCCATTCCAGAAGCGCTAGATGGAAAAGACGTGTTGGCGTCTGCCCCTACAGGCACTGGCAAAACGTTGGCTTTTTTATTGCCGGCCTGTCAGTTTTTACTCGACTTCCCGCGTAAAAAGCCCGGAACTGCGCGTATTCTAATTTTGTCGCCAACCAGAGAGCTTGCACTGCAAATTTTCGAACAGGCCAAAGCCGTCACCGTCAATACTGACATTAAGTGCGGCGTTATAACGGGCGGTATTAACTATGGCACCGACAAGGAAACGTTAAGTCAACCGTTAGACATATTGGTCGCTACGCCCGGTCGTTTGTTCGAACACATTGAAAAAGAAAGTGCAGATTGTCGAGACATTGAATGGCTGATTTTAGATGAAGCTGACCGCATGCTGGATATGGGATTCTCAGCCGTGGTGAATCAAATTGCCGCTGAAGCGCGCTGGCGTAAACAAACCTTATTGTTTTCAGCAACGTTAGAAGGCGGTGGCATTCGACGCTTTGCACAAGACATACTTAACGATCCTGTTGAAGTCAGTGCATCACCGTCTCGAAAAGAAAAAGCCAAAACTCTACAGTGGTATCACTTAGCAGATGACACGGCGCATAAATACGCATTGCTTAAGCACATACTGGCAAATGATATTACCACCGCCATCATCTTCGTGAAAACACGTGAGCGTCTTCAGCAACTTAAAGATAAGCTGCTGACGGATGGCTTCAAAGTCTGTTGGTTGCAGGGAGAAATGGCACAAGATCGCCGCAATGCTGCGATGGCAGCCTTTAAATCAGGTGAAGTGCCTATTCTGATTGCGACCGATGTTGCCGCACGGGGTATTGATGTGCCAAACGTCAGTCATGTGATCAACTATGATATGCCGCGCAAAGCCGATATCTATTTACATCGTATTGGCCGAACGGGCCGAGCGGGCGCAAAAGGCACAGCTATTTCATTAGTCGAGGCGCATGATTTTCTCATGGTTGGCAAAGTTGCGCGTTACACACAAGATGCGTTTAAAGCTCGCATCATTGATAGTCTTCGCCCTAAAAACAAAGCGCCTAGTATCGCCAAAAAGCCTAAGAAAAAAGTGAAAAAGTCGGTTAAGAAGGCTAAATCAAGTAAGAAAGTTAAGGGAAGTCCAAGGCCGAACTTGAATAAAGCAAAGGATGACTGAGCAACGCCATGAATGACAAACAGATTGTTTTGGCCTCTGGGAACAAAGGCAAAGTTGCAGAGTTTAATCACCTGCTGAGCGAATTTGCCATCACGGTCTCTCCTCAGTCAGATTTCAATGTTGAGTCTGTACCTGAAACCGGTACGACCTTTGTAGAAAACGCCATCATCAAAGCGCGTCATGCAGCTGCGGTTACAGGTTTACCCGCGATTGCGGATGACTCAGGCTTGGTCGTCAGTGCGTTAAATGGCGCACCCGGGATCTACAGCTCGCGTTATGCCGGTGAAAATGCTAACGATAGTGGCAATATTGATAAGCTACTATCGGACATGCAGGAGAGCGAGGACCGCAATGCGCACTTTTATTGCTGTTTAGTGTTCTTGCGTCATGCGAATGATCCGGTACCGATGATTGCCGAAGGACGCTGGTTTGGCACCATTACGCATCAACGTCAGGGCGATAATGGATTTGGTTATGACCCAGTATTCTACGTACCTGAGTTAAGTAAAACGGCGGCGCAAATGCCTAAAGACGAAAAGGGCCGTATCAGTCATCGCGCAAAGGCCCTTGCGTTACTTATGCCTCAGCTCAAGGACTATTTTGCGTAATCCCCCGCTCGGTTTATATATCCATGTTCCTTGGTGTGTGCAGAAATGTCCTTACTGTGATTTTAATTCCCACACCTTGAAAAGTGGTCTACCCGAGCACGAATATGTCTCACATCTTCTTGATGACCTGAGCATTGACGGTGCGCTTGTTGAGGGAAGACCGGTGACCAGCATCTTTATCGGTGGCGGCACACCTAGCTTACTTTCATCAGAAGCCATCGACCGAATGCTTAGCGGCGTAAAAGAACGAGTAGCGCTGGACGAGAATTGTGAAATTACGCTCGAAGCAAATCCAGGCACCGTCGAGCTAGAGCGCTTTAAAGGTTACACTCAGGCAGGTGTAAATCGCATATCCATCGGCATTCAAAGTTTTCAAACGCAGCATTTATCTGCATTAGGGCGTATTCACGATAGCCAACAAGCGCTTGCCGCGGCTGATTATGCGCGTAGCGCGGGGCTATCGACATTTAATCTCGATTTGATGCATGGCTTACCCCAACAAACATTAGAAAATGCCATGTCTGACTTGGAAGTTGCCATTGCTCAGGCGCCGCCTCACTTATCATGGTATCAATTAACTTTAGAGCCAAACACGCCGTTTTATTCCAAGCCGCCCACGTTACCCGACGATGACATTCTTTGGGACATACAGCATGAAGGTCATAAACGGTTAACCGAAGCGGGCTACCAGCAATATGAAATTTCGGCGTATGCAAAACCCCAGCAGCAATGTCAGCACAATCTCAACTATTGGCGATTCGGTGACTATTTAGGGATTGGTTGTGGTGCTCACAGTAAAATAACCTTTGCCAATGACAACCGTATTGAACGCAGAGTTAAGGTGAAACACCCACGCGGGTATATGCAGCTGAACCGTGACTATACAGATCAGCTGCACTTGGTAGAGGCTGCAGATCGCCCATTCGAATACTTTATGAATCGTTTTCGCTTGTGCGAGCCTTGTCCTATAGAGGAGTACCATGCCAATACTGGCCTGCCGGTAGATGACGCGCTTCAATCTATCTTCAACAAGGCTGAAGACCTCGCCCTTATTCAACAGAGCCAAGGCTCTATTAGCGTCACCGACCACGGTAGGCGCTACTTAAATTCACTGTTGGAAATGTTTGTTTAGTCGTTAGTATTCCAGCGAGTTTTTATGAATATGATAGACGGTTTGATGGTCAGTCCCTCCTCAATATTGACGAATCTAAGGATTGACTTAGTGATACTTGTAAAAGAAGGAGAAAAACCTTTTTGAACTACGAGTATGTGCGTGTTGCCGACACTGGTGCGATGAAAACTGAATGACAGCAATGAATAGCAGAAATTTATCCCTCATCAAAATGCCTTGGCGGCATTGTTATCTGTTTCGCTTAACTAATTTTTGGGTACGATTAATTCTATTAATCAGTATAAAGGCGCTGGTATTTCTGAACTAAGTGCTAGAGTAAGTCGTAGTAGAGCTTCGATAACTAAGAATTGAGGATACACTAATGTTAAAGCAACACAGAATGATTATTGCAGTGGTTGCAGTATCGTTAGCCGGACCAGTGATGGCGAGTGAGAAAAATATTGGTTTTACCTACATCGAGGGCGGTATCATTG
>NZ_PEAY01000010.1 GCF_002807665.1 Neoalteromonas facilis
TACCTGTCAGGCCAGTGACAAAATTACCTGTCAAAATATCCTGCCAGCAAACGTTAGTTTCACTCGCTCGTATACTTTGATTACTCTTTGCCTTGAATTTTGCTTGAGACTTAACGACCGGTAATTGTCTCAAGGAGATCCTCAATTACACGAGGATGACGTGCTGAAAGTTGCCTTTTGGAATCAGACTGGCGATTCGTATTATCTTTTATTAAGGTCGCCCAAACTTTTTCAAGGCAATTAGTAATGCTTTTTATTGGGCTGGCTTTCGACAGAGTGGGCTCCTAAAGAGCGAAGTGGGTAGGAAACAAGTGAGAACAAGAGCGTCTTCTAATAAGAAAAGCATTGAATTGGTTTTATCATTAGTAGATATTGGTTCTGTGAATATACTCTTGTATTCACCATAGGGTATAAGATGAAGTCGCTCCAATCCATATTACTTGCTCTTACTTTTATTTCTCTCGGACCTACATACGTATACCCTGATGAGCTACGTGTAAGCATTCAACTCCAGCCTAAACAACGAGAAAAATTTGAACCTTTTTTTCATCGGTTTTTTATTGAAACAGGCATTGAAGTAAAAACACAAGTTGAGTCAGACATAGAATATAAACGTAAAGTGCCGATTTGGTTGGAAGATGGAATAGATACGCCAGACGTTATGTTTTGGAGTGCTTCGCAGAGATTGTATAAATATGCAGAAATGGATTTGATTTTGCCAATCACAGACCTATGGGAAGAGGAAAAATATGATGATCAATTCAAATTGATGAAGCACGGTGTGTCTTATAAAGGAGAAATATATGCAGTTCCATTTGCCCATTACCATTGGGGGCTTTTTTACAGAAAATCCATGGTAGACAAGTTTGGTGGATTACCAAATGACTGGGATTCTTTTCTTTCACTTTTAGAAAGAATGAAAAAGGCAGAAATTACACCAATAGGTATTGGAACAAAGCAAAAATGGCCTGCAGCTGCTTGGTTCGATTATATCAATTTACGCACTAATGGATTGCAGTTTCATTTGGAATTGCTTGAGGGAAAAATTTCCTTCAATGACTCCAAAGTTCAGAACGTTTTAGTTGAGTGGAAACGGTTAATAGACAGCAACTACTATAACCCTGACCATATGTCGCATCGATGGGATGGCGTACTACCATTGTTTTATAGAAACCAGATTGGTTTTTTATTGTTAGGGAACTTCGTGGCATCAAGATGGCCTGTGAATCAAGAACTGTATGACGATATTGGTTTTCTACCATTCCCCAAAATGCAAGAAAACTATCCTTATTATGAAAATGCCCCAACAGATGTATTTATGATCCCAAAAAGCACGAAGAAAGAAAAGCAAGCTAAAGCCTTTATAAGATTTATAGCAAGACCAGATGTTCAGACAGCGCTGAATAATGACTTAGGTTACTTACCCCCAAATACTAAGAGCTCGGTTGGAGAAGACCGATTTGTTCAAGCAGGAGCCTTATTATTTCAGCGTGCTGATGGACTGGCGCAGTTCTTTGACAGAGATGCTCCTCCTGAGTTTGCTAAATTAGCAACCCCCATACTAGCGGAATTTATAAGCACAGGTGACATAAAAACAGTCACCTTAAAACTGGAGCAAGCCAGATTAGCAATATTTGCTTCGCCACAATAATGGGCGTCAATGCCTAGCTCAGACGAATTTGCTAAATAACAAGTTCTAGGGCAACATATTTAACAGGGACGAGATGATTGACACCATTGACTTGAGACAGCATTCTCAGTGTTTCTGATGAAGGCTATGCAGGCTGCTCCCAAGCAATTCAGAGTTTTATAGCAGGACTAGACTGTCGAAATTATCAGCGTAATGACATCAAAAACTTTATTTCTTAGTTATTCAATACCTTATTTTAATGACCGCATATAAGTTCGAATTTGAACTTTTATCTTAATCATTCTGCATTATTCTTACCTGTAGAGGTGGCAAGAATGAATGAGTTATTCACGATAAAATCATCACAACTTTGGGCGTCTTTAAGCAGCGTGGTGACACGCAGTTTGATGTCTGAAGAGCAAGCATCAAATGCGGAGCGTTTTATGGAAAGATGTAAGAAAAACAATTGGGTTTTTGAGACGCTAAGTGACGGTGAATCCATCCGAGTTATGAGTTATTAAAACCCCAAGTGGAAGAGTAAATGTTGACTCTCTTAGGCTTATTTCTTCATATTGCCTAACT
Organism: Neoalteromonas facilis; assembly: GCF_002807665.1. Taxonomy (GTDB): domain Bacteria; phylum Pseudomonadota; class Gammaproteobacteria; order Enterobacterales; family Alteromonadaceae; genus Alteromonas_E; species Alteromonas_E facilis. The sequence continues at coordinate 2,213 of NZ_PEAY01000010.1, forward strand.
AGACACATATTCACACAAGTCAAAACCGTCTCGCAACAAGAGCACGTCTGCGATTAACTTTCTGAACGTTTCTGATTCGGACACATTTAACCGGTCAAATGGTGCCTTAATAAACCTCGCAGACTGTGAATGCAGGAGTGATTCAATTTCGTCAACCTCAGCTATCGCAATATTAATGTTTAACTCAGATAGCTTATTATTTAAAAAGTCTTGAAGCGCATCATGTGCTGAATGTAGTCGTTCCATAAGAAATAAAGCCTAACTAACTTTCTGAATACCTTATAAAAACATTTCGTAAAATGAAATCACTTTTTAAGAAATAAGTGCTCAATACTGTCAATGTATGAACTTAGAAGCAAAGCAATATTATGGCAAAAAAAGCCCTAAGGGGACTTAGGGCTGATGAGGTTGGGAGGTATAAATTTGTCAAAACACACCCATGTTAACCACACTGAAAGTGTCAGGTGAGTTTACTGTTCGGTTAAAAAAGGTTTGTTGATTCAGGTCAATTAAAATTTAGTTCGATATGAAACGGTATTGCGCCCCTTTGCCTTGGATTTATACAGCTCATCATCTGCTTGTTTGATCAACACTTTCCAATCAACTTTGCCAATTGACTGAGCTGCGCCAATAGAAACGGTGACATATTTATGGTCAGATAGCTTGTGTTCTATGCACTCTTTAAAAATGCTGTTCCGTATCCGTTCGGCAACTATAGAGGCTCCTTGAATGTTTGTGTTCGGTAAAATAAGCATAAACTCTTCACCGCCGTAACGGACGCTTATTTCATCAGGGCCTCTGACACAAGTCTTTATGATTTCGGATACTCTTGCTAAACACTCATCACCTTTTTGATGCCCATATTCATCGTTGTATCGTTTGAAATGGTCAATATCAATCATCAACACAGATAACGATTCAGCATTAGCACTTTCAAAGCTTTTCATGACGGATTCAAGGTAGTGTCGATTATACAGGCCCGTTAATTGGTCAAAGCTAGACATTCTTGCCAATAGGTCGCAGGCGAATTTTAATCTAAGCTGCGATGTGACACGGTGAACCAGCGTGCGCGCTTTAACTGGCTTGAGTACATAATCAGAGCAACCTTCTTCCCAATAGGTTTCTTCTAGGTCTTCTTCATCACTGCCGGTTATCAAAATGACAGGCAGTTGTCTGCTATTAAATCGTGCGCGCACCTCTTTGCAGAGTTCAAGTCCATCCCCGTCGGGTAAATGATGGTCAAATATGGCGATATCGAAATCTTCTGATGACAAAAGCTCTCGGGCCTTAGCCACATTATCCGCTATAGAGCAATTGCCGACGTCAGATAATATTGACGCATACATTTCAGACAATATATAGGAGTCTTCTACAATGAGTATATTGGCCGAACTTAGCAAGATATCAATTTGCTCTTCTAGCGATGCTAAGCTTTTAGTTGGCATGTCAATGACTCCCTTAAAAAATTTGAATTCGCCTTGATAACATTTCCGTTCAAACGTACCAGATGTGCGCTAAGCTGGTCAAAAAAACAGCGGCACATATATCTTTACTATTGCTTTTAGCCTATTCTTGACTGTGCATGAGCTGTCTTCATTACAGTTAACTCATAAATAACCGTTATATTGTTTAGTCGTTCTAGGTTCTAAGTTTTAGGTTTATTAGGGATGATAGCTTTATGAGTCGTCGCAATAGCACTGTTGTTGATCAAGAAGTCACCTTCGCTGAGCATGAGGAGTTGGTATCCATCACCGACAAGCGAGGGGTTATTCGTTATGCTAACCCTGAGTTTTGCCGTGTGGCAGGATTCTCTGAGCAAGAGCTTATTGGCAAGAATCACAATATTGTGAGGCATCCGGATATGCCAAAGGCCGCGTTTGCAGATATGTGGGAACGTTTGCAAAAAGGGTTATCCTGGCGCGGTGCGGTTAAAAACCGCTGTAAAGATGGACGATACTACTGGGTTGACGCGTTTGTTACGCCGGTGTTTGAGAATGGGGAGTTGGCGGGGTACCAATCGGTTAGGTGCGTACTACCCAAAAACATTCGAGATAGAGCTGAAAAGCTTTACGCAGATATTAACCAACGTGGTGTACCATCGATGCCGCTCTGGCAACAGCCAATGTTCAGATGGGGGGCGTTTGCACTATCGTCAATCGTATTTGCACTGCTCTCATTTTATTCTCCTTGGTTTGCTTTTTTACTGCCCTTCGTTTTACTGACATGTTTTTACCCTGAATTAATCTCATACCCTCTACGTTTTGAATCAATGAAAACCCAATATGATAGCGTTTCAAGGCTTGTGTATTCAGGCTCAGATGCTATGAGTGTGGTGGATTTTCATGATCTCATTCATTCAGGGCGCTCGCGCACTATATTGGGTCGGGTGTCAGATGGTGCGCGAGAATTACTAAAATCTTCTCAATCATTAGACGCGCTTGCGGAGAGTACGCGAGAGGGCGTGAAAAAGCAGTCTGATGAACTTCATCAGCTTGCTGCGGCTATGGAAGAAATGACAACAACAATACAAGATGTGGCGTCTAACACCGCAACAACATCCCAGCGGGTGAATGACGTACACACGCAGTGTAATGAAGCAACGACCTCCATGAGCAGCATGAAGGCTTCAATTACCGGGCTTGCAAAAGAAGTATCAGCGTCATCAAATGCCGCGTTAACACTGACCAAAGAAGCTGAGCAAATAGGAAACATTACTCAAGAAATACAGGGAATAGCTGACCAGACAAACTTACTGGCATTAAATGCGGCAATTGAGGCCGCGAGAGCCGGCGAGCATGGCCGCGGTTTTGCCGTTGTCGCCGAGGAAGTCAGGGCACTTTCTTCACGCACGCATGCAGCCACTGAGCAGATCCAATCTTCTATGGGAGATATTCAACAAACGCTTGTTGATTGGTCTAAGACAATGCTTGAGAGTAAGGATGTTGCTGATGATTGCGTAGCAACAACGCAAAGCATGCTCGGTAAAATTGAAAAGATTAATTCAGAGATATCTCACATAGCCGATTTGACTATTCAAATATCAACGGCCGCTGAAGAGCAAGGCGCCGTTTCTGCTGAAATAAGCCGTAATGTTGAGCGTATCAATGAGGTTTCTGAAGCAAACCTTATTCTAGCTAACGAGGTAGCGGAGCAATCCAGTCATATAGATGGCAAAGCGCAAGTGCTTGCCTCTATGCCATTGAGCTTTGCTCAGCATTAGATGGATTAACAGTTAATTAGGGCTCTAAAGCGTAAAGTAGCGTCAACCAAAGAGTAGTATGATGTATACATTTGAAAGCTTTGTTAATGAAAAACGCGAAGATGTTGACAAAGAGCTGAACTTTCTTAAAGAGAAGTCTTCGGCTTATGAATGCTTGCTCAGTGCACACAAGACAGAGCCATGTGCTTTTTCTGGCATAAGACTCTTAACCGAGCCTTCAAAACTCTTGATGGGTCAGGAATATCCTACTCAGAATTCATTCTTGAGTGGTCTTTGCGACAATAAAGTCACATTACTATCCAATCTCAAGAGCCAATATCCCAAAGACATGTTAATCAAAGTGTTAGGTGCTGATGAGTTGCTGTGTCAGCGCATTGCACAGGATCATAAGAATACTATTCACCTCACGTTATTTTTCACATCTGAACGAGCTGACATGTCACTGGCAGGCGAATGGTTGTCAATGGTTAGTCATAAGTTATGTTTGATGTATGAGCATTGGTTGACGCTTAAAAAGTGTAAGGAGCAGCTCTCTTTATTCAGCGAGGTCAGCAAAATCTCAAAAGTGGGCGCATGGAGTTATTCCATTGAGAATGATGAGATGTATTGGTCTGATGAAGTATTTCACATATATGGGATGAAACCATCAGATAAGGTCAATCCAGAAATTGGTATCTCATGCTATCAGGAATCAGACAGAAACATTATTACCCAAGCGTTTGTTAAGGCTGTAGAGAGCGGGCAGCCTTATCAACATGAACTTAAATTTAAAGATATTAAGGGCGTTTCTAAGTGGGTGAGAACCAATGGGCGCGTGGAGCGAGATGAGACGGGTAGTGTAATGCGCGTTTATGGCGCGATTGAAGATATTTCAGATGAAGTGCTTCAAATAAAACGAGAATCAGAGCGGGCCGACTATTTAAAAAACATATTTGATAGTTTCAAAGATGCCGTATTGGTCATTAATGAGAAAGGTATCATTCAATCCTGCAATTTGGGCTGCTTAACTATTTTTGGTTATCAAGAAGAGGAGCTTTTAGGTAAGCCGCTAACCATGTTAATGCCTGAGCCCTATAGGTCTGCGCATGATAGCTATATCGAAAACTACTTATCGTCAGGAAATAGTAAAATTATAGGCATCGGTCGGCAGCTACCTGCGACGCGCAAAAATGGCGATATCTTCCAGATGGAGCTTGCGGTAACCGAGTCACTCTATCATGGACACTATGAATTTATTGGTTTTATTCGTGATATTACCGACAAGATAAATGCCAGGGATGCGGTCTATCGAATGGCCTTTACCGATCCGATCACAGGCCTTAAGAACAGGGCTTGGTTTGAAAAAGAAGCGTCCAGTTTGTTTGCCATAGCCAAACTAAAGCAGCAATACATATACGCGTCCATTCTCGATATTGACCGATTAGAGAAAATTAATCGCAAGTTTGGCGTTGCGTTTGGTAATACCGTTATCAAGGCTGTTGGCGAGAGGCTTACATTGCTCCATCACTCGGATGTGCATGTATACAAGGCCAGTGCTGATGCGTTTATTATCTTAAGCGTTAAGGGCAGTAAGGATCCTAACATAGTCGATGCAATACGTGTATCGGTCGATTCGGTGCTCGCGAGTATTCGCAAGATTGAAGTGTCATATGAGGGAGAGGCGATACCGATTACTGTTTCTATGGGCAGTGTTATAACATCGACAGCTACTTCATCGCTTGAAACGCTAACCGCTCAGTTAGAGTACGCACTATTTAAAGCCAAATCCATAGGGCTTGCGGGTCAATACTTGTTATCAGGCGAACGGATTGATGCCTATGAACAACAGACCAATATGCAAGAGGTACTTGAGACGGTGACACAAACCGATGAACTGTATGTCGTATTGCAACCACAGTTCTCCTCACGCACCGAATTTGGCTCGAGTGAAGTTTTATTAAGATGGAATAGTCCTGTGTTTGGTCAAGTCAGTCCGGGAGAGTTTATCCCATTGGCCGAAAAGACAAGCGCCATCATTGCTATTGAAAAATGGGTGATTAAAGAGGCGTGTCGCATTTTAAAGAAAGTGAAGTCTAAAGGTTATTTGCAAACACTTGCAGTCAATATCAGTGCGAAGCATCTAGTCCACCCTTCATTCTCAACCAGTATACTCAAAACAGTAAGAGAACACGGTATCAGTCCCTCCTCATTGATTTTGGAAATTACCGAATCTGAGCTTGTTAATGATTTAGATGAAGTCAAACAGAAGATGATTGACTTGCGCGCTATAGGTTTTCGGTTTTCAATCGATGATTTTGGAACGGGTTATTCGAGTCTTGCATATTTGCAGGCGCTGCCGCTGGATGAACTTAAGATTGATAAACAATTTGTCGATGCAATAAACCCCGATGAGAAATCCTCTCGCAGTATTATCAATCTCATATTAGACATGGCGGATGTCCTGGGTGTTAGAACCGTCGCAGAGGGGGTTGAAACCGATATACAGTATGACATCTTAAAAGCGAAAACCTGTGATGTTATTCAGGGGTATTTGTTGTCAAAACCACTCAATGAAGATGAGTGGTTTTCGATGTTGGTTGCTACTGAACAAAATGTAGTTTAAAGACGACTGCCTATTAACGACGCGTAATCTTCTTCCAAGTCGTTATAGTCGCACTCACTTAAACTCAGCACATCTAATACAGAGCCGTCTACCAATGACCAGTCTGATATAACGTTGAAACGCTTGCTTTTATTCACGATATTTTCGGCGACCTTAAGCACGGAATAGGCCACTTGCTCAGGGGAATCGGTGATAGTGGTGAGAAATCGTGGATCGTGGTGACGTAAAATAATATTGCAGATATCTTTGGGTAAGTTCCATGATACCGCGACAAAGTATCCAATAACGGCATGACTGGTATTGTATTTTTTCATCTCCAATTTAGGTAAGGATATCCGCTGCTGGTTGGCTTCAATAAGTGTTGAACGATAATCATCATAGCGGATAGACATTAAGGGGATCCCGCAATCGTGGAACAAGCCGAGCGTATACAAAGAGTCTTTGGACACTTTGTGTTTAACACGCTCACCGACAAATCGCATAGCCTCAGCAACATCTAACGCATCATCCCAAAAGCGCTCAAGAGAAATGCACGATTTACCTTTTATTGATTCTTTGAGTTTAATAGTAGTGGCTATGGTTTCAATCGTTTTTAGCCCCAGAAAAACAGTTGCTTGTTCAATCTCGGATATTTGCCTATTTAAACCATACGCTGGCGAGTTAATGGCTTTTAGTATTGACGATGAAAGACCGACATCTTTGGAAATAATATTCGCTACGTGCGCTATATCGGCATCAGTTTGTCGAATGCTGCTATTAAGTTCAGTTAATATTTCAGGTTTGGTTGGGATCTGGAAACTGGTTGTTAGTTTCTCTAATTTAGTATTGTCAAGCGTGATCATACTGCTCAATTGAAGTCATCTCGAGGTGCGTGAGATATTAACGACTTATGAAATTATTTATTTGATTTGAATCATATAATGACGGTTGTGCTGAATAAAAAATAGTCAGAGACGTTTATTTATACTATGTTGGTGCTTTTGACAGATAGATTTCAAGTGCCCTGAAAGGTCACTCGTTGGGAAGCTTCATCTCTAGGGTAGTAGCCGATAAGGCATAGATGTTTAGTAGGGAACTGCATGCGTGTAATGAATGATGAGTTGGAATTAACTGTTGTACTGGATAAGTTGGTTAATCACTTATCAAATGGTATCGCTGTGGTCAGCAGCGATGGGCAGTATGTGTTTGTCAATCAAGCCATGGCAGATATTTTTCACGTTCCAGTCCAGGATTTGTTAGGCCTGCATGTATCAGAGTTTTCTGCTCATTCTAGTTTTGATATAGGCGCCCACATAGGCTTTGCTCTCCAATCTGAGCCGGGTCAAAGTCTCACATTGATTGAAGACAGTGCTGATAAAGATACCCCTTATTCTTATTATATAGAGCTTTCTACGTTCGAGCTCAAAGGTGAAAATGCAGTATTGCTTAATGTAATGCCATTTGAGTCTGAAGTGTCGGATGACGTATCTGAAGATCCAAGGTCAGTCATGCAAGACGCGGACTATAACCTAAAGAATGTATTGGATAATCTGTTCGCATTTGTCGCAGTACTTGAGGTTGATGGCACGTTAATAGATGTCAATCAGGCCCCGCTTAATATAGCCGCTTTACGTTTTGAGGACGTGTACAAAAAGAAATTCTGGGATTGCTATTGGTGGTCTTACGATGAGGCTATCCAACTTCAACTCAAAGATGCCATATCACGCGCTGTCAATGGTGAAACGGTTCGGTATGAAGTGATTGTCAGAACCGTTAATGATGGCCGAATGTTGATCGATTTTATGCTTGCGCCTCTTAAAGATAGCGCGGGTAAAATCATTAAACTCATCCCATCAGGCATGGATATCTCGGAGCGAGCACAAAAAGAGCAGCAAATTGCATTATTAGAGAGACGAAATGCAGCATTGCTGGACCATTCTCCAGTCTGTCATAAAATTGTTGACTTAGACTTGAACCTCAAGTTTATGAATGCAAATGGTTTTAACATGTTATCTCTGCCGATTAATGATGATTGGTATGGCAAGCGTTATCCCTTTAGCTTTTTTCCTAAAAGTGCAAAAGATCAAATGCAAGAGAAATTAGAGACCGTGTTATCAACACGGAAAAAAGTTGAATTTGAAGCATATGCCTGTGATAGCAAGGGACAAGAAGTCTGGCTTTTCCATACGATCATTCCGGTCTTTAAGGAAAACGGTAGAGATTTAGATTACCTGACGATTGTTTCTGCAGATATAACACAGCAAAAGGCTGTTCAGGAGCAGCTTCAGCACAGAGAAAAGCTCGATGCAATAGGACAGTTAGCCGGCGGTGTTGCCCATGATTTTAACAATCAACTCGCCAGCATAATAGGGTATGCGCAATTGCTCGCGCGCGAAGTTCAAAGCAAAAACTGATAAAAGAGCCTGTTGATATACACCATGAATTGATTGAAACGCTTGATCTCTTCTCTCACGCTATCGATAAACGCATCCAGATAAAGACAGACTTCGCAGCTCGAAAGCCTATTATCAACGGCGATAAAACACTGCTTCAAAGTGCGTTTTTGAATTTGTGTTTGAATGCTGCTGATGCATTAGATGAGGGCGGAGCACTATCGGTAACGACCTGTAATGTTATTTCGAGAGAAGACTTGTACTTAAAAATGCAGGAAGACATTCTGGACGATTGCTACCTCAAACTTAGCATTACCGACAGCGGCAAAGGGATCCCAGAGGATATTTTGGCTAAAATCTTCGAGCCATTTTTTACTACCAAGCCTGTTGGGAAAGGTACCGGAATGGGGCTTGCCGCAGTTTACGGCGCGGTCAAGCAGCATGCGGGGTTTATCTCGGTGGAGAGCGAACAAGGTAGGGGGGCCTGCTTTACACTCTATTTTCCAGTAGAGCACGCTCGAGGAAATGTTAAACACACGACAAGACCCCATGTAGGTCAATCCAGCCAAAGCTCACAAAGGCCTCTGACAATATTGGTGGTTGATGATGAAATATTCATTCGAGACATGTGCGTAGAGTTTCTGCAGTCGTTTGGTCACAGCGTATTGAGCGCAGAGAATGGTAAAGAAGCAGTAGCGCTTTATCGCGACACTTGGCAAGACATCGACGTGGTTATTTTGGATCTCATGATGCCAGTCATGGGAGGGGAAGAAGCGTTTAAGTTGATCAAACAAGTGAACCCTGATGCCAAGGTGCTGATAAGCTCAGGATATGATTCTGATAATGTCGTATCCGGTATTATCAAAGAGGGGGTGATAGGTGTTATTGAGAAACCCTTTAGACTAGATGCATTATTAGCGTTAATTGAAGAGGCCGTATACATTTAAGGTATGAGGTGCATTATCAAGAACTGCAAAGCTTTAAGTTGATACAGATACTGTGGAGAAAACTATCAATAATTCAAGCACTAATCTAAAGTTGATAGACACTCAGACGTAAAGTAAAGAGAAATGGTATGCACGATAGGGAAAGTCTGATTAACGAGATAGAACACCTTAAAGCGCAGTTGGTTGCGAAAGACACGGACCTACGAAAATACAAGACGCTGTTTGAATGCTCTGCCGATGCCCTTTCGATTATCGACTTAGCAACCGGCAAGTTTATAGAGTGTAATCAGGCGGCCATTAGATTACACGGTGTTAAAAGTGAAGCTAACTTTTTAGAACTTCGTCCAACTGACATATCACCTGAATATCAGCCGTGCGGTAAGTCATCCTTAGAGATGGCGACAGAATACATTGAAAAGACCGTAACAAAGGGGCCTCAGCTTTTTCAGTGGGAACATTCACGTCTTGACGGCTCGACATTTCCCTGTCTGGTGTCGTTAACAGCATTGCCACTTAACGAACGTATGTTGGTACTTGCCATAGGGCGTGATATCAGTGAACTGGTCAAAACTCAAGAAGAACTGCAAAGTGCTTTTAAAGAAGTCACGCGTTTTAAAAATGCGTATCTTGAAGAAAAGGAAAAATTTGAAAAATTTGTTGATTTAGCGCCAATAGGCGTGGCTATCAATAGGCTTGATGACGGTGCATTTGACTATGTAAACACCGAGTTTAGTCGCTTTAGTGGTTATGACGTAGATGAGCTCAATCAAATGGATTATTGGCAGTTGACACCTAAACGCTATGAACAGCAGGAAGGTGAGCAGTTAGCGTTATTGTCTGCAAGCGGTCGCTACGGGCCTTATAATAAAGAATATATCCATAAGTCGGGTTACACCTATCCTGTTCAGCTTTCTGGGGTAAAGATTGCTAACAGTAAAGGTGAAGAGTTCATTTGGTCTGTCATCCAAGATATTTCCAAACAAAAGGACATTGAAGCGCAATTAAGCATAGCGAAAGAGCAAGCTGAATCGATGGCTTTTCGAATGCGATTAGCCAATGATTCTGCTGAGATAGGCGTTTGGGAATGGGACATTCTAACCAATGAGTTAATTTGGGATGAGTGGATGTATAAGCTTTACGGTATTTCCAGTGAAACATTTTCGGGGGCTTATGAAGCTTGGGAGAAGAGCCTTCACCCAGATGATTTGGAGAGCGCTAAAAATCAATTATTTGATGCCGTTCAGGGTAATGGACAGTATGATCCTGAATTTAAAGTGATCCACCCTAATGGACAAATTAGAACAATCAAGGCTAGCGCTGAGATCATCAGAAACGATGACGGCGATGCGATAAGGGTGATTGGCGTCAATTACGACATAACAGACAAAGTTGACGCGATAAAACAATTAGAACTTGCGAAAAAGGCCGCTGAGCAGGCAAATCATGCAAAAAGTGAGTTTTTGGCCAATATGAGCCATGAAATACGCACACCGATGAATGCTATCTTGGGTGGATTGCAGATGATTAAAGGCGTGCAGCTTGATCCTAAATTAAGCCTGATCCTCGATAATGCAGCCTCTTCAGCCTCATCATTACTCACTATCATTAATGACATCCTTGATTACTCCAAAATAGAAGATAACAAGCTGGAACTCGAGCAAGCACCTTTTTCGATGCTTGAAGTCATAAAGTCTGTCACCTTTGAAGTCGACCCTATTGTTAGCAACAAAGGTATTGAGTTAATCACTTTGGTTGATGACAACTTTGAAGATGGTTGGCTTGGCGATGTTGTTAGAGTTAAGCAAATATTACTTAACTTAGTCTCAAATGCCGTTAAATTTACCGAGCAGGGCAGTGTTAAAGTCGCCATGACAGCACTTAATCAAAGCAATAAAAGCGTAGTGGAGCTTAAAGTCGTCGATACGGGTATTGGCATGGATGATGAGGCACAAGCGCGAATTTTTGAACGTTTTTCACAAGCGGACAGTTCCACCACTCGCAAGTTTGGTGGTACTGGTTTGGGTATGTCGATAACCGTCAATTTAATTAAAATGATGGGCGGTACTATTGACGTAAGCAGTAAACTCAATAAAGGGACTAAGGTCACCGTGACGCTACCACTTGAGAAAACAGCACTGGCATCACTGAGTGACAGTCCAAAATCTGTCCTACCACCTGACTTATCAGCAAGGCATATTTTAATCGCCGAAGATAACGACATTAATCAAGTTTTAATTGAATCTATGTTAAGTGCGACCAACGCGAAAATAACGATGGTGGAAAATGGAGCATTAGCGGTTGAAGCGATTAAGCGTGAACATTTTGATTTGGTTTTGATGGATATTCAGATGCCAGTGATGGATGGTCGACAAGCTCTGACTGAAATAAAAGCGCTAGGATTTAACCAACCGGTTATCGCATTGACTGCCAATGTCATGCTTGACGATGTTAAGCGCTACTTAGCAGAAGGCTTTAGTGCGCATATTGGTAAGCCCGTTGATATGAATGAGCTTTACGGATTGTTGACGCGGTATCTTTGTTGTTCAAGTGAACGCACAAATATTCATTAACTGTCATATTTTTCATATGATCATATTCTACTGTTGTGAAGCTGATAATAAACAACACATGATAAGAGATGCAATTTAAGGAAAAGTATCGTGTCGTTTAAAAGCATTTGCTCTTAATCCTATGAGTTGTAGCTATTTTTGCTTTCATTTCCTGAAAAGCGAAAAGACGCTCTGAAGAAAGCTGAATCTGATTTAACCGCAAAACGCACATTGAGCACCGCAGAGCTGTCTAGTTATATTGATACGTTTGAAAAGCAAGCGATAGTAACGGCTACGGTGTATCCATTTGAGAAGCAACTCAACAATTGACCTCCCCCAGGAGCGCCCGCTAGCAGCTTCATGTTGTTAGATTTTATTTTGACTATCGAATGTTTTTCGGCAACGCAGCGCCATATCGATAACATCTTGATAAGCCGGAGCATGCCCGATTGCTAATAATAGAGCATCAACCGTTCTCATCTTTTCGATAAGAGTTTTGGGTAGTGATGATAAAAAGTCATACTGACAAGACTTTAATCGCTCTATTTCGCTAATAATATCCTCGTTATTCGTGAATATTTGATAAGAAATGAGCTGTACCGCTTCTTTAATATTCATAACCATCTCCCTGAGCTCTTATTGTCCTTGATTTTGAGTGTTGACCTTGACAACTAACGCGATCGGTTAACATTTACCTGTTAATAATGATAGGGCACCATTTCAAATAATTTACTCTCGGATATGCTCTTTTCTGACACATTCAGTAAACTTGTTACCACCTTAGTTAATTCTGTATGAAAAGTATGCACTTTCGTGCTCGAAATTTCCTTACTTATGATCAGAAAAAGGGGTGTCAATAGACGTCTCGACTATATTAAAGCGCATTGAGGGGCTGTCTTTTCGGGGTGTCGCTAAGGCAATACAGTCGCGCTTTTCTTTTGCTTTGTACATGGCTTTATCAGCACGCCACAAAAATTGGTGTGCATTTTCTTTCGGCATGTACTGAGTGATCCCAATTGAAGCGCTCAAGGTTATGAATTCGTCTTTGGTGCAAATTGTGTGAAAACAATCACTCAATCGTTGTGAAAGTTTAATAATGTCGCCTTCTGATTCACCTTCAACCAGCAGCATGAATTCTTCACCGCCCCAGCGGCACAATACATCGGTTTCGCGGACGGTTTGTAACATCTTTCTTGAGGCCTCCGCTAGGAGTAGGTCGCCCGTATCATGCCCGTAACGGTCATTGATGAGTTTGAAATGGTCTAGGTCAATCATTACAAGCCAAAGTGTACTTTTTTCTCGACTTGCACGCGCGATAGCTATCTTGATCACTTCATTAAAATAACGACGGTTGTGCAGGCCTGTTAGCTCATCGTGAGTGGCCGCGAAGGAGAGAGTCTTTATCTGCGATAGTGAATCTGCCTCCTTGTCTGCGAACAAAAGACCGCCCACTAGGACTAAGAGGATTGAAAACCAACACGCACTCACGAAAAACCACCGGAAGATGTCTAATTCAATATGCTGTGGTGCGAATATGAATAAGGTGAAGAACATAATTACTGGAAAAGTTAATGCCACAGTTGCTAAACGCCTTGTGATTTTTCCAGAGTATGAGTCATGAAACATGGCTTTCATTAAGCCTACATCGGGCGTGAGCATCATTAAAGAGAGTCCGAGACATAGTCCAATAAATGTCGTACTGAGCGCCATATCTCCATGTAGCGGCGCTATATTAAGTAGGTATCCGGTTAATGAAACCATTGGAAAGAGTACACCTATCGACGCAGTACCTTGAGCGATTACAGGCTTTTTACATAAATAAAAGAGCAAACTCATACAGTATGCGAAGAACATGCATAGCGTGTTTATGCCGGTGACATTCCCTAAACCCTGTAGGTTTTCGGTGCTGACCGTTTTTGAAAAAGGAGAGAAGTGTTCAGCTATTTCTAAACTAAAAAGCTGCTCTACCCCTAAGAATAATATAAGTAGACTCGCCGGCACCAATATAGCAGCGCTTAATTTAGGGAGACGAGTGCTGTCAAAATTAAAAACAGAGACCAGTAATAAGACTGATAAGATAAGGGTATGAGGGTTAGAAGCAGGCCACTGATGATAATAACGATATAAAATGGACTGCTCTGTCATGTACCCAGTGAAACCGATTAATGTAATGCATAAACCGATGAACAGTGAATATCGCCTGATGTATTTTGATGCATGCACGGATGTGTTAAATGCTGAATTAATTGAAGATTGTGGCTCATTCATTGATGTGTCTACTTCCATGTAAATTTACAACGGGTTGTACTATAAACATATAGTTGGTTAATGCTTAGGGTGCAATGTCATAGAGCGTAAATTAATTGACATATTTTTGCCTGTCCTGATTCATTTGACGTTCAGTTGGGTTACTCTGAACCGAATATGCTGTTTCAATTTGAAGCGCGATAAGTTGTAAAACTAAGGAGAGTACAAATGAGAACTGCATCTAGCTCTGATCTAGTAGGACACATTGCAGGGTTTACATCATTGCGTGATGTGGACTTATTAGAAGTGAGTCTATTAAAAAGTATCCATACGACGCTTCGACCATTGAACGTGAGTTTGATTTCGCTCGATAGCAACAATATCATTCTTAAGAAAGTGAGTTTTTCGGCGGACAATCTCAGCAACGTAGTGCTTAAAACGCCGGCAGACGAACAGTTATTGAGAGCTTCTGAGCAACTGGACTGGAGTAATAAGGAATATTGCACAGTCTCCGTGGGCGATAGTTGCTTAACACTTTTTTTGTTATCCCAAAACCGCCGAATATCGCAATATGTCTGTATTGAATCAAAAGGCAATATCGTCACGCAAACCGACTCTTATCAGATCATCGGAATGTTACGCGTATTCCAAAATTTTAGGGCTCTTTTGACGGAATCTCAAACGGATGAACTGACCGGCTTACCTAACAGGAAAGCATTCACTAATATCTCCGAGAAAATAAATGAGTCTATTGTAGCGTCACCAGAAAGCTATGAAGGTAATGCGCGCAGAGCATTAGATGACAACCCCACGTATTGGTTAGCACTGGCTGATCTTGATAACTTCAAAAATATCAACGATAACTTTGGCCATTTGATGGGCGATGAAGTCTTGGTGAGAGCAGCACAGACTATTCAATCCTCCATTAGAGAAACCGACCTTGTTTTTAGATACGGTGGAGAAGAATTTGCCATACTCATTAATGCAGCGTCAAAAGAAGATGTTGACGCGGTGTTAGAAAGGGTTCGGGCGAACATTGAAAGCATTGATTTTCATAAACTAGGTAGGATGACTATCAGTATAGGTTTTACTGAAATGAAAGAAGATACCTTCACCCTTCACATTATTGAAGCAGCAGATCGCGCGTTGTACCACAGCAAGGAAAAGGGAAAAAATAAGGTGTCATTTGCAAGCTCAAAACAGACACCTAAGTCTAGTGACATAGAATCTGATATTGAACTATTTTGACTTGTTGATACGGTTATATGAGGTTTAGAGACAGAGCTAGAGTTTTTGCGCACCCAACTGCAATTTTTGTCAGTTATTAACCTCTACATCCTTTAATTGAGTAACTTATATGAGACAAATTGTAAGAAAACGATGTTTCAATTAATTAAGACAGCTTGACCATCGCCAGGCGAATGGTTCGAAGAGTCTAAATAGTTTTACTCAAGCTTAGTGAGGCGCACGAGTTTATCGTTGAAGTAACACGAATACTTTCGTAAAGCTCGCTGAATATAAAATAAGTAGTTCGACGCCACTAGCTGAAGACACAGAACTAGTCGATGCATCAAATTCTTATAATCCTGCGAAGCTGTCTAGTAACGCTAGTTGATATCTGCCATTCAGAATGCAAATAGCCGTTTAACCTTTCTTAGTCTCAATTTGCTCGATAGTCTAGGTTTAGGTATTTATTTTTTATGATGGTGCAACAGTTTCTATGCTCTTGTTAATAGCTGGAGTGAGAGACAAAACTACAAGCATATTGATAGTCTCTGGATTAAGCCTCATTTACTTCTCAATTTTGGGCGGTTGCAAGTAAATGAAACGAAACTACAGCGACCGCTTTTAGCCTTGTGATCAACTGATGGAACGCAACACACTGATTTCCTATCGTATAAGCTAATTTTTTGTTCTATTACGGTTGCTTCTGGATATGTTTTTGTAAATTGCATTTTTTGGATATAGAAGTGACTTGGCATGTTGAGCCAACTCGACAATAAGCAACATCAGGAGAGCTAATTGTTAGAAGTGCAGAGCAGGTGGGAATATTGCTTCCCACCTGCTAATAAAAATTCATCTGCACTAATTTCTAGGTAAAGACCTTGAATATATTTTGATTTGATTTGGGTCAACAAAATTAGTTTGAGAAACAGAGATATCTGCCCCCGTTGTGAAGTTAAGTCCTTGTATGTCCCTGTCAACAGATATGACCGATAACCTTTCCCTACTGGGAAAGCCACCACAGGTTTCTCCCTTATCACAAACGAAGAAATCATTATCAGAATCGGTTCCTGCTAGAATGTAATAGTCACCTTTAGGGATACTCTCAAATAGAAATTGATATTGACCATCTTGAGTTATAGCTCGCACATAAGCTGCAGTTTCAAACGTATTCGCGTCTATCAACAAAATGTAATGTAAGCCAGGATCTCGATTTACTTCCTTAATCGGAACGGTCAGATAAACCAGCAAAGACAAATTATTGGAAGATGTCTCAAAAGTTACTTCTTCTACATAAATTCCTGGCGAGAGATTGCTCCTATCAACAGTAAGTTTATAACTACCGAGCCTGTCGTCGGATACATTCTCTTCTTGAATATAAAGCCAGCTTGCGTTCTCTAAAACATTGTTTACTGTTAACTCACCATCACCACCGTTCCAAATTTCTATATCATAAGAATTTACACCGACTCCGAAGTCGATGCTTTGAACACTGATGACTGCTAATGCTGGATTGGTACCGGGATCATTTCCGTTCAACTCTTGGGCCGCATTTACTGCGCGTAATGCATCTATAAGCCCATATCCAAAATTATCATCTCTTCCCGAAGCTCCCAAATCTCGCGTGATTTCCCCTGAAGCAATAAGAGCGTCCACTTGCTCAGGAGTTAAATCTGGATATACAGATTTCATTAAGGCGATTACTCCTGCGACATGTGGTGAAGCCATGGATGTCCCGGGCATAAAGTCATAATCAGGAGTTACAGTTCCTGAGGAATCATTTCCAACGGTACTATAAACGCCGTCATAAATACTATATTCCGTCTCACCACCAGGGGCACTAATGTCCACATATGGCCCATAATCAGAGTAACTAGCTTTGTCCAGCTGCTTGTTTGTGGCGCTAACAGAAATTACCCCTGGGTATGAAGCGGGGAATGACGGAGCAATTGTATTTTCATTTCCAGCCGCAGCCACTATTATTGTTCCAGATTGCCTTACTAACTGATAAGTCAACTCTGCGTAGTAAGAATATTGATAACCTCCCAAACTCAAATTGATAATGTCTGCTTTTTGAGATGGCAACATGCCGGTGTCATTTTGCAAACCAGCGGAATATTTAACGCCATTTAGAATGTCCCATAAATCTCCAAAACCATCTCTACCTAAAACCCTCACAGGCATGATTGATGTATTCCAAGACACTCCCGCAACGCCTATAGAGTTATTTGTTGACGCTGCAATGGTGCCAGCTACATGAGTGCCATGGAAAGAACTTGGTCCGTTAGGGTTCTCTCCAGGGTCTGTAGGGTCTGCATCATACCCATCTCCATCTAAAGATTTGAAAGGGTTTGAGACAAAATCATATCCCTGAATTATGTTAGAGTTTAAATCAGGATGATTAAGTAACACCCCACTGTCAACAACCGCTACAATTAAATCGTTACTTCCAGTAGTTACGTTCCAAGCATTACTGAGATTTATTTGTGAATAATGCCATTGATACTGAGACAGCGGGTCATTGGTTGCTGAATAGGCTTTTAGAATATAGTTAGGTTCTGCCCATTCAATATCGCTTCGCTTTTGCATTTCTTTTATAGCGAGAAGAGTATTAAGCTTCGCGTGATTCTGATCAGATATCTCACCCAACAGAGGTGTCAATGCAATCTTACTGGGTGTTACGCTCTGGTTTAAAGAACCTAATGTTTGCTGGATACTGCTGGCATCGCTGCCAACTGAGTACAGCCCCACATTGTTTAAAATAGCTTTAGATTTCTGCTCTATACCTGTGACTACATCAAAAGTATTACTCACTCCTAAACTCTGTATTGTCTCCTTAGCCTTTTGTTTAGCAATAATATCCCCGGTTACAAAATCATGGGATAGACGCAATAGGCGATCTTGGGTTTGAGCCATCTGTTGGCTTACCGTCAAAAAATAATTCGATGCTCCGCTGTAAGCGTTAACAACGATAAAGTAAATCCCCGAAGATGGCACAATTAACGATTCTATTGTATTTGCAGAAAGCGAAGAATCCACTAATGTGCCATTTTGGTCGTATAAATATAGATCTAAGTCATTCTCATAATTTGATGGAGATTCAGAAACCTCTAATTTCAGACTCTGTCCTTGTAGCAGGTTACTGTAATAGACATCATATAAGTCTCCATTATCAAAAGATGCTCCCTCTTCTCCAGCGCCAGCGACATTCGCATAACCCTGAATAACGAAAGGACTATTAACGTATTGAGCATCGGCAAATGTGCCATTGAAGATAGATACTGCGTCAGGATTGTTAGTGTCTGAATCTTGGTACAAACTGGCTTGAGAGGTGATGACGCCTGATACTTTGCTCAAACCGAACTTTTTAACACTACAACTTAGGTTAGTTAGCGTGCCATTTTCATTTCTTAGCAAATTTAAAAGCTCAATGGATGACCTTGGCGTATCGATTTCCAGCCGAGCTAGTCCAGTCCAACTGCCAGAGCCGGAATATTGCTCAAGCAAAGAAGAAGACATGACAGTTGTTCCATTAGCTTCGAGTTGCTGATCAATGACGAAGCCCGGTTCTCCCAGCACGTTTCCATTCTGATCATATAACGTTCCCGTCAACACTACTGGATTAGAAGAACGATTCGATATGCGGATAAAAGCTTGATCTACAGAAGATGTATTTGGAATGTAATAGGCACTACCATCATTCGTGCAGCTCATATTAGTAAGAATATCCGATGGGGAACGAATTAGGTTTAAGATTGAAAGACGAGATGTTTGCCCTACTATGTTAAATCTCGCACGCTTACTCCATGTATCAACGCCAAAAACTTCAGCTAATGAATCTGCGGAATAAACTAAAGTTTCTTTAGCATCGATCGTGTCAATAACAATGCTATCACTTAAGTTGTAACCATCCTGATGTAAGAGTTCAGCATTTAACTCTAGTGGAGCATCACTTGTATTAGTAACCCTTACAAATGGTTTATCCGAATTCTCTTTGCTCGGGATATTAGGAACAGAGCTGCTGGAAGAACAACTCATGTTAGTCAACGTATCAGACGTTCTGATTAAGCCCATGATAGCTATTTGAGAAGTATCTGAGGTGATTTCTAACCTTGCACGTTTTGTCCAAGTATTAGATCCAGTTAGTGACTCTAGTGAAGCAGCTGTTATTACTTGAGTTGACTTAGGAGCGAGAGCTGAAAACAAAACCGAGTCTTCATTCCCAAGAACATATCCATCTTGATGGTAAAGAGTGCCTCTAACCTCTATCGTTTCGTCAGTAACATTACTAACCCTAATGAAAGCTTGGTCGACATTAACCGAGCTAGGAATATTGTGCGCGTAATATGGATTAGTACAAGTAAGATTTGTTGTTGTTCCATTCGGCGTGCGCACTGTTGCAAGTAAATCAACGCTTGGGCTCGTTGTGAGTAATTCCACTCTTGAACGCTTAGACCATGTATCCGTCCCAAAAATAACTTCTAAGTCACTAGCAGTTATCTCACGTCTAGCACCGGGAGCCAGCTCCTCTACAACAACCGAATCAGTTGTTCCAAGTGTATACCCATCTTGGTGGATTAGAGTACCGATAACTTGCGCAGAAGAATTGCCGCTGTTTATGATATGAAGAGTAATTTGATCTCCACTAGCACTGTTAGGGACATTATAGGCAGTAAGCGGAAACGATGGGGTTACAGAATTTGCAGGAATAACAACAGAATCACTGTTGTTGAATCCGTTGAAAATGACTGTAAATTCAGATTGATCATCGAAGTTATCCAAAATGGACCATTGATTGAGTATTAGCGTTTTTTCTTCTATCAATGATTCGCAAAAAGATGGACTATTTATACTTTCTTGCAATTTTACGCTGTTATAAGACGTACCGCCTTGTTCAACATCAAAACCAGCTCCGCATATGAAAGGGTCACCCGATATTGGCGTAGCTCTAACAAGAACGACTGACGAATCGTTATCACTTACACAAGGCTCTCGCCAAAACTCAAGTCTAAATTCATCACCAAACCAATCACTTTCTAAGGTGTAAATATCTGATGTCGGAGCAGAGGGAAGGTTTGTTGGTACACAGCTTTCAGGTACATCGTTCGTTGCATAAGAGTTCTGCTCAAGCTGTCTTTTGTTTTGTTCCGACTTGAGAAGTCTATCTATTTCATTTGATGGGTCTTGGCTTGACACCAGATCTAGATTTCTATAATTACCTGCCGATGAGTGACCTGGCACTGAGACAAGAGTGAGGAAAAAAATAGCTGTGAAGATAGAGTGTTTAAAGTGAATCATTATCGACCATCCATAGAGACGAAACTTATAACATTAGCATCAATACGCCCCGTTTAGAAAAAAGAGATCATCTCAAAATGTATGGTTTCTGATAACAATGTATACAATAAGAACGATTTCAATTTGGAAGTATGTTCTGTGATTAACTTTACGTTATGGAATTAGGCTCTTGATGTATTGATACAAATTAATTCCTTTCGTTAGAGTCACCCACTTGACTCTATTGTCTTGGTGAAGTTTCAAAGCTGCGTATAAACCTATTGGACAAACATCAACAGGCGTTCACTCAACAGGCTAGGTGAAAGTCTTTCAAATTCAGAATTAACAAACGTCGTCATCACACACCATGCCCCATCCATGATGTAAGTGCCGGAAGAATATAAAGAGGATATTAGTAGCGCAGCCTATGCATCTAATCTTGAAAGTTTCATTGAGCGGCATAAACCAACAGCGTTGTTGCATGGACATATGCACAGCAGTGTTGACTAAATATTATCGGGCTGCAGGGTTGTATGTAATCCAATGGGATACTCAGGAGAACTAAATTCTGATTTTGAGCCAATCAAAATAATTGATATTGATTATGTGTAGTGAGGAGTACTTTCTTATCCAAAGGAAAAACTTAGGTAAAAAAGAAGCACTTTCATGGACATGCAGAAAACATTGCCAATTTTGATTATCAAAAATCAAGTTTATTTCTTTTTGGATTCTTCTAACTGCTTTTGCTCATTTTTCTTTCGGCTCTCTGCTATTAAAGCTTTAGCTCTAGCAGCTGAAGCGTATGCACCTGCTCGTTCTAGTATTTCTCTTCCTCGTTCGCTTAATTTTCGCGTCATTTTAAGCACCTCTTTTTCAGCTACAGGATAGTACGCAAGAATTACTTCTCAATTGTGA
This sequence comes from Neoalteromonas facilis, assembly GCF_002807665.1. Classification (GTDB taxonomy): domain Bacteria; phylum Pseudomonadota; class Gammaproteobacteria; order Enterobacterales; family Alteromonadaceae; genus Alteromonas_E; species Alteromonas_E facilis. The sequence goes on from NZ_PEAY01000010.1 coordinate 23,566, forward strand.
GAACATCACCAGGCGTCACGTTTAAATAATTGCATAAAACTTCTAAAGTCTCGAAATCAATACGAGTTGTGTTTCCGTGATAGAGTCGTGTGACAGTACTTCTGTTGATACCGGTATCTCTGACCACGTCTGCTATCTTCAACCTTTTCGACCCCATTATGGCTGATAAGTTACATTTTATCACTCTAAAGCCTCAAAATAACTCCCTAGAGAATCATTTTTTTGTTGACAGTGCGATTTGCGTGTCATAATGTCTCTCTAGAGCATCAAAATGATTCTGCAGGAATTCATAATGATTCTTTAAACTATTACTGGAGAGTATGGATGAATCATACCTATCTTACAACTGAAGAGTTATCCCAAGCGATTAAATATGACGCCCGAACTATAAGGACTCAATTGGTGGACGTGTGTCTCATTGAAGGGAGGCACTACATTCGTCCTTTTGGTAGACGGAAGATTTTATTCATTTGGGAGAATATTGAAGCAGACATGCTCTCAAATGCGAACGATTCGATTGGTATGCCAAGCGTTGCTTGATAGAGACTAATTATGGGTTCAATACGAGTTCGCGGCGCAAGTAAAAAGCTATTCATGGACTATAGAGTCAATGGCGAGCGTGTCAGAGTTAATACCGGTTTGTCTGACTCAGCAGCAAACCGAAAAGTACTCGAGCGGAAGCTATCCAAGATAGAACATGACATAGCGCTGGGTGCCTACGAACCTAATAACTATTTCTCATCGCCTTTAGGCCACAATAGACCGAAAGAGCCGAGTGTTTATCCCAATACACCTTACGTTGAGCCGGAGCTTAAAAAAGCGTTCAGTCCGCTGTTTTCAGAATTTATTGAGGAGTGGTTTGAGGAAAACCAAATAAATTGGCGAGCTTCACATATCAAAAATATTAAAAATATGGTCGTCAAATATTACCTGTCAGAGTTTGGTGAAAAAAGGATAGGGGATATAACGAGGGCCGATATTCTTAAGTTTCGCGTAGCACTTGCCAAACTGCCAGGTAGAAATGGTAACAAGACGCTCTCTCCTAATCGGATAAACAAGATTATGGATCCACTTAAGCGAGTTTTTGAGGAGGCCTCTGACAGGTTTGACATTGCTAACCCCTATTTAAGAGTAAAACCCTTAAAAGTAAGGAAGCAAGACATCAACCCATTTGCTTTAGATGAAGTGAACTTGATCTTATCTAAAGTGAGAGGTGACTACCGCAATTATTACACAGTGCGTTTTTATACTGGGATGAGAACAGGGGAAATAGATGGTCTTAAGTGGAAGTATATTGATTTTGAAAATCGGATCATTTTGATACGTGAGACGCTGGTTGATGGGGAGGAAGAGTATACAAAAACAGATTCGTCTCAACGCGAGATTGTGATGAGTCAGCCGGTATATGAGGCGCTTTGCAAACAGCATGAGGCAACAGCCCACTTATCGAAATATGTATTTTGTAACTTGGAAGGCCATCCACTGGATCATAACAATGTGACAAAACGTGTTTGGTATCCGCTTCTGGCTCATTTAAAGCTAGAAAAACGTCGGCCTTACCAGTCGCGTCACACGACTGCCACGTTATGGCTTGCGGCAGGAGAGGCACCAGAATGGATCGCACGGCAACTAGGACATTCAACGACTGAAATGTTGTTCCGAGTGTATAGCCGATATGTACCAAATTTAACGCGTAGGGATGGTTCAGCTTTTGAACGCCTACTTAGCAATCAACTTGATTAACCAATAACTTCGAGGTTCACAATGAATAAAGCAAAAACGTTTTTATCCAATGAAACAACGGCAATGGCTAAACACGCAATTGAAATTTTAAGGGTCGATGAACGCTATTCCTTGTCATTGCTTTTGAATAATTCTCCAAACCTAAGCAATCAGGCTGCGGTCGGTTATTGGATCACAGACTATATTAAAAGTAATCCTGATAATGCTGATTTTCACACTGGTGTTTTGCCATCATTGAGACGTGAACTATTTAAATATGAAAATAGAGAATGGTGATAAATTTCGTAATTTCTAGATTACTGATTAGTTTCAAGAATATGCCAATAAAGAGGGCTTTATATGGCTACCAACCAAATTGACGCAAGGCAGGTAATTGAAATAGGGTGTATCTACTATTCAAAAGAGGATAATCAGTTTTTCATTGGTGCCTATGGTGGGTTAGGAAACTTCGATGTGCAGGAAGTTGGTGTGAGTTTAGATAATCAACTGAAAGAAATGCTAGAGAAGCGTGCAATTACCATAGCGGAGAAATCACTAACTGCATTCTGTGTTGGAGTGCTAGGTGAGCCTGATGACAATTTCGTGGGTTATTGGGCGACATTTTCGAAGGTGGGTTTCTCTGATAGAAAATTGTAGATTTACAATTGCAATTCGCAACACAAGAAAAACAGCTATAAACCCATTGCGCGTTCTGAAAGGCTAATTCAACTTCAACAATAAGTTTACTTAATAAGCGTTAACGTGTAACTTACTATTAGATGTAACTCACAGGCGAAAAGCCTGCGATGGTAGTTGAAAATTCCGCAATGGAGACAACTACCAATGTATCGGGACCAAGACGTGAGGCTGGTTATGAGTTCAAATTGGAGTCTACGAGCGATTCGAGACTCTTTCTATGCGGAGGCGTAAGCCACTTCATAGTTTGATTTGGACTTAATAAAATGCCAATTAAATCGACGATAATCCCTGAAAAAACTAAGCAATTCTTCGAAAACGTCTCCTTTGAAAATCAAGTTGAGACTTGGCTAATACGAGACGGCTGGCAAGTTTTCAAACCGCACATTGATCATGGCAGTAAAACCGATGTTTTAATTTCTGATGGAAATCTGTATTACAGGATCCAAGTGAAATGTGTTGATACAAGCAACGAAACTCATAAAGTGCGACCTCAATGGCAGCCTGATGACAACATTGATTTCATTATCTATTTCTCGAAGAAGGCGCAGTGGGGTTACATTACCCCAATATTCCATGAAGCTAGAAAGCTAAAACATCCAGAACACATCCGCTTTCATCAAGATCCCCGAAATTTTGTCAAGGCATTTAGTAAGGCCTGACTTGATTTATGCAAAGGCTTTAATTTGGTGGATTTCTGACTTTTATCTAAGTTGCTACCTCGCCGTCTCAAAGGGCAGAGGATGCTGCCGGCTCGTTACGGCTATTTTGCAATTATCTTGATTTATAGGGGGGAAATTGCTTTCATTGTGGCACGTATGTTTATCCTCTGGTGATTTTAATCGGTAGTATGAGAACAGTTTGTATATAGAGGGGTCTTCGGTGTTTTGAAACGAGAGTAGCAAACTCCAATAGGTTCACTAATAAAAAACGCTTTGGCTGACCTTCCCTCCAAATTCAACATAATGATATCTTCGGTTTCAATCGATTTTAAGCTTTGTCATTTCCGCTATCACTTCATTTGAGCTATTGATATTTAACTTAGCCAAGGTGCTCATTTAATTAGCCTTCAATGCTGATTCAGTGTTTATTTTCTTCAACATCTTCCTATTCGTTCCACCCTAAAAAGTATGTTGTAATAGGCAGTTGACAAATTAGTTAAAGACTCTCATGAACCGTATTTGAATGGATGTCTTAGTCGTTTATAGTTGTTAATTTCATCATCTACCCAATATACTGCGTCTCTCTCATTTTTAAATGTTTTATGTTTTATTTCTGCTTCGCTATAGATTTTATCGATTTGTTGTAGGACTATCCTGAAGGGAGACTTAGCAACGATAGCACAGGCTTTTAATCCTCTTTCTTTTCTTAATTTCAATCCAAAAATCAGAGCTGATTCAGCCTCAGGAGTAAATAAGCTTAACTCATTTAACGTGATTATTTGTCCCCAGGGGCAGGGTTCTAATGCAGAAATACATTCTTCTATTTTTAGTTTATAGTCCTGCACCAACTCCAAATTAAATGGTCCCGTCGCTTCAACAAACACTTTATTCGAATCAAATCGAATAGAATATGTACCGTGCTTGCAAAACTCCATTTCATGCCTCCAAACATTTTACATTCGACTAGAGTGATTGTTCGTTATTGCAACTATTAACTGCGCTATAAAGGATAAAAAACTTTTAGGGTTACAAAACTCACAGCTACGATAAATATCCGTATAGGCTGCTTTAAATAACATTAGATGAATAAATAGAACTGGTGAATACTACTAAAGCATCAAATTTTTTATTAAATTAAAAAAAGCCAAAAGACGAACTAACTTTGAGTTTTTAGGTGTATATGAATAGTTCTGCAGTGGGTAAAAGTATCAACAGATCGTATCTAACTTTTGAATTGCATTAATACACACTTTCATTGTACTGAAATATGCACGCCATTCTTACCATGGTGTTTAACTTCGTACATCGCTAAATCAGCTATATGAAGAACTTTATCTATATCCATTCCGAGTTTATATTGGCAGATACCTGCGCTGAAAGTAATATCCAATCCTGCAATTTTTTGTAAACGAATTTGCTTTAATAACTTTGATATCCGACGCTTTGCTATTGCAGTGTCAGTATCTGGAAATGCAAGAACAAACTCTTCTCCACCAAACCGAGCGACTAAGTCAGATTCTCGTGTATGAGCCTGTAGAAACTTTGAAAATCCCTTTAGAACAAGATCTCCCTTATCGTGGCCATAAGAGTCATTTATCATTTTAAAATTATCTAAATCAATCAAGCACACGCTTAGCATAGAAATATCTGCATTAAGCGTTATCGAGTCATAGAAAAATCGTCTGTTGCCAAGGCCTGTCAATGGGTCAGTCACACTTTGTACTTTGAGTTTATTGTGTGCATTCTTAAGCTTGTTTTCTAACCTGTATCTGTTTGTAAGATCTTTGTACACCCATAAATGTCCAACATATGTCTCACCATCAAATATAGGGATATAATCGCGCTCCAGAAATGTGCCGTTGGTGAGTTCAAAATATTCGTTTTTCTTAATGACTTTATTACGTAGGTGGTGATTTACACTTTTTACAAATCCCTCGGGGTCTTTGAATAATACTTTATAGTGCTCCGCAGAATCGGAGCAAT
>NZ_PEAY01000011.1 GCF_002807665.1 Neoalteromonas facilis
CAAAGCCTCGTTAACGTCAGCGTGAGCTGTACCAGAGAAAACGAAAGAAGCGGCAGCGATAGCGATAGAAGTTTTAACTATTTTCAACATGGTTAATTCCTCGAATTAATTAAAAGTTAATGTGTTTGACGAGATGAATTAAAGCCCATGTTGGGTGATTAAAAAACAGCCGAGGTGATACATAGGTATTTTAAATAATACCTTAATCACCCCGTGCTTTAACTACCAAGCCGATACACCACCATCAACGGCAATGGTTTGACCGTTCATATAGGTATTGCCAGGAGACAACATTAACACCATGACGTTAACCATTTCCTGTGGCTCACCAAGGCGCTTCATTGGTGAACCAAATGCCATGCGGGCACGATCTTCGTCAGTATTAAAGCCGTCTACGTTCAATATATTGGTTGGGCTGAAATAGGGGCAAATGGCATTAACGCGCACGTTTTTGCGTCCGTATTCCACGGCGGCTGTACGCGTTAAACCAGCGACAGCGTGCTTAGCCGCGACATATGCACCACCTCTTGGAGCACCGCCAAGACCGGCCATTGAACTCACATTTAGCACATGGCCGCCGCCATTCGCGAGCATTACTGGGATTTGGTACTTCATGCCAAACAGTACGCCTTTAACGTTGACGTTCATTTGTTTGTCAAATACCTCTTCGGTGAGTTCATGTGTTGCGGCTGGATCGTGTGCAATGCCGGCGTTATTAATGGCATAATCAAGCGTGCCGAATTTGCTTACGCCTTGCTTAACCAACTCCGCACAATCTGCTTCTTTTGACACATCATTGCGCATAGTTAACACGCGAGCAGGATCTACAGATAAACCATCTACCGTTTCTTGGAGTCCCGATTCATTGATATCTCCCAACACCAAATTGGCTCCTCTCGCGGCAAAGGCTTGCGCCAGTAAGCGGCCAAAACCACTGGCAGCTCCGGTGATAAGAACAGTTTTATTTTCAAAATTTAATAATGGATCCATACGTTTGCCTATTGATTTAAATGAGTTGGAGTAGCATGTAAAAAAGCAAGAATGATATCGGCGAAAGCTTCGCCTTGATCTTCTTGAACAAAATGTCCGCCTTGCTTAATGGTTGTGTGAGCTTGTCCCTGACAACCGGGAATTAACTTCTGCATTATGGCGTCACCGCCAGCTGTGACTGGGTCAGAATCACTAAATGCGCACAAAAATGGTTTATTGAATTGACGTAAACCTTGCCATGCTTGGCGATTAGCTTCGCTAGCCGGATCATCCGGCGATACCGGTACTAAAGAGGGGAATTGTCTCGCGCCGGCTTTGTACTTTTCTTCTGGATAGGGCGCGTTGTAAGCGTCATAAACGCCTTCAGCGAGAGGTAAAACCGTTGCGCCTTTTATAATGCCTGCAGCAGGAAACTCTTCGACAGTTTGGGAAAACGCTTTCCACTTAAAAAATGCTTCTGGCGGCGGGTGATCGCCAGTAGGTAACATCGTATTTGATGCCACTACACGTGAAAAACGTTCCGGCTGTTCACCGACTAAGCGCAATCCTAATAGGCCGCCCCAATCCTGACATACCAAGGTGATGTCTTTAAGAGCTAGTGTATCTAATAATTGTGTTACCCAATCAAGATGTCTTTGGTAGGTATAATCTTCTCTTTGGGAGGGTTTGTCAGAACGACCAAAGCCTATCAAATCCGGCACGATCACGCGGTAGCCTTGAGCGGTTAGGGGCGTAATCATTTTACGGTATAAATACGCCCAACTAGGTTCACCGTGCTGCATCCAAATCACTTCGCCGTCGCGCGGCCCTTCGTCAATGTAATGCATGCGCAAAGTGCCGCCTTCGAAATCGTCCACCTCAATATAATGAGGGGAAAAGTGATATCCAGGTAGATTGGCAAATCGAGCTTCAGGAGTGCGTAAAGCCTGCATGAGTATGTGTCCAGTTGTGTCCGATGAATAGCTTTTACATGATAGATAGCCTGTTAATCAATGCTCAGAGTTTCAGCAAAATTCTTCAGTTGAGCGCAAGCCCATGTGTGTAAACGGGTTGTTAATAATATTGATTTAATTTATGTAGGATTATAAAACCAATAAACTTCACTGATTAGTCTACAGGTCATACCATGCACACCATGTTGACAATAGTGTGATTAATTATGAGTGAAAATTCTGCGGTTTCTTATTCGGTAAACCAGTCGGTAGCAACACTGGTTATGCACAACCCTCCAGTGAATGCCCTGGGCAAAAGTGTGCGAGTTGGGCTGATTGATGGTGTTGATAAAGCGCTGTCAGATGATTCAGTCAAAGTGATTGTGATTACATCCGACATTGGTTTTTTTAGCGGTGGTGCTGACATCAGTGAATTCTCAACAGGAGATTTCGAACCCAACCTTTCAACCAAGGTACTGCATAAAATTGAGCAATCGCCTAAGCCGGTTATTGCTGTTCTTCCTGGACCGGCTTTCGGCGGTGGCTTAGAACTAGCACTCGCATGTCATTACCGCATAACGCACAAACGTAACAAAGTTGGACTACCAGAAGTTCACCTTGGCATTTTACCAGGGGCGGGCGGTACACAGCGTTTACCTCGCTTGATCCCAGTTGCGCAAGCACTGAATATGATCGTGTCAGGTAAACCTGAGTCAGCAGGTAAGCTATCGGGCTTGTTTGCTGTTATTACAGATACGCCAGAAGAGTTACTTGCGGCTACACAAGATTTTATACAACAGCTAGATCCCGCTGCGGCAATCCCAAGAACCTGCGATATTGAAATTGATATGAGTACGGTGGCGGATGACTTATTTGCTACGTTTGAAGCGGGTACAGCCAAGGCTGCGCGTGGTTTCTTTGCACCGTTTAACTGCATTAAAGCGGTTAAAGCTGCAACAGAACTTGCATTCCCTGAAGGTTTGCAGCGTGAACAAGAATTGTTTATGGAGTGTATGCAAACACCTCAAGCGCGCGCTCAGCAACATTTCTTCTTTGCTGAAAGAGCAGCAGGGCACGTCAAAGACTTTGATAAGCAAACGCCGACCCGTGATATTAAACGTGTGGCTGTTATCGGTGCCGGTACCATGGGCGGCGGTATTGCGATGAACTTTGCCAATGCAGGCATCCCAGTCACCATGTTAGAAATGAAACAAGAAGCGCTAGACAAAGGCCTTAGCGTTATTCGCGGTAACTATGAACGCAGCGCGAAAAAAGGCAAGCTGACTCAGGAAGACGTAGAATCACGCATGGCGTTACTTACCGGTACTACCGAATATGCTGATCTAGCCGATGTTGACTTAGTTATTGAAGCCGTATTTGAAAAGCTAGAAGTTAAACAAACGGTATTTAAAACCCTTGATGAAGTGTGTAAGCCTGGCGCAATCCTAGCGACTAATACGTCAACATTGGATGTAAACCTGATTGCTGACGTGACCTCGCGTCCTGAAGATGTGATTGGCTTGCATTTCTTTTCACCAGCGAACGTTATGAAACTGCTGGAAATTGTCAAAACCAATTCTACTGCTCCAGATGTTATTAAAACCTGTATGCAAATGGCGAAAACGATCAAGAAAGTCGCTGTGTTAGTCGGCGTGTGTTTCGGTTTCGTTGGCAATCGCATGATCGAAGCATATGGCCGTGAAGCGAACCGTCTTATGTTAGAAGGCGCTACGCCAGAGCAGGTAGACAAGGTTATTTATAAATTTGGTCTGCCAATGGGCCCATTCACTATGGGTGATATGGCGGGACTGGATATTGGGTATTTTGTGCGTCAATCACGTCGTGCCTTTATCGAACATGATCCAAGTTACTGCGTTGTTGCAGACAAACTTGTTGAAGACGGTCGTGTAGGACTTAAAGTTGGCAAGGGTGTGTATCTGTATGAAGAAGGTAACCGCCAACCTATCCCTGATGAAACCGTCGTTGAGTTAGCAAAACAAGAAGCCGAACGTTTAGGCATTGAGCGTCGAGAGATCAGTGAACAAGAAATTTTGGAGCGTTGCATTTACCCATTGATCAATGAAGGCGCTTTGATTTTAGAAGAAGGCATTGCTGCCAAGGCCAGCGATATTGATGTGATTTATGTGTATGGATATGGCTTCCCTGTATATCGAGGAGGCCCAATGAAATATGCCGATGAAATTGGTCTAGATAATGTGTTAGCGGCAATGAAGAAATATGAAGACACTTTGGGTGACTATGGTAAAGCGTGGTTTAAACCTGCGCCATTACTCGAAAAGCTCGCTGCCCAAGGCAAGACATTTAACTAATTTAAGACAGTAATCGAGGAATCATCATGCGAAATGCTGTAATTGTATCAACTGCGCGTTCTCCTATTGGTCGTGCGTATAAAGGCGTTTTAAACAATCTTGAAGCGCCATCTTTGGGCGGACATGCAATAGCGGCGGCTGTAAGCCGTGCTAAATTACAAGGTGACGAAGTCGATGATGTCATCATGGGAAGTGCATTAACGCAAGGCTCAGGCTCAATGAATATCGGTCGTTTGGCCGGTCTAGCGGGTGGTTTACCTGTTACGGTATCGGGCATGACGCTGGATCGTCAATGCAGTTCCGGTATGTACGCAATAGCGACAGCGGCAAATAGCATCATGAACGGTGAAACTGACATCATGGTTGCGGGCGGCTTAGATTCTATCTCGCTAGTGCAAAACAAGCACATGAATACATACAGAGCGACTGATCCAGCTTTAATTGCTAAGCATAAAGATATCTATATGCCAATGCTACAAACGGCTGAAGTGGTCTCTAATCGCTATGGTATTGGGCGTGACGCACAAGATGAATACGGATATCAGTCTCAAATGCGTACTGCTGCCGCACAAGCTGCTGGTAAGTTTGACGATGAGATTGTACCTATTACAGCGAATCAGGCCGTTATGGATAAAGCGACGGGAGAGGTTAGCTTCCAGTCGGCAACATTATCAAAAGATGAAGGTAACCGTCCTGAAACGACGTTGGAAGGGTTGCAGAGCCTTAACGCTGTAATCGAAGGTGGTACTATTACCGCAGGTAATGCCAGCCAATTGTCAGATGGTGCGAGCGCGAGCGTCTTAATGAGCGAGGCAGAAGCGGAGCGTCGTGGTCTGCAACCGCTGGGTGTTTATCGCGGTATCGCAGTTGCGGGTTGTGAACCTGATGAAATGGGTATTGGCCCAATATATGCCATTCCGAAGTTGTTGAAGAAACACGGTTTGAGCATGAGTGATATAGGCCTTTGGGAACTTAATGAAGCGTTCGCAGTGCAAGTGCTTTATTGCCGCGATAAATTGGGGATCCCAGACGAATTATTAAACGTAAACGGTGGTGCCATTTCGATTGGCCATCCGTATGGCATGAGCGGAGCGCGCATGGTGGGCCATGCATTGATTGAAGGGAAGCGTCGTGGTGCCAAGTACGTTGTGTGTACTATGTGTATCGGTGGCGGTATGGGTGCTGCCGGGTTGTTTGAAGTTTTATAGGGCGACTGATTATGCAAAATTACAAAGCTCCTCAGCGAGATGCATTATTTAATCTTTATGAATTGTTCGGGTTTGATAAACACTATGCAGACCTCGGATTTGATGAAGTCAGTGAAGATCTTGTTCAGGCTATTTTCGGAGAAGCGGCTAAGTTTTCTGAAAATGTACTAGCGCCAATTAATGCGATTGGTGACGAAGAAGGTTGTACATGGAAAGATGGCGAAGTGACTACGCCTACCGGCTTTAAAGAAGCTTATCAACAATATGTTGAAGGCGGATGGCCGTCAATGACGCATCCTGAGGAGTTTGGTGGTCAAGCATTGCCATACTCACTTGCAACGTCGATTGCGGAATGGTTTTCAGGTGCGAATCACTCATGGGCAATGTATCCAGGGTTGAGTCAAGGCTGTATGGAGACCTTGAAGGTTCATGGTACTGAACAACAGCAAAATATGTTCCTACCAAAACTGGTCGAGGGTTCTTGGACGGGCACTATGTGTTTGACAGAGCCGCATTGTGGCTCTGATCTTGGCATGCTGAAGTGTAAAGCCGAGCCTAACGCCGACGGAACCTATGCCATTTCGGGCACTAAAATATTCATCTCTGCGGGTGAGCACGATATGTCTGACAATATTGTGCATATTGTGTTAGCTCGTTTACCTGATGCGCCTGCAGGCACTAAAGGCATTTCATTGTTCATCGTGCCCAAATTTAATGTCGATGAAAACGGTGAGCTAGGTGACCGAAATGCCGTTGTGTGTGGCTCAATTGAACACAAAATGGGTATCAAAGCGAGTGCAACCTGTGTAATGAATTTTGACGGTGCAACCGGTTACTTGATTGGTCAGCCTAACCGCGGACTAAACTGCATGTTCACCTTTATGAATACAGCCCGTATCGGTACCGGTATGGAAGGTTTATCTGCGTGTGAGGCGGCATTCCAAGGCGCATTGGCTTATGCTAAGGACCGTCTGCAGTTCCGTTCATTGACGGGCAAGAAAAACCCTGACGGACCCGCCGATCCTATCATTGTGCATCCTGATGTTCGACGTATGCTATTGACGCAAAAAGCGTTTAAAGAAGGAAACCGAGCGCTTGCTATCTATTGCATGCAATTGGTTGACGTTACGCTGTATGAAAAAGATGAAGCAAAACGTCAACTGGCTGATGCCAAATTGGCGCTATTAACACCTATCGTGAAAGCGTTCTTAACAGAGACCGCTCAAGAATGTACAAGCTACGGTATGCAAGTGTACGGTGGTCATGGCTATATCAAAGAGTGGGGCATGGAACAATTAGCGCGTGATACTCGCATTTGTACTATGTATGAAGGCACCACGGGTATCCAAGCGATTGACCTATTGGCACGTAAAGTGGTGGGTAGCCAAGGCAAATTGTTAGACGTATTTGTTCAAGAAATCCGCAGTTACTGCGAAGGTTTACGTGATAAGCCTCAATTTAACGCATGGGCCAATGCAGTTGAAAGTCATGTTGATGAATGGCAACAACTGACCAATGACATCATGAAAGCAGCAGCCAATAATCCAGACGAGTTAGGTGCGGCATCAGTTGATTACTTGATGTATTCCGGCTACGTCACCGTTGCTTATTTCTGGTTACGTATGGCGGTTACCGCGCAGGAAAAATTGGACGCTGGTTCGAGTGAAACAGACTTCTACCAAGCGAAACTGCATACCACAAAGTTCTACTTTGATCGTTTGCTTACGCGAACGCGTTCATTGGTATCAGCCATCCATTCCGGCTCTGAAAACTTGATGAGCATGAGTGAAGAGGCATTTTTCCAAGAGTAATGTTACACATGAGTACGCCTCGAAGTGTGCGTTCGTGTTACGTCTCAGTTAAGGGGCTGCGCCTGCATTATCTTATGCAGGCGCCAACCTGTTCTGGGTCCGATGATGTTCCCACCATAATATTCTTACATGGTTTCCCAGAATACAGTGGCGTATGGCAGTCACAGTTAGCTTACTTTGGCACTAAGTATCGGGCTATTGCACTGGATCTGCCTGGTTATAACCTAAGCCAAGGCCCTGAGACACTTGACGGCTATGCTGTACCTAATCTTGTTGCAATAGTGGCTGAGTTCATCAGCGTATTTGCGAAAAATAAACCTGTGTATTTGGTCGCTCATGATTGGGGCGGGGCATTGGCATGGCCATTAACCGCACGTTTTGCGCATTTAATTGAGCGGCTTGTGATTATCAATGCTGCGCATCCGAGTACGTTCACGCGTGAAATGATCATTAATCGCGAACAACGTTTAAAAAGTGACTATATTCACTCATTTTTGCGACCTGATGCTGAAGATGAATTGTCAGCAAATTGCTTTCAAAAACTCTCTGAACACAGTATCCGGCAAGTTCGTGTGCCTTTGACGGATGATGAAGTTGGGCGATTTTACGAGGTTTGGTCTCGTCCGGGTGCGGTTACGCGAATGTTGAACTACTATCGCGCGATGCCGCAACTGTTCCCGCGTGAAGAAGAGACCTCGTCTGACGAGAGTCTAACGGGTTCATCAATAAAAGCATTAACTGATATTCGTATCCCTGAAGTGCATATACCAGTGCCGACATTGGTTTTGTGGGGGGAGCAAGATGCGGCGTTTGATATAGGTGTATTGGATTCACTAGAGCACTATGTTGAGGAATATAAGGAAGTGCGTTTTGCTGAGGCCAGCCATTGGATCCATCATGAAGTGCCTGATGCAATCAACGCTGAAATTGAACTTTTTATATCTGAATAAAGAAGAAAGGCTCCCGAGGGAGCCTTCCGAGGAAGCAGATTTCTCTGCCGACCATGTTGAAACATGGGGGTAGCGCACGACTACCTAAATCATTTTTTATTAGATTCGGTCTGCTAGTACCGCAGCAACAGGATTCGCACCCAAGCCTTGTTCAGTAATCCACGCTTGTAATGTTTTACCGTCAGCTTCTGGCTCAGTTAACGCGCTCTTTGGCATTTTTTTAACTAGTAGCTCACCTGCTTCAACAGCGTTGTTCAAGATAGCAAGGCGGATCAGGCTATTACCGCCACAAGAAACACCTGAGTAGTAATCAGACAAACGAAGGTTGTAATCCGATTGAACCATTTTCATTTTTTTGCGAAGTTCGCCTTTGTCGTCGGCCTGAACGATGTTACAAATATTAGCAAGTGCTTCGTTCACATCAGCGTGAGCAGTACCAGATACGATAAAAGATGCAGCAACAACAGCAAGAGAAGTTTTAACTATTTTCAACATGGTTAAGTCCTCGATTAAATTAAACGTAAATATGTTTGACGAGGATAATTAAAGCTGATGATGACTGTTTGAAAAACAGCCAGTACAATACATAGGTATTATAATTAATACGCTAATACAGCGAGAATATAAGGATAAAAATGTTCAATATTTGCGTTAAGAGAACCGTTAAAAAGCCAATAGAACAAGTGTTTAGCGTGTTTTCTGAGCATGGTAATTATCATCAATTCAAGCCTATAAATGAATCCGAGTTAGTCGAGTTTGGGCACAGCGAAAAGAACGGTGAAGGGGCTTTGCGACGCATTAAAATGAACCCGTTAACCCTATTTGAGCGCATAATTGCCTATGACCCCCCGCATCGACTTGAATATCGAATTGAGAAATCCAGTCCTTTCACCTTTGATCATATAAAGGGGGAAATTAAATTACGCGAAGTGCCCGAGGGGACAGAAGTCATTTGGGAGTCAAAAGGCTATATCAAGGTGCCATTATTAGGGCCTTTGTTGCTTGATCGGATATCTGAACGGCAAGGCACTGCGGGATTTATCAGCATTTTAAATTCCATTGACCAGATGTAAGTTACATCGTTTCAAATATAAAACGTCTTGTTGGCAACGGTCAGGGGCGGCCGCTTGTTCCTTATTGATCACGATGATGTCAAATAGTGTCTATTCAATACCGACACCTGAAGGTAGTGTCTTGTGAAAATAGCTTAATGCTAATGGAATGAATTAATTCGATATTTTCAGCAAACTAGCCGATTTGCTCTATAGTTAAATGACGAGCCATCCAGTGTCGACCTTGTATGCTGTCGAGAAATATCTATAAATCAATAGGAGCATTGTTATGGGGAGTCCTCCTAACAATGCACGTCAATGCATCTGAAAAGGATGTCGTGGCAGAAATTAGGGCATTGCTTGAAAGAGGTCAGAATGATGCGGCCTATTCACTTGCCCTAGCAAACGCTGAAGAGTTTGAAGGTTCACCAGAGTTTGATTTAGCCTATGGGCTCTCAGCAAGGGCAAACGGTGATTTACATACCGCCGTATTTGCCTTTGAACGCGTACTTCAAATAAACCCGCAAGCTCATCAGGGGCGTTTAGCGCTTGGGGTAGCATATTATGAACTCGGGAACTATCAAGCGGCAAAACGTGAACTCACATTTCTCACCAATATACAGGTGAATGATCAAAGCTTCTCGACAACCGTTTCAAGATATTTACAGCGTATTGAGCAGAGGCAAAGCCAACAGGACTCTCGCGTTTCGAGTTTGGTTCAAGTCGGTGTGGGACACGACTCCAATCCTAATAACGGGGTTGAGGACGAGTTTATTGTCATACCGTCAATAGGGACAGTGACACTGTTTGATGAAAGTGTCGAAAGTGACAGCATGTTTATTGACGTTATGGGGGCGGTTTCATATGCAAGCCCACTTGATCAGCACAGCAGTTGGTACGCATCGGGCTCTGTTACACATGCAGAGTATGAGGATGAGATTGCTCTGAGTCGTACCTTTATGATGGGTAGCTTAGGCTATCGCAGATCTTTTAATGACTATCAGTTCGATGGTGCAGTGTTCTATCGCCCATTGAGGTTGGATGGCGATGCATTTCTTGATTATTACGGTGCATTGATTGCACTGGAAAAGCCTATTGCAGATACATACTCAGTGGGACTGAGCGTACTGTACTCAAATGAAGATTACAGTGAACAGCAAGGGTTTGATAAAGACCAATTTGTGTCTTTTCTTACCCTACAAAAAGCGCAAAAGACGGGGCGTCACAAGGTTGATGTTCGCTATGGATTGGAGCAAGTGTCTGAGGCCCAAGATTTTCTCGAGCGCACACTGTGGGGATTAAGTTACGAATGGTTTCAAAGACTTTCAAGCCAGTGGGAATATCGTTTGTCATTGGAATATACCGATTCTGATTATCAAGGTGTCCACCCTCTATTCTTAACCAAACGCGAAGATAATTTTCTTCATGGACAGGCTGTGGCGACGTATCGGTTAAGTAAGCAGTGGTCTCTGTTAGGAAAAATAAGTTATCTCGATAACGATAGTAATATTGATATATACCAGTATCAGCGCGTCAAAGTCTGGTTAGGAGCAAGTTATGAATTTTAATCATGCGATGAGCTGGGCTATTCGCCTTGGTGGCTGCGTACTATTGCTATTGGCCAGTTCACTTAGCCTTGCTCAAAACTCAGCGGGCAAAACGATCATGGCGAAAGGCGAAGTAACGGCAAGTAGTAGTGAAAAGGATACTCGGGCACTTGCGCGGCGGTCTCCCGTGTTTATTGTCGATAATGTAACAACTGGGCAAAAGAGCGCCGCGCAGTTACGCATGATTGATGGAGGATTATTATCGCTGCAGCAACAAACAGAATTAGCTATCGCTGACTATGACTTTGATCAGAATACTCAGCAAGGTCACGTCGATATGTCGCTACTTAAAGGTGGGTTACGCACAATCACCGGTGCACTACAAGCCTCACCTGATACATATCGATTGAAAACGCCTATAGCCAGTATCGGTGTTAGAGGCACACATTATGAAGCAGAGCTTGCGGACGGTGATTTGTATCTTGCTGGTTGGGAAGGAATTATTGACGTCAGTGTTGATGCTACCGGCAATCAGTTTTCGTTAGGGCCGGATCAGGACTACCGTTTCGCCATCGTGAGACAGGATGGGACGGTTCAGTTTTTAGTCAATCCTCCCACGCAATTTACGCTCGGGCACAGTAACGATTTATTCGATATTCCAGCAGGCGAAAGAAGTGATGAAACGCGATTGGCCTTCATCACTCCTATAAGCGCCCCAGTACTAGATCCGACAGTTAGCTCTGGTGCGGAAGAGGCGGACATACTAGGGGAAACGTTCATTGATAACGACCAATTAGTGGCGCGCGTTTTGCCACCCGAAACGGGGGTTTCAAGAACAGGGACTGCCACTTTCGATCACCTTTCTGACGCTAGTTTCACCAGCAGTAACGGCAGTGTATCGGATCTCAATATGGCAATGACCGTCAATTTTGACACCGCCAGTGTGCCGACTGGGAGTTTGTCATTTACAGATTCCCAAGGGGAATGGTTCGCAGCATTTAATGGTTTAATCAGTGCGAATGATTTGGATTTAAATATTAACTTTGCTTCGCACAATAATCAGTTGGCAGATGGCAATATCAGCGGCTTTTTTACAGAGGATGCAACCAGCATATTTGGCAATGTAGAACTATTTGAAATTAATAGTCCGAACACCCGTGCAGGTGGATCTTTTATTCTGACAGAACGCTTTCCGTAATAGGTGAATGATCAATGAAACCTTTTACTTTATTAGTTACACCCTTCGTCCTTGCATTACTTACTGCATGTGGCGGCGATGGCAATGGCAACGTTGCGCCTGACGCGCTTACGCCTATCAATCCTGAACCCCCGGTGACAGGTTCATCGACCAATGCATCTGGCAACTTGACTATCCCCGTGGGTTTTTCCGCACAGCAGGGGAACCCTGTCATTGACGTTTTGGCTGAAAATAATGATGGGATCGCCAAAGTGTCACTAAGATTTAGCGACGATGGCAGTGAGCATGAGCTATGTAGTTCGCAGAGTACCTGTGGTGTGGATTATTTCGAAGATAGAGTATCAGGTGTGAATCCTGGTATGTACGGTGCTGAGCCTGGCAGTATTAATGTGTCTCTTGTGGTTACGGATTCTTTGGGGCAATCAGATGTTGTCGATACGCTCTCGCTAAATTGGCAACCGCCACAAATAACGGGTGTAACGGGCGCAAGACAGAACAATGATTCGGAAATTCAAATCTCATGGGCGTTGAACCCAAATATCTTGCGTTACAATCTTTACTTAGCCTCCCAATCAGGCGTGAATCAATACAGCTATCAGCAATTGCCGGACGGCCAAGCATTGTTAGCGGTTGAATCGCCCCCTCAGGTTTTTACTGGCCTTGACCCCTTCGTATCATATTACGTCCTACTCGCTGGCGTAGATGGTAGTGGTGAAAGTACATTCATGGATGAGTTGGTATTTCCTGCGCGAAACGTAACGCCGAATAATCCGCCCGTTGCGAATAATGATGCAGCTCAAACTGACGAAGACCAAGCCGTTCTAATTGACGTGTTACAAAATGACAGTGATAGCGACGGTGATCCGTTAACAATAGTAGATGCGTCTGCCAGTGCGGGCATTGCCGAAATCCAATCCGGTGGAATACTGTTTACACCTGCACTGAATGAACATGGCACAGCAACGCTTACTTATATGATCAGTGACGGAAACGGCGGTACAGCAAGTGCGTCAGTCAATGTCACTATTCTTCCAGTCAATGATAATCCGGACGCGGTTGATGATAGTTTTACCAGTGATGAGGATGAATTGACTGAACTTGATGTATTACAAAACGATACCGACGCAGACGGTGACAGTTTAACCATCACATCGGTTTCAGCTAACGAAGGTACTTCTGATATTCAGAATGGGCTAGTGGTCTACGAGCCTCCTGTGAATTTTAACGGCGAGGTTATACTCGATTACATTATCAGTGACGGTCAGGGCGGTGTCGGCAATGCGACCGTGATATTGGATGTCTTACCTGTAAATGATGAACCGGTCGCAGTCGATGACAGTGCAACAACTGAACAAGATATCAGCGTTAATATTGACGTGTTAGCCAATGACACGGATGTGGACGGAGACCCTATCGTCATAGATAGCGTATCGAATGGCTTAGGTAATGTAACCATTGAGTCAGACAATACACTAACCTATGTGCCTCAATCTGGTTACATCGGTGCTGATAGCTTTTCTTATGATATAACAGATGGAAATGGCGGGTTTTCAACGGCGCAGGTCATCGTAACTATTGGCGCTGCGTCTCGCGCGCCGATCGCCAATAATGATGAGTACATTGCGCTTGAGAACCAGCTGTTAACTGTGCTGCCCGCGCAGGGGGTTATGGTCAATGACGCCGATCCTGATGGTGATAGTATTGTGGTTGATACTACGCCGGTAACCGATGTTAGCTTTGGAACGCTAGTGCTCGTAAGTGATGGCAGTTTTACTTATCAACCCAACACGAACTTTACTGGAACAGACTCATTTGTGTACCAGATCACAGATAGCACGGGATTGACCCAAAGTGCATTTGTGTCAATCGAAGTACCGTCGATCCCGGCCAATTTGAGTGGCCAATCCAGTTCTATTACAGGTGATTTGTTTTACATGGGGTTAGGGGAAACCTCATCAGGAAATGGCGTTGGTTCTGGACGCTACCGGATAGGTGAGTGCCTGCAGGAAATTCATACTGTGTGTGTGATGAGAGGGCAATACGCTGAATCATCCACAAGTGGTAAAACCCCAAATGAATCGGGTACTTATGCTTTTGTACAAAAGTATCAAGGTGTTGGAGATTCGCCCGTCATAGCCATTTCAGAGACTCCGGGAAGCAATAATCTCAACTTTATTGATGTGGGAGGAGCGGTGTTTGAACTGTATTTATTCCCCGACAATGGCGGGCGATACAGTTTGCTTTACCCTGATAACCCAATAGGTGATTCATTAAATTTTGGAGCGTTTATCACTAGCTTTCAATTCTGCAATGGGCTGCCGGCCGGTGTTCCTTGTAGCATTGGTGAAGTAGGCTTGTATCCAGGTGCAGATTTAACTGGGCAACTCGATCGGATTGAATTCACCCAAGCGGGTGAGGCACTGGTGAAAGATAGAAATGGCTCTCCTCGGGCTGAAATGGATTCTTATTCTACGGCGGTTGATACACCGTTAGTTATCTCTGCACCGGGGTTTGTTGACAATGATAGCGACCCCAACACCGCTATTTTTGGCGATTCACTAGAGACTATATTGCAGTTTAGCCCTAGCATCGGCGGACTAGCCTCTGTTGGCCTAGATGAATTCCGTCAGTATGTTTACACCACTAGTTTCACCGGCAGTTTTATCGCTATCAACAATGCAATTGGCTCGTCTATGGGCAGCATCTCATTGCCATTCAGTAACAGTGGCAACATAGACATTGAAGTTGCACCAGAAGCACTGCAAATCGCCGGCAATACAGTACCGCAAGGGACTGTGTTAGTCATTAATGGCGGTAGCGGTCCCGCAACAATCTATGCGCTTGATATTACCACGGGCACGACGTTAGCAACATTGAATACGGCAGTGGGAAATGGTGATGTTGTGGGTGGTGCATATAATCCGATTTCGAAAACATTCTTTCTGCTTCAGCAATCGCAAACGAGTTCGGGAGAGCCTATTGTTTCTGAAGTAGACCCACTGTCTGGTGCAATATTGACGCAAATTACCGGGGTGTTTACTGATCTACAGTTTTACGTGACCCATGGTGATCTCGATGTTAACAATCAAACGGGCACTTTCTACGTATTAAGCAGCACGGAAAGTCGATTACTGGAGTTGAACAAGGATGGCAACCACCTGCGTACATTGCCTCTGCCGAGTTCGTTGTCCGTGTTGTCAGGCCTGGCTGTTAATATTAATAGCGATGAAGTATGGGTAAGCAGCAATGATGGGAATGTTTATCAATTACTGTTCCAAAATAAAGGTGTTTTGCCCTTCTTAACCGCAGAAATTGTCGTGCCTCCGTTGTATGGTACATTAGATGCGAGTCGTGACGGTGCATTTACCTACACGCCCGACAGTGGTTTTATCGGCGATGATATTTTTACCTATCAGATTACGGATGACAAAGGAAAGACAAGTTTAGCCAATGTACTGATTTCGGTAACTAACTAATTAGATGGGCAGAGTAGTCGTTAGTATGGTATCGAAGCATGGCAATTTCTAAGACGCCGCGAGAAATATTGGGTTTCAGCGGCCTGCGTGCCGCTGTGTCATGCGCCATATTGCTGCTTACAGTGTTTCTGCAATTTTTTACTTCGAATACTATTTTAAATCGGCTCGATGGGATCGGGTACGACGCAAAGTTGAGCTATGCACCGCCGATCCCCGAATCGTTAGCCAACATTCAAGTTGTCGATATCGATGAGCGCACATTGCTGGAAGTTGAGCGCATGCCATGGCGAAGGAATTTGTATGCTCAACTAACCGACAAACTTACAGAGCTGGGTGCAATTGTCATTGTTTATGATGTTTTGTTTTCAGAGCCACAACCCAACCCCGCGGAGCCCGTACTCGATTCATTGATGAAAGAAGGGCGGCTTCCTGGCAATCAAGCGAATGATGCAGAGCGTATTTTACGTGAATTTGACTATGACATGACATTCGCGCGCAGTATCGGACAAAATGAAATTGTCTTAGGTACATTGCTGCACCAACAATCTGATATTCGAAAAGGAATACTCAGTAGACAGTCGGTTCAGCAGGAGACGTTTGCCACGATTGACCGTGTTTACCAGTATGAAGGGTATTCAGGCGTCATTGCACCACTAGCAAGTGCGAGTGCGGGCCAAGGCTTTATGAACTCTGTAGAGGATGCTGACGGATTTGTCAGGCGCTCGGCTTTGGTTGCTAAAGTTGGTGATACCTATTACCCCTCACTCGCTGCAGAGGCATTCCGCGTTTATAGCTTGGTTGAAACAATAGAGCCTCAATGGGAGACAGCTGGAAATGAACGTTTTTTGTCAGGCGTCAGATTTGGTAACCAGATAATACCGACTGACAATCAAGGGCGTGTACTTATCCCCTTTAAGGGGCGTCAAGGTACTTACCCTTATACCTCGGCAGTGGATGTTCTCAAAGGAACTATAAGCTCGTCAAAATTTGAACAGGCTGTGGTTTTTATCGGTACTTCAGCCTCTGGGCTAGCTGATTTGCGTGTAACACCGATGGCAGTTAATTTCCCAGGCGTTGAGATCCACGCAACAGTATTTGAATCTCTATTTGCACCGGAACGCTTAATATATCGCCCAGATTGGTGGGAAGGCGCGCTAGCACTTCAACTTGTATTGATCACAGTGGTTATCGTGTTGGGGTTTTCGTATTTAGGCCCTGTGACAATGAGCTTGGCTTCAGTGTTAATGCTTGTCCTTACAATTTGGATGAATCTATTTTTCTGGCAACAGTTTTCGATTGATCTGCCGATTATTTCCCCGCTCATCCTCACCGCGTTTTTATCCATTCTGTTTATTATCTCTGGCTTCTTATCCGAGGCTAAGCGGCGTCGACAGGTTAAAGCCATTTTCGATCAATATGTGCCGCCTGCGCATATCGATGAGCTTTTGACCAGCAATGACAATTCGCTGGCAGGGGAAAAACGTGAGCTTACGGTTATGTTTAGTGATATTCGAAGTTTCACCACTATCTCTGAGTCGATGGCCGCTCATGAGTTGAAACAATGGCTAAATCAGTTCTTTTCCCCGATAACCAAAGTGATTTTTGAAAATGATGGCACTATCGACAAATATGTTGGCGATATGGTCATGGCTTTTTGGGGGGCACCGCTTAACGATCCTGAACATGCAAATAAAGCTGTGAAAGCCGCGTTTGACATGATTAAAGCGTTAGAAAGTTTGAACAAGCAGTTTAGTCGCGCAAACCAGCCTGAGGCGAACATTGGTATTGGACTGAATACCGGCGAGATGAACGTTGGCGACATGGGGTCAGATTATCGTCGAGCCTATACGGTTATTGGTGACGCAGTAAATTTAGGATCGCGTTTGGAGGGACTCACAAAATATTATGGTCTGAGTATTTTGGTCAGCGAAGAGACGTGCAAGCAAGCCACTAAATTTCAATTTTTAATGATTGATAAAGTGAAAGTAAAAGGAAAGCACAAGCCCGTTACCATCTATACACCATTGCAAATATCAGAAACGCATTCGGATAATGCATTGGACCAAGCATACTCAGAAGCGTTGCAACACTACTTCGCGAGTGAATTCGATACAGCCTTAGTACAATTCACGGCATTGAAAAATACTTATCATTTACCAGTTGTGGTGGACTTGTATATAGAGCGTTGTCACTTCTTTATTCAAAACCCACCCCCAGAAGACTGGGACGGTAGCTTTACGCACACGTCGAAATAAGTTTTAGCTAGCGAAGCCCGGAATTTCCTCTAACGGCAAGTCATCTATTTGTTCCGGTTTTAAAAACTTCTCGGCGTATGAAAGGTGTACTTTCTGTTTTACAAACACCTCAAAAAGATCAGGATCAATATGATCACCCAGTTTCATTCTGCCCATGATGGTTAAACATTCACTTAGTTTTTTCCCTTCTTTATACGGTCGGTCACTTGCCGTCAAAGCTTCAAAGATATCGGCGATTGCCATCATCCTGGCCGGTATGGACATCTGATCACGGGTTAAGCCTTTAGGGTATCCGCTGCCATCCATTTTTTCATGGTGACCGCCAGCAAATTCTGGCACGCGTTGTAAATGTTTAGGAAAGGGCAGAGACTCTAGCATTTCAACGGTAATATCCATGTGACGGTTAATAATATCGCGCTCTTCGTTGTTTAACGTACCTCTGGCAGTCCTGAGATTGTAGATTTCATCTTCGCTTAAAAGCGCTGTAGTGTCGCCGTCAACATTGAGTGTTAATGATCGACCGATGTTTTCTAATCGTTCTTGATCTGATGCATCCATAAACTCGCCACCAGTATTGGCGTTTGTCACAAATGTGAGATCATCCTCAAGCTGAGTTAGCGTGGCATCTAATGCTTCTTTCAACGCAGTCTGTTCGGCTGCACCATCAGCGTTAGCCAATTTTTTATAGTACTCAATTTCGGCATCACGTTTGGCAATTTCAAAGCGAGTTTTAACCAATTCAATTCGGTCGAATATGGTTTCCAGCTTTTTCGACTTATCCATAATGTATTCTGGGGTGGCGACTTTTCCGCAGTCGTGGATCCAGCCTGCTAGATTGAGTTCATGACGATCTGCATCCGACATTTTAAAATCAGCCAGAGGCCCTTCATCATGCCTATGCACCGCTTCTGCAATCATCATTGTCAGTTCTGGGACTCGGCGACAATGCCCACCGGTATACGGAGATTTTTCGTCGATTGCCTTAGCAATAAGTTGAGTAAAAGACTGGAATAAGGTTTCCATTGCATCTATCAGTTGACGGTTGGTTAACGCAACCGACGCTAATGATGCCAAAGCAAGAACCGAGCGTTGGACTGTTGGTGAAAAGGGAATAATGCCGGATCCATCTTGTGCATTGATCAATTGAAGTACACCATTTACGTCACCTTCATGGTTGATCATGGGGATGGTGAGCACCGATTTGGTTCGATAATCATGCTCTTTATCCAATCGACGGGCTTTTTCAACATCGAATTCGCTCGATTCATACACATCGTCGATATTGATCACTTCATTGTTTGCCGCTGCATATGCAACTATTGCATGTGCGTTAACCTGGCCATTTTCAAACATTGGGATGGGCTCGAATTGTATAGGTTCACCAGTAGAACCGCCCCAATGAAGCTTTAAACTATCATTGATCAGGGTATCGAATATCAGTTCTTTATTGTCGTTGACTGAATAAATGGTGCCGCCATCAGCATTAGATAAATGCTTTGCTGCTAAGAGAATGCTTTCTAATAATTTTGCGGTATCTTTCTCAGTGGAGAGAGCGATACTGACATTTAGCATTTCATCTAATACCTGATTGTTCACAGGCTTACTCCTTTGCAATCACTGTTGTGCCGTTCGAATACTGAATACGCTAAGCATATTGTTTACCATTAAGGATAGGCCATATTCAACGAACAAGTGGAATTCACCGATTTTATTTGATGTTTACGAGATTGAAGCACAATAGCAATCATACGTTGATCAAATGTTTGCTTCACTTTAAAGTGATTGTCTATTAGCAGGTATAAAGGACGATTAAATGAAATATAAAATCATTGCTGTGTTAGCAGCTGTATTGTTTGTCACGGCGTGTGCGCCAGAAGTGGGCAGCAAAGAGTGGTGTGAAGATCTGCAAGAAAAACCGAAAGGTGATTGGACTGCTAACGAAGCCAAAGATTATGCATCACACTGCATTTTCAGAGATGATGATGAGGAATAACATTACTTGTTAATGCTATTTTAGAACATAAAAAAGAGCCAGCAATGCTGGATCTTTTGGTGTTTGGGGTACTGAAATGTTCTAGTGTGGGCCGTAGGCTTTAGCGACTTCAGCAATTTGCTCACGCATCCACAGGAGCGCATGATCATGGTCAGCGCTGACATGCCAATATAAGAAGTATTCAACTTTAGGGACTTCAAGCGGTAACTCATAAATCGCTAAATCGTAATGTTTGGCCAAATGATAAGGCAGACAAGCGATCAAATCCGTTTTCACGATCGCGCTTGGTACCGTTAAGAAATGCTGGCCACGCATAATAACCTTGCGCTTTTTACCAATTTTGTCGAGTTCGATGTCGATTGGGCCGGCACCGGTTTTCCGATGCGACACATTAATATGGCCAAGACGTAAAAAGGTTTCTAGATCTAAGCCATTTCGCAAGGCTGGGTGATTCTTTCTGGCAATTGCAACAAACCTATCCCGAGCAATTAATTGCTTACATAAATGTGGATCGGTAAATGTTGAAGCGTCAGCAAAAAAATCCAAGCTACCGTTTGCCATCGCGGAAACTACTTGGCTTCGTGCTATTTCGTAATTGGTAAGCGTAACGTTTGGTGCAACGTTTTGTAGTCTGACCATTAACCGCGGCATGATGCTAACCTCAAGCAAATCGCGGCTAGCGAAATTAAACGCCTTTTCTGAGACGGCAGGATCAAAGGTGTGACTCTGCTGGACACTTTTACGGAGAAGTCCAAGTGCCTGTCGCGCGGGTACTATTATGTTTTGCGCAACGGGCGTTGGCGTCATACTGTGTCCGGTGCGCACAAATAAAGGATCATTTAGCATTTCTCTTAGCCGTGCCAGAGAGTTACTAACAGCTGGTTGAGTAATGCATAAAACGTCAGCGGCTTTAGTTAGGCTTCCTGCGGTATAAATTGCGTCGAACACTGCAAATAGATTTAGATCGATACGATTTAGATTCATAGCTAGTTAGAAATCCAAGTTAAATTAACTTCGAAAAGTTAACATATTTTGTTATTAATAAACATTATAGAAGGTGATTTGAAATATTCAGGTAATTGATAGTATAAATTTGTAAGCTAATCTCATTTTGTGGAGTAAATATGAACAAAACATTGCTGGATATGAATGTAAGTGATGAGTTGCCAGTATCCGAGTGGACTACAATAACGCAATCGATGATCAATACATTCGCGGATGCAACGGGTGATCATCAGTGGATACACGTTGATGCAGAACGGTGTGCAAAACACAGCCCCTTTAAACAACCCATTGCGCATGGTTTTTTGTCTGCATCTCTTATGCCTAAGGCCTTTGAACAGGTGGTCCCCGCACATGAAGAGATTGCTTCAGTGCTCAATTATGGTATCAATAATCTTCGCTTTCTTGAGCCTGTAAGAGTAAACGACAAAGTCCGTTATGCATTTAAAGTGGCTGCGATAGAACAAAAACCAATGGGTAAACTGTTCACATTTGATTGTGCTGTTGAAATAGACGGAAGAGAAAAACCCGCACTGGTTGGCCAGTTTTTGATGTTAGCGGTGATACGTTCTGTCGCGTAAGTATGTGACCCCATTTGCTTTTTCTGGTCAGACCATCTAGTTTGCTAATGTTAACATATAAGCAACATGGAATTTACATTATCCAAAGTTAGGCCTACTATTTCAGAGGTGTACGAAAAAAGTACACCTCTAACAATAATGTAAAGACCACTTCAACATGTTTTGACCGGTTTGTTGATAGCGGTCGGACTATAGGGGACACATAATGAAGTTAACCACTCGCAAAACGGCTTTGGCCGCATGCGTGGCAGCCCAGTTTATGCTGGCGCCAAATTTAGCCGTAGCACAAGACCAAGATTCTCAACAAGCCGAAGAAAAAGATTTCGAACTGATTATGGTGACCGGTAGTTTCGTTCGTCGTAGCGAAAACTTTGAATCGCCTTCTCCATTAGCGGTCGTTGACAGCGTATCGATTGATTCAATTGGTGCGAAAAATATTGCGGATATTACACAAACGCTAACAATCAACACGGGTGCTCAAAATAACCCTGACGCGTTTACGCAAAACGCGACAGCGGGTACATCAAACATCAACTTGCGTGGTTTAGGTGTTGCATCAACGCTCGTGCTACTTAACAACAAACGTCAGGTTGTGAATGCTCAACCGACTAACGACGGCTTGAACTTCGTTGATACTAGTTCATTAGTGCCAATGATCGCCATTAACCGCATGGAAGTGATTAAAGATGGTGCTTCTGCACTTTACGGCTCTGACGCGGTTGCCGGTGTTGTTAACTTTATCACGAAAAAAGATTACGAAGGCGCGAAGGTAACATTTGATTATCAAGATGGCGCACATGGCGATAACAAAGAATATATCTTACAAGGTCTTTGGGGGACTGTAGGGGATAACGGTAGCATGATGGCTGCTATCAGCTACACAAACCGTTCACCGCTATTTATCTCTGACCGTCGTTTATCACGTCCTCAAGACGATACTAGTTCACTGGGCAACCCAGGCGCTTACTTCTTAGGCGGTTTCCCTTTCATCGATCCGACAGGCTGTGAGTCGCAAGGTGGATATCCAACATTGCTCGCACCACCGGGAACAGTTCCTGGACTCAACGTTGGTTTTTGTGGATTTGATTTCGGGCCTTACTACTCATACGTTCCAGATGAGACACGTGTGACTGCATACGTGAAATCTGAGTATCAGCTAACTGATGATATCTCGTGGACCAATGAAATCAGCCTTGCACGTAACCGTGCAGAGCGTGGTGGCGCACCGAGCTTCCCAATTCTGACATTGCCTACGGTACCTGCAACTCACCCAAGCAATCCGTTTGGTGCACCGGTACAGTTCTTTGGACGTGCAGAAGGTAACGGTTTCGCAGGTGACCCAGCAAACACTGAGTCAGATACTTTCCGCTTTAACACTACCTTTACAGGTGAGCTAGAAAACGGTTTCTGGGAGTTAAGTTACACGAACGCAACTAACGACTTCCTATTCCAAGTAGAAGATGTGCTAAATACCGAATTCCAATTAGCGCTTAACGGCTTGGGTGGTTCACGTTGTAATCCGGTTACAGGAACGCCTGGTGTTGGTGATTGCCAATACTTTAACCCGTTCGCAACGTCTTACTCAGTGTTGCCAAACTCTCAATACGTAGTGGACTCGTTCACTGGTAAGCAAGTGATTGACTCTAAGTCTGACATTCAAGTGGTAGAGGGTTTTGCTTCACTGGATGCATTTGATATGGAAGGTGGCATTGCCGGTATCGCACTTGGTTTGCAATACCGTGAAGAGAAGCTTCGTTCAGATTATGATGAGTTATCTAACCAAGATAGCTTTACCTTCGTAATCGGTAACCCTGATTTTGAAGGTAAGCTTGACGTTTGGGCGGCATTCGCAGAAATGGCGTTACCAGTCTCAGATAACTTAGATATTCAGTTAGCCTTGCGTTACGAAGATTACGGCGGTGCTATCGGTGATACTGTTGACCCTAAAGTGGCATTCTCATGGCGTGCGACGGATGATTTCTCAATGCGAGCGTCTTGGTCTACGTCATTTAGAGCGCCAACGGTATTCCTACGTAACGGTGGTGCAACAACACTTCAGCAGCTAAATGATCCATTGTTTGGTGGTGCGACAGCATTTGCTGCAGTGCGTTCATCGGGTAACGAAAACCTGAAACCTGAAGAGTCGACAGCCTACAACATTGGTTTCTCTTTTGAGCCAGTAGACGATTTATCCATTGAGGTAGATTACTGGAACTTCAGCTTTGACGATTTGATTATTCAACAGAACGCGCAAGCGTTGTTGAATGCCGATCCTCAAAATACTGACGTGGTTATTCGTGCAGGTGATCCTCTAAACGGACCTCTACTGCAAGTGCTTAATACCTACGTAAATGCGAGTGCATTGGATACGGCAGGTATAGATTTAGTCACTAGCTATAAGATCCGCAGTGATATCGGTACATTTACACCAAGCATTAACGCAACCTACATAATGGATTATGAGTTAACTGACCCACAAGCTGGTGTCATTGATGGTGCAGGTCGTCGTAACTTTACTAATATCGGTACGTCTTCACCTGAGTTACGCGCTAACTTTGGCTTGAATTGGCAGAACGATATTCACAGTGCAAACGTGTTTGTACGTTACATCAGTTCATATGATGACGATCAAAACTGTGCGAGTGGCACTTTAAATCCTGGTAGCTGTCCAGATGGATTTAAAGAAATTGATAGCCTAGTGACAGTTGATGCTCAGTACAACATCAACTTAGGTGCAGTGCTAGATACTGAAACTGACTACTTGTTAACTATTGGTGGTATCAACTTGTTTGATAAAGAGCCACCTCAGGTGTTCACTAACAGTGGTTTTGATTCGAAAGTGCACGATCCTCGTGGTCGTCAAATCTACGCTCGAATTGCTGTCGAATTCTAATTCGTTAGCTTTTCTTGACAGTCACAAGCCCGGTTTTTACCGGGCTTTTTTATCAGGTGCGAAAAAATTTGTTCTAATATCAGAAATAAAAATAAGGAATCAAAAAATGGCTGAGAAGTTATCACATGAACAAATTCTAAAGGCATTAGAAGAATTAAATGCGTCATTAGAGCCGTCTGAGCACTGGGTGTTAGAGGGCGATAAAATTGTAAAGACGTTTACGTTTAAAAGCTTTATTCGTGCATTTGGCTGGATGTCGCAAATCGCTATTTGGGCAGAAAAGCTAAGACATCACCCCGAGTGGTTTAATGTGTACAACAGAGTTGAAGTGGCACTAACAACTCACGATGTTGATGGTTTAAGTGATTTGGACTTTACCCTTGCTGGGAAAATGGAAGCGTTTAAATAAGCTTTTCTCCTATAAAACTAGACTTAAGGGCGCTGGTTGATGGATTTATGACCGAACAGTCATCTTTTTGTTAAACAGCGCTTGCGTGTAAGCAATCCCTATGTATAATACGCCCCACTTGACGCGGTAAGCATCCGCTTCAAACCAGAACAAGCGCGGGATGGAGCAGTCTGGTAGCTCGTCGGGCTCATAACCCGAAGGTCGTAGGTTCAAATCCTGCTCCCGCAACCAAACATAACGCCCTGATTTATCAGGGCTTTTTTGTACCTGAAATGCGTCAAAATTTTCTCGATTTTTCACTTTTGGGCACGCGGTGCCCAAAACGTGCCCATTCTGTGCCCACGATTTTTTCAAAATCGTTCAATAATTGTTCAAATTGACCTTCGGGATACGTGCCCAACGCGACCTTCGGGCTAAATTTGAGCCGTTGCCCGAAGGTCAAAATTGATGACCTTCGGGCTTTTTGTGCCCAAAAGTAATTTTAAAGACCGTCATGGTCCTAAATTTATATTTAAACTCGGCTTATGTTGTGATTGCTTTATGACATTTACTGTAAGGGCAATAATACTTGCAGTTGCCCTGTGTTCAAGAGTCTTATACTCGATGGTGTTCTTCTTGGGTATATCTAGGATATTTTGCTAGTCTTTTTAAGTGAGTAGTGCTGAGTATTCTAATGACTGAAGATACGTTCATTTTTCTAATTTTGATGGGCTTTTTGACTGTGATGTTCTCAGCAGCTGCGCTATATGCACGTTTTAAAATTAAGCGAAAAGATAAAAGCTAATAACTCCAGATCTGTGTAGGGCACTAACGGCGGCTAATTTGAAACTTGATAGCGCATTCAAATGAGCAGGCGATTGATATATCTACTGTTTTTAAAACGACCTTTAGTATATGACACGTTTGCGATATTACAGCGCATGCCGCTATTGTAGGCGCTTTAGCAAAAGGCTTTAGAACAAATGTGTAGAGTGCTTAGTTCATGGAGATATATTTTCTACCAATAAGCCGATGAAGGCATTTCAGTCGATTAGGGGGCTTAATCAACAATTGAATTAACCATGTATCCATCCTATTGAATTTATGGTGACAGCTCGTTAGAAAAGGATTTACTCCCTTAGTTTGTACAAAGCTGGGATCTCTTTTGTACTTCCTTCAGTCCGTCATCCTGACGAAAGTGAAGATCTGCTTGGTACGTAAAGCGGACCTTCACACAATGATTTTCCATATACAAGGTCTGTAGACTAACACCACGAACAACTGCACACCGAAATGTCAATCTTTGGCAAGGAAGCCATTGCTAGCGGCTCACATACAAACCTATCAAAC
>NZ_PEAY01000012.1 GCF_002807665.1 Neoalteromonas facilis
GTTTGATAGGTTTGTATGTGAGCCGCTAGCAATGGCTTCCTTGCCAAAGATTGACATTTCGGTGTGCAGTTGTTCGTGGTGTTAGTCTACAGACCTTGTATATGGAAAATCATTGTGTGAAGGTCCGCTTCACGCCCTGAGTCATTCGACAACCCTTTTATGCATTTAAAAGTGGAGAATTTCTCTCTCTTAATGCTTTCAAGTATCGAGATTCACTGTAGGGTGTTTTCGTTTGCCAACATCTAAACACAATCCTCGCCCATTTGAATGCTAGTGCCCTAACTGCGGTTTGATGTGCTTTCCCTTTTGCTCGTTGTTTCTCGTAGTACAAGCCTGCCCAGTATGATTGATGAACACTTTTTGCAGACCATTCAATAAAGGTTTGTCTTATAAATTTCGAACACTGCCATCGCCAGTGGATCCACTCTTTGTTGCCACTTCTCTCCGTCACGGGAGATAAACCGGCATAGTTCTGAATTTCTTGAGCACTTAAGAATCGACTCCGATCTTCACCAAAGGCAGCTAATAGTCGCGGAGCTAGACAAGGCCCTATCCCAGGTAAAGAGGCAAATATGTCTGCGTCAGGCATTTGATGGAATAATTTTTCAATCTCACGATCGAAAGCTTTAATACTGCTATTTAACAGAATGATCTGGTTGCATAACGAAACGACCAGTAGCCTGTGAGGCTCAATAATACTGTTGTCCTCAGTGAGCGCCATGGCAGTATCTATTGCCTTAATTCTTTTGTCTGTGTTGGTGACAGCATTGCCGCCACGTCGACTAAAGAACTCCCGAATTGTTTTTTCTCTCGCACGCTTTAACTGTTTGAAAGTCGGCCACCTGATCAGGAAATCACAAAACAAATCGCTTCCTCTATGCGAGAACATTGAAAGTGGTAGCGGATAATATTGCTTTAACGCGTTTATCAAACGATTCACTTCTCGCCTTTTATCTTCTACCAACATTCGACGTTGCTCGACGAGCAAGTTAAGTGCTCTGGATGCATCACTAATGGGCTTCAGTGGTTGTATCTTTTCTGGGTATTTCAACATGAGATCCAATGCTAGTTCAGCATCAGACGGATCGTCTTTGGCACCACTTGGGAACATGGCTTGTCTATACTTAGCGAGCGTAGCTGCGTGAACGGGGAACACAGTAACGTAAGGATACTTTTGCAAAGCATAGACAATTGGGCCGCTAGACAGCTCTACAGCAATGGCTATTGGTCCTTTGACCTCATTGTGTAAAGTGGTTAACCACTCATCGATTGATTCTGGTGAATGGTTTATAACTTCAAACCTACGTGAACTTGCTTTCTTTATTTGAATACAGACATCATGCTTTTTAGATGCCCAGTCTAAACCAATAAAAGCAGAGAACTTTTTTAACGAGTCAGTCATCACAACCTCCTGAACATGAAGTGTGTTATGTCGTCTTCACTCGTCGAAGATAATATGGATGGCATTCGTTGCAGGCCCTGAGTATTCGTTGTGAGCAAAGTAACTCATTGCATCGAAAGTAAAGCGGTAATCATCAAATGACTTACGTACAATGTTCGTATGCAACAAGCACATAACCTAAATCATCTTAGTTCAGATTAAGTAGGTTGAAAGACCATATTACGTACCAAGAAGATCCTGACTTTCGTCAGGATGACGGACTGAAGGACGTACAAACTAGAAGCACAACAAACTAAATATAATATAACCAATAAGAACGAAATTGATGCTTACCGACATCTATCTCAACCACTGAAATCTCGACACGATTCACTTTGAATACGTCCTAGATAAGACCTAAAGCCCAGATAATTCGGTTTCAACAATAATCGGATATGATAGTGTTTAAGCCTTTACCGCCCAAAATTATATGGACTCTACATGGCCAGACTTAAAGGAAAAGTTGCGCTGATTACAGGTGCTGCACAAGGCATAGGAGAAGCTGTTGCCACGCTTTTTGCCAATCAAGGCGCTCGCGTCATCCTTAGCGATATTCAGGACGAAAAAGGGCAGTTACTTGCCAACAAGCTTGGCGAAAATTGCCGTTATGTTCGCCTTGATGTTAAGCAAGAATCTGACTGGCAAAGCGTCATCGACTATATAAAGACACACTATGATGGCCTGGATATCCTGGTCAATAACGCAGGTATCACCGGCTTTTTGGAAACAGAAGGCGTACATGATCCGGAGCATTTTAACCTCGATAGCTGGCGAACCGTGATGCAAACAAACATAGAGGGCGTGGCTTTAGGGTGTAAACACGCCATCTCGTTGATGAAAGATGCAACCGCTGCCAGCATTGTTAACATTTCCTCTCGTTCTGGTCTTGTGGGCATTCCGACTGCTGCCGCCTACGCTGCCAGTAAAGCGGCGGTGCGGAATCACTCAAAATCTGTTGCACTGTACTGTGCTGAGAACCGGTATCCGATCCGTTGCAATTCTATTCATCCAGGCGCCATCTTGACGCCCATGTGGGACATGATGTTAGGCGAGGGCGAACAACGTCAAAATGCAATTGATGCTGTGGCCGCCGACATCCCCCTAGGACATATGGGAGAAGCTATTGATGTCGCATATGCAGCCTTATATTTAGCGTCAGATGAAGCAAAGTATGTCACGGGCATTGAGCTCAACATTGACGGTGGTATTCTCGCGGGCTCCACCGCTGCACCTAAACAGTAATCAATGCCGCTAACTTTCTAGCGTAAAGTGGCTTTTGTCTTTATGCTGACATTTGGCACACAGAGGATCGGATATGGACAATCAAGCATTTATACAACATTGCCGAGCACAGTTGGCTGTTGTATTTGAAAAAAGCAAAAGCGGTCGACCTGACAGCACGCTAAAACACAGAGTTGAGGGCATGCTACAGGCGGCGGAGTTACTGAACATTTTGTCCCGTGACGATGCACAGCAATTGATAGAGACCGTGCACGTTGAGGTGTTCGGCGAAACCACCGAAGCAAGAGCTGACCGCAAACGGCGTTTACAAGAACTCAAAGAAACCGATCCTGATGAGTATTTTGCCACCCCGGCTATCGAAAGACGCTAGTTCTCGGTCTTGAACTATCATGATACAACTACCACCACACGAACGGTCAATCGAGTTTGGCTCGTTAGCTCAGTTGCTAAAGCCGAACGGAAACATCACTTAGCAAGCTAGCCGATTTTCCGCTTCCACTTCACCCTGTTTTCACCGCTACGCCTATACCATCTCCTCCACAGGTTTATTGGGGATGCAAATGCACATGAAATTAAAATTATTGCTGTTATTCGCGCTGATCAGCGTCAGTGGATGTTCTGTTGTAAATACACTGCGGATGAAAAGTGCCAATGATGATATCTCTCCAGAATGGCAAAATAACGCCGAACAGCAAATTTTTGATGCGGTTTACATTGGAGAAAAGCCCTACATACAGGCATCGGTAAACGGGGTGTCGTTGCTGTTTCTGATTGACACCGGCGCATCATTTTCGATGCTTTTTGATACCCCAAAGGTGAAGAGCATCCCACATGATAAAGGGTTTGAGCTCACTATTGCGGGTTGGGGAACTGAGCAAAAGACCAAAGGTTATCAAACTTCCATCACCGAAATGTCCTTGGGCAATGTTGCGTTTCGTGAGGTCAAAATGGCCTATATCCCAATATCTCAAACCAAGTATTACCTGACGAAAGAAGAAGCCATTTTTGATGGCGTAATAGGCCATGACTTACTGCGGCATTTTGCTTGGGTGTTTGATAAACGCTCGGGCACTATTACCGCGCATCGGGCTTCAGTCATCGATAACAATACCGCTTATGCCGTGCCTTTTGAAATGAGCTTTTCTAAACCTTACATTCCAGCACAGGTTGCATTTAATGATGCACAGCGATTTGATACACAAGTGATCATCGATTCCGGCAGTCGCCATTATTTGAAGTTAAATACTGCCTATATTGAAGCCAACGATGTTGTGCTCTCTACCTCGATTAAGGCTGCTGATTTTGGCCTCAGCGGAATGGTGGAGCATCAACGCGTGGTAGTGGATAGCCTAAGGATTGGTGACAATGTCATGGCAAACGTTAAAGCCAACATCATTCCAAGTGATGATGAAGATGATTGGTGGGTCATTGGCAGTGCGCTTATGAATCAGTACGTGTCGACAATCGACTATCACGCCTCCTTATTTGCCCTGACGCCCTATCCTCATGCTCAATTTGAATCACGGTTTAATTTATCCGGGTTAGAATTAAGAAAACTCAGCGGTGGTAACTTCATTGTGCGATACATATTCGAAGGGTTTGACGCCTCAACAAAACCGATCACTGTAGGTGATGTGATTACACAGATTAACGGTGTGGATAGCACCGACATCAGTGAAGAGGAATGGCTCAGGCTTATTTCGTTGCCGCAAACATTGTCTGTATGCCTTGCTGAAAAGTCTTGCTATTCCATTGCATTACGCCACATTACCGGGTATTCAACCAAAGGGGCTTCCCTCAACGCTGATTAAACAAAGTGTTGCACCGGTTTCATTTACCTAATGGTAATTGGCTGAAACGACTCTTCATGCATACAGCCTTGTTAAGTACCGCGGTATACATTGACGCAGCGTAAAGGGTGTTATATCTCTTTATCTAATGTTGTAATTTAAGGCCATCCATTGAAATCGATACGCGCTCGTTTATTCGTTACTTTTGGCACGCTAACAGCCTGCGTTTGTCTGGTATTCGCAGGTCTCACGTGGTTGTTTGCGGCTGTCACTGAAGATGACGTCATCAATCAAGTTGTGGATGCAGAAGCTCGCTATATCCTGCGTACGTTTGAGGAAACAAACAACCTCCCTGAACCTCGCGTGGATTACATTCAAATTTATACCGACGTGGCAGAATTTCCTGCTCAAGTACAAGACCAGATCCGTCAAAGCCCAAAGGCAAAAGAGTATTCAATTAACGGACGCAATTATCACATAGAGCAATATGCGTTAAATAGTGAGCGCGGTTTTTGGTTGGTTATCGACGCATCACAACTGATTGTAATTTACAGTATCAGTGAACAAATTGGCTGGTTTGTCTTAATCGCCACGCTGATAATGCTCATCTTGGCACTGTGGATTGCCAAAAAGTTGTCAAACAGAACCGCATTGCCAATAGAGCAATTAACCCAACAAATACACCAGCACACACCAGGCTCAACGTTTCATGCGCTAGTATCGAACCGAGTGGATGAAATTGGTCAGCTAGGCCAGGCATTCGAGCAATTGTTACATGACGTTGAAACCTTGCTTGAACGGGAGCGCAATTTTACTCGTGATGTTAGCCACGAGTTGCGTACGCCGCTCGCGCTGTTAAACAACACGCTGGTACTGGCGGATAAAAAAGCACTTAACGACAAAGATAAAGCGGTGATCCAGCAGGTTTCTGAGTCGCTTCACAATACCGTAGAAGTTTTGTTAGCACTGGCACGCTCAGAAAATATGGTGGGCGAAATAGTCGATATTAAACCCATTTTAGAACGCAGTGTGTTGCTCTTGCTACAAAGTCACAATGATCAAGACTTCAATGTCAGCATTGATATCAGTGATGCTCAAACCGTGTATGGCAACCCTCGCTTAATTGAACTGCTGTGTCAGAACCTTATCAATAATGGCTATTACCATGGTGGTGCCAAAGCAATGCAGATTTCCTGCAGTGGCAATACGCTTACATTTAAGAATCCAGCAGGGCGAGAGAATGATGGGACCTATCAAGGCCTTGGGCATGGCAAATACCTTGTTCAGCGGATTGCCTCAGCACTCTCATGGCAAGTGGATTTTGACCAGCATGATAATCACTATGTAGTCCACGTTAATATGACCCCCTCGTCATCGTGAACGATAGCGTTATTCAATGCGTTTAATCTAAGTGTTGTAGTTGATACCCAATGTTACTGATGGTTTTTAACATCGGCTGCTCTGAGGCACTTTCCAGCGCCTTTCGCAGTGCATACAAATGAGATTTAAGCGCGTTACTTTCCGGCGGCTCATTGCCCCACACATGCGTAATCAGATCACTGCGCGCGACCGGATAGGGATAAGCGTCGAGTAATTTATGCAACAGCTTGAAACCTATACGCGTCACTTTTATTGGCGTGCGATTTAACGTTACGCTGAATGCGCGAGAATCGAGGCACAACGCGCCCTTCTCAAGCACCTTGTCGGTATGCAAATCAGGCCGTCTAGCCAGCGCTTCACAGCGCATTGCCAGTTCTCGCAGATCACATGGTTTCGTCAGGTAGTCATCAGTACCCGTCGCAAACCCCTTTGCTTTGTCCTCAAAGGCATCTCGAGCCGTTAACATCAAAATCGGCACAACGCGCGTTTGCTGTTGTTTTATCTGTTGGCACACCGTCAAGCCATCACGATCAGGTAAGTTCAAGTCCAAAATGATGACATCAAAATGTTGAGACAGCGCCAAATCAATACCCTGCTTGCCAGTATCCGCAAAGTCCACTTGCCATTTCAGTCCTTCTAGGAACTGACACACCTGCTTTGCTAACGCGAGGTTATCTTCAATCAATAGCACTGAAAGCTTTACGTTGGTGGACATACGATGCTTAACTTTTTCCTGATACAGGGCTAACACTCACCGTCAATACGGACGACCAGTCGCTGTGTAATAACCATGATGATATTAAAACAAGGATACAACATCTGAGCCGTTAGTGAACGCGTGAAACCCTTTTAACTCACCTTGGACAAGCTCCTTCATGGCATCTTGGTGCGCAATATGAATATGCGATACTATTTTTTCAGCGTCCCCAAATTGGCTATTGATGAAGGCTAACCCAGCCTCATCGCTTACAAACCAAATAGGCATAATTACAGCGTCAATTGTGCCTGCGAATTTGCTTCGCTCAGCTTTTGCTGAGACCACCGCTGAGTCACCCAAATGCAGAATGTTTTTGCCACCGACCGTTAACACAAAGGCGGAGTGACGCATGTCTGCGTATTCTTCTCCGCTGTGCTGAACAGGAGAAGCACTCACCTTGATGTGGCTGTCACTATATTCAAAGGCTTGATCGAGATAGTGAGGTAAACGAATGATTTGATCCTGACTGGCTGTTGGGCATTCACTAGACAGACGATCATGAACGGCAAACGACACATCATCAGGCGCAATAAGCTTTATAGCAGTCTTCTGGCAAAGCGCGTCAGCAAGTATCTCGGGCGTTGAATGATCCGAGTGATTATGAGTCACAAGGATATATGAGACAGAGTTTTCACTTTGCGGTGACACCATAGTCGATATTTGCGCTTCGGAAGGAGACGCAAACTGTGGGTAAGTACTGTTAAAAAGGCCATCTATGACCACCGAAACACTTTCCGTCGATATCAAAACGCCTTCATTTGCCACATGCTGAATGTTTACTTGGCTTTTGGCCGCCACCTGCCCGGCCAACAACATAAAGGCCATGACAGAAAGTAACGGACTAAACACTTTTTTCTTCACTGATAATCTCTCCTAATCGAGTGATGCCTTATCATCCGCAAGCTTGCGTAAGGCCTCAATCATTAAAGTGTTACAAGAACTAACGACCTGATTGCGACCTAAACCGTTTGCTTACACAAATAGTAACTGTTCAATAAATAGACCGATTGTCGTCAACACATTGGTATGGGATGTAGACGCCTCTCGCATGGCTTTGAGGTTTTGTTTGTCCAGTAAAACGCCGTTAGCCACTACGTATTCAGGCTGACTGAGTACCGTTACATCTTTTAATGGGTCCTTTTCGGTCACCACCATATCAGCAAGGCTTCCGGGCTCTACTTCTCCGCTGACGCCAGCGATATTTAACACTTGCGCAGCATTTACGGTTGCCATTTGAATAATATCTTGCGCACTGATCCCAATATCAGCCATCAATGCGATTTCTTTGTGCAAAGAATACCCCGGCACCGTTAGCGCAGGTCCAGAATCAGATCCCAGTGCCATCAATACGCCCTGTTGTGAAAATGTCCTAGCGATTGTGCCGAGATAGCGGTTCTTGCGTTTGAGGTAATCAATATAATCCGGCGTCTCCGCTTTGCTGAGCATACGGGTGCCAATAAACGTAACGAAACCGTTAATCGCATTTAATCTAGACTCATCATGCATGAAGTGATCATAATCAATCCCAGCGCTATACACGTTGTTATAAGCTACCCAAGTCGTCACTATTGGCGTTTGAGTGCTAACCAATTGCGCCGTGACCTCGGCTAATACTTCATCATTCGATTTGTATTTCAATAAGGTATTAAACACTTCTTCGATATGTTCTATCGACGTAGGTGATGATGCTAGGATCTCTTCAAGCGGTATTTGACTCGGCACGTGACCGCTAAAACCCATACCCAACTCGTTTGCCGTTTTCACCAACGCCTGATACTGAGAAGCGCTTAAGCCATCGTAAAATTTAACGAAATCAAACCCCATTTCATGGTAGTCACGCACACGTTTAATCACATCCATTTCACTGTGGATATAAGCGTGAAAAGGACCACCATTGGCTCCGCTATTGATTGTCGGCGTAGAGGTGGTGAAGTTCGGCCCCAGTACATCGCCATTTAGCAATGCTTGCTTGAGTCTAAGGTGGAAAGGGAATCCCATCATATTCCTGACACTGGTTACCCCATAAGATAAATAGGCTTGCATATCGACCGCGTCAAAAACATGTACATGGGCATCAATTAAGCCCGGCGTAACGTACATGCCATCACCGTCAAGCTTCACGTTGTCGCGTATAGTTGCTTGTTTGTATGGCGTCACCGTTGCTATGCGACCATCGATAATTTCAATATCTGCGTGCAAATAGTCTCGCGTTTCATTTCGATATACATTGACATTGGTGATCCAAAAATGGCCGTCACGTTTTACACCAGACGGTGTATTAGCAGGTTGCTGCTTTGCCATTAAAACGCTTAACACCAATAACAGTGACAACAGCAAAACAAAGCTTAGCAATACGACCACGATACGCTTTAACCACAACTTCATCCGATAATTCCCTTGATTTAGGCTTTTAGAAGGCTTGATGTTGCCCTGATGATTATGCAAAAACGTCCGAATACACGAATTCGAACGTGATTT
Organism: Neoalteromonas facilis; assembly: GCF_002807665.1. Taxonomy (GTDB): domain Bacteria; phylum Pseudomonadota; class Gammaproteobacteria; order Enterobacterales; family Alteromonadaceae; genus Alteromonas_E; species Alteromonas_E facilis. Next base: position 9,089 of record NZ_PEAY01000012.1, read on the forward strand.
TATGCCTTTAATAGAGAATCAACAGGAACACAGGGGCGGCCCACACGAGTGAAAGAACATCCGCTGTTGTGTGGTGAGAAGTTTTAATTATTGTTACTGTGTGCGGTACTTCATTAGCGTTGCGTGAATGCCGAACCGGAGATTGGATACACACGTGGAAAAAATGTTAGCCCTTTTACTGGCCTTTAGTGCTGGAATAACCGGCATTTCACTTATTCGGCATCACCGCATATGGCCGCTTACTGCATTCTTATCAGTGTTGTCTTTGCATATGATAACCAATGCTTTCGAGCTTGGTATCTCATCGAATGTTTTGGTACCAACACAACAATCATTGTCGCTTTTATACGGCCCGGCACTTTACTTATTCGTGATCAGTATCACGCGCGACAGTTTGAATATCAGGAGTGCTTCGGTTTGGCACTTAATCTACATCCCGCTTCTGGTTGTAATTAATTTTATCCTTCCACTCCCTGTCAGTTTTACCGCCTCTATCTCAATAGGGTTATTTCTAGCGTATTTCCTGGCAGCACTGTTTAGAGTGCGCAAGTACCATCAAATAGTTGAGCAAAACCTCTCCATGCTCACACTTAGATTGGATTGGCTTTATGCGGTATTTGCGTTACTGGGTAGTGCCATTTTACTCGAGATTATCCGCTATTCACTTATCTACTTTGAAGCCTACAGCCTTGCTGAGTTAGTTTTTGTGGCGATGATCACGGTCTTACTGTTGTTTATCAGCAGTTTTACTTTCTTTGCTTTACGCGAAGCCAATCATCTCGACGGTGTGTCGGCTGAACAGGAATCATTGACTGAAGACGCCGCCAATCAGGCTGCTGAGGAAACAGATAACATTGAACTGGCAAACCTCATGCTATGCGAGTTACAGCAAAATGCTTGGTTTACAGAGCCGAGTCTGACGATCCAACAGTTCGCTAGCTATTTGGGACATCCAGCGCGCGACGTGTCAGCCACTATCAACGCAATTTTCAATATGAATTTTTGCGAATTTATTAACCGACACCGCATAGACTTTATCGCTAACAACTTGTCATCAAATCCCAAGGCTAATGTACTCAAGCTTTCCTACGACGGCGGATTCAATTCAAAATCAAGTTTCAACCAAGCGTTTAAAAGCTACACCCAGCTCACACCGACGCAAGTGAAAGGGGGCGCATCATTACCGGCCATACTGCCGAGCCTCAATAAACACAAAACCGTCAATTAAATGAATTTATTAAGCAACAAAAAGGAAGTGGGTACTTACAAACAATATAAGATTGAAGACTTAGAAATCTGCGGATAAAAAATCCACGATAGCTTCTCGAGTATGTGAGCCAATGAAAGTGCAAAGCTCAGCTATTTGAGACGGTCCGTAGAGACGGTATTCAACCAGCGACGCTGATGTCATCATCAAGTAGCCTTCAAGTACACGCTTAACCAGCTCATTTTCATCACTGACTAAAAATGCCGTTTTTGAGCGATCAGGAATAATACGCTCATCCGACATATCTTCAGCAACTTTCCCCCACACATCAGTTTGCCCAGTAATACTGGACACTTGGGTAAAGTCATAAAAGCCGTCCATACCGGCTCGATATTGCGGATCTGCCAATATTTCATCGACATGGAGCGCAAGGTCATCAAACGTAACTTCACCCTCAGCCCGACATAAAAACAAATTCATATCAGGTTTTATGAAGTAATGAACTTTACTGATCGGGCTTGCAACCGACATTTGATTAACCTTTAAGCGTTAAATACCAAATATGACCTTCGCTCACTGTTAAACAATATGAAGGTAGAGTCAACTTTTAGCCGTTACAGCCATATAATTAAAGGCTATGATTTAAAACCAGAAAATGGTTTCAGGCTTGCTTAACTAGTTCTTAAGCGTCGTGACTTTAACTCTACGAAAAGATATATTGAGTAAAGCATGAAGGCTTAATTTCATAGAGACTTTCGGTCGTTTTGTTGGCGGTTAACGTATTTCACTCTGGTCATCACACGCTCTCTAAGAGTAGATTTATACACAGCGCTGAGGCGAGATTGCATTGTGTTTAAAACTCGCATCTCTTTCTGCAATTGAAGCAAACAAATCATTCAATTCATTTATCTTATGGAAGTATTAGCAGGGCGGTTTAAATATGAGCAGATTTGATTATAAGTTGATTAGAGCGCTATCTGCCGTAATTCAAGAACAGAGTTTCGAGAGAGCCGCAAAAACGCTATTCATCACACAATCAGCTATTTCTCAACGATTGAAACTACTAGAGCACGAAATGGGACAACCGGTGCTCATAAGGTCTACCCCAATTAAGGCTACTGAAGTTGGGGAAAAACTCTTAAAACATTTTTACCAAGTCGACCACTTAGAAAAAGAATTGGAGAAACAAATATTCCCAGACACTAACATCAACAAGGTGAAAATACATATCGCGGTTAATACTGATAGTCTAGCCACTTGGTTTCTTACTGCATTATCATCCATATTAAAGAAAAACTCTTTGATTGAGTTAAATCTGCTTTTAGCAGATGAAGCAAACACCATAGAAAAATTGAAAAGCGGTGAAGCATTTGGTGCTGTAACGTTACAAGAAAAGCCTGAAAAAGCATGCCAATCAGATTTAATAGGAACATTTCGGTATTCCTTAGTCGCAACTCCAGCGTTTGCTGAAAAACACTTTCCAAACGGCGTTACAGCTGAAGCCATTGCTTCTGCACCGAGCGCCGCTTTTGATCAAAGAGATGTTATGCATACCGACTTTATTCACCAACATTTCGGGCTCGAAGAAGGCGACTACCCTTTGCACCGAATTCGTTCAACTGAAGCGTTTGTGAAACTAGTCAAATCCGGTATGGCCTTTTGCTTGGTTAGTGATTTGTTGATACTGGATGAGCTTAGTTCAGGTGAACTGGTTAGCTTGCTTCCAGACTTCCAACTCGAAAAGAAATTGTATTGGCAGCGCTGGGCCTTACTAAGAGGTGCCCACAAAGAAATCTCTGATGCTATTCTCAATGAGGGTAAAGCACTCTTATCTCAAATCCACGCTGATTAAAAAAAATTAATCGCACTTGAGTTTTTTTGATTTTACTCGCGGCAATTTGTTCTCTAGTTTGTTTTTGTTATTAACAATTTTGCTAGGAAACAACACTTTGCCACTCAACCGCACCGATTCCTTTTTCACAACCTCAAATCAAAATCGTCTTCACTTTAGACGCATTAGAACGTCGATAAATTTGATTATTATGTGCCTTTTTGCCCTTTGCGGTTCGGTTCAGGCAGATCCAGCCCCCATGGATTTGATGCTAATGACTGACCGCAGCCATGCTACTGGTGAATTAAGGGTTTACGTGAAGAATGTTAGTGATAGAAACGTTAATATCGTCACGAGCAACTTAGCTCTTATGACGTCATCAAACACCTACGAATTAGCACCTGAAAGGCACGTTCTAATTGCGAATGGAGAAAGAATAGAACTAAAAGAGAGTCTTTCTAAATACTCCGTTGTGCTGTTGAAGCCAATGGAAGTCACATATTTATCTGGCTTTACAATCGTGGCGCAAAACGGAGTTGTCGACTACTACGTAAAACCTCAATGGGCACAAATGCATGGCGTATGGGGGGGACGAATTAGCACAGAGTTTTAGCTGAGCTGATCAAACAGAAGAAACTTGGTCAACGTGAACAGAAACAATAATGAATACCTAAGGGAATATAGCATTGAGTAAAGTTAGATACTTTTTAGTTATCTTGTTGTCGTCTTATTCTGGATTTGCAGTGTTTGCAGCAACATTAAACCACTATGACATTAACGTAATAGACACAGGAAATTCAGAGCTGAGAGTAACCTCAAAGGCCTTAATATCAGGAGTAGACTCCTAAACACTAGAATTCATTTTGAATAAGTTCGCTCTCATTGATAGCGTTTCAGTTGATAACAAGCACGCAACCTACGAATTTGATATTCGGGCTAGTTCCCCTAATTTATACATATAGAATGGAAAGCGACTTAGCATCGATTTGTCACCCAATCCAAAAGCAGCATATCAACTAGAGGTCACTTACAAAGTAAACAAAGACGCTATCAATTATCTAGCAACCGATGACGCGTTAGAGACAGGCTTATATGAAGCATGGTTCCCTCTAAACTTCGACTATGGAAAATTCACTTATACTCTGAATTTTAAGGAAGTAAACAACAACATTTTGGCTTCAAATGGCTATTCGAAATGTCACAAAGATTTATGCACTCTATACAGCGATGAACCTGATATTGACCTCATTCTAATGGCTTCACCAACACTTCTTCGCTATCAAGTTGAAAGCACTAACTACAACATTGAACTTACACGTCTCAAATCAAACAGGGAAAATGCGCCTTCATTAGAATCACAAATTAAAGAAACCATTCAGTTCTATACACATAACTTTGGAGCTTTGCCTGATGAAACCACCCGCTTTCAGTTCGTCTTTAGCCCCAGAGATAGCGGCCCTTCATATTCCAGGAATGGGTTTGTAGTTTTAACCAACTTTGAACAAAAAAGTGATAAAGAGCTATTGCATGTTCTTTCACATGAAATTGCTCATTTATGGTGGAATTTAGCACCTAAAACCACATGGGAAGACTGGCTTAATGAATCCTTCGCAGAATATTCTGCAATTATGTCCTCAGAAGCACTTCATGATCATGCAAGTAAAAAACAAAAAATTGCGGAACTTGCTAAGTTAAGTCAAAACTTACCAGTCATAAAGGGTTTAAGAAGGGACAACTCTGAGGCTCAACAAGTGCTTTATATAAAGGGCCCTTTTATTCTTCATCAAATGCGAGAAAAAGTGGGTGATGAAGCCTTTATTCGATGGCTGCAACAGATTCGACTAGACAAAGTGACAACTACAGCAGAGCTAATTATCCTGACAGAAAGAGAACTTGGCAAAGATAATGCCCGCTTCCTCATGCTTAAACTAAGTCAAAAGACCTAATCCAATCTCAACATATTTTTAAGGGTTAATGAGTATAAGCACATTCATTTGGACAGTATTCACAAATTGCAACACTAGACTAATTCACAGGTTTGAAACGCGTATTGCGCATGCAGCGAATGAAAGTAATGATACCGTTAAAACTACCATAGCAGATTAACAATCTTCGTTTTAGGAGCCCGAGAGCCGTGCAACTTGCTCGAGCCAGCATTAGAAAAAATAATGATTGTTAATTTATTTTAATTTTACTTATCAGCCAGCCCCATTTAACGTGCATACCCTAATTTTAGAAGGGCGATTACACATGTCAGTAGCAGCACTAACACAGGGGCTTGGATTGGGATTCAGCATGATCATCCCAATAGGCGTACAGAATTCATACTTGCTGAATCAGGGAATAAAACGAAATCACGTGTTTCTGGCCGCGTCGATTTGCTTTGCCTGTGACATTGTTCTGACTATTGTTGGTGTGTTTGGTGGCAGCTTAATTTTCACCCAAAATGAATTCTTAATGAAAATAGTGGGTTGGTGCGGCGTTGTTTTTTTATCAGGATATGCATTTATCGCATTGCGCAGGGGCTTTATCGGTGCTTATTCCTTGCATGAACAAGAAAACTACAGTTCCAGTAAAAAAGTCGTAACCGCAACCACATTGTCAGTGACACTGCTAAACCCACATGTTTACTTGGATACTGTTGTTATATTAGGCAGCGTCGGTGGCTCGTTCACCGGCTCAAACAGATTATCCTTTGCGTTTGGCGCTATTTTAGCAGCTTGTATTTGGTTTTACGGCATTGCCATTGGTGCATCCAAACTCGCTCCCTGGTTGGCTAATCCAACCATTCAAAGATGCATAGACACCTTTGTCGCGCTCATGATGTTGGTCATCGCGTTCAATCTATATGACAGCGTATTGCGATAACCCTGTAAATTCTTGATTCACTCGAGTTAATACAATGACGTTAAAAGATTATTTGATAGGTTGCAGTGTCGCCATGATCTGGGGGTTTAACTTTGTGGTCATCGCTTGGGGGTTAAACGACATGCCTCCATTTTTGCTTGCAACGTGTCGCTTTGGATTGATCGCGTTGATAGGTTCATTATTCATTCGAGCGCCCAATACCCCGTGGCAATGGCTACTGTTTTATTCACTCTTCATAAACGTTGGCCAATTTGCCTTTCTCTTTGTTGCAATGAAGGAAGGCATGTCTCCCGGAATAGCCTCTTTGGTTCTGCAATCTCAATTCATCTTTAGTGCAATATTGGCTGTTTTTTTCTTGCAAGAACGAGTTTCAATTCAACAAATTGTGGCGTTGTCAGTGTCTATGATTGGACTGCTGACGTTAATCACTGACCAAAATACAGCTTCTTATAGTGTTGTCAGTTTTACGCTCACCCTGCTTGCGGCTTTATGTTGGGGCGCGGGAAACATAGTCAATAAATCTATTACTAACAACGGCTTCCAAACAGGCATGTCTTTAGTCGTTTGGTCAGCATGGTTTTCAATTCCGCCATTTGCCGTCTGCAGCATAGTGTTTGAAGGCGTTAGCTCGATTGAAACAAGCCTTTTAAGTATTAACTTCAACACCATCGCAGCGGTCTTTTACTTATCAATATTCGCATCCATCATAGGGTTTGGTTTATGGAGTAATTTATTGGAAAAGCATTCAGCAGCAAAAGTTGCCCCACTAAGTTTAGGGGTTCCGATTTTCGGTTTTGGTTTTTCCTACATCTTTTTTGATGAAAGTATAAAACCCTCGCAGTTTCTCGGCATTTTATTCATCATGATGGGGCTAGCGATTAATGTCATTCGGTTCAACAAATCGGTCCCTCCCATTGCACAGCTGCGCCGCATAGCAAGAAAAAGCTGACGTTTTAACAACATCTCTACAAACAACTCCCCTGTTTACGGCTTATTGCAATGTGATTAGGCAGAAGTTTCTGTTATCCGCCAACGTGCCTGCGAATATGCTTAATTCTGCCTTGCTCATTAAACTCCATAAATAGAACCGTTTTGCCGCGATACTGCTTTAAAGAGCCGCTTTTTAGATACTCCGAATCTTCATAAAGTATCACTGCCGCTACGTAATCGCTCCAATAGAGTTTCGTCGCGAATGCGTGATAACGTTTCATTCGTTTCGTATAACTATGAATGCCATCAAACAGTTTTTCTCGTCCGTTCATAGTCACATTGTAAGGTGGGTGAACATCCTCAACATCCTCCGCATAAAAATCTAGGTATTTGTTTATCGTATCTACCGACGCATTTGGTTGAAATGCAGCATTGTATGCCTCAACAAATGCATCGAATGTATATTCTTGAGCAGAAGCTGCGCCAGTACACAACAACATCACGGCAATAAAAAAGCCCTTAATACAAGCGTTCATGTTTGGTTGTCCTCTTAGTGTGTATACATAGTGTTTGCATTGTTTTTATTGATGGATGGCTGACTGCCACAGTATTAAGTGGCGCCAGCCGTAAACCATGCATTAAGGTCTAAACGTTTCGATGACTTTGGCATCTACCCAATAGGTATCGGTATTACCGTCTTCTGACGTGCGGTTAAAAAACAGATATTTTCCATCGGGTGTGATTTGTGCAGCAAACTCAGAAGCAGACGTATTAATAGTGTCTCCCATCTTAATCGCATCGCCCCAACTGCCATCTTGTTGTTTAAAACTGATATACAGATCGGGTTTGCCCTCCTCGTCGCTTCCCCGCCCATCCCAAATTAAATAACTTTCATCGGGCGCGATAAACGGATGCGCATTCCACGCTCCCGTATTAATTGTCTTTGGAAAGAGTTTTGGGGGGGTATAGCGGCCATTTTCGAATGTCGAATAGCGCAATTTACTATTGCCGTCCGCAACTGCTTCATCAAATGCTATCGTGCCGTTCAGCGAGGCTGTAACGCGCATAATGCGGATCTCGTTAAAGTCGGCTCCTAGCCTTTTCATTTCCGACCAGCCTTCATCCGTGCGGGTTTTGTAGCCTCGACCAAAAAACATGATGTCGTTGTCTGGCGATAATGTAGGGGTGCCAACCCGTTTCGAGATTACGCGTTCATGCCATTGATCTTGCTTCTTTTCAAAAACCACAAATTGTTGTTGCGGCTCATTGTCTACAATCGCCTCACGGACATAGTACATTTCTGCCATGTTTGGTGCGAATACCACACCGTATTCCCAACCTGAAGTTGAAATTATTCCCGGAGCAAACACTTCAGGCGTCATTCCAGGAGGGGGTTGGCCCAAGTAATCACCTATCAGAGTAGGTTTTTCAAGTTCGCTGGCGTTGATACTGGTTATAGAGCATAGCCCTAAAACCAAAAGCGCCGATTGAGTCATTAATTTCATAATATTGCCTCTAAAAAATAGTAAGTTATTGGTTATAGCGTGTAGCCAACCACTTGATCCCAAGAACAAACGTATCGGGTACTGCTGTTGTATGATCCGCGTTATCGATGACTTCCAGTCCTGTCAGCGACAAGCCTGAGGTAGTTTTAGCTTTGAGTATTGAAACGAGTCGCTGAGTTGCATCCATTGCTGGCGTCTCTCGTTCGCCGATAGAAACAAAAACATGATTATTGAATGCATCATGTTTCGCTCTATTTTGATTGGCTAAATCATCAAGAAATCTGATACTGCGGTCGTCTACTGAGGGGCTGCCCAGGATATAGTTGTCAAAGGTGTCAGGCTGCGATAGTAAAATATAAGCGCCAAACTCCGCCCCCATGGAATATCCCAAATACGTTTGCAGCTCTTCAGCAATACGGTAGTGAGTGTTGACATAGTGAATAACGTGGTTGCGGATAAATGAAAGGTGCTGGGCGGCTTGGCCAAATTGATATGTAGCCTGCACATCCGGCTTGTCTGATTCGATAAACGAGTAGTCTCGGAATCGACTCGCAAATTCACGTCTAGCGCCAAAATCAATCTCGCTGCTCATATTGGTTTGCCACGATACTCCCACCAATATGACCTTCGACATCAAGTACTCTGTAACCCCTGACAGCAAATCCATTTGCCACTTCGCATCTGTCGTATAAATGACTGGATACGCAATATCAGCGCTCTCGTCATAATTATCAGGCAGCTTGATGTAAAGTTCATATTGTCTATTTGATTTGACGTCTTCTATTTTCACCACATGAGTTCTGGGCATCTGATACGGCGCCATCTCCAATGACGCAAAGATCGGTAACGTTAGCAATGCTAATAACAAAGTAATTAGCGCTCTAATTGCGTTCATCATTGTTCTACCTTCTGCATAGGGTTAACACAATGCGAACAGTGCCGATTGATGGTGTGAATTACATGAAAAAAACCTGACGTTTAGCTGATTTATGCGCTTTCAGCTTTTTTAGTCATAAAAGTCACGGTAAGCTTCTTAGAGTTTTATAGGGTTACTATTTACTTATGGCGCGACAATTCTGGGTTAACAATTACTTTATTGATGTAACCCGCAATCAAATTCAACATCAGCAGCAGGCTACTCAGCTACCGCCGAAGGCTTTAAAAGTGCTCGAAGTTTTGGCGTCTCGCGTTGGTCAAGTTGTCAGCCATGACGAAATAATGGATGAAGTTTGGCAAAATAGTGTTGTAGCGCCGAATACGTTGCAGCGCTCCATTGCTCAACTTAGAAAAGCATTTGGCGACGATAGTAAGCAACAAGCGTTTATCAAAACCCACGCCAAAAAAGGTTACAGTCTAGAAGCGAATGTACGCTGGAGTGACGAGCAAGAACCAACCGCATTGGTCATTGGAACCAGTGACCTTGAAGTTAACCAGCGCATACGTCATTGGATCCCAATTAGCGCTGCATTTGCGTTTATTTGCGTAATGTTTGCTTTTTATCTGCTTAAATCGCCGGAACAAACATACAGTCATATGAGGCCGATTACCGCCAGCGATGAGCAAGAGTTTAATGCCACTTATTCGCCTGACGGAAAGTATCTCGTATTTAACCGCTTCGAGGAGCAATGTAATAGCCACTTGTGGGCTAAAGATCTCAGCAATAATCAAGAAGTGCAATTGAGCAAGGAGCCTGGACTCTACAGTAGATTAAGTTGGTCCTCCGATGGCACCCAATTGGCCTTTGTAGTGCAATCCTCTTGCCCTGATATGCCTTCCGAAATTGAACAGTGCTGGCAACTACAAACGTTCGATTTTGCAGAAGCTTGGAATGGTAATGGCCGTAATTTACTGCGTTATGATTGTGCCAATATAGAAACCTCTCAGCCCGTTTGGTTAAACGACGGACGCATTGCCTTATTGCAGCATTCAGGCACTGAGGTCGGCAACGCTAAAGTGGTAATTTTTGACCCTAGAAGCGACAGTTTAGAACAAGTGAATATTGGCCTAGATGGAGAAATATATTCACTCGATTACTCCCGGACATCAGGTTTGTTGGCAGCGGTTATTTGGGCCGAGAACAACCAACACATCCTCGCAACATTTACGCCAGACGGTGAACTAAAGAGCAATGCCCCAATTCAGCGAGAAGCCTATCACTCCACCTATCAGCGATTCCCAATCAGGTTTTTACCTGATGCTGAACACCTGTTGACCGACGTTAAAGGGCAAATCTATAAACTGGACTTGGCTGGAAACTTAAACCTTATTCACCCCCAAACTTATAAAGATTTGTGGATGCCAACACATCACCCAGTAGAGACAAAATTTATCGTGACTCATGGGCCTAAGGATAGCGATATTGGAGTTGTTAATCTAACGCAGCCCGACCACACGTTTATCCCAATTTCTCGTTCAACTAGCGTCGATGTAAACGCGCAATTTCAACCTGGCGGAGAACTCATTGCCTTCATATCCTATCAGTCGGGCAATAGCCAAATTTGGCTCCATGGGGAAGAAAAAACCTATCAACTAACTCATTTCGACGATGGCATATACAGCGCTCTATTTAGCTGGTCGCCAGATGGCAACAGTGTAGCGGTTAACTTGCATAATCAGTTGGCAATTGTCGATTTAAATGGAGATTATCGAAAATTGGTGTCTCCAATAGCAATTAAAACTATTATGCCGTGGACGCAATCAGAGAAAATTTTAGTCACCGCGGATACTGGCGAACGTGATCAACTATATGTTGTTGATCTCCGAACTGGAGAAGCTGAACCAACGGGATTAAGCAATATTCTGTGGGCATCGTTAACAGATGGTGGCGACATCATATACCGAGACACAGCAAAACAATTTTGGCTTTATGCTGCAGAAAAATCAGAACGTATAACGACTATTGGTAGTGGATTAGACGGCAAACACTCCATTCTGAAAAACGGCAGTATCATAGGCATTGACGCCCAAAATAGACTTCAGCGATACCACATTGGGTCAGATGAACTGATTACCCTCGCCACTCTCGACAAAGATGTTTCATATGTCAGCGATTTTAAACAAGACGAAATCTTGGTCACTAAATTTATGGGTGGCAGGAGAGAGCTTGTTGAATTTAGTTTGCAGGATTAATTACGTTAATTTTTATATCAAATGGCCCGCCCGAGAGGATTCGAACCTCTGACCTCAGCCTCCGGAGAGCAGATAATTTAAATGTATATTAAATGGCTTTGTTTTTCGTCGATAACAAAAAATAGGCGCGCATCACTGTAACCGTATGTTTTTAAGGTGGTTTAACAAATTCATTTTATACCCATTAATACAGATTATTTCGGTCACGAATTTTTTCTTGTAGTAATTTTGTCCTGTTTCTACACATGTTATTTCAAGTTTGGTCACACCACGGTCACAAACAAAAGACCCTGACAATGCCACTCACAGTAATACAATTTTATTTCACAAGTACAAAGCGTTTTCACATTCTTGCTTGGTTACCTCGGTAATTCTAGGAAAGAGCCTAACAAATTCAGACTCCTTCATTCAAGAGTAAGAATTAGCCGGTATACGACCAAAATATTGTCAAATCCAAATGCACTACTGTATTGAATTTAGACAACTTGAAACTATATTAATCAATGTGGCGCTGCATTTCGTTTTTATCTTATTTTTCGCAATTATTCATTAAAAACTATATCCACTACCTGAGAAAGCGCAATGCTGGGTTTTGAAATTACGATTACGTCTGTGAATGCTATCCCCCCATTTCATTTAGATTATAGAGCTGGCATTGATGCGTCTAGTTGGCTTGTTGACTTGTTGTACAAAAAGAAAGTCGAAAACATAGGGGATGCACATGGCTACCCTTTTAAGTTTTACTTACCGTGGAGTTGGGTTGTGGAAGGGCTAACATCAACAAAAGCGGCACAATCAGGCGGCGTGGTCATAAGCGATGATGGAACGGTAACTATGACAGGCTACCATGACGGCTTCGTCTTTGACCCTAAACAATATCCAGATGACCAACAAATGTTTGTTGAGATGTGGGATATGAGTTAAACCTAAAACTGATCCATTTTCTTTACTCGGCATAGGCTAGCAACATAGAATTTACTCAAATAATCATAGGCTAGAGGCGGCTGATTACTCAACTGAAGAGCTATATATCTTATATGTGCAATAGCATTATTTTTAGTAGCTCATATCCAATCTGACAGATTCATGGCAAGTTGAGGCATAATCTGGCAGGCTGCTCCAACAAGAAACGGACATTCAGCTCCGTTGAGTTTTACTGCTCTCGAAACAACTAATTATTTCAAGGATGATGATAACCGCGCGTTTAAAAAAATAAATTAGGACTCACCTCAAAACGCTGACACAGCGCTTTTATATGCTTTTTGTTGAGACTTCTTTCACCAGAAAGCACTCTCGACACCATTGATTTGCTACCAATTTCCGGTAAATCAGACATGCTCAAATGGTGTTGTTCCATGAGTAGTCGCAAAGTGGCAATATCAGGGGTTTGCGACATGGCTCTTTTGTCGAATTCGACAAGCTCTTTATCTTTATTTTCATATCGTTCAATCGCAATGGCTAATAACTCTATGACCTGATTAAGCGGATCATCAGGAGTATCTTCGGCTTCTTCAAGCAGACTTTCAATAAGTTCCAAGGCTTCTCTGTAATGTTGCTCATCGACGATAAACAAATAAGGAGCCGCTG
>NZ_PEAY01000013.1 GCF_002807665.1 Neoalteromonas facilis
ATTGGGAGTCTGGCGATGTGCTACTCTCACATGGGGAAACCCCACACTACCATCGCCGCTAACGTGTTTCACTTCTGAGTTCGGAATGGATTCAGGTGGTGCCACGTCGCTATTGTCGCCAGACATAAACTGGTTTTAACATTTGGAAAAAGCTTTAATTTAATTCAAGAGTGCGTTTTGTATGGTTAAACGATTGTCACCACAAACACATTAGGTGTTGTATGGTTAAGCCTCTCGGGCAATTAGTACAGGTTAGCTTAACGCCTTGCAACGCTTCCACATCCTGCCTATCAACGTCATCGTCTATAACAACCCTTCCAGGACTTACGTCCAGGGATGACTCATCTTGGGGCCGGCTTCCCGCTTAGATGCTTTCAGCGGTTATCCGTTCCGAACGTAGCTACCGGGCAATGCCTTTGGCAAAACAACCCGAACACCAGCGGTTCGTCCACTCCGGTCCTCTCGTACTAGGAGCAGCTCCCCTCAATCATCCAACGCCCACACCAGATAGGGACCGAACTGTCTCACGACGTTCTAAACCCAGCTCGCGTACCACTTTAAATGGCGAACAGCCATACCCTTGGGACCGACTTCAGCCCCAGGATGTGATGAGCCGACATCGAGGTGCCAAACACCGCCGTCGATATGAACTCTTGGGCGGTATCAGCCTGTTATCCCCGGAGTACCTTTTATCCGTTGAGCGATGGCCCTTCCATTCAGAACCACCGGATCACTATGACCTACTTTCGTACCTGCTCGACGTGTCTGTCTCGCAGTTAAGCTAGCTTATGCCATTGCACTAACCTCACGATGTCCGACCGTGATTAGCTAACCTTCGTGCTCCTCCGTTACTATTTGGGAGGAGACCGCCCCAGTCAAACTACCCACCAGACACTGTCCACAACCCCGATAAGGGGCCAATGTTAGAACATCAAACATACAAGGGTGGTATTTCAAGGACGGCTCCACGTCATCTGGCGACAACGCTTCAAAGCCTCCCACCTATCCTACACATGTAGGGTCAATGTTCAGTGCCAAGCTGTAGTAAAGGTTCACGGGGTCTTTCCGTCTAGGTGCGGGTACACTGCATCTTCACAGCAATTTCAATTTCACTGAGTCTCGGGTGGAGACAGCGTGGCCATGGTTACACCATTCGTGCAGGTCGGAACTTACCCGACAAGGAATTTCGCTACCTTAGGACCGTTATAGTTACGGCCGCCGTTTACCGGGGCTTCGATCAAGAGCTTCGCTTACGCTAACCCCATCAATTAACCTTCCGGCACCGGGCAGGTGTCACACCGTATACGTCATCTTTCGATTTAGCACAGTGCTGTGTTTTTAATAAACAGTCCCAGCCACCTGGTCACTGCGACCCCCATCTGCTTACGGAGTAAATCCTTCACAAACAGGGGCGTACCTTCTCCCGAAGTTACGGTACTATTTTGCCGAGTTCCTTCACCCGAGTTCTCTCAAGCGCCTTAGTATTCTCTACCTGACCACCTGTGTCGGTTTGGGGTACGGTTCATATAATCATAAGTTTAGAGGCTTTTCCTGGAAGCAGGGCATCAACCACTTCATCACCGTAGTGACTCGTCTCGTGTCTCGGCCTTAGAAACCCGGATTTACCTAAGTTTCCAGCCTACGCACTTTCACGTGGACAACCAACGCCACGATGGCCTAGCCTTCTCCGTCCCCCCATCACTGATTATATAAGTACGGGAATATTAACCCGTTTCCCATCGACTACGCATTTCTGCCTCGCCTTAGGGGCCGACTTACCCTGCCCTGATTAGCATGGGACAGGAAACCTTGGTCTTCCGGCNGCCTTAGTATTCTCTACCTGACCACCTGTGTCGGTTTGGGGTACGGTTCATATAATCATAAGTTTAGAGGCTTTTCCTGGAAGCAGGGCATCAACCACTTCATCACCGTAGTGACTCGTCTCGTGTCTCGGCCTTAAGAACCCGGATTTACCTAAGTTCTCAGCCTACGCACTTTCACGTGGACAACCAACGCCACGATGGCCTAGCCTTCTCCGTCCCCCCATCACTGATTATATAAGTACGGGAATATTAACCCGTTTCCCATCGACTACGCATTTCTGCCTCGCCTTAGGGGCCGACTTACCCTGCCCTGATTAGCATGGGACAGGAAACCTTGGTCTTCCGGCGTGGGGGTTTTTCACCCCCATTATCGTTACTCATGTCAGCATTCGCACTTGTGATATGTCCAGCAAACTTCTCAGTTCACCTTCATCCACTTACACAACGCTCCCCTACCCAGCAAGTAAACTTGCTGCCGCAGCTTCGGTATATTGCTTAGCCCCGTTACATCTTCCGCGCAGGCCGACTCGACTAGTGAGCTATTACGCTTTCTTTAAAGGGTGGCTGCTTCTAAGCCAACCTCCTAGCTGTCTTAGCCTTCCCACATCGTTTCCCACTTAGCAATATTTTGGGACCTTAGCTGGCGGTCTGGGTTGTTTCCCTCTCCACGACGGACGTTAGCACCCGCCGTGTGTCTCCCGGATAGTTCTCATTGGTATTCGGAGTTTGCAAAGGGTTGGTAAGTCGGGATGACCCCCTAGCCTTAACAGTGCTCTACCCCCAATGGAATTCGTCCGAGGCTCTACCTAAATAGATTTCGGGGAGAACCAGCTATCTCCCGGTTTGATTGGCCTTTCACCCCCAGCCACAAGTCATCCCCTAACTTTTCAACGTTAGTGGGTTCGGTCCTCCAGTTGATGTTACTCAACCTTCAACCTGCCCATGGCTAGATCACCGGGTTTCGGGTCTATACCTAGCAACTAAACGCGCAGTTAACACTCGCTTTCGCTACGGCTCCCCTAGACGGTTAACCTTGCTACTAAATATAAGTCGCTGACCCATTATACAAAAGGTACGCAGTCACCCCGAAGGGCTCCCACTGCTTGTACGTATACGGTTTCAGGTTCTATTTCACTCCCCTCACAGGGGTTCTTTTCGCCTTTCCCTCACGGTACTACTTCACTATCGGTCAGTTAGGAGTATTTAGCCTTGGAGGATGGTCCCCCCATCTTCAGTCAAGATAACACGTGTCCCGACCTACTTAATATGACCTACTTGAACCTTCGCATACGGGACTATCACCCTGTATCGTTGAGCTTCCCAACTCATTCTGCTAATTCAAATAGATTCGGCTGCTCCCCGTTCGCTCGCCGCTACTAGGGGAATCTCAATTGATTTCTTTTCCTAAGGGTACTTAGATGTTTCAGTTCCCCTCGTTTGCCTCTACAACCTATGTATTCAGTTGCAGATACCGCCGAAGCGGTGGGTTTCCCCATTCGGACATCTGTGGCTCAAATGCGTTTTGTCAACTCACCACAGCTTTTCGCAGACTTACACGTCCTTCATCGCCTCTAACTGCCAAGGCATCCACCGTATACGCTTAGTCACTTAACCATACAACCCTAATATGTCTGCCTTTTGACTTCAGACTATTAGTGGCTTTCGCCAGGCTGTAACGTGACAATCGCTAATCGCGTATGATTTTACTCATACCCATACAAGTTTCGCTTGAAAGAACCGTCATTTATAAAAATAACAATTCAATCAGTTACTCTTGGATTAAATTAATATCAGCTTTTCCAAATTGTTAAAGAACACTTAGCAAGGCGTACGTTAAGTACACACAAGCTAGGGCAAAGCCCTAATCAATAAAGCTATTGATTAAGACTCTATGTCTTTACTATTCATAACAAAACAATCTGTGTGAGCACTGCATCAAAAATGTCTATCGACTTAAGGTAAGGAGGTGATCCAACCCCAGGTTCCCCTAGGGTTACCTTGTTACGACTTCACCCCAGTCATGAAACACAAAGTGGTAACCGTCC
>NZ_PEAY01000014.1 GCF_002807665.1 Neoalteromonas facilis
AGCAATCAGCCCCTAGCAGAGATTCTGGAGGAGCTGGAACATTGAACAAATCACAGAACGCCTGGTTGGTAATGATGATTTTTCTGTGCTCATCCTCCACCAACACCGCGTCATTGAGGTTTTTAATCAGGGCTTTGTAGCGTAATAATTCATGATTCATTGCTATTCCCTAATATACCCTTCAGGTTGTCTGTGGTACCGAGATAACTTTGAAACCATTTAAAACAAAACAAAGCCCCCCACAACAATCCACAATTAAACTTTCAGTGTGCTCCTTTAGCATCAGAGAAGTAGCTTTAGCGAGGTTGAAAAGCCTTTAATTCATCAATAACGATCTGAGCAGCTTCAGTATCCCTGCTCTGTAACGCATTTACCTCTGAAATCAGAACTTGATATGTCGTCGCAACTTTAGGCATTAGCGATGCTAGTTTTAATGCTACTTCCTGATCTGTTTGATCGTACGCCGAAATTTTCCCCATTAAATCAGAGTAATCTTTTCCTAGCTCAGAAAGTTTAGATTCCACCGCTTTGGCATCATCAATACTATTTATTGAATTAATAATTGAACTAGCTTCTTCAAGCTTAACAATAGCGCCCTCTGCCGACACAATGATATCGCCGTCTATATTTTGCGAGCATGCCAATAATGTCATCAGTAGCAAGGCGCCTATGAATGTATGTTTCATGATATTTCTCCTTAGGATTTAATTGTGTATATAAATGCTTATAAGTTGATTTTTCACAATGAAAACACGATTTAGAGAAGTCGATGCTAAATTTGATACTTTAGTATCAAGCAGCCCCTTTCAACTCTTTATTCATAACAATGTTCAGGTTTGCTGTAAGTGCTAAGAAGTTTTCAAAAAATAGTGAACAAGATTGTTCTATGAGCTGTAGCTATTAATAACACTGCTATATTTAGCAGTAGCCAAATGCATAAACACACATCTTTGCTGTTTTACGAGTTAACTACATTTTGTTTGTGATTCTGAATGAGTGATCTTGAATTATTGCGCTACAAAGCTCTGATTAAAAACCTCAATGACGCGGTGTTGGTGGAGGATGAGCACAGAAAAATCATCATTACCAACCAGGCGTTCTGTGATTTGTTCAATGTTCCAGCTCCTCCAGAATCTCTGCTAGGGGCTGATTGCT
>NZ_PEAY01000015.1 GCF_002807665.1 Neoalteromonas facilis
GCGTTTTGTCAACTCACCACAGCTTTTCGCAGACTTACACGTCCTTCATCGCCTCTAACTGCCAAGGCATCCACCGTATACGCTTAGTCACTTAACCATACAACCCTAATATGTCTGCCTTTTGACTTCAGACTATTAGCGGCTTTCGCCAGGCTGTAACGTGACAATCGCTAATCGCGTATGATTTTACTCATACCCATACAAGTTTCGCTTGAAAGAACCGTCATTTCTAAAAATAACAATTCAATCAGTTACTCTTGGATTAAATTAATATCAGCTTTTCCAAATTGTTAAAGAACATATTCAAGGCTTAAAAAAACCTTAATCAATAATTTTCATCATTCATTAAGGCTCTCTACCTAACAACCACCGATCACTTTCCACCCTTACCAATCATCATA
>NZ_PEAY01000016.1 GCF_002807665.1 Neoalteromonas facilis
CTTTTTTAAAGTTTTTTCAAAAAAGCGGTTGACCTGAGATGTTAGGTCTGTAGAATGCGCGCTCGCTTCAACGGGAAGACGAAACAAACAAATCAACGGCAGTGCCAATGATTTGACGGAATCCCTTAGCTGAAGCGGGTTTCAAGCAAATAGCTGAAAATAAAATTTCAAAAAAATGCTTGACTCCCAGACGCGAAGATGTAGAATGCGCGTCCCGCTTGAGGAGAGTCACTAAGACGCTTCAAGCCGCAACGAAAGTTGCTTTGCTCTTTAACAATTTATAACAAGACAATCTGTGTGGGCACTCGTTAAGAGTGTCACAACGACAATTTATTTTTAGTTTCTGTTTACAGAAACGACGCAAGTATTCAATTGAAGAGTTTGATCATGGCTCAGA
>NZ_PEAY01000017.1 GCF_002807665.1 Neoalteromonas facilis
AGAATTGAGGATACACTAATGTTAAAGCAACACAGAATGATTATTGCAGTGGTTGCAGTATCGTTAGCCGGACCAGTGATGGCGAGTGAGAAAAATATTGGTTTTACCTACATCGAGGGCGGTATCATTGGTGGCTTTGTCAACGATATTGAGACATCCGGAGCGATAACCGGGGGCGCCCCACTCGAACTTGAAAGCGATGCTGATGGCGGAGGATTTATTAGCGGGGCGTGGCAGTTCGGAGATCAGATGCACCTTTTTGGCGAGTATGCATCACTGGGCCAAGAACTTGAAATACGCAGTGGNACCGGCACTGTAGCAGGCGAGTACGACGTGACGCGTTGGCGCATTGGTGTTGGATACCAATACCCTGTTTCGGAAACTTTGGCTTACTACGGGCGGCTAAGCCTTGACCAGCTCGAGTTCAAGGATGCGCGCGCTGACGGTTTGGATTTAGATGTCGACGCTGACGATAGCAGCATTGGTGCAGAGATTGGCGCTATTTGGGCAGCAACGAAGACTTTCCATCTGCAGGGCCATGCACGTTACACAGCGGTCGGTGGTATTGCATCCAGCGGTTCAGACCCCTTCGAATCTGACGTACTGTTAGGTGTGAACGGACGCTGGCATTTCCTTCCGAACATCACACTAAATGCAGGCTATGAGTA
>NZ_PEAY01000018.1 GCF_002807665.1 Neoalteromonas facilis
CTTTGTGTTTCATGACTGGGGTGAAGTCGTAACAAGGTAACCCTAGGGGAACCTGGGGTTGGATCACCTCCTTACCTTAAGTCGATAGACATTTTTGATGCAGTGCTCACACAGATTGTTTTGTTATGAAAAGAACGACCATACTTATGGGGCTATAGCTCAGCTGGGAGAGCGCCTGATTTGCATTCAGGAGGTCAGCAGTTCGATCCTGCTTAGCTCCACCACAGGCTTGTAGCTCAGCTGGTTAGAGCGCACCCCTGATAAGGGTGAGGTCGGCAGTTCAAGTCTGCCCAAGCCTACCATTTACTGTTTTATGATGATTGGTAAGGGTGGAAAGTGATCGGTGGTTGTTAGGTAGAGAGCCTTAATGAATGATGAAAATTATTGATTAAGGTTTTTTTAAGCCTTGAATATGTTCTTTAACAATTTGGAAAAGCTGATATTAATTTAATCCAAGAGTAACTGATTGAATTGTTATTTTATTAAATGACGGTTCTTTCAAGCGAAACTTGTATGGGTATGAGTAAAATCATACGCGATTAGCGATTGTCACGTTACAGCCTGGCGAAAGCCACTAATAGTCTGAAGTCAAAAGGCAGACATATTAGGGTTG
>NZ_PEAY01000019.1 GCF_002807665.1 Neoalteromonas facilis
GCGCATCCTTGAACTCGAGCTGGTCAAGGCTTAGCCGCCCGTAGTAAGCCAAAGTTTCCGAAACAGGGTATTGGTATCCAACACCAATGCGCCAACGCGTCACGTCGTACTCGCCTGCTACAGTGCCGGTACCACTGCGTATTTCAAGTTCTTGGCCCAGTGATGCATACTCGCCAAAAAGGTGCATCTGATCTCCGAACTGCCACGCCCCGCTAATAAATCCTCCGCCATCAGCATCGCTTTCAAGTTCGAGTGGGGCGCCCCCGGTTAT
>NZ_PEAY01000002.1 GCF_002807665.1 Neoalteromonas facilis
GTTAAAACCAGTTTATGTCTGGCGACAATAGCGACGTGGCACCACCTGAATCCATTCCGAACTCAGAAGTGAAACACGTTAGCGGCGATGGTAGTGTGGGGTTTCCCCATGTGAGAGTAGCACATCGCCAGACTCCCAATCTAAGAAACCCAGCTCACGCTGGGTTTTTTGCTTTTGGCAGGTGATTTTTTGCTATCCAATCTAGTTGCCTTTAGGTTTTCGCTTTTTCCAAGGCTCTATCCCTCCTTCAATAGGGCCATCAATCTCATTATCTAATTTGCTAGATAGAGTCCCCCCATATATTCGTTCTAAATCTGCTTCTTTTAGCTCATAGAGTTCAGCGTCTACATTTTTTACTACTCGATTTGTATTTCCCATTGCTTTTCCATTTGGTTAAAAAGTGTGCAATTATGTATATCTGAGTATTTACTCTTAGCATATAAAATTCTGGACGGAAGTTATTAAACATGGGACGTTTATTCATTTTTCTTTTCTTTTTTTCTAATGCTGTCTCATCAGCAATGCTGAATAAGAATCCTATCCAAGCGATAGATGGGGGAAAAAATAATGCTTTCGGTATTGTGTACGACATTTTTATAGACGGCAGTGTGATTTATATAGGGGCCGACAACGGACTATTTCTAAAGCAAGGAGATTCTCTAAAAAAGGTAGATTGGCTCAATAAAGTTACAACAGCGCCTATAACTTCAATAAACCTTGTAGGTGGAGCACTATGGATAGGTACTTACGGTGATGGGGTTTTTATCTTAGATTTACACAGCGAAACTGTATTAGATGGTATCTATTACGGCGATGATTTGGATAACTTTGTTCTAAGAATCGAAAAAATAAATGATGAGCATGTTTTACTAATAACCGAGATAGGGATAAAGCTCGTATCGTTTGATGATCTTAATTCCGTAGGGATCATAAATGAAGAGCTTGCTATTGGTTTGGTTGTGGAAAGTGAAGAAAGTTTTATTTTTTCTACGAAGCAGGGCGTATTTAGGTACACACTTAAGACTCAAAATATTGAAAAGCTCTTTGGTTATGTTGAAGGTAGCACGGTCAATGAAACTCAAATAAATTTAACTGATAAATTGCTGTATGTAATAACTGCTGATGTAATTTACAAATATGATTTGAAATCGAAAAGTCTGTCCACCGTTTTAAATAGCCTAGATATTAGTTTTGGAACGAACGACATATTACATATCAATGACACCGAGCTTTTAATAGCTGGTGATTCTCTTCAATATGTAAGTGATAAAGAGAGTTCTAATAGCCTGCTCAGTCCGATATTAGAATCCAATTATGTAAACGTAGTTTATGATATTGAAAGAACAGTATCGGGTAACATATTGATTGGTGGGCCCAGGTTTGGTGTCGCTGTTCTACCAAGGAGCTATCAAGATTTAAAGTTTCTAAGTAATAAAGGGTTACTACAAACAGGGAGGTTTCAAGGGTTTTGGACTAATGGCCAAACATCAATAGTTGGTTTTAACAGTAAGATTTATAAATTAAATAGTGATACCGGTGAATTAATTGAATTACTGAGCGATTCGAAATGGGAAATGGTGCTTTCATTTGGTAATCATCTAATCGCTAGTGACATCACTGATGGAGCATGGGTGTTGGGCTTGGACGAAATCAATACCAGAGTTAATTTACTGAATAAATTAGATATTCCTGGCAAGTTAGTTGACCTTGAGATTTTAGGTGATAGTGGATTTATTTTAAACGAGAATGGAGAGATCTATAGTCTATCCCAAGATCTTGAATTAAATAAAATACCTATAGACTTTTCTCCAGATATTTTATTTAGTGTGGGTGACGCATTAATCGCCCAAGATTATTTCAACGGAATCTACTACTCCCATAATGGAAGCAACTGGTTCCAAATCGAACATACCGAATTTCAAAACAATGTCCAACTTGAATGCGCAAGTAAATCTCTTAGCGGTACCATTTTGTTTTGTTCAAGTGGAAATGGAGTTTTAAAGCTAGAATCAGAAAATCTTACTTTGTCTCGTTCGGTAATAAATAGTCACTTAAAAAGTCAAAATGTTCGTGGAATAAATATTGATGAGATTGGGCATACTTGGGTATCAACTAGTGATGGCTTATATCGTGTGGACGAATCCAAAGGGTGGGTGCAAAAGGTTGGTATTCAATATGGCATAGTTGATGTAGATTTTGAGTATGAAGGAATCATTTCGATTGATAATGGAAAAAAGCTCTTAGTTATCGGTGACTATTTGTCTTATACCTTAGAGCCACAATTCTTTGGCAAATCTTTAAACCGTGATTTACAGAGAAAAAGTATATTAGATATTTATGAAATTAGAAGTTTTTCAGGTACTGGGCAAGATGCTGGATATGTAGACTACGATCTAAGGCAAGAACGCTCACTCTATACAGAAATTAAAAACGACGTTTATTTAACAGAAATACACTTCGCTGCT
Organism: Neoalteromonas facilis; assembly: GCF_002807665.1. Classification (GTDB taxonomy): domain Bacteria; phylum Pseudomonadota; class Gammaproteobacteria; order Enterobacterales; family Alteromonadaceae; genus Alteromonas_E; species Alteromonas_E facilis. The sequence continues at coordinate 2,466 of NZ_PEAY01000002.1, forward strand.
CGGGATCCAATAGACCACGATTATCTGTATTTTGAATATAGATTGTTGGGGCTGTCCAACGAATGGAAAGCAGCAACAAAGGGAAATGCATATGTTAGTTACTCATCACTACCATTCGGTGAATATGAGTTTCAGGTACGGGCGATTGATAAGCAGTCAATTGCTGAACAGCCCATTGCGAGCAGGAAGATAATCGTATTACCACCTATTTGGTTTACGTTAGAAGCCTTTTTCTTATACTTTATTCTCGTAATCCTATTAATTTTCTTAGTCAAACTACTGACAAGAAAAAGCAAGGCGAGTCACATTGCTTTTGCAAAATCTTATACTGAAGGGCAAACATCAAAGCTAGCTAAAAAAGTTTCAGCCTTATCCTCCGCTCTTCAAAAAGAAAAGATGATGTTTAGAAGCCTCTCTAGAGAAATTCGAAACCCATTAACTCAAGTATCATGTTGGTTGGATTCAGCAAATGACCACCGTAGGAGGGAAGATTTGAATGAAAGTATAACTTCCTCTTTAAGCACAATTTCGCGAGTTAATACTTTGTTAGATCAAATGCATGAGTTAGAAGCATTGGTGGGTGATAAGCAGGATAGCGGGGTTACACTGGATGTTATTGATAGCTTGTCTGCCCTTATAGAGTGCTACGAAGAGTTTGCACGACAGAAAAAGGTAAGATTGACTTTAAAAGGAAAAAAGAAGATATACATTCGGGTGAATAAGAACTCGTTTGAAAGAATATTTTCAAATTTGCTAGCAAATGCAATCAAGTACTCTGATTCAAATGATGAAATCCTCATTCGCCCCAAAATACAAGGAGAGTATGTAGATATTGAAGTTATTGATAAAGGCTGTGGTATCGCTAAAGACGATGTTGATCGAATTTATGAGCGATTTACTAAGCTAGATAACAATGAAAATGTAGAAGGTAGTGGTTTAGGTTTAGCGGTAGTTAACGAACTCGTGCGGGCAAACGATGGCAGCATTATTGTTGAAAGTGAGTTAGGGGTCGGAACTAAGTTCACGGTCCGATTTGAAATTCAGCAACAGCTAAATGAACCTGTAGTAAAAATTGACCCCAAAAAGATTGTTCCCCTTGATTCAATGTGCGTAGAAGAAAATGGAGACGGGGATATTATTAACAGCAAACATCACACTCTAGCAGATAAAGAAGTAATCTTAGTTGCCGATTCATCTATCCATATTAGAAGTTCAATATCAAAAATGTTTGAGCCTAAATTCAGGTGTATTCGAGCTGGAAATGGTAATGAAGCACTGGAGATCGCTCGATCAATAGTTCCAGATTGTGTGATATTGGACTCTGATTTACCACTTAAGAATGCGATTACCATATGTAAACAGCTTAGGTCAGAAAATAATACCTCTCACATGCCAATAATAATCATATCTGCAAATCCTGATAAGGGGTTGAGGCTGGAAGCGTTGCACGCCAAAGCAAATGACTATTTTATAAAGCCTTTTGACCAAATGGAGTTAAAGCTTAAGGTAGAGCGAATAATTGAAGCTCAAATTTATCAAGTAAATGTAGAAGACACGAAGCAATTGGAAACGCTAGATTTAGAAGATATTGTAATGCCAGTGTTCGAAGATGAAAAGGATCAACGGTTTTATATGAATTTAGTTGTCTTACTGCAGCAACACTATACTGATCCATCATTTAATCGAGAATTCGCAGCATCAGCATTGAGTTGTACTGATCGCCAGTTAAATCGAAAGTTGAACGAATTTCTAGATTTAAGTTTTACTGGATTCGTGAAGCAATACCGCCTTAAAAAGGCGGCAAAAAGATTACTTGTTTCCGACAACATTTCAGATGTTGCATACGATTTAGGTTTTGGATCACCATCGTATTTCGGAATGTGCTTCAAAGAGTACTTTAATATGACTCCGACCCAGTACATTCAAACCAATAGGAAGCCGAAGCCCATTGAACACCTATCAAAAGAAAGCATGTGCGCGGGAAAATAAATTGGGAATCCAAAAGCTTTCTGCGGAGACGTGTAGCCTAGCATCTACCTTTTTTAAGATTGATTAATACTTAACCTTATTGACTTTTAGGCATCAAAACAAAGCTTTAGTGTATTCATTAATCTATACCACTAGACTCGTTTATAACTTTTAGTAAACTATTTACTCAATATTCTGGATTTGCTCACGCATTTGCTCTATCAACACTTTAAGTTCAACCGCTGATTGGGTGATCTCTGCGTTTATTGATTTACTGCCTAGGGTATTCGATTCGCGGTTAAATTCCTGCATCATAAAATCAAGGCGTCGGCCTACAGCGCCGCCTTTTTCTAAGATTTTTTTAGTTTCACCCACATGAGAATGCAAACGGTCAAGCTCTTCGGCTACATCTATGCGCTGGGCTAACATCACCATTTCTTGCTCAACTCGGGTTGGGTCTAGCTCTACTTTGGCTTCTTCAAAACGGGTTTTAATGCGATCGCGTTGCCAGTCGATAATATTTGGCATTTGCGTAGCGACTTTGTCTACTTCCAAAGTAATGGCATCTAAACGCTGTTCAATCATTGAACGGAGGTTTTGCCCCTCGGTCGCGCGTGAATCTTTAAATTCATTTAATGTTTGATCAAAGCCTTTGAGCACTTCTGCTTGAATGGTATCCATGTCGGCTTCTTCTGCCGCTACTACGCCCGGCCAACGTAAAATATCAACAGGGTTTACACCGGTAGATTGTCCGTGTGATTGCACCCAGTCAGCCGCATGTAAGAGTTGTTTTGCCAGCTCTTCGTTTAAGCTTAACTGACCAACGGCGCCTTCATTAGCGGTGTAACGTAAATTACATTCTACTTTGCCGCGTTGTAGCGCTTTACGAAAACGTTCGCGTAGCACAGGCTCTAATGCTCTGAGTTGTTCAGGGAGTCTAAAGTAGGTTTCTAAAAAACGTTGATTCACAGAACGAATTTCCCATACCGCAGTACCCCAGTCGCCTTTGACTTCGTGGCGGGCAAATCCTGTCATGCTGTAAATCATTATAAACTCCCATCTTGTATACACTTTAGTTTGAAAGGGCATTCTACCCTAAATGCGCTGCAGTGCAGAATGAGATTTTACCTGAATTCGGTTAAACCTTTTTCCCCAGCCGCGCAGTACGCTATACTTCGCCCGTTAATTTTTATCTACCCAGTTTAGGAGAGCCGCATGCGCCCAAGCGGAAGAACCGCCAGCCAGATCCGCCCTGTTACTATTACCCGTAACTTCACCTGTCACGCAGAGGGCTCAGTGTTAATTGAGTTCGGTAACACAAAAGTTATCTGTAATGCCTCAGTTGTTGAAGGGGTGCCTCGGTTTATGAAGGGCCAGGGAAAAGGTTGGATCACCGCGGAATACAGCATGTTACCGCGTGCAACGCATACACGCTCAGATCGTGAAGCCGCACGTGGCAAGCAAGGCGGTAGAACGCTTGAAATTCAGCGTTTGATTGCGCGCTCATTACGCGCCGCGGTTGATTTATCTATCTTGGGTGAAAACACCATTACGGTAGACTGCGACGTTATTCAGGCCGACGGTGGCACTCGTACAGCCTCTATTACAGGCGCTTGTGTGGCCTTAGTTGATGCATTAACCCATATGCGTAGCAAAGGTATTATCAAAGCGAATCCGCTTAAGCACATGATTGCTGCGTTGTCTGTTGGTATCTATAACGGCAGTGCTGTGGCTGACTTGGAATATGTTGAAGACTCTGCCGCAGAAACGGACATGAACATTGTTATGACAGACACCGGTAAATTGATTGAGGTGCAAGGCACCGCTGAAGGCGAACCGTTTAGCTTTGAAGAGTTAGATGAATTGCTAACCATTGCCAAGGCAGGTTTAAAAGAGTTGTTCGATTCACAAAAATTAGCACTTAGCTGAGGGTGGCCATGCGCGATTATCAACGAGAGTTTATTGAATTCGCGATTGCTCGCGGTGTACTAAAGTTTGGTGAATTTACCTTAAAGTCAGGGCGAACCAGTCCGTACTTTTTTAATGCGGGCTTGTTTAATACCGGTGGTGACTTAGCTAAGCTTGGGCGTTTTTATGCCAGTGCTTTGGTAAACGCCAATGTGTCGTTTGATTTGCTGTTTGGCCCTGCCTATAAAGGGATTCCTATTGCAACCACAACGGCTGTTGCACTGGCCAATGATCATCAGCGTGACGTACCTTATTGCTTTAACCGTAAAGAAGCCAAAACTCACGGTGAGGGCGGTAATTTGGTCGGCAGTGCACTGACTGGCGATGTTATGTTGGTTGATGATGTGATCACAGCAGGTACAGCGATCCGTGAGTCTATGCAACTGATTGAAGCGCATAATGCTAATCTGGCCGGCGTCTTAATTGCGCTGGATAGACAAGAGCGCGGCCAAGGCGAGTTATCGGCTATTCAGGAAGTCGAACGTGATTTTAATACCCAAGTTATTGCCATCGTGACATTAAGTGATGTGGTTGAGTATTTAACTGAGCAAGGTGAGCAAGACGCCGTCGCTAAAATCAATCAATACCGCGAGCAGTATGGCATCTGAATTTGATGTGCAGTTTAACGAAGCTGATGTAGCGCTTGATGCTATGGGGCTTCGTTGTCCTGAGCCGGTGATGATGATCAGGCTGCAAATACGCAAAATGACAGACGGTCAGACCTTGAGCGTGTTAGCGGATGATCCTGCGACGGTGCGCGATATCCCCAGCTTTTGCCGTTTCATGGATCACACACTTATTGCCAGTGAGATAGAAAAAACCCCTTTTCGATATATCATCCAAAAGGGGCTTTGAATTACTTCGGTTTCGCTTGGCCTTACGGTTTAACGAACTTTAAGGTAAAGCGGTCGGTATTGCCGCTCACGCTACGCGCGCCCACTTCATATTCCAGTTCATCGTCTTCACGGTAATGAAGGTCGGTAAAGTCGACAAACTTAAAGCCTGCATCTTGGATTTCTTTAATGGCTTGTACCGGATCAAAGCGGCGCCCATTAGAACGATTTTTAGGCTCCATATGGCGAGCAGTGTGATCGACAACAGCGTATACACCGCCAGACTTCAATGCATCAAACGCGGCCTTGTTCATAGCGGCACGTCCTTCGTCACTGAAGTTGTGATAATTACGGAAGGTCAACACCATATCGGCATCTGTAACTCCAAGCGAGTCTAACGAAAGTGAATAGAAGTCAGCCCCCTCTTCACGCCACACTTTGGCATCTTCCGCTACGATGTTCATTTTTTCAAAGCCCGGCTGATCGGCCAAGCGGTTTTTAATGGTGCCAGTGCCAATTGCCGCATTGTATTCGCCTTTCTCAGCGACTACTGGGACCAATAACTTGGTATACCAACCGCCACCGGGTAACAGTTCAACGATTTTCATGTCTTCTTTCAGGCCAAAAAACGCCAAGGTTTCTACTGGGCGACGATTACGATCTCGCTCTTTTTCTGCATCGCTTCGAATTTCAGACTGCATAGCCGCTTTGACTTTGTCTTCCACGCTATGATGGTCAGCCATGGCTGCTGTACTGCTGAGACCTAATACTAGTGCCGAGGCAAGTAGGCTGGCGGTAAATTTCTTCATGTCGTTGTCCTTATTATTGTGAAGCTTAATGGTTATCAATCAGGATAAACTTTAAACGCATCAGATGAAAAAACGTATCTTTATGCGATAGAGATCAGTTTTTTCCGATAGATGCAGATAGTACTAGACATATGACACGCGATTTGGTTTCAACACATTACCCCAATATGAAGCAAAGCGTTCTATTTAGAAGGATAGGGATAAAAGAGGGGTTACCACAGCCTTAAATCGCTTCCATGGTTGAAAAGATGGATACGATGCGTGCCGCCCGTTTTACGTTTTCCAAGTCTTCATCTGTCCATTCAACCTGTCGACCGACGCTCTCGCAACAAATGATGCCAAAGGGCACGAATTCATGGCTAAAAATATAATCTAGCAAGGAATAGATGTCTTTCTCAAAAAAGTAGCTTTCATTAAAACAAGCGGTATCCGGGTGATTGCGTGCATCAGATGCTGAGATAGATTCGCGTTTCAAAATGGCGGCAAAGTAGGGCGGAAAGTCTTCTCTTGTAAGAACTAGACCTTTCGGCTCTGAAAAGTCTTTATCATCCAATAGGGCGAGACAAGAGATAGCGGATTTATCTTGGTTAAATTGCCACAAGCTGATCCTGTTGGCATTCGGCACAATATCACTGATAGCACAGCACGTGAGTCGAAGCTGCTCTGTGCGAGATTTTGGCTTCGATAACGACATACTTAATTGTGTGAGTGGGTCAATATCCATTTATCAACATTAGTCAGCGTGCTCGCGTTGAATATAGCACAAGAAAGCAATTATTGGTTGGATAGCACATTGATAGGGCGTTGTTTGCGCACACCATTGCGTCTATTTTAGGTTTCAGATTTTATATGTCAGGCATTGCTTAGCGTGAAAGCCACCAAATAATTACAAGTGAAACCGTCAGCATGATAGTGGCTTTATAACGATGCCGCTTTATCACGCGCTCTGCGTGATCCCCGGCCAATTTTACAACCAGTGCCAAACCAAAATAGCGTAGACTGCGAGAAAGTCCTGTTGCTAATAAGTACAACGCGAGTGAAAATTGGGTGGCACCGGCCGCTATCATGGCGATTTGAAAGGGGATTGGAATGATACCCAGCGACAACACAAACCAAAAACCGTCTTGGTCCATGCGTTCTTTAACGACTTGCCATTGCTCAGGAGAGGAAAACAAGCTGATCAGCCAGTCGCCCAGTAAATCAAACAGAAAATAACCCAGCGCATAGCCAAACAATGCGCCCATAATACAACCCACAGTCGCCATAAACGCTATCCACCAGATCTGGTCGCGACGGGCTTGCATTAAGGGAACTAAAATAGCTTCTAGTGGGACAGGTACTATGGTGGATTCAAGGAACGAGGCAATAGTCACACCCTTAAGCATATGCTTGGATGTGACCATTCGCCGCACGCGGCGCTTTATACGTTTACGCATTTATTGCTTGTAAACGTTCCCATCTTTCATCACAAACTCAATGGCTTGTAGACGTGTAATGTCACTGAGTGGGTCGCCGGATACCGCAACGATGTCTGCCTTCTTACCCACGCTGAGTGTGCCTAACTCATCACTCACTTTCAGTAAATCTGCGGCATTGCGCGTTGCGCTGATGATCGCATCCATGGGTGACATACCCGCTTCGACCATTAACGCGAATTCACGAGCGTTATCACCGTGAGGTGATACACCGGAGTCAGTCCCAAAGGCAATCTTCACACCTGCTTTGTGTGCGCGCTTGAAGGTTTCTTGAATAAGCGGGCCGATAGCCGCTGCCTTGGGGCGAACGATATCAGGGAAGTAACCATCAATTTTAGCTTTTTCGGCTACGAACACGCCTGCCAAAATGGTGGGTACGTAGTAGGTGCTATGCTTTTTCATCAGTTTGATGGTGTCTTTGTCCATATAGGTGCCGTGTTCAATGGAATCAACGCCAGCTTTGATTGCGCGTTTCATACCTTCGGTACCATGGGCATGTACGGCGACGGTCATGTCGTAATCTTTTGCCGTTGCAACTATCGCCTCTAATTCATCATTCATAAACTGAGGATTTTGGCCACTCTTGGCGAGGCTTAGTACGCCGCCAGTAGCGGTGATTTTAATCATATCAGCACCGTCTTTATAGCGCTGACGAACGGCTTTTCGAGCATCGGCAATACCGTTGATTACACCCTCTTTAGGGCCAGGATTTCCGGCTAAACGTGCACTGTGTCCATTGGTTGGGTCGGCATGGCCGCCTGTCGTTGCAATGGATTTAGCCGCGGTAAAAATACGCGGGCCCGTATGCATGCCTTGGTTGATGGCATTACGAAGTGCGACGGTTTCATTGTAACCATCGCCCAAATTTCTCACTGTGGTAAAACCCGCCATCAGTGTCTTTTCTGCATAGTGAGCAGCTGTCAATGCAGCATCTGCTTCATTCGCCGTGAAGCGCTTCAAGTAGGTTGCTGGACCACCATGCTGTTGGGATAAATGCACGTGCATATCCATAAAACCTGGCATTACCGTACTGTCACGTAAATCAACAACAGTGACACCAGCGGCGTCAGGTTCGATGTATCCAGATTCAATCGCCACAATTGTATTGCCATCAACTACAATGGTTTGTTCAGACAGAACTTTATCGTTCTCTGCGGTGATTAACTTGCCCGCATGAATTAAGGTTTTTGCTTCTGTGCCGAAAATAAACAATATACTCAAGGCAAATATTATTTTTCGCATTATCCGGTTCCTCTATTTTGAGATGAGCCACATTAGTGTAAGTTGTTGTTTTACGCAACATTGACACTTTTTTGAAAAGTAACATCAATTGGCTAGACTTAATATGCATTTAGGTTGGTAGGTAAAAATATGCGGCGAAACCAAACAATACGAGATAACGAAGTTACATTCCCTGAAAGCGAAGAACTGGTATCTACGACTGATCGTCGCGGCATCATTACCTATGCGAATGATGTCTTTTGCCGTGTTGCTGGCTACGAGCCGGATGAGCTGGTTGGCAAGAACCACAACATTGTGCGTCATCCGGACATGCCCAAGGCTGCATTTAAAGACATGTGGGATCACTTGGAAAAGGGTCATGCGTGGCGAGGGATTGTCAAAAACCTGTGTAAAGACGGCAGTTACTATTGGGTGGATGCATTTGTAACGCCTATTTTTCATGACGGTAAACTACAGGGTTATCAATCAGTACGCGTAAAACCAACGTCTGAACGTGTTTCGCGCGCTACGCGTTTATATCGTGACATCAATCAAGGCAAACTATCGAGCATTAAAGAAATTACCTTTGCTGTGCGTTTATATGCGTTTTTAGCTGTATTCGTTGCGCTGGCTTTGGTGCTTGGGATCATGTTCAGCTGGACGGCTGCGATTGTGCTTATCGCTATGCAAACGGTCGGTTTTTACTTGTTCAAAAGTGAGCTGGTGGACTTTCCACAACGTGCGGCAGAATTGCGTGCTGACTATGACAGTGTCAGCCGGTTTGTGCTGCACGGCCGTGGTGCGTTGAGCGTGTTTGATTTTCACATTGGGCTGCAAAAAGGTATGCAGCGCACTGTGCTTGGTCGCACTATGGATGCGGCGGTGCATTTAGACGAAATTGCGCAGCAGTCTAAACACGATGTTGAGCAAACAACGCAAAGCATTGCGAGGCAGAAACAGGAAGTCCATGGTATATCAGTTGCAATGCAACAAATGACGCACTCAAGCCGTGAAGTGTTAGCCAGTGTGGGGCAAACCAGTGAAAACATTGCCAAGACCAATGAGCAATGCGCACACGCGAAAACCCTTATTTTGTCTGGCCGTGACAGTGTCAGTGAGCTATCGACTTTCGTTAAGCAAGCCGCCAGTACCGCGGATGACCTCAAATCTGCCGCAGACAAAGTTTCGGCGACCATGGGTGAAATTGAAGCCATTGCCGAACAGACGAATTTGCTCGCGCTAAATGCTGCCATTGAGGCTGCTCGCGCCGGTGAAAGTGGTCGCGGTTTTGCGGTTGTTGCCGATGAGGTAAGAGCGTTATCCACGCGCACCCAACAATCAGCAGGTAATATCGTCGATAGCCTATCTTTGATGCGCAGTACGCTGGATCAATGGGTTAGCGCTATGCAAAGCTCCAGTGAAAGCGCAGAAGGTAGCGTAGAGCAAGCTAACCGCTCAGCCGATATCATCGGTGAGATATACACCATGATTGATGATATCAGCAAGCATTCACAGAGCATTGCAATGGCGGTTAGAGACCAAGAGCAAGCATGCAGTAGCATTGAATCAAATGTGAATGAAATCGAAGCTGCAGCCTCACACAATGACCAGCTTGCACAATCGATGTCGAATTCGATGAGTAGTTTGGCCAATAGCATTAGTCAAATAGCGGGGTTGAGCGATACCTTTAAACGTTAAGGTTACACTTGGCCAATAGAAAACTCGTAATCGCCACTCATTAATAACGCCTCGGTAGAGCCATCATCTTGCTCTTCGAGGCGTGCTATTTCTGCCCACTGATAAAAAATATTCTGATGTATCCGAGCCCACAGGTTGCGCCGCACGTTTACATAGGGAATATGAGTTTGACTCGCTTCGTCATAGCGTAATTCAACAGGGTGCTGCTCGCCCACGACAACAACGTCGTCGGTTTGAGTTTTCACCACTAGCTTTTCGTCTTGCTGTTCCCACTCAGTGATAACAAAGGGTACGTCTTCCACCGTGATGCGAACCTTTTCGACTGGCGTGACCAAAAAGTACTCATCGTCTTCACGCTTTATGATTGTGGAAAACAGGCGAACCAGCGCTTTGCGGCCAATAGGGGATTTCATGTAAAACCATTGGCCATTGCGCGCAATGTTAATATCAATGTCACCACAGAACGCTGGGTTCCAGCGCTCTACGGGAGGTAACGATTGTTCGGCTGCGTTGTCGCCTAACGACTTTTGAAGCTGGTTAAGATCCATTTTCCAATTGGCTCTTTAGATCGCGTAGTTTGGCTTTTACGCGGCGCATGTTGTCCGGCCCTAAGCGCAGCAGTTGCTTTTGCGGCAAGCTAAGCGATTCAATACGTTCATCTTTGTATTTGTACATCACGCTGTCACGATACACTTCCACGGGCGTTGGAATTTCGGGCGTGTCGAGAAGCACGTCAATGGCTTCTGCAAACACTTCTTCAAAAGATTCTCCTGGCTCTGCAATCTCAGCAAACGTTTCTTTGATGTCGTCTTCATAGCGTTTGTAGAGCGAGACGAGCTTTTCGTTATCAAGTGTCTCAAGTGCGTCTACGTATGGGGTATAACGCTTGTAGCTGGCGGCATCAATCCACTCACGATCCGCTTGGCGGTATACCTTGAAAGCTTGCTCTGGCGGCTCCAACAGCTGGTGGTTACGGGCAATATCTTCGTTGGCAAGATTGTTAACGGTTACTACAAAACGCTGTAATAAGCTGTCATCTACGATAAAATGGCCAATTACCGGTGTGTCGGCAATTTCTAACAACGCGCTAGTGATGGCCGCATCAGATGTATCAATGATGATGTCTGGCTCTATCTCTTGGGTGGGTAATGGCTCTGGCGACTCACTAGGCTCAATCACAACTTCTTGAATGTCAGGCGTCGTCAGCGGCGTATCATCCACCATCGGCTCAGGTTCTTGCTGAGGCTGCTCCACAACGGGCGGTGGCGTTATGGCTACCGGCTGCTGAGACACCTCAGACTCACTGGCAGGCCAAAGTAACACAACTGCTATAACGGCCAATAAACCGCCAGCAATGATGATATGCGGCTTGAGTGATTTCGCTTGACTCTCTTCAGTCGTCATTCAACTTACCTACCTTAATTAAGTCGCTGTATTTAGTTTAGAAATAGTATCCATGCATACTATTTCAAGAGTTCGTAAATAAACTTTAGTTCAGTTTAATGTATCGGTGATGACACACATATCGGTGTGAATACTTTATTTTACTGTGTGCATTGGTTTAGGATATCCGATGTCTTTGCACACACAGAGTTTTTATGACCGTTATCTTATATGCTATTCCTGGCTTCTTTCTGTTGATGGCGATTGAGCTCGCTGTCGATCATTACCGCCAGACAGGTTACTACCGCTTAAATGATGCGATAGCCAGCTTGAGTATTGGCATGCTCAGTCGTGTTGCAACGATTATCAAAACGCTTATTCCGTTGAGCCTTTATGCATTATTTGCCGCTGACTTTGCCTTGTTTCAGTGGGCAGATTCATGGGTTTATTGGCTAATGGCCTTTGTTATTTATGATTTCTTTTACTATTGGAATCACCGGCTCGGGCATGAAATGAGTGTGCTTTGGGCTGCTCATGTGGTTCATCATTCCAGCGAAGAATACAATCTCACGACGGCATTGCGCCAAACCAGCGGTTCGATTTTGAATTGGTTGTTTTTCATTCCTATGGCGTTTTTAGGTGTGCCGATAGAAATGATGGCAACCGTTGCGGCGCTTAATCTGGTTTATCAGTTCTGGGTTCACACTCGTCACGTCGGTGAACTGGGTGAGCTAGACAGGATCTTAGTCACGCCTTCCAATCATCGTGTGCATCATGCGCAGAATGACCGTTACATTGATAAAAACTACGGTGGTGTATTTATCATTTGGGACCGCATGTTTGGTACCTTCCAACCGGAGTTGAAAGAAGATCCACCGATATACGGCATTCGTTCACAATTGAACAGTTGGAACCCGTTGTTTGCTAATTGGCATCATTATCGACAGTTGATCCATGACAGCGTCCAAACCAAACGCTGGAAAGATAAATTTCGCGTATGGTTTGGCAGAACCGGTTGGCGACCCGATGATGTGTTAGCTAAATTGCCACCGAAAGCCCGCTTCAACCCAGACACCTTCCAGAAGTTTGAAATTGTGCTGAGCAATCATGCGAAAGTCTATGCTTTGATCCAGTTGCTATTGAGCTTGGTCCTTACCGTGGCTATCTTGTTAACCATCAACACGTTTAACATGACTGAGCAATTGGTTGCCTGCACCGTATTGGTATTGGTGCTTGTTGCGCAAGGGGCATTACTGGAAGGCAAATCCTGGTTTGTGTTTGCAGAAAGCCTAAAGTGGTTGGCGTTAGGCGCAATGGTCGTATTTATGCCGGTTGCCTTGTGGCTAAGCTGGACAATGATTGGTCTGGCAATTATTAGTGCCGCCTGGGCCTTGCTGCATCGTTCCGATCCGGTTTTATCAAACTAGCGTATTAATAGCTTCACTGAAAGAGGTGTTAGCTATATGAAATTTCCGTTCAGCGCGTTATCTCCTGATCAAGCCATTGATTTGTTGGAAGTGCACTCTTTTGAAATGAATGTGTACTTAGTGCAACTGACCATTGGGTCCCATACCGGTATGGTTTATGACGATAATGATCGCCCCCAACGTTTCCATAGTGCACAACAAATCAGAGAAATCTTTGCCGAGTTTGAAGTGCTGAAGGCGGTCATGGTACACGACACACCTTATGATGAAATGATTGGCAATCCGCCTAAGGCCAGTGAAAGAATGGCACTGCCTTTTTCAATGTCTCAACCTTATTAGTGAGCACTTACTGCGCAGTGACGTATTGACTGGCAATCGCCCGAACGTTAACTCTAGCTTTTAAGTTACAGGCAAGTAGGAAGACACCACCCAATTTTCGATGTAAGAATACAGAATCTGCGGGTGGCACATGCCAAAATGCTTCGTTTCCACTCAAACTCATGCCCTTGTCGTGCAAACGTTTACCTAAGTCAGTGGTGCCAAAGTCATATTCACCGTCATGAGTTAGTGGTTCACAGGCATCGAAACACATGCTGACTATAAAATCTTGTAACTCATTTGCCAGGCTTTTGCTCATCAGGCCAATTGACAATGTGGCCTGTCGAACGCGCTCGGGTTGATTGAAGTAGACGCCTGACATTAACTCACGATACAGCTCAATAAACTCTGCTGAGTAGGCACGCGTCGCACCAAAATCCAGCAATACAATTTGCTTGCTCTCTGGGTCGTAGCGGTAATTCGCAAAATTAGGATCGGTTTGGATCAGGTTAAACGAAAAGGTCTCTTTGAAGAACAATTCAAACAGGGCACTCGCGAGCGCATCACGCGTATCTTGATCAGCCTGTTGCAGAGACTCTATTGGCTCGCTCTTCATAAAGCTCATGGCCAATATGTTATCGCCACTAAACTCAGGATAAACCGCGGGTATGGCAAAGCGCGGGTCGTCATTCACGATGTCTCGATAGGCTGCCAACATGTCGGCTTCGAAAGTGTAGTCGGCTTCGCTGTGCAGTTGCCTCTTCGCTTCCGCAAGTAAAGGTGAAAAGTCGACCCCTTTAGGTAATAGGCCAGTCATAGACAACAAGGTAGCAACGTTGTCTACATCACTGTCGATGCTCTGCTTTACGCCAGGATATTGCACCTTTAACGCCAGCATATCGCCATTTGGCAGGATGGCCTTATGTACTTGGCCAATAGAGGCTGCCGCAATCGGGGCGTAGCTAAAGTATAAAAACTGGTCGGCCCATTTCGGCCCCATCGCGTTACTCATCACCTTGGCTAACTGTTCTTTGGGCATTGGGTCTGCGTCACTTCTAAGCCGCGCGAGAATATCGGCTAAAGGCTCTGGAATGATATCACCGGCATCCATTGAAATGAGCTGCCCCACCTTCATCGCGGCGCCGCGCATGCTAGCCAGCTGGTCTGCAATTCTGCCTACATTTTGTGGTGTGAGTAGCAAATCCTTAATCGCAGGGCGTTCTCCTTTTAGCAGTTGCCCAGCACCTTGCGTAAGCATATTGCCGGCCACGCGTGTGGCAAGCGAACCGAGCATCCCAAAGCGAGTTAAGCGCCCGCTAGGTACCGACCGCTCCTTTTTGCTCATTTAGAGGATACTCGCCAATATATTGAGTAATACACCGCACCCACTGCCTACCGCGAATCCCATCCAGCCGCTCTTGTTGAGGTAACGCGCGAGGGCTGCGCCGAATATACCCACCCAAAGCATGGCACTGTATACCGATGTCATGGAACCATGGGCGACGATGCCAGGCATGAATTGCGAGCCAATAACCGTGATGGCCATACCCGCCGCTAAAATGACCCAAAGAATATTTTTCGTATTGGCAAATGATTGAGTGACAACGTCAGCCTTTGTCTCAGAGGTGTTTTCACTGGACTCGGCAGCGGCTTCTTCTGCTTTTGCCTTTTTAAGGGCTTTCTCTTTTGCTCGTTGTTCGCGCATAGTATTCTGCTTTTAAAATCAATTGCCCCCATGATTGCGATTTCTTAATCTTAGGTCAACTTCGCCAGCTATCAACATACAAGACTTTAGTCGCATCAATGACCCAATATTATTGTCTGTCCCGCGATATACCCGATTTAGTCAATGCAGCACTGCGCTAGGTTTTAACAATAGTAACAAAGCTTGTGTTACCGGTTTGATATAAGCGATAGCAAAATAACTTAACGCAAACAGTGGCTTTGCTCTTGTGTATTCATTGAATTCTCGTATTCTCAGGGTTTTCAACGATGGGGGAGTCGCAGCGTGAGCGCGTTTCAATGGCAAAGGGCAGTGATCAAGGTCGGTAGTGCTTTGGTAGCACCAGATGGTGAGCATTGCAGTGCTCAATATTTGCTGCCGCTAGCGCGATTTGTCAGTGCCAGTCGAGACGCAGGCAAACAAGTCATCATTGTTTCATCCGGCAGCGTGGCTGCAGGACGTAAATCAGTACCGGTCACTCACTCCCCCAGTATCGCCGAGAAGCAGGCGATGGCTGCTATCGGACAAACGCAAATGATGGCGAATTGGGCGCGTTTCTTTGATGTACCCTGTGCGCAAATATTGCTGACAGCAGACGACTTAAGTGACCGCGCTCGTTTTGTGAATGTGCAAAATACACTGCGAGAGCTATTGAAGCATGATGCGCTGCCAATCGTGAATGAAAACGACTCGGTTGCAACCAATGAGATTAAAGTTGGCGATAATGATAATTTGGCAGCTTACACCGCGTTAGTCGCGCAAGCCGATACCCTGATCATGTGTTCTGATATCGATGGATTATTTACCGCAGATCCGCGAAAAGATGCAGCAGCCAAGCTCATTCCTCGGGTGACGTCGATAGATGACGATATTCGCCAATTAGCGGGTGGTGCGGGTACTCGATTAGGTACCGGCGGTATGAAAACCAAAATAGAAGCGGCAGAGAAGTGCACACAAGCCGGCATTCAAACATTGATCGTCAATGGCCGTGTTGGCAGCGTATTTGATGCCTTATTGAATGGCGAGTGTCCGGGTACTCTATTTGAACCTGTGCAATCTGCTACTCGAGCGCGTACCCAATGGTTAAAACATTCATTGAAGGTAAAAGGTAAAGTGTTGATTGATGAAGGGGCAAGCAATGCCCTTACGCAACGTAACGCATCATTGTTACCCAGCGGCATCAAGCGGGTGGAGGGACACTTTAGCAATGGAGACCTGATTGAAATTGTGGCTGGCGATGGCACACACACCCTAGCTAAAGGGCTGACGTTGTATTCCAGCCATGATCTTAATTTGATCAAAGGGCTGCAAAGCCGACAAATTGAATCAGTTCTGGGCTACACCTATGGCAATGCTGCCGTACACAAAGACGATCTGGTTTTAATCGAAAAAACTGCAGACTAGGAGATAGCATGACGACCGCCACTGAATTCTCAATTGAAGCTGCAGCCAAAGACGCTAAACGTGCGGCACCAGAAGTTTCAGAGCTGTCACACAAGCAAAAGCAGGCCGTGCTGCTTTCAGTCGCTCAGCAGTTGCGCGCACAAACAACAGAAATCGTAACAGCCAATGCAGTGGATATGCACAACGCCAAAACGAATGGTTTGAGTGAGGCGATGTGTGACCGTTTGATGCTAGATGAGGCGCGCATTCAAGCATTGGCTGAAGCCGTTGAGACTATCGCGGCTCAGCCGGACCCTGTCGGGCGGATGAGCGCCAGCCAAACCATGCCGAGCGGTATTCAGGTAGCTAAGATGCGTATCCCATTGGGCGTGATTGCGATGATTTATGAATCTCGCCCCAACGTGACTATTGATGCCGCGGCTTTGTGTTTTAAAGCGGGCAACAGCGTGATATTGCGTGGTGGCAAAGAAGCGTTGCAATCCAACTTGGCGCTTGCAAAGTGCTTTCACTCAGCTCTTGAGTCACACCAACTCAACACCGCGGCGGTAACGGTTATACCTGATCCTGATCGCGCCATTATGAACACATTGCTGACCCTAAACGAAGATATCGATTTGGTCATTCCACGTGGCGGTGAAGGGCTTATACGCTTTGTTTCTGAGCATAGTCGCATTCCGGTTATCCAGCATTTTAATGGTGTTTGCCACTTATTCGTAGATGAGGCGGCTGATCTAGAGAAAGCGTTGCGTATTCTGGAAAACGGCAAGACTCAGCGTGTGGGTGTGTGCAACGCACTTGAAACCTTGCTGGTCGACCGTGCAATTGCAGATGAGTTTCTGCCACAAGTCGCAAAAATGCTCCAGGCACATGGCGTTAAGGTTCACGCTTGTGAGGCCTCGATAGGGTATTTCAGTGATGCGTTGGCGGCGACAGAAGATGATTGGTTTGCTGAATATTTAGCGTTAGAAATCGCCGTGCGGGTGGTTGATGGAATGGATGCTGCCATTCAACACATACGCCGCTATGGCTCAGGGCACACAGAAGTGATTGTGACCGAGCACTTTACTCGTGCACAACAGTTTGTGCGTAAGATTGATTCGGCAGTGGTGATGGTCAATGCTTCATCACGTTTTTCCGATGGCGGTGAGCTTGGGTTAGGTGCTGAGATTGGTATATCGACCAGCAAGTTGCATGCATACGGGCCAATGGGCGCAGATAGCCTAACCACTGAAAAATTTGTCGTAATAGGTGACGGCAGTGTGCGTGAGTAGAGTGTTCCATGGTAAATAAACCTATGCGGGGAGTGATTCTCGATATGGACTCACTGGATCCTGCCTCTTTGGATATTTCGGCATTAGCTGACATGACGAATATTGACTGGCACGTGCACGCGGCAACAGCGCCAGAACATACCGCACAACGAATAGTAGATGCCCATATTGTGTTGACCAACAAAGTTGTTCTCGACGCCCAGCATATTGCCAATGCGAGTGCGTTGGAATACATCGGTGTGTTGGCGACGGGTATGAATAACGTAGATCATGACGCTTGCCGTCAGCGGGGTATCACCCTGACCAATGTCAGTGGTTATGGTACTCCCAGTGTGGCTCAACACACCTTGTTGTTGATGTTGATGCTGGCAACCTCTGTACGCGATTATCAGCGTGATGTGAGTTTAGGTGCATGGTCTCGTTCACCGCAGTTTTGTTTGATGGATTACCCTATCAGCGAACTCGCCGGTAAAACCCTACTGCTTGTTGGGTATGGCACCTTAGGTAAAGCTGTTGCAAAACTGGCGCATGCATTTGATATGAATGTCATGCTAGCAAGGCGACCTGGCGTTCATGCGAGTGAGTACAATGAGAGCCGTGTCCCCTTAGATGAGGGGCTGGCGCAGGCTGATTTTGTCAGTTTGCACTGCGCTTTGTCAGCAGAGACGGAGAAGCTAATTGATAAAACTCGACTTGCACTGATGAGACCCTCAGCCTTCCTTATCAATACCGCTCGCGGTGGCTTAATAGATGAACCGGCTCTTGTCGAAGCGCTAAAGCGAGGCGCGTTAGCTGGGGCTGCGGTGGATGTGCTCAGCCAAGAACCGCCCGATAGCACACATATAATGTTGCAAGAAGCGCTACCAAACCTTATTGTGACGCCGCATATCGCTTGGGCCGCGCGCGAATCTCGACAACGCCTCTTTGACCAAGCAATGCAACATGTACAACATTTCATTTCTCAACGGATGGCGTAGTGAATCTTTTCTTATTTGTCGCGTGTGTGTTTATTTGGGGCTCCACTTGGATTGCCATAACGTTTCAAGTGGGTCATGTTGATCCGGTAGTGGCTGTGGCCTGGCGATTTAGTATTGCGGTGTTTGTATTGGGAGCATGGATACTGATCCGCCGGCGTAGCTTCAAAATGCCGGCATCGAGCCACTTAAAAGCCGGAATGGTCGGCTTATTCTTATATACCTTGGATTACAGTTTCTTGTATGCGGCGCAACAATATATGGTTAGTGCGTTATTGGCTGTACTGAGTTCGAGCGTTATTTATTTCACGGTTTTATTTCGTCGGGTATTACTGCGCAAGCCAGTGCGAATGGAAGTGTTGATTGGTGCAAGTTTAGGCTTGGTTGGTATCGCTATGATCTTCGCGCCAGAATTCCAGTCGATGACATTAGAACAAGGCCTAGGTTTGGGCTTGTTTTTCGCTTTGGTGAGTTTTATTTGTGCCGCGATTGGCAACATTATTTCAGAGAGCATTCTTGATGAAGGCACGCCGGTGCTGCAAATGAACTTCTATGCCATGGGGTACGGCTTAATTTTCATCTACGGTTTTGGTTTAGTGACGTCAGTGTCGTATAGCCTGCCAGGGGACACCG
Source organism: Neoalteromonas facilis (assembly GCF_002807665.1). Classification (GTDB taxonomy): domain Bacteria; phylum Pseudomonadota; class Gammaproteobacteria; order Enterobacterales; family Alteromonadaceae; genus Alteromonas_E; species Alteromonas_E facilis. The sequence goes on from NZ_PEAY01000002.1 coordinate 21,571, forward strand.
ATTTTTATTTGGCATTACTGTATTTAGCCGTGTTTGGGTCAGTGTTAGCGTTTGGCGCTTACATGAAGTTATTGCAGCGCGTTGGATCAGACAAAGCGACCTACGTAGTGTTGGTATATCCCATCGTGGCGTTGGGTTTGTCTACTTTATTTGAAGGTTATCAATGGACCTTTATCGCAGCGGGTGGCGTTGTATTCGTATTGATTGGTAACGCCATCGCGATGGGCAAAATGAACAAGCTTTTGCGCATAGAGCCCAGCGCGAACTAAATCATATTAAAAAAGCGCAGGCAATACGTGTAACACAATGTCGACGCTAAAGTGCGCGACCATCGCAATGGCTAATCCATAACGCCAATAGCACCATCCGTATAGGCTGCCGACAACGACGTTACCCAAAATGGTAGCCCACACGGCAAAGCTTGTAGCTGCGTCGTTTGCAATTACTTGCGGTATATGGGCTAGGTCAAAGCCAAATGCGACTAGCAAAATAACCGTCCAGGCAACAGGTGCGGTCACTCGGTTAGTTTTAAACAGTTTGACGGCAATCCAAAGCAGTAAGGTCATTATCCCAAAACGAAACAACACTTCTTCGCCAACGGCTGCCCCAAGAGAAACTAAAAAGCCACCAAGTGGGCCACGGAAACCGTATTCTGGCATGGTATCTGGCAATTGATCGACCACCGCCCAACGCAAAGCCAGTAGCGATACACCGATAACAACACTGTACAACACGCTACGATAAACAGCGGCGCGTAACGCTGCTTTGGAAGTGACAGTCGGATTTACAATACTCAGTTGCAATGGCTTTCCTAAGCGAAAACCGATGAACAATGACGGTATGGTGAGTATCGATAAAAACACAACACTTTGAACAAGCATCAGACCCAATGATACCGATTGTTCAGTAACCAATAACGGGGCTAGTTGTGTTGCCAGTGTGGCGATAAATAATGCGATTGCTACCGGTATGGAAGATGTTGTGTGGTTATTATTGGCGCTTTGAATACTGTCCATTGAATGCTTAATTTAGCGATATGACTGCTGACATACTAAACCAGTGTTAGTTTGGCGGCGAGATGCATTATGTAAGTAGATGTTTAGTGTGCTGATAGGACGCGCAAGTTATTAAGGTCGGCTTGATTTTGCGATTTTTGCGAGTAGGCTTTAGATGATAGCAATCATTAGCTAAGGTTGTGTAAATGCGATATCGCGCGTGGGTTTTACTTGTGCTTTTCACTGCTTTTGCGCAGGCTGAAACCAGTGTGCCTGAGCATGTACGCGTGACGGTAAACGCCCCCGGTTCATTTCCCTATCTCTATCTTGACCCTCAATCTAACACTTACACGGGGATTGTTGTGGACATCCTAAAACACTTGGAGCAATCCGAAGGGATCAAAGTGGAATACTTGGATGCGAACCAATTACGCAGTGAAAAAATGCTACGCGAGGGATTAGCGGATCTGTATTTGGTGAACCCGAGTTGGTTGTTGCAGCCAGAATCAGTCATCGTCAGTGAACCGCTCATTACACCTACCTATATGCAACAAAACCGTTCAAGCAGGGCTTTTCATTAGATGATATTTCAGGCTCAGTGATTTGTACTCGTAAGAATTTTGTTTATGTAGGCCTGAGTAAATATTTTGAAGAGGAACATCTTTTTCGCTTGGACTCTGACAATGACAAGACAATGACGGGGTTATTGGCTGCCGGGCGATGCGATTACTTAGTGAAAAATAACTACAACACACCTCATGTTTTCGCATATCGGAATATCTGCGATAAAACGATTTATCAGTCACCCATTGCCACCAATGTGCTGCCGTTAACCGTCGTGATGCGCCCGGCGTTAAAATCGTTTAAACCCATTTTGGATGGATATATAAAAGCGATGAAAGATTCCGGAGAGTTACAGAATTTATTGCACCGCTACAGCCCTGAGCCTACATTCCCAATGGCGCCGCGGTGCAAATAGTTAGGTCATTAACTGGCGTCTTGAAGCGAGCTCAGTACCTGCATAAGGTAGTCTGTGGTTGCCGGCGCAAAATCAAATCCCTCACCCGTTTTAGACCGCAACACATTAGACACAATGCCAACGACTTGCCCATTACTGTCAAGTACCGGGCTGCCGCTTAAACCTCGCAGAGTCGCTAGATCTAAGCTGTCCATTTGAACACGAAGGTTATTGCCCTCCGTTTCAACATAGTGACCAGCGTAGGTGTCTTGTTCACATGTATTTTGAGTGGCGTATGTACAGCCAATCGCGATCAAACGCTCGTTTTTGCTCAGGGTCGACTCACGAAGTGTCAGCGGTTTTAAGAACGTATTAGCCTGCGTCTGGTCTAGCTCAAACACTAACCAATCACGTTGTAAAACTGACATATCAATAGGCTCATTCGGGTCAGCATTAAGCAGTTTGCCCAATACGATGGGATCTGAGCTTCCTTGATGTTGCGCTAGTGACCATTGCTGTACAGCTTGTTCAATACTCACATGTTCCATCTGCGGCGTTTTCGCTTCTAACAGCGCATGTTTTACGGTGACTGCGTATAAGGTGTCGTTGTGTGAAATAACAAACCCATTGCCGACAAATGCTTTGTCGTGAGCCTTGTCATAGAAGCTCAGTTGGTTTTTGCCCGAATGTTTCGGTAAGGTTGCAATCCACTCTAATGTCTTCTCACCTACACGCGCGTCATAACGGTCTCCAGCGTTGCCAGGATTAAAACGGCCTGAACTTCTGGCACTGGCGTATTGCTGAGCGTCGCCGTAACGCATAAATGCATGTTCAGCGCCTTTTATGATACTTGAATCGCTGAAGGAATTTCCGTTTGCGTCGGCAATAGCGCTTGCCCAGTCGGCGGTAATGGCTTGAATATCGAGCGAGCCATGTAGCATCAGAACAGGTGCATCAATACGCTTCCACATCGATTGAAAATCATACCCATTCATATTGCGAAAAAAGCTGTAGTGGCGGTCAAAAATTTGCTCACCATTGATGGGTAATAGATCGCTGTTGAGTGCTGGTTGATTTTCAGGATCGTCGAGAACCTCTTGCCAAGGCGTAGAGGTATTTAACCACGCATTTAGAAACGGTTTTACAATGCCTGTGTTACGCTTTGCTTGTGCGGTCGACACGTTAAAATGCTTAACCGATTGTTGTGAATATATGTCTAGCATATAGTCATACCAAGGCTTATACACACCGCCGTAGCCAACAACCCCGGCAACGCTCTCTTGGTCAGCCATGACCGCACTGTGTAATACACCCAAAGAATGGCCCCATAGATAGATTCGGTTAGGATCCACTTGCTCACGTTGTTTCAGAGAGCGCAGCGCATGCACAAAGGCTTGAGATTCCTCGGTAAAATCAATCGCACTGCAAGGACGAGGTGACAGGCTGTCACCAACCCCCGGTTTTTCTACCCGAAATACAATATAACCGGCTTCTACAAGTTGATTGACCAGCTGAGACAATGAGCTGTTAGGGGTCATGCCTAAATCAATCGAACCACAGGTGTACCCTTGGATATAAAACACCGTAGGGAGCACTTCGTTGGCCCGACGATCTTTAGGAGTATGGACAATTGCGCGGAGACGGTTATCTGCAAACTCGACTGTTTCGTAACTCACATCGGCAATCTCACTCACTTCGTAGGGGCGAGGTTGCATCACGCCTTCTAGTTGCAGTGTCTGGTCTTCACGCGTAATGCTGACGGTTATGGGATCGTCTGCATGCATGCCTTGGATCAGGTCAACCAAATCCGAAAATTGTGCTACAGACTGCTTGTTCACATGGGTAATCTGATCACCAACCTGTAATCCCAGAGATTGAGCTGTACTATTGGGAGCAACGTGGCCCACAGCAATTCCGTCGCTACTATCAGATTGCGCTGGACCAACCCCTAATAACACCGCGCGAGGTAAGTCGTCAGCATGGATAGGGGTTGCGAAAAGAAGAAGGGCGCCAATGAGCGATAGGCGCTTGAACACTGAAATCATGAAGCGGTCTCCGATTTATCTGAAGTTGGTGTTATGAACTGAGGCACAAAATCCAAAGCCAATGGGTTGTGATTGGTCAATTGAAAAATAATACTGCGCACCGCTTTTTCATTTTGCTGCGTGGCGTATTTAAGTAGTGCTTGTTCAATCAAGTATTTTCCATATACGTAAGTGATAGCCTGTACAGGCCAGCGTTTAACTCGCGCGATTTCTCGCCGCATTATCTTAGGGTTATCAGGCAAATAACGCTGCCACAACGCTTCTGCACGTTCATCGGGCCAATCGTGTGCGTGAATACCTATGTCAATCAAAACGCGCAAGGCACGCAAGGTTCGCCACTCGAGCGCGTATGCATAACTTGCTTGATCAATGAATAGACCAATTTCTGTCCCTAAGGTTTCAACATATGCAGCCCAGCCTTCGCGCATAACCATTGGCATAGGGATCCCGTTAAGAGACGGACACAGTGCGATCTCATTGGCCAGAATATGCTGGAAGTGATGTCCAGGAACGCCTTCGTGCACGAATAACCAATCCATATGCGCTTCAGGCAATTCGTCAGTTTGTAAGTGATATATGAAGGTGTTACTCGCGGGGTCATATATACCGGGCGCTGGGAACTCTTTGGGTAAGTTAGAAGGTGCAATCTTGACGGGTTCAACTCGTGAGTCGAAGTTAAACAGCTGTGTTAAGTGTTCGTTGACGGTATCTTCTCGACGCTGAAAAGCTTGAACGATGGTGCTGTGCTGTTTACTCGAATACGCACGGTTCTCCCCTGTAGGGAGCTGATTTTGTTCCAGTTGCTGGCGCAACATTTCAACACTTTCAAGCTCCGCATGAGCCATGGTTTGTAACTCTGTTAACGATACACTTTGCTGTAACCATGACGCTAACCAGTGCTGATACCATTGATATCCACTGGGCATCTGACTAAAGGTGCCGGGATACTCTGGCTTCTTTGACTGTGTTAAACGACGGCGCTCTGTCATCAGGTTAAGCTGAAAAGCGAGACTTTGTTTGGTAATCGCTTGGCACGCATCAAGTGGCTCTAGCGTGTCTGCTCGTGCTGTCAATTCAGCAAGCGTTTGCATGCTATGTTGGGCTTTAGGATCAAGTGATTGCAGAAATTCTGCGAAGTCTAACTGTACTGGCTGCAGTGGGTATTGATTTAGCTTTTGCGTAATAGCGAGGAGGTCATCGTTAAAGTCATTCGCGGCTGTCGTGGGTGCGTTCGCCCAAGCTGTGCCAGCAATAACAAGCTGACACGTGGCAAGGGCGCGTAAAGTAAAGTGAGCTAGCATGACTTACTCTGACGTATCTTGCTGAGGTGGATTGAACTCACTCATATCAGCGTTGAACGGACGCCTGACGACGTTACCATCGGTTGAGTATTCATACTGTAATGCGGCAGCACCACCTAACATGGGACTATTTACCAACTGACGCTGTTCATCTATTGATTTTAACCAGGTAATTTCGGTTTGTGCTTGATTGTATTCAATCAGCAAATGTCGACTTAGAGAGCCGTCGGCGTTATACATGGCGTGCTCCACCATATTGCCATATTGATTGAAGGCGCGTACGTGCTCATAGATACCCCAGCTAAAGGTGATTTGTTTTCCGTAGCGGTCAAAGCCTCTCATGCCGACTTTGTTGCCGTTGGCATCGTACAGATGTTCGCCAAGGTGCACCATTGGGCGGTTACCTTCAACAGGCTTTCCATCTTTGTCGTATACCTGCCAACGGCTAAAGTTACCGTTATGGTCATAGGTTATCCTGTCGATGCCAGCGCCGGATTCGTTATTGGTAGGTTCACCGGTTAAGCCCAGATTACGCACAAAAACTAATTTACCATCACGATCATATTCAAGCTCAACTTCATAGAATGTAAACACCGGACGTAACGGTTGTTGCTCGTCGTTCAAATTTAGACGCTTTTCATATACCTTGCCATTGGCATGACGCCACTCATAGCGATGAATATTCCACTCGCTTTCAGAGGCATTTCCTTGCTGATCATAGAAACGTAGCGCAACGCGTTGATTGTTATTGTTCAGCTCATATATCGCTGTGTATACATTACCGTGTGCCGCTATTCGATTCCCATCACTGTCGTAATAGGTATGTGTTTCTGTATTGCCTTCATAGGCAATATCAACCCGTGGTGCAAACCAGATAAACGAATCCCACACTTCATTGCCGCGGATCAAGGCGTCTTTTTGTTGATAAGTGATTTGCGTGATGCGTCCTTGTCTATCTTGTTTGAATTGATAGTGAGCAGCATTGGGTGGCGTGCTTTCATCCAGCGGGTAAATACCACGGTATGGCGCGTAAGGAGTTTCCCGAAACATAATGTGACGAAAGTACGAGGTTTCATTGTGTTCCAGTTTATTGCTTGAGGTGTTTGTTTGTTCGGTGGCGACGCTTTTTAATGGCAACACTAGGGCTAAACTGAGTATTGCGATGGCTCGCGCGCGCTGGCTGAATGGAAACATAAAATCTTCTCTCTAATTCATATAGACCAGACTAAATTACGTAAAACGCCGAAAACACATGTTAATCTCGCTTGAGATTTACAACGTTAACGTTACGATCACCTATGCTTGTAACCCACGTTAACCATTGGATGCTGCCATGTATCAAACCTTATTAGGGCTGGTTTATTTTATTGCCTGTAGTCATGCCTTGATGCTGTGCGCGTCATTGTGGCAGCGTTCTGCTGCAACCTCTCCGGGTCGAATACTGGCGCTTATAGCGGCAGTGATTGGTTATAAATTGTATGAAGGCGGCGCCTTATACACGGGTCTATATGTTTACCTGTCGCATAGTATGGATTTGTTACCAGGAGAGGTACTTTGGATCGGCCCTTTACTATGGTTTTACGCTAACACCTTAGCGGGCAACCCAATGCGTAATCGTAGCGTGATGGCCTTGCACTTTATTCCGGCAATCGCGTTATGGTTATACAATACACCATCGGTATTGGTCGGCTCTGATGCCAAAATCGCAATGTGGAAAACGATCTCTGAGCAAGCGGGACCAAGCACTTTGCCACTGGTTTTCGTGGCACTATTTTTGAGCATTAAAATACACCTCTCGATTTACCTGTTTCTCGCCTGGCGTAAAGTCAACTTATTCGTAACTGCGGCTTCGAACCTGCGTTCAGATAATAGCCAATATGTGGTGCAAAGTTTTAAATGGCTTGTTGTCGCCTTTTTAGGGCTTGAAGTTATTTGGGTCAGCTTGTTTGTTGCGCAACAGTTTTGGGGCGTCGGTACATTGTCGATGGTGAGCGATGTGTGGTTATTGTTTGTCGCTACCATGGTGATCAGCATCGGTTATATTGGCTTACAACGCCCTGATCTCGTGTTTAGTCAGGAAGAGCAAAAGATAGCGCAACACTATCAAGTACAGGCACCCAACACACAAGCTGCAACGGACAATGTGAAATACTTCCACTCAGCTTTGCCTGACACCGCAGCTGAAATGATGGCGAAAGAAGTTGAACAGTTAATTAATCAAAAGCAGTTATATTTGAACGACAGCCTCAGCTTAACCGACTTAGCCAAAGCGTCTGGCATCAAAGCGCACACATTGTCGCAAGTCATCAATCAAACCATGAAAACCAACTTTTATAAGTTAATTAATACTTTCAGGGTGCAACATGCCATCGAATTGATTGACGATGACAAGCTGAACTGGACTTTAGAGCGCATTGCATTTGAATCAGGCTTCAGTAACCGCGTTACCTTTAGCAAAGCGTTTAAGGAGATAATGGGTTCCACCCCATCGGCCTATAAGAAACAGCAAGCAGCAGTGGGGTAATCGCCATGTGTTAACCGATAGTACCGTTCACTATGGGTTCAAACGCAGTTAACGAGTCCATTAGAGCAGCACTACCAAGTCCGTGAGCGGGGAAGAGTTGTTCAAAGGTTGATTGCTCCCCGTGCAGTGCGAGGTAATTGAGTATTACCGTTTCCACCAACAGGTTCACATTGTTAGCCGCTGGTGTAGCAGCAGTTTCCACTGAACCATCACTGCGCATAAAACCAATTTGCTGGTGCTTGGCTTGTTGTTCTGGCGTTGCCCCGATCAATTGCGGCGTACCATTGGGGTTATAAACTAAAAAGAATGAACCTGCGGTAGAGGAATTATCGCCAGTCCATACGCCTTTACCTCGCCCAAATTCAGAGTCGTCAATCATGCCATTACTGAATACCGAACCGTCACTGTAAACATACATCATTAACGGCACCCCCATGCGTGCTGCATATTCGATACAGGCCCCCATGCAGCGTCCGGCACGAATGTCTCGGATTTCACCCGTCGCACGATTCCCTACATGGTAGTCATAGCCGCCCATTGTAATGCTGCCTGCACCCGCGAAGCCATTGATAACCAATTTCATGATAGAAGCTGTCTTTTGAAACTCGCGGTCATTATCAAATTCTTCGCGCGAAAATATCCCTTGTTCACCCACTATGACCGGATCAAGTGATGGATCCAATGTGCTGGGATCGCCAAAGCGGTCGGTAATATCGGCACTTTTAACATAACCACAGCGGACTAAATCTTTGAGTACATCGTCGGTGGTTATTTGCGTATCGACTTGACCCAACTTCATGTCACTGATGCGTTGAATGGATTCCATTACGGCTACTGAGTCTTGCTGACTCAATAACCCGACCAGATCGCCGGTATCGACAAGTCCTGTAACATCAGAAGGCCTATCGACTTTGGTTGGGCGAGCATTCGGATCGATCATTGAAAAAGGGGCCATGGAGTTGGCACCTGAGTCGCTGGTACGAGATCCAATTAAGCTCAATAGCGAACCGTCAGCGCCTCCTCGATAAATACCATACATAGGGTTATGTGGATTGTTACCGGTATCATTTTCTGAACGCGCAGGAATGACAGCACCGTTAACATTCACGCGATTGGTGATACTGATTTTATCCAGCATACCGCGCAAAAATGCACTGTCAGAATGAAACGCTAAGCCTAGTTCTTGGTTAATGAAATCGCTGATCCCCGTTGTTGGATTCGCAATACTGGGTAGCATATCACCTGGAAGACCTTGCCGGCTGTAGCCTTGTGTACTGAGGAAGTCTAACTGTCCGCCTTGTCCTCCAATCAATACATTAGAGCCCGCGATATTAGCACCTCCGGCAAGATCAAATACGATGAAAGGTATTTTACCGGCTCCTTGGGTGGCAATACCGCAAGAGGCTTTTAGTGTTTCCAAATCGGGCGACAACTCAGCGTATGCCTTGCGCGGTGCAGCAAACATACTGAATAAGGAACTACCTGCTACTGTGGCGATACCGGCGGCAAAGCCTTGCGAAATAAAATCACGACGCGTCATCGGGCGAGCATGGTCGTTAAGCATCAAGGGCGCGTCGTGATCAAGCGGTGCGCAATCCATTTTTACTTTTTGGCGAGTTCGGCGCGCAAAACTGTAACAAGTAGACGTTGTTGATTTATATGTTTTGTTCATCATTGTTCCCCGTGTCTACTGCAGCGTTACGGCTGCACTACCCAGCACAGCGGCGCAGGTGGCTTTTGCTACGTTTCTGGTGGTGTCGGCTGTACAGCTATTGTTCTGTGTACAATGAGTGAGTCGATCAATTAGCGCATTTAACTCGCCCAAAACATCCTCGGTTGCCGGTTGAGTGTTAATACCTGTGCCGACCATACGCGTTGTCAGTGGTGTGAGTAACGCGTCTCGACCGGCAGCATCAAATGCATTTTGTGGTGGTGCTGAAAAATCAAACCCGTTAAAAAACGCTTGTGAATAGCCACTGTCTTCCACCAACACATCACAATACTTGATGGCGAGTTGCGTTATTGCCATTTGATTCGAGGCAACAAAACTGCTTATGTCTGTCACAGCTGGAAGTTGCTGGCGCAATTGCGTGAATGTGTCCGGAATACCGTGAGCAGCTGCGGCTACACCTGTTAGGTTTGCCATGCTGGCATTGATTTCGGCAAAATGACGAAAGCCGATATCGGATTGAGGCGCCAGGTCGACGGGCTCTGGCGGGGGAGGCACAGCGGCTGGAATGCGCACATATTGTTGACTGCCTAAGCGGTCAAATGTGAGGAAAAACTCATCTTGTTCAGGACCTTTTTCTAGCGCAATGATAGTGCCTTGTCGGGACAGTGATTGACCTTCTACTGTATCCAGTGCATTGCCGTCTATTTGAGTACGTAACGGCGAAAAGACTTGCCCGCCTTGAGCTTCCCGGCCGTTGACGCCTATGCGCATACCCTCAATGGGTATTGCACTCGGCACTTCTTGGTTGCCCAAGTTGACGACAAAAGGTTGGGCAAATAAGTAGCTAAAGCTATCAAACTGGCTGGCTTCAAGCACTATGTAGGTGTCAGGCACTTCGATGACATCTGCAATGGAGAACATCACAAAGAATTTCTGACCAACGCCAACATCAAAGTTTTGCTGTATTTGCGCAGGTTCCAGTGCGCGATTGTGCACGACCACCATGCGTATCGTGCCAGCCCATGGCACATCGCTTGATGCTTCATTGCCGAGTACAAAAGCGAATGAGTCGTCCCATTCATTGAGGTTGCCGGCTTCAACATTGTCAATGTCATCAGTGGACACACCGTTAACATACAGCTGTCTACCATCGACCGCATCGTAGCTTAACACGACGTGTTGTAACGCGGCTTGTAAGTCTTCATCAGCATCCGCTGTGGATAGCGCGGGTTCACCGTTGGCATCGGTATTACTGGTGCGAACTAGCGCATCATAGTTGTACAGGGTTTGGCCTAAAGTGAAATTGCGGCGGTCGCGTCCGCCGGAGTAGCTAACTATTCGAGCAGGACCTTCCTGCGTCACGTTTGCTGGGGCAACCCATGCTTCAATCGAAAATTCGCCTGTCGCCGTGATCAGATCATGCAGTTTCTTACTGTTGGTCGTGGCGCCTTGTGCTTTGCCGTCAAGGAGTTGTATGCCCCAACCGCCAACCCAGTTAAAGGCTCCACTTAGGGTTAGGTCCAACGCAGGTTCAACGCCACTTGTATCGAACGCGATGTTGCCACTGCCGGTTTTAAACTCCCATTTTCCAATCATATGTGTGTCAAAGCGACCGCCGCCACTGGCTAATGTACCTTCGTATAAGGTTGTCGCACCAGACACTACGAGAGCTGGATCCACTGCTGTAACGTCGATACTGTCAGCAAATAGTTGAATAGCATCGCTTAATTCAAGCGCGTTTAACTGGCAATCTGACCAGCAATTGTGAAACTCATCACGTAAACGGGCGACAAGACGAGACTGAGCTGGACTGTCAAGGTTGATCCTTTCTTTTGATGCCAAGTAGGCCTCATCAACGTCTGAAGATGCGAAGTAAGGTGAAATAGGAATGGCCGAGCTACTGGTGTGACACGCCGCACAATATTCTGTCACGATTGGGTAAACCGTAGTGGCGAAGCCACTGCTATCGTCAGGGAAGTTCTTGTTCGCACCTGGCATTCTATATTCTGGAGGCTGCAGCTGGATCGTCGTTGCTTGTTGATCTTGGGCTGTCCAGTTCGTTAACCAGGTTGTCATAATATCGGTGCAGGCACTCACGCTGCCCAACCAACAATTGTGCCCACCGGCAACCTTTTCAATCAGTGCTGATTGGCTAGGCTGATTGAAATCTACATAGGCGTTGATGTCGGCATATGCCAAGTTGATATCGTCGTTGCGGGCAAACGCTGGAGACTGCTGACCTTGAACATGGCAAGCACCACAACGGTCTGGCGTTGCAAGGTTATCCCACACATTGAGCTTGAAGTTCACCACATCATCAGTAGCGGGTGCAGGTCCGTTGTAATTAACCACGGGATCGTCTACCGGTGGTGGCAGTGGCGTCGGTTGCACTTGCGTGTCACTTCCACCACAACTAATAAGCGCAAAAGTACAGGTCATTAGGAGGATTATGTGCTTCATCGCTTATTCTCCCATGCAGTATTCGGCGGTCTGCGCAAATACGTGTTTCAGGTTGTAGCCGTTGTCTTGAAAGGCTGCGGTAATCGCGTCTATTGCTTGCCTATCGTTACTGTCTTGCGGCTCCCGTAAACACACATTGGCGAATACTTTTTTAACCTGACAAGTCGCAAATGCTTGGCTATTAGCCAGCTCTTCACCCATGCTTTTTAAGCCGTAGCCGCTACCCGTCAATTGACTCGACCAGCCGAGATTTTGATTGATGCCTTCTCGCCAGTAGTTATCCCAACGGTCGTCTTCCGTGACAAAACCAAACGGGAAGTTGTTCGCGTTGATCCAATACTTGGCTTGTACGCGAAGACCTGTTTGGGCATCGGTTTGACCTGCACGGTTGTAGCTAAGTTGTCCGTTTTCACCGTCAGGATCGGCATCAATATCATAATCATATTCGTAGTACGCATAGGCTTGTGCCAGTGGGTCCATACCCGAGTGGCAGCCCACGCAGCTGTTAATGAAGATCCTCGAATCGCCACCAGGACTGCGACTGAGATCTTGTCGAATGCGATCGGGCGGTAACGTAGTATCTTTTAAACCTTCAAGGTCAGTGCAGAGATGGTTGATAAGGGTAAAACGCAGCATTGCGCGGTTGGTTCCATCTTTGAAAAACGCTTTTGCTGCTTGTCGCGTGGTTGTTACGCCTGCCGTTGCTTCTGTGGGTAACCCTAAGTGCGCAGATTGAGTGGTCGCGATTAATGCGCTTGATAAATCGACACCTTGCGCTTCCAAGGCGAGGTAATGAGCATTACTGCTAGGCGAATATGCTGGGATGCCAGCTGAGGTCTCGCCGATATACAGTACATCACTAGTTAAAATCTGACGGAAATCTATTTCGTCTCTGACCATGCCTATTACCGTCGCGGTGTAATCATTTAATGGCGCAAAGACATCGAATTCTTCATTTGTCCACGGTGTGACAAATTGCTTGAGCGTGACGTTGTAGAATGCCGGGTGCTGCATGGCAATATTGGCTGCAGCTTCGACGTTGCCGGCTTCTATTAGAGAGCGCATTTGAACAAGCGTTTGCTCGTCAGCGGGTACACCGGCTATGCGATCATGTATTCGCTTACTTTGCTCCAAAGGACCTGCGTTGGCGGTAAATGCGACTACCGCAGAGGCAAAGAGTAAGCCCCGTCCCACGCGCGCTAGACGATATCCAATATGATTAGAGTACAACATTCAATCTCCTTGAACGCACCGTAAAATAAGCGACACGGCGCACTTCAATGCTGATAGTAGATAGACATCAATGGTTAATAAATCGTCAAATCAGCGTTTAAGTCTAAATTCTCATACCCTAAAGGGTACCGTCTATGATGAAGTCATTTTCTGTGCCTGTTTTGAAAAGAGCATAAAAATTAGAAAGTTACATTGGTTTTGGCTGCAATAGATAGGTTGCTAGCACAAACCACCAACGGTTTTTGTTTCCAATTGAAGACGCTTATTCGCCATACCTAATCAGAAAACACATGCAGGGATTGGCATAAATCCAGAGAAAGCCTTATTTAGCAGGGCTTGTATTGATCACACTGACAAACAATAGGTATGGAAACTGCGTACCAAAATACCGACACTTGTTGCCTGAAGGTGAAATATCACATTTCCCTACAATGTTTTTAAATATATTTATCAGTAGGTTAGTGTTGTTTCAATATTCCCCTGAGGATTGGGAAAGGTATGGATTTTAATTACATTGGTCAAAAAACACACTTGTTAAGGTTGTGGCTTCATGGGAGTTTGCGCCCATCTGGCATAATGAAATACGTGTGTTAAATGGATTATAAGACTGCCAACAGTGCCGCAATGTAGCCCGTTTGAGACACTTTTACGCATTGTATGATCCGTTATGCTAGTGATACCACAGGTATCGTTGTTACGTACTGTCATACATGAGAGAAGGCGATGAATTTCACGATTATCAGCACATATAGCAGCCGAGTGACACTGTCATTAGGACTTGGCTTTATGCTGTTGGGGTGTGGTGAAAATGTATTGCCTGAGAACACACAACAAACCCCTGATCCTGTCGTGGTTGATGTACCCATTGCGTTTATTAAGCGTGATATGAATGTCATCACGGATGACAATGTTTCGGGATTGAGAAATCCGCAACAACCACAACTATTTTTGCCCGGATCGGCACTGTTTTTGAAAGCCAGAGCATCTGTTTCCGCGCCGGAAGTGAATATCACCGATCGCATTTTTACTCAGCAAGATGCAGATGCTGGTGAAGTCCCAGCATATGATGTAAAGGATCTTTCGGCGTCCTATGATGGTGAGCGCTTACTCTTTTCCTTGCGCTTGCCTGACATTGAACAAGAAGCAGAAGAAACCTGGAACATTTGGGAATACGACATCACCAATGACAGCCTCCGTCGTGTGATTGATTCAGACACGCTAGCGAATGCCGGTGATGATACTGGCCCTGTGTATTTGCCCGATGGCCGGATTGTGTTTAGTTCAACCCGTCAGCGGGCGAATCAGGCGATATTGCTCGACGAAGGTAAACCTCAATACGCAGGATTAGAAGAGAGCCTATCAGTGGCGGCGTCTGTTTTACATGTAATGGATGCAGATGGTTCGAATGTAAGCCAAATCTCATTTAATCAAAGCCATGATATTGATCCCGTTGTCGCCCCGAATGGCAAGATTGTATTTACCCGTTGGGATCAGGTGTCCGGTAGTAAAGGCATGCATCTGTATCAAATCAATTCAGATGGCTCAGATTTGTCTATCGTGTATGGCCGTCATAGTCACCAATATAACGAAACTGACGTCGACTTTTTACAAACTCAAATCACGCCGGATGAGCGCGTGCTGTCAGCACTATCACCTAGAAACACCGAACGTTTAGGTCAAGATTTCACGGTTATCGATATTCAAGGTTACACCGATGATGAGGTGCCGACCTATGATAATCCCGGTGCGGCAGGGCAAGCTCAATCAGTCGCCTTGTTTGATAATGTTGATATAGCCGGCGATTTTTCAGAAGGCGGCTTGTTTAATGCGTTGTACCCTTTATGGGATGGCACTGGGCGTTACTTATTCACGTGGAATCAATGTCGTGTTCTGCTGCCATTGGCTGAAGGTCAGCCTGAAGATGCTACACGCCAGATCGTGCCTTGTGTAAACGTAGACTTAACTGACCCTAATGTAGAGCCAGCACCACCGTTATTTGGCTTATGGTTATACGACCCCGCGGAAAATACACAACTGCCGCTTGCGATCCCCGAAGAAGGCATTGCTTATGTTGAGGTAGTGGCGATGGAATCCAGACCCTATCCAGCAGATCCCGAATCGACAGTGGTGTTGCCCGAGTTGATAGACGAAAACATGGGAGCTATTCACATCCGCAGTATCTATGATTTTGCCGGTGAAGATAATTCGCCCATGGGCATAACAACCGTGGCGAACCCAACGTTAGTGAGTGCAGACGAGCGCGCGGAACGCTTTTTGCGGATCACCAAAGGGGTGTCAATTCCTGATGATGATACGTTGGATTTTCCTGGTAGTGCTTTTGGTCGTAGCCGAGCACAATTGATGCGAGAGATTTTAGGTTATACCCCAATCCAACCTGACGGTTCGGTTTTAGTGAAAGTGCCAGCCAATGTTCCCTTTGCCCTTAGCATCGTAGATGAGCAGGGAAGGCGTTTATCTCCGCGTCATAATAATTGGCTCCAAGTTAAACCGGGCGAAGTTAAAACCTGTAACGGTTGCCATAGCGCGCAAAGTACTGCGGCACATGGGCGTCTTGATGCTGAGGCACCTTCTATAAATATGGGTGCACCTCTCTCGGGATCTGCTTTTCCAGGGGCAAATCCGGCCCTTTTCACCGACCTTGGTGAAACCATGGCTGAGACATTTTCTCGTGTTCTGGCGTTACCGGCTTTATCGCCGGATTTGCTGTTTGAGGATGTTTGGAGTGACCCTGCGACAACCGTTCTCAGTCCTTTGATTGAAACCGCTTATGCTCAACTGCAAACACCGCTACCGATTTCTCAAGCTTGTGCACAAGTGTGGACGGCGCTATGTCGTGTTGAAATTAATTACCCACAACATATTCAGCCGCTGTTTGAATTGGAACGTCTTGTGACGGATAGCCAAGGTAATGTGCTGCAAGACACTACCTGTGTTAGTTGTCATTCTGCGCAAGATGATGAAGGCAATGCGCGGGTTCCGGCTGCGCAATTGGATTTGACGTCTACAACGTCAGTGGATGCGCCCAGTATCTTAACCAGTTATCGGGAATTACTCTTTAACGACAATGAACAAGAGGTCGTTGATGGTGTATTGGTTGATATTTTAGAGCCTGTGTTTGATGAAAATGGTGATCCTGTTTTTCTGGTTGATGAAGACGGTGAGTTGATCCTTGATGCTGAAGGAAATCCTATTCAGCTAACGCGAACGATACGGGTATCGCCCTCAATGAGCACTCAAGGTGCACGCAACAGTGGGCGTTTTTGGGGGCCGTTTGACGCGCAAAACGCGAGTCACAAAGACTGGTTGAGTCCAGTTGAATTGAAATTGATTGCTGAATGGCTTGATGTGGGTGGGCAATACTACAATAATCCTTTTGCTATCCCGCAAAACTGACAGGGTTGTTATGTATTCTCAACGGCAACGATCGCCCATAGCCATACTCCTAATGCTGCCATTGCTGCTGATATGGAGTCATCAATCAATTGCAGAAGCACTGACGGTAGTGGTGCAAGAACCATTCGTCGATATGCGTTCAGGCCCAGCCAGTGCTTACCCTGTGTTCCATGTGGCAGAACATGGAGAGCAAATTAGCGTATTGAAGTCACGTACGCAGTGGTACAAGGTGCGCACAACGAAAGGTATTGAAGGTTGGATTTCAGCCGACGACTTAAACCTGACCGCGCATCTCAATGGGGAGCCGGTGAGAGTGTCAAATGGGAGTTTTGCCGATTACCAGTTGCGTGAATGGGAGCTAGGGTTTGGCGTAGGCTTGCTGGACGATGTGACGGCAATGTCGGCATCTGTAGGATGGGTGATGACCGAAAACTTCACCGCTGAAGTGAGTTATGCCCAAGCGCTAGGTGATTTTGCAGAAAATAAGTATTGGTCGATTCGGTTGATGCATTACACCTTTCCAGAGTGGCGAATATCGCCTTATTTGGCGCTGGGAACGGGGCAACTTAGTACAACGCCTCGCAGCAACTTAGTAGCATCAGGCGACGAGTCAAGACGCAGTGACATCATGGAAGTGGGGGCTGGAGTACGTTACTACCTGACCCGCAACATGGTGGTGAGACTGGAATATAAAAGTTTGTTGGCATTAACCCAACGCGATGAACAAGAGGAGTTAACGGAATGGAAACTTGGCGTAAGCGTATTTTTCTAACCGCTTTGCAACGAGCGTTAGCAGGCCTTAGCGTATGCTCCATGCTGCTCGGTGCCGTTCCCGCGATGGCACAACAAAGCGCCAGTGCCACACCGCCTCCGATTATTGATCCTGCGCTTAAACGTCGCACCGTGACAGAAGCCAATATCGACAGTGAAGATTTTGAAGTGACGGCGATGGTAGGTGTGCAAAGCATCGAAGACTTCGGCAACGACGTGACCTATGGCGTGCGCTTGGGCTATCACATTTCCGAGCATTGGTTTACGGAAGCGTCTTACAGTATGGCGCAAGCCGGCACGACAAGCTTTGAAGATTTATCCGGCGGGGCAAATTTTTTGACCGATGATGAGCGCGATTTCACCACTTACGACCTTGCTGTTGGATACAAGATGAACGGCGAAGTGTTTTTGGCTGATGGTGTAGCGTTTAACACCAATTTTTATCTACTGGTTGGCGGTGGCGGTACCGAATTTGGCGGTGACGAACGCTTCACACTGACGTTAGGCGCTGGATACCGTGTATTGCTAACCGACTATTTATCACTGCGTTTAGATGTGCGCGACCATATTTTCAAGAGCGACCTTATCGGTGAAGAAAAGTCTACCCACAATATGGCCTACACACTCGGCGTGAGTATGTTTTTCTAGGAGTTAATTATGCAGTATAAGTCCAAACATTCTGGTGATTTCACCAAACTAGCCATCTTCATCATACTGGCGATATTTTTAACCGATATCGCCACTCAAGCACGCGCTGAAAGCACGGCAGTCGCAGCGCCCGACTTTACCTTGCCAAGCCGCGATGGCGATAACCGTCGTTTGCTGGAAGAAAGAGGCAATATTGTGATGGTGAACTTCTGGGCCAGTTGGTGTGGCCCTTGTCGAGAAGAGCTTCCGGCAATGGAGGCGTTGCAGCAAAAATATCAAGATTTAGGATTTACCGTATTGGCGGTAAATGTTGATGACAAGCCAGAGAAAGCCAATATTTTACTCGATGACATCGAAGTGACTTTCCCGGTCTTATTTGATTCAAATGGTAATGTCAGCGAAACCTATAATGTGAGCGCTATGCCTACCACGGTATTTGTTGATCGCAATGGTTTATCAAGGCTTACGCACAAAGGCTATAAATCAGGCGATGAGCGCAAGTATGAGAAAGCCATCAAACTGCTATTGCGGGAGTAGTGATATGCGCAATCGGGTAAAGCTAAGTCTTGCTGCCGCAATAACACTGCTAATGAGTGGCTGTGCCAGTACAGATGAATACGCGTTTCTTCAGATCGAGCCTTGGGTAAAACCCTATGAGCGCTCAAATTTAGCCGATCCGATCATGAGCATGAACCGCAACCCTATTGCGCGTAGCTATGCCAAACATGTGTTGGAGTCTCGCGAGGGTGCCAGAGGAGCGGATGGTACAGCAGGGGGCGGCTGCGGATGCAACTAATACGACGTGGTTTAATCGGTTTGGCTCTATTGCTGCCTAGCATGGGGTTTGCAGCAGTATTGCCGCAAGACCGTTCCGATATCATGTACCACTCGTATTCTGGTGATGGTGTGTCGATTGATGGCCCATCGATACTGCTGCGCAAACAGGTTGGCGACAAAGTATCGTTATCGGCAAATTATTACGTTGATACGGTCTCAGGTGCCTCTATTGACGTGCGAGCGACCGCGAGTCCGTACTCAGAAGAGCGCAAAGAGGCTACGGTTGGCGGTGATTTTCTGCATAATAAAACCTTGCTTAGCATGAGTTTCACCAATAGCTCTGAAAATGATTTCGAAGCAAATTCTGCCTATATTGGTGTCAGCCAAGATATGTTTGGTGATCTAACTACCGTCTCTTTGAGCTATGCCAAGGGGTGGGATGAGATCGGCATGCGCGGCAACGAGAGCTTTTCTGAACAAGCTGACCGTCACAAGTATGGTTTTGGGGTTACACAGATAGTCAGTAAAAACATGATTGTGGGATTGTCAGCCGAACATATCTCGGATCAAGGTTATTTAAATAATCCTTATCGTTCGGTGCGTTACATTGACACCGACAATGCGCGTGGATTCAGCTTTGCCACCGAAGTGTATCCTGAGACCCGCACCAGTAACGCAATATCGCTAAATGCGAATTACTACTTACCCTACAGAGCCGCACTCTACGCTGATGCACGATGGTATCGCGATACCTGGGGGATCAGTGCGGTTAACGGAAAGATTGGCTACATCCATACCATTGGGCAACCATGGGTAATTGATGTGTTCGTTCGTTACTACAGCCAACAAAGCGCAGATTTTTATCAGGATATTTTTTCTCGCCCAAACGAGTTTAATTTTATGGCGAGAGACAAAGAAATGAGCACTTATACTGGCGTTACGGCAGGTTTGAGTGTGGCCTATGAATGGCAATTCTCAGCCAGTAATGTGTTTAAGAAGTCGAGTCTACATTTTGAATATGATTATATGCAGTTTGATTATGATGACTTTCGTGATGTTACGGTCATGGCACCGATAGGTGAAGAACCATTATTTGGCTTTTCGGCCAATGTCGTTAAAGTCTTCGCATCCGTGTGGTATTGAGAAAATGAATAAGAAACGTTGGAGAATGACAGTGTGGCAGGATTGTAAGCGAATAGGGATCGCCAATGTGTTGATGGTGCTGTTGTTATGCGTGGCAGCCGCATTTTCATTCAATGCACACAGCCAAGAACAAGATGACGATGACATTGGTTTGTTGGCGCCTGTTAGCAATGCTGCTGAAAGTGAATTGGGTAAGGAAATCGAGTCATTGCAACAGGCATTGATTGCGCTTAATCGCGACCTGTTTATCCTCGAAGAAGATTTGCTATTTCCGTCGAGTACGCAAATAGCTGTGTACTTATCAATGGATGTTGGGATGTACTTCGCGTTAGATGCAGTTGAAGTGAAAATCGACAACGAAACACTCAGTCATTACTTATATACACAAAAGCAAGTTGATGCCTTGATGCGCGGTGGTGTGCATCAAATCTTTATCGGTAATATTGCGCAAGGTGAACATCAACTCACCGCGATTTTCCACGGTATTGGGCCTGAAAATCGACCGTATAAGCGCGGCGTAACATTAGACTTTTCAAAATCGGATGAAGCGCAAGTTGTGGAACTTCAAATTGTTGACTCTACCACGGCACAGCAACCCGTATTCAATGCCCGTGCACTTCGATAAAAGGCGCTAGTCATTGTGATCATTCCGCGCGCTTTGAAGTCTGTTCTCGGTTTATCGCTCCTAATCGGTAGCGTGTTCGCGAGCGCGTCTGAGACCGAAAAAGACTTGGCGACGGAAGACAGGATCCAAGCATTATATGTCGGTCAGGTGTTGTATCACTATTTTCAGCAGCAACCGCTCGATACATTGCATGCAGTAGCGATAACTCGGCACAAAGGTGTACCGCAAGACCAACTAGAAAGAATGCAATTGGTTGAGGGGGGCGCCAGCTTGCAACTCGGTATGACGCATACCGCGACAGACTTATTGCAGGACTTGTTGGCGCAAACTCAAGCTCCAGAGTTACAGGCGCAAGCCTGGTTTTGGTTGGCGCATACGGCGTTCCAACAAGGCCAATATGATGTGAGTCAAACCGCTGCAGAGACGCTGTTTCAGCCAGCGTTAATGGAATTTGTCGAACCCGCTCAAATCGATACCTTGGCGTATCAAGCGGCGTACTATCAGATCCAGCATCAATCCGAAAATTGGCAAAGTATTTTGGCTAGCGTCGAACAGAGCAGCGATTGGTACCCCTATTTGATTGCGAATGTGGGTATCCAGCTATTTAACCAATCGCAGTTTGAGCCAGCAGCCGAGCAGTTTATTGCTGCCATTGAGGCGGTACAGGCCCCCACTGACAGTGATTGGGATTGGTCGTTAGATTGGTTAAACCCGGCAAATGCAAGCTGGTGGCCGTGGGCAGAAACGGTCGAAATAGTTGATACACCTTTTCAAGAACGAAATGCCCTGTTGGATCGCTTGTATTATTTGTTGGGTCAAAGCTTCGTCCAGCAAAACAACTTCAATGCGGCTTTTAACGCGTTTAAGCAAATTCAGTCTGACGGCATTTATGCTGAAGAAGGACTATTGGCTTACGGTTGGTCATTAGCAAAAGAAGAACGCTGGCCGGAAGCGATGCCAGTATGGCGCTATTTGCAGCAACAGGGCAAAGGACTACCCGCCTTACAAGCGACCCACGCATTGGCGTACGGCTACGAACAACTTACCGATTACCGCCAAGCCTATGACATGTTGGCGCAATCATTGTCGCAATTGACACAAGCCCGCGAAAGCTTAGAAACATTGCGCTCTACCAGTCAATCAGAACGATTTTTCTCACACTTATCTCAGTCAGATGATGAGCTTATGCAAGCGCTCTGGCCAAGAGAACATCAAGATATCCTGATTGATGTGCTCAGTGGTGATAATCAGCCAAATACCGCTAAACAACTGGCTACGTTGTTGCAGCTCGATGACATGCAGCGCTTGATCCAGCAACAGCGCCAGCGGGTGGAACAGCTCCATCAGCTCCTCAATGAACGAGAAAATACCTATAAATTAAGAGCGCAATCGTTACCACTAGAGGATGCCAAGCATAAGCTCCAGCAAGCAAAAGACACGTTAACGCGGTTAGGTAGTGTGGTTGAGCGAGCGCCCAATGAACCGGCGCTACTTGCCTCTGCGCAGCAGCAAGAGTGGCTGGAGCGTTTAGCGGCATCTGAACAACGGTTGGCTCATATTCGTTCGTTGGATGGTGTTGATGAGCAAGGAGTAGAGGCGTTAGCAACGCGTGTTGAACGTCTGCAAGGGCTATTAGCGTGGCAGCTTGAAGAGCAAAAAATGTCAGTGCTGCAGTCTCACAAGCAATCTTTCGATAAGGCGCAAACGTTATACCAACAAGCATCCGAGCGATATCAGGCACTGTATGCGCGGGCAGGAAACGAAACGGAGCTGCTGGATAATATTCGAATAGAACGACAGCAATTGAGTGAACTAAACGCGCAATACACTCAAAAAAGTGAACAAACACGGTTACTTCAGACACAGTTGATCAGTGCACTGAGTCGTTATGTTGATAGTCGTATCACTGAACGTGACGCTATTTTGTTGGAGCAGGTTACAGCAACCCGTTTGGCTATGCTGAGAATGCAGGATTTGCATTTCACTCGCAGTGCCAATGAACTAAGAGGGTTGAACTGATGCGGTTTCACTCTCGTTATCACAAAGGCGTATGCGTTGGTTTACTGTTGCTGTTAAGTGGATGCAGTTTCTATCAGTCAGAAGTGCAGCTAGCCCCGGCGAATAAAGTGGTCAGTGATGACAACTCGCGCCGAAACGCATTAGTAAACTTATCGTTAGATCCGGTCACGACTGAATCATCAACTCTGGATAGCGTGCCTTTACATCAGCTTCGTGATCAATATCAGGCACTCATGCCGTTAGTAGAGGAGTTGACGCAAAAACCGAATACTGAACTGGCGTGGCATGGTGTGCTAGGACAGGATATTCGCAATCGCTTAGCGGATATTGAAATGTTGCTTGCGGAGGAAGCACAAGCGGAAGGGGTAGAGGTTGAGTCGGGTGATTATTATCGATTGCCTATTCTAGCCTATGAAACCTTGCTGGCCGAAGAAGATCCTGTGCTTGCGCCATTGAATCCGCTGGCCAAGGAAAACATTCTTTATCAACTTGCGCGGGCATACAGCCTTCAGGGCAATGATGCGCAAGCCGTGGTGTATGCAGAGCGTTTGCTGGATCTCTTTCCTTATACCAATTACGCCAGCGAATTATATTTTCGCATTGGTGAGTTTCACTACAACGACAATCAATATGCAAAAGCGATTGAGGCATACCATAAGGTTGTAAACGCGAATTACGTGTCTTTGGTCGCTAAACAGCGCGATCCTTTCTATGCAATGGCAGCCTATATGAAAGGTTGGAGTCACTTTAAATTAGAAGCGTATTCAAGCGCGATAGATGCGTTTATGTTGATGCTGGAAGTCAGCCTTGCGCCAGAAAATTACGCCCAAGCTCATAAACCACTAGATGCGTTAAATTTAAGTGAGCAACGCCTTGTCGAAGATGCGCTGTCGATGACGGGGGTAATGTTTTTAGCTCAAGGCGGCACCATTGCGATCAACAGCTATTTCACGTTGTTTGGTGAGAAACCATTTACGTATTTGGTTTACGATTCATTAGCACAACAATTGCTGGATGACAGTCGATACCGTGAAAGTGCGGCCATGTACCTGGCGTTTGCGCGGCTTTACCCGCGTCATGAACAGGCTATCCCCTCGTTCATCAAACATATCGATGTGTTTATTTTGGGCGACTTCCCCACAGATGTATTACCGGCGAAACAACGTTTTGTTGAAACCTATGGTATCCATGGCCCCAATTGGCAAGGCTTTACAGCGCAACAGGCCGAGCAGGCTATGCCTTACTTAGATGAATTTATTACAACTCTGGCTCAACATGAGCATGCTATGGCGCAGCAGGCTGCCGCTGCTATTAACGAGATGGAACAGGCAAATGAGACGCAGCGCACATTGCTAGCGCGCCAGCAGAAGGCGGCGTATACACGCTCGCAACGTTGGTATCGGGAATATATCGCGACTTTTAGCCCCAGCGATAAAGCACGTGATATGCAATTCTTCCTTGCTGAAAGCTTGTACGAGAGTGGGGATTTACTCGCTGCAATTGAAGAGTATGAGCGATTTGCCTATGACTATTCTGATCACGCTGAAGCTGCAAATGCTGCCTATACGGCGTTACTTGCACGCGGAACTCTGGCGAAAGCTGGGCCTGAAAGTGAAAACGCATCAGGTACGACCCTATCGCCATATCAGTACAGTCAGGTTCGCTTTTTACAAACCTTTCCGGCAGACGACCGCGCTAACGACATTGCGGTTATCTTAATGCAATCTTTGTATGACGATGGCCAGTACGTTGATGCAGTTGATTGGGCACAATGGTTATTAGCCCGCACTACGTCAGCTTCAATGCAACAAACGGCGCAGATAGTATTGGCACAGAGTCAGTTTGAGTTACGCGATTTTGCCGCAGCAGAAGGCAGCTATCAGCTGCTGTTAGCGCAACTGTCACCGGCGGATCCATTACATGCTGAAATGACAGACAAACTGGCCGCCACTTACTTTCAACAGGCGCGCCAACTGGTGGCACAGATACCCACAGATGCGTCAACCTCTGTTGCATTAACACCAGCACAAGCGAATGCGCTACGGGCCAGTGTGGATAAGCTTTTGCGGGTGGTCGATCAAACACCATCATCGTCAATTGCTATCAACGCACATTTTGATGCCATCAGTTATTTGATGCGACTGTCTGATTGGTCGTCTGCTATTGCGCAAATACTTGCATTCCAGCAGCGTTATGCGACGCACGCTCTTAATCAAGAGATGCCAGAGCGTTTGATTATTGCCTATGAAAACACCCAGCAATGGTTAAAGGCCTCGGCTCTGTTAGTGGATGTTTGGCAACAAAACAGTGATAACGACAAAGGTAGAGAGGCGCTGTTTTTAGCCGCCGAATATGCCGATAAAGCCAATGCGCGGGATATTGCGTTACCGCACTTTAGAACCTATGCGCATACTTATCCAACGCCGTTATCTCAAGCCAATGAAGCACGCTTCATCCTGAGTAATTACTACCTTGATGCTAACGAAGACAGTAAACGCCGTTTTTGGTTGAATAAAATGATCCGAGCGGATGCAGAAGCAGGCGAAGAGCGTAGCGATCGTTCCCGCTATTTAGCGGCGATGTCTCAATCCGTTTTTGCGGAAGACAGTTTCGCAGCTTTTGAACGGATCAAGCTAACGCTGCCATTAGACAGAAGCATCAAACGCAAACGTGATGCTATGCAAAAGGTAATTCAGCAATACCAACGGGTGATGGAATACAAGATTGCGCAGTTTACAACGCAGGCAGGGTATCGCCTTGCACAGGCAAATGAGTTGCTCGCACAGTCGTTGTATGACTCTGAAAGACCAGCAGAGTTAGATGCCTTAGCGCTGGAACAGTACGACTTTTTACTCGAAGAACAGGCGTTTCCGTTCGAAGAACAAGCGATTAATATTCACTCGCAGAATGCCCAACGTAGTTGGCAGGGCAACTATGATGAATGGGTAGCGAAGAGTTTTGCTGCATTAGCCACCTTATTGCCAGCTCAATATAACAAGCCGGAACAGTTAAAGGAGGTGGATTATGCGAATTTTTAAATCGCGTCTCCTTTATCTTGGCTGTGTAGGTTTAGTTATGCTCAGTGGTTGTGCCACGGTGGAACGCTGGGTGCCGCAATTCGGGTCTGAAACGGCAGAATCAACAGAGCCTGCAACACCGGCGACAGCGGTAGCAGAGACTTCATTGCAGGATCGATTCAAGCAGTCTGTCATTGTGCCAACAGACAGCCAAAAAGTGATGTTGCAGGCCCTGCAAGCCGCGATCCTCAACAAGCAAAGAAGCGCCATTCAGTCACAGATAGCCGCACTATTACGTCAAATAGAGCGGTCTCAACCCACGTCATCGTTGCTCAGTTATGAAATTGGCAATGGTTTTGCTGCGCTGGGTGAACAAGACAAAGCGATGATGTATTGGCAACAGAGCGTCGGACAAAATAATGCGAATTACTATGCTCATTTGCGCCTAGCATCTGCGCATAAAGATGCGGGTGAGTTTGATGTTGCGCGCAGTCATTACAATGCAGCCATTGGTGCATGGGCAGGTTTAGCCGAAGGGTATCGCAATCGCGGGATCTTTTTTGACTTGTACGTTGGAGACAAAGCGGCCGCATTAAACGACTACATTCGCTATCAAGAAATATTGCAAGCACAGGGAGCTTCAACGCAGGACGTTGATCGATGGATAAAGGAGATGAGAAATGCAATGGATGAAAATTAATCGACCCCGTAGGCCGTTCAGACGTCGTCGCGTTGTGGCGGCGTACTTAATCATTACGGCGTCAAACTTAATGATTTCTGATGTGCAAGCGCAGCAGGTGGCAGGGCAGGATAGCCGCGTGATTAAGTTAGAGTCGACTATACGTGGCGACCAGCAGCAACCAAGGGTTTTGTCGATTGTGCCGTGGGATTCGCCCGCGCAAAAACGAGTCACACGGGTTGCGCTAACCGGCGCGGGAGAGAGCCAGTTGGCCCCGTTGGAACGCAATGCATTTCTGCAAAGAATTGAATTGCATAAACGTATGTTGACGCAACTGTCAGCACAAGACGCACAGAAAAATAACTGAGGATAGGCGTTGATACGCAACCTATCCGCTTTTTTACGTAAACTCGATAGTCAGATATCGAAGCTTTAAAAGACTAACAAAGAGTAGTCTGCATAGATGGAGATCCTTATGGACAGTATGCAAATCGTGGTTCGCTTTTTTCAGGAAGGTGGCCCATTTATGTTTCCCATTGCGATTGTATTGGCACTTGGATTGGCGGTCGCGATTGAGCGGTATGTGTTTTTAACCATGGCGCGCAGAACCAACAAAAATGCATTCGCACAAATTGAACCTTTATTGGTGGCCAATCGCTTCGATCAGATTTTAGCCTTGGGCAAGAGCAGTAGCGCACCGATTGCACGTGTTATCGCGGCAGGTATCGCGCGTTTAAGCATCAGTCCGCGCCGTGAGGATATCGAATATGCAATGGAGGAGGGGCTAATGGAGTCTATCCCGCGTTTAGAGAAGCGCACCGGCTACTTAGGCACGCTGGCGAATATCTCTACACTGCTTGGGCTACTGGGTACGATTATAGGCTTGATCGCCGCGTTTTCCGCGGTTGCTAATGCAGACCCTGCGGAGAAGGCGAGCTTGTTGTCGCAAAGTATATCTGTTGCCATGAATACCACGGCGTTTGGTTTGATCGCGGCTATTCCACTGTTGGCTTGTCACTCATTGTTGCAAACTAAGACAACTGAAATCATCGATAGTATGGAAATGGCTGGCGTTAAGTGTTTAAACACTTTGATCGCGAGCCACAACATAAAGCCGCAAACTCGCGCAACTGATAGGCAAGAGTAACGATTGTGTTAGGCCGCCAAAGGCAATACAAACGAGTGCGCCAAGACGCCGAACTAGACATCACTTCATTTATGAATTTGATGATTGTTCTGGTGCCAGTGTTGTTAATGATGATGGTGTTTTCTCGCATTACCGTGGTTGAATTGGCTCTGCCTGGGCTGAGTAGCGGTGCCACGCAAGAAGACGTTGAGCATCAGCAGCTTGAAGTCTTGGTGACGCGAGAAGGGATGGCCGTGTATTTCCCGCAAGGTTATCTCGTGCGTGAGATCCCGTTGGTCACCAATGAAGAAAGCAATGCGCTTGAACACGATTACGCCTTGCTACAGACAACACTCAAGCAAGTTAAACAAACATTGTTAGCCAAAGAGTTAGAAAAAGATGATTTGGTTCTACTCCTTGAAGATGATGTGTCTTATCAGACGATTGTCAGTTTAATCGACACAGTACGCTCATACCCCGATGTTGTTGCAGCATCAGTTGTGCCAGCGGAGCTGTTTCCTAATGTGTCATTCGCCGATGCGCCTCAGCACTCCGTTTTTGGAGGTAAGCAATGAAGCAGTCGGTTCGCGCAAAGCGCATGGCTCGTCATCACAAGCGACTGTCAGCACAAGGCAAGCTAAGCCTTGTTTCATTGATGGATATTTTTACCATCTTGGTTTTCTTTTTAATGCTGAATGCGTCAGATGTACAGGTACTGCAAAATGATCGTTCGCTCACATTACCCAAATCCAGCGCCGACACCGCCGCTGAAGAGCAGTTATTGCTGACGGTGAGTCAACAACGCTTGATGCTCGATGGGGTATTTTTAATGACTTTAGAGCAAGTCGTGAATACACAAGACGACACTTTAAGTGCGCTAAGTAAAGAGCTCGAACTGCGCAAAAAGATCCGTCAACAAGCAAAAGCAGAACAGAGTGAAGAAGATACCGACGCGCGTCACGCAATTACCATCATGGGTGATGAAGCGATTGAATATCAGGCACTGAAAAAAATCATGCATACCTGTGCTCAGGCTGGTTATAGCGACATTTCACTCGCTGTAGAATATGTAGAAGCGGAATCTGGGGCTGCGCTAGAGGTGACACAATGATAGCGGTTACCCCGTATTATTTTTCCACGCTGCCTTGGTCGAGTGGCGAACAAGAGAATCAGCGCTTCAAACGAATTTTACTCGGTGCTGTAGCGGTAACCTTGCTGTTCGCAATGCTTGTCGCGTGGATAGAATTACCCGAGCAAACGCGTGAAGAGAAAGCCAAAGTACCACCGCAATTAGCGAAATTGATTGTTGCAGAGCCACCGCAGCCGGTGGTGATGCCTGAGCCAGAACCAGTAATACCGGAAACGATCATAGAAGAGAAACCGGAAGTTGAGCCAGAACCCGAGCCGATTGAAGTTGAACCCGAGCCGGAACCTGAACCTGTGGTAGTTGAGAAAGTGCCAGAGCCTGTCGTAGTAGAGCCTACTCAAGAAGAAAAGGTGCAGATTGCCAAGGAAACAGCCGCCAAAGCGGGTGTTATGAATTTTACCGATGATTTGGCCAGTCTCAGAGATTCTCTCGATTTAGGTAATATGGCTGACACTCAACTGACAGAAGGTGCGGGGCAGCAAAGCGAGACGGGGCGTAAGTTGATTGGGCGAGAGTTGGCTACTGACAGTGGACAATTGGATACCGCTTCATTGTCAACAACAGCAGGTGCTAGAGGCTCATTGGCAGGGCGCAAAACAACGGAGTTCGATGCACCAACAGAAGGCTCTGCTGCGTTAGCTACGCAACGCGTTCAGCAACAAGCCGATATCATTGGTGATCGTAGCGTTGAATCGATCCGAAAAACTCTCGCACAAAATGATGGTGGATTGTATTCATTGTATCGACGTGCCCTGCGTAGCGAGCCTGAATTGCAAGGCAAGTTAACAGTTCGCTTAACCATTCAACCCTCAGGCGCACTGTCAGCGGTTGATTTGGTCGGAACAGATTTGGCTTCTCAAGAGCTTATTCAGCGTTTAATCGCCCGCATTCGCATGATCAGTTTTGGTGCTCAAGACGTTACGACGACGGAAATCGAATATACCTATAATTTTTTACCGTTCTAGTCGCATTGCACCCGCATAGGCTGACCCTCTTGTCAGCCTACATTTCTTAATTTGGCATTCACCCTAAAACCTACCCAGCTGATAATGGCCGACACCAAGGTCCCCCAAACCCAATCGATAAGGGTTATTTGAATTGGCCAGCCTTTTAAAATCGCGTAGTTGGTCAAGTTATATGCGCCGTATGCAGCAAGACCCAAGCAAGCACCGTTGATAAAGGCATGTTTACTACTTTGGTTAACAAGTGGCGCAATGACAATTTTCACTACCACGAACGAGTACATCAGATAAAACGCTATCCAAGGCCAGCGAGGAAGGGTGTCACGCATTAGATAGCCGATAGCTTCTTGATAGCTACTTTGTGACACTAGCCCGAGCCATATAAAGTCGAGTAATAAATAACTACACAAAACCGCTAGGTAAGTAAAAAAGAGCACTTTCATCTGAAGTACCACATGAATTGAGGCGACATGACTGACTAATTTGCAATAAGTACTACCGTGACGCAACAAAACTACTTGTATCATCCGATCAACTGTATATACTGACAGTTAACTGTATAGAAAAACAGGCTGGTCATGCGTCCACTAACTCAACGACAAGAAGAAGTACTTTCACTCATTAAGAACACAATGTCTGAAACGGGAATGCCGCCAACACGTGCTGAAATAGCCCGTGAATTGGGCTTTAAGTCTGCCAATGCGGCAGAAGAACACTTAAAGGCGTTAGCGCGTAAAGGCGTGATTGATATTTTGCCTGGCACTTCACGCGGGATTAAATTAAACATTCCATTGGACGACATGGCGGAAGAGGAAGCCGGACTGCCGCTTATTGGTCGTGTTGCTGCTGGTGAACCTATACTGGCCCAAGAGCACGTTGAAGCACACTACAAAGTCGATCCTGCACTGTTCCATCCTCAAGCCGATTTTCTGTTACGTGTTAACGGCATGAGTATGAAAGATATCGGTATCTTAGACGGTGACTTACTCGCAGTTCACAGAACCGCTGACGTGCACAATGGCCAAGTTGTGGTGGCGCGTGTTGATGAAGATGTGACGGTGAAGCGTTTAGAAAAGCGCGGCAGAGAGGTGCTGTTGCATGCTGAAAACGACGAGTTTAAACCTATCAAGGTTGATCTTGCATCGCAGCCTTTCTCAATTGAAGGCATCGCGGTGGGTGTGATCAGAAACGCTGACTGGATGTAACAAGCTTTATGCCTTCCACTGAATAGTGTGAAGGCATCAGCTACAAACGATTTTAATTATTTACTCCTCAATTGAGCTTCGCCATGATAGTGGTAATGAGCACATCGCAGGATGACTGAATGATTACCGAATGGCTGGCAGGACTCGAGCTAATATCAGCAATAGTATTAGTCAGCGCCAGTTTTCTGGGCTCTTTATTGACCGCCGCTGTTGGAGTGGGTGGTGGCGCCTTCTTAATCACCATAATGGCCGATATCGTGCCGCCTCTTGCGCTAATTCCTGTGCATGGCATCGTTCAGTTAGGCTCTAACACCAGCCGTGCTGTTTTAACACGGAAGCACACCCAGTGGTCGAGTGTTGGGTGGTTCTTGTTAGGTGGCTTAGTCGCGACGGTTCTTTCTATTTGGTTGCTAACCAATATCCAGCTTTCATTTATC
Organism: Neoalteromonas facilis; assembly: GCF_002807665.1. Taxonomy (GTDB): domain Bacteria; phylum Pseudomonadota; class Gammaproteobacteria; order Enterobacterales; family Alteromonadaceae; genus Alteromonas_E; species Alteromonas_E facilis. The sequence goes on from NZ_PEAY01000002.1 coordinate 52,729, forward strand.
CCATTGATCATTGCCATTTTTATCTTGTGGATCTGCTGGGGACCAATGCCTGAAGTCGGTTTGGCAAATACCCGATTAGGGTTAAGTGTCGGTGGTTTGCTTACTACAGCCGCCAGTATGCTGGTCGGTGCATCAGGCCCATTAGTCTCAGCCTGGTTGGGACGAAAAAGTGGCGACAGATGGGCCTACACGGCAAACTTTTCGACCTGTATGGCGCTTCAACACAGTTTGAAGATTGTGGTTTTTGGTATCGCCGGCTTTGCCTTCGCAGAGTGGTTATTGCTACTCGCATTCATGATTATAGCGGGGTATGTTGGAACCAATGTGGGTTTAAAATTGTTGGGCAAAATACCGGAAAGGCAATTCAAAACGCTGTTCCGTTGGATCTTAACATTACTCTCAATCCGCCTAATTTTGCTTTGGTGGTTAAGCTAGATTTGTTGAAAAGGAGATGAAAATGGAAGGAAGTCATTATCTCATCGTTGCTGGTTGTTTAAGTATCGTTGCAGCACTGCTTCACATAGCGATAATTTTTGGCGGCCCTGAATGGTATCGATTTTTTGGTGCTGGGGAGGCCATGGCCCAATCCGCTGCGTCAGGCAGCATTCGCCCCGTAATTATTACATTCGGTATCGCTACTTTATTAACACTTTGGGGATTTTATGCCCTCTCTGCTGCAGGCGTTCTCGCGCCTTTTCCTTTTTTGAAAGTTGCTATTGTCCTAATAACGGGCGTTTACTTACTGCGAGGCATCGTGGGGTTAGTCCTGCCCTTTATATCTAAACACCCAGCCATAGCGCAAAACTCAATAACATTTTGGCTCGTAAGCTCAACCATTTGCTGTGTTTTCGGAATAGTCCATCTAATCGGTTTGATCAATAGGTGGGAGCACCTCTAAAGCCATGCGTTATATTGGTGTTTAGTGTTTGCCGGAGTCTGATTAGACGAATGCCTGAATAAGAAGAAACTTAAATCAAAAAGCCAGCCCCTCCAAAAATGTGCTCTGTGTAGAGTATATAGGATTCAATGAGCTCGCACCGGTTACTTGATAGAGGAACGGCAAGAGATAAGATCGGTGTTACCCTATCAAATGCCGATGTTCGTCCTGCTCCTTTAAAATTTAGCTCAATGTTCAGCCTCAACTGTTTTAGCGCTTCAAGTGTAGGTGTCTCGAGTAAATAATAGATGTGAGCGTTAGCCTTTTTAGAGTGCTCTAATTCTTTAATCAACGGTTCAATGGATTGATACACAGGTGTTTGCAAGTGTCTTAAGCGATAATATGTATTTGGGCCTGTTCTGGTTTTCAAATAAATTTCAGGTATTAAGGTCGATTGAAACTCAATATTACAACGACTAAATAAAGATTTAATGATCTCCTCTGCTTCTGTGGGTGATTCCTTCGCATTTATAAGAACTATTGGGAATGCCTTCTGAATAGCAGTGTGAAACGAAGATAGTTGAGTATAAGCAACTACTAGAAAGATACCTAAAGCAATGAAAAGCGTTTTCTTTAGCATAACCTTCAACATAAAAGGGACGGTATACCTAGCATATAAGTTTTTATCAGGTGATGCTGCGTAAAGACATTTAAATACTCTTCTTTGCAGTTTGTTGGCTTACAAAACTGACTCCAAAAGACAACTTTCTGCCCGTCATCCTTGAGTAATCGAGGATAACGGGCAGACAAACAACTGACATTCGGAAATTCTCGCTGGTTGCAGCCTCTTACCGTTAAGGCACCATCAGAAAATCCAACTTTCGAAAGGCTTGTTCGTACCAATAGTAGTCTTTTGATGCATAAGAACTTAGTGCCGAGAATAAACTATCAGTCATTCCTATTTTAAGTTGTGATGTCTACTATACAAAACGGACTGCCTACTGAGCCATATCACAAGTGGACATTTTAGTTTTTAAAGGTCGTAAAATTACCTCACTAAACACGGTGGCCCAAAATAACGTTAGCAAGTTTATTGCCCAAACATAGTGAAGAGAAAAACCTTCTGCGTCGTAATTACTGTGGATACCGACACTTCCAATGATCATTCCTAAGAATGCAGACGCATAACAGAATTTAATCTGAGCATTTAAGATAGTTGCAATAAAATGCGCCTTTGCGCCTCCGACCATCTCATCGGTAAATAAATATCTAAGACAGGTAACAGACTTTGCTGCACCATTGGTTCCGAAGGCAATTATGGTTGCAAAGTAGGTAAATAAGAAAACAAATGCGATTGACGGTATGTTGACGTAAAAGTAAAAGTCATTGGGATGACCGAACCCTATCGCAGTTGTTACGGTTGCTACTAGTAGTATAAATATAAATAGACTCTTCATGATTTGTTTCCTCGACCAATTAACTTCAATTTCATTTGAAGTAGATTGCAGTTCATTCGGGGATAGTTCAAAAACCGACGCAATGGACAACACAGTTTCGGCTGATGCTTTGCCATCCGATTCAACACGCTGAATTGTGCGTACGGATAACCCTGACATCTTGGCAAGTAGTTCTTGAGACCATCCTTTACTCTGTCGTAGTGCTTTCAATTTTTTAGTCGAAATGAACATGCATTAACTCCAAATGTTAGCCACGTGATGCGGCAGGTACAGTGTCGAAAACTTGTTAAGTGTAAGCCAGAAATTTGCTACGACAAAAACCTGACACAACCTGACAATAGTGGGAAAGCGGCTCAGTTTAATTGCAATTTAATACACGCATATGGAAAAAAGCTAAACCTAAAACGCAGGTGTTGAAGTTGGAAATGGTAAGATAAATGTTTACTACAGACGATCGATTTAGCTTATTCTCAAGGTGCTGAATGCCGGCTATCTTAAATAAGCAGTTTAGAAGCATAAATAAATGTCTCTGGTTTTTTTAAACTATTAAGTAAGTTTAGGTAACTATGCTGACACGAGAGTCTACTCTAATATAACTAACCTCTATGTTAGCTATGTCGGCTGATTGAATCGCCACTCATTTCCTCTATACCTCTTAATTAGGCCTCTTGGGACAATAACTCGTTCAAAGCTGTCGCCGCTATTCTGTCACTTAAATGTCCAGCAAGACGCACCAAGACGACTATATCTTTCACAATGATCTGTCTGAAAATTGCAATAAAGATTGGTTACCGCAAATCACCATTTTGCTTGAATGCGAAGCAGGGTGTTTGTGTTAATGCGTGTTACATAACTAACCGGGTCAAACAGCGTGTTGACCCAAATTAGTGGAAAGGCAGCGCCATAGAGTTGCTCGATTAAGCGTCATTCCATCCGCCTAGTGCTAAAAACTCAGTCGTTGCATTATCAGGCAGTTCTATGTCGTTTTCGCTCGCATATTCGATTAGGTATTCGCCTGTTTCATATAACTTCTGCAAATGTGGCACTAAACCTGAGCCAATGCTGTAAAGGCGACTTCCTCCCGAGGCTGAGGTATTGAAAACCTCTACAGCAGCATTTAACCAGCCGGCCACTTTGTTAGTTGAATTGCTCGCTGCTTGAGTACTTCGTTGCAGTGAGTCTGACGCTTTTTCGGTGTACGTGGCGACAGCATCTTCAATTTTAGCGGTGGTATAGGAACCTGTTAGATAAGTGGTTATACCCAACAAAAAGAGCTTTCTCTGTTCCGGTGTAATCGAATCGATCTGATTGGAGTAACTCATAATTTCAGTACTAGCAGAGGCAGAGTACTCACGGTGTTTCTCAATTTCTTTCTCACTCATACTGGTGCCACTTGTGAGTATTTCGCGCTCTAATAACAAGGTGTCTGTGACATCTTTTAGTTCAAGAGCTTCGGCCATGCAAAGCTGCGCTCTATTTACCAATACTGCTGCTAAAGAGTAGGTATCCATAGCCTGCTTTCCTGCTTGCTCAGCACTGCTGCCCGCATTGAGTTGCTCATTTCTCGCGTAGGTATTGGTAAAACTAGTGATGTTTTCTAATGTAAAGGAATCACACATAGTTTGCGTCACTAATGGCTCATTTGCCCACAGGGGCTTCTCATCATCATTGCTACTTAGCATATTGCCAAAATTACCCAGCAAACCACTATCATCGTCGCCACCAGTGGAAGCACAACCTGACAACCATAACAATGAAAAAACCAATAGATAACCAGCCGAGGATTTAGGTGTTGTAAACATGTGAAATTCCTTATGCGATTGCTTCTTGATTAAATATTCTTGCTACTGAGAATAGCAACCAGTTCTTGGGCAGCCTCCTCGGCCGCCAGTTTTAATGCGTTATTTTTCGCCATGGTTATGGTGTCGCCTTCAGCCGAGTATTGAACGGGCCCAACTTTGGCCATCGCCGCACCTCGTCGCTTGATAGACAGCACTTGGCCCGTCACCGATACGCCAATTCGATATTTCCCGGTTTGAGGGTCCTGTTGCTGTTCGTCAATATCCAATGTACCTATCGCTAAGTAATCAATAGGATCTTGCAAATTACGTAATCCTTTTAACGCGTTACTTTTGGTCGATGGCGACAGATCATTACCGGCCTCATAGTCACTTATAAAATCGTTAACGCTGAGCAGGAAATTAGTTTCTTCTTCCAGCAGAGCGGCATCAATCACGAGGTAATCAGCAAGGCTAAATACATTGCCCATGGCAACGTCAATTTCGTTTGCTGTTGACGCTCGATACAAAAGCACATCACTGTAATCAGTCTCTTGGCTGTCGATTTCGATAGTTTGTGTCTGAGACTTTGAACGCTGGGCTGTATTATCTGAACTGTCTTGTCCGATTCCCTGTTCTTTAGACTTGGTTTGAGAGGTTGATTTGCTCTCTCTTTCTTGGCGCCCCGCCACTTCTCTGGCAACGAACACAAATGTCAGGTAGGGAGGTTCGGCATTTGGGTCTCGTTCTACACTACTTAATAGCATCGCCATTAACTTTGGCTCGTTAATACTCGCGCGCAACGACACTTCATAGATTTTACTGTCTTTATCTTGATTATCATCGGTAATGACAAAATCCAAGATATAAGCCTCAATATCGGCATCAATTTGAGCTTTTACCTGCTGATAGTTTTTATAATGCGCCGGCTGCTGTTGTGAGATGTAGCTTTCGATGACGTTAATCATCGCGGTCCGCTGCGCTTCACGTCTCTCGTCTTTATCTAAGCTCCATCCGCTATAAGTTACTCGGCCAGATGCTGTGTATTCAATCGCAAAGGCGGTACTTATACTTGTCATCATCATGATAAGTAATAGGCAACACCGAAGAATAGGGTTACGACTCACGGAATATCTCCTTTTTCTGGTTGAAATCGCGGTAGCTCGATTTGCTAGATGAATGTTGTTTATGCCAAGAGGACGTAGGCTCAGACAGTTGCTCTATCAATTCGCTGAGTAACATTTCCAGAGCATCTTCATAGGCAGCCCATTCATCAATTTTCTGATGATTTTTAGATATCAATTTACCGACTGCGTAGTGGTATTTGCCGTCGATATAACTTTTTTTATTCGCACTATGTTGGAATACAAACCCTAAGCGAGCGGCGTATAGCCATTGTTTATTATAGGGTGATTTTTTAAAATCGAGCACCGAGATGCTGAAATCGTAGTCGGGCGCAGGGACGTCTAACGTGTAGATATCGCCGTTTGCGAACCTGCCGGCCATTTTATTACCAATGGCGTAGCCGCGTGTAAAAGGCAACACCGGTAAGTCATAGTGTTTAGACAAACGTGCCGTAAAATATTGTCCTAAAAATTGTGCCGTTCGAGTCTCACTTATGGTTTCGGGTAGATAGCTTCGGGCATTATCACTGAACTCTACATTGCTCACTTGAAAGCGCAGTTTTTGCACTGCTGTTGGTGAAACCGTCTGAATCATACTTGCTGCGCGCTGGATCAAGCCGGAATTTTGTTCATCTCCTAAATACAAACGCTTAAATATCGCTTGAGCAATCTCATCTGCCCTCTGAGAAACGGGAACTACATGGTTTATTGCCATTTCAATGGGAAAGTTGGTGACCAAACTCATTTTCTGAAAATCCATAAACAGAATTTGAGCGCCTACTTCAAAGATTAGCTTACGTTTGTCACCGATAATTTCTTCGCTGATCCGTTCTTGTTCAATGGCAAGACTAAGCACTAAAGATTGCGAACGACGTAAATTGGCCAACCCAGTATTGAGTTTAAAGTGGCGTGGCGTAGCTTCTGTCAATGCAACAAGAAACGATTGATCCAGCGTTGCTGAAGTTTGCTGCCCCTGATTTAAGGCAATCGCATGCGGAAATTGCGCATCCATTTCAGCATAATCACCCAAATACGACACGCCAGCGAAGAATACTTCGGTCGAACGCAATGAAGGTGAGTCGGCGGCCTGAACAAATGAGCTAGCCAGTATCAATAAGGAGACAAATCCTCTCATGAGCACTGAGCAATGATATTGACGGCAAATGTGGTTCACCCGGATGAAGAGCATAATCCATTGCTAGTGTGATTGGATATCGTGAATAAACTATAGTACATTTTATGTACCGTTGAAAGGCCACAAATTGCGCCGTATAGCATAGAAGATCCCATGAAAACTCATAACTCTACAGGTCTTTGCTGGATTTCATTTAGTGCGCTTTCAATCGTTTTGATGGGCGGTCCAGTGCTGGCCAATGAAGTCTCAAGCCAGCCTCCGCAAGCACAGACGCAACACTCTGAGTATTCGTTACATGTGATGCGCAAACTGTTGTCTGATATGGGTATGTCACTGCCTGACGAGTATTACCCGCCGAGTCCTTCACCCTCTCCTAATCCACAACCTAAGCCTGAGCCTGAACCAGAACCCAATCCAGAACCAGCGCCAGATAACAAGGGAGATGATGACTTCTTTGATGAAGATGGTTTTTTTGATTCTGACATGAGCTTTGAAGATGCCAAAAAAGCGATGGAAGATGAATTCAATGATACACGTTCGGCATGGGAGCAGGAGTATCAAGAAACGGTCGCACGTTGGCAAAAAGCAAAAGAAGAATTTCAAAAAAACAAAGAGACCTATAAACAAGGGACCATTGATATTCGCGCAGCGGCACAGCAAAAACCAAAGTTAGGCAATGCATTGCAATCTAGCAGGCCGATATCGCTTGATAACATGAAGCCAGGCGATTTCTATCTCATTCCTAGAGCGTTAGATGTTCCCATTCAAAATCAGGCCGGTCGAGGTACCTGCGCTGCATTTACCGGGGTGCGAGCAATGGAAACTGTTCTGTTGCAGAGTGATATTAAGGTTAATTTGTCAGAGCAGCATTTTTATTGGTTGAGTAAAGAAGACTGCCAACAAACTCCCTGCACCGATGAGCAAAGTGGCTCCTGGTTCACCAATGGTTTAGAAAATAGTAAGCGCAATAAAGTCGGGGTTTTAACCGAAGTACACTGCCCCTATGACATCTCGACGAACCCTAAAAACGAAACACACACGCCGCTCGCTTGTCGTTTTGTTCCCGGGATCCGTGCAGGAAAAATTTATGATGGTTTAAGCAAACCGCAAGTCTTAGAAGCAATTCAGTCAAACTACCCGGTCATGGCTGGCATGAGACTTACCGATAACTTTTATGAAGACTCACTCGTTACAGTGTCCAATATTGGGCGCTATTCAGGTAACACCGACAGCCATGCTGGCGGGCACGCACTCCTTTTAGTTGGTTTAATTCGCCTTCCCGCCGAATTGAACGAAGGACGTTTTTGCGCGGTTACTGCCAATAGCTGGGGTGATGGTTGGGGTGTGGGTGGCTTTGGTTGTTTGACCGAAAAGTGGCTCGACCGCAATAAAATAGGTTATGACGCCATCGCCTCTGCAGTATTAACTGACAGGTTTAAGGTCAGCTATGGCTTATAACGCGATGTTACGACAGCCAATTACTTTTTTGCACGGACGAACAACTACGCTAACGCTCGCTCTCGTTTTACTATGCTACTGCGCTAGCGTTAGTGCGACAGTAGAGTTTACGGTTTTAAGCCAGCGCAGTAAGGGCATTACGGAGAGCGTGGAAACGCTTAAGCAGGGAGAAGGATTATCGTTATCGCCGAATGGATTACTCTGGGCGAGAAGTAACGGTGAAGAGAGCGAATACTATGATTTTATTTGCCAGAACCGAAGTTCAGATCCGGTAACCATATCGTTCGAATTGGCTTCACGCCCTTGGTTTGAAGTTAAAGCTTCCCAGTCATGTACAGAATGGCAAGACACTGTACTTGCGTGTCCGTCTCTTCAAGCGCCGCAGTTTGTCTGTCGATTAATCGTGAAGGACCCTTCTGAAGTTCAATATGAAGCCTGGAAAAAACAGCAAACCGCAGTCAACCTTCGTTCTTCAAATGGATTGGACTGGCGTGCAACTGCTCAGCAAGTGTTTAAAGATTATTCCGCATCGATCGACTTATGCAAGGCAATACATGGCAAACAACATGTTAAAGGTGCAGTCGCTTTTACTGTAAATAAAGGCGGCAATACTCAAAATGTTACTATCGTAAAAGAAGGTGAACATGCGACGCCTGATGGTGAGATGCCATATGCCAAATGCGTTCAGTCATCCATTCAATCTTGGAAGTTTCCTATGATTCGATTTGGGTATGAACCGTTAACCTATACATTCAACCAATAGTGAATTGACCTGACAATGGTTTCACTAAAGCATGAGCTACCCATCCGGTCTTGGAAAGTATGGCTAAGTGCAATAGTGATTGCGGTTGTTATTGGGAATATTGCTGACCATCTTCTCGATACACGGCTTGATGATATTTTTCACGATGCCGCATTAGTCCATCATAAAAGAACGCACTGGCAGGATACCGCGATTGTCGCTTTAGACAGCCAAATACCTGGCTACGTCGGGCGCAGACAGGCACTAGGCTTATTTGCGTTGGCAACAAAACGACTGTTCGAGCTTGGCGCGACCACAGTATTTTTGGATGCACGGCTGTATGAGCCAACTAATAACCTTTATTTTGCAAACTGTGTATCAACCTATCGCGACGCTGGCTTTCCTCATCAAATACAATGGGATGACTCACCGAATCGAGCGGTTTTCGCAGATTTGACGACAGCCCAGTTTGAACGCTTTTACATTGCCAACCCAAGTTTTTTGCAACAAAGCAGTTTGGAAGTGGCGCTCCTTTTACAAGCCTACTTCGGCGAACAGTTAATCCCTGCAGATTTTATTGAACTATCGACAAACCAAAAGCTACAGGAACGTCTATTTGCTGAAGTGACTATAGAGCCCAAAGATAATTTGCTCCTGCCCGGATTGAACCGATGGATGAATATTAATCCTGATTCAGTGGTATATAAACTCAGTGAGAAGCACCTTCAATTTCTGGGCGAAGAGGCCAAAACTGCCACGTTGGATGTTGAACGTTGTGGACAAACAGCCTGCAAACGTACGCGTTTTTCAGAACCCATTCGGACAACCGCCATCGGCGGCGATATTCCAATATTGCCGTTAAGTCAGTTAGCGGGCTGCGTCACAGACGAACGATTGAATGATATCCGTCCGTTTGTAGAAGATCGCATCGTCATCCTTCAGCTGAGCCAGCCAGAGGAAGCCTCGGATTTACTGCTTACCCCTATGTCCAACGCAATTGGCTCACCGCGAGAGTTACTGCATGGTCCGCAATTTATTGGCGATAGCCTTGAAACGCATCTAAATGGTGATCATCCATCGCGCCCCAATTTTATACTTAGAAATATTGTGTTTTTATTAACGGCGATTTGCACGGTTGCCAGCGCAGCTATGTTAAAAGCATCTGTTGCGCTGATAGTGCCATTAATTTGTACATTGATTGTCATTGCCTTGTGCTTTGTTTTTACTCCCATGCACCTATGGCCCGTTGTTGCTACTACAATAACCAGCATGACCGGTTGTTTTGCGTTATTGCTGGCCCATATTACTCAAGGAACACAACAAAGTAAGTTGGTGGCGCGCTACCTACCACCGCCGGTTCGCGGCCTACTTGCCGATGCTTCGATAAAAAAAGATTTTACCAATCAACGCCACCAAGCCGCAGTATTAATGAGCGACTTGCGCCAATACACCACAATCACAACGGAATTAGAAAAGCCTGAATTTGTCTTTGATCTGATTAATCGCTATTTCGAAGACACAACGCTCATGTTGCAAAACCAATATCACGGTTGGTTGGAGGCTTACGTTGGCGATATGGTGGTGTACTACTGGCCAGACACCGCTGGTTATGAGTTTGAAGAGCAAAAGAGGCACTGTCTTTTGGGCGCTATTGAACTAGCCGCGAAACAGAAGGCGTTTTTTGACGCGCTAGAAACGCTTGATATCAATGCCGCCATTCCAAAATCAAAATTGCAAAAAATATCAGCGTTTATAGGCGCTGGAATTGGCGTGACTACCGGCGAGATAGTCATGGGTAATCTAGGGCCACACAGTGGTGTTCAGAAGTTCAGCTGTTTGGGCGACCCGCTCAATTTAGCCAGTCGAATTGAAGCGTTAACTCGTCACTTTAACACTGAAATTATTATTACTGAGGAGTTACAGAGCGTTGCACACGAGCTTGGACTTAAAACTCGCAAGTTAGTTACCGCTGAAGTAAAAGGTAGGCCTCTGCCGGTGACGCTCTTTGCTATGGGAGAAGCCTCAGATGAACGTTTTTCTGAACAAGCCATAGACAATTGGCAGGGCTGGATCGCCGACATCGAACGAGGAAAAGAACCTGACGTTGAACTGCTTGCAGCATTTGAGAAAATCGATAAGGTGACGGTGACCGAGTGGATCAAACAAGGCCTTCTTGAAGTTCAACGCGGCGTTTTTGTGTTGACCTCGAAGTAACCAAGTTTACTGAATCGATTGCATGGCCACGGGCCGTTGTCTACTTGGTGAATCAAAGTCGACGGCTGAATTCGTTGATACTGCATAATTGTTTCAGAATGGCGTCAGTTGTGTACCCATAGGTGGTCATGTTTCGAGCCTCCGCACTACCCATTCAAAAAGATAAACCGCGCTTCGCCTAAAAAAGCTAAAAGATATTGCTAAATTTTAGCCGCCTAAAAATAGCACTAAAACAACGAGTTAAGTTCCCTTTAGACATATGTCTAATGTTGTATAGAGAGCTAAAGGGCACACTGGCGTTTTATAACTGCCGACATATTCACATGCAAAATCAAACCTCTTGTCGATTTGTTGTTGTGCGTAAACTATCGATGCTGCTGGGCCTTAGCTTACTTATAAATGGGCAAGTATTAGCGAGTGATCAGGTCACCATGTCTGAATTACAGATGTTAGCGCAGGAGCGCTTAACTGAGCTGTATGGTGATGATGCACCGACCTCTTATCCATCTTCAAGCGTTCGAAAATGGTTGGCATCGCCTTTGACGTTAGACTTTACTGCCTTACGTTCGGACCAGTCTGAGGGTAGTGATGAACTTGAGTTAGCTTTACGTGCTGAAATTAACAATCCAACTGCAATGCAGTTGAATGCGGATGTATCAGAGATAACCCAAAGTCTACAAGCCGCGATGGAGCAAAAATCCCAACTATTTTATGCGGGGTTAGTGCGCCGCTTGGTGTGGGAACGGCTTGCGGCAGAGAGTGAAGTTGCGGCACTCAACCAAAAATTAGCCTGGATTGAACGTTTTGGGGATGATCTTACGCGGCGCGTCAACGCTGAAGAGGCTTCAAGGTTTACGTTGTTGCAATGGCAGCAACAACGCCTACAAATTCGCAGCGATTTGCTGACCGCTCAGGCAAATGTTCAAGCCATTACCAAGCAATATAAAGATATTTTAGGCACCGAAACACTACCTACCAATCCGATAGAGGCTGTGGTCGAACCGGCCCGTTTACCTTTACCACCAGAGTTGCACATCGCTACATTGCAGTACCAGCTCGGGCAAAAAGCCTTTGATCTGTCAAAAGCGTCCGCCGCACCGTGGCAAGTGGGCTTTATTGTAAAGCAGCTTAAGACCTCAGGCTTTGATGAAAAGCAAATAGGTCTGACTGTTGGGGTTCCTTTATCTATTGGCGGCAGCGTTGATGTTGTGACCAGCGCGGAGTGGGAGTTGGCGCGACAGTCATTACAAAACAATTGGATCGAACAACGTCTTGCATACCAACAACAGCATGATGCGGCAAATGCTGAAATGGCAATACTGAAGCAACAACTGGCGCTGCTAGAAGAGCAGGTAGCGCTGGGTGAAGACGTTATATCGCGTTTAGATCAACTACAGAAAACCAGTGAGCTTGAACAAAGCGCCTGGTTGCAGGAGCGTTTGCGCCAAATGGATCTGCGCCAAGCGCTTGATAGATTGGCGTTATCGGCCCATCAACAGCAAGCAAAAATCAACCAAATCTTAGGAATTCAATTATGAGAACACTCTTTATCGGTATGTTGTGGTTGGTTAGCTTTGTCGGCGTAGCACAAACGTCAATCAATGAGTCGGCTCTGGGAAATTTCGAACTGACCTATACGCAGGTGGAATCGTTAGACGAGTATCCCATCACGGCAATATCGGGCCAAATACGAGTGCGCGAAGGGGACATTTATTCTCTCACCGCACCCATCAATCCTCAGCAGCGCATATATCTAGTAGGCGATGGGGGCGCGGTGACAGCGGGCCAGCGCATTGCACATTTGATCGGAAGTGAGGTTCATCATTTTAGGGAGCGTCTCGATGCCCAGCGTTTGATCGTGTCGCAAGCCGAACAGCGCTATAACAAGAATCAGGCACTGTTTAAACAGCAAGCCATAAGTCAGGAACGCTGGCAGCAGATCATGGCCTATTACTTTGAGCAGAAGCTCATGCTCGGCCACCTCGAACACTTTGCTGAGTGGGTGGAGTTCACCGATTCCTATGAAGAAATGTATTTACTTTCACCTATTGCAGGATTGCTGCGTCATACCCCTATTAGCAATGCTGAAGACGGGGTCGTGCTAGCTAAATTGGTACCTCTAGCTCAGGCTCGCGCCAATGCGAATGTGCCAATTAGTGCTGCTAGTAAGGTGAGTGCATTACGTTTTGGCAATTGTGTTGTTGATGTGGACAGTTTCAGCGCAAATGCCTCAGGTGTTACTGCAGATATATGGTCTCAGCCGTTGAATGATGATTGCGGTTTTACCCTTGGGCAAAGTGTTGAACTAACGCCGGTCGTCGAACAACCTATTATGCGTATCCCTAAGGCGTCTATCTATATGTTCGAAGGCAATACGTATGTTGCCAAACTCGAGGGTACAATCTTAACGCCGGTAGCCGTATCGGTGCGTGCACGCAGTGATGCAACCAACATGTATATCGAAGCCCAGCCTTTACTGGTAAACGCTCGCGTGTTGTCCAGTTCAGTCAGTGCATTGCAGGGCATATTGATGGGTATGGGAGGCGAATAACGTGATTTCACGATTGATCCAGTTGGCCCTTACCCAGCGCCTGTTTGTTCTAATTGTCTTTTTGATTGGGCTTGTGGCGGGGTTTACTGCATGGCAGCGCCTGCCAATTGATGCATTCCCTGATATTTCACCGACACAGGTCAATATCATTATCCAAGCATCGGGAATGACGGCAGAAGAAATTGAAGCCCAAATAACCCAGCCGATTGAAACTGAATTGCTGGGCATACCCAATCAAAGTATTTTACGCTCAACCACAAAGTACGCGATAGCATCCATTACGCTGGATTTTGAAGATGGCACAGATATTTATTGGGCAAGACAACAAGTTGCTGAACGCTTAAATAGCCTTTGGGCGACATTGCCCAGTGTTGCCACTGGTGGTGTGGCCCCCATGAGTACGCCGCTGAGCGAAATGTTCATGTTTACGGTGGACAATCCACAACTGTCCCTTTCAGAGCGCAAACATATTATTGATTGGCAGATCCGGCCAGCGTTGCGCACGGTTGCCGGGGTTGCTGATGTGAATGTGTTGGGAGGGTTCACGCGCACCATTCAATTTACCCCCAATCTTGCTGCAATGGCTCGAATTGAAGTAACACTAGGTCAGATAGCAGAAGCGCTTCAGGCACGAAACATCAATGGTAGTGTTGGGCGTATTGATGTTGGTAATGACTCACTTATTGTGCGCACGCAGGGCAGGGTCAATGGCATTGAAGAACTTGCTGAGGTTGTTGTTGCGTTTGACCAAGGTATACCAATTACGTTGACGCAATTAGGTGACCTCTCCTACGGCAGTCTAACCCGCTATGGCGGCGTAACCCACAATGGTGAAGAGGCTACTCAAGGCTTGGTCGTTGCGTTGAAAAATACCAATACCGCGGAGGTCATTGAGGGTGTACTAGCAAAGCTTGAAGACATAAAACCAGGCCTACCGAGTGGTACAGAAGTAAACGTGTTTTATAACCGTAAGACATTGATCGACACAGCGGTTGGCACGATTACCTCAGCATTGGGGCAAGCGGTAGTGATTGTTATTGTGCTATTGGCGCTATTCCTCGGGCGATTAGGGGCTTCCTTTGTCGTTGCATGCGTGATCCCCGTTGCCGTATTGCTGACATTTTTATTGATGGAATGGGTTGGGCTAACCGCTAACTTAATGAGTCTAGGTGGCATCGTGATTGCCATTGGTATGTTGGTTGATGCGTCCGTTGTGGTGGTCGAAAACATTGTTACACGCTTATCGACACCGAGCACGTTGCCTCGCTTACACATTATATTTCGCGCAACAAAAATGGTCGCTGCACCGGTCATCGCCGGTACATTGATTGTCTTGGTTGTATTCTCTCCGCTACTGACGCTAACCGGGTTGGAAGGTAAGCTGTTTAGTCCTGTGGCGTTAACCATTGTATTTGCAATGTCAGCGGCGCTGGTGACGGCGTTTACCCTTATTCCGGTTTTGGCGTCGTTAATTATTCGCCAGAGTAATACGCGCTCTCCCGTTTTGTTGCAAAAACTACAAGCAGCGTATCAGCATAGCTTAGCAATAGTACTCAAAGCACCGAAAAGTCTCATTACGGTATGTGCAGTATCACTCGTTTTGACCATGCTGGTGTTTACCCAGCTGGGAAAGACGTTTATGCCCACGTTGGACGAAGGTGACATTATTGTGCAATTGGAAAAGTCGCCGACGATTGCTCTGGCGGCTTCTTTAGAGTTGGATAAGCAAATCGAGAAAGCCATACTCGAGAATGTGCCAGAAGTACTGCAAGTAGTCGCCCGAACCGGCTCTGATGAGTTGGGGCTTGATCCTATGAGCCTGAATGAAACCGATGTGTTTATGCAGCTCGCTCCGCGAGACACCTGGCGATTTGACAGCAAAGAAGCGCTCAGTGACGCAATTCGAGAAGTGTTGGCTGGATTCCCAGGCATCAACATTGGCTTTACGCAGCCTATCCAAATGCGTGTGTCTGAAATGCTGACTGGGAGCACTGGAACTGTGAGTGTTCAGGTGTTTGGTGACGACATTGCAACATTGTCATCCTTAGCCCATGACATTGCAGACATTGTTAGAAACACTGAAGGCGCCGTTGATGTGCAAATGACATTGATTGAAGGCGGCGACTATTTGCGTATCGTTCCTAAGGCACACTTGGTTGAAGCGCTCAATTTAAGTGTCGGTGAGTTATCGCGTTATCTTAAAAGTCAGGTTACCGGTATTGAGGTCAGTAATATTATCAACGGCAGAGTGATAACGCCCATCATGTTCTCGAATCAACAAGCCGGCGTGTCTACTATCAATGCGGTACAGGGGTTGCGCGCAGCGCCTGTGATGCTGCCAAATGGTGAAGTGGTAAACTTAGGTGCCGTTGCTGATATCGATAGAGTGGAAGGGCCTTCGATCATTGAGCGTGAGAACGCCGCACGATTCGCGGTTGTTGCCATGAATGTAGAAGGTACGGACTTAGTTTCGTTTGTGGACTCTTTGCAATCGAATGTGGCTGCCCAATTGACGCTACCGGCAAATTATTCATTGAGCTTTGGCGGTGAGTTTGAGAATCAAATTCGCGCCAGTAACAACTTAATGATGGTTATTCCTGTAGTCATTGCATTGATTGTTATTATCTTATTTGCGCTGTTTGGAGACCTAAAAATTGCTGCGCTGATCATGGCGAATGTTCCATTCGCGCTGATGGGCGGTGTACTCGCACTATGGATAACGAATCAATATGTGTCAGTGCCCGCGTCAATCGGCTTTATAGCGTTACTGGGTGTAGCCGTGTTGAATGGCGTTGTGATGGTGGATCACTTCAAGCAACTTAGCGCCCTCAAAGGGACACTGGTCTCTCGTATTGCGTCGGGCGCTGGGGATCGTTTGCGCCCCATTTTGATGACAGCAACGACCGCTATTTTTGGCTTGTTGCCATTGGCATTTGCCAGCGGCCCGGGGGCGGAAATTCAAAAGCCTTTAGCCATAGTGGTCATCGGTGGGCTTATAACATCTACGCTAATTACGCTGTATTTGTTACCCGTATTCTATTATTTGGTGGAGCGTCGTCATCATGTCTGATCATTCTTTATTGAGCGTGTTTGTTGAACAAGCCCTCCGAGACAGTGCAACGGATGCATTAATGGGCATGCCGAAATGTTCTGGTTTTAGTATATCGAGCATTGATGGCTTTAGCTGTGACCATGCTAAATACGATTTGCGTGAGCAAGTAGCAGGCTACCGCAAAATGGTGCGCATCGATGTGATGCATCATGTTGATGACTTACAAAGCATTTTAGCTGCACTAGCTGAGATCCACAGTGAGCATCCATTGCGTTATTGGGTGACACCAATCATCCAGACGGGCTTTATTGACTAATTCTCCCACCTTTTTCTGTTTACTTTTATTTTTTTACACCATCGCCAATATTTATATTGGCGATAATCTATCTCTTCCGTCAAATAGTTTAAAAAACAATCAATTGTTAAAAAAAAATTAAGAAAACACTAGACTAAGACTACCTATCCGAGTAATTCTTATACACTTCTTAACATAAGAATAACAAAAGTCGCCAAGACAATTTACAAGAAGGTGTGGGAGCTATCGGTAAAACGGTATCCAAACACCTCGTTTTCGCGCTTAAAAATCGAACAAAAGAACTTCCACGGAGGTGTTGAGTGAGATCGCTCTTATACAAGGCTGCCGCCACGCTTGGGTTATTATCGGCTGGGACTGTTGCATTAGCAGAAACCGCCACTAAGGGGGATCCCTACCAATTGAATTTGACCAAGGGGGTCACAGACATCAGTAATCAGGTGTACGACCTGCATATGTTGATGTTTTTGATCTGTGTGGCTATTGCGGTAGTCGTATTTGGGGTCATGTTCATTTCAATGTATTTACACCGTAAATCACGCGGTGTTAAACCCGCTAACTTCCATGAAAGTGTGAAAGTTGAAATCGCCTGGACAGTAGTGCCTTTCCTGATTTTGATTGGCATGGCGATCCCTGCGGCTAAAACGTTGATTGCGATGGAAGATACTTCTGAGCCTGACATGACAGTGTTAGTCACTGGCTCTCAGTGGAAGTGGCATTATAAGTATATGGACAATGAGGTTGAGTATTTCTCATTGTTAGCGACGCCACAGAATCAAATCACCAATCGCTATTCAAAGGGCGAAAATTATTTGCTTGAAGTGGATCGTCCGCTCGTCATCCCAACAGGCCAGAAAGTGCGCTTCCTGATCACCTCTGATGATGTTATCCACTCTTGGTGGGTACCAGATTTTGCCGTGAAAAAGGATGCTAACCCAGGGTTTATTAACGAAGCTTGGACCATGGTGAATGAGCCTGGTGTCTATCGCGGCCAGTGTGCAGAGTTATGTGGTAAAGACCACGGTTTCATGCCTGTGGTCGTTATCGCAAAAGAGCCTGCTGACTATCAAGCTTGGATAACAGAACAAGAAGAAACACAACGCAAAGCGCGTGAAGAAGAGCAACGTTTACTGGCTATGAGCATGTCTATGGAAGAGCTTATGGCGGAAGGTGAGCGTGTTTACATGGCTGCGTGTGCAGCGTGCCACATGCCGAATGGTGAGGGTTTGCCTGGTGTATTCCCTGCACTTAAAGGTAGCCCAATGGCACTTAACGACATTCCTGGTCACATCGACATTGTACTTAACGGTAAAACCGGTACAGCGATGCAGGCATTTGGTAAGCAGTTAACATTATCCGAAATTGCGGCCGTTGTTACTTATGAGCGTAATGCTTGGGGTAATAACACTGGCGATATGGTGCAGGCAAAAGATGTTAACGCTGTTGCAACTGGACAATAGGAGAGAGTGATGAGTACCGCAACTGAAAATCTAGATCACGACGCCACTCACGCTCATGATGACCATCATCATGCGCCCCCGTCAGGCATAAGACGGTGGCTATACACGACGAACCATAAAGATATCGGCACGTTATATTTGTGGTTTGCCTTTATCATGTTTCTTGTCGGCGGTGCCATGGCAATGGTTATCCGCGCGGAGCTATTCCAGCCAGGTTTGCAGATAGTTGATCCGAACTTTTTCAACCAAATGACCACGGTGCACGGTTTGATCATGGTATTTGGTGCCGTTATGCCTGCTTTTACCGGGTTAGCGAACTGGTTAGTGCCGATGATGATTGGTGCGCCAGATATGGCTCTGCCTAGAATGAACAACTGGAGCTTTTGGATCCTACCGTTCGCATTTTTGATCTTACTGTCTTCATTGTTTGTTGAAGGTGGTGGTCCGGCATTCGGTTGGACGTTCTATGCTCCGCTATCAACTACCTACAGTAGTGATAGTACTGCCCTGTTCGTATTCTCAGTTCACATTATGGGTATCAGCTCAATTATGGGCGCTATCAACGTGATCGTGACCATCTTCAACATGCGTGCGCCAGGTATGACTTGGATGAAGATGCCATTGTTCGTGTGGGCGTGGCTAATCACTGCATTCTTGTTAATTGCGGTTATGCCAGTGTTGGCCGGTGCAGTCACCATGGTGCTCACAGACAAGTTCTTCGGCACTAGCTTCTTTGATGCCGCTGGTGGTGGTGATCCGGTGCTATTCCAGCATATATTCTGGTTCTTCGGGCACCCTGAAGTGTACATCATGATTTTGCCGGCATTCGGTATTATCTCGCAAATCATCCCAACCTTTTCACGTAAGAAGCTGTTTGGTTACGCATCCATGGTGTACGCAACTGCGTCCATCGCATTGTTGTCGTTTATCGTATGGGCTCACCATATGTTTACTACAGGGATGCCGGTGGCGGCGGAGATGTTCTTCATGTTCGCAACCATGCTGATTTCTGTACCTACTGGGGTAAAAGTATTTAACTGGGTTGCGACCATGTGGCGCGGTTCAATGACCTTTGAAATTCCGATGTTGTTCGCAATTGCGTTCGTAGTGCTGTTTACCATCGGTGGTTTCTCGGGCTTGATGTTGGCGATTACGCCAGTGGATTTCCAATACCATGATACATACTTCGTAGTAGCTCACTTCCATTACGTCTTGGTAACGGGCGCAGTGTTTTCGATTATGGCAGCTGTTTACTATTGGTTGCCTAAGTGGACAGGCCGCATGTTCGACATCACATTGGCGAAGTGGCATTTCTGGTGTTCACTGATTTCAGTAAATGTACTGTTCTTCCCTATGCACTTTGTTGGCTTAGCGGGCATGCCACGTCGTATACCTGACTACGCGTTGCAATTTGCCGATTTCAATAAGTGGATCAGTATCGGTGGTTTCGCGTTTGGTTTATCGCAGCTAATTTTCCTAGCGTTGTTAATAAAAGCTTGTCGCAAGCAAGGCGAAAAAGTATCTGACCAAGTATGGGAAGGTGCAGAAGGCTTAGAATGGGAAATCCCGTCACCAGCGCCTTATCATACGTTTGAAACGCCTCCTGTAGTGAAGTAAGGGGCAATCGTGAGTCGAGCAGCGGCAAACAAGGCGAATAGTCGACTAGTGGTAAAACTAGTCGGCATCGTTATTGGTATGTTTGGATTTGGTTTTGCGTTAGTGCCGCTGTATGAGGTGTTTTGTGACATCACTGGCATAAACGGCAAAACAGAAGATCAGGCAGCGACTTACGAAGCCGTAACGGTAGACACCTCGCGTTGGGTAACCGTTGAATTTCTTACTCGCACAAACAGTGGGATGCCGTGGGAATTTGAAGCACGTACCAAACGGATACGTGTGAATCCGGGCGAATTGCACACCGTTGAATTTTATGTGCGTAACCCAGCCCGTCGCGACATTATTGCACAGGCGATACCGTCAGTATCGCCCGGCACAGCCGCATTATATATAAATAAAACCGAGTGTTTCTGTTTCAATCACCAGCCGCTTGCCTCTGGTGAAGAAGCGTTAATGCCGATGAAGTTTTATGTGGATCCGCAGTTACCGGAAGACATTTCGTTTTTCACACTGCAATACACATTGTATGACGTTACCGAGGCAGCAACTAAGGCCGGTGAAACGGTCGCTAAGAACAATAATGATATAGCCGCGATTGACAGCTAGAAGGAGAAAACCATGTCTCAGCAAGATACGCCGACGCAATATGAAAAGTACTATGTGCCTGAACAGAGCATTTGGCCCATAGTGGGCGCGGTCGCGTTATTCTTAATTGCCGTTGGTGCAGGGAATTACGTTATCGAGGTCACAAAAGGTAAACCGGGGATCGGCGGCTACGTATTGTCTGCGGGTCTGATAACGTTGGTTGTCATGTTATTTGGTTGGTTCAAGAACCAAATCGACGAGTCCATGGGCGGTTTATATTCAGCTCAGCTTGGACGCTCTTACCGTCAGGGCATGATGTGGTTTATTTTCTCTGAGGTTATGTTCTTCGCCGCGTTCTTTGGTGCGTTGTTCTATGCCCGTACGATTGCGGTGCCATGGCTAGGCGGCGCATCTAACAACGTTATGACAAATGAAGTATTGTGGCCAACGTTCGAAGCGATGTGGCCACTAGTGAATACGCCGGGTGGAACAGAAACTACCGCTATGCCGTGGCAAGGCCTTGCGACCTACAATACGATTATCTTATTGATATCGTCAGTAACATTGCATTTTGCTCATGTGGGCTTGGAACAAAACAAGCGTGGACAGCTGAACTTGATGTTACTTGTCACTATCCTGCTCGGTGTTACCTTTTTAGGTCTGCAAGCATATGAATATATTCATGCTTACAATGATTTGGGTCTGAAGTTAGACAGCGGCATATACGGTAACACGTTCTTCTTGCTGACAGGTTTCCACGGTATGCACGTAACGCTTGGTACGATAATTTTGATTGTATTGTACTTGCGCGTACTCAAAGGGCACTTTACGCCCAAAGAGCACTTTGCATTCCAGGCAGGTAGCTGGTACTGGCACTTTGTTGACGTGGTTTGGGTAATGCTATTTATTTTCGTTTACATATTGTAAGCGTAGATTAGTAACAGTGAACCGAACAGAGCCGCTTTTGCCGGCTCTGTTAATTTTGGGGGTTAGTAAGGTCTTGGGTTTGGTGTAATCAGGCCTGTTGCCAAAGCCAATAAAATGATCACAACAATGATGACAGACGTCATCACACGCCGACCGATATATTTACTCATTGGTTCACCGTCAGGGTCATGATTCATCATGACTTTCATGGCCAGAAATAAGTTATAAATCATGTAGAGTAATAGGCCGCAAAGTATTATTTTAATTATCATGTGAATTCCAGGTTGAAGAATGAGTACTGGTAAAAAACGCTTTCCTTGGATAGCTACTGTAGTGACATTTATTGCAGTTGTCATCCTTGCCAGATTGGGATTCTGGCAATTGGAACGTATGCATGAAAAGCAGCAACGCTTGACTCAATTAGAGCAGCGCACGGATCGCAGCACGTTGAATTTACACAGCGCTTTCGTGCAAGGCGATGCCGTGGCCGATGTGCCAGTCAGTTTTGCAGCCACAATTGATACTGCGCGTCTACTATACCTTGATAATCGGGTAGTCGATGGCATGGTGGGTTATGAAGTATTCGCCATTGCCGATACCGCTATTGGTCAAGTACTGCTCAATTTTGGTTGGATAAAAGGCGGAGCCACTCGTGCTGAATTGCCTGCAGTTGAACTACCCACAAGCTTAACGGAGTTCAACGGTAATATCGTTGAGCCCAACTTAAATCCGATTATTCGTGAGACTGCCCAAGCGTATGCGGATTTTCCGCTGGTGGTGCAGCAAATCGATATGGCCCTTTTGAGTGGCATGTTAAATACCGAGTTACACCCATTTTATATCGCTTTAGACAATCAAACGCCTCAGTTTGTACGTAATTGGCAGCCTGTGGTGATGTCTCCAGAAAAACATTTAGGTTATGCGTTGCAATGGTTTGGACTAGCCATTGCCGCTGTGGTTATATTTTTTATCGCATTATTTAAAAGGAATGCTAGCAGTGACTAAATCAAACAAAGTAACGGTTTTTTTACTTGTTGTTGTTTTCGTTTTACCCGTGATCTTGGCCAAACTCGCGCTTGATAATGATTGGTTTAATCGAGGTGCTACTAATCGTGGTGAGCTACTGAAAACGCCCATTGATATGAGCGAAATGCTAACAGAGAGCGAGCCAAGCTGGCGGATCCTATATGTGCTCCCTTCTGAGTGCAGTGTGGAATGTGAAAATGCGCTTTATAGTATAGAGCAGGTTTGGGTAGCTTTAGGGCGAGAATCTGACCGTGCACAAGCCACGGTCGTTGTGACAGAAGTGAGCGATGCAGCAAAAGTAGCAGCACTAAAAGAACAAAAACACGTCACTCTGTTAACGGTAAATCAGCAAAATGTTAATAAGGTGTTTAAAGATTTGTCCGCAAGTGGTATTTTCCTAGTAGACACTTTGAATAACGCGATGTTGCGTTATCCATTGCAACAAGAAAAACAAGAAGCTGTCATGCACAGCCGAGATATTTTGGCCGATTTACGCAAAATGCTGAAATTATCCCGGATTGGTTAGGGGAAAATGGAATGAAAAAGCTGGTACTAGCGAGCATACTGCTTGCGTTAGTGGTCATTGTATTGGGTGCTTATACCCGACTGACTGATGCCGGCTTAGGTTGCCCTGATTGGCCCGGATGTTATGGGCATTTCACTGTGCCTCAGAGCGATATGCATGTCGAAGCTGCGAATGCTGCCTATCCTGATAGACCGGTAGAAGCTGAAAAAGCTTGGAATGAAATGGTACACCGCTATTTCGCTGCCACTCTTGGCTTTTTCATCGTCATAATTGCAGCCATCGCTTTCATCAAACGTAATTTTAATCGACCCCTAAAGCTACCCATTTTCCTTGTATTGCTGGTGATATTCCAAGGAATGCTGGGCATGTGGACGGTAACGCTAAACTTGTTACCCGCAGTCGTGATGGGGCATTTACTCGGCGGCTTTACGGTTCTTTCGTGCTTATTCCTGCTGCTCTTACGCTTAACCCCTTATCGCATTCCAGGCGGTGATCCTCACCTTAAACCGTTGGCTAAATTTGCCGCGTTAGGCGTATTTATTTTGGTGTGTCAGATTGCGCTCGGTGGATGGACGTCAGCAAACTATGCGGCATTAGCCTGTACTGAGTTCCCGCTATGTGAAGGTGATTGGACTCAACGTTTAGATTTTGTCGGCGCCTACACTATTCCACCGGCTGACAATTACGAATTTGGTGCTCACGATTATGGTGAGCGTATGACAATGCACATCATGCATCGTATTGGTGCTGTGGTGACTTTCTTGTATTTATGTTGGCTCGCGGTAGCGTTATATAAGCGCGCGTCTTCAAGCATGATCAAAAGCTTAGTGGTTTTGATGGTGTGTGTGCTTGGTGCACAAGTGTTGCTTGGCGTTAGCAACATCGTATTCAGTTTGCCATTGACAGTCGCTGTTGCGCACAACGCAGTAGCGGCGTGTTTATTGTTAGTCATGGTGATGCTCACCTACACGCTTTATCGCAAGATATAGGTTTCTCAGGAGATTTTTGTGGCTCGTTCTATCTCAATTGAAAATGCTTCCAAAAAGTCAGCAACTCAGCATCAGCAAGCGAGTTGGCGTGACTATTATGAATTAACTAAACCGCGTGTGGTTATGCTGTTATTGCTAACGGCACTGGTCGGTATGTGTTTGGCGAGTGATACATGGATTGCATGGCAAACCTTGATTGCAGGCTTGGTGGGTATTGGATTTTTATCTTCCGCTGCGGCGGTTGTGAATCACGTAGTTGATCATCGTATTGATAGTCAAATGGCGCGTACGTTCAATCGACCTGTCGCGCGCGGGAAAGTGTCAATCGCACGCGCATTAACTTTCTCCTTGGTTTTGACCATTATCGGCATGGCGACACTTTTTGTATGGGTTAATGCATTAACCGCGTGGTTAACTTTTGCTAGCTTATTAGGTTATGCCGTGGTGTATACCATGTTCTTAAAGCGCGCAACGCCACAAAATATTGTGATTGGTGGTCTTGCAGGTGCTGCGCCTCCGTTATTGGGCTGGACAGCCGTTACCGGTGAAATCCACGCACATGCATTATTGTTAGTGCTGATTATTTTTACCTGGACACCGCCTCATTTCTGGGCGCTGGCCATTCATAGAGAAAAAGACTACGCCAAGGCTGAAATACCCATGTTACCAGTGACTCATGGGATTTCGTTCACCAAAACGTCTGTTTTGTTGTACACCGTTTTACTCTGTTTAGTTTGTTTGTTGCCGTTCTTGGTTGGTATGACGGGTCTGATATACCTTGTGGGCTCTAGTCTTTTAAACGCTGGTTTTATGTATTACGCGTGGAAATTGAAGTTTGCCAGTGATAGCCAAACCGCGATGCAAACATTCAAGTTTTCAATCATCCATCTTATGATATTGTTCGTTGTACTATTGGTTGATCACTACATTCCATTGTCTCTATGAATCAAAAAACTATAACGGGCGTCATCGCATTGTTGGCGCTCATTGGTGGCATTTATGCTGCAATTGTTATTGCGCCACCGGGATCTGATACCGCTTCTTCAGCCTCGAATGAGCTTGCAACCCAGTACTTGCAACAATATCCACAGCCAAGAGAGTTAGTGGACTTTTCACTGACCAATCATCTGGGTGAACCGGCTACTAAAGCTATGTTTTTGAACAAATGGACTTTGCTATTTGTAGGCTATACCTATTGCCCAGATATTTGTCCCACCACATTAGCAGCGGTTAATAGCGCCTACCCCAAGTTGATTGAAAGTGCTAGCGAGCCGTTGCAGGTCGTGTTTTTATCGGTTGACCCAAACAGGGATACGATTGAACGTTTAAACCAATATATGACCTTTTTTAATGACCAGTTTATAGGTATGACAGGCGAACATGCTCAACTTTTCCCGTTGGTTCGCAGCATGGGTATGATGTATTCCATGACCGAAAGCACCGATAACCCTAACTACCTTGTTGATCACAGTGCATCGATTGTCGTGATCAATCCGAAAGCCCAAGTGATAGGTCGCTTTAAGCCTCAGCATAAGCCTGGTGAACTTGCGATCAGCGATACCGCGCAGATCCTTGCGGATTTGCCCATTATCATGCAAAGCGGGCAGAAACCGGTTCACTAAAATGGCGCCAATAACATGTGCTAAATCATCTGATGCACCGGCATTGGCTGAGCTTGTTTTTGCCGCAGCTCCTTTAATGTTGAGCGAGCTGTTTGGTGATGGCGATGAGACCTTAGCGCGTGACTTTTTGGCATTTTGCTTCAATGAACCGGCTGGACAATTTGGTTACGCGAATCATTTCGTGATCCGTGACGCAATGTCTGTTGTTGCCTGTGCTTGCGTGTGGCATAACCAATTACCCACTGACTTTGATCAGGCAACGTTGGCACAAATAGTGGCGTATTTTGGCCTTGCAAAAGCCAAAGACATTCTCAAACGCAATGAAGTGTATAGCGCTGAAATCAAGCACCCCAAGGTGCATCAGATTGCATTGGGCCATGTCAGTGTAGCGCCAAGAGCACAGCGGCAAGGATTGGCATCAATGCTCATTCAACACGCCGAAACGTTAGGTGCTAAGATGAGT
Source organism: Neoalteromonas facilis (assembly GCF_002807665.1). Lineage (GTDB taxonomy): Bacteria > Pseudomonadota > Gammaproteobacteria > Enterobacterales > Alteromonadaceae > Alteromonas_E > Alteromonas_E facilis. The sequence goes on from NZ_PEAY01000002.1 coordinate 78,645, forward strand.
AAAGATGAACTGGTGATAGATGTAGAGCAACATAATCAGGCCGCTATCCAGTGTTACCTAAACGCGGGTTTTACCATTGTTGGAAACTCTCTATCAGGGCGCTATCAACGTTATCAAAAGGTACTCTCAGGTAAACTTGACACATAATTTACCTGTGGTTATTTTTTCGTATAGCTCGATTTGAAACATCTATCTATTTAAAAGGAATTAATATGCTGTCTTTACGCGCATTGAAGCGTTCAATATTGCCAATCATTTTGTCGCCGATTCTGTTTGGTTCGACCTTTTCATTCGCATCTGAAGACTTCTCAAGTGTTTACAACGCTTATTTAGAGGCGTTCAAACAAGAAGACTATACAACAGCGCTATCCTTGTCACAGCAAGCCCTTGAGTTGGGCGGTAAGCAGTTTAAAGAAAACACAGACAATTACCTTAATTTGCGTTTTAACTATGCCAACATGTTACAACAGACCAAGCAGCACAAAGAGGCATATGCAGAATATCAGGCAGTAGAAGAGGCGTTTGCGAAACGCGACGGTGAGGATGCCGCTTCGGTATTTCCGGTGCGTATTGAACGTTATTATGTGGCAACCATTCTTGCGCGAGACGATAGTGATTTTGCCAAAGCGAAGCGCAACATAATCAAAGACCTGATACGCCAGGTTGAAGAATTGTCAGCACAACAACCTGATAAATCAGCATTTTATCACTATGGGTTAGTGTCCATCTTGCAACGTTCTAATACTGCATTTTCAACCTTGCGAAAAACGATTGGATTCGCAGAGCAAGCGGTCGAGATCATGGAGCAGAGTTTTGGGGCTACCGATCAACGCTTAGTGGAAAGTCAATTTTATTTAGCCAAGCTGTATAAAAATGCAAAGCGACTTGATGCTGCGGCTCAGCAGTACGAAGCCATTGTGGAAGTACTCGACGATAATCTCAATTACAGCCATCCATGGGCACTGACAGCGCACGCTAATCTGGTGGACATTTTTGAACGTAAGGGGGAGTCGGATAAAGCCACCGCACACTGTGTGGCAATCGGCAGAATGACGCCTTGGGATGAGAATATTCTTGAGCCTAAGCCCATTTTCCGAACGAATCCTAAGTACCCGGTGAATTACGCGCGAGCAGGCCGAGAAGGGTTTGCCAAGATTGAATTTGATATTGATGAATACGGCTTCGTGATCAATCCGCGCATCATGGAAGTTCAGGGTGGCAACAGTTTTGGCGACGCTAGCGTGGAAGCACTAAAACAATGGCGTTATGCACCCAAGTTTATTAACGGTGAAGCTCAGGTGGCCAATAATCGATACGTACAAATGGACTTTTATATACGTCGCTAATCAGGGTAGAGACCGTTTTTATCGGCTACAAAGAATGGTTGCGAGTACCAGTAAAAGCGTCCAGCGAGTCCGCTTGGCGCGGTGCAATTGACACGACTTCTGCCGGCACCAAGGGGAGTCGGTAGCGTAAATGAGATTGATTTCTCGTGACGGTTCACTTCAATCGGACTGTTATTGTAAAAACACGTAATGCTTGCCGGTTTAATCGCTTGATTCGCGGGTTTAAGCATTACTTGTGGCGAAGCGCCCAGTGACTGCATGGGATCTATTGCGTCCTCTATGAGCGCAAGAGGCAAACTGCTCATCTTCGTTTTTAAGGTGTTCAAGTTGGCGTAGATGCCAGCTGCTGGAAAGCGCGGTATAGCCCCGAAATCTGAGCGAGCACCTACTGCTCCAGATTGTTGACCAAAACCAATATAGCCTTTTGCTTGTAATGCGTCTTTCAGCGCAAGGTTATATTCACCAAATGGGTATGCCACATACCGTAGCGAATAACCCAATTGCTCGGCGAGCATTTCCTCTGCTTGTTCAATATCTGCGACGGTGCGCGTTAACCATTGCTTTTCATCTTCTGCTTCATTTCGGGTGAGCAAATGGTTATGGCGCAAACTATGATTGGCAAATAGCACACCGTCGTCCGACATTTGCTGCATTTCCTGCCAAGTTAAATGACCAGCCTGTTCACCGACTACGCCTGGGTTTACAAATATTGTATACGGCATTTTATATTGCATAAGCAAAGGGTGCGCGTTTTCAAGAATGTTGCGATAACCGTCATCAAAGGTGATGACAACACTCTTGTCAGGTAACGGTTGTTGTTGGCGAATGGCAGTCATCGCGTCAACCAATGAGATAACTTGATGATGCTGATTGAGGTAGTTTAAATGTTGTGCAAATTGTTGTGGTGATATGCTGGTCGACGGCGGCGTCTGCGTAGATACGTGATGATACAGTAGAATAACCGCACGCGAGTTGTCGATAGGTGATGTCGTAGCATAAACCCACGTACTGCATGACAGCATCAGGGTTAAACAACAAACAAATATCGCAGGAAAGGACGGTTTTCTCATGGTTTTCCTCAGTAGCGTTACACAGTGATAAAGGAATTACTGCTTGATTAAGGTATTCTATCCTTTGTCGTAAACTGCTGGAACCGTTTCTCTTTTGACCGAACGCACTTTTCAGTCACATAAGCGTTTATTAACACTCGCTATCCCAATGATCATTGCCAATATCACTACGCCGTTGTTAGGGCTGGTTGATACTGCTGTGTTAGGACATCTGCCGACTGTTGAAGCATTAGCAGGGGCATCAATTGGTGCACTAGTGATCACGCAAATATATTGGGTGTGTGGATTCCTTCGTATGTCAGTGACCGGCTTAAGTGCACAAATGTTGGGGCGTTGGCACAAGGATGCAACTCAGCCCGATACGTATGCAAAGCCGTTAGCCCAAGCGGGAGCAATGGCGTTACTATTAGCGCTTGTGGCAGGTTTGCTTATTCCCTGGGTTATCGGGGTGACACAAGCCATCGCGCAAACCGATACCCTAACCAATCAGTTTATTGCGGAATACTTGTCTGTACGCGTCTTCGGCGCGCCGGCCGCCTTGTTGAATTTGGTGCTAGTGGGTTGGCTAATTGGGCAGCAGCGGACCTCAGCGGTACTGATGATCCAAGTGGCAGGTAACCTTATCAACATTGTGTTGAATCTCGTCTACGTATTTATGCTTGATTTAAACGTGATAGGGGTTGCGGCTGCGACGGTTACTTCAGAGTACGTTATGGCGTTTTGGGGCGCATATTTGGCAGTAAAACCTCTTAACGTATTCAAACCTAAATGGCATTGGTTTTCGCGCACCGAGTGTTTGCAGGTATTGTCGCTGAATACAGCTATGTTCATTCGCAACTTAATGCTGCAACTCTGCTTGGCATTTATCACTTTCCAAGGCGCTCGCTTAGGCGCTCAAACGGCGGCCGTGAATGCCATTTTAATGCAATTTTTTGTACTTATTTCGTTGGGGCTGGATGGCATAGCGTATGCCGTTGAGGCGCTTGTGGGAGAAGCGAAGGGACAGCGTCAGGTAATTGAAGTGAATCAACATACACAACGAGGGCTCTTTTGGTCGAGTCTATTTGCCGTGGCTTACAGCGGATTTTTCTGGATCGCAGGGGAGCTGATTTTGAGCTTGTTAACAAACAAATCTGAATTGGTCTTAGCAGCAAGTCCGTACTTACCACTGATTATCGTTCTACCGCTTGTCGCGCACTGGTGTTTTCTGTTTGACGGTGTATTTGTTGGATTGAGCCAAGCACAGGCCATGCGAAATACCATGATGTTTAGCGCATTGGGGGTATTCTTTCCAGCATGGTGGTTACTACAGAGCATGAACAACTGGGCATTATGGCTGGCATTTCTGCTGTTTCTCGCAGCGCGAGGGGCTAGTCTTGGTGGGGCTTATCTTTATGCTCAGCAAAAGGGTCGTTTGCTCGATTAATCTCGCGCTGTTCGATGACGCGCGCAAAGCGATTGGCAAACATTCCCCAATAGCCCCACATCGCAAACACAAATCCAATGAACAGTATGACTAGGGCTACAGCATTAAGTGTGAAGTAGTCTCCGGCAACGCTTAGCAGTAAAAGCAGTCCAAAAACAAATAACGCGAGCCCCAGCCTGAAGCGTGCCCAACTGCGAGTGGGATTTTGTCCAGCAGTATAGAGCACGCGCTTTAAGGATGGCATGATGGATACAACAGATTAGTAGTAAGAATGTTCACCTGCTTGGTGTTCGGTGGCATCTTTAACGCCTGTAAGTTCGCCCGAAAACTGCGCTAACATTTGTTTTTCGATGCCATCTTTTAGCGTGACATCAACCATTGAACATCCGTTACAACCACCTCCGAATTGAAGTACAGCGATACCCGCTTCAGTGACTTCCATCAGTGATACTTTGCCACCATGACTCGCTAGATTTGGGTTGATTTCTGTTTCAATCATATAGTTAATACGTTCAACCAGAGGCGCATCATCATCCAACTTTCGCGCTTTTGCATTTGGCGCTTTTAAGGTGAGCTGTGAACCCATTTGGTCAGTGACAAAGTCAATTTCTGCTTCTTCTAAAAAAGGTGCACTTTCTTCATCCACCACGGCATCAAAGCCATTGAAGTTTAGTCTGATATCATTGTCTTCTACAGCATCTGGCGGGCAATAGGAAACACCACACTCGGCGGTTGAAGTGCCAGGATTAACGACAAAAACCCGTATGTTAGTGCCTTCGGCCTGTTTAGAAAGCAGCTTAACGAAGTGCTCTTGGGCTTGTTCAGAAATTGTGATCATAATTACAACCTTTAAATCGCATTTCGCAATTGTATCAACAAAATTACCCTAGTAAAACACTCAAGTATTAGGGTTTTTAGCAATATTTATACTTATTTAGTGAAATACGTTATCGTGAAGAACATTGGCTCAGCGAGCGCGTGGGCATAAACAACTATTGTAAGGGGAAATATGAGCAAGCTTTTAATCAATCAGCAGTACTGCAATGCTTTTATTCGTCGTTCTTTAGGGCTATTTTCGATTGTGATGTCAATCGTTCTGGCCGGTGCAGCTTACGCAGGGAAGCCTGCGCATGACTACTTACCTAAAGGCATCAATTTCGATCCTTCTATTCCGTTACCTTCAAGCGTCTTAGGTGCTGAAGTGGGTGAGTGGCATGTACGCCATGATCAACTCGTCGCCTACATGCACGCATTGGCGAAGGCGTCAGATCGCGTGTCTATTCAGGAAACAGGGCGTACGCATGAAAATCGCCCGCTGTTGTTGCTGACCATCTCAGCTCCTGAAAACCAAGTACGTATTGGAGATATCCAAAAAACGCATGTGCAAACATTGTTAGCCGGTGAAAAACCGTCTGCTGATGCTCCATTGGTGCTGTATATGGGCTATAGCGTTCACGGCAATGAGCCATCAGGTGCGAATGCGTCTATGTTGATCGCCTATTATTTGGCTGCAGCACAAAGTGAAGAAGTACAAGCACTATTGCAGTCGAATGTTGTTCTGCTTGATCCTTCGTTGAATCCAGATGGTTTGTCTCGCTTTGCTCAGTGGGCCAATATGCACCGCGGTAAAGCGCTAAATGCTGATCGTGACCACCGTGAACACCAAGAAGGTTGGCCGTCAGGTCGCACAAATCATTATTGGTTCGATTTAAACCGTGACTGGTTGTTGCTGACGCATCCAGAATCACGCGCTCGTATAGCGCAATATCACGCATGGCGCCCGCATATTTTGACGGATTTCCATGAAATGGGCCCAGACAGCACCTATTTCTTTCAACCTGGAATTCCAAGCCGCAAAAATCCCATGACCCCACAATCAAACGTGACCTTAACGGAAGCGCTTGCCGAATTTCATGCGGCCGCGTTAGACGAGAACAAAGTGCTGTACTTCACTGAAGAGGGTTTCGATGATTTCTATTATGGCAAAGGCTCAACTTACCCAGATGCCCATGGCAGTATTGGCATTTTGTTTGAACAAGCAAGTAGTCGTGGTCATTTGCAGGAAACTATCAATGGTGAGTTAGCGTTTGAGCAGACTATTCAGAATCAGGTAACAACAACGCTATCGACCTTTGCCGGTGCGATGGCAAACAAGCAAGCGATCTTGCAATACCAGCAACAATTCCATGCTGATACGCAAGCGTTGGCAAAACAAGATAAGAAAAGCGGTTATTTAATTGAGAACAATAATGACAGTAAACGTATGCAAGTACTTACTGACTTGTTGGCGCGTCATCAAATATCATTTGCATACTTGTCTGAAAGCTATAGCATCGAAGGTGCTACCTATCCTGCAGGCAGCGTTTTTGTGCCGACTGAACAGGCACAATACAGACTGCTAACGTCTATGTTTTCGACGCAGACAAGCTTTGCAGATAACACTTTTTATGACGTGTCGAGTTGGAATCTACCCTATGCATTTGATCTGGATTTCACCGCTGTGGATTCGGGACAACGCAGGCGTTTAAAACTTACCGATAGCCCTCAAGTCGCCCCTGTTAAAGCGGTTTCACCAGACGCGTATGCCTATGCGATTGAATGGCACCATTACAATGCACCAGCGATATTGTCTTCCTTGTTACAAAACGGGGTTTCTGTCCGTGTGGCTGGAGATGGTTTTACTGCGCTAACCGATGGTGAACAGAAGGCATTTGCTGCTGGCACGATAGTGATTCCACAGGCACTCAAACAACCAGATGAACTTATTCAGTTACTTGAGCAAGTTGTTGAAACATACTCTGTACCAGTATTTGCCATTCGCTCTGGCTTAACGCCCAACGGAATCGATTTGGGATCTCGACAGCTCATACCGGTTGACACTCCGTCGATTGCTATTGTTGGTGGCAGGGGAACCTCTCAATACGAGGTAGGTGAAATTTGGCATTACATTGATACGCGTATGCAAATGCCAGCCTCGATTATTGAGCTGTGGCGTATGGGTCAGGTAGACCTAAGTCAATATAGCCATATCGTTCTGGCAAATGGCAACTACAATGATATGCCTAGCAAAGCCGTTGAGGCTATCGCGCGCTGGGTCAAATCGGGTGGCATTTTGATTGGCCAAAAAGGCGGCATGGAATTTTTGATAGAACAAAATTGGCTAAATGCAGACATGATGCCAGCCACTGAAGTCGATAAACTGTTTTCAACTAAGAATCTGCGCTATGGCGACCGTGATGCATTGAGTGCCAAGAAGCTAATTGCAGGGACGGTGTTTCTTACTGATGCAGATTTAACGCATCCTCTGGCATTCGGCCTTGATGACGCGATGTTGCCGATGTTCAAAACGAATAACGCAGTAATAAAGGCGGCGAATGCGCCGTTTACCGTACCATTTAGTTATACAGAGCAACCGTTGGCATCTGGATATGCAGATACCAAACTTGCAGAGCTAATTGCACAAACACCAGCGGCTGTGGCGCACAGAGTAGGGCAAGGGCGTGTGATTGGTTTTGCTGACAATCTTAATTTCCGTGGTTATTGGTATGGCACCAGTAAAGTGTTCGCGAACGCAATTTACATGGCTGAGTTAATCAACGCGCGGTAATGTCAACGCGATTGACCAAGCCTCAATGACAACATTGGGGTTGTTCAATCGCACTGCATTGATCATCGCTTGCATGGTACTGCCGGTTGTTATGACATCGTCCAATATCGCGATATGTGAAATATGCTGAGGCAATGGAGAACAATGGAAACCAGTATTGAGGTTGTTCATTCGTTGCTGACGATTCAGTGAGCTTTGTGGCGCAGAGTTGTGGAGCTTACTTAAATGCTTATCTAATACTGGAATGGATAGCCGGTTAGATAAACTGACAGCAAGCTCTCTTGTTTGATTGAATTGCCTATCAAGATAGCGCGCATAGTGCAGGGGAGCAGGGATCAATGCCTGCGGTAGGTCATTTTCGCGGCCTCGTAAACTACGTTTGAATACCCTGGCGAGTGGCTCAACGAACTGGAGTTGGCGCTTAAATTTTAGTTTTGCTATCCAAATGTTCAAGGGATACTCATAAGGCCCAGCCACCTGAAGCCTTGCCAGATCAAAGGGTTTCAAGGCTTGCATTACTCGAGGCCAGCGGCGCAGATCATAGTGAAACTGTTCCGGTGTAAAAAGGTCGAGGTTGGCTAAACATTGGTCACACGGCTGTTTTATCGTCATATGCTTGCACGCGATACACGGCGGCGAGAAAACATGTGATAATCCCCAGCGAATTGAATCCACCCAATGTTTTCGCATAATCGTTTGAGGTCTCCGTGAAGTATTCCACGCAAACAGTTTCACATGTTGAGTCGCCGTTAATCAGCTGTACTCATAGGCTAGACAGCGATAATGCTTTACCGACTCTAGTACTGCTACATGGGTGGGGGCTTAATAGCGGTGTATGGCAGGAAGCTATATGTGATTTGGTGACAGATTTTGATGTCGTGACGGTCGATCTACCTGGTTTTGGCATAAACGCAGAGACTCTGCCTGAAGACTACTCGTTAGAGAATATAGCCAATATGCTTGCCCCTTGTGTGCCGCAAGACAGTATTTTACTCGGGTGGTCGATGGGGGGGCTCATCGCACAGCACATTGCCATCGAGAATAAGGTAAAACTGAAAGGGCTTATTTCGCTGGCTTCTACGCCCTGTTTTGCCGAAAGGGATGATTGGCACGGTATCAAGCGTCCTGTTTTAGCCGCGTTTGAAAAGCAATTAGAGTTTGATTTTGGCAAGACACTGGCGCGTTTCTTGGCTATCCAAGCGTTGGGCAGCCCTAGCGCTAAAAGTGACATCAAAGCGATACAACACAGCATTAATGAGTACCCTCAGCCATCGCATGTTGCTCTGATGGACGGGCTCAATCTTCTGTCTACAGTGGACCTGCGCGACCGCATTAGCCAAATCGGCTGTCCAACCCTGCGCTTGTATGGTCGACTAGACTCTTTGGTACCTATTGATGGGGTTGAGCGGATCCAAGCGTTACAACCTCATAGCATCAGTCAAATTTTTCCGCACGCTGCCCACGCACCATTCATATCTCACCGATCTATGTGGGTAACGGCGCTCAAAGATTTTTGCCAAACATTATAGCCAGCAGTTATATCAACACACGCCTTGATAGCTAAATAGACTCGCCAAAGGGTTCAAAAATTGAACAATTTGAGTGATAATGAAATAGAGGTAGTGTGAGGGTAATTGTATGCCAATCGATACAGGCTATAATTTAAATTCGGCCATTTTGTCTGGCCAGTTCGGTATTCAACGCGGGTTTGAAGGTGTCACTCAAGCGTCATTGAATATTGCACAAAGAACAGCTCAACAGGATGTGGCCGACAATGGGCCAGCAGGTGTATTGGTAAATGCTGCTGAGCAGCAATTGACTAATCTGCGTAATTCATTGCCACAAACCGGCGGCAATGATTTAACCAGTGATCTTCTGTCATTGCAGATAAACGCGCGCAATGCTCAAGCGTCAGCCTCGGTCGTTGATCGTGCTGATGAAACCTTGGGTCGGATCATCGATATTTTCGCCTGAGTCGTTTATAGATGAACATAGTCACGCCAATCCCTACAGGTATTGTATTTACCAATACCAACTTAAGTACCGAGTCCGCTCGGCGGGAAAACCTTGCGCGTGAAACCATCCCACAAACCAGTGCAAACGAAAACTCCGAAGCCAAATCTGGTTTAGGTTCAGAATCTGATCGGTTAAAAAATCCAGGACAAACCCCAGCGCCTGTTGTATACGAACGCCCGCAACCGAATCCAAATGCAAGCTCTCAAGCGCCAACGGGTGAAGGGGCATTTGATAATGCGAATGATCAAAGTGCCGGCAAGGAAAACGCCGAAGATCGTCAACGTGAAGAGCAAGAGCTACAAGAACAACGAGAAGTTCAGCAGCTGAAACAGCGTGATCGAGAAGTGCGTTCGCATGAACAAGCACATTCAAGCGTTGGCGGACAGTATGCGGGCTCGCCAAGCTACGAGTACGAAACCGGTCCAGATGGTAAGCGCTATGCTGTGGGTGGCGAGGTCTCGATTGATGTTGGTGAAGAAAGCTCTCCAGAGGCCACGCTTAGAAAAATGCAGCAAGTTAAAGCCGCAGCTTTAGCGCCAGCAGAGCCTTCTCCTCAAGATCTTAGGGTTGCTAACGAAGCAACACAAAAAGCTTTTGAAGCGCGCAATGACATTAATCAGCAACGCGCTAGTGAGGCGCAACAAGCGGTTTCATCGCAACAAAGCCCTGAAGGCAATGCTTCAAACGTGCCTGAGCTTGCTGATATTGTTGACGGCATTGATGTATCTATCCCACAACGAACGCTTGATAATCAAGGGTTAGGCGTGAGTGCTGCGGTCGATAGAGAATCGCTGACTAGCCAACAACGCGAGTCGTTGCAGCAAGATGAAAGAACATTGAAGCGTGTGAGTGTTATTCAGTCCCGGTATTTGTCTATCGTGACGCCGGCGGAAGGTGGCTTTTCCGCCATTGCTTAGGTTTGCGCTTGCATCCTGTCAGTAGCAGCACGTAAACTTCCTTTTCAACATCAAATACCGTTTGGAAATCCTGCATGGAAGTGCACAGTCACTTTTATCATCTCGATATATTGATCACTGCTGTCGCCTTGTTTTTTGTGACAAAGCTGTCTTTCGTTTCTGTTTCGATCAAGCCGCTATTAGGTATTGTCATTATCATTACGGCGTTGACCATTATTCCTGTTTTCGGTTTTTGGATCGCTATAGCGACATTTTGTTTTATGATGACGCGCGCCACGAACGCTGAGCTTATGGATTGCATTTGGTTTATTTTATTTGCCAAACTTATTTCGTTTGGCGCAGGGTTTATCTTTGGATTGATATCGGTGGGATAGCAAGGCATGCACAATATACAAAATAGCCGGGTAAGTTTAGGTCTGATTAATCCGAAATCCGCTACTAATGTGGGGGTGATTTTGCGTGCATGCGGATGCTATGGCGCAACCTCAGTGTTTTACACTGGAGAGCGTTTTCGTCACGCCAAAGCGTTTCATACGGATACTAAAAACACTCATCAGCACGTTCCTACGATTGGCGTCGACGACATTATGGCGATGAAGCCTAATGGGGCCAAATCAGTGGTTATTGAGCTGGTGGAAGGGGCAGCGCCGCTACCGGCTTTTACGCATCCAGATAATGCTTACTATGTTTTTGGTCCAGAAGATGGCTCGGTAACACAAGAAGTGATCGATCAGGCAGACTACGTAGTGTACATTCCAACACGTTCGAGTATGAATCTTGCTGCTACTGCGAATGTGGTATTGTATGACCGCATGGCAAAACGTGACTACGATGCGGGTGATGCTTTTATTCGCGCCGCGCGTGACACCAACAATAATAGCCGGGTACGACAGTTCGATGTCGATTAGTCCGGCTTGAATACGCCGATAACATCTCCGTTACCTTTGGCAGCTTGTTTCACCTCACTCCCGGTTTGCGATTGTTGAAAGCCGCATGCTACGCATTCCATTTTTTCGACATTGTTTTCGAAATAGAGCATCAAAGTATCAATTGCCTCGCATTTAGGACATTTCGCTCCAGCAATGAATCGTTTTCGTTTTCTTTGTGACATAGTTAACCAACCAGTATTAAAGGCACGCCATTGTACTCATACTGCACAACATTAAATAGCGATCGATTTAACTATTATACGGGGATTTTTGGTATCATCCGCGGCGATTTTTAAATAAGCAGTCACTGATGATAAAGCTAACCGAAATAACCCTAATGCGAGGCAGTAAGATACTGCTGGACGACGCGTCAATCGAGATCCCAGTCGGCCAAAAAGTGGCTGTTATTGGTGCTAATGGTTGTGGTAAATCCAGTTTATTTGCTGCTTTGCGGGGTGACATAACGCCAGAAGCGGGTGAACTATACGTACAAAAGAATTGGCGTGTTGTGTCAGTGGCACAGGAAGTCACGGCAACCGACCGCGCCGCACTCGACTATGTAATTGATGGTGATAAAAATTTGCGCCAGTTACAGCAAGAGTTGCGTCATGTGGAATCTTTGGATCAACACGCGCATGGCGAGAAAGTCGCCGAATTGCATGCAGCATTAGAACATGCGGGTGCGTACAGTATAGAAGCGCGGGCGTCGACCATATTGGCAGGACTGGGGTTCAGTCAGAACCAATTAAGTTCGCCAGTTAGTGCTTTTTCGGGTGGTTGGCAAATGCGTTTAAACTTGGCGCAAGCGCTACTCTGTCCGTCAGATCTGTTGCTATTAGACGAACCCACCAACCATTTAGATCTGGATGCTGTAATTTGGCTCGAGAAATGGATCCAAAGCTATCAAGGAACGCTGCTTCTGATTTCGCATGACAAAGCCTTTATTGATAGCTGTGCAGACCGCATTTTAAGCGTCGAACAGCAAAAGCTTGTGGCCTATACCGGCAACTACAGCGCCTATGAAAAACAGAAGGCTGAACGAGCGCGGTTGCACTCACTAGAATATTCCAAGCAGCAAGATAAAATCGCGCATCTCCAGTCATTTATCACGCGATTTAAGGCGAAGGCTTCAAAGGCCAAGCAAGCACAAAGCAGAATTAAGCAACTCGAGAAAATGGAGCTTTTGCTACCAGCCCATTCGCACTCACCGTTTTCCTTTGCATTTGGCACACCCGATAAGCTACCTAATCCGCTGATCAGTATGGAGAAGGTCAAAGTTGGTTACGATACTAAAGTGGTGTTGAGTGAGGTAAAGCTCAATTTAGTACCCGGCAGTCGAATCGGATTACTTGGGCGCAACGGGGCGGGTAAGTCGACCTTAATCAAATTGCTTGCCCAAGAGCTGACGGCAATGAGCGGTCACTATGACATTTCGGCGGGCTTACATGTGGGTTATTTTGCCCAGCATCAGCTAGAGTACCTCGACCTTGAAGCATCGGCGTTAACCCATATTCAACGACTTGATCCTAAAGCGACTGAGCAATCTATTAGAGATTATCTCGGAGGATTCAATTTTCATGGCGATTCAGCATTAGCGCCGGTGGCACCTTTCTCGGGCGGTGAAAAGGCTCGCCTAGTATTGGCGATGATTGTATATCAGAAGCCAAACCTACTATTGCTCGATGAACCGACAAACCACTTAGATTTGGACATGCGTGAAGCGCTGAACATGGCATTGCAAGGGTATGAAGGTGCGATGATTTTGGTTTCGCATGATCGCTTCTTACTGGAAAGTGTGTGTGAAGAGTATTATTTAGTCGACAACGGACAGGTTGCCTTATTTGATGGCGATCTTGAGGACTATCGTAGGTGGTTGGCCGATTCAGATAAACAAAAAAACACAACAACGCCTGAGCAAAGCAATGGCAAAGTCGTTAAGTCAGTGGATAAAAAAGAACAGAAGCGCCTGGAAGCTGAATTTAGACAACGCACCGCGCCATTGCGCAAACGAATCCAGTCAGCCGAGCGTGAGATAGCGTCATTACAGCAGAAGCTGGATGAGTTGCAACACAGTTTATCCGACCCTGAGATGTATGAAGAATCTAAGAAAGACAAGTTAAAGCAAGTACTATCGCAAGAAAGCGAGTGTAAAGCTGCACTTGCCGACGCAGAAGAAACGTGGATGATGGATTTGGATGAATTAGAGCAACTCGAGCTGGCATTCAAACAAGAGGCGTAAATGACGCGCGACGTAATTTCAACACAAGAGGCGTGGAATTTTGCACTGGCACTCTATGCCGAAGGAAGCGTCGCAACGCATTTGTTGTCGCTTCAAGATGCCTATGATTGTAATGTCAATGTGCTGTTATTACTGCAGTACTTAGCGCATAAAAAGCTTAATATTGATGCCCAGTGTTTAAACCAATTAAGCCTTGCAATAGCCGATTCTCAAGAAGAGTTGAAAGCACATCGAGTTATGCGACGAGAAGCAAAGGCAGATTCGCCAAGGGTATATCAGCAGCTAAAAGATCAAGAAATTGAATTGGAGCGTATTCAGCATTCGTTGCTGTTAGACCGTATTAATAAGTGGACAACAGAACGCCTGCTCAATGGGGTTACTAGCGAGACGCATAGTGGCAACGAGACCAATATGCTCGAAATATATTTAACAGGTTATTCAGTGCCGAAAAAAGTGATTGAGCAAACTATCACAACACTTCAACAGGCGTACATTTCAATGAGAGGTTCGATTGAGTAAAGCAGAGTCTGAACGCAAAGCACATGGACGCATTATTAAGAGCGACTTTAAACCTGCTTCATGGGCCAAGAACCGCCATATACAGACAATTTGGCCGCGCTTTCTTCAAAAGCGTAAGAAAATTGCTATCCGAAATGAGCGCGTAAAAACGCCGGATAATGACTTTATCGATTTGGCATGGTCGCCCAAACCTGACGTATGCAAGGGGCTAGTGGTTATCTTTCACGGTTTGGAAGGCAGCATTCGGTCGCATTATGCGAATGATGTGGTTGCGGCATTATTTAAGCAAAATTGGCAAAGCGTTTTGATGCATTTTCGCGGTTGCAGCGGTGAAGCGAATCATACAACACGTACCTATCATTCGGGCGATACTCGCGATGCGTCTTTCATTCTTGACCGGCTTCGCCAACAATTCCCTGATCAGTTTTTTGCCGGTGTGGGCTTTTCGCTAGGCGGTAATATGTTGCTCAAGCTGTTGGGTGAAAATCCATTGCAACGTTGGTTACAAACCGCAGCTGCTATATCGGCACCGCTAAAACTAGCGGAGTGTGCACAAAGCATCAATCAAGGGTTTTCGCGTGTATATCAACGTTACTTGTTGAACAGCATGAAGCGCACCTTAACAACAAAAATGCAACGTCTAGATTACAGCAATGATCTGCTACTCAGCGAAGCGCAGATTAAAGCGATTGATTCATTTAGAGACTTTGATGAGAAAGTCACGGCACCGATACATGGCTTCGAAGATGCTGTGGACTATTACGAGAAGTGTAGCGGTTATAATTTCTTGCAAGCTATACACACGCCAACCTTAATTATGCACGCTAAGGATGATCCGTTTATGAATGAAAATGTCATCCCTGAAGAGCATGAACTGGCGCGTTCGGTGACGCTGGAGTTAAGTGAACGAGGTGGCCATGTGGGGTTTATGCAGGGCCCTCCTTGGGCGCCGAGTATTTGGTTTCATCAACGTTTAGCCACTTTTCTGGATGAGCAATTAGGTCGTTGGCAGGCACAACAGCCGTGATTATTCCCATTGATGAGCTCGAACCCGATACCTTGCGCAATATCGTTGAGAGTGTTGTGTTGCGTGAAGGCACCGACTACGGCGAAGAAGAAGTCGATTTCAATACCAAGGTAGAGCAGGTGCTTGAACAACTGAAAGTTGGTGATGCTATGCTGCAATACTCTGAATTGCATGAGAGCGTCGATATTATTAAGAAAGGCTGACTTTCGTTCACGACTTTGCTACTTTCAATGCTAGGTGACATTGTTTTTCGTCAATACCTGTCAGCAGTTTCGCGGCTTGATATAGGGTATCTTGTAGGAGCAGTGGTTTGGCATTTAAGAGCACATTGCAACGATTTTATCGGTCGATAACCTTTATCGCTCTGGCGCTTTGGGTAGCTCCTGTGCATGCCATAGTGCCTTCAGAAGCATTGCTTGCCTCTTATGAAAGCCAAATTTATACCAATCCTCAAAAAGCTTACCAAACTCTCAACGAAGCATTGACGTCGCAAAATATGACGCAAAGTCAGCGTGTTTGGTTGCTATTGCGTAAGGCACAAAGCGAAGATGTATTGACGCTATATGATGATGTCGCAAGCACTCTCAGTGCGCTTTCTCCTTTGCTAAATATAATGTCACCCGAGCAAAAGGCGTGGTTTGACTATCTCACCGGCGTTCATGCGCACAAGAGTGGCGAAATTCAACGCGGAGTTGAAATATTACAGGGAACAGTAGACTCATTGGCTTCATCGCCAGACAGCACGATTTACGCGTTAGCCGTTAGAGAGCTCGGCTATGCATTGTCATTGTCGGGCGACTACTTTAAAGCAAATTCCGTCCTACACGGGGCCTATCAAGAATTAATTTCTTTTCAGAATCCCTTCTACAATGGCTTGCTCGAAGAAAGCCTGGGCGATACCTATAACTATTCAGGGGATTTCGAAAATGCCGTCAACTATTACCAGGGTGCTTTGGGCTATTTTGAATCGTTGGACTATAAACCATTTATTGCCAGCACGTTGCTCGGTTTAGCCATCGTTCACAGGCGTTTGCAGCACTGGGATGAGGCACTGTCGACGTTTGACCGTTATGAGCAAGTTCTAGCGTTTACGGGGGAGTACAGCGAGCATTACTATCTTCACTATGGCAGAGCAATGACGCTGGCCGAAATGGGGGCCTGTGAACAAGCGATGGTTGCTATTGATGATGCATTGGCACTCTCTGGGATCATTGACTACGACGCTGAACTGTATAAAAAGCGGGCTCTGTGCAACCTACAAAGTAATAATATTGACGAAGCTAAGCAGGATTTGAGCGCCGCAAGATCTATGCTTGATAGCTTGCCGGGGCTCAAAGGTACTCAGTGGTATTTGGAGCTTGAGTACATCCAAAGTTTGATCGCCTCAAAGCAAGGTGATTTCGTCAATGCTTTTGAACTGCTCAATGGCTATTACAGGGAAAGTATTGCGCTGCAAGATAAGAACCGTTCAGATTTGATCACGCAATTGCGCGTGTCGCTGGAAGCTGAGCGCAAAGACAAAGAAATAGAGTTTCTTAAACAACGTGATCAGCTACGCGATGTTGAAGCAGCCCAGCAATCATTGCGTGTGCAGCAGCAACGTTTGCTTATCGTCAGTATTGTGGTGGTATCTATATTGCTGCTCGTCTTTGCATTAATGCAACTGCGCAATTCAAAGAAGCTATTGGCGTTGTCGATTCGCGACGATCTAACGGGTTTGCACAATAGACGCTATTTATTCGACTACTTTGAGAATTGGACAAACAGTAGCCACGCCAATGACAGCGAGTTGGCGGTCCTTTATTTTGATATCGATGATTTTAAGCATATTAATGATACTTGGGGTCATAAAGCGGGCGACAAAGTCATCATTAATATCGCACGAATAGCGGAATCTGTTTTGCGTGCAGATGATATTTTATGCCGCCTAGGTGGTGATGAATTTTTAATTGTATTGCCGCGCGCTTCGTTAATCGATACAAAAGATGTGGCGGGTCGTTTAATGGAAGAAATTGGTCATCATTCGTTAACCATTCGACAAGGTGTGGAAGTAAGCCTGACTATCAGTATTGGTATTGCTCATTTTGCTGCTGATGGAACGCAACCTTTGGACATTGAGAAAATGTTGGACTCAGCAGATAAAGGGTTATACCAGTCCAAGCGCGAAGGTAAAAATCGCTATACCATCACATAATGTGCCGCCGTTTTCCGCAGCCTCGCGCATATCAGGGGTTGGCTGGTTGAGGCTTTACAAAGGGCCATATTAATCCCCATTGAGCAGCATAATAGGTTGTCATGATGGCGATGTCGGCAATTGCTATTGGTGCAACAAAACGGTTATACCCAATGATGGAATCAGAAAACATAAACAACAGGGCGCCTCCCATTAACCATGGTTGACGGGTTTTTAATGCGGTCACTACCATTGCTGCAATGACACAGGCATAGACGCTGACAGGCGATGTCATCGTACCGGCGTGAGGTAGTAAAACGTACAAAAATAGCCCCATATAGCCTAAAACAAACCAAATGCTAAATGGCCACTTTGTATTTTTAGCGTAGCGATAAAAGGCAACGCAGTAACCTAAATGGGCGAGCAAAAAGCTGCCAAGTCCGACGATAAATGCTTGTTCGAAGGTCAAGGCTAAACTTATATCGCCAGCAACAGAGGCGATGCTTGCTAGCAACAATGGATAGCGAAATGTTACCGGTGCATAAAGTAATACAGCCACGACCAATAGGCTGACAGGTAGCGCTTTATGCAACACGGTGACGGCGCTAGGCCAAAAACACAAAAGTGTTAAATAACCTAACGCTGTGACAATGTAGCCACCCAGTAACCAATGTCTCATGGTCAAAGGCATAGGGCGGCTATTTTTCCATTAATGACTTTATGTGCTTCACCGGCGCACTGCCGAAGCTTAGGAAGGTTTCATGAAATTGCTTAAGGTCAAATTGATCACCCAAGGCCGCTTTCTGAGCCTCTCTTAAGTCATATATCTCTCGATAACCACTGTAATAGCTGGTGAGCTGAACTTGACTCAATGTCGCTCTGCGCCACTTACCTTCGGCTTCCGCTAGCTCTTGGAAAGCACCATTCATAAGCAAATCTAACCCTTCTTCTTTGCTCATGCCTTTAACTTGAATAGCGTAATCAAGAATGGTGTTGCAAATCACACGCAGATTCCATTTGTAGTACATAAGCCACATTTCAGGCTCGAAGTCTCCATACCCTTCTTCTAGCATCATGCGTTCGGTGTACACTGCCCAACCTTCGATCATGGCACCATTGCCAAACACGCTCTTGATCAATGAGGGTGAATTGTTGGAGTAAACCAATTGTGTGTAGTGGCCTGGAATGGCTTCATGGATGTTTAATATTTGCAGTATCCAATGATTGTATTCGCGCAAATATGATTCGGCTTGTTCATCTGTCATTCCATCCAATGGC
The DNA here is from genome assembly GCF_002807665.1 of Neoalteromonas facilis. Lineage (GTDB taxonomy): Bacteria > Pseudomonadota > Gammaproteobacteria > Enterobacterales > Alteromonadaceae > Alteromonas_E > Alteromonas_E facilis. Next base: position 97,192 of record NZ_PEAY01000002.1, read on the forward strand.
GTTACATTGTAGTAGGTGTTTTCTTTCTTCTCGTATGGACCAGGTGCACTAATAGAAGCACCTGCGAAGCCACGCATGTATTCAGGCGTCTCGCGCACTACCAGTGGCTTCTCCTTATCCAATTCAATTAAATCATGCTCTATAACAAATTGTTCAAGCATAGGGATTTGCGCTCGGATTTCCTCTACAAAATTATCGCGCTCAACGTGCCTTACCGATAGGTGCTTGATCAACGTCGATATCGCGTCTGCATCGCTTTCCGGGCGAGGCGTATCAGGGAAATATTTAGGCCAAAGTTCATCAGTAATTTTGACCATTTCGGCGGTTACGCTGGCCTTGTCTTGTAGCGCTTTTTCATACATTTGCTTCGCGCTATAGCCAGACTGAATATCAAAAGCGAACTTCTGTTCATACAAGGCTTCACCAATGCGGAATGAGCGAGCCGAGTCGTTTTCAGTCAGCGAAGATTCCAACTCTTCTAAAAATGTTACGTAATCTGTAACTGCATCAAGTGCAGCGGTTAGGCGTTGCGCGAATAAAGCTTTATCTTCAGCGCTTAATGACGTTTCTTCAAGTTGAGTAAGTAAGTCTTCACTTAGTACGCTGAATACGCCTTTGTTTTGGGATATCCCCAATTGCGTATGTTCCAGTGTCGGTGTGTCAATGTTGGCTTTTGCTGCTGCGTAGTAATCCGGGACATATTGTAGGCGATTAAGAACTTGCGTAAATTTTTCATCAGCCGACTTAAAACGGCTATTTAAAATATTCGCAAACCCGTAGGCAACATTGTAGCCAGAAGGGTCCCATTGATAAGACTTAAACTCGTCAAGTTCCCACAAGGCTTGTTTTAGCGTGTTTTCAATAAGGTGATAGTCTATTTTGTTCGCATCGCTTAGCGCTTCCAGCGAAAACGCTGACAATGCGTCAAGCTGCGCATTGATAAACGCTCTGTCTGATTCACGACCAGCGGCATCAGGCACACTGATGATATCATCATACTTGCCATAACCTGCCCACGCTGAATATTCCGGATATTGTTGCCAAAAAGCTTCAATAAAAGTTTGGCTGAAGCCAGCAAATGCTTCATTTTGATCGGCAACAGCATTGGCTGCGCTGCTCGTTTGCTCAGATGCTTGTGTTGTTGAAGCCGGTGATGAATCAGTGTTGGGTTGGCACGCCGCTAGGCTGAAAGCCGAAGCGACGAAAAGGGCAAGAGTGGATAACTTCATGTGTCTGGTTCCTGGTTTTTTTTCCTATCCTACCAGACATTTGAGCGAAGTCTTTACTCTAGACCTTTAGACGACAAATTAAATTCGATTAGCGGTTTCGTCCTAACTTTTCATGGCTTGAGACCCACTCATCGGCGACCACCGCTGACGCCAAAGATAACTCCCCGCACAGCACGGTTGCAGCGACTATCTCTGCAAACTTATTCACTTGTCCTTTACCCGAGCAGCCTAATACATTGAGGCATTCTTGCTGGGTTGGGAGTCCTGTTCCACCACCATAGGTGGCGACCACCAAGGATGGAATAGTGACGGAGAAGTAGTAATCACCATTGGGCAGAATTTCTGAATAAGTATACCCAGCAGAAGACTCCGCTACATTAGCCACATCCTGCCCACAGGCGATGAATAACGCGGTAATACCATTGGCAAAGTGTGCTCCGTTACTGACACTCGCCGACATGATGGCACCCATATTCGAATATTGTCGTTGCTTGAATAACGCTTCAGGAGGGCAGTGCATAATATCGGTCATCAGTTGCTTGTCTAATGTGACCTCTGCAACCACACGTTTACCACGCGTGTGTAACGAATTTAAGTGCGAATGCTTTTTGTCAGTGTCCATATTGGCAGCAAGGACAAAATGCTCAAGCCCTTCGGGTTTCTGCGCGACAATCCATTCACAAGCTGCACGTGTGGCTTTGCTCACCATGTTCTGACCGGCAGCGTCACCGCACTGAAAATTAAAACGCAACCAGCGTAATTTCGACACAGCATATTGTTCAATATTGGTGAGTGTACCTACGCTAGTGGTGCTCTCGGCAGCAGATTTAATCTGCTCGAAATTGGCCTCAACCCATTTTGAAAATTGACGTGATTCGCGGGCACTATCAAATGAAAACATTGGTGCTCTTTGCATGGCATCTTCCAATACAGTGGTTTTGATGCCGCCACATTCACGCGTGAGTCGCATGCCTCGCGAGTAACTGGCTACCAACGTGCCTTCAGTCGTTGCCATTGGTACATAAAACTCGCCTTGTGCGAGCTCGCCATTCATAAGCATAGGGCCAGCAAAGCCGATAGGGACTTGAGCGACGCCAGTGAAGTTCTCAATATTGCCAGAAAGTGCTGCTGGTGGGATAGAATAATGGCCAACATTGGTCAATGATGAGTCGGTTTGTTGGCTGATAAAATCACGCCGTTCAGTTGCCATTTCAACAGTGTAATCATTGTGTTTGTCGCGTGGGATCTTTGCCATTGTTTTACCCCTTTATTGTGAGTTATGCACACTATCCTAAAGGCGGTGTAACCGAATTAACAATGAACAGTTTTGATAACAATATATAAGCGTACCCGCTAGTGTGATGCTCTAGCTACGGCGAAAACGCGCAGTGTTTCGTACAGTGCATTAATGTCTATCGGTTTACCAATGTGAGACACAAACCCCAAAGCGATATAGTGTTGAATATCATCAGCCATGACATTCGCGGTTAATGCAATGACAGGGATTTGAGGGTGGCTTTTGTTAATTACTTTGAATGCTTCAATACCGTCCATCTCTGGCATTTGTATGTCCATCAAGACCAGGTCGTAAGTATTATCTTGGACCGCATCTACCGCCTTAATACCATTTTCAACATAGTCTACATTCGCGTTACATGGTGAGAGCATCGACGCGATTATTTCTCGATTGATGTCGTTATCTTCTGCAACCAATATAGATACACCGTTTAATGAAGGGGCTTGAGATGACCCCTTTTTCTTTTGCGTATATTCAATTTGAGATTGCTTCAATGGCAGTATGACTTTGACATGGGTTCCAGAGCCTTCTTCACTTTCTATTTCTATTCGGCCATTCATTAATCTGATCAAACTGGCGGTAATCGACATACCGAGTCCTGTACCGCCATATTTACGCGTTGTCGATGAATCGGCTTGATTAAACCGCTCAAAAATTCGGTTACGCGCTTCCTCACTCATGCCAATGCCCGTATCGATGACATTAAATTTGAGCGCTTGCCGATGATCATATTCAACGGTTGAAATCTGAACTTTTACTGAGCCAGAAGAGGTAAACTTAACCGCATTACTGACCAAGTTAAGCAAAATCTGTTTCACCCTGACCGGGTCGCCAATCCAACCGTCATTAAAGTGTTCATCCAAAACGACATCTAATGTCAGCGACTTTCGTAATGCATCTTTGTTAACGTCATTCACAACGGAATCAACAACATCTTGAATTGAGAAAGGTGCGCTTTCTAAGGTTAATTTGTTTGCTTCTATCTTGGAGTAATCGAGAATGTCATTAATGATCGTTAAGAGACTGGTCGCGGAATACAAAGCACGCGAGACAAGTGTTTGAGCGTTCTCAGTCAAGTCGGCTCGTTCCAATATCTGCAAAACGCCAAGAACCCCATTCATGGGGGTTCGAATTTCATGGCTCATATTAGCTAAAAATTTACTTTTGGCATGATTCGCTGCATTGGCTTGTTCAACCGCAACTTTGAGTTTTTCCGCATTCACTTTTGCGCGAAACAGCATCCACAATACGAGCAACAATATGACGACGGTGAACAGAACGGTAATTTCGAGTACAACCTGAAACGAAATCATATTCGGGGTTTCGTTGACCAATTCCATGTTGCTGGACAAATCGCTCAAGGAGACACCCCACTTCTCGAGTTGTTGGGCATTGACTTGAGCGCTGATGACGGGGTTTTTATCTAGCGCTATAGGTGCGTGAATAGCGAGTGCGATAGCGGCTTTACCAAGCTTTTCGGGCACAACAACAGCCCCTCCCAAGTAGCGATCGACATTGTGTCCAAAAATGGTAAAGATGGGGTAATCCGTTTGTTCAACAAGCCAGTTATGCGCCGTTTCCCAATTGCGTTCAACATATTTATAATTGATGTAAATAATTGGCGTACCTTTGGGAAGACGTTGCAACGCGTCTAAACTTTCACTTTCGTAAAGCATAGGGTTGATATAAACCAGCTCGACGTTATCCGGTACTCTCGTTCGAAATTGGCCTACAAAGCGCTTATCAAGGGTGTTTTCGCGCGAACCATGTATGAACGCGATTCTTTTTGTATCGGGAAACAGGCTCATGATTTGCTCGAAAGAAGCCTGAGGTGAATAGTCTGAAGGGATTAAGGTGCCAGTCTTGGGTTGCCAGTCAATGTGAAGAAAAAATCGTTCAGCGCTTGAGAACAATTGCGGGTTGGTATCGATAAACACACTGGCGTGACGACCGAGTGAAATTACTCTGCTGAACACCATGTTTTCATCGGGAAATAAGCTTTTAATCTGAAAGTTGAAGCTTTGTAAGATGATTTGCTTAGTGCTTTCAGAAATAGTGTCAACTGAGTCGGCGTAAAACGGCGGCACAGTGAGCACCACAATCTCTTCATGTTCAGCTGCACCATTCATAAGCGTACGCATTAAACGCGCTTCAAATTCGGATTCGTTAAACGAGTTCACCAATATCAAGCTATATTCTTTGGTGAGCTGTTCATCAGGGTAGGTAGGGTTTCCCGATACGGTCGGCGATAGCTGCAGCATAAGTATAAACAGGAACAACCGTATCATTAAAAAGTACGCGCTCAACATTTCGCTATAAGTGCTTCTAGTGTAGCGGCTTGCCTTGAAAAATAGCAATTATTCTCGACCGAATAATCGCGCAGTCTCTGGTATACAACGCATAAACAATATACGGTGGGTGCATATTCGAACCGGATCCAAAGCTATTGAACTATCGAACGGCCTTACTGCTTGTCATTTCCTCATTGCTGACAACTGCCTGCCAACCCGAACAACAAGCGTTTCAGTCGACAGAACGTTGGCGCATAACCAGTGAACCTGTCGTGGACGCCAAGCTTTCTCAACAAGGTGATTATGCTGCTTTGTTACTGGCCAGTAATAGTCTTGAGCTTTGGCACAATGCATCTAAACAGAAGGTCGCTCGTTGGGAAACGGAGCAAATCAATGCGAATACTTTTTTGCTGGAATTGTCGGCGTCGGCAGAATACCTATTGACCGCTAATAAAAAGCAGATCCAAGTCTGGCATGTTGAGTCTAACACCGCGCTTGGCGGTTTAGATTTTTCTCAGCATCTAGGTGATGCACAAATTACACAAATCCGCTTTTCTCAAGCACCTCAAAGGTTCATCGTTGGGAGTAGTCGTGGTGAAGTTATCTTTGCGGATATCGAAAGCAACACTTACCGCACAAATCAGAGTCACACTGGAGAAGTGACCAAGTTGTTAGTGTCCGTAAATCGTCAACGTCTATTTTCAGGGGCAAATGATGGGCGTGTTGTGGTGTGGGATATGGTGAACTATCAACCAATAACGATTAAAGCGCTACCGCACCGTATCACCAGTTTGGCTACGGATGGGAATGGCCGTGTGTTCATTTCTGATGCATTGAAAGATCATATTGTGTGGGATAGTCAACGAGACAGTGACATTGGTGAATTAAGCTTTTTTAAGAATTTCACTTGGTTCCGGGAGAGTTTGTTTTACCCCGAACGTTCATGGTTGATTACGTCCTCGCCTAAAACGGATGTGTATTTATGGGATAGTCAACAACTAGTAGAGCTTCACAGTTGGGCAATAGAATCACATGGGTTAGGTAGCGCGATGGAAGATATGAAACCCATGCCTCAATCGTATTTGCGTACATTGAGCTCTGATGGTGTGTTGCAAGATTGGGATTTATCATCCATAGAAGCAAGCTTGTAATTAATGACTTGTCTCTGTTGGCAGCGAGTATGCAGGAATGGCATAAGGAGCGCCTTTCATTAACTTTTCGTAAGTTCCGTTGACTACAAGCTCAAGAATGATATTCGAAAAAATACTGGTTAAGATCGCGCCGTCACTAGAATGTTGGATAGCAAATGAACCGCCCCAAAAGTCGATCATTGCGCCATGATGCAGGTGTTCAAGTAAACCTAATTGTTGCAATGAGGGCAGCCATCCCGACTGAATTATACCGGCATCAACTCTGCCAGCGATGATCATGCGGGCAACTTGTTCGTTGTTATTCACCAGCGTTTTGATTATTTTTTCACTGCTTTCATAGGCTTCTGGTAGGCCGTAACCTCTGGCGCTCACGACAGACTTACCTGCTAAATCATCAATGCTATTTAACGCCGGTTGCTCTTTCCTAGTAAAGATCAAATGCCCTGTAGAAATAATCGGCATTGAGTATAGAGGGAATTCAGTGTAGCCAACCTTCTCAATATCTTTTTTATCCTGCGCCATAATAAACGGCCACATTATCGAGATTTCTTTGAGTCCGAACATGTGGATACAGCGTGACGCTGGAGCGAACATAAGCTCAAACGAATGCCCCGTTTTGTCGCTCACGCGTTTAATGACTTCTTCATAGAAATCCATTAATGGTTGCGGCCCCGACTTATCTGCGGTCATGCCGCCTGGAACCTCCACAGTGCAAACTTTATACGCTTTAGCCTCTACTGCTTGGCTGATGAATAAAGAGAATATGAGAGTCGCTGCGATAGCTAAAACAGGTTTGATAACAATACTACCTAATCCCAATCCAAAACTTAGTAAGACATTAGAACCGAATGTACCAAGATGCAATATCAATCAACCAGATCGTCTGAAATGTAAAATTTTTCACCGTGCCTAATGTAGGTGAGAGGGCATATAGACAGAGAGGAGCAAGTCCTCTCTGGTCTGGTGCGATTTATTTTGTCGCTACAAAGGTAACTGAAAACGTGACCGGGACGGTGTAACTGATAGATTTCAAACCGGCTACACTACGCAACGCATCAATACCGCCGGTTAAGTCAAACTGATTAGCACTTAGCAGCGTAGGTTTTAGTGTGTGTGCAACGAACGTGTTGTCATCAAGCCGACTGACGGAAATGCTAAATGTGACTTCAGCATCAGCCCCTGAAATGTGCATGGTTCCTGCCTGCTCAAGCATCACCTGCTCACCAACGCCAAGTTGCATAATGGTAGCCGGCAAAGTTGTGTTGAAAGATGCTAGTTTGTGGGCTGCCACATTAAAAAGCATTTCCTGCATGCGGGTATTGCGAATAGGGATAAGTGTGTTGACGGAGGTTAAATCAATTTCGACTGATAATTTTCCATCGTTACCCAATGAACCCGTGAGAGTATCAAACGTGTGGATCTCACTAATATGTTCATTCTTAGTCGAGATAAAATTGAGTTGGCTTTTGCTATTGTCAAGGTGCCATGAAGCCAGTGTTGATGAGCTCACTAGCATCAGCGCTAGCATGAGAAGGCGCATATAAACTCCAGTTTAAGGTTAATAATATTCAACGATACTGTGCCAATCGACACGCTGGTCGCCAAGCACAACAAAATCAGGGTTCTCAAGGGAGTTACGTTGGTTGTAGCTTAACGGCTCAAAATTCGCTGCTACAATTTTGCCGCCGGCTTCGTTGATAATGCATTGCGAAGCACCGGTGTCCCATTCGCCGGTAACACCTAATCGCATAAACACGTCAGCTTTGCCTTCAGCAATAAAGCAGGCTTTAAGCGAACAACTGCCCAGCGGTAATGTTTGATAAACTCGTTTCGCGCTCATGCGAGAAAAGACTTTTTCACGAGACTGACGGCGGCTTATAGCAATAATAACCACGCTATCATGAGGATCGTCTAGTTTACGAACCTTAATAGGCTCAATACCTTCAGGACTATCTTTGAACGCACCGCCACCTTTTGTCGCATAATAAAGCGATTGTCCCGGTGGCCAGAAAATAACGCCAATCACTGGCTCATTGTTTTCGATTAAGGCGATATTAACGGCAAAATCACCACTACGCGCAATAAACTCTTGTGTACCATCGATGGGATCGATAAGCCAATAACGTGACCAATGCTGGCGTTGATCGAGGTGTTCAATCTTTGATTCTTCCGACATTATGGGAATATCGGGAGTTCGTTCGGTCAATAGTTTGGTGATTATTTCATTGGCGTGATAGTCAGCGCTGGTGACGGGGGAATCATCAGCTTTTTCATAGCTTTCATAGTCTCCAGAGTCGTATATTTTCAGTACAGCTGCACCGGCCTCACAAGCAGCTTGCTTGGCAAGTTCGAGCAGAAATTCCGTACTGTAGTCAGCCATCGTTATTGATCCTTTAACCAGCGTTGTAATAAGAATAGCGCAGCAATGCCCCTTGCTTCAATAAAGTCTTCTCTAGCGAGTAACGCGTCTACATCATCCAGAGACCATTCAATCACTTCTAGCGGTTCCGGTTCATCACCTTCGAGCCTTTTGGGGTAGAGATCCTGAGCGACTACGATATTCATTCTGGAATTAAAAAACGTAGGTGCCATGCCGACACTGTGAATATCATGCAGCGTTCGTGCGGCCACGCCGACTTCTTCTTGTAATTCGCGGTTTGCTGCTTGCAAAGGTGTTTCGCCTGGATCGATCAGGCCTTTTGGAAAGCCCAGTTGGTAGGAGTGAGTGCCAGCCGCATACTCTCGCACCAGATAGAAACGATTATCGTCGATCATTGGGATAATCATCACAGCCCCCCGACCTTGACCGGCCATTCGTTCGAACTGACGAGTCGCACCGTTGGAAAACTCCAGATCGATTCGCTCCACCTTAAAAAATTGGCTTTGCGCAACCAATTCACGATGGTGGATAACGGGCAAAGGTTTTTTGGGATCTATTTTACTCATCTGTTGAACCAGCTAAACTTGATAAAAACACATTACTGCCGCAATAGTTAAAACGTTTACAGGCAGTTGATCGAAGTACTATTACACAGCTTACTGTAAATGAAGGAAAATCGCTTGCCAAATCTCGACTGGGAAAACATTAACACCGTTTTATTGGACATGGATGGAACACTCCTTGACCTGCACTTTGACAATTATTTTTGGATAGAGCATTTACCTAAGAAAATTGCAGAAAAAAGTGGGCAACCCATCGAAACGTGTCGGGCTGACATGTTGGCCCATTATGAGCGTATTAATGGAAAAATTGAGTGGTACTGTTTGGATTATTGGGCTGATTATCTGAACATGGATATTGTTGCGGCGAAACGTGAAGTTGAGCACTTAATTAGTATGCGCGACGATACCATCCCGTTTTTAGATGCATTGAAAGAAAGTGGTCGGGAGGTCATTCTCGTCACCAATGCTCATCCGGATAGTTTGTCGCTAAAAGTTGAGCATACACAATTGGATACGCATATTGATCAATTGATTTCGACACATCAATTTGGGGTTACTAAAGAATCTCAATTGTTGTGGCAGCGCTTACAACAATACTTGGGGTTCGCACCAGAGAAAACCTTGTTTGTAGACGACAGTTTACCGATCCTGACGGCTGCGCAGACATTTGGTATCAATCATTTGCTAGCGGTAGAAAACCCTGACAGCAAATTGCCGACGCGAACGATTACCGAGTTTGAATCAGTAAGCGACTACCGCGCACTGTTGGAAGATATTGCACGTTATCCGGTTTCGCATTCGTAGTTTATCGTTGAGATATCGAGAGAGGGCACATGATCACACTTTTTGTTGGTTCCGAAAATCCAGTAAAAGTTGGCGCGGCACACAGAGCTTTCAGTCAATGGTTCGATGGCGAGCATGTCACTGTTGAGGGGATGAGCGTGCCCTCTGGTGTGGCCGATCAACCCATGAGTGAATCTGAAACGCGGTTGGGTGCGGTAAACCGAGTGCGCAAATGTGTATCTGAACTCGGTGCTCATGACACTCATTTTGATTGGGTAGTGGCCTATGAAGGCGGTGTCGATATGTTTGAGGATGGTCCGGCAACGTTCGCATATGTAGCTATCAGTAATGGTAAGAAACTCGCTGTTGGCCGCAGTGGCAACCTGCCTCTTCCGCGAGCTGTGTATGCTGATTTGCTCAAAGGAAAAGAGCTAGGTCCGGTTATCGACAAACATTTCAATACACACAATATAAAACAAAAAGGTGGTGCGATTAGTGTACTGACAAAAGGTTTGGCGACACGTCAAAGTGTTTATGAAACGGCCACGATTATGGCGATGAGTGTTTATCTTTGAACACAGCCTGTAGCATTAACCCAGCCCGTATTCACATTATTTAACACACCTAATATAACGACATAAGATGAGGCGCAACTATCACCGTTGCGCCTTCATGAGTGTTAACACTCGCTTTCGACCTTACCGCTTCGCGTCGACGGCCGCTTGAATTTTGTCTAATTCTTCTTGTGAGAACTCTCCACGTTCGATGAGTCGAACGACTGCATCAGTATGCCCTGTAAGTACGCCTGTACCATCGCCGTTGATGATGATTTGATGCTTACGCTTTACACCTTCTTCATTGCCGTATTCGATTTCAAATTCACTATCGCCGAATGCAAAAGCGTGAACTTGTTCACCAACACCTTCGTTGATAACAATCACTTTTTCATGATTCCCTTTCATCCCTGTGAAGTCGAAACCATCTACAAACATATGGCGCGTACCTTCAACCGCTTGGCGCACGGTTTCAGCAGTATCACTGTCTAGCATTGCGAGTTTATCTTCGAGTAAATTCTCGTCGGCTAATTCCTCTGCGGTTAATACGATGACGTTTTCGTTGCCTGCATCATCAACCACAATGCGAACATTTTCATCTTTCACAGCGTGAACTTGAATGGTTTTATGTTCTTTTGTTTCTGCGCTGGCAAATGTAGCGATCGCAAGTGAACTTAAAGCCAGTGATCCCCAAAGTGCAATTGTAAATACCGTTTTATTCAACATTGTAAAACTCCTTAGTGAGCATTTATCGATGGGAATTCACCCCAGTGGCGTCCCTGAGAAAGGTATATCAATTGCCATACCAAAATCGTTAATATCAAATTAAACAACAAGTTAGCTTTTAATCAAGCGATATGTTGAGCCTGTATGTGTCGAATTTATCCTGATATCAGGATACGGTTTCCCCATATGAGGAAATTGTCCTACACTTGTGTTTTCGGGCCCTTGAAATTTTTAAGTTAATCAGCCGCTTATATATTTGAAAGGCTGGCTTAATATTTGAATATTGTCTACGTATTGTTGTGCGAAAAAAGGTGAATGATGTCACTTCAACGTTATTTGTTTCTATTGATTGCCGGTATTGTACTGTTGGTAGCAGCAGTTCAAATGACCTTTATTCACCTGATCCGTGAGCAGGTGTCTGAGGAGGTATCTACACGTAGTCAAGCAGTCACCGATTTTGCCTTGAGTTTTGTTACCCAAACAGGACCTTTAACTGACAATGTCACATCTCAACCCAGGGAGGTTGATGGCACAGTGGAAATTAGGATTGAAAAGGCCCCTAACGTACCTGTTGATTTGGGTGATGGTATTCAGTTTGTGACGGGTGATTCGACAAAAATCGTTCACGTTTCGCAATTACCTGATGCATTGCCGGTCACAGGGTTTAACCTCAAGCGCGTGGGCAACGCCTATGGTGTCAGCGTTCAAAGTGCGGATAATACTCAGTCCATTCAACACATCATGCAATTTGATGACAGCGAGTCTAGAGTAAATATTTACTTCACCGGGTTAATGGCTGTAACCCTTGTATTAGCGTTAATGGGATTGGCGTTGGGCTATTGGTTAGCACGCCACATCAGTCGTCCTTTGCATCAATTGGCAAATGGATTTGATCGCGTAGCGCAGGGCGAGTTAGGTAGTCAGGTTAAGGAAGCCGGCGTCGGTGAGGTTAAGTACACCATTCGTCATTTCAATACAATGAGCGACCGTTTACGTGATAGTCATAAAATGGAGCAGCAATTACAGCAACGCAATCACCTTGCGGAATTGGGTGAAGTAGCAAGGGGGTTGGCGCACTCATTACGTAATCCGTTAAACACTATTGGTTTGACGGTAGAGCAAATGCAACAAAGCGACCTTACTGAGAAAGAAAAAAATGAGCTAGCACTGCAAGCTAAAGACAAAATTCAAGTTATGGACAACTACATTCGCCATTTGCTCAGCTTGTCTGACGCCAATATACATCGACATCGGCCCATAAGCGTATTGAATGTGGTGCAAGATGTTATTTTGGATGTTTCATTTGGCACTCAATTTACCATCCACTATGACGTAGAAGAAGGGGCTGAAATTATCGGCGCTGAGATGGAGTTGCGCAGTATGCTACATGTCATGTTAAGTAACGCTGTAGAAGCCAGTCCACCGGGCGGTTCGATCGAAGTGACAGTAGCCAAAATCGACAACGGAGTGAGTATTGAAGTGTTGGATGAAGGGGCGGGGTGTACAGATGAGATCCTTCAAGGAGAGTTTAAGCCTCACACAAGTACAAAAGCTGAAGGTGCCGGCATGGGGTTATTTATTACACAGCGCCTTGCAGAGCTGCACTACAGGGGCAAGCTTCGCTTACAGAACGTGTCACAAGGCGGCTGCAAGGCATCTCTTACTTTACATAATGCCAGTTCAGAGGAAAGTGTGAATGAGTAATGTAGCGCGCGTTCTGGTTGTTGAAGATGATCCTCAACAACGCAAACTGATTGCTCAGATTCTCGAGGCCGCCGGTTATCAAGTACTTACGGGCGATTCAGTGGAAGCCGGCATTGTTCTATTGAAAGAAAATGACGTCGATGCGGTGTTTTCAGATTGGAAGTTAGGTGCGTTGAGTGGCCTGTCACTATTGGAATGGGTACGCAGAGAACAATCTTCTCTCGGCTTTGCTGTGGCAACAGCCTATGGCACCATCGCACACGCAGTGGAAGCTATTAACCTAGGTGCAGATGACTATCTAGCCAAACCTTTTCAGCGTCAGGAACTGTTGCTTTGTGTCGATAAAATTGTTCGTAGTGCGCGGTTACGTAAACAAAATCAACAACTAAGTCATTCTCTGTCTGAGCAACAACAGTTGGTTGATTTGGTCGGAAGTGCTCCTTGTATGCAACGCGTTTATGAGCGTATTCAGCGGGTTTCGAATACTAACGCAACGGCCTTAATAAGAGGTGAAAGCGGTACAGGAAAAGAGTTAGCTGCCCGCGCTCTGCATAAACTGTCTAGTCGCAGCAATGCACCTTTTGTAGCGGTAAATTGTGGAGCTATCCCTGAGTCACTTGCGGAATCTGAACTGTTTGGTGCGGTGAAAGGCGCATACACCGGAGCTGATCGCGATAAGGTTGGTAAGCTCGCGGCCGCAAACGGCGGAACACTGTTTCTCGATGAAATTGGTGAGTTGCCTATTACGTTACAAACTCGTTTATTGCGGTTTTTGCAAGAGGGCACCATTATTCCATTGGGTGCAAATGAAGAGTTGCAACTCGATGTGAGGGTAATTGCTGCTACACACCGAAACCTTGAAGAGATGGTGGCAGAAAATACCTTCAGAGAAGATCTTTACTATCGACTCAATATAGTGCCTATAGATATGCCTGCGCTTCGCGAGCGCACCGAAGATGTCCCCCGATTAATTCAATTCTTCATTGCCAAAGCGAGTAAGCAGCATGGTGTCGAAGTGCCTGACATCAGTAAATCATTGCTCAAACAGCTTATAGACTATCCGTGGCCCGGCAATGTGCGTGAATTGTCGAATCGGATTGAGCGGTTTGTGGTGCTAGGGGATGAAAATGAGCTGCTACCCAAGGGAGAGGTTGGTACACAAAATTCACCCGCGCAGTTTACGCTGCCGGAGCAAGGCATGGATTGGGAAAGCTTTGAGCGTGATTGTTTGCAGCAGGCACTCACTCGGTGTAATGGTAATCGAACGCAGGCTGCACGCTTAATGAGTATGAGTTACAAAACGTTTATTTACCGTTTGGAGAAGTTTGGTTTAGCGTCATAAATATCTTCAGATTACCTTAAGGTTGCAGGGCCATACTTATCATCTGTGTCTCTTTGTATGCGGTGATATATGAGGCGTTTATTCTGCTACAGTGCCTTGTGCATTGGTCTGACTAGCATTGCAGGGTCGCTCTTGGCTTGCGAAGTACCGCAAGAAATGAAAATTGAGGTCAATCCAATATTCGATGAATCCAATCCAGATACGAATTGGATCCATCGAATTGCCAACAAGTTGCACATAAACACTAAGCAAGCCACCTTAGAAAATGATTTAAGTTTTCTCTCGCCCTGTGAAACAGACCCCAAAGTATTGTATGAAGCTGAGCGCTATTTGCGCAGTCTCCGCTATTTACGTGATGCCACGGTTAGGTTGGAAAATAGCGAAGAATCTTCACGTATCCATATTCAAACATGGGACACTTGGTCGCTGTTACCGACTTTAGATTTTGGCCGTAAAGGTGGGCAGAACCAATTTGAAATCGGCCTAAAAGACAGTAACTTGTTCGGGCTCGGTATTGACTCAGAAGTATCCTATTTCTCAAATCCACAACGTCAGGGATACAAACTAGACAGCAAGTTTCCGGTATATCTGGGCAAAAACATGAATGCGCATTTGCGCCTGATTGATAGCCCGGATGGTGACCAACAATCTCTGTATTTGCGCAAGCCAATGATCACCTTGAAGAGTGAGTTCGGTGGGACGGTAGGGTTTAATCAAGAAGATCGAATCGATACGATTTTTCACAATGAGCATGATGAATATCAGTTTCGTCATGACATTACGCAAGTACAGGCAGAGTTAGGTTTCAAATTATATGACACCGAGAATGAGGTTTTTAGATTACTGGCTGGTGTGGTAACAGATGAGCATAGTTTTAGTGAAAATGATTCCGTTTATTTACCCGCGGATAGAAAGTTTATGTATCCATGGGTCGGCGGTGAATGGCTGCAAGATGAGTTCGTCACCCTGAAGAATTTACATTTGATTGAGCAAAATGAAGATATCAATCTTGGTTGGCACGTTAGCGGTGGTATGGGGGTTAACATGGATGATGAAACTCACGCAAATGCCCTTATTTGGCACTACAACGTTACCAAAGGCTTTGTATTAAACGACAAAACCTTGTTTTTGACGGAGCTAAAAGGGAAAGGCTTTTCTGGTGGGGACAATGGCGAAGGTTCGTCGATAACGACGCTAAATTCAGAGTTGCTGTATCGTTATAATCCGCGCTGGGCATTGTTTGGCGATCTAAAGTTGCAATACGGCCACAATCCACTTCTCGACCTGCCTCTTGCATTAGGTGGTGATACCAATTTGCGAGGTTTCCCATTGCAATATCAGCACGGTAACCGTTCGGTCTTACTCAATACAGAGCTACGCTATTACCCACAAATAAATCTCTTTCAGTTATTTGAACTCGGTGGGGCGGTGTTTTACGACATAGGTAAAGCGTCGGGTGATGCACCGATCAGCAATACCGATGATGGTTGGTTGCAAAGTGTCGGCATTGGTGCTCGCTTGTATCTCGCTCATTCCAGTGAGCGTCAGGTAATTCATATTGATTTAGCTCACCCTATCTCAGATCAGAGTGATGTGAGCAATTTGGAATTGCGTATTGAAGTAAAGAAATCGTTCTAGTGTCTAGTGTAACGTTTGAGCGCAAGTGTGCGGGCACCCCAGTAGAGCAAATAACTGACGACTACCAATATGGCGCAATGTGAAATAGGGAAGTTTTTTACATAGTGAGCTGGCCACGATATCGCTTGGCCAAAGTTTTGAAATTGTTCGACGAATATTTGCACTAAGAGGTTGATGAATTTGCTTACGCTGGCGTCTTTTAAGATCTCATCGGCACCGTTCCAGTCGCTGATAAATTCCCGCAACTGGTTAAACTCTATATAGAGTAGGTGAACGAACGCAACTATACCGTAATAGCCACCGCCAAAATCTAACCATTTTTTAGTCAACGGATCTGAACGTTCCCGCATGTTATCGGGCATATCATCGCTATCAACGGGGAGCAGTATTCCGCGCCAAAACGCTATGTAATGGAGCAAGAAACTACCAATAAACACCCAACTGCCGGTGATCAAGATTTCGGTTAACAGTTTTTGCATGTCGCAATCCCTTTGCCGATGTAGCGTTAAGACACTGAGTTCAACCTTTAAAGCATCTCAGTTAGAGTTTAAACGCGATATACCCTTGACTGTCCGCTTGCCCAAAAAACTTGGCTGCGTCATGCACTTCCTGAGGCAATGAAGCATCAGGCTTGAATTTGCCTTCAACACTAATATCCCGCATCGATGCTACGCGTGCATTGAGGTTTAGCCCAAAAACATTCGGTTCAGCTACCGCTACCGTAATGGCTCGATTGTCACAACCGAGTTGAGCACTAAATACGCCCAGAGGTATAGTACCCTGTGTCCCTTGGACACTGGCGTTTAACCATTCGCCGGTGCCATCCAATACCTGACATGTTTGTTCAAAATCGAGCTCTGATAATGTGACTCTGAAACGGCCCCCCGCTTCAACCGGCAGCGGTAAGCTAACATTGGCGAGCACTTGGTCAGTGGGTAAGTACAGCACAAAATCGTCAGAAGTAAACGTCATCGGTTGTGTCAAAGAGATACTGACATCACCACTGAATGAAATGTCATTGGCTTGGCGTTGGCTGCCTGCATCAAGCGTCAATGAAGCTTGCCCCCACAACAATGGTAGCGCAGACAGTTTCCACGTGACGTTGTTAATCGCTAAGCCATTTACGCTTACGCGCCTAGCGCTGCCCTTCCACAGCGTACCACTGACATCAGAAATAGCCACGTTGTTTGGCAACGCTACTCGATATATCACCTGCTTTGCGGGCAGGTATACAATCAGAAAAATAATAAAGAATACAAACCCAATCAGTGTTAGGCCAAGTTTAGATTTCATGATTTCCCTAATTGTAAACGGCGGAGCTTGATCTGACCCGGAGAGTCAGCTTCTGTTAGATCGACTTGAAGGATTGTAATTCCCATATTTTCTAGTGCATTGAGCCAGTCGACAAGCGAGTCAAAGGCCGCTTCGTCTACCCATACCTGAAGCTCATCACCTTGTGGCTGCATACGAGAAATTACAATATTGAAGCGGCTGGTGGTTTGGTTTACTGCTTGTGGTAAAGAGCCCGTAAAGCCTTGTGCGCCGCCGCTTGAACGACGCAATTGAATTGCCCGTTGGCTACTGGCCTTTACCCAGGTTAATAATTCCTGCTGGTTTTCAACCTGTGCTTTGGTTTGCGCGATTGAGGTTTGCAAAGGAGACCATACCAGCAAGTAAAATAGGCCTACGACGCTGACAATGGCGGCCAATAACAGTACCCATTGCTCGCGTTCGGTTAATGCTTTGTAGCGTTGGATCAGTGATTGCACGTTCTACCCCTTGATAATCACAGAGCCAATCACTTGATTGTCTCGGTTGTTAATAGCACCTTGCTCAACGGTAAAACCAGCGGCTTGTGCTTGGGCACGGAAACGCTCCAAAGATTCAAAGTTAGGCGCTACCGCTTGCATTCGCAGCTCACTGCGTTCGCCATCAAAGCGCAGAGACTGCGGTTTTACTTGGGTTTGTGAAAATGCGCTACTGAGTTGTTCAAGCATGGCTAGCATAGACACGCCAGTTCCACCTTGCTCTAGCTTAACAAGTTCACTGCTTACTTTTCGTTTTACGTCTCGATATATGCCAATGTTGGGAAAACCGCGTTTTATTTCACTATCAATTTGTGCAGTTAACTCCGTCGCTTGTTGTTTGAGTTGAGTTAACGTAATGGCTTTGTCCGCTAACGACAGCGCGAATGCGACGACTGCAAGAATGGCGGCTAGACGCCATTGATGCCAAGTAGCATTAGACTGCTTTTTAACTTTGTATTCATTTTGCAATAGGTTGAACTTGGCGCTCTGACTGCCTTTTACCAGCACATGCATGGGCATATCGAGAGTTTGCGGATGCCATTCAACGTTAGGTGTAGCACCAACGGTGACGCCGCTGTAGTCAAAGATCTGAAGCGGGTCTTCTTGTTGCTTAGCGAAGTGCATTATGGCAGGTAGCAACCACTCTTGCTCCCCTTGCATGCCGCTCCACTCGTCTTGACGAATAAGCCACTCATTACCCAATTGCAAAAGACTCCAGGCATCTTCATTGTGAGGCAGTGCTAGTACATCGGGAAGCAACTTATCACAATGCAATCCAGCGTCGGTCAACATGCTTTGCCAAAGCTGCATTTGTTTGTGACTTACGATTGCGACGGCTTGCTGCGCGCCGACTTTGGGGCCCAAGGCAAAAAACTGTTCCGATACATCTGTTGATAATTCATCTTCGAGCATGTACGGGATAGCCGAAATGACTTTCCTACTTGCTTTGGGCGGTAAGGTCACCCACTTGAGCAATACGTGGCTACTCGGCGCGAGTGCAATGACTGGTCGAGCGCCTGCTCGCTCGGATAATGACGACAAAGCCGATGCATTTTCGAGTTCACCTGAGGCTATAATTTCCTGTTCATTCTCGGACCAAACAATCCAAAATACTGGGCTGTATTGATCGCCGCCCAATCGGACTATGAGCTGCTCCATCTAGTATTTGCCTCCAAATTCTCGGCGCACAACGGTAACCTTTTTATTTTCATCCACGAAAAATACGGATGACATAGCAAATGTGGCGTTATTGTAACGGGTCTTTGTGTATAAAATAAAATATTGTGTGGTTACAGAAAACCATTGTTGGCGTTCTTGCGGTAACGCCAACGCCGCAATATCCGGTTCGGCAAGGAACCCGACGGTGTCATCGTAGCCATCACTGGGCCTTGCTGCAACAAGACGCCTTGCCTGTTCAACATCTAAACCAGTTACTGCGGCCAGTACTGGCGCCAATTCCTCGGTCATGGTGTTAATGTTAATTTGCATAGAACTATTGTTTGGACGCGCGCACACCAGAGGCAGCAAATCATTTATCCAAACCGCAGACACGCCGTTAACGATGCGCAACTCTGATTTGTTCTGCATCATAGTATTGGCAGCAAGATAGGGGTTCGGTAATGATTCGTAGTCCATATCTTCAGCACCAAACCCTCGAATTTGGTCATCATTGTCGAGCCAGTCGGCAAGCGAGTCGCGCACGGTTTCAGCGGTATAACTGTCCATGTCGGGCAGTAACTGAGGGGTTTGTAATAAACGCTGAAAAGCCTCCATTTCTGCGCTGACCTGACTACCTGAATTTTGCTCTCCCTCGCTACGATTGTGGGTTAATGCGTTTAGGTTAAAACAGCTTTGCATATCGACTAACTGGGCTTGAATACCACCATTATCGATTGGATAAATAAATTCTTGGGACCAGGGTTGGTTCAGGTGTATTTTGTCGCCGCTTAGATCCAATAGTTGCGCAATCGATTTACGTGCGTATTGTTCAGCACCTAAGGCGTACCAGTATGCTTGATTCGCGTCTTTAATATTCGCCGTGCGCTGTGCTTGTAGCTGCAAGCGCGCAATCATTTCGGTACCCAAAATGGCGACCAGCGCAACCACCATCAGCACCGTGATGAGCGCTACTCCGCCTTGACGAAACGACGTGCTACTCATTGTTAAGCCCACCGCTTATAACGAATTCACGTCGAATGCGACCGTGCTCTTGGGTTGTGATGTCAATTGCAATTGCCCGCGGTAGCACTGTACCGACATAGTTTTCTTGCCAGTCGCGCTCGCGCTCAGGTGCCCCTTTCTCTTTTATGAAAAAAGAGACTTTGAAGTCTTCAACGTTCTCTAATAGCACCCTTATTTTGGGTTCGAAACCAATGACATTGTCAACGTAGTTGCCGTACAACCGCTCGAGTTTTCCGTCTTTCAATCGGTATGCGACTGCCTGCATATTGCTACGGGGCAACATAAACTGGGGGTTATGCCAACCGGTTCTGACAAACGCAATACTATCAGCATCGCTATTATCAGCAGCACGCCCACTGGCCATTACGATTTCGTTGAGTTCACCTTCTATTCTTGCCGGACGCGCTACAGCTTGGAGTAAATCGCGTTCAATAATCAACATAGCACGTTGAATTTGCTCCAACTGCGCGAAACGGTCTTGAGACAATTCATTGCCGTCCATCACGCGCGACAAAAGTCCCGCAGAGGCTACGCCGATAATGGCGAAAATTGCCATGGCGATTAGGATTTCAAGTAGTGTAAAACCTCGGGGTTGGGCGAACTTATTCATTGGGTTTCGCCACAAAGCTGGTCACGCTGGTTATCGAATCCTCATAGTTCTCACTTAAACCAACAGATACCACAATAGCGCGTAAATCATCGTCATTAGTTTTACTGGCGGTTTGCTGCCAATACCACGTGCGGCCTGCCATTTGTTCTGAGCCTTTGATATTTGCTTTAGGTGGCCATTGGTCGTCAAGGTGAGCACGAGTTAACTGATTGTTAGCGACATAAGTGGCCCAGGTTATTTCTTCTATCACACCCACATTGTTCAAATGGTCTGTGGCAGTTTTCATGATGGCCATGCCGGCAACGGCAAAGATAAACAAGGCAACCATGACTTCGAGTAACGTCATTCCTTGCGCAATTCGATTCATGACTCATCTGCCTGTGCCAATGGACCAAGGCGTATCAATGGCGTAACGTCTTGGCCGTTGAGCTTGAAATAAACGGGGTCGTCTTGACCAAAATCGGGCTCGTATTTAAACAGTAAACTAAAGGGGGTGATATCACCGCTAGATAAGATAAGGATCTGTGGCGGTGGCTGTTTCTCTTCTTCCTCGCCTATTTCGACCCCATCTTCTGATACAGACAAAGTTTCATCAAATATGCCACGGTCAAACAATCTATCAGTATCTTGCCAAGGCAAATCATCAAGCAAAAGTTCCATGCTGAATGGCTCAGGTAACTGCTTTTCCGCAAACGTAGGATTATCGGTAATGGGTTGCCATTCTTGTTCATCATCGAGCCAAACAAAACGATAAATTTGCTCGTCTTGATCGATATAAAGGCCCAGTTGTTGTTGGTTTAAAATGGCGAAATCTGACGCCATATCAAAAACAACTTGTAAACGTTGAACCTGTTCTTTGAGGCGATCGGATTCGCTAGCAGAAAAAGCATTGAACAGCACAATGCTAGTGGCCACACCAATCAAAAACAGGGCGACCATTATCTCTAATAATGTGAAGCCCCGTGACTTTGTATTTAATTGGTGTGTAAGCACTTACTTTTAGTCTAGGTAGTCGTTTATGTTCCAGTTGCCAATGTCATCATCAGTACCGGGTTGCTGGTCTGGACCATTTGAGAAGATATCGATGAGTCCTAACTCCCCTGGGCTAATCAAATTGTAAGGGTTACCCCAGGGATCATCTGGTAAGCGGTTAATAAAGCCGCCAACTGGAAAGTTCTTAGGCAGTGGCTCAATCGTTGGCTCATTCACTAATGCATCTAAGCCTTGCTCCGTGGTTGGAAATACATTGTTGCGTAGTTTGTACATTTGCAACGCACTTTCTAAATTCTGGATATCAATAGCTGCCTTTTTCAGCTGGGCTTCCTCTTGATTGCCTATAATATTAGGGGCCACGATAGCTGTCATGATGCCGATGATCAGGATGACCACCATCACTTCAATTAAGCTGAATCCTTTGTTTCTCATAAACTTCTCCTAACTAAATCATGTTATTTAACGAGATGATGGGCAGCAAAATGGCGATTACGATGAAAAATACAATCGCTGCCATCGTTAAAATGAGCACTGGCCCTAAAATCGCTAATGCAATGTTAACTTGCATTTCAAATTGGCGTTCTTGATTCAATGCCGCGCGCGCGAGCATATCTTGTAATTCACCACTCTTCTCTCCCGACGCAATCATGTGGATCATCATCGGTGGGAATACACCCGTTGCATCTAATGCGCCGCGTAAACTGGAACCCCCTTGGACTTTCCCTGCGGATTCCATAATGAGATCTTTAATATAAACGTTTTCGAGTACGTTGCCGGCGATACGCATCCCTTCGAGAACAGGCACTGCGCTGGCCGTTAAAATACTTAGCGTACTGGCAAAGCGTGAGGTATTAATACTCTTTATGACCTTCCCAAGTACCGGGAAGTTTAATCTAATTCGATGGGATTTCATTTTAAATGCACTTGTGCGCATTAACTGTCGATAGCCCACATACATCAGCACCAGTGCTAGTAAAATGAGTAAGCCATAATTCTGTATGCCTTCGGATACGGCAATCAAAAATTGGGTTACGCCCGGCAATTCCTGCCCCATGTTGTCGAACTGACCAACGATGCGTGGCACCACGTAAGTCAGCAGCAAACTGACGATGCCGATAGCAACGATTAACATGATCACCGGGTAAATTAATGCTTGTGTGATTTGGTTTTTAACAATATTGCGTCGTTCAGTGTAGTCAGCCAGCCTATTTAACACGGTATCCAAGTGACCGGACTTTTCGCCCGCGGCGACCATTGAACGGTATAGGTTGTCGAACACGCTGGGAAACTCAGACAAGGCGTCGGCCAGAGTGTAACCTTCTAC
The DNA here is from genome assembly GCF_002807665.1 of Neoalteromonas facilis. GTDB lineage: Bacteria > Pseudomonadota > Gammaproteobacteria > Enterobacterales > Alteromonadaceae > Alteromonas_E > Alteromonas_E facilis. Next base: position 119,766 of record NZ_PEAY01000002.1, read on the forward strand.
TACCTTGGATCGAATAGCCATCATCATCTGTTTGTGACGAGGCTTCTCGCTTTGCTCAGCAACCGCTTGCAAGGCTTCTTCTATCGGTAATGCAGACTCGATTAACGTGGCCAATTGGCGGGTTAACAGGGCTAAGTCAGATACGCTGATTGTCGGGCGCAACATGCCGAAGCGAGCATTACCTTTTTGCGCCTTTTTCTTCTCTGAAACTTCTTCAACATCAATCGGAATAAGCGATTGTTCACGCAACTGCTGACGCACTTGCCGCGGCGTATCCGCCTCGAGCACGCCAGATTTGTTCTTACCTGAAGACGTTAGTGCTTTGTACGCATATGCCGGCATACTAATCCTCGCGCGTGACGCGCAACACTTCTTCTAAAGTCGTAATACCTGACAGTACTTTGGCACAACCGTCTTCGCGAATGCTCGGGGTTGTTTTACGTACATACCGTTCGATACTTTGCTCACCTTTGCCTTCATGCATTAAATCGCGAATGGCTTCATCTACCACCAGTAATTCATGAATACCGGTACGGCCTCGATATCCGGTCTGGTTGCATTCGGCACAACCTCGCGCACCGAATATTGTGGTTTGTTGTGCATCTATTGGGGATAAGCCAAGAATAGCCGCTTCTTGCTCGCTTGGAGAGTGCGGGTGCTTGCAGCTTGAACATAAGGTTCTGACTAACCGTTGCGATAACACTGCCAACAGCGAAGACGACAGAAGGAAAGATTCAATGCCCATGTCTTCTAGTCGAGTAATAGCACCTGCGGCAGTATTGGTGTGCAATGTAGACAATACCAAGTGACCGGTTAAAGACGCCTGTACCGCAATTTGTGCAGTCTCAACATCCCGGATCTCACCGACCATTACTACATCCGGATCTTGGCGCAATATTGCACGTAAACCACGCGCAAAGGTCATATCAACACGCGGGTTAACTTGTGTTTGGCCGATACCCTGCAGGTCGAATTCAATTGGATCTTCAACCGTTAGGATATTGCGGTCTTTGGAGTTTATCTCGCTTAAGCCGGCATACAAGGTTGTACTTTTACCAGAGCCGGTTGGACCGGTAACCAGAATGATGCCGTGTGGCTTTCTGATCAGAGCTGAAAACTTATCTCGATTGGCCTGAGTCATGCCCAAATCTTCTAGATTCAAGCGAGCATTGTTCTTGTCTAGCAAACGCAATACAACGCGTTCACCATGGCTAGCCGGCATGGTCGACACACGCACATCGACTGCTCGACCGGCAATGCGTAGCGTAATACGACCATCTTGTGGTACGCGCTTCTCCGCTATGTCGAGCTTTGCCATAACCTTGATACGTGACACTAACATAGACGAAAGTTTGCGGTTTGGTCGCAAGATTTCACGCAACACCCCGTCGACGCGGAAACGCACAACAAGCTGACTTTCAAAGGTTTCGATGTGAATGTCTGATGCGCCTTCTTTAATCGCTTCGCTGAGCATGGCGTTGATCAGCTTAATGATAGGCGCATCATCTTCACTTTCTAATAGGTCTTCAGTATCGGGTAGGTCTTCAGCTAATGAAAACAAATCACTTTCGTTACCTAAATCTTCCATTAACTGCTTTGCAGCTGAAGAGTCGCGTTGGAACGCGTTGGTTAACACCTGCTCAAAGCGGTCGTTGCTGATTTCTTCGAGAATGAAGGGCGCGCCGTAAAAACGTCGAACCTCAGCAAAGATGTGAAACGGCGTCTCTGATGTGTAATACAACTTTGCTGGTGTTTGTGCCGTTTCTAGTATGACCTTGTGACGTTTGGCAAAACTAAACGATAGTTGTGAATGCCCATCCGTTTCACTTGCATCGTCGGCAGCAATATCGGCTTGTTCCATCATGTCGATTGAAGGTTCAGCTTGCTCAGTCATTACTCGTCCTGCTCACTTTCTTTCTTTTGTTTTTCCAACAAGTACTCATCATACGAAGGCGGCAAGGTTAAAGCGTCATTCCATTCTGGAATTAATGGACCTTTGGTCAACGGCATCAAAGGTACTCCTTCAGATTGTCGCTGCAATTGTTGCGCGCGGATAAAGTTATATTTGCGATGCGAAATCTCATTCATCGTAACGCCATCACGCACAATTTTGGGTCGAATAAAAACCATAAGATTGCGTTTACGCTTGCTGGTGGAGGTTGTTTTGAACAGGTGACCTAAAAATGGGATATCACCGAGTAACGGAACCTTAGACACACTTTCCTGCACATCTTCATCGATTAAGCCGCCCAATACGATAGTGCCGCCATCATCGACAATGACCGTGGTTTTGATTTCACGTTTGTTTATTGAAATGTCAACAGAGGTTGCGCCGCTTACACTCGATACTTCTTGTTCAATCAATAGTTGAACCGCGTCGCCCTCGTTGATTTGTGGGGTTACTTTTAATTTGATACCCACTTCTTGACGGTCGACCGTGGTAAACGGATTAGAGTTATTTGCGCCGGTTGTTGTACCGGTGATAATCGGGACTTCCTGACCAACAATGAAAAAAGCTTCTTCGTTGTCCATGGTGGTCAAATGCGGTGTCGCAAGGATGTTAGAGTTTGTGTCATTGCTAACGGCTTGCACAACTGCGCCCCAGCCATCTTCAATAATGCCAGCGATCAGACCGTTTGCACCGCCTAGCAGGTTTGCAAGTGAGGTTAGATTACCTTCAATGGTGTCAGTCGATTCGATTGGATCGCCGTTTGATGAGTAGGTTGTTCGCGTTACTTCGCGATCTTCTGCCTGACGCAGTGCCACACCTAATGAGCCAACAGGTACTACACCATTTGTAAACTGTGTACCGCCGCCACTTTCAGATACCCATTGCACGCCCAATGTGGTGCCATCACCTTCAAATACTTCAACAATAATGGCTTCAACTTGCACTTGCGCACGGCGTACATCAAGTTGGCGAATGACTTCTTCCAGTGAACGCATCATATCGGGCTCTGCAGTAATAACCACTGAGTTTGAATCTTCGTGCGCATCGATACTGACTTCACGATTGTTGCTACCACGGCGGTTATTCGACGCACCTTGCTCTTCAGCTTGAATACTGGCACTCACGCCTTGTAGAACTTTGACCAGATCTTCCGCTTTGGCGTAATTTAAGAAGATGACTCGTGTGTTACCACTGGTTTCAAGCTCTTGGTCCATGCGCGTGATTAAATTAATCAGGCGTTGACGCGCTTTAATGTCACCACTAACGATAACGCTATTGGTTCGATCATCGGCGACTACTCTAGGATCAGATTTCGCTCCCGAGCCGGCAGCTTTACCCTGCGATTTATTGATACTGTCGATGATGCGCACCATTTCTGACGCCGAGGCAAAACGCAGTTTTACTATTTCGACTTCTTCGTCACCGGCACGGTCCACGCGCTCAATGATTTCAACAAGACGGTTTACTACCGCTGCACGGCCGGTCAACATCATAACGTTTGAAGGGTCGTGGCTAACCACGTTACCACCGCCCGCCTGGTCATTTAGCTGACGTAAAATCGGTGCTAATTCTCTCACCGGCACGTTATACACTGGCACAACGCGCGTGATGAATTCATCACCGTTCATCAATGCGCCTTCAACCACTGGAATATTCGATGCTTTCGCGTCTTTAGAGCGTACAACTTTCAGAATACCGCTGGGCATCTCTACCACGGCATATTCATACACCTGCAAAACATTTAGGAAAAATTGGTAATACTGTTCTTCTGACAATAGATCGTAACTGCGGACTGAAATTTTGCCGCGAACATTGGGGTCAACGATGATAGTCTTTTTAAGGTTCTTGCCGACAATATTGATGAATTCACTGATTTCAGTATCTTTGAAATTAGGCTGATACTGTTCCGCCACAGCGCCTATAGAATAAGACAACCCCAGTGACACAAAAGCCACAAAGCAGAGTCGCAAATTAAAGCGGCGAATAAACTCCATATTTCTCATCCTATTCCTCATCGCTTGGTTCTGGTAAATCCAGATATAGCGTTAAATATTGTTCGTCTCTAAGCACGGTAAGCTGCAATGAATCGGCCGTTTGCAACTCTCCCATGGCTTCTCTGGCTTGTTGTGGATCTGTCACATCAAGTCCATTAATCTCTGTAATAACATCACCTGCGGTCAAACCGGCAGCTTCAAATAACGCTGGGTTTTTACCCGGCTGCACACGATATCCTAGCAGTTCACCGTCAGCTTGTGCGGGCGAAATCGATAAGAAGTCGGTAAATTTAGTTGGTTGGGAACGCAGTTGCTGAGTTGCTGCAATAGCGCTATCGCTAAGTGCTGGTCTTGACGTAGGCGTTGAAGTGCGCGTTGAGCTTGTTGTTGCGCTTTGACTCCGCTTTTTATTAGCCTCATCAAAATCGACACCGTCTAGCATCAATGTTTCGTTGCGTGCACCGTTGCGAATGATGACACGATCGGCAAATACTTCTTGCAATGAAGCATTGGTACCTTCAATTTTTTCACCGATGCCGTACGTTTGTTGCGCATTCCGATAAGCAATGATGGCTGCTCCGGCATCTTGTTCTGTGGTCGCAACCACACCGGTAAGTACAAGGTTCAATTTGGTTTCAGGCGCATCAGTCACAGTTTGCGTGGGTTGTTGTACTTCTACCTGAGGGTTAAAACGACCAAACAGTTGTAAATTTTTAATTCGACTCAGGTTTACACGAGCTGAGGCTGTTGAGCCTGTCGCAGTTACTACGGCAGGTTGAGTCGCAGAGTTTATCGATTCAGGCGTGGGTATTACTCGCCAAATCAACTGCGCTAGGAAGGCCAGCAAATAAAGGGCTAACAAACACACGACGACGAATCGTATGGATGATTGTCGCTGCTGAATAAGATGTGTGGCTGATTGCAAAGTCGGCATTTGATATTATTTTTATACGGTTGATTCGACACTCATATTAGAGAGCAAAGTGGCTGTTCAGTAGGCGCTAGTGCTTTGTTCTATTCTTGAGTAATTAGTAACGCCCCCCATAATAGCCTAGTCTGCGTTACGGTCACAACTCTAATGCGAGGGTATGAAACATTTATGACGATAATTGAGGCAATTTAGTTCCCATGATTGATACAATGAGCGCAGTTAGACTGGATAAGTGGCTTTGGGCTGCGCGCTTTTTTAAAACTCGGGCACTGGCCCGAGACGCCGTTCAGGCGGGTAAAGTGCATTACAACGGCCAGCGCAGCAAGCCAGGAAAAGCTGTAGAGCTGGGGGCTATGTTACGGATCCCCTGTGGATATGACGTGAAAGAAGTCGAAATCTTAGAAATTTATGACAAGCGACGAGCCGCGCCGTTAGCACAAAAAATGTATCGTGAAACCGCGCCGAGCATGTTGAAACGTCAACAAAATGCGGAAGCGAGAAAAGCGCAGGCATTTCACAATCCGCATCCCGATCAGCGTCCGGACAAAAAACAGCGCAGAGAACTTATCCGCATTAAACATCAATAAATTTTAAGTCGTCTACAACACGACTGAACTGGAAGTTTTATGAACAACGATCAATTACAACGTTATATTTTTCCCGACGCCAGTGTACGAGGCGAACTGGTCCAGCTTGAGAAAAGCTATGCTGATTTACTCGCGTCTCACGCCTATCCAGATGCCATAAAAAGACTTTTAGGTGAAATGTTAAGCGCGGCCACATTGTTAACGGCGACATTGAAGTTTAAAGGTGAGATCAGTTTACAAATTCAATCTGAAGGCTTGGTGAAGTATGCAGTGGTTGATGCTACGCATCAGCAACAAGTGCGCGGAATTGCACGTTGGGACGAGAGCGTAGAACAATGGCCTGAGCGTTTTCAGGAACTATTTACCAAGGGTGTCATGGCGATCACGATAACGCCGGAAAAAGGCGAGCGTTATCAAGGTTTGGTTGGATTGGATCAAGATTCTCTGGCGGAATGTATTCAAGGCTATTTTATTCAATCTGAGCAGTTACCGACGCGAGTTGTTTTATTTACTGATACAGCCAAAGACAATGTGAAAGCCGCGGGTATGTTACTGCAAGTATTACCGCAAAGCAGTGATGCTACCAATGTTCTCGATCACGCGGAGTTTAACGACCTTGCTGTGTTAACCGATACCATGACGAGTGAGGAGATCCTCTCGCTAGATGCCCGCACCTTGCTGCATAGGCTGTATCATGAATACGATGTGGAATTATATGCGCCGCACCCTGTTACATTTAGCTGTACGTGCTCTAAAGAACGCAGTGCACAAGCACTGAAGAATATTGAAAAAGCGGAACTCCTTTCAATCATCGAAGAGCAAGGCGTTATCACGATGGATTGTCAGTATTGTCATGCTAAGTACGAATTTGACAGTATGGATGTAGAAAGCATCCATGCGGGTTTCGCCAATGTTCCCCCGCAAAGCAATACTCAATAATGAATAAGAGCCAAGGACCCGTTTATCGGGTCCTCGTTGCGTCTGACATTTTTGGAGCCACCAAAGCGTTCGACGAACTCGCGCACCAGATTGCCCAAGATCCAATCATCCTGTCGCCCTATACGGATTTACCGCTAGAGTTCAAAAACGAAGCTGAGGCGTATGAGTATTTTTGCCAGCATACTTCAGTGAATGAATATGCGATGAAAATTTACAATCAAATCAGCGCGTTTAAGGGCGTTTTGGTCGTGATAGGTTTCAGTGTGGGCGCGTCTGCACTGTGGAAATGTCTAAGTGAACACGCTGATTCGCCGGTATTAGCTTTTTATGGTTTTTACGGCAGCCAGATTAGACACATGCTGCCTGCCACGCCTACAGTGCCAACTTATTGGTATTCTGCTCGTCAGGAAAATCACTTTAACGTCAGTGAAATCAACACTCAACTAGACCAGGTTGAACATGTAGAGGTAGATGTTACACCTTATCTGCATGGTTTTATGAATCGTCATTCACAGCACTTTGACGCAATAGGGTATGCCCATTACCTCAAGCAAATACGAGCATCAATGAATACAAGCTTGGTATGTAATTAAATTACAGAAATGTTGAAATTTTCTGTGCGCCTTTACAGTTTTTTAGTGTTTATACCTGATAAAAGCCCCAAAATTGAATAGCTATTTACATATGATGAATAGTGAGTATGGCTTATGTTTATTAGCCGTTGCTTGGATTTGACGATATGCTTGCAAGGTGCGGCAAAGCGCTGTATTGTCGCCGCCGGAAAGTGCGGCTAGCTGTAAGTCGCTCTGAAAGATTTCATTTAATGGGGCTACAAATGAACGCTGCAATTGAACCTGCTAAGCTATCGAGCGAGGCTGTAAACGTCGAAAACACGACCATCCATAACAATTTAAATCCTGCTGAATTAATTGAGCACGCGATTCGCCGTGGCGAAGGTCGATTAGCAGACAATGGTGCTTTGGTTGTTGAAACCGGTGAGCGTACTGGTCGTTCTCCTGCAGATCGTTTCATTGTTAAAGAGCCAACAACTGAAGCTGAAATTGAATGGGGCAAGGTTAATCGCCCGTTCGAAGCTGATGCATTTGATGCGCTGTGGGATAGAGTAGAATCCTTCATCAACGAGCGCGAACATTTTGAATCATTGTTACAAGTGGGTGCCTGCGAAACATTCGGTATTCCGGTTAATGTTCGTACTGAAACTGCATGGCAGCATTTGTTTGCGCGCAACATGTTTATCCCGTCACAAGATGCGTACAACAATGATCGTCCAGTGTGGCAGATCCTAAACTGTCCTGGTTTTGTTTGTGACCCAGCGCGTGATCAAACCAATAGTGATGGTGTTGTCATTTTGAACTTCGCTCAGCGTAAAGTACTAATCGCTGGTATGCGCTATGCGGGTGAAATGAAAAAAGCGATGTTCTCTGTGCAGAATTTCTTATTGCCTGCCGGTGAAGTATTGCCGATGCACTGCTCTGCAAATGTGGGCGAAGAAGGTGATGTTACGCTTTTCTTTGGCCTATCAGGTACGGGCAAAACCACATTGTCAGCTGATCCCAAACGCTTTTTGATTGGTGACGATGAGCACGGGTGGGGCGTAGGCCGCGTATTTAACTTTGAAGGCGGCTGCTATGCTAAGTGCATCAACTTGTCGCAAAAGAACGAACCGGTTATTTGGGATGCAATAAAGTACGGCAGCATCCTAGAAAATGTCGTACTTGATGAAAACCGTAAACCTGATTATGACGATGTATCGTTGACTCAGAATTCTCGTGCAGCATACCCGTTATCGCATATCAAAAAGCGCATTGAAGCGAACCGTGCGGGTGAGCCGCGCGCTATCGTATTCTTAACCTGTGATGTTAGTGGCGTTTTACCACCGGTTTCTATGCTTGATGAGCAAGCAGCAGCGTATCACTTCCTAAGTGGCTACACGGCTAAAGTGGGTTCAACCGAAATTGGCTCAACGGCTGACATCGAATCTACCTTTTCAACCTGCTTCGGTGCACCATTCTTCCCACGTCCAGCACGTGTTTATGCAGAGCTTTTGATTAAGCGCATTCGTGAGTTTGGTACCAAAGTTTACTTAGTTAACACCGGTTGGACTGGTGGCCCTTATGGTCAAGGTGAGCGTTTCAGCATTCCAACAACGCGTGCAATTGTTGATGCGATCGTAAACGATACATTAGACATTGCTGATACAACCTTAATTGAAGGGTTAAATTTGCGTGTGCCTAACCAAATCGAAGGTGTAGCATCAGAGCTGCTTGTACCTAAGAAAACGTGGAAAGACCAAGATGCTTATGACGTATACATGAATAAGCTAATTGGTGAATTTAACGCGAATTTTGCCAAGTACGATGTGGATCAGGCTATTGTGAATGCGGGTCCAGTAAAAGCCTAATTTCATCGCTCAAGTTTAAGAGCCCGAACACAAAGTATGTGTTCGGGTTTTTTTATGTCTCAAATGTATTCGCCACCTTTGTGGAGCATCGGCAGCCAAACGAGAGTGTACTAAAAGGTTTGGGAACGAAAATTTGAGCGCTAATACTGTTGTGTTGCAACAAAAAAGCTCTTGCTAAGAGAACAACTAAATCGCGATTTTATTCTCGAAGAAGTTTTTGAAATCAATCTTGTATTCAGAGGCCAACACAGCTTTTTCGACATTTAAGCGATAATTAATTTTCGCTAAATCAATATCTTTCGGGGCTAAATAGTGTTTGCCGCGCAGCGAGTAAAACACTTTTACGATAGGTTTAAGTGGCGCGTCTTCATTGTGCTTAACGACCATTGCAATGGTTTCATCTGTGAGTTTAACCAAACTTCCTACTGGGTAAATACCGATACATTTAATAAATTTCTGCACCAGTTCACGGTCATATTTATCCGGTGTGTCCTTCAATAAAATCTGCAGTGCTTTTTGACTTGGCATACCCGCTTTGTAGCAACGATCAGCGGTTAATGCATCATATACATCGACTATTGAAATCATGCGTCCGTAAAAGCTGATTTCATCGTCACGCGATCCCTCTGGATAACCGTATCCATCAAGACGTTCGTGGTGCTCACTCACGGTGCGGATCATTCGCGCAGGGATTTCCATTTCCTCTAAGGCTTCAATACCAAAGACAACGTGGTCGCGCATGATATTCATTTCTTGGTCGGTCAGCCTACCGGGCTTGTGCAAAATGCTGTCGGGGATACGTATTTTCCCGATATCGTGAAGAAAGCCGGACAATGCGAGCTCTTGCACTTCTTCATCTTTCAATCCGATATATTTGGCAAAATTAGCCAGTAAGATGGCAACGTTAAGAGAGTGCTCTAGCAGGTAATCGTCTTTTTCGCGGATTTTAGTCAAACACAACAGTGCATTGGGATTTCGGTCTATGGAGCCGACCAAGCTTTGGGTAAATTCCTCTGGCACAGAAATGTCCGTTGGAAGCCCTTTTGCAACCGAGTTAAGCAGCAACTTCTGGACGGATTTACCTTTCTTGTGCAGCTTATTGGCAACGCCAACTTCCTGATCGAAACTAACGCTACGCGTTTTTTTCTCTTTCTCCGAGCTAGGGGGCGGGGCTTCTTCTACTTCAGGCGTTTCCTCGGGGGCGTCTTCCGCCTCATCAGGCACGAATTGTTTAGATGGATCAATAATGACAGCAGTAACGCCTCTTTTCTTCAGCGATACTACGATGGCTTTGTTGGTAACTTTACCTCTACTGGCGACTTGCAGGTTGCCGGATTGCTCTGCGATGCTATCAACAAACATACCGGGCTTGAGTTCGCTAATGGGTATTTTAGTAAGCGCTTCGTCTGACATTGGGGATTACAATAAACACGATAATATGAAGTTAAATGAATCTGCTGCTATTAACAAGTTGTTAGCACAAAAAGAAGTACAAAACGCTTAAAAATCGAGTTCAAACAGCAGAGTAGCCGCACTGGGATGCCATTGGAACTCCTGTAAGCTTACCTTCATGTTATTGACAAACACGCCATCGGCAAGCAGTAAATCTCGTTGACGTTTGGCCATTTCACTTTCCCGTTCAAATGCAATGCGTCCATCGCTGCGCAGGATCCTAAACCAAGGCAACTCCATTTCACATGGCGCTGAGCCTAGTGCTTTAGAGGTAAGCCTGGCGCGCCCAGGTAGTCCTGCCAAGTCAGCAATCTGCCCATAGGACGCTACTTTGCCTTGAGGTACGAGTTGCACAACGCGCCAAATGCGCCGCATTGATTCTGTTGCCACAATGAGAGTCTCCGCAATGATGCGATGGAGTTCGATTTCCAATTCAATGCTGAGTATGCAGCAACAGTGTAATACTGCGCCACAACGCTGAACGGTTTTTTTGTCCAAACTGTCGCGCAATTTGCGCTCTGGAATGAACTGCTGCCAACCTGAGAGTAGTCATTCTCTGTTCGCAGCATATTGATTTAAATTGATTTTTCTGTAGCGAGTGAAAACGAGCGCCATCTTGCATAAATAAAACACAGCGAAAGAATTGCAGCTGCAACATAGCCAATTGTGATTGTGAGTGTGGGGAATTGACTCAACGCCATCATACTCATCGCGAGAATGGCAAAGGCGAGGAGGCTTATTGCGTCAAATTGAGCAAGGTTAAGCTTGTTCAGTGCTTTGTCTATTTCCATACGAATAGTTTTCCACTTCCACGCGGATATCGAAAACATTAGGCCGATAACGATATACATCATGGCGCCATCGGTAGGAAAGTTAACAAGCGCATGCATCACAATAGCGGGTAATAGCGAGCCGGTAGAATAAAACAACCAACCAAAGATCAATGCGTTTATAAACAAAGCACAGATTGTCGCGATATGGTACGCATCCATTTGATGATACTGCGCGTGACTCAAGGTAAACATTAGCGCTGTGGCGATAATAGCAATGCTTGGCGAGAAGCTATTTTGCAACCTTGCCTGTACGTAACCGCGCCAAAAGACTTCTTCAATGATAGGGATGATGGCAAAGCTACCGACAGCCATTAACGTCCACCATCCAGCGGTTTTTTCACCCGAAATCAAGGCTTCACGCCAAGGTACGCTGGTGCCGAGATCATATTCGGCGTCAAGCAACCATACGATTTTACTTGGAATATCACCGATAGCCCAACCTAACACCCCAATAGCAACCAACCACAACAGCGAATGTTGCTTTCTAGATAAGCCAGACTCTCTTATAAATGGGCGAGAAAACATTAAACCGCATACGATAATGAGTATGAACCAGCCGGCATATTGCATCATTAAAATGTTGAACAAATCCCAACTGATTTCAAAAAGGTTGGCGTTTGGCTCTAATAATGCCATCAACGGATGACCGGTCACGCCGGCGAATTGAAAGAACATCATTGAGAGTACGCTGCCAATGAAAAATACACTTAGCACTTCGGTGAGCGCTGAAACTTTACCCAAGGTTGTTGGAGCGAATTGTTTGAAAAATTGAGTGTGAGCCATCGTTTGACCTCCTGATAAATCTTGAAGTCATCGTATGCAAACGCGTAAATGCTTTCGTCTGTTTAGGTCGAAATTGACGTAAACAGGTAACGTTCGTTCGAGGTTTACCTGTTTACTGCCCTTTTCTGTAGAGGCTTGGTGTTGTACCGGTGTGTTTTTTAAAGGCCTTGTTAAATGTCGCTTTGTTATTGAAACCTACCGTCAGCGCAATATCTAAAATAGAGTCTTTGCTGCTGATCAGTTTCTCTTGCGCCGCTTCAACACGGTGTTGATTGACGTAATCGTAAAAATTGACCTTCAACGTGTCATTTAGATATTCAGATAGCTGATGCGGTGACACCGCACATTTAGCAGCCAAACCGCGTAAATCTAAAAAGCGTTCCAGATATATTTTTTCACTTCTCATAGCGTGATTTAATCGTTCTGCGATTTCCCCTTTCAGCGCTTCATTTAGGTTCGAGCTCGCAGAAACGCTAGCTTTTTCATCATCGTCAGTAGTGCTGAGTAAAGGCTCGTGTGTAGTCGAGCGAGGTGTATGTGCGCTGCGAAAGATTTCTGGCTGATGAAGCCCATAAAAACCGGTCATAAATATTAATGCTACAAGAATTAAGGACAACACCGAATCTATCTCATTGGGTAACGCAAACGCATGACTTTGAAATAAGGTCATTAGTAAAAAGAGCGATTCAAAAACTAAGAATCCGACCAGTAGATTCCGTAGCCATATCAGGCTTTTGTTCTCTAGATCAGAAAACTGTTGTTTGACTCGGTGATTGTGCAAAAGCCATAACCTTAAGCTGTACAGTGTGTACCCAATAAGTACCGCAATTTTAATCAGAGGCAGCGCGAGAGAGCTTAAAGTGCGATCTGAGTCCTGACCGGCCATGATACCCGCAATTAACTCTTCAGAAGGCAGGCTAAGCATGGGTACAAACAACATCAGATTGAGCAGAAAAGGCAAAAAATGCCACAGCTTTTTGAAGCTGAATTGATCTTCTGGCTGGGTGAGTTGTTGAACGTAGAAATAGAGAAAGGGCCCAAATAAAAAAACGCTGGTGCTGGCAAGTAGGTACACATGAACCCAAGTTTGCCAGAGGTTTGTGATGGTCAGAAAGTGAGTGGTTAATGCCACCACAAAGGCAGCAAGCATGGCGGATAAATAACGGTTTGCCGTTACAGGGCCGTTTTGGTGCAGGTTTAACGAAACCATTAGCAGTAAACCCTGAACGATGCCAATAAGAAGAATGCCGCTGTTCAAATTTAACTGCATGCTGAATGTAATTCCTGCCGTGAGCAACAAGGCATATTATCTACATCACGAGATGAAATTACAGGCAAAAAATAGCGATTTATCGAGAACAACGATCAAGGTCGTTGTTTTGTCTGCAGGGAATGGGTGCCAAAGCCCATGAAAGGCTCTGGCGACTCGATTAATTTCTTAACAGAATGGTTGTCATCGATAGAGTGGCATTATTGACAGCAATCATTAACCAATCTCGGGCTTGATTAGTCAATGTATTCGCCGGTAAAAAGGCAAGCAGTCCAGATAACTGTGCGGAAAATTCATTACAATTTTCGGTGGTAAGATTGATGTCATATATATTGGAAGCAGATTCCGTCATGGTTACCATGCCTGAGTACAAACACCCATAGCTGTCTATTCCGCTAACAACCCCATCTTCATCAATAGACACTTCAACACTAGATGTTGAGTCTACATAGCTTCCTTCAATTGCTTGAATATCGCCATCCGTTGATACTGACCGCTTTTTAACAGAAAAGGGATTTTCATTGTCTGCGTAGTAACTATTCCCTGTAAGCATACTGTTGTCGAGACTTCCGCTCAGTGAGCCTTCCTGAATTGCCTCACCAAAGAAAATACCATCATCTCGGCCTTGTGGAGCATAGTTGACAAGTTTGTCGGTTTCGATAGTTGCGCCATCGAAGACCAGCTCGCCGGATAATTGAAAAAAGCTCTCTGAAATTCCGCGCATTTTCCCGTCTGGGGATATCATCACGTCCACAGCAATTGGATTGATACTGCCTTCGGGCATGATCTCACCGGAGTATAAACCGGCAAAGCTGCCTGGGCTTGCTTGGATAGGCGGCGTAGTATTGAGTTCAACCGGCGGTGGGTTATCTGAACCACAACCTGATATAAGGATAGCCATTGCGAGGCTTATAGTTATTTTTTTATACACGTGTTAATTCCCGTTATTCACTTTACGTTGAGTAACTATATAGGTAGTGCAATCCCCAGATCTTCATCAAGCCATGAATCATGAAGTTTCCTGAAATAGCGAACTTCAGGAACTTATGGTTTTCTTAAAGCCAATGAATCTTGTTGATGAAACGCGATAAGGGTCATGAGAAGGTCTATCAAACGTGAATTTCCTGCTTTACAACGGAAACTATTGGCCAAATGGGGAGTAACAAAACTGCATACCGGCATTGATTGCCGCCTGTTCATCATATATGTAATCACCAATATAGATGAGGCGATGGGCCGGTAGTTGCCATAACTGTGCGATCATTATGAGTGCGTCAGGTTTAGGCTTAGCTGGAGCATCTTCCCGCGTAATGATGCAATCGATGGGAATGTTGTTTTGTTGAATCTTTCGTTCGGTGGCGGCGCGGCAATTACGTGTAACGATTGCCATCGGTAATTGTTGTTCCAGCGTTTTTAGTACGAATTCTTGAGCGCCTGATAGCCAATTTGATAATCGGGCATCATCTAGTTCGTGTGAGAGTACAACAGCATGGGCGTGTTGGCGCTGCTCGTCTGGCAACTGTTCAATGAAATGCAGCACATCGACTCCCTCTGGGCAGCCAATATCGGCTCGAATTTGGGCAAAATCGAGTGAAGATTCTACTAGAGTGCCATCTAAGTCAAAGATGACACCATCAATGTTAGTCAGATCAATCATAAAATAACTGTTTATTTATACAGTATTGTAATGTAGCCTTATTATAAAGCCTACATTACAAAGTAAGGAGCTCGTTATGGCAATCACAATTCAATACGTCGTTACGTATAAAGGGGTTGAAAAATTGGTAACCACAGATAAGAAAGCTGCAGATCAATATGACAAAATGTTAGACATCGCTGACAACTTGCAAACTTATCTAAAAGTTAAGTTACATTCTTTAGATGAACAGGCGTTGGAAGATCTGGCTTTCACGTTGGCGCAAGAAAAGAACGCCATTACCAAGTTATTCAAAGGTAACGATGCTCAGACGATATTGAATGAAGAAGGGGCTGAGGTGTTACCGCTCAACAAAGCCAGTAACGCCTAGTCATCGGTTATACACCTGCTGCATCAGGCTTATCGACAACCTTGACGGGAAAAACGATGACAATACACAGGCCTTCCCCAAGCTCTGATGTGCAATTGATGCTGCCGCCTAGTCGTTGAGTTGCTAGGTTATAAACTATGCTTAAGCCAAGACCACTTCCGCCTGTTTGGCGGCTAGTGGTAAAGAATGGTTCGAACAACTTTGGTAGTGCATCTTTGTGCACTCCTCGGCCATTATCTTTGAATGTGAGTGCGAGTTGTTTATTCTCATTGAGCTCGAATTTAATCTGTATACGGCGATCAGAAGATGTTGGCTCTCCGTTAAAACCATGTTTGATAGCATTCAATACCAGATTACTCAGTATTTGACTCAATGCTCCAGGGTACGTTTCAATGTTACAGGATGAGCTTCCTTCAACCGCAACTTCAACGGAGTGCCTTTCGAGTTCCTTGTGTAAGCTGCGTAGAATAAGGTCAATATAATCGGCCACGTTGAACGTACGTTTTTGTTCACTGGATTGGTCAACTGAGACGGCTTTAAAGCTTTGAATTAAGTCAGCTGCTCGTTCCGTATTCTTGTTTAAGATCTCGACGCAATTCGACGCTTGTTCAATAAAATCGGTCATCACTGAACGAGACAATTGATTGCTGGAATAGGCTAACTTCAGCGCTTCAAGGCGATCATCTAGTATACTGGTTGCAGTGACGCAGACCCCAATTGGGGTATTAACTTCATGTGCAACACCCGCTACCAGTACACCAATTTGTGACATCTTTTCTGATTCAACCAATTGATTTTGTGTACGGATAAGCTCTCGGTTAATCTTTTTCACTTCGGCTAATGCACTTTCGAGAGCTTCCGTGCGTAATTGCACTTTAGCTTCTAAGTCTTCCTGATAGTCACGAATGTTATCAGCCATCTCAGTCAGTAGCGCAGTGACATTAGTAAATTCAGTAAATGGCAAAGTACCTTGTTGATAGGAAAAATTACCATCGCGAAATTCCTGCACCATTTGGTTGAGCTTCACTAACGGTTTTAATTCTAAGCGAACAAAGAAAAAGCCTAGTGCAACGAAAAGTACGCTTATGGCGCTGGCATACAAAGCAAATTCATAGGTCAAATCGTCAATAGGGGCCAGAGCCTCGTGCTCTTGGACAAAAAACTGTGCGGCGATATTGATATTGGTATCGCTTAGTACAAACGAGGCATCGGTTGAGATGATGGTGGTTGTCTGGTTATTGGTTTCAAACGGTATACTGACGTCATCTATGAGCACTTTTCCGAGTTGTAATCCTGCACTACGTTGGTAAATCAGTTTGACTATATCCTCAGCAAGAGCAAGCGCGACTATATGCCCTGTAAAGGTTGAGCGAGAGTCGAGGCGTTCTGTCTCGCTTAGAAATAAGGGAACGGAAAACATCATGATATAGCCAGATAACGGTCGGTCTTGAGGTAAGCTTCTCGTGCGAGTGAATAGTGCTTGAGCCAGGGTCGGGGAGTGCACCAGTTTGCTGGTTATTGAAAGTGAACGAGTGAAATTTTCGCTTTCCATGTGGGTAATGACTAACAGAGGCTCAATTAGCAACCCAGCTTCTGGTGCCGCCTCAACAATGAAGCCGGATCCATCAATTAGCACGGCCGTGGCGATAACGTTATGCTCCATAACGAAGTCGTTTAACGTATTCGCTGCGCTATAGCCAAATAAACCTGATTGCCCAGCCAGTGCGACATTTTTGTCTCTCGCGATATGCAAAAGAGCGGTTGTTGCCTTGTCTAACGCATATTGAGTACTGCCCATAACGTTTTGCGAAATGGCGCTCTGTTTTGCAATTTGTTGATCAATTTGTAGGTTTCGAAAGCTAGAAATAAAGTAA
Source organism: Neoalteromonas facilis (assembly GCF_002807665.1). Lineage (GTDB taxonomy): Bacteria > Pseudomonadota > Gammaproteobacteria > Enterobacterales > Alteromonadaceae > Alteromonas_E > Alteromonas_E facilis. Next base: position 136,829 of record NZ_PEAY01000002.1, read on the forward strand.
ACACTTAAGATCAGAAGCGGCAGCAATGCGCACAACACGAATTGTGCTATCAGCGTTACCTTTAGGGATAATTTTGCGTTTTGCTTCATTCCCGACCTTTCACTTGTGCGCTAATTTTTTCAGCGACCACTTGCATATATTCAGCACTTTGTTTGGCATCTGCTGTTTCTGATTGATATAGACGAATGCCTTTCCGAATAGCATTCCATACCGACACAAATGCTGGGTCGGCAGGCATATATGTCGTACTACCGCGCAGTGCCGATTGGGCGTCTAGCCACTGGCGAGCTTGGGGAGAATATGAAGAATGGTCATGCAAAGGCAGCATTAAGGTCATTTCACTTAATTGCTTTTGTACCTCTTTGCTGCGTAGGTATTGAGCAAAGTGCTGAATCGCTTTTTGATTGCTGCCGTGCCAACTATTATTCGGGAATACCATTACAACCGTTGACGCTAAGGCTTTCATCGCTTGTCCATCATAAGTCGGTAATTCGGCAATACCTAAATCGTCTCCCAAATAATCAACCGCCTCTTTCAATGCCCACGTGCCGTTAATGGCATATGCCACATTCCCTTTATAAAAATCGATTGAGACACAGTCATAGCCACAATTTTCGCGTATTACATTAATCTCACTTAAATGCTTATAAAATATCAGTGATTCCTGCATAGCGGTGGTATTGAGTTGAGGCTGACCCTCGCTAGCAAGTTGACCACTAAAGAGACTGATAAAGTGCCCAAACCAATACCCTTCACCAAACAACACACCGACGGGCAAAATACTCTTTGCGTTGAACTCATCAGCTTGGGACATGATTCTATTCCAGCTTTTTGCAGGGGAGCTGACGATGGCTTTGTTATACAGCAGTAACATGCGGTTTTGGCGCTGGATTGGGAGCCCAAAATAGCGACCATTTACACGCATCGCATCATATTCAAGTGGTGATAACCCCGCTTCAACCAAATCGTTCGGTAGGGCAGACAATCGCATTTGTGCCGCATATACCGTGTTGTCGGACGAGAATATGGCGATGTCAGGTGCTCTGCCTGAATTCAAGGTTTTGATCAGTGAGGTTTTGAGATCTTCGTTGGGAATACTCACCAAATTGACCTGCACTGCTGAATATTGTTGTGAGTATTCTTTAGCGAGAGTTTGAATAGCACCGTCCAGTTGACTGGACGCAAACCATACATTTAAAGAGGTGCGCTCGTTTAACTGCAATGCCAGACTAGAATGTGGCAGTAACATCAAAAAAATGAGAAGAAAATGAACGCGTCGAAACATAACACCAATGCACGGTCAAACATCATTTGAGTATAAACCATACTGACATTTTCGATTGGACTTCGCCTCAATATTTACTATAGAGCATAAAAAAGCACGCTATTGAGCGTGCTTTTCTTATTCCAGGTATGCAATGGTGTTTATTGCTTTACGACTGTTTGGGCAATCTGACCGAATATAGACTGGCCGTGATTGTCGAACATTTCGATCGACACATTGTCACCAAACTTCATAAACGGCGTGTTTGGCTTGCCGTTTTGGATAGTTTCAATCATACGAATTTCGGCGATACAACTGTAGCCAACACCGCCTTCACTGACTGGTTTTCCTGGGCCGCCATCCAATTTATTCGACACTGTCCCAGAGCCGATAATCGTACCTGCAGACAATGGACGCGTTTTAGCCGCATGCGCAATTAGTTGACCGAAATGGAAGGTCATATCAACACCTGCATGGGGTTTACCAAACATGTCACCATTCAAATGAGAAACCAACGGTAACTCTAGCTTGCCTGATTGCCATGCATCACCTAATTGTTCAGGCGTCACGCAGACAGGGCTAAATGCGCTTGAAGGCTTTGATTGGAAGAAGCCGAAGCCTTTTGCCAACTCGCCTGGGATCAATCCGCGTAACGACACGTCATTTACGATCATAATGAGGCGCACGTGCTTCAATGCGTCTTCCGCTGACACGCCCATTGGCACGTCACCAGTGATAACCGCAACTTCAGCTTCAAAATCGATACCAAAGCCATCGTCTTGAGGCATTACGATATTGTCACGAGGACCTAAGAATGCGTCTGAGCCACCTTGGTACATTAATGGGTCGGTCCAGAACGTTTCCGGCATTTCGGCATTGCGAGCTTTGCGTACTAGCTCAACGTGATTTACATAAGCACTGCCGTCCGCCCACTGATAGGCGCGCGGTAATGGTGAACTACATTGAGCTTGGTCGAAAGCTTCACCTTCAATTTCACCGGCTTCAAGCTGGTCAAAACGCTGCTGTAGTTGTGGTGCAACATCGTTCCAGTTGTCTAAGGCAAATTGCAATGTCGGCGCAATGTCTTGCGCTGTTGTCATTTTAGCCAAATCACTTGAAACAATAACCAGTTGTCCATCGCGGCCTGATTTGATACTTGCTAACTTCATGCTTTTGCTCCCGGGAAACCTTGTCCGTTATGTAGCCACTCAGCGTGCTTAGGTGCTTTTTTCGTTTGCGACCATTCTTCCAGCATCTCTGGTGCTACGCGCTTTAATTCCTGCATCATTTCAGGCGTGTGCGTATTCGTGGCTAATTCAATTCTGTGGCCATTTGGATCAAAGAAGTAAATCGACTTAAAGATGCCGTGATCTGTAGGACCCAGCACTTTAATGTCAGCGGCTTCTAAACGCGCTTTCGCGGCCAAAAGGTCGTCCATAGTGGCTACTTCAAACGCGATGTGTTGTACCCACTCAGGCGTGTTACCGTCTTTGCCCATTTTCGGTGAGTTCGGCAGCTCGAAAAAGGCCAACACATTGCCGTTGCCTGCGTCTAAAAACACGTGCATGTATGGATCAGGCGCTTGTGTCGATGGCACTTTGTCTTCAGCAATCGCTAATTGAAAATCCATATCGAGCATCTTTTGATAGAACTCGACGGTTTCTTTAGCATCGTTGCATCGATACGCAACGTGGTGAATACGAGTTAGTTGCATAATTATGCTTCCTCTTTTGCAGCGATAACGCCACGTGCAACCTGATCACGTTCAATCGACTCAAATAACGCTTTAAAGTTACCTTCGCCGAAACCATCGTCTTGTTTACGCTGGATAAACTCAAAGAATACTGGACCCAATACGGTTTCAGAGAAAATTTGTAGCAACAAGCGTGGTTGGCCACCTTCTGTTGTGCCGTCAAGCAAGATACCACGGGCTTGTAGTTCACCGACTGGTTCACCGTGGCCTGGCAGACGTTCTTCTAACATTTCATAGTAAGTTGCTGGTGGAGCGGTCATGAATTTCATGCCATTTGCTTTCAAACGGTCCCAACATTCCAAAAGGTTGTCACATGCAAATGCAATGTGCTGAATACCTTCACCATTATAAGCCATCAAGAACTCTTCGATTTGGCCACCGCCGCCACCGCCAGCTTCTTCATTTAGAGGAATGCGGATTTTGCCGTCAGGAGCTGTCATCGCCTTAGACAACAAACCGGTGTATTCACCTTTGATATCGAAGTAACGGATTTCACGGAAGTTAAATAGATTAGTATAGAAATCAGCCCAATAACCCATACGACCGCGGTAAACATTGTGTGTAAGGTGATCCAATGTATGGAAGCCACAACCTTCAGGGTGACGATCAACACCTTCAATCCACTCAAAGTCGATATCGTAAATCGTTTCGCCTTCTTTATAGCGATCAATTAAGTACAGAGCTGCACCGCCAATACCTTTAATTGCAGGTAAACGAAGTTCCATTGGGCCAGTGTACAATTCTACAGGTTGCGCACCTTTGCGTAGTGCTTCGTTGTATGCAAACTGTGCATCTTTTACACGGAATGCCATACCGCAAGCAGATGGACCATGCTCTTCCGCATAGTAGGCTGCAGGGCTATTTTTTTCATAGTTAGTGATGAAGTTGATGTCGCCCTGACGCCACAATTCAACATCTTTAGATTTGTGAGTAGCAACTTTGGTAAAACCCATGGTAGCGAATACGGGTTCTAAGATACCTTTTTCAGGCGCAGTAAATTCGACGAACTCGAATCCGTCTAATCCCATTGGGTTTTCAAATAAATCTGCCATTTCTGATGCTCCTCTGTGTTGAACAGTTGACTATTGCAACTACTCAATTCGTAATAGTTGTGAATGCAACTAAATTAGTTGTAATAGCAACTATTGTCAAGTTGAGTTACTATTTAGTACTCAGAATGGGTAAAGATAATATGACATCACCGCTACAACACCTGAATTTAGACAGGTTTATGCCTTATCGGTTGTCAATTTTGTCGAATAAAGTCAGCGGCATTATTGCATCGACCTACAAAGATAAATTCGCGTTATCTATTACAGAATGGCGAATAATGGCTGTATTGGGCGAACATCCAGGCATTTCTGCAGATGAAATCTCGCTCAAAACCCAGCTTGAGAAGTCGATATTGAGTCGCGCCATTAGCAAACTACTTAAGCGAAATTTGATCGAGCGAACAATAGCGCCTGATGACAGAAGACGGTCTGAGATCCGGTTGTCGAGTACGGGCATGACGGTATATCGAGAAATCGTACCCTTGTCCCACCAATATGAAACCGCGTTATTGAGTTGTCTTAGTGCGGCAGAGAAACAGCAGTTTAGCGATATTATCGATAGGCTCTACGCGCATGCCGACACATTGCATCAAGAAACCGATAAATGATGATCAAAGAAATGGGTCACGTCGCTCCATAGCGTTTTGGCCGATTGCCTGAAATATCCCATATGGCCGATGGATTTCATGTTGTACGTTGACGGTTCGATATTTTGTACATCCAGCGCAGCATTACGGTAATGACGGAAGAACGCATCACGTGACTGAGGTAAGGCCCATAGGTCATCAGTAGCCACTACGGCCTTTATCGGCATCTTAACCCGAGCGAACATATCATGAACTTCCGGAAACTCCGGATCATCAAAGAAGTAGTAAGGATTCTTGCACCAACGCTTCCATTGTTTATATACGCCAAGCGGTAGGTCTTCACCCATGCCGAGGCGCTTCCAGGCTAAATAACCTTTGAAGCGGGTAAGGATGGGAGCCACAACATTCCACATAAACAGTACGCGATATTTTTCCGCTGCTGGCATCCAGCCGTGCCAGCCAGATCCCACGCCTAGGCAATACGCTGCGTCTATTACGTCATGATTATCCAAAAGGCCAATTGCGTGCCCGCCATATGAATGGCCGACGATAAATAGAGGCAATGTGTCATCGTTAAATGCATCAATTACGGCATGGAGATCTTGCCGTGCCCAATCTCGGTAATCTACACGATAACCTTTAAGAGAGGTTGGTGCGGACTGTCCAATGCCGCGATAGTCAAACGTCACCACATTGTAGTGTTGAGTCATCGCGTACTCTGCAAATTTCCGATAAAACTCTTGAGGGACACCGGTGGCGCTGGCGACGATGATGATCGCTTTGGGCGATTCAGCCTGATAAATATATCCACGAATGTCAGTACCATCATGGGTCTTAAATGTTTTGGCGATAGGTTTAGTATTCATAAAGCGTTACCGATCCACAGAGTGTAGAGCGATGGTAAACTATGGAGTATACTCCATAGTCAAGCGTTAAATAGGGTAGGTGAATAATGAAGGCAAGTGATGTGGCAAAGTTATCCGGTATAGCCAAGGACACTCTGCGCTACTATGAAAAAATAGGCTTGATTACCCCACCTGTGCGTCGCAACAATGGTTATCGAGATTATGCGGAGACCACCTTGGAAGAACTTCGCTTTATTAAAATGGCGCAGTCGGTTGGTTTTACGTTGCAAGAAATCAAACCTGCCATTCCTTTCGTAAAAGCGCCAAAACCCGGATGCCCATTGTTGACAGACGCAATTGTTCAACAACTCAATCGCATTGATCAAAAAATCGCAGAATTAGAACAGTCTAAGTCAACACTAAACCGTTGGTTAGATAAACTATCCAGCCAGCAATTGACGCACAAGGCCTCTTAATCGAGGGATCACGCGCTTTTCAAACCAAGCGTGTTTGGCTAGCCAGCGATTATTTCGTCCTGAGGGGTGAGGCAAGGCTAATTGTTGAGTATCTAATAGATGATCCCAATCCTCTATTGCGGACGTCAAGTTTGGATACCTAGGTAGATAGTACTGCTGGGCATAGCGTCCAATGTATATCGTCAGAGCGGGTTGGGAGATGGCTAACAATCTGGGGTGCCACGTGGGGGCACAGCGTTTCATCGGGGCTGCATCGGCACCCTGTTTGTAACCAGGGAAGCAAAACCCCATGGGCAGTACATTGATACCGTTTTGTGTATAAAACTGTTTTTCTGTTACTCCAAGCCATTGCCGTAATCGATTGCCTGATGGGTCATCCCATGCTTTTTGATGGTCATGTGCGGTTTTGCCGGGTGCCTGACTGATCAGGTTTATTTTGGCTGCTGATGAAAACAAAAAAATGGGGCGAGGTTGATATGGTAACTCGTCTTTACACAACTGACATGCATGTGCTTCAGCCAGTAATTGATTGCACTGATCGGCGTTACCGCTATTGCTCATCGCAAATACGCTCCCCCTCGTGATTACTGCAACGCCAAGTGATGCAAGAAAAACGATTCCCCGTTGCTTCGTTGACTCAAAAATAAGTCAATTCTTGCGACCTGCTGAAGGTTTAGTGCGCGGTGCAGTGGGGCTGTTTCGATGTCACTTAATGGGATAGTTAGCTTGTTGAGTCCTGGGGCGATCAACAATCGACCGTTATATCGATCGTCGTAATTATGAATACCCATCTCATGTTCACGATCGGTAATTTTGAGCGTCATCTCGACAGGCTTATCCTGCGGATTCTCAACGATCACCTCAATACTGTTGAAGTTTAACCATTGAGCCGGGAAATCTTTAAATGATACGCCGGCATACATACGGTTAGGCAAAGTTGACACCCTTAAAGTGCCGTTTTCAACATGCATTTCTGCCCCATGAGCGCCCCAATTGATGGCTTCAAATGGATAATCAAAACTGGCCAACACTGGGGCCTTAATAAGGAAGTAGGCTTGACCGGCAACCAGTTTTAATAGTGTGGCGCGTTCAAACATAAACATTGCAATGAAAAGTAAAATGGCGCTGTTAGCCCAGCGCTTGTGTTGCCGACTGCTGACATGAAGACGCGTGCGTAACGCAATACCGAGTCCCAGCCCGATAAGGTTGCGCAAAATATCGGACCATTGAAACGCTCTCCCTACCGTATCCTGAATACCTTCAATTGCTAGGCTGGCAACCGCAGTTGCAGCAAAAAGAATAACTATTCTTCTTCTGATCCGCCCCCCTATCAGAGGGAACACGGCCCATGCCACGACAAAAAATACACCAATGTGTGCACCGTCTAACAACGCATTTATAAAGGGTGAGCCATAACTTTCAATATGAATAAAGAAAAGTGGTAGGAAGCAAAGTGCGACTACAGCGTATCGCGCCAACAAAGTCCGTTGGCGAGATTGAAATTTGAGAGATAAGGGAATACGCATGCGGTGATGATACGTCGAGCCTGATTTAGCGACAAGCTTTCTACATCACGGTTTAATTTGCGTTTAGTGGAAAGCTGTATCGCCACCCTGACACGAGTGGCGAATACAGCAGAAAACGCTTAATGCTTCAATACAATTCGATAGTGCGCTTTACCTTCGCGCAATCTATCCATAGCTTTGTTTACTTCGCTAAATGCAAAGGTTTCGGTGATCGGCTCAATGCCGTGTGTGGCGGAGAAGTCTAACATCTTCTGAATGCTAGCAGGACTACCGACCGGCGAACCTGATATCGAACGCTGGCCAGAAACCAATGCAAATGCACTGACTTCAATTGGTTCAAGTGTAGCGCCAACAAAATGAAGCCTGCCTTTGGGGGCTAACGTGGAAATATAAGCAGCCCAATCAAGTTTGACGTTGACGGTTGAAATGATCAGATCAAATCGTCCCGCAGAGGCGGCAATTTCGTCACTGTTGCGACTGTTGATAACGTCATGAGCTCCCATATCCATCGCTTCTTGTTTTTTAGCTTCACTCGAACTAAATGCCACGACCTTGCAGCCCCAAGCGCGTAAAAACTGCAATGCGAGGTGGCCTAAGCCGCCAATACCGACAACACCCACTGTTGCTGTCGGTGAGATGTCAAATTGAAGCAGTGGATTGAATACCGTAATACCACCGCAAAAAAGAGGCCCGGCTGAGTCTGGATTCACACCCTCGGGAATAGCGACTACCGCAGTTTCCTGTGCTCTGACCTTGTCGGCGAACCCCCCATGGTGGCCAGCAATGGTTGGCTGTGCACTGGCACATAAATTATGATCGCCACTTAAACACGGTTGGCAATGATTGCAGTAGCCCGCGTGCCAACCCAATCCGACTCTTTGACCGATACTGACGGATGTTACATGTTCCCCTATTGCACCGATAACACCGATGACTTCATGTCCGGGTACAAATGGGTATTGGGTCATACCCCACTCATTGTCGAGCATGCTTAAATCACTGTGGCATATGCCACAAGACTCGACGTTAATTTCGACGTCATGGGGCCCTAACGGACCCGGATCATATTCAAAGGGTTCAAGCGGTTTGCCAGGAGCGGATGCAGCGTAGGCTTTTATCATGGGTTTTCCTCGATGGATCAAACATGGTTGATTGAGCCTAGTTCAATAACCCCAAAAGGAGAAATTAAACCAATGAATAGTCGACTATTGAGAAGATTTCTCTTGCCGTCTCGCCTTGATGTGTTCGAGGGTTGAGAGCAAAAAGTACTTTGCATCTTCAATTGAATTAAATGATAAAGGCTCGATAGGTGATGTTACTCCACAAGCTTTTCGGGATTTATCAACTTGCGCAAGGCCAACGGCAGAAGGCATGCAGTAAGCTTCTATTAGACACCCATTACTCATGCAAAGCCGGTAGGTTTCAGTGTAGCTTGCCTCAACTTCTGGAAGTGCGGCAATGTAATCTTGCGAGGAGCTCAGGTAACCCCATCCGTCGGCAGGTAATTTGGGAATGGCTTTTTCGACAGACCGATGAAAAGCCCTTGCTATTGGCGACGTACATGCGCCGGTGAATTCAGCAATAAATAGTGGCCCGTCAAGGGTCACTTTGAGAGACCCATTGCGATGCTTTATATGAGTAATAACTGTTGCTTCGGACATAGCCAAGATATTCCCATAACCGTTTAAAAGATCAAGCCTGTGCTCAGCCTACCGCCTGAATACACTAGCCATTGATTATCATATGCAGATAAACGCTAGCGCAAAAGCCCAACGCAATTGCCCAGCTCCATTTTAGGTGCCCTACAAAAGAGTATAGTCCTTTTGTTTGTCCCATCAATGCAACTCCAGCGGCTGAGCCAATTGATAGCAAACTACCGCCTACGCCAGCAGTTAATGAAACTAATAACCACTGATGCAACTCCATGTTAGGCGCCATAGCCAATACGGCAAACACTACCGGAATGTTATCTACGACTGCCGATAATAGGCCTACTATGATATTGGCAAAGGTTGGATCCCACTGTTCATATAAGAAGTGCGATACCCAGCTAAGATAACCAATAAAGGCCAAGCCACCGACACTCATAACCACGCCATAAAAGAATAAAAGCGTGTCCCACTCAGCACGAGCGACTTTGGTAAACACATCAAAAGGCACAATGTTGCCGAGACGTTCCAAGGCTTTAATATCGTTCTTTTGTTTTGCAATTTCTCGCTTCTTGTTTAATGAGCGGGGTAAGCTCTTGCGCAAGTAGAAACCGAATATTTTAAGGTAACTAAGTCCCAGCATCATGCCTAATACTGGCGGTAGACCAATAACACTGTGACAGAGCACTGCGGTGAGTATAGTGAGTAAGAATAAGCACAGAATGCGCTTCGCCCCGCGCTTTAAATCGTGGTGCTCGCCTTGTGGTTCCTGAGGTAAATTGTTGGATATAAAAAAGCTCATGATCAAGGCGGGGATAAAGAAATTAGCCAACGATGGTAAAAACAAACTAAAGAACTGCTTAAACTCTACCCAGCCCGCTTGCCATATCATTAACGTGGTAATGTCACCGAAAGGGCTGAATACGCCACCGGCATTGGCAGCCACGACTATATTAATACACGCAAGATTAATGAACTTACGGTTGCCCTTTGCGACATTCATGACGATAGCACACATCAACATTGCCGTTGTGAGGTTGTTGGCGATCGACGAAATCATAAAGGCCAAAACCCCGGTTAACCAAAACAAGGTGCGTAGTGTTAGGCGCTTAGATTCCATCCAATGGCGCAATGCAATAAACAGCCCCCTATCTTCTAGCGCGTTTATATAAGTCATTGATACTAAGAGAAACAGCAGTAATTGCGCATATTCGAGCAAGTTTTGATTGAACGCGTGCTCGACCTCTGGCGTAAGGTTACTTTGCGCATATACCCAGCCCAATAAAAGCCAGATTAATCCAGCAGCAACTAAGACAGGCTTAGACTTTCTGAGGTGTATGAATTCTTCTCCGATCACAAACAGATAGGCGACAGTGAACAAAGCAATGGCGGTAAATCCAACCCAAGAGTAGGTAAGATCGAGGCTGCCTGATTGAGAGGCAAAGCTGTTAAGTGGAAAGAGTAACAGCAGGGCAATAAGGGGCTTTAACATAGTATTTTACTTACAGAGTGAACAAGAACAGGTCAGGGAGTGGTTATCCTGTTACTGCATTGATGCAGCTTTTAGGTGAAGTCCAGTAACGGCAATAACCCTATTTTATTGCGCGTATAAGCGCGTCATTATGCTGTCGCAGGGGGCGCTCTTATGACACCTGGCGGTGCAAAATTTGAAATTTGAGAAGGTTTATTCTTGTTAATTAATGCATTGAAAATTAATGGATTACATTGTTTTATCGAGGAATCGGTAGCCGTCTTAAGATCGTCATCATCGCAGTCGTAATTCGCTTCAATGCTCGTGCACTCAGCCCAATTTACATCAGCGGCAAGAGTGAGGGGGGAAAGCGCGAGAACGCACACACACAAAGCCAGTAGTATTGACCCTCGGCACATTAATGGCTGATTAAATGAAAACGAAAATGGACCCTGGGGTCGGTCAGTGGCCAATTAATACTATTACCCATATTGCGGCCGCGATAACCATGCTAATAGCCACTGCGGCGGACCCTAGATCTTTTGCCAGACCTGACAAGGGGTGAATTTCATCGCTTATCCGATCAACCACAGCCTCAATCGCTGTATTGATTGTTTCCGTCAGCATAACGAACAGAATTGATACGATAAGCAGTAAGCGCTCGACAAGACTGAAGTCCATCCAAAAAACAAAAGGCAGAGCACAAATTAATAGCGCGCACTCTTGTCTAAATGCCGCTTCATTTTTGAGCATCCAACGAATACCCACTGCTGAATTCTTGGCAGCGAGAAAAACGCGCTTTATGCCGGTGGCTTTATCGCTGCTCGTAAACGTTTGTGTGTTGTTATCCATGAGTGAGCGGTTACGTTAGTGCTGGTTGAGTCGAACAAGTTGCAAAAATATCGTGGTGCGCATCATACACCTTAGTTTGCACGCCTAACATACCTAAAAGCGTATCAAACAGGTCATCGTGCGAAATATTTTTATGAATCTGTTGCTTAACGCACGTACGATCGAATTGGTCAGCATTGCTCCAGAACAACATAGGGACCGACGTTTGCTCTTTTGGCGCAAAGGCGTAAGGAAATCCGTGCAAGTACATACCGTTTTCACCTAAGGATTCACCATGATCAGACACATATAGCAAGCTTGTTTCAATACCAGTTTGTACGGTAAACGTATCAAGACGCTTAATCACCTCACTGATGACATAGTCTGTATAGGCGATAGTATTGTCGTAGGTGTTGATGAGAGATGCTTGGTCACAATTTTGAATATCGCTACGAGGGCAGTCAGGTGTAAAACGTTTGTGGTCCGCGGGGTAGCGTCGGTAGTATGTTGGACCGTGAGATCCCATTAGGTGTAAAGCAATAAGATGTTTATCATCTACCGAGCCTAGCCGGTTATCGAGCTCTTGCAATAATATTTCGTCGAGACAGTATTCCCCATCGCACAGTGGGCTGGGTGTATCGGGACGAATAAAGGTGGCATTCACTCTGTCACAAACGCCTTTACAGCCGCCGTTATTGTTATCAATCCACTCAATATCAATACCAGCTGCTTGTGCTATGTCGAGTACATTTTGCTGAGTACGGGCTTGGTGTTTGTCATAGTGTTCACGATCCAAGCGCGAGAACATACAGGGCAGTGACAGTGCCGTTGCTGTGCCACAAGAGCTGGCGTGATCAAACGATACAACCTGTTGCGCTTGGGTAAAACGGTTAGTGTCTTTGGCGTAACCATTTAAGGAAAAGTTTTGTGCGCGAGCAGTCTCACCGACAATCAATATCGTGAGCTTTTTATTGTTGGAAGAATTCAAAGAAGGTGAAGGGTCTAACAGGGTGAAGTGTTCCGCATCTTCTGGCTCTTGTATCTGATCTCTCACGTACTTAAACGACGCCTCATAGAGTTTAAATGGGATCAAATAGGCGGTAAGCTCACGATGATTGCGGCCAACAGACGCGTAATTTACATAGAAGATAGCGGCTAATACGAAGGTGATCGTTGACGCAGTTGCAATCAGCCGAAACCGCGCAAACAGTTCGCTCACCACAGGTTTGCAAATCAGCTTGGTGCGCGCAATCCACATACTCGGTAGCAGTCCAACCACAAGCATAAACGCGATGGCATTTAGATTCACATACGAAAAGGCCTCCGCAGTGTCTGTTTCTAATCCATTTTGTAGCATGCCGCGGTCGAAAATGATGCCGTAATAATGCGTGGCGTAACACATTAGAGTGGATAGTAGGACAGTAAAGATAATAACGGGTTTAAAAACCCAGCGCACCGAGAAAACCGCATAAAAAACCGTTGTCAGCCCCATTAAAACCAAAGGCACTGACAATAGAAATAAGCCATTAAAATCACTGTTTTCACGTACCGCACTGAGTACATGAATGTAAAAGGGAATATTTAACACCAGCGCGATATATGTGGCTGCTGCAAGGGTTAATTGGTTTGGTGTAAGTATCGGCTGAAAAGAAAAGAATCTCGTTTTCATACAGCAATCACCTTCGTAATACTTCTCATAATATTTACCTAAGCATCTGATTACATTAGATAAAGTGGGCTGTGACGGTAACAGCTCTTATCCGTAGCACTTTCATAATCGAAATCCTACGCCTGAAACCTTAAGAGAACCTTATCGAAACACGGGTGGAACAACTATTTTTGTAGTGTTCTAGTGAACTGGATAAATTGCAGTTTTGTGGTGCAGAGCATCCAATTAGCCTCTAAGATAAAATGTGATGGGCTAGGGGGTTGTATCTAACAACTCGCAGTGTGAAGTTCTAAAGGGAGCGGTAAATGCAGAAAACGTGGTGGCTTGTCATAGTGATATCGCTGCAATTACTCATGGGTTGCACGCCAAACGAAGCGTCTGTTGCCTACGGCACATTGGAGAGAGACCAAGTAAGGCTGTTGGCAACGCGCTCGGAAATTATCATCGAAGTAATGGCGCAAAAAGGGCAGCATGTCGAGCAGGGACAGCCTTTATTGCGATTGGACAGCACTGAACTTGGATTAAAGGTTGCCCAAGCCAAACAAGAGCTTGTGCGCGCTGAGTCTTGGCTACAGGAATTAGAGAACGGTGCCAGAACGGAACAAGTGGCTGCTGCACAAGCGCGGTTAGATCAACTTACCGCCGAACGTGAATTAGCTAAAGCGCAACTCGTTCGTCAGCAACAGTTGATGGAGCGACAACTTACCAGCAAAGCGGATCTAGATGTTGCACAAGAACTTTATGCCGCAGCTTCAGCCGCAACTGAGAATGCTAGTCAACAGTTGCTTGAACTGCAGCATGGTAACAGGCCTGAAGCTATCGCTCAGGCGAAAGCCAGTGTTGAAGCGCAGACTCTAGTCGTTGCGCAAGCTGAAAAAGCAGTCGCTGATTTAACTATCATTGCAACTCGCAGCGGTATTTTAGAGGACCTACCGTATCATTTAGGGGAGCGGATACCGCAAGGCAGTGTGGCCGCATTAATTGCCGTAAACGATGCACCTTACGCTCGCGTGTATATACCACAGCCTTATCTGGCCTCGATTACAGTGGGTCAACAAGTTCAGGTACAAGCCGATGGATTGGAAGGCATGCTGACAGGAACGATCCGCAAGATATCATCTGAGGCTAGCTTTACTCCCTACTATGCATTGCAGCAAAGCGAACGAGCACGATTAGTGTACGTGACAGAAATTACCCTAGCCGATGCCGCGAATTTACCCAGTGGTATGCCGGTTCAAATGGTATTGCCATGACCGATTGGGTGATTGAAACGCAGCAGTTAACGCGGAAATTTGGCGATTACACGGCTGTGGATCATCTTGATTTGCAGGTAAAAAAGGGCCAGATATTTGGATTTTTAGGGCCGAATGGTTGTGGCAAGTCGACCTCGATCCGATTGCTGACAGGGCTATTAACGCCAACCAGTGGTCATGTAAACGTACTGGGATTAAATATTCCACAACAGGCGGAAATGCTGCGCAGTAAAGTGGGTTACATGACGCAAAAATTTTCCTTGTACGACACTTTATCGGTGCAGGAAAATTTAGACTTTGTTGGTCAGGTATATGGATTACCGGGGGCGCAACGGCGTGAGCGCGTGAAAACCCTATTAATGCAATACCATCTGGCAGATAAACAAAAGGTAAGAGCTAGCGAACTCAGTGGTGGGCAAAAGCAGCGACTGGCGTTGGCGGCCGCTACCATTCATGAACCATCATTATTGTTTTTAGATGAGCCAACCTCGGCAGTGGATCCTGAGAATCGGCGAGAATTTTGGGAAGGCTTATTCGATTTAAGCGATCAGGGCACAACTATTCTTGTTTCTACGCATTACATGGATGAAGCCGAGCGTTGTCATCAGCTTGCCATTCTGGAGTTAGGTAAAAAGCGTATTGACGGAGCGCCCCAAACGCTAATGGCCAATCTAGATGGGCGCGTAATTGAATTAAGGGGAGAGCAATTACGTAAAGTTAAATCTGAATTACTCAAACGCCACGAAGTATTATCGGTTGCTCAGGTTGGCCAAACGTTACGCGTGTTGTTACGGCAGTCGATAGAAAACGCCGGTTTGTGGCTCGGTAGTGATTATGCTTCATTATCTGCAGAGCGTGTTCGTCCTTCGCTTGAAGATGTATTCGTCGCGCATACTGGAAAGGCTTATGCTGAATCTCAGTAGGGTTTTAGCGGTTATCGTCAAAGAGCTGCGTCAGTTGTCGCGAGATCGTGTCACCTTTGCCATGATAGTGATGATCCCGTTGATCCAATTGTTGCTTTTTGGTTATGCAATTAATACCGATGTTCGCCACGTACCCACCGGCATAGTGGATTTTAGTCAAACTACCAACGCGCGGTTATTGGTCCAAGACTTACAGGCGAGTCAGGCGATACGCGTGGTGAGGCAGTTCGCGGCATTGCAGCATGCAGAGCAAGCCGTTACCAGTGGGGAAGTGAATGTCATTTTGTATATTCCACCTGATTTTGAACGACGTTTGGCTAACTGGCGTAAAGGTGAACGCTCAAAACCTATTGCGCAATGGCTAACGGATGCGTCTGATCCAATGCTGTCTAATACCATCCATGGACTCCAACAACTGCCACTTGATAACACTCAGATGTTGGGCGGTAGTACCGCTATTTCACCGATGATTTCTGTTGTGCATTATTTTAACCCTGAGCGTCGTTCGACCATCAATATTGTGCCGGGTTTGGTGGCGGTGATCTTAACCATGACAATGGTGTTGTTTACATCAGCGGCTATTGTGCGTGAACGCGAACAAGGAAATATGGAGTTTTTGATCAATACGCCAATTAAACCAATCGAATTGATGTTGGGAAAAATCGTGCCTTACCTCATGATTGGGCTGATCCAAACATTGCTCATTTTGGGCTTAGGGCATGGCATATTCGATGTGCCATTACCGGCCCACTGGCCATCTCTGTTTGTGGTGACGCTTATGTTTATACTTGCCAGTTTAACCTTGGGTCTACTGATATCAACTCGAGCAACCACGCAATTGCAGGCAATGCAGATGACGGTATTCATTCTTTTACCTTCTATTCTGTTGTCCGGTTTTATGTTCCCTTTTGTTGCCATGCCTGAGCCTGCTCAGTGGTTAGCTGAAGTTTTGCCTGCTACTCATTATGTGAGAATGATCCGCGCCGTGGTGTTACGCCAAGCACATTGGAGTGACTTGCCAGAAGATCTTATCGCCCTCGCAATTTTTACATTGGTTGGGCTGCTAATTGCGACCTTGCGCTTTAAGAAGCGACTTGATTAGGTGGAGTCGTTCACCAGTGAAGAAGTACTTATAAACGGTCAAACGTTACCCCGCGGTAAAGATATAGACGACAAAGACTTGGTGAGCTAGTGCTATGTGCAATTAGTTATGACCGGCAAATCCTTCTTGATATTCAGGGCGTTGTTTAACAATTTCGAAGGCTTTACGCAATTTACCTATTTCTGCTTCGTCGGTGTATTGGTTAGCAGCTAGGTAAACATCGACTGACAGTTCGGGTACTTCATAGGCCACCCGCATTTTGTCACAATCAAATTGATAATGCTCTGCAAGGTCACAGACTAAATTACGATCCACCAAAAAAGAATCGATTAAGCCTTTATAGAGTAAATCCATTAGTTCTGGTAGCGAACTGCGTATTACTAAGCCTTCGTTAGTAAAGCCATTCGATACTAAATACTGATGTGTGAAATCATCGCGCATTGCGCCAATGACAAATTGTTTTGCATCTGAGGTAGAGCCAATATTGAAAGCGGTGTTTTGTTTTAACCCCATGAAACTCAGATGGAAACGACCAATCTTGCCAATCCAGTGAAACTGAGACTCTCGTTCGGGCGTTCTGATCGTCGAGAAAATAAGCGTATTTTTATACTTAAGTGCTTTGTCGAACGCACGAGCCCAGGGATATACCTCAATATCGGCGTCTATATTGGCTTGTTTAAGCACATCGTTGACTAG
Organism: Neoalteromonas facilis; assembly: GCF_002807665.1. GTDB lineage: Bacteria > Pseudomonadota > Gammaproteobacteria > Enterobacterales > Alteromonadaceae > Alteromonas_E > Alteromonas_E facilis. The sequence continues at coordinate 153,926 of NZ_PEAY01000002.1, forward strand.
TCTTGTACTAACACCTTTAACTTCGCCGTCGACAATAAACTGTAATGGCGGTGCGTCTTCAGTAACAACAGACCACTGCGCCGTTTGCGCAACAACGTGCGTAGAAAAGAAAAACAAAGGTAATAAAAAACGCAGCACAAAACGTCCTTACAAGACTATACAGACAATAGTATAACCACTATCGGGTACTGAAAAATAGCAATAGAGGCTTCTTCTTTACCTCTTTAGCATGCTCTGGTAGGATGCGCGGCAGGTGTGGGAGACGCCTGTCCGCAAAAGATGAATTCACTCTCATTAACTTTTTATTGGAACGGTTTATTACAAACTAGGTTGGCTAAGCGGAGTGCCTTATTGACTTAGGAGTAATGTAACATGACTAGTCCAAGCAACACTTTCTCTTCTGAGACAACCAGCTCGGTTGCTCAAAACAATCATCAAGTGCGACAGCAGAAGAAACCGAATCTACATGATCAGCCGATGGGTTTGGCGTTAAGCGAGTTAAAAATTCGCGCCAAGAAACTGCTTAAAAGAAGTGCCAGCGAAGATGTGATTTCACCTCAGTTCGCTAAAATTATTAAGCGACAAAATTGGGACATGACCCGAACGCTAAGGCTAAAAGATTGCCAAAATCTACTCGCCATACAATGTGGATTTAGTAATTGGCAATCCGCTCACAAAACCCTATCTGGCGAGGATGTTCGTAGCGCGGGAAGTTTTTTGCACTCGGTAAGCTGTGATGCACTCTTGAACCATTGGTTTGCATCGTACGATGAGGCAGCCAACGTATTGCAGAAAGATAGTGCGCAATATCTAGTGCCGTACAAACATCAGTTTGTAGTGGCACGTTTTGAATACTTAAAAGCATTGGGCATGGCAAATGATGACAAGAGCGACTTGGCACAAATAGCTCACAACTTCGTGACCGGGTACGGCTCTGCTGCATGGGACCGTTTAGCGATGCGAGTCGTCATTCACAAAACTGCTACACCTTGATAAGTGGTGCAACAAGTGATGTTGTTTGGGCAATGATATATGCTCATCTCATCTCATCACTTGTTTGCCTATGTTCATATTCGCTTACAATTGGGCGCTTACGATAGTTAACTAGGCTTGATACGGTTGACGGCTATAAAAAGAAATAGAGGCTTAACCGTGTATTCTAAGTTCAATTGCAAAAGTGCGATCTTTAGCAGAAGTGTGGGCATTACACTTGCCTTACTGGTGTCATTTACTACAAATGCTGACCAGCAGCCGAACAAAAACCCAGATATTGAACTGAGTAAGTCGGAGCAAGGTGATTGGGCTGTGACTTACACCTTAGAAAAACCAGCCTCTAAATTGGTTTTCTTGCGCAACCCCGACCAATCCAGAGTTGAACGCTGGACGCCAAAAGACGCAGGGTTTGCGTTACAAGCAGATGAACAAGGAGAATATATAGTCCGCCTAGATGGTGAGCCATTTTCCCGCGTTAGCTTTAGCCTCACGCCAACCTACCGCAGCTTATTAAAGGATTATGCACCGTTCTCGCCTTTTTCTGATGGGGGTAGTTTGGCTTATAGCGGCCGCTTCTTCACCTGTGTTGACTCTTGCGAGTTTGCCGAAAACCAGTGGCGTTTTACTGCAGCTCCGCCGGCCAATGAACACGTGATCGTAAACGGAGCAATACACACGGAGGCCGTTAGCTGGAATGACCAAGACAGTGGACGAAACCTCTATATTGGCCAACAACATCCAATAGAGGGGGCGTCGTTCGTCGCGTTAATTGATGACAAATTACCCGATATTCTTAAGAGTGTGTTAGATGCTCAGTTACCACAATTTATGGCGTATTTTTCACAAAAATTAGGCGTGGTGGCAGGGGCAAAACCCATGTTGTTTGCGTCCTATTCGAATAAACCTGGCTCTAGCTCTCAGGGCGGTACGCTGCCGAATCAAATTTTCATGCACTGGGATTTCGATGACTTGGAAGACAGGATCCAGTCACAACAATATGTGGATCAAACGTTGTGGTTTTTTGCGCATGAAGCGGCGCATTTTTTCCAACGAACGCCATCAGGTGAATCATTGTTTGGTGAATCTGAGCAGTCATGGATCCATGAAGGGGGCGCTGATTACCTAGCCATGATGGCCGTGCGTGATATGTACCCCAAAATGCAGAGCTACATTGATACTAAAGTTGAGCAATATCAGCAGCATTGCGCTTCTGGCTTAACAGAAACTGCGTTGATTGAAGCGGGAAGTAAAGGGCAATTTATGCTGTATTACAGTTGTGGATTCTTTGTACACAAAGCCCTTGATGAAGAAATACGTTCGCAATCACAAAACCAGAAAAGCATTGTCGATTTATGGCATGTATTTGGTCAGCAAGTGGATGCAGGCAATGTAAGTGGCGCAGATACCTTTTGGCAAGCCGCAAGCGCATTTTTACCCGCTGAATCAGTGGCGCAGAAACAAGCAGTGTTGAATGATTCAACCTTGGATCCCGAACGGTTCTGGTTGATGTTTTAGCATTGTTCGGGTTGTTCATTTTAGCTTGGTAGTAAAACGCTTGTCGCGTTTTACTACCGTTCGTCGACATTATCTAAATAGTAATCGGCCGTGCTTTAAATCTATCAGCGCGCCCATTGATATCAGTTCTTTAATGCCCAGAACGCCAATGAATGGGCTATGCCCTTCTCGATTAATCGAATGGATTAGTCCGGATAAATCAGTTGTTAAGAAATCGTCAGTGATGTGTTGACTGCCGACTATCAACTGTACTCCCTCAATTTGTTTCATAGGTAACTCTACATTTTCACTGACGAGCGTTTTGGCCGTAGGATGATCGGTTAAAGTAAGGTTTAGATCAGCGACTGATTGGGTATCTAAAATGGTTTGGGATGCGCCGGAGTCGACTATTAGTCTAACGTCATGCGAACCCAACGTTACTTCAACATAACCAAACCCCATATCCGATTGAACGATAGTCAGGTAGTCGAGAGAGTCATATTCTGATGCGGTATTGGACTTTAGAATTAGCCTCGGCGTCGAAACATCTAAAATGGTGCTTAAATCCTGCAACACATCTTTGCCAATGATGCCTGAAATCCCATCAGGGAAGGGGACTGTTTGATTCTGCGAGTAAATGGTATTAACGGTACTAGTAAATTCGCCTATCGCAATGCTATTAACCCTTATGGGAATAGTTTCAATTTTAGCCGTTGCCTCGTCACCTAAACCAAGGCCATTGAATGCTTCACCACTTATTTCAGCATTGAATATGTCAAGCATGTTATGGTGAACGACGGTGCCTGTAGCGCCAGTGTCTAAAATAAAATTAGCTGAAACCCCATTGATACTCGCCGGGATCACCAGATGCCCATCAGATGTTCTTGTGAGTGGAATATCCTCGGCAATAGAGGTAAAACTAAGTAATAAGATTACACAGAAAGTAATGTATTTCATTTAACATATCCTTGTTGGATTGAGTTAGCTTCAGTTCTGGGGAAAGGTGATTCTTCTCAATATTGATAGCCCATATGAGCTCACAAATTGATCTTGGTACTATTCATTATCTTTTTCACTATGCTGGTGGCGCAGGATATCGCCGGGCTCGCATTCTAATGCCTTACAGATGGCGTCTAACGTAGAAAACCTAATCGCTTTTGCTTTCCCAGTTTTGAGGATTGACAAATTTTGTGGGCTTACTCCAACTTTTTCTGACAGATCGTTTAACCGCATTTTGCGCTTTGCTAGCATGACATCCAAATCGACAACAATCGCCATTAGATCGTAAGCTCCTGCTCTTTGCTTATGTGATGCGCTTCTTTCATAACCCAGCCAATCACCATAATCATGACCCCAGTCGCCATTATTCCCAGCTGATCAGAGCCGAAGCCAATTGAGATTTCACCGTGCTGAATGACCCCGGCCAGTTTCATTGTGACCAGCAAAACGGGTGGATATACAGACTCGAATATTGGCCACAAAATAGCGCAAATACCGAGTTGCTGTATGCGAATGGCGGCTTTTGGCGAAAATGTTTTGCCCTGTTGATAGAGTCCAAATAAAGCAAAAAGTAGCCCATATACAAACAGATAAAAAACTGAACTAGGTGTTTTTAACCAAAAGTATGGGTTTAATCCTGCGCTATGAATTTGTTCAGCAGTTGAGGCTAGGTGCTCATACTGTGCTGAAAAACTCAATTGGGCGCCTTCATTGCCAACGCTGGCACCTTGTGTCGCACCACTAAAAAAGCAAAAGTATATCCAAAATGCCGACTGCACTATTATCGCGGCAGCCATGAGCAAGCGTATGTATCTACTCACTCTAGTTATTTTATTCATGTGATATCAAATTTAGTTTCTACTGTGATTTAAAAAATACTTAATAAATTAACGTTTTTCAATTTAAATTTAATGTTTATCATTAAAAAAGGTGTTGGGTTGGAGATGTGAATGAATATGAGTTTGTGTAGAAATACTTTGGCGAGTGTCTTAAAACCGTAAAAAAGCCGCTTTGAAATCCAAAGCGGCCAAACAAAAAGGGAGAGGTGTAACGCGTTAATTAAATTCTTTTACATCGAAGATTTAACGCCATCACAGTGGCGATAACCGTTGTTGTTGCGCGGTGTTACAACGCGTAGATCGTCATAGTCAACGTCATCTAATCCGGCTTCAATGACCTCGGTAAATTTGTCAGCGTAGTCACTGATGATGTCACCTTGTGCACTGATCGCTTCAAATTTGTGCTCGTGCTTCGCCATGAAATCAGTGAGTCGCTCTACCGCTGCTAATTGCTCAGCCATCATGTGCTTATCAATAAAAAGACTGTCTTCCGTTTCTTGAATCGCAATGTCGGTCAAGGCGTCTATTTCATCACTCAATAGCTCAAGTTGGTCATCGATACCCTCAATACCCCCTTCAATGAAATCCATTTTTTCAGCTTGCTCTTGCAGGTCGTCATAGGCTGCTATTTGCGCTACGGTCATTGGCTGTTCAAATACTAGCGCACAATCTTTGTATGCTTTTATGACGTAGTCATTGGAAGTTGTTTTATCTTGTTGAAGCGCAAATACGGGAGCCAAAGACGCAACACTTAGTGTTGCAATGGTCATCAAAAAAGTCATCTTTTTCATATTTAATTCTCAATCGTTTGGTTGCGTTGGTTATTAAGTCGAGAGACAACGACAAAAAGTTGTAGCGGTATGAAAAAAATGTTTCGACGTTGGTGTATTGTTTAAATTAACGAATGAGCGCCGTGCGAAAAGAGTATTTTTTATGGCTAATTTTTGTACAGGGGTAGAGGAACAATACGTGCTCTGCTACATTAGTCAGCCAACCGTCTCACATGTATTTTCGTGGGATTTGTTTGTTCATACTGGTACGGAAAAACTGGGCCAGCACGTTAAGGAAAGACTTATGATTAAACGATCATTGTTAGCCACTGTCGTGGCGTTAAGCATTTCAGCGCCCGTATTGGCGGAAGATTCACCTGATACTTTGTGTACCAGTGCAGCTGAATTATTCCAAGAGGGTGACTTAGAAGGCGCATTAGAAGAGGCACGCTGGTGTGTTACTTTGCTTGAGCAGTTGCAACAGGCTCAAGTCAATCAATTTTTCCCGGATGAACTTGAAGGGTTCAGTGGTGATGAGTTAGAGCAGCAAAGTGCGATGGGCTTTCAAGTGACTAGCCGTAATTACATGAAAGGTGACCAGTCAATTAGCGTGTCACTCAATAGCGGCTCTACGGGTGGTGCGATGGATGCTTTTTCAGCATTGGCTCAGCTAGGCTTTCAAACAGGTGGGGGTGAAAAAATGCGTATTCAACGTCGTTCAGCCTCTTTGATGAAAGACGGCGATCAGGTAACGCTTAACATCACAATGAAGAGTGGTGGTATGTTAGTGTTTGAAACCTATGATGTTGATAAAGACACGCTAGAAGCCTTTGCTAAAGCCTTTCCTGTCGCTGATTTAGACGATGCAATGAAGTAACCCTCGGATCACTCCATTTCTCTATCGAGATCACTCAACTTATGCTTTTTAAGGGGCTCAATGCGAAGCATTGGCCCCGCCTCAACGTTTACTAAGTTAGTAAAAATATACTTGCCCGAAATTGTTTACAGGCTTGATACAAACCATTCAACGATACTGATGGCCAAGCTGGGATCTTGTTCATACAGAGGGTATCCGTGATTGTCTCCCTTGTAATGAATAAATTTGGAAGCAGGGCTATCACTGTGAGTGAACAACTCGCTGGCACTGGTGAAGGCATGGGTGTCCTGCTCAGCGGCAATGAGCAGAGTAGGAGCATTACTCAAGTGCTTGGTGTACCGCTCAATGTTTTTAGCGCCTTGTGCAGACGAAAACAGTGCTACTGCATCAAACTTTTCTGATTCAGATAGCTTAACGGCGAGCGAACCCCCACAACTGGCACCAATGACACCCACTTTGCCACTTTCACCGAGCTGCTGCGTTAAGAATTGTAGCGCGACTTTGACGTCGCTTGGCCAATGCTGAGACATTTGGCTAAACGCTTTTCCTTGTTGTTCCTCGGGAAGCTGGTCAAGCTTTTCCACATTGAATTCGTCACTGACACTGTCTCCAAAGCCACGAAAATCGATACTAACCGCATGAACGCTTCTTGCGGCGAGTTCCGTGCCAATATCTTCGTACATGGTGCGATTGAAATTGCATTGATGCATCATGAGAACACCTGTGGAGCTGGTGCTTTTGGGTTGGAAATAATCGCCGTGTAAAACAAATCCGTCGTCTGCTGTAAATGTACGTTCCACTGCATTAACCGATATGGGTAAAACAAGGGTTAGAATGGCTAAGTTGCGTAATAATGAAGACATGAATTGTAGTTCCTTTAATGTAGTGACTATAGGAATCCAGACCGAGCAATTAGTTCTTTTATTTCATATGGTTAAGGCCTAACTAATCGGACGTGACAACAGCATTATTTTTTGATTGTCCTTGAGGCTTAGGAAGTTTAATCTGAAGTGATATGAAACAGATAATTAGATTGCTACCGATACTGGGAATTATTGCCTTTATCGCATTGTATTTATACGCAGCGAGTCTTTACCCAGGTGGTTCTTCGGTCAGCCCGAATGCAATGAAATGGGACTGGTACCAGAACCTGTGGTGTAACTTATTGAGTGAAGAAGCTATCAATGGGCTTGAGAACCCAGCCAGACCCATTGCTCTTTTAGCTATGGCTTTGCTCAGTATAAGTATTGCCATTTTCTATTTGCTGTGCGCGGATCTAATAGTTAAAAGCAAGAATTGGAAAATATCCCTCAGAATCACCGGTATTCTGCTTATGTTGGGGGCTTTTTTTGTCTTTTCGAAGTATCACGATTTAATGACCACCATAATAAGTATTTGCGGTCTGATTGGGATTTCAGGCATTTTACGGGCGCTTTACTTAAATCACATGACTTTCTTCGCTGCAATCGGGGGAGTATGTTTATTTGTGATTTGCCTAAATAATTTTTTCTACTACAACAATACTCTACATGAGTACTTGCCACTGGTGCAGCACCTCAACTTCATCCTGATCCTTTCTTGGACGCTTGGGTTAAATTTAAAACTTCTGAATAAGTAGAATTTCAAAACTTAAGAATAAAAAGTGATTGGAGTGACGCTTTGTTAATACTGCTATATTCGTTTCGTTGGGCCCCTTTGCTTTTTTATCAGAGTGATAGGTTGATAAACGAACGCATAGGCAATTCAGATTTAACAGAAAGTTTAATCGTGCTCGTTATCATTACTCAGAACGTATTCTTTCCAACCACCAATAAACGCTTGCTCTGATACTTGTAAGGTGGAGAGGATGTCTTCTTCGGTTGTAAATTCAAGTAACTGACGAACAACATCCTTTCCCCAAACCGTTTCTATATATTCAACCATTGAACCAGATATGCCATATCGGTATTTTCCGCTCCAAGCTGCTTCCAGTTTCTTAGGATGCATACCTTCAATAATGGCCTCTGCAGGTGATGCCAGTTGATCGCCTTCAAGTTGGTTAGACACATGAACGGCTAACCCTTCAATAAACCAGCCAATGTCCTCATAAATACCGATATCATCACTCGGGTTTGCTTGATCGTGGTAAGAGTGCGTCAATTCGTGAACCAATAACTTAAAAATCTCTACTTCGTTGGTTGGATCATGGCCACAATCTTCTTCGGCCCAAATACGAGGAGACAGTATGGATAAGTCATTCGCAGCTCCTGTACCCACCATCCAGCAAGTCGATATAAACCAGGGCATGCCGAAGGCTTTTCGCCAATGAGCGTCTAGTGCGGCTCGGTCGGGCATTAAGTGCACTTCTAACGGGGCTGCAAAAGGCCTTTGAAAGTAGGTTTCCACGTGCTGTGCTGCGAGATTTAACGTCTTTTGAAATTCAACAACCAAGCCTGTATCGACAGCTTTGTACATTATGTTCATAGGCTCATTTGCTTGAGCAACCCAAGGTTTGTCTTCGTATGCTGATACCGACAATAAACGGACAAGATACCACCCACTAGCGGCCACAGCCCCAATGATTAGGAGCAAGAACAACGTCATAAGTAGCTTTTTAACGATCTTCATGTGGTTTATATCTTCTTACTCATTGGTTTATTACTCGCGAATACCTCATCCGTTGCAGAATTAAATGTGGCATAAACAAGAGCGTTAAGTACTCACAAAAATGTTGATTAACAAAAAACTATCATACTATTGCTTATTTAAGTCTGTGATTTTTTGAGGGTTAGTTTTTTCGCTAAATTAAAAAGTATCATACTTTTTAGTGTTGTGACTTCAATCTGGTCTAAAAGTGATACAAAAAAGTTTCATACTAATAGCTAATCGCCGCCACATCATTTTGATTGTCTTCAAATTGATTTGTTTTTAAAGCACGTGATCGGATAAACAGGCTCAATGGTTGAAAACCAAAATTGTCAACAAAGATAGGGTACTCTCTTCTTCGTCATGGTGAACACTAGTGATATACAGCTATTGTAACCGCAAATCTTAAGCCAACCGTTTGACGAAGAAATGACGAGTGTATTTTGATTTAACTTAGGCCTGTTTAAAAAATAGCTTTATTCAAAAAGTCTTTTATCAGAATTACTCTACGCTTTGTCAATCTGCCGTAGGGCATTGTATAACCCAGTTAAGAATATCCATAGCGGTAACCACACCAATTAATACTGACTCTCGCGTGACGAATAACCGATGGATATCATGGGACTCGATTGTTTTATACGCTTCTGAAATGGAGCTTTTCTCGTTAATTGAAAACACTTCGGGAGTCATTATAGAGTTAACGGTGCAGTAATCTGACGCACGAGATTTTATCCTGTCGATTTCCGATTGCAACACCGTTCCCTGTGGCCCAATGTAGTGTTGAATGATTTTTTCAATCTCTTTTTCATCGGGGCTACTACCTTCAAATTTCACAACATCAGTTTGTGTCACAACACCTACAAGGGTTTCATCGGATGCAATAACAGGCGCACCAGTTATTTTATGCTTTTCAAAAAACTCAGAGAGTTTTTTGATTGACCAACCTTCATAAGCAGTCAATAAATCTGTACTAGCAATTGCTGCTACGGGGTATTTCTCTAGCAGATCCAGCACTGTTGTACTATCACTCACCATTTTTCCATTCCTTCTAAGTTAAAGGCAGCCACCACAACTACCGCATCGCCAGTCATTTTGATTAACCGCTTCATAAAACCACTCAACATGCTGTTCATCGGATGGGATGTCATAACGTTCAAATAGCGGCACAAGCCAGCCTGCTTGCTGCTCAATCCACTCGTGTATCTCTAGTCCCTCTGTGTATTCTTCATCATCAGGGAATAGCCAGCTGAAAATGCCGCGAGTGTCCATGTGGTTCTCGGCTTTCGCCGACGGCAATTCCAATAGCTGTTGGTTGAAGCTGATTTCCCAATGCCCCAAACAGAGTGTGTGTCCTTGTGCTGTCCAGTGCGCCGTGAAGGGATTTGCCATATAACACCCACCACTTATTTTGATGTAAACAATGCTACTGCATTAACATTGAATCATCGAATTCAAACTTAAACCCTTGGATATCTGCTTCGTTGACCAGGCGATGCAAGTATTGAGACAGTGCTTTGCGATGAACTTTATCATTAAGATATTGTTTAATTTTCTCGCGCACCATATCAAAAGAAAGCGGTTTGCCGTCAACTTTTCTGGCTATAAAAACAACATGGTAACCATAGCGAGTCTCTACCGGCTGAGGCATTAGTCCTTCACTGGCAGCAAATACCTGACGTTCAAACTCCCTCACAGTTTGGCCAAACGAAAGCTGACCTAAGCTACCATCAACTTCTTTGGAAGGGCATGAAGAAAACGGTTTGGCCAACTCGCCAAACGTAGCTTCTCTGCCTTGCAACTTATGAATAAGATTAACTGCCAAGGCATGCGATTCAGCCCTGTGTTCAAGATCTTTTGGATCTGATGCAATCAATATATGGCTAACTTCAATAAGCGGAGCTGTCTTGAATTTATCCTTGTTTGCGCTGTAGTAGCGCTCACATTCATCGGTTGTTGCTTCCGGTACGTAAACTTCAGAGGCCAACAGGCTATCGATCAATTGGCTGTTTTGTTCAATTGCATCTGATTTAGAATTCAGGGGGATCCCTTTTTCCATCGCTTTTTGCGTAACCAGCTCACCGATTATCAGTGTTTCTGCCGCTTTCACCATCGCTTGTCTGCGTGATTCTGCGGGATGATATTGAACTTCGGCGTCGATCATAGCCGCGCTAATGGTTTTCCCGTTTACCTTAATATCTGGAGTGTTTGTAAGTGACATGGTCAATCCTATTTAAAAAAGGAGGCTTCCTTGCCCCAATGAGTGATTGTGGTAATTATGCTTTTGAACGAACAACCTGATAGCTTCTGCGGACATACTGCACAGGAACGCTCCAGATATGAACCAACCTGCTAAATGGAAACAGTACAAACAACGATATACCCAATGTAACGTGGAACTTGTAAACCGGATGAACTGTTGAAATAAACTCGACTGCTTCTACAGGTCTGAATGTCAGTAAGTAACGAGACCAGCTCATTAGGTTATACATCACAGCACCATCCATATGACCGGAAGAGATCACAATGGTAAACATGCCGACGATTAACTGCAGATAAATGAGTAACAGGATGCCTGTGTCCATCATACTGCTATTAGCGCGGATCCTGGGATCAAACAGTCGGCGTTTGACCAACATAGTCAAACCAATGAAGCAAAGGACACCAAAGAAGCCACCCACGCCCATGGCGATCACTTGCTTGGTTGCCAGTGAAATTCCAAGTGCGTGCCATATTTCCCAAGGCAAAACGAGGCCAGCAAAATGCCCTAAAAGAATCGCAATGATCCCGACATGGAACAAAATATTGGCGATCCGGAAGTTTTTGCTGCTAAGCATCTGGCTAGAACCCGTTTTCCAACTGTATTGCTCTCTGTCATAGCGCAGAAGGCTGCCGAGAAAGAAAATCCCGGTTGCGATATAAGGATAGATGCCAAAAAAGAACGTATCTAAAAAAGCCATAACTAGCTCCTTATTGCTTGCTCAGCCGCTTGGGCTGAGGAATTATCTACAAAACTGATGGGAACATCCTGGTCACGACGTTGCGTCTCAGAGGGTCGATTGACCTGAGATGGACAACCGCCATTTACTGCGTCACCACCAAAAGTGACAGCCTCTTCTTCCCAGACTTTGTCCAACGCCTTTTTGGTATCGTCACGTTTTTCATCTTTGACTTGCTCTCTTAGCGCTTGCACATCAATGGCGGCCTCAGAAAGAGCAACCAATGCAGAAAAGACTGCACCGTAGTTACTCCCTCTTTTTTCCAGCCGCACTTGCAGTAGCGCAAGGATGGGTGCAATGTCCTGCAACCAACCTTTGCCATTCTCGCTGCCTTGAGTGCTAACGAACTCAAGAAACAAGGGAATATAATCTGGTAACTCTCTAACGCCAATATCCAAACCTGCCGCTCGGTATTGCTCAAGCAAATTAACCATTGCCTGACCACGGTCGCGCGACTCCCCATGAATATGCTCATAAATGAGCAGCGATAAAGAACGACCACGTTCAAACAGACCGTCATAATCAGCTTGCCAATCAAGCAAGCTGTCTGAGAAGCGTTGGTCGACAAATGCGAGCAGACTAGCTTTGTTGCTTTCATCAAGCTCGGCATCGTTTGCAATAATTTCTGCAATATCGATTCCGTGCTCATAGAGCGCTTCTGTCGGGTAATCAAGAAGTCTTGAAAGGACTTTTAAAATTTCCATCAGTCTTGTACCTCCACAGGAATGACTTGACGTACGGTTTGTTTTTTACCGCCAAACAAGTCGGTGCTACTGTCACCACCACTGCAACCGTTGCCGAAGCTGAAGCCGCAACCGGATTTCATATCGTAAGCATCTTCTGCATACGCCTTATGGCTAGTCGGAATGACAAATCTGTCTTCGTAATTGGCAAGCGCCATATAACGATACATTTCTTCAACTTGCGCTACGCTGAGTCCAGCTTGTTCCAGTGCTTCCAGGTTTTCTTCGCCGTCAACTTGTTGTGAGCGTTTAAATTTACGCATTGCCATCATGCGCTTTAACGCGTGCTCGACAGGGGCTTCGTCACCTGCAGTCAACATATTGGCTAAGTACTTCATTGGAATACGCAACGCTTTTAAGTCTGGGAAGACACCGTCCATTGGCACGCTACCAGCCTCAACTGCGCTTTGAATTGGGCTCAAAGGCGGCACATACCACACCATTGGCAGTGTGCGGTATTCGGGGTGTAAAGGCAGAGCGACTTTCCAGTCCATGGCCATCTTGTAAACCGGAGACTCTTGAGCCGATTTTAACCATGCTTCTGGAATACCTTCTTTGCGTGCTGCTTCCTGCACCGCCTCATCGAATGGGTCGAGGAAGATATCGCACTGTGCCTGATAAAGATCCTTATCATTGGCAACACTGGCAGCTTCTTCTACGCGGTCAGCATCGTAGAGCATAACGCCTAAGTAACGGATTCGACCGACACAGGTTTCAGAACAGACTGTGGGTTGACCCGCTTCAATACGTGGATAGCAGAAGATACATTTCTCAGATTTACCGGTTTTCCAGTTGTAATAGATCTTCTTGTACGGACAACCGCTGACACACATTCTCCAGCCGCGGCACTTGTCCTGATCAATCAAGACTATACCGTCTTCTTCACGCTTGTAGATTGCCCCAGATGGGCAAGAGGCCACACACGCAGGGTTGATGCAATGCTCACACAGGCGCGGTAGATACATCATGAAAGTCTTTTCAAACTCGCCATACATGTCGGCCTGGATCTGATTGAAGTTACTATCAGCACGACGCTTGGAAAACTCTGTACCAAGGATTTCTTCCCAGTTCGGGCCCCAGTCAATTTTTTCCATTCGTTGACCCGTAATCAATGAACGAGGACGAGCAACAGGCTGATGTTTACTTTCACCCGCTTTATGCAGATGTTGATAATCGAAATCAAACGGCTCGTAGTAATCATCAATACCGGGTAGGTCGGGGTTGGCAAAAATATTGGCCAGAATACGTAGCTTGCCACCTTGCTTGGGCGTTAATTTGCCATTGCTATGCCGAGTCCAGCCACCGTTCCATTTTTCCTGATTCTCCCACTCTTTGGGATAACCTATGCCCGGCTTAGTTTCGACGTTATTGAACCATGCATACTCGACGCCCTCGCGCGATGTCCATACATTCTTACAAGTTACAGAGCAGGTGTGGCAACCGATACACTTATCAAGGTTGAGCACCATGCCTATTTGAGCTCTAACTCTCATGATTAGCCCTCCGCTCCAAAGTTGTTAAATTCATCTGCACTCTGTTCGACGCTGTCATCGTCTAACCAGTCGACTTTCGCCATTTTTCTAACGATAACGAATTCGTCTCGATTACATCCCACAGTGCCATAGTAGTTAAAGCCGTAGGATTGCTGTGCGTATCCGCCAATCATGTGAGTCGGTTTCATCACCGCTCGCGTGACCGAGTTGTGGATACCACCACGTGTTTTGGTAACTTCTGAACCCGGCACATTCACTATGCGTTCCTGAGCGTGATACATCATGCTCATGCCTTCCGGTACGCGCTGTGACACAACCGCTCGGGCAGCGATCGCACCGTTCACGTTGAACACTTCGATCCAATCGTTATCAACGATGCCTGCGCGCTGCGCATCAGGTTCGGAGATCCATACAATCGGGCCGCCGCGAGACAATGTAAGCATCAACAAGTTGTCTGAATAGGTGCTGTGGATCCCCCACTTCTGGTGTGGCGTTATCCAGTTCAGCGCAATCTCCGTATTACCATTGGGTTGCTTATTCATCATTGGCTTCACGGTTTTGAGATTGATTGGCGGCTTATACAGGCACATGGTTTCACCAAAGTCGCGCATCCATTCGTGATCCTGATAGAACTGCTGACGACCTGTAACTGTGCGCCATGGAATGTACTCATGTACATTGGTGTAGCCCGCGTTGTAAGAGACGTGTTCATCTTCCAACCCTGACCAAGTCGGCGAACTGATTATTTTACGCGGTTGCGCTTGCACATCTCTAAAGCGAATTTTTTCCTCTTCCTTTGGCTTCGCCAAATGAGTGTGATCTAAGCCAGTAAACTCACTAAGAGCGGCCCATGCTTTTACGGCTACCTGACCATTCGTTTCCGGCGCAAGAGAGAGAATTACTTCCGCGGCATCAATGGCAGTTTCAATTTTGGGGCGTCCTTTGTTCGCGCCTTCTTCAACATGGCGACGATTTAACTGGCCGAGGAATTCAACCTCAGTATCTGTATTCCAGGTTATTCCTTTACCGCCGTTACCAAGTTTTTCAAGCAATGGCCCAATCGAAGTGAATCGCGCATAGGTATTCGGATAGTCACGCTCAACCACAATCATATTTGGCGCAGTCTTTCCTGGGATAAGGTCACACTCACCTTTCCACCAATGCTTTACACCAAAAGGTTGTGCAATTTCTGCCGGAGTATCATGCAGAATCGGTAAGGTGACTAAGTCTTTCTCTACTCCTAAATGGCCGACTGCAGTTTTAGAGAATTGCTTGGCGATGCCTTTGAAAATATCCCAGTCAGAACGGGACTCCCACACAGGATCTACCGCTGCACTTAATGGGTGAATAAATGGGTGCATATCAGACGTATTTAAGTCGTCCTTCTCGTACCATGTTGCCGTTGGCAACACGATGTCCGAGTACAAACAGGTGGTTGACATTCGGAAGTCCAATGTCACCAACAAGTCAATTTTACCCTCGGCAGCTTCATCGACCCACTTAATGTCCTCTGGCTTTTTACCGCCGTCTTCACCAATATCTTTGCCCATCAAGCCATGTTTTGTTCCCAGCAAATGGCGCAGCATGTACTCATGGCCTTTACCTGACGAACCGAGCAGATTTGAGCGCCAGATAAACAAGTTACGTGGATAGTTTTGCGGATTCTCAGGCTCCAAGCAGGCAAAATTCAGTTCACCACTTTTGAGTTGCTCAACTGCATAGTCTTGTGGAGACTTACCAGCAGCTTCTGCATCTCTGCATAGCTGAAGCGGATTCATGCCAAGTTGTGGTGCTGATGGTAACCAGCCCATACGTTCCGCGCGACTGTTAAAATCAATAATCGAACCAGACCATTTGTCTTTGTTTGCCATGGGAGAAATGACCTCTGTCATCTCTAACTTTTCATAACGCCACTGACTCGAATGATTGTAAAAGAAAGAAGTACCGTTCATATGGCGCGGTGGACGTTGCCAGTCAAGACCAAACGCCAGCGGTTGCCAGCCAGTTTGTGGGCGCAGTTTCTCTTGCCCCACATAGTGTGCCCAACCGCCACCACTTTGACCGATACAACCACACATCATTAACATATTGATGAGACCACGGTAGTTCATATCCATGTGATACCAGTGGTTCATACCTGCACCAACGATCACCATGGAGCGACCTTTGGTCTTGTCTGCGTTAGTTGCGAATTCTCTCGCGACTTTGATCACATCCGCGCGCGGTACGCCTGTGATTTGTTCCTGCCAAGCCGGTGTGTACGGAATGTCTTGGTCGTAACTGCTGGCCACATTCGGATCGTCATAACCATTGTCAACACCGTAGTTGGCAAGTGTTAAGTCAAAAACAGTGGCAACATAGGTTTCAGAGCCATCAGCGAGTTTGACTTTCTTCGCTGGTACTTTGCGCAGCAACACATCGTCATGCTCAGTATTCTGGAAGTAGCCAAACTCATGTTCCGCACCACCAAAATATGGGAAAGCAACACTAACCAGCTCATCATGACTACCTTTCAGACTTACTCGTAAGTCGAGTTCATCACCTGATTTACCATCAGTTTGGGTAATATTCCATTTCCCTTTTTCACCCCAGCGATAACCGACTGAGCCTGTAGGCGAAACTAATTCGCCATCTTTATCATTGACCGAGATGGTTTTCCATTCAGGGTTGTTGTCTTGACCGAGTTGACCATCTAAATCTGACGCTCTAAGGAACCGCCCCTGATGCAGACTGCCGTCCTCAGCTTTGTCTAGCATTACCAGAACAGGGAAGTCGGTATAACGTTTCACATAATCGGCAAAATAAGCTGATGGTTTCTCAACATGGAATTCTTTAAGAATAACGTGGCCAAATGCCATCGCTAATGCTGCATCGGTTCCCTGTTTAGGTGCTAGCCATTGGTCGGTTAATTTCGCCACTTCTGAATAGTCAGGGGTAATGCCGATGACCTTAGTACCTTTGTAGCGGACTTCTGTGAGGAAGTGCGCATCCGGCGTACGTGTTTGTGGAACGTTTGAGCCCCAGCAAATAATGTAATTCGAGTTGTACCAATCAGCCGACTCCGGCACATCGGTCTGTTCACCCCAAATTTGAGGAGATGCCGGCGGTAAATCACAGTACCAGTCATAAAAGCTTAGGCAGTTTCCACCTATCAACGACAGATAGCGCGCACCCGCCGCATAGGAAACCATAGACATAGCAGGGATTGGTGAAAAGCCGGTAATGCGGTCAGGGCCGTAAGTTTTTGCCGTATATACATTCGCAGCCGCGATGATCTCGTTAGCTTCGTTCCAGTTAGCGCGAACAAATCCCCCCAGGCCTCGTTGTTGTTTATATTCTTTGGCTTTTGCGGGATCTTCAACAATCGAGCGCCAAGCCTCAACCGGATCCTTGTGTTGGGCTTTCGCTGCTCGCCACAGTTTGACTAAGCGTTTACGGATTTTTGGATGCTTGAGGCGATTGGCACTGTAGATGTACCAAGAGTAACTTGCGCCCCTCGGGCAACCTCTGGGCTCATGGTTAGGAAGGTCTGGGCGCGTACGTGGATAATCGGTTTGCTGAGTTTCCCAGGTTACCAATCCATCTTTCACGTAGATTTTCCAGGAACATGACCCGGTACAATTAACACCATGGGTTGAACGCACAACTTTGTCATGCTGCCAACGACGGCGATATCCGTCCTCCCACCCTCTACTTTCATTCGTAGTAACCCCGTGACCGTTTGAGAACGGCTCTTCGTTACGTTTGAAGAACTGCAATCTGTCTAAAAAATGACTCACGCCAGACTCCTTTATCAATGGAATAGCAACGATAAGATGCGCTGCAAACTCAAGCTCTACATGGATTAAAGTGGATTGTTAATCGCACGGCAAGAGCCCGAAAATGGCGGTAAATGAGGGAGTTACCACCAAAGTGGTAGAGGCATTTTTTTGCTTTTCCTTTGTATTAAAGGGGTCTAGACTGATGTCATTAAGAACTCATTACAAATCGAGCGTAGACTAATCTTTGTAGGTATCACTTGTGAGTCGACGCAATCGTTATATAACCAATGCAACCAATCAAAAGTTTTATACATTCGACAGTTTTTAAAATCGCTGCATTAATGTTTTCGGTAAGCTTTTTGGCGATCGTCAGTATGTTTACCACCGTGTTTATGAGTGACGGTGCTCAGTTTGATGCTCAAGCGGTCAATGTGGCGGGCTCATTGAGAATGCAGACGTATCGAATTCATAGCGTCATCCAAGACAGTCCAAATGATATTGAAACAATTAATCGATTAGTTGACGAATTTGACATGACTTTGAATACCGGCGTGCTGGTTAATCAACAGGCGCTTCGGGATAGCGGTGATATTGCCAAGCATCATGCGCTAGTTACAAAAAACTGGGGTGAAGAAGTCAAGCCGTTGATCCAAACCTACTTGAATTCTTCAAGAGCGCCCAACACTTCGAGCCTAGACATTTTTGACAAACTGGTAGAAGACATCGAACTACTTGTTGTTGCTTATCAAAAACATGCTGAAACCAATATTGCTACGATCCGATTAGTTCAGAGTTTGGCATTATTCTGCACCCTTATACTTATTGCGCTAGCGATGGTGATTGTGCATCGCCATATCGAGCAACCGCTTTCAAAGCTAACTGCAGTTGCTCGTCAAATAGGCCAAGGAGACTTCACTGCCAGAGCAGAGGAAACAGGTAAAGGCGAGCTCGCGTTGTTGGCCCGAACAATCAACAAAATGAGCGGTAGCCTATATCGTTCTAAGTCACAACTTGAAGAGCAAATTAAACGCAAGACAAGAAAGCTGTCGCGCTCAAATCAATCTCTCGAATTGCTATTTCAAGTGTCACGCAAACTCAATGAAGTTGAACCCGGATCTGTCGATTTTCAACCATTACTCAACAAGCTGGCTGACGTAACTGGCGTTAAAGATTTAGACCTATGCATCATGACTGCACAAGGAACGGGCCCCTACGAACATTTGATGAGTACCGAAAAAACGATTCCAGACAAATGCCAACAACAGCTTTGTCATGATTGTACTGAGCATGAGTCACTTTTTCCGCCTGTTAATGGGCAAATGAAGTATCAGTTAAGTATTGGTGATCAACACTATGGTGTCTTGGTGGTGAGTCTAGATGAAGGGTGCGTCCTCGAGGATTGGCAGCATCAATTGTTTGAGGCGATTGCTGAACAGGTCGCCAATGGGCTGAGCATGAAACATCAAAACGAGCAGCGTAGGCGTATCGCTTTGATGAATGAACGCACGATAATTGCCAGAGAACTGCATGACTCTCTGGCGCAGGCATTGTCCTACCTAAAAATTCAGGTAACGCGATTGCAACGCCTGCAGCAAAAAGACAGTGCTCAGGAGCAAATAGACCAAGTCATTGATGAGCTCAAAAATGGACTTGGCGCGGCTTACAGTGAACTGCGTGAATTGTTAACTACTTTCAGATTGAAACTCGATGGACAGGGCATCAAAGCCGCATTAGAGCAAACGATTTCGCAATTGCAAAACCGCTCAGACGATTTCAGTTTTACGCTTAATTATCACGTAAGCAATATTCCCTTCACGCCTCAAGAAGAAATACATCTTTTACAAATTGCCAGAGAAGCGACCCAAAATGCTTTCTATCATTCTAAGGGCTCCAATATTGAAATTGGTATAACCAGTAACTCCTTATCAGAAGTGATATTAACGGTTAAAGACAACGGAATTGGCATCCCTGAAGACCCAAATAAGCTAAACCACTACGGGCTAGCCATTATGAAAGAACGCAGCCGGAATTTGGATGGAGAGTTATCAGTCAAACGAAATGATGAACGTGGTACCACTGTCATGTTTAGTTTCATTCCCGAGTATGCGCGAACACTTGAGGCAAAGAGCAAGAGTGCTTGATTTCCTAAGCTTTTGACTCGTTTTATCAACTATGAATTGCAACTGATTTCACCTGCAACAACGCTTGGCTACCAGCGGCTAAAGACAAACTTGCTATTGCGCGTTTGGTTACCGAAACCATAAAAGCATTTTCGCCTACAGTAGCTTTTACAATTGCTTGGCTTGGGTGCTCACCTTCATTGATTGCCACAATCTGAGCGTTGAGCACGTTTTGAAAACTGGTTTTACCTACAGAATTCGCTAGGCTGATATCTTTCCCAAAGACTTGAACTCTTACTTGGTTGCCAATCTTGAAACTATTGTTGGGTATCCAAAGTGCTTGGTCACCAATAGACATACAAGCTAAGTGCCACTGCTTGTCAATCTTTATTACCTTGCCTGACAAGACCGTCGATATCTCATCATTGAGTCGTAGTGGTAACATCTCATTTGAAAGCGAGGCCGACAGCGAATCACTGGATACCACACCGCCCTCATGCATAACAACAACATGATCTGCGAGCATTGCCACTTCTGGCGCTGCATGAGTAACGTATAACATGGGTATGCTCAGTTGCCGCTTAACACGCTTTAAGAAAGGTAAAATCTCGCGTTTTCGGTCATCGTCAAGTGATGCCAGTGGTTCATCAAACAGCAAAATCTTGGGGTTCAGCGCCAGTGCCCGAGCAATGCCGACACGCTGTGCTTCCCCACCTGATAATGCTACAGTTTTCTGATCCAGTAGGTGTTCAATACCCAACACTGAAATAGCTTCCTTTAAGCTCTCCTTGCTTGCATGACTTGAGCGTTTGATACCATAGTCGAGATTGTCTTTCACACTGAGATGACTGAACAAACTTGGCTCCTGAAAGACATAGCCAATGGTTCGCTTATGCGGCTTAAGCTTAGTTTTTGGGCTATCCCACACTTCATCACCGATAGAAAAGTTTCCAGCTGCCTCCTTCTCCAGGCCAGCGACACAGCGCAGTAATGTTGTTTTGCCGCAACCAGAATGCCCATACAGCACGCTAATGCCTGTGTCGGGAAGCTCAAGATCAACATCCAGATTAAACCTCCCTTTAGAAAGCCTATAAGCGAGTTCCACAATTACCGCCTCTTCACGGGAACGAATGCAAACCGTCGACGCCGGATCCATTGCAGAAATGTTAATGTTATAAATGAAAAGATTAGCATGATTAATGACAGCTTATGTGCGGCGCCGTAATCCATACTCTCTACATGGTCATAAATTTGAATTGATACAACTTGCGTTTCACCCGGAATATTGCCTCCAATCATCAAAATAACACCAAACTCACCAATCGTATGCGCGAAAGTCAAAACGATAGCCGTAAGAATGCCATTCTTTGATAAAGGCAACACCACAGAAAAAAAAGTATCGATGGGAGAGGCTCTTAACGTAGATGCGACTTCTAGCGTTCGAGTAGGGATGGCTTCAAAGGCAGACACAAGTGGTTGTACTGTAAAGGGTAAAGAATAAACAATCGAGGCTATGACCAAGCCTGAAAACGTAAAAGGGAATACACCAAAACCTAATTGAGTTGTTACTTTACCCACCGGCCCCTCAGGACCTAAAAGCAATAGTATATAAAATCCGAGTACCGTAGGCGGCAATATGAGTGGCATCGCTACCAATGCAGTTAAGAGACTTGTGAGCTTGGAGCGAGACCTAGCCAACCACCAGGAAAACGGAATTCCAAAACATAACAGGAGAATGGTTACCGTGCTCGCCAGCTTTAAGGTCAGAAGCAAGGCTTGCATATCACTCGTGGATAGCATTTGCGGCCTCTTGATCAGGTACTTCAAACCCATATTCTGTCAGTATTTTTGAGACGGCTCCACTTTGCATAAATGAATGAAATCGCCACGCGGTAGGGTTGTCTCCTCCGTGTTGGGTGACAATAAAACCTTGGAGTAGCGGAGAATGGAGAGTCTCCGGTATTAATATGTAGGAGGCTCTTGAGGAGTTCCATGCAGATTTTACCAACGACAAGGCAACAATACCCGCATCGACATGCTGATTAACGATAAGTTGAGCAGTATGGGAAACGCTATCACCATAGATGATTTTTGAAGTCAGCTGAGTCCACAATCCAGTTTGCTCCAGTACCTCTTTGGCTTTCATTCCATAGGGAGCGTGTCGTGGATTGGCAATAGCGATTCTCTCAAAGTCAGCGTGAAGCAAAGAAGCGAGTTGGCCGTTAGACAAATCGTTTTTATAGCTCAATAGAACTAATCGGCCCTTTGCGTATGGGACAACAGCCGACGAAGAATAGCCCATTGCTTTAAGCTGCTGTGGAAAGTTTATGTCTGCTGAGAAATACAGATCATAAGGTGCACCGTTGCGGATCTGCGTACGAAACTTCCCTGACGAACCAAACGACGTTTTAACGGCCACATCTGGATTGGATGTCTCAAACAAACTAACAATATCTTTCATTGCGAATTTGAGGTCAGACGCAGCTGCTATTAACAGCTCATCAGCATTTACATTCAAATGAAAAAATAGGGTTATCAATAAGAAAATTAGCTTTAAACGCATGAGAGTATCAACCTTGGCAAACCGATAAAAGGTGCGATCATTCGCACCTTATTATCGATTATTCAGACTTCCTAAGGATTGTAGAATTCGCCGTCCTTACGTAAATAGAACCAGTAGTTAATTAAAACGCAGACACCATAGAACACTGCAAATCCTATCAACGCGACTTCAGGAGTAGTTGCCTGGATTTGCTCACCAATAACCTTTGGTATGTAAAAGGCACCGTATGCCGCTACTGCTGACGTCCAACCAAGTACTGGGCCCGCTTGTTCTTTAGGGAATACTTGCGCGATTGTTCTGAAGGTTGAACCATTACCGATACCCGTTGCAGCAAAAAGAAGTAGGAACAACACAAAGAATGGCATAAAGAACTCTTCTGGTGTTGCAGATTGATAGGCTTCGCGCATGTAGTAAGCCGCGCCGAGTGCACTTCCAATCATCACAATTGAGCATATTTGTGTGACTAATGCACCGCCAATTTTGTCCGAAATCCAACCACCTAACGGACGAATAAGTGCACCAATGAATGGGCCCATCCAGGCGTACATTAAAGCACTTGGCCCATTAGGGTTGATGGTATTGTGCGTCATCACTCCATCGACAATAACGTGGCTGTAGCCAAAAATTACTTTGATCGCTAGCGGGAATGAGGCCGCAAAACCAATAAACGAACCGAAGGTCATAGTGTAAATGACACTCATCACCCAAGTGTGTTTGTTGTTAAAGATTTGATATTGACGAGTCAGACTCTGACCAATTGAACCGGGTAACATTTTTAAGATAACGACGGTGGCAGTCACAACCAGTACTAATACAACTTCCTTGGGTACCCCGAATCCAGAACCATTTGCAGTCTCAGGCAGCATCAACCATAAGCCAAAAGCAGCTACAACCAATCCGATACTGAGCATAACCGTGATCAGAGCAAAAGATGTTAGAGGGTTACCAATGTTTGGAGAAACATCAGGCGTACGAATATTATTCATACCAAACCATGATAGGAAGAATAGAGGGACAAGTAATAACAACCAGACAAAACCGGCGTTTGAAATATAGCTTTCTGTTCCTGCAGGAATTTTACCAATAAGCGTACCTGATGCGTTGATCAGCGTCATCGGGTCGCCACTAAAAGCACCAAAGGCAGCGAATGTCATGAACAGTGGCACAACAATTTGCATCGTGGTAACACCAAAGTTACCTAAACCTGCGTTCATACCCAGTGCCAAACCTTGCTGCTTCTTCGGGAAGAAGAAGCTGATATTTGACATTGATGAAGCAAAGTTTCCACCGCCGAAACCGGATAGCAATGCTAACAATTGAAATTGCCATAATGGCGTATCAGGGTTTTGCAGTGCAAATCCTGCTCCAACGGCAGGTATCATTAGTAGTGCAGTCGTGAAGAAAATAGTGTTCCTACCGCCGCATAATCGAATGAAGAAACTGCTTGGAATTCTCAGTGTTGCGCCGGTCAATCCAGCAATCGCCATTAAGGTGAAGAGTTCTGCCTTAGCGAAAGGGAACCCAAGATTTAGCATTTGAACGGTAATAATGCCCCAATAGAGCCATACAGCGAAGCCCGTCAGCAAGCTAGGGATCGATATCCATAGGTTGCGATTCGCTATTTTCTTTCCCTCTTTTTCCCAGAAATCAGGGTCTTCTGGATCCCACTTGTGCAGATCAGACATAACGCTTACTCCAACATAGAATGACATTTATTTGGTCACACTATGATCCACACAAGCAGTGCTAACAATCTGCTTCAGTAGGTAGCTAGGCGAAGCATTGTGGTAACAAAACTAACGATTTTTGACACATTTAGTGCTGAAATAGGTACAGCTATCTTGTTGTATTCCCTATATTTAAAGGGTTTCAAAATATGTGTTTTGCTACCCCATAAGTGGTAGCTGGCTTACCTCCAGTAATTTAAGTGAAGTTCACCAGTTCGTGTATAGTTAAACTAAAAGAATGACTCAGCGTTTGTAAGGAGGCATACATGTTCGAAGACAAACCCGCCACTATCATGATGGTTGACGACCATCCTTTATTGCGTAAAGGATTAAACCAACTTATCGAATTTGAAGATGATCTAGAAGTCGTTGGAGAGGCGAGTTCAGGAAAAGAAGCCATCGAAATGGCGGTTCAATTGGAACCTGACCTGATCACGCTGGATTTGAACATGCAAGGTATGGATGGATTGGAAACGCTTAAGCATCTCCGAGATAAAGGTGTTGATTCGCGCATCATCATGTTGACGGTATCTGACAACGATGAAGATGTTGTTGAAGCCGTGCGTTCAGGTGCAGATGGTTATCTTCTAAAGGACATGGACCCAGAAGATATTGTCGACAAACTCCGCGAAGCCGCACTTGGTAAAATGGTGATGAGTGCAAAACTAACTGAAGTACTGGCAACAGCGTTACGAAAACCCGAAAGGGCTGGAAGTCGAGCATTGGCCAGCCTGACCAGTCGTGAATTGGAGATCCTCAAACTCATCGCCAAAGGTATGAGCAACAAGCTTATTGCACGAGAATTGGATATTTCGGATGGAACGGTCAAAGTCCATGTGAAGCACTTTCTTAAAAAACTGAATCTACGCTCTCGTGTGGAAGCAGCTGTATGGATGGTGAACCACCAAAAAGGAGCTTAATCATGGGATGTGGTTGCGATGCTAAAGGCCTTATGCCGATAGAGGAAGCAAAACAAATCATCTGGGACACTATCTCTCCGATTGTTGAAGTTGAGCATTGCAGTCTTGATTCGGTACTGGATAGAGTATTGGCCGAAGATGTGATTTCTCCCATCAACGTCCCGGGTTTTGATAACTCCGCAATGGACGGCTATGCTATTCGCCATCAGGATCTGTCTTCTGGTACTACTTTTAATCTGGTCGGTAAGAGCTTTGCTGGCAATCCTTTCAGCGGCGAGATCGGCAAGCATCAGTGCGTGCGTATTATGACCGGCGCACAAATCCCATCAGGTGCGGATGCGGTGGTTATGCAAGAAAACACCGTTGCAAATGGTAAGGAAATCACAGTCACTCACACTGTTAAGCTAGGTGAAGCTATACGAATCGCAGGTAGTGATATCGCAAAAAAATCCGTCGTGCTGTCTAAAGGAAAGAGGCTGACTGCAATTGATATTGGGCTCCTCGCGTCTATCGGTATCGATAAGGCATCAGTTTTCCGCAAGCTTAAAGTGGCATTGTTTTCAACCGGTGATGAGCTTTTACAGCCTGGGGACATTCCTCAACAGGGCAAAATCTTTGACAGCAATCGGCCCATGCTGCGCGCAATGTTAAAGCGTCTTGGCGCTGAGGTTCTGGACTTGGGTGTGATAGAAGATGACCCGGAAAAAATTCGTGATGCCTTTACCCAAGCAGATGCAAGTGCAGATTGCGTAATCACTTCTGGTGGCGTGTCGGTGGGTGAAGCTGATTATACACGTGAAATTCTCGAGGAGATCGGCCAAGTAGACTTTTGGAAGCTGGCAATCAAACCTGGCAAACCACTCGCGTTCGGTAGATTAAACAACAGTTTGTTTTTTGGTCTCCCCGGTAATCCAGTGTCAGCGGCAGTCACCTTTGACCAAATTGCCGCACCGTCTTTATCACTTTTAGCGGGCTGCACACCTGAGGGAAGAGTAGCCATTAGAGCCATCGCTAAAAATAGGTTTAGAAAGAAACCAGGAAGAACTGACTATCAACGCGCAGTCTGTTACCGCGACGACAATGGTCAACTGATAGTTGACTCTGTCGGTTCTCAAAGCTCCGGCGTGCTTTCTTGTTTCACCACGAGCAATTGTTATGCAGTGCTTGAGAACAGTCGCGGAATGGTAGAGCCGGGAGAAACAGTGAATGTGCAATGGTTTGATTCGGTTTTGAGATAAAAAAAGCAATGAGTAATCAACTTCGTCGTTCGATGTTCATAATTGCAGGCTTACTGGCCTGTCTTTGCGGCATTATTGGCGTCGTATTACCTTTGGTTCCAACTACACCCTTTCTACTCTTGTCTGCCTTTTGTTTTTCTAAAAGCTCGAATACGCTGCATCAATGGCTATTATCGCAGCCAATGCTCGGAGGCGTAATTAACGACTGGGAACAATCAGGTGTAATTGCACTTAAGACCAAAGTCATTGCTTGCACGTTCTTGATTGCGATGGTAGCCGCTGCGTTATTAATTGGTGATTACGCTTATTGGACAATTGCTTCGGTAACCACTGTATCCATTCTCGTTTTAAAGTTTACTATGGAGCAGACCCAGTCAGGTTTGACGTTATACTATGTATGTTTATTTGATACTCGCTCACATTTTAGGAGCAACAGTATGGACAGGCGGCCATATCGTGTTGGCGCTTGCTGTATTACCCAGAGTATTGAAAGAGAAGTCACCCCAACGTTTGCTGGAGTTTGAATCAGCGTTTGAGCGTATTGGTAAACCGGCCATGCTAATCCAAATAGTCACAGGTTTGCTGTTAGCACATCGATTGTTGCCCGACATTTCACTATGGCTGGATTGGAGTAACCCCATCTCGAGGGTGATTGCCATAAAGTTTATACTACTTACGTTAACTATTTTATTAGCTGTTGACGCTAAACTAAGAGTTTTACCTAAATTATCGCAGCAGAATTTATGGGATATGGCCCTGCATATTATTGCCGTAACCCTGCTTTCGATAATTTTCGTAATCGTCGGCGTATCTTTCAAGACGGGTTGGTTGTATTAAGCCAGCGATCCATTGCTTCCTTGTCCGACAATCGACTGGCGACCCACTTCATACCTTCTGAGGTACCTTCTTGTTTCCATAAAGGGGCGTTGGTTTTCAGGTAGTCAATAATAAACTCACACGCCTCAAATGCGTTTTTGCGATGTTTGGATGTTACGCCTACGAACACAATCTGCTCCTGAGGCCCAATCCTCCCCACTCGGTGGATAACTCTTATTTGCCCCAACTGCCAACGTTTTCGCGCTTCGCTGCAGATACGCATCAGGGATTTTTCGGTCATACCTGGGTAATGCTCTATGTGAATGCCCGACACTGCCCCCTGAACATTGAAATCTCGTACCAAACCGGTAAAAGTGACTACAGCGCCGTCCCCATCCGCCTCTTCCTTAAGCGCCTGGTATTGTTCATAGTGATCAAAATCGGCACGCTGAACGCTAATCATTGCTAACCTCCTGTCACCGGCGGGAAAAACGCAATTTCGTCGCCATCATTTATTTTTGCGTCTTTTCCACAAAGCGTTTGATTGACTGCGCACAACACATCTCGTTCTTCGAGCAAGCGCCACACTTCTCCGCGTTCAACAAGCTCATGTGCGACATCGGCTACGGTGTTTTCACCGGCATATTCAAAATTTAAAGACGATGTACCTATCCTTTCACGAAGACTTGCGAAAAATTTTATCTGTATCATGTTGAGCGCCTCCACAGTCCAGTTTTACCACCGCTTTTTTCAATGACTTTTAAGCCATGAATGACCATTTTTGGGTCAACAGCTTTACACATATCAAAAAGCGTAAGCGCAGCCACAGAAGCGCCAGTAAGCGCCTCCATTTCAACGCCAGTGTTACCATTTAACTTACATTGACAGGTTATCTTTATTTGCTTGGATAACTCGTC
Organism: Neoalteromonas facilis; assembly: GCF_002807665.1. GTDB lineage: Bacteria > Pseudomonadota > Gammaproteobacteria > Enterobacterales > Alteromonadaceae > Alteromonas_E > Alteromonas_E facilis. Next base: position 181,817 of record NZ_PEAY01000002.1, read on the forward strand.
AGTTTCAAAATCCACGTCTACTTTGCTGAGTAACAGTGGATGACATAGCGGCACCAGATTGGCACATTGTTTTGCCGCTTGAATGCCTGCCACTCTTGCGACACTAAAGACATCACCTTTGGCGAGCTGGTTTTGTATTATTTGCTCAAGCGCAATATCTGAAACACTGACATAGGCTTCCGCTTTTGCTATGCGAGTCGATGTGGCTTTTTCGCTCACATCGACCATGTTCGCTTTGCCATGATTATCAATATGGCTAAGCTCAGAATTAGTTAGCCCAGTCATATCGGTCTACTCGCGCATTGAAGCGCTTCATTGGTTTGTAAATGCGGTACGAAGTTACACGGGCCATGGGCGCCATTTAGTTGCGCTTCAATGATACCCGCCCAAGCGGTTTTGCAAGCATTGGTAGACCCAGGTAGACAAAATATAACCGTGTTGTTTGCTAATCCAGATATAGCCCTTGATTGGATTGTTGAAGTACCTATTTCCTTAAATGACAAATATCGAAATAATTCACCGAATCCCTCAACTTCTTTGTCAAACAAGGGTTTTACCGCTTCAGGTGTGGAATCTCTTGCAGTAAATCCGGTACCTCCAGTCACGATTACGGCTTGTATGGCTGGATCTGCGATATAAGCAGAGACGCACGCTCGGATCAGATAAATGTCATCGATAACAATCTCTCGCTTAATCACCTGATGACCCGATTCAGTCGCATTCACGGCCAGATACTCGCCAGAGGTATCTGTGCTTCTATCACGCGTGTCTGACACTGTCAGAACGGCGACACCAAGTGATTCAAATTGTTTGTTAGCATGTCCCATGGCGAACCTCAGTTGGTACAGAACATTCGGATGTTTCGAAGTGTTGCATTGCAAAACGCCATTGTTCTGGTGTGTTTGAATTGAAAAGGGGTGACTGCTGGCGCAGTTGCAGCTTCATTAAAGGGAAATGCGTGCAAAAGCGATCAACAGAAAAACTGTTTGTACACCGCAGTGTGTAATCCAGGGTTTGGCGGGTCGTCTCGGTGTTACGCAAGTAAAGCGGCAAACTATGTTCACCAAATCTGACATTGCTCGAAAACTTTTCGCCGCTATCTAACAAGCGTTGTAGTGTGGAAACATCCATGAGCGGAAGGTCGATCGGCAGTATCAATAGATTTTTGTTAGGAAAGCGCATAGCAGCACTGTGGATACCAGACAAAGGCCCTTTACCTGGGTACAGATCTGGGAAATGTCCAGTTTCGCCGTCATTACGACTGATAACAACTTTACTCACCGATGTTTCAAGTAACATCTGGTAAGTTCTGGTCAACATGGTTGATTGCGAAATCGTAAGTAAAGCTTTGTCTTGGCCCATGCGGCTAGAAGCACCGCCGGCTAAAATGACGCCAATTGTGTTCATGTTACCCTCCTAGCATAGCCAGCTGCTTCGTTGCACCTGTAAATCCTTGATGCAGAAAATGCTGACTGTGTTTTTGTTGAAGATGAGAAACAATAGCTTGCTGAGTACCCGAAACATCACCTGCTGACAGAAATGAACGGATACTGACGCCTTGTTCTGCAAACAGGCACAGATGCAACTTGCCTTGTGCGGAAACACGCAAGCGATTGCATGATTCACAGAAATCTTTGCTATAAGGCATGATTAGGCCGATATTCCCTGTAAATTTGGGGTGCATGAATTCCTGTGCAGGCCCGGCATCGGTTTCTCTAATAATGCGCTGCCACCCTTGCTCGATAAGTCGATCTTTAATCGTTTGCCCGGCGACGTGGTTTTTATCAAAAAAGCTCTTGTTGTCGCCAGTCTGCATAAGTTCAATGAATCGCCAGGTAACCTTGTGGTCGCGCAGGTAGTCAAAAAATGCCCCTAACTCTTTGTAGTTGAATTGCTTGAGCATAACCGTGTTCAGCTTAATGTTGCTGATGCCTAACTGAACTGCTCGTTCTATTCCTAACAGTATTTCTTCCAGTTTCTGTTTACCGGTGATCGCCGCAAACATACGCGGGTCTAGACTATCTGCACTCACATTAATGGCATCTAGGCCAGCCCGCTTGTACCTTTCGATGTCCTGATTGAGCTTGAAACCGTTTGTTGTCAGGGCAACTTTTTTAATACCGTCGACTTTTTTGCAGGTTTCGATGATCTCACATAAGTCTTTGCGCAGTGCTGGCTCGCCACCAGTAATGCGCACTTTGGTTGTTCCCAAGCCGGCAAACGCTTGCACCAGCGTTTGAATTTCTTTCACAGACAATCCACGTTTGGGAGTGTTGCAGTCATTGCCATCAGGAAGACAGTAGTTACAGCGGAAGTTGCACAGTTCAGTTACTGAGAGTCTCAGGTAATTGAATCGTCTTCCGAATGAGTCTTGTAAATTCATCTAACACCTTTCCAAATGTCGAGCATTGCAGCTCGTGGGCGGCAGGTTGATTTCTCTGGCTACCGGGCAACTTCTCAGTCGCGGCTCCTGTACCTTAGTTATTTAAACCTTAGGTATTGGAGCTCGGAGTTTTTGTTACCTTAAGTGTGGCGTAAAAGTGTTGTTTTTGTTATTCCGCTGAAGGAATACTCACAAGGAGGTATAAAAAAGCCGACCCGTGTTGAGTCGGCAACTAACGCGTGGATGACGTTAGAAAGTGAAAGTCATCATTGCCCACAGTTTATTGGTGTCGACCGCGAAATCATCGGCACTGTAGTTGGCATAACGCAGTAAAAAGTTTGTATTTTTATATACAGGATAAGTGGCGTTGAAATTAAACTCATTGCCGTAGTCTATTGCACCTACGTCTGATTCAAACTGGTGCCATACGCCTAATAGTTTTAACTTACCAATACTGCCGGACGCCTTGATGTAGAGATCGTTGATCCCCTGTCCGGGCGTAGCAAGAAACTTATCAGCGAACCCTTGAAACTTATGCAGAGTCGCCAGAGGCGTTGTGAATCCTTTGCCGTTATCGCTACCAAGTGACTCGTAACCTATTCCAACGTTGACCGCTGATAATTTAGTGTTTAACTCTAACGCTAGGTAATCAGTGGAAAAGTCTGTTGGATTGTCACCGGTTTCATTTTGACGTGCAAAAGCCGCGTGAACGTTTACGGCAGAAATCTTACCATCGTAACTTACCCCGAATGTGCGAGTCGCGATGGCATTCGCAGTGTCGAAGTCAAGCTCATAGGCGAAACCTGCCACCTTGTGATCAGCATTGATTTTATATGTGACGTTCAACAGATGTATGTTGCCACCCAAATCCGAATTTGGGCTATCTGTACCAAAAATTCGATTTACGTTATGTATATAGCTGTAGTCAACATTCAGGCCAGACTGATTGTCGTATCTTAGACGATAGCCATCATAAGTCTGTTCATTTTGACGCCAACCAACACCACCGACGAATCTTTGATCATTGTGATTGATGCGTTGTCGACCTGCCGTAAAATGAAATGACTTGGTCTTGTAACCCATATAAGCTTGGTTGAAATCTGAGCCAATCGGATCTGCAACGACAGGATAGTTGGTATTGCCATTGAATGTACTATTGAAGTTTTCGTTGCCCAAGGCGGTTACGTTATCGAACTCTATTTGCGTATAGAAGCCCCCAAAATCTGCACTTTTATAACTAAGGCGGGTAAGCAATGTTGATGCATTCGCATCTTTATCAACGTTATCCTGGTCTACTCGCTCGTATCGATAACGCAGTTTAATATTCGCTTCACCGTCAGTGATCGCTTGTTGGAAATCAGCGAATCCGGTTGCAACCGATACGTTTGGCATTAATAAACCCGCTGCACATATGCTAGCGATAGCCGTTGCTAATTGTGTTTTCATAGTATTCTCCTCACTAAATGCTGCGATGAATACTACCCTCTAAAAAAAATAAAACCATTAAAAATCATAAAGATACCCACACTTACCCCTTGCTTGAAAATTGTGGTACTCCGAATACCTATTTTGGGGAATTGCTGGTCTATGGCTTGAGTGGTAAAAAGAAATGCAACTAAAGTTGTGGGATACACGATGAAAAAAGAGCTCACTACAAAGCTAGCAATGCGATACAGCCGCCATGTCCTGCTATCTGGCTTTGACTTGGATAAACAGGAGATCCTGACAAACAGCAAAGTGTTGATACTAGGTGTTGGCGGACTAGGATGTGCTGTTAGCCAATATTTAGCTGCAAGTGGCGTTGGCGGAATAACGCTGGTTGATGACGATAAGGTAGAATTGACAAATCTTCAGCGACAAGTGCTGCACTTGGAAAATAACATCGGGCAACCGAAAGTAAGTTCTGCACAACATTTGTTGTCGCAAATCAACAGCGAGGTAAGCATCAAGACATTTAATCAACGACTCTCTTCAAATGAACTTCAGATGTTGGTTACCGAGAATGATTTGGTCGTAGACTGCACAGACAATCTAAGCAGTAGAGATCAAATCAATTCAATCTGCTATCAGTCGGGTAAGCCTTTGGTGTCTGGTGCGGCGATACGTATGGAAGGACAATTATTCAACGTACTGCCAGACAAAAAAAGTGCGTGTTATGCCTGTTATAGCCATTACTTTGGCGAACAAAATCTCAGCTGTGTTGAATCAGGAGTCATGTCACCACTTGTAGGAATTATTGGCACCAGCCAAGCGCTCGAGGCCATCAAGATCCTAACGCACTATGGGGAGCCGTTTTACAATCAGCTAAAGCTGTTTGATGCAATGGAGCACAGCTGGCGTACAGTGAATGTCGTTCCTCTTAAGGACTGCAAAGTTTGCGGACATACGAGGTAAGGTCAAAAACCAATGGATTACCTGCTATTAAAACAAATACACATCCTGTTGGCAGTAACTACACTTGTAAGCTTTGTTATCCGTGGGTATTGGATGATAACTGATTCAAGCTTGCTGCATCACAAATGGGTGAAAACTATTCCCCACGTTATCGATACACTTTTACTCAGTACCGCTGTTACTCTGATGGTAATGGCAGGCTTCTATCCATGGATTTTCGACTGGGTAGCCGCAAAAATACTGTTGCTCCTGTTGTACATTGTGTTTGGAACCGTAGCATTGAAGCGTGGCAAAACAAAATCACAGCGCATAGTCGCGTTTATTGCCGCGCTCTTATGCATCGGTCTGATATTTAAATCTGCATTCAGCAAATTTATGCTTTAAGTATATTTATCCTGGTCTTCCGTCCACTCTGGGTGCTGACAGTACAGGCAAGTATTTAAAGAAAAACAAACCGAATGCTACACACCATAGACAACCTGCAAATAGCCAAAATTGAATCGTCCACTGTGGCCATATCGCTATTGCAATAGACCGCACTATCGCACTGATCACAACAGCAAAAAAAGCGACGCTCATTAGCTTTCCAACTTGTAGCATCCTGCAGGTATGCCCAAGTGAAACGCGAGACATCATAGCTAAAATCATGCCCCCTATGACGCCAACGGTTAAACTGTGGATTGAAGTACTTAAAGTAATACTTACACCAAAGAAATGCAGGCTTAGCAAGCCTAGCCCTATCGGAATGAACAGCATAGTAAAATGCAAAGACCATACGAGTGGCACATTTAAAGTGACCCAGATGCGCCACCTCCACTGGCGTATTGTATGAATCACGGCCGCTTTCAGGCATACAATGCCCGTCAACGTCGCAATATCAACAACATCTTTGAGCAGTAATAAAACCAACACAACCGCAAGGCTAGCCAAGGCTGACATTTCCAACCACTTAATAGGTAGTACTTTGGTCGTTTTTGTGCCATTTGCGGTAAACATCGGAATAACTCTACCGCCTATAAAAGCCACAAGGAAGGTGACTAACAAGGTCATACCGTGTATACCGCGTGCCTGCCAGGCTGAATCAAAACCTAAGCTGGGTAGATAGGTAAAAAGGTTCATCACCGACATGAGTACTAGTACGGGAATAAAAATCAGATTTCGATACTGGCGTATCTTGACCACCCGTTGACCGACAAAAAATGCGGTTAACGGTAAAAACATCAAATCAGCAATCATTGCCAATGGCAACATCGACGCTGAGCCAGACAAAATCAACAGCCGTGCCAGAAACCATAGGCAAACCAACAGCAGCAGTTGACCGCCTTTGATACTTGGGATATTCGTCCAGGTTTGAACTGCGGTGAGCAAAAAACCTGCTATTATTGCTGCCGTGAAGCCAAACAGCATTTCATGGCTATGCCACCAAAGCACACCGTTAAGTGGCTCGATTGAAATAACACCCTTTAACATCAGCAGCCATAACGCCATGGATAAGGCTGCAAACAGACTACCGAACAAGAAAAACGGTCGAAATCCTAAACGAAGCAACGGTGCAATTTCTTGTTCCTGTTGATTATCCACGATGTTTAACATGGTTATTAATCCTGTTCGAGAAAGTTATGTTGCTGGGCATCTAACACCCGGCTTTTGTAGCGTTCACGTTTTATTGCCAAGTGCATTAGCAGCATACAGACAGCTAGTACGCCGTAAAGCAACATAAAGCACGCACTGTAGACGCCTGCGATGTCGACCGCCAGCCCAAAAAGAATGGGGAGTGTGCAACCTCCCAATGCGCCAAGCATGGCGACCATACCGCCGACACTTCCCATTTGTTCCGGATAGTAATCGTTAATGATTTTATACACACTTGCTCGCCCAAAACCTTGTGCCAAGCCAATCAGTAAGAGCAAGACAGTAAACACCCAAACATTGAGTTCAATGTAAAGCTCAACGTCTCTATCTACGCCATGGATGGTCATAGTCGTTGGTGGATAACTCAAAAAGAAAAGACAGACTAAACAGATCCAGAAAACCCCCCAGTTGACATTCCGTGCGCCAAAACGATCTGCAAACCATCCTCCAGCAGCACGCGCCATACTGGAACTGATGACGAAAAGAAGAGTAAGCGCCATGGCTTGATTGAACGGCAATGCATATGCATTCACATAATATTGAGGTAGCCACAGCAATAGCGCTAAAAAACTGCCAAAAACAAAATAGTAATACAGTCCGAAACGCCATACTCTGGCGTGCGCTAGCGGCTTAATGAAAAAAGCCAATGGCTTGTGCTTGTTGACCCGTTTGAATTTAGGTGGTGACGGCGCGGCTAACCAAAACGCAAAACAGGTAATTAAAACCATTGCGCTGTAGGTGGGCCCAATAGTGTGCCAACTCCAAACATCTCGTATATAAGGCACAATTATTAAACTGAGAGCCGCACCAGCGTTGCCCGCGCCGAAGACTCCCATTGCCGTGCCTTGCTCTTTACTGTCAAACCAGTCCGTGAGGTAGCGAATACCGATGCTAAAAGAGACTCCCGATATTCCAATCAGTAGCCCAACAATCACGTAGCCTGAAAAACTATCAATACTGGGTAATAAAAAGAGTGGTGGAACAGTGATAAGCATCTGCAGGATCAGTATCATCTTTGGCGAGTACCGCTCACACAATAAACCTGCTGGCAACCTCAATAATGCGCCAGTGATAATTGGTGCAGAAAGCAGAATACCAACCTGAGTGCTGGACAATTCAAGCACTTGCTTCAGTTCAACGCTCATTACTGCATAAAGCGTCCAAACTGAGAAGTTAATAGCAAACACGAGTGTTGCCAATACTAAAGCTCGCGTTGCCTGCCTGGAGTGTGAAGCTGTCAAAAACCTACCCGATGAAAAAACAAAAAACAGTATTCACTATAGCGTTCACAAGGTTGCAACTCTATAAACAAGGGAGGTTCTTGACCAAGGTTTGAGTCACTAATTACCCCGAAGTAGGTAGTTACTGAAAATCTTTAAACCACTGTTTTTTATAAATTAATTCAGTATTACAACAAGGCTTACATCGGTTGCTTTTGGATATTTACCTACCCACAAAAAACTGAAACTTACCGCCTAGATGCAATAGGAATCAACCCGCCTTCGTTTACGCTTGTAAGGGGGGAAACAACTATTCGGCGATCAATAAATCAACAAAAATGCCAAGTTTTGCCACTTTAAACACAGCTGGCTACCACCTATTGGGTATCCGTAACGCATTGTAATTACTGGCTATTTTTTATTGATTCAGGTCAAAGACCACGAGCCCAAAGAGCTAATAATTAGTAACAGATAACAAATCCATGCGGAGATTCCCATGACAACTGAAAAATTCAATATCTTTAAATTTACTGGCAAGATGAAAATACTCCATCTCTCTTGGATGGCGTTCTTTATTAGCTTTCTGGTTTGGTTCAACTTTGCTCCGTTACTTCAAGCAGTAAAAGAAACTTTAGGACTGACAACCGACCAGGTTAAAACTCTGCTCATTTTGAACGTTGCGCTCACCATTCCGGCCCGGGTTATTATCGGCATGTTGACAGATAAATACGGGCCGAGGCTGGTCTATTCAGCTCTACTGGCTATCTGTTCCATTCCCTGTTTCATGTTTGCTTTTGCGGATAGCTTTGTGCAAGCAGCGATTGCCCGCTTCTTGCTCGGTTTCATCGGCGCTGGTTTCGTTATTGGCATAAGAATGGTGTCGGAGTGGTTCCCCCACAACGAACTTGGCACAGCGGAAGGTATCTATGGTGGTTGGGGTAACTTTGGTTCTGCCGCCGCCGCATTTACTTTGCCAACAATAGCGGTTTTGTTTGGCGGTGAAGACGGGTGGCGATATGCAATTGGCTTAACGGGTGTAATAAGCTTAATTTTTGCTTTTGTTTATTATGCCAATGTGACTAATACGCCAAAAGGTTCAACATACTTCAAACCCAAAAACTTAGGCGCTATGGAAGTGACATCCAAGGGTGACTTCTTCTTACTTTTGCTGATGAAAGTGCCAATGTATGCAGCGATTGCGCTGCTAGCCTGGAAACTATCTCCAAGCGGTGTGGACATTCTCAGCCAAACCATTGTGAATTCGATTTACGTTGGGTTGTTTGCCTTGTATTTACTTGAAGTTTATAAAGTCTGGCAAGTCAACAAAGAAATCTTTACCAAAGAAGTACCAGAGTTACACCGCTATAATTTCAAACAAGTCGCTGTACTGGATATTCTGTACTTCACTAACTTCGGTTCAGAGCTGGCAGTTGTTTCAATGCTGCCACTTTTCTTTGCTGAAACATTCAGCCTTGATCCAGTGTTAGCGGGTTTGGTCGCGGGTGCCTATGCATTTATGAACTTGATGTCACGCCCAGCAGGCGGTTGGATATCTGACAAATTTGGCCGTAAATCCACACTCATGATTCTAACCGCAGGATTGGCAGCAGGATATGCGTTAATGGGCCTGGTTGATGGTACATGGCCATTATGGCTAGCAGTCGTTATTGCGATGGGGTGTTCATTCTTTGTGCAATCTGGCGAGGGTGCGGTGTTTGCTGTCGTCCCATTAATCAAGCGTAGAATGACAGGCCAAATTGCGGGTATGACAGGTGCATATGGTAATGTTGGTGCTGTTACGTTCTTAACCGTCCTTTCATTTGTCGATTACAGCACGTTTTTCTACGTCATTGCAGCGACCGCATTAGTTGGCTTATTCACGCTAATATTTATGGATGAACCACGTGGTCAAATCGCTGAGATTGCTGAAGATGGCACTGTTCACATGATCGATGTAAGTTAATAGTAACTCGTCAGAAAAAGGCATCTCTAAAACAGGGATGCCTTTTTCACCAACCTAGACTATTTCAATGCAATCAGAGCACACTCAAAAACACGACATCACAAACGATGCAACACTTGTTGTTGCTGCAGGTTGTGCTTCTATTGCAGGTGTTAAGCCAGTCAATGAAGATGCAGTTGCTGTACATACGCCGACTGACCAACATGCCATGTCGTCGAAGGGCACAGCCGTCGTAATAGCTGACGGTGTCAGTAGTGCCGAAGCGGGCAGAGAGGCTAGTGATTATGCGGTAAAACACTTTATCGAAGAATATTTCCGCACGCCTGATACGTGGTCAGCGAAACAAGCCGGACAAAAAACACTAACTACTATCAATTTAAACTTGTTCAAGCAAAGTCACGAGTTCACCCATCAGGAAAAAGGCTATCTATGCACGTTTAGTGGTCTTGTACTCAAATCGAGGACGGCTCACTTTTTCCACGCTGGTGATTCAAGGATCTACCGTTATCGAGCAGGCACTATTACACAGTTGACGCGAGATCATTCAATCAACATAGGCGGGGGCAAAAACATTCTGGCCCGAGCCGTAGGAATGGATAACGTCTTGCAAGTAGATTATGGGAAATCGGTTTTAGAAGAGGGGGACATTTTTCTTCTGACAACAGACGGGGTTCACGATTTCATTGATTCAGAGAAACTGAGCGATTTCCTGAGTGATGAACGTGAACCTCAACAGCAGTGCGAGCGCATAATTGCTGAGGCTAAAATGGCCAACAGCGACGATAATATCAGCTGCGCAATTGCCAAAGTCGAAAAACTGCCAGCTGAAAGCCGTGATGATTTCAATACCAAGTTAACCCGACTACCGTTCCCACCCGACCTCGAACCCGGCATGAAGCTGGATGGCTACCGAATCGATCAGGCACTGTTTGCCAGCAGTCGTAGCCAGGTTTATCTCGTCACTGACTTGGAAACTGATGAGCAAATGGTGATGAAAACACCATCGCTCAACTTTCAGGATGACGTGCATTACATTGACCGCTTTATTCAGGAAGAGTGGATAGGTAAACGCATCAATAGTGAGTACGTGGTCAAGATCATAACCCAAAACCGCCCACGAACCTGTTTGTACTACCTAATGGAGTATGTGCCGGGTATTTCGCTCGATAAATGGATGGTTGACCACCCGTTGCCCTCTCCAAAGATGGCTATCACACTAGTAAAACAGATCGCTGCTGCGTTAAAGGCTTTTCACAATACAGAAACGATTCATCAGGATCTGAAGCCTGCCAACATCATTGTTGATGATGCAATGAAGATTAAAGTGATTGATTTTGGGTCTGTCTTTGTTGCAGGTATTGCTGAGATTTTTATTCCTATCGAGCATCTTGGTGCACTTGGCACGGCTACGTACTCTGATCCTTATTACTTACAAGGCAGGAACACCGGGATCCAAGGCGACATCTATGCATTGGCCACCATTACTTACGAATTATTTACCGGCGAATTACCCTATGGAGAAAAGATAGAGCAATACGTCAACAGCCATGACTTTGACAAGCTGCGATATATAAGCGCCACTGACCACAACCCCATTATTCCTCTATGGTTTGATCGTGCGTTGGAAAAAGGTGTGACGCTTGACATGCCAAAACGCTACAAACGACTTCAAGACTTTGTCAATGATGTAACTCGGCCTAATCCCGAGTTTTTAAAGGATGATCCCGCAATTGATAACAGCAAAGGTTTGCTTTTCTGGCAAATGATGTCGGCCTTTTGGGTTGCCATGCTGATATTGGTTGTCATTTTGTTTTCGACCACAGGATAACTGCTATGGAGTCGTCAGTAATGCAAAATCTGGTAACCCAATTTTTTAGTGTTGATCACGAACGACTTGATTTTCTGTTCCGAATGTATCGGGAAAACAAAAAAAATCAGCGCTACAAGGCTGTCTTGCTCTTCGACAAGTTTAGTGAAGGACTTAAACGACATATTCGCTGGGAAGAAGAATTGCTGTTTCCCATGTTTGAAAAAGCAACAGGTATGAATGGTGCAGGCCCAACAGTGGTGATGCGACATGAGCATGATCAAATTAGGGCTATGCTTGACGAAATTAGTGAAAGTTTAAGGAATGACGATCATTCGGAAGCATTGGAAAAAGCCCTGTCGGAATTGCTTCTGCTTCACAATGAAAAAGAAGAACAAGTACTTTACGTTCAGTGTGACCGGGCATTGACAGAAGAACAATTGCTAGCGCTATTTTTGGATATGTGAGTTGACCATACCTTCATAGCATTGTTTACTCAACGGATCGCCGCGCAGTGAAATGTACCGGCGATGCCTTACCTATTCTCAGAATCAGTTGTGGATATTTCAATGATTGTAAAACCGGTGGTAGTTGTTTTCTGAGGTCTGGCTCCTGAACAGCTTGATTCATGTATGAAACCGACAGACGATGATGTGCAAGCCCAAGTAAGAAAAACGTTAATAGTCGACCAGTATTCAGCCAGTCTGTTTTATCATCATTAGCGGTGGCAATCACAGCAAATGTCGGGCTCCCATGGCGGCACTTGTCGACATTATACTTGCCAATACTGGCTCCCCAATTGAACCAGTTCAACATCGGCTTAGATAATAGGTTTGGAAGTGTGGTGTGATAAAAACCATGCCCGGTTAGACCATCTGGTTTTAGGCTCAGCATAGACCGCTGCCACGAAGTAAATTCGAATCGAAACCAGGGCTGTGCAAACTGGCGTTTGACCGCTCTTTCAATCATGTCTGAAAACTTTGCAATCGCGGCAATATCTGTTGAAAGCGACAGTTGAACTGCAAGAGAATTGGCGTAGCCCTCTACACTATCGAATACTTGATTGGGTGGTTCAGTATCATCAAAATACCTACGGTTAGTTTGCCTGTGTTTGATAGCATGAAACCACGCAATGTCATCATCAGACGGGTCGTAGTGTCCTGCTATGTTGATATGCGCCAACAAGTCTCTTTCAGTCGTATTTTCATACTTTACTTTGACCGCGGAGCCAAAATAATGAGCGGCAACTTCGATCATGCCTATGGCTGCACCACAGCTGATTATTGCCTCACGAGAATGAGGATCAACAAACCTGGACACTCGTTGTTTGTCGAGGATGATATCCAATCCGTTTTTGGATAGCCTAAAGCGCCAAGGTTGAGCATTATAATGAGACGGTGCTAGGATCGCATAATTCAATAAAAACGTGAGTTGATGCAGTTCGTCACCATTAAAAGGAAACAAGCCGTCTTTAATTTCACGTACGTTATCGACCATGGGTTTTAGCCGTCAGAATAGTCATAAATATAGCTTGCTGGAGCTGGGTTTTCCCCTTTACTAATTTGCAGTGATTTCTATCGGATTTTCGTTTCTATCAAACACGACATAACGAAAAATATTGTTACCTGTCATCACATCGTTAGTCATTTTGTTTAGATAGGGTTCTGCAGCTTCTGTAGTAGGAGGCTTATTTGAATCGCCCCCAAGACTGGCTATAAATACAAAATCCCAGTCTTTGTTTATGCTATCGGCTTCCTTCACTAAAGCGGCAAATTCAGACAGCTCATTAGGCAGTTTATCCACCACCATTTTGGGTGCAATGGAACCTTTTTTATCTTCTCGCTTTCTGCTTTTGTTGGTCTCGTCAGTTTTTGCGAACAAAAACAACAAGCGCTGCTTTTCGCTTTGCTCTTGCGCTTTTAATAAAAGGTCGGAAAACATGCCAGACATAACAATGGGCCTCTTGAAAGTTTCTGACTAAAGCGTACACATCGCTCGATCTTTATGCCATTGCGCACAAGGGGTAATGAACTACCCCTTAATAGGTAAAAACACTATATATGCGTCAGTCTATGTGTGAAGCCGCGTGCGAATATGGTAGTGACGAAGGGCATGCTCATTCCTCCGCCCTTTAGAAAAAGCAGACACGCGTTTTAAGTAACCAATCACCCGAGTTCCGTGGTCTATGTCTTCTGAGCCGCATGATGGGCAAACGTGTAAAGTGCGCTTGTCGATAGTTTCGCAAACATTGCAGATCGTAATCTTTACGTTCACACAAAAATAGTTACATCCTGCTTTCGCAGCAATATTAAGAAGATTTAAGGCGTTTTTGTAGGTTAACGTTTCCTCAAGATTGAGGTGAAGTGCTGAACCACCATCAAGGTATTGGTTTAACTCTCTACCGTGCAGTATAAACTTGTCGATATGCGTGGTATTTGTATCCTCGACAAGATAAAGATAACTATTATAGCAGTCTCTGTTAGCTACATAGCCATCTTGTCTATCCCACTTGGCATTTTTGACTCCCAAATTTTCTGCAGGCACAAATTCAGTGTTGAACTGACATTTAAAGTGCTGCGATGCAGCCCGGTTTTGTTCGTAAATGACTTGCAATTGAGACCTGACAAAGTCTTTGTATTTTGGATTATTACCAACTTCAATACCTAAAAACTCAGCGGCTTCTGCCAGTCCGTTCACTCCCAGCGTTAAAAATTGCTTATCCAAGCTAATGAAGCCTGCGTCATAAACAGGTAGTGCTCCCGCTGCTTTATACTCCTCGATGAGTCTACGATAAGCAACTTGATACTTGTGTATCTTCTGAACTTCAGTGCTTAAATCTCTGTCATCCTGAATTAATCGGTTCATATTTATGGTGATGACGTTAATAGAACCTGTCGATACACCCCCAGCACCCAAGCTATAGGAAAACGTATTGTCTGTTATCTCGTTGCGTAATCGGCAACAAGAGGCTAATGAATCGGCGCTTTCGGATTGGTAAACAAAAAATGAGTTACCTTCACTCATCGCTTTAGCACATTTCGCTGCAAAATTGATGTCTTTGACTTCCCCATCCTTTGTCAACATCGCTGCTGTGACTACTGGAAAGGTGAGCACGGCCCGCTTGCGCTCATCGTTAAACCACTCGAGAAAGAATGCTTGCAGCGATTCGATGTTCTCCCATTTGGGTTTACTCATGTCAGGAAACACAAATTCGCCAAACATTGAATCGAAATAGAACTCGTCATAAAGCGATATGTTCCAAAATACACTTTGATAACCCCGCGCAGCTGCAGGTTGGTTTAGGGCATAAACAACATGCTGTAGATGGTTAGCTACCTCTTTTGCATGCGTATTCAGATAATTTTCTCCATAATCTCGACGTGCAAAATGGTCGAAATAAACCAGAAACTCGACCGTCGCAATTGCGCCAGCAAATTGGGCACTGATAGCAAACACTAAATTGACAAAACTGCCACAGAACGACTCAATATGTTGCGGAGCTCTGGATTCACCACCAAGTTCAGTCAACCCATTTAGGAGAAATGGATACATGGTAATTGAGGTGCAATATGGCTTTAGGCTGGTTTCATCATGCACATAGATCTCATGTGACTCGATTTGCCGCTGGTACTCAAAAGCTAGTTCTTGACCAAACAGTTCCTCAATCTTATTACTCACCAGTGCTCGGTTTACCTGAATAAAGTAGTCTTTCATTAGTTCAGCTTCGAGTGTGGCAATGTTTTTGTTTGTCACATTTGCGTTGGCGTCTAACTTCGCGCCATCAGCAGCGGTTTCAGCATTTAAGTAACTATCGATAAACTGCAGTTTTTGTTTTAAATGTCTATCATCAAGTGTTAGCACACTTATTCTCCCAAAATTTATGGTTTAGTAATTCGCCTGTATTGACGTTTATTAGTTTTTGATTGGTCGACGGGGAGTCGAGTCCGCCAAGTGAAAAAATCCACTTGCCGGTTTTCAAGAATGACAGTTGTTTTTGGATTTTTGAGGATACTCTTGGTAGTCCGGTATAAAGACAGGTCTTGAGTTGTGATTGTCTGGCAATACGGAGCTTTTCTATCAAAGCTTCTGTGTTCCACTCACCGCCAAAAAAGAGCACGCAAGTTATAAATCCCTCGTATTTCTTTAGATATGTAGCAAACAGTTCATTGGTCAGTGATTTGCCAAGATTGCAATCCCAAATATCGCTGCTGTGGCAGCCCTCACAACGCAACTTACAGCCTGTTATCGTGAATCCAAGTGATACCTCATCAGGTACTTCTTGAAACAGTACTTGAGGTTCCAGTGAGTTAAAAAGGGGTTGCATAAAATAGCCTGGAAACTACATGTAGTGCCACATAATCACCAAAAGCACTATATGTGGTGTTGATCCAGATCAAACCTTCCAGCGGATCATCATTTTTCCATCTTCTCACAAAACGCTAAGTTGCAAAAAATGTCAGGCAGTTGAGCGCTTAACGTACTTCTATCCATTCGAACGAAAGCTACGTAGATATTTCTTTACTACATCCCGATCACTTTTTCTGCTGCTCTAGTTACCCATGAGTCAAGAGCATCTCGCTCGCTTGTGATCTTGTTATCAGGGTGCCCCAAGTACTCCCTAACTGAAGTGTTCTGCGAAATAAACTGACGTTTCCAGCTCATTGCATTCAATCCTTCGTCCTTATATGCAGTCATTAACTCATCGAGAATTCTTTGAAATGTGATGGAGGTATCACCTGCACGGAAAAATAATGTGGATAAGCTTTCAGTATCCAATGTCCCGTCTTTCTTTGGTTTACTCGTTAATTCAATTTCTAATATTTGAATCGTCGTCGATCTGTCTCGCTTAACAATAGCATGACAATATCGACGAGGTCTGCCTCCAACCAAATGCTGGCTGCGACATCTTTTCTTCGGGACGTCTCCTATACTGCTCTGAATCTGCCAGCCGTGCTCTTCCTTCAGTTTTTGCAGCATAGATTGAAAGAACACAATTTTCTCAGGTGCATCGATTAAGTCTGGAGGGTAAAGATTGTCAACATCCGCCTTTGGCCCCTTTCCCTTGTCACTCCCTTTCTTTAAGCTGGCCAATTCTTCAGGGGGTTGCTCCTGTAAATCATCCAAATCTGGTTCAGTTTGTGGTGGTAGCACTTTTACTTGCCTTGTGCTTCTTCTCGTGTCGAGTTCTACATCAAAGTGCAAGCGACTTCTGCCTAACTTCACCAAGTGTCTTTTTCTATTTGAATTCGGTTTTGTGTCTGGATCCAGCTCTCTAATGTTTACGGGGGGAGTATTTGGCGGTTTAGGTTTTTCGTCACTATCTTCAGGGGCTGTGTTAAGTAAAAGGTGATCATCAGGGTGTGAAAAATAAACAACATCAAGGTCAGGTGCTTTAAGGCCAGAAACTGACCTAATCTCTCGAATAAACACCTGATTTATTTCAGACTCTCTGCCCGTATAGCCTGCAAGTGAAATTTCACAGTGGCTTAAGTCTGGCGGCGTAAAATCAAATGTCCACCGATCTGCGCCGTTGACAATGATTGAATTCTGATTAATTGATTTGAAAATCGAGCCGAAGCTATCTTGTATGTCAGGATCAAACAACAACCACGTAAAGAACTTTCGGTACTGTAAGCTATTCATGTACCTAAGGGGAATATTCGCAGACAATTCAATGTTACCAATCCAATCTTGAGACCAGGATTTACCGAGTTGCCAAGTATTCCCCTGATAAACAGCTGCGCGAACGACTTCTGAAGAATGAAAGAAAAGCATGCGTGCAACTTCTGCAATTGGTAACCAATATACTTTTTCGTCCGTCTCGATCCCATATAGAACACAATTGTCGAATTGGCTTGCAAGACCTTGAGAACGTTTCAAAGTATCAGGTAAATCACGAAAAGTAGTCTTTTGCCAGCGGTCTAGTTTTGGTAGCACAACGGTTTCTGTCCACCCCTGAGCCTTGTTTTCTGTGGATGTTCTTGGAAAAACGGTCCCCGGCGTTAATGCAGGAAGTAGGTCAATTGGTAAGGACCTTCTAATATTCCCCATTTCTTTATTATGGAAATAGCAAACCACTCTCCACTCTTGTCCTGGTTTTTGAAACCAGTCACCCAGCAATAACAATTTTGATCCTTTGGGGATTCCACGAATGCCAATTTCATCGACCTCAGACATAAACCTGTCTATTCTTCCCTTTTTTCTAACTCTTGTATTTCAGTTTCAATCTTGGGTGTAACCAACTCTTCCCGGATGGCAGCTTTTCTGAGTAAACGCCATCGTTTAACCTCAAGGTTGTTCGATTTTATTTGTTCATAAGCAATACGCAATCGATAGAGTTGATGGTCTTCTACCGATTCTTCGTGAGAAGCCAACCACGCCGTCGTCCTCGGTAGTTCAGATAAATGCTTCTCTACAGAGTTTGAACGGCGTAATTCCCGAATTAATCGCGTTCTTGTTAAACGCGGTCTGTTGGGCCCTGTAGCCATGCCCTCGTAAACCGATTCAAGATGCTCAACGTTTTTAGCATCCCAATCATTGTAGTTAACAACGTAGTGACTTTGCGCAGTTACTTTTCTTCTTGGCCTATTAGACATCAACCAATTCTTGTCGTTGCGATACAACCAAGCATAGGTAGCACCGCCACTCTCGATACTTCTAAGCTCTTTAACGCCTGCGCTTGGGTAGCGCTTGAGCATATCTACCCAAATCGACCTGTATTCAGCAACTTCATGTTGTGCCGAGACTTTTTTACTAGAATGACTAAACACTAAAATTCTGTCCGGAAGCCTGTGCACTTTTTCAAATAACTTAGTTACCGACAATTCGGGGACTATTGCAGTGGTAACGAGCAAATGGCGCAAAGGGTGAAATGACTTACGATGTTTTCGAAATAAGTTCGTCAGCCAGTAGCTGCTTTCTGAATCCTGAAATTGATCCTGGAATACTGTTCCCGCCCAAGTTTTCTTCAGTAGCCTATGTATTTCCTGATGGCAGATCCGGCTCTTTCTCACTAGTCCGAGTTCGACTGCTAAATTTCTGTAAAATAATGTCCAGCGGTTAAAGCCAAGCCCTTTAAATTGCCTTGCATTAAGTAATTGTTCGTACCGGTCATGCAGTTCTCTTTCAATATCTTTCAGCTCTATATGTCTGATATCTGAATTCAATTTGCTCTCGTTCGCTGCAATAAAAAGATGTTTCTCTTTCGGATGGAAAGATATCGTTGAGTACTCCAGTAAACATGAATGGCGACTGCAAAACGCCAAGCCTGACAATTGATGAACTCGTTTCCAATAACACTCACCGAATTCCTGATGCTGTTCTTTCAAACATTTAGGGCAATAGCGAAAGTACTCTGGTTGTTTGATTGCACTTGCAGCAATACCAGATCGCGTATGAATGTCGCCTCCAGAGTCTGAACTCATGGAATGAATAGTTTTTGAAGCCTGTTTCTGCGACAAGAAAGGTAAACTAATCGGTGCCAATGTGAATGACTCTATCAACTCTTTCACACTAGTTGGCCAAACAAGTTGAAGGTTATTAACGAGCGAATTTAAGTGGCTTGGTAAGTCTGGAACAGCTACAGCTGTTGAAGAAGAAAATACTTCCCGAACAATAGCTTTTTGATTGCCAGCTAAGCCAGTATGTTGCGCATACCGTGCAACTATGCTGTACAGCAATTCGTCATGATAAGGAACAGGAAAGTAGCCCAGCATACTATCCAGCCAGTAATTTATGGACAGGGTAAATAATACCTTTCTCCTTCATCACCTCATACATAGATCCTGATTTATCCGCATAAATCTTTCTGAGGTCTTTCTCAGATAGTTGACCCCAGCTGTCTCTGTTTGTATAGACTGGTTTGGTGTCAGCCTTTGTCTTTCTTGTCTTTCTTGTCTTTTCTTCACCCGTTTGTGTAAGCGCGGTTGTCGCCATTTGTATTATCTGAATCAAGGTAAGTTCTGGATTCCTCAACAAAGCATCTGCAATAAGAGGCTTCGCAATGTCTTCCGGAATACCCATTGAGACGATAGTCTGTATCGCTGAATTAGCGATGTTCGTCTCATCAGCTTCTCCCAACTCAATCCTTTTAGGTTTTTCTAGTGGTTTAGATACAAGCTTATCCATTGCGTTTATTATGCTACTTTCAAATTTTGGAAAAATGAGATCATTGCATTCTTCAAGTTTCTTCTTGTTGCCAGTCCGCAGTGCTTCAAGCAACGGTTTAACGATTGAAAACTCATCTTCAAATACCTGCTCCAATAGTTCAGGAGAAAGAATTTCGTCTTCTGAAGTTGACGCCAATAAGACTGCACGTGCTTGAGCTAGACAAAAGAGTTTCACAACTATATCGGGCACCCCTTGTGTCAGCTCATACAGTTTATTTGTCAGCGATTCATTTCTTTCAACTTTGTTTCTAAGCCACTGATAAGGCCACAGCTCTTCAAGAAAATCTTCCCAGCTTTCATCCTTAGGTAATCGATCCCAGACCAGACTTCCATCTCCACTTGCACGTCTTGCCTGCCGGAACTCGCTCGCAAATAGACGTAGAGCTTTGGGCGTACCAATAAGTACAACGGAGACTTCTACGACATTTACTAACGTCACCAAAAAGTTAATCATCTTTTTCTCGCCACCGCTTTTGGCTAGGCTCATGTGCTGGAATTCATCGATGACAATCAAACCAATGGCATGTATAAGGCAAAGATCAGCAACATCTGCCATCATTTTTGCAATGGTAGGTTTACCAGATGCGTAAGTGTCTCGATAATCGAGATTAAGACGGCGGTCAAGTGCGATAAAAAAACTTAAACAAAAGTCCGCGAGCGAGCCGTCATATGGACAATCAACTTTAAGCCAGGGCACCTGAAGCATATGTAGGTCTGGATGATAAATCACTCGGGGGTAGGTGTTCAGTACAAGGTTTGTCGTGGTTGATTTCCCCGCTCCGGAAATCCCTGCAATGGTCATAGATGAAGCAGGAGAGTCCACATCATCATGCATGTAAGTTGTAAGGTTTTCGTTCTGAATCAAGCCGCGAATTGAGTTAAGCTTTCGCTTGAATGTTGCGGTTTTTGGGTTCCTATTGAGGTAGCTGCATCTGATCAGTTTTGACAGCTTCTGCTCGATAATGATGTGGTTGGTTTGGGGAACAAAAAAATCTCGCGTTAAGCGGTTTATTGCATGAGTTCGAATATGGCATGGTAAATTCATTTCTTCAGGTTGAAAATGTGGCCTCTTTGTCAAAGATTTTGCTACTTCTATTGGGCTCATAATTACCGGAAGCGCTGCAATCAGGGGGTTTTCATCGTACTCAGGCAAGCCTGTTTCTTTATATTCTGCTTGAGGAAATCTAGTTATTTTTTCATTAGTCATCTGAGTCCCCACCTTTCAAGAGATCCTTCAACCTAGTCGGCAGTTTAAAGCTTTTTTGTTCGGTACTTGCACCGTGGATCGGTGTAACCGTAGCCGATGTTGTTTCGTCAGGTTCATTCCGATCTACCGTTTTCTTGTTTCGTTCATACTGCCTTTCGTTGCGCTTATTATCGGCAATACCTTTCGCTCTTTTCGCTTTCTCTGTTTTCGTATAATTTGGTTGATGCTGCTTGGACTCGTTTTTGATTTGCTGAAGTTCGCTAACAAGATTAACCGATCCTGACCGTTTCTTAAGTTTTGACGAAGCCGCCACTTCCAATCGAATATCCTGGATAGCCCAAAGTTCCCATACTGTTATATTGGCGTAAGCGCGACTTCGGGACGTTAAGTTTGCAGGTATAAATTCAGCATACGAGTCAGTGGGGCGAAGGTAAATTGTATTCGTACTGTATAAGTCATAAGCAACGGTAACCGTTCTGGCTCCTCTGTAGTTTTCTTCAAACCAACCCCATTCTAGCGCTTGTTTACAGCTGTAATAACAGCCAAAGAGTTTTAGACCATGTTCAGTCACAGTAGCATTTGTGTGAGGCAGCAGGTTCACCTTTACCAGTTGAGGAGCAGGTCTTCTTAACATGCCTGTACGATATTCGACACCCCAGTTCCAGAGGGACAAAGGATTCGCTGGGAGCTTCTTAGGAATATCAGAGTCAATATCGTACGTTCTAATAACATGATCATTATTATAGTGAAGCACTATCTTAATAATCATTTTCGTGAACTCTTTAAGAGTTAGCATTCCATCTTGTCGATAATCATTCCCATGCCGTTTCTTACCAATTGGATTTTTTGTTACGTAACCTTCGACAAACGGCTTCATTTGAGTCTGAACAGTTCGGAAATAGCGTTCTACAATTCCCTTCCAGTCAGCTCGGTAGGCTGGCGTATTTTGTATCTCCACGTGAAAAGCTCTACTGAGTACTTCAACGTGTCGACCAAGCATTTCGCCTTTGTCTCCAATGATATGCTCAGGCAAGCCCTGCATTGGCCATAGGTCAGTCGAGATATCAATGCCATGTTCTGCACAATAATCGACTTTATTTGCCATCGCATTTCCAAGTGCTTCCATTGCACTAACCCAGGAGGCATTTTCCATGCCAATGTACATACCAACAATCGCTCGGCTGAATACGTCGACAACAAAATACATAGTAGGCCGTCCAACAATTTCTGTGCGGTCCTGCTCTGAAACAAGGTACACATCAGCAATGGTCGCATCAATTTGGTAAAGGTAACCAGGGCCTGGCACTTCGGCCGTCGAAGTACCTATACTGGGACTGAAATCTTTCAGGTAGTTAATTTCACCTTCACGCTTCTTGGTCACTTCAATCGATGAATATTCTTTTTGAAAAAAGTATTTAAATTGACGCTCTGTTGGCACATCGACTAAGTCTTCCGGAGATGCTGGGATTTTGACCCCATATGCGATCAACAATTGGTTATACGCATAATCAAAGTCATACTTATTTTCATTAAGGTAGCTTTTTTGAATAACCACCCTAAACAATGATTTTATTTGTTCGGTGATCGGAACACCTTCACCCAGATTACGTGTACGAATGGGGCCGTTTCTCTTCTCTGTAAATTTTTTAGGTTTTCCTCGTCCTCCACACAAATCATAACGGCCACTTAATGAATTCGCGCACATTCCGAATTGCCAGTACCGTCGCAGCCAACGATATAATGTTTGTTTGGTCACTTTATTCTCTTCCATGACTTGCTTCATCATCAATCCACGGGCTTTCCTCTCATAAATACCGGGCTCCGATTTGACTATACCCTTGATAGCAATCCACGCTTTTTGTTGTACTTCCTCGGATTTTGAACCAGCCTTTGGTGGGCTCATACTGATATTTACATAGGGATCATTGATTACTTTAAGATCGGTTCTAGCCAATAAGTGTTCAAATTCTGATTTAAGTGTTACCTGTGGCAGAGCCCTTTCGTCATCTATATTTATCCAATAAACTACTTGCGGATTGCTCCAGAGTATCCTGATCCTCTGAGTATCCCACTGATAAACATCATTTGGCATGAACATAATTCGCCTCCTGATTTACCCAGTACTCCGACAATTCTATATCCCTTGCTTTTAGCTTTGTGTGCACTGTTTCATGAATGTCCCAAAGAAAAGCGTGTTGCGCGGCTAAATGCCTGAAGTATTGGAGGTGAGCGCCGGGCTCTAGATCATATTGTTCATCCAGCTCTTGAAGTGGTACGGGCAATTTTTCCTCTGAATTACCATCAAGCGTTTTGGCGATTCGTTCGAAAATGCGCATTCTTTCGGAAACTTCAAGGTCATAACTGTGCATGTGAGGCGCTAACCAGCGGATATTTTTTACCGACGTAACTGGTACGTCGTGTTCTGTAAATGCGTACCAAGCTACATTTTCATTTTCCCAAAAACGACGCTCAATCTCCTGTTTTTCTAGTGTGCGCTCGTCCTCTAGATCATCAGCATACTTGACTGAAACAGCATGGGTAACTAGAACTCCATCAATTTCCATATCAATTAAAAAATCAGTGGTCATCACCTGAAGTACCCCTTTGTATGTGGGATGTTTGATGCCTAACCTTTTTGCAATATCAATTGTGGCTTCGGGGTTAAGTGGGAACTGCTCGCGTATATCGATGACGGAAATATTCCAATCAAAAAGTAAAAATGTCGCAAGCTCAAGGTCTGATAGTAGATGGACGATACGGTTATGAGTCAAAGCCGGACGGCGATGTACCCTACCTCTGCTTGGAACATCTCGAACAGTTAAAAAGGGTTTATAATCTTTTCCATAACCTTGCCCACGTTTTTCTTTTTGTAACCGCCTCAAAATTGCAGGCTGAAGAAGGCTTTTAATTTCTTTTGGGAAGGGGCTTAGGAAAGCGGTTTTCATACTCATTTTAATAGTCCGAGCAGTGCAATTCAGTCAAAGCATAGCTCGGATTATATAAAGTATGATAGTTTTTTGTTTAGTATGATACTTTTTTGTAAGTATGATAGTTTTTTGTCAATCTACAATGTGGCATAAACAAGAGCGTTAAGTACTCACAAAAAAGGGCCTTTCGGCCCTTTTGTTATTCTACGGTGACTGACTTCGCCAGGTTTCTTGGTTGGTCTACGTCTGTACCTTTGATTAGCGCTACGTAATAAGACAATAGCTGCAATGGAATGGTATAGATTATCGGTGCAATTGCCGGTTCACAATGCGGTACGTTAATTACACGCATAGTGTCATCACCTTTGAATTTTGCGTCTTTGTCCGCAAAGACATACATGATACCGCCACGCGCACGGACTTCCTCGACGTTAGACTTAAGCTTTTCTAGCAATTCGTTATTAGGGGCAACAACGATAACCGGCATTTCATCGTCAATCAGTGCTAGTGGACCGTGTTTCAATTCGCCTGATGCATAGGCTTCTGCGTGAATATAGGAAATCTCTTTCAGTTTCAGCGCACCTTCCATTGCGATAGGGTATTGATCGCCACGCCCTAAGAACAGGCTATGGTGCTTGTCTGCGAATTCTTCTGCTAGATCTTCAATTCCACCGGTTAATGCTAATGTTTCTTCCAGTTTACTGGGGAGGCTGTGCAAACCTTTGATGATTGAATTCTTCTCATTCTCCGCTAAGCCATTGTGTTGGCCCAGCGCTAACGTAAGTAGCAAGAACGCTGTTAACTGAGTAGTGAAGGCTTTTGTTGAGGCTACTCCAATTTCCGCACCCGCTTTAGTCATGTAGGCCAGGTCTGACTCACGTACCAATGATGAGCCTGGCACGTTACAAATAGTAAGTGTCGACATATAGCCTAACTCTTTTGCTAAACGCAGAGCCGCCAGCGTATCGGCTGTTTCACCTGACTGAGAAATGGTGACCAACAAGCTGTTCGGGTGAACAACTGATTTGCGGTATCTAAATTCAGAGGCAATTTCGACGTTACACGAAACGTTGGCATATTGTTCTAACCAATAGCGGGCAGTCATACCGGCGTGGTAACTCGTACCACACGCAATAATTTGCACATGTTTGACGTCTTTTAAGATATCGTCAGCATTGTGGCCAAACAAATTTTCAGCGATGCCAGTCTCGGTTAAGCGACCCTGAAGCGCGTTTCTAACAACGGTTGGTTGCTCGTGGATCTCTTTTAACATGTAGTGGCGATAGCCACCCTTGTCACCCGCATCATGCTCCACGTTTGATTCGATGATCTCGCGTTCAACCGGCTCACCGTTGACATCGTAAATTTTCACGTCACGACGGGTTACTTCAGCGACATCACCTTCTTCTAAGAAAATAAAACGACGAGTGACCGGTAACAAAGCCAATTGGTCAGACGCTATAAAGTTTTCACCCAAGCCTAATCCGATTACTAATGGGCTACCTGAGCGCGCAACTACAACGCGCGTTGGATCTTTGGTGTCCATGATCACCGTGCCATAGGCACCGTGAAACTTCTTCACAGATTTTTGCACTGCTTCCAGCAAACTGGAGGACTTCTTCAACACTTCATTCACCGTGTGTGCGATGGTTTCCGTGTCAGTGTCGCTGCTGAAGGTATACCCAAGGTTGTTGAGTTCTTCACGCAGTTCAAGATAGTTCTCTATAATCCCATTGTGTACAACGGCAATTCGCTCTGTTGACGTGTGCGGGTGGGCATTGTCTTCAGTTACTCCGCCGTGAGTTGCCCAACGCGTATGCGCAATACCAGTACTACCAATGCTGTTCTCTGGCGTGACAGCGTCAGCAAGCTCTTGCACTTTACCGACTCGACGTATACGGCTTAAATCGCCTTGCGTGTTAAGCAACGCAACACCCGCAGAATCATAGCCGCGGTATTCCAAGCGTTTTAATCCTTCTAACAAGATCTCAACAACATTCCTTTCAGCAACTGCACCTACAATGCCACACATATTAATCTTCCTCGTTAGTTGCGCAGATCACCTCTACGCCGTGTTCACTAATTTGCTCAACAGACGCACGATCGATCGTGTCGTCAGTAATAAAAGTTGTAATACTTGACCAAGGTAACTCCACATTCGGAATGCGGCGATGTAACTTGTTTGCTTCTGCCATGATCACGACGCGTGCAGAGTTAGCCGCCATTACCTGACTCAGGTTCGTTAATTCGTTAAATGTCGTTGTACCGCGCATGCCGTCGATACCGGCCGCACCAATAAAAGCCACATCAAAATCATAGGCTGACAACATCTTTTCTGCCATTTGGCCTTGGAAAGATTGTGATTGCACATCCCATGAGCCGCCACAACATAACAGTTTCGGTGGCGTTTCAGATTGGGAGAGTGTGTTGGCTACGATAAGGGAATTGGTCATCACGACAAGGTCGCTACGGTCGACAAGATAAGGTAAAAGCGCCATAACCGTTGAACCAGAGTCCAGCACAATGCGATCTCCGGGCTGAATAAGCTTGGCAGCTTGAAGTGCAATCAGTTTCTTTCGACTCGAAACATTATTGTCAATTTTGCTTTCATGTTGGAGTTTCACTGCTCCACCAAATTGACGCACTAATTTGTTTGCCGCTTCGAGCATGCGCAGATCTTTGCGGATGGTCACTTCTGACGTGGCAAAGTGTTTTGCCAACGTATCTACAGACACTTTGCCGTCTTGATCCAGTTGATCCAGTATTGCCTGTTGTCGTTGATGGGTACTGATCCGTGCCACAAAAATTGCTCAAAATTTCGAATTGAAAGAAATATACCTTTCGAAATGAAATTATCAAGTATAAATTCGAAACTTTTGTTATTTCAAAATATACCTATTGAGATGTAATGTGTTACGACAGCATTTGGCTCTGGAGAAGCGATTGGCCTATACGAGGTACAATGATCTGTCATCTAGGCAGACAAAAATGCCCAAGCATGGTGTTCATGTTTGGGCATTGTATTTTGAGTTTCCCGGCGTGCCTATAATCGTCAGCAAATGACGCCTTGCACTCTATTTATTTTTTTGAGGGCGTTGCCAACCGTCAATATTGCGCTGTTTTCCACGCGCGATAGTAAGTTGTTCATCGGCAACATCTTTTGTTACTACTGAGCCTGCTCCGACCGTCGCGGTTTTGCCAATGGAGACCGGCGCGACCAGTGAAGAGTTCGAGCCAATAAAAGCATTGTCACCAATAAGGGTCTTCGATTTGTTTACGCCATCATAATTGCAGGTAATGGTACCGGCTCCGATATTGGCATTTTCACCCACTTCGGTGTCGCCTAAATAGGTTAGGTGGTTTGCTTTTGAACCTTTCCCTAAGACGGTTTTTTTCATTTCAACAAAGTTGCCGACCTTAGCGTTTTGCAGCATAACTGAGCCTGGGCGTAAGCGCGCATATGGTCCGACTGTGCATGAATCACTCACAACAGCTTGTTCAATAATCGAGTTTGCTTCAATTACCGTGTTGTCACCAATTTCGCAGTTGATCAATATGCAATTTGAACCAATGCGTACGTTGTTACCTAATGTAACATTCCCCTCTATGATGACATTGACATCAATCATTACATCGTTGCCAACATTAAGTTCGCCACGAACATCAAAGCGTGATGGGTCAGCCAATGT
Organism: Neoalteromonas facilis; assembly: GCF_002807665.1. Classification (GTDB taxonomy): domain Bacteria; phylum Pseudomonadota; class Gammaproteobacteria; order Enterobacterales; family Alteromonadaceae; genus Alteromonas_E; species Alteromonas_E facilis. Next base: position 209,207 of record NZ_PEAY01000002.1, read on the forward strand.
GGCGCCTGATAGCATTGCCAGTTCAGCTTGTTCTAATTGATGTGCACGCTCAAGCGCCGACAATTGTACGCGGTTATTCACGCCCTCTACTTCATATACTTTCTCTGGGTGTGCCGCTCTAATTTGTTTTCCTTCACTGGCTGCCATTGCGATAACGTCAGTGAGGTAATATTCACCTTGCGCATTATCGTTACTGAGTTGACCGAGCCAACGTTTCAGATCAGTCGCAGGGATAACCATCATGCCGGTGTTTATTTCTTTTATCGCACGCTGTTCTTCAGTGGCATCTTTATGTTCAACAATTGCGGTTATATTGTCGCCATTGCGAATTATACGCCCCATTCCCGTAGCATCATCAAGCGCTACGGTGAGTAGGGCCAAATCGGCTTGTTGTTTTGCCGCCAATAAACGTTCAAGTGTTGAAGGTTTTATGAGGGGGGCATCACCAACTAAGATCAAGACGTCATCGCCATCTTGAAGCTGGTCGGCAGCTTGTTGTACCGCATGCCCTGTACCTAACTGCTCCGCTTGTAAACACCAGTTCATATTTTTGCCGGTAACGGTTTGCTTTAGCATGTCTGCGCCGTGACCATATACCAGGTTAATGCTGTCAGCACCGATTTGTTCAACAGTGTTGATAATACGCTGAACCATAGGGACTCCAGCAATCGGGTGAAGCACTTTCGGGAGGGCCGATTTCATCCGTGTTCCCTTGCCCGCTGCGAGTATTACTACTGATAACGCCATAACTGAATTCCTTAATTTTAATGCGCCAAAGTGTAACGAACATTGATTAAATTGTCAGCGTTGAATTGCTAAGTCGAGCCGGCGTGCTATGATCGAATTGTGGGCTAAATGATGAGACAGATGTCATCGCCATTTCCAAGGAGAAGGTTGTCTAGTGAGTATATTTAGAACTCTGCATCGCAGCATTTTAGTGTTATTTACGGTTGTGATCTTATCGATAGTGACCTTAGTCCACTTCAGTATCAGTAAAATTGTTGCCGAGCAGAGCCGCGCGCAACAAGCTTCAATGTCTCCTGCTATCGATCTGGTGGTCGACCAACTCATTAAACCTTTACATATTGCCGAAACGCTAAGTAAATCGCGTGAGCTTATCGACTTAATGAATGTTGAGCCCGGTACTGAGATCGATAAAGATAAGGCATTAGCGATGTTAAAGCGGCTTGAAAAAGAATTCGGCATGATATTTTTTATTGCCAGTGAGCGGCAACGTCTGCAAATCAATTCTGATGGTTCTGAGCTCAAACTAATCGAAGGTGAGGTGAGCTGGTATTTCAAATATAAAGACGGCAATCGTGATGCTGTCGCTGACATTGGCAAGTGGGAAGATACTCACTTCTACATTGATCTTAAAATCTATAATGATAAAGGTGAATTTCTAGGCTTTTTTGGCGTGGGCAAAGCGTTAAATAGTTTCATTAGTGTTTTTGACACCTATAAACATGAACACGGCTATGACTTTATCTTTGTGGATACTCAAGATGACATAATGTTGTCGTCAGATCCTGAATTACTGGCTGAACATTCTCAATTTAAGAACCTGACTCAGCTGCCCTGGTACACGGCGCTTGATGACGAAATCAAACTGAATAAGCGGTTAAATAATCAGTTGGTATCCTTTGACCAACAGGATCATTTGATCGCCGAAATTGAGTTAGGCCAGTTTGATTGGACATTGTATTTATTGAGCCCATTAAATGATCGTCAAACTGAAATTTCGCGAGGCTTTATTGCCAGTGTTGTCACACTATTGGTGGTCATATTTGCGCTGTTTTTGGTCATATACAACATCTTGTATTTCTTCCGCAAAGACATGCACGGGAATGGTTTGCAATTTGCGCCTAGTCGCTTACCTGATAGGCCAGCGATAGAAAAGGCCTACAACGAACTGATTGACCACAAGCGCACGGTCGCTGTCATTATTGTTGATATCGATAACTTCACGTCCATCAATGATACCTATGGTCGAAATGTAGGTGATGAAGTCATTGACCGGTTTATTGGCTTTTTAACCAGCAAGGTTAGAGAAAAAGACATCGTAGGCCGATGGAGCAGTGAAGAGTTTATTATTTTACTGCCTGATACCGGTCCGCACGAGGCCTATGATATTGCTCAATCCTTGCGCCAAGGTGTAACCGAGATCGAGCCACCTTCAAATCATACTAATTTGGTATTATCAGCCTCATTTGGTGTGTCTTACACCGCTATCCCGCGTCCAATGAGTGAAGTCACGGCCAATGCTGATGATGCGCTCTATCAAGCGAAGCGCGATGGCAATAACGTCGTGCGCATGCAACTCATTGAGTAGCGGGTGGGTTATACCTGTTTTCGCTTGTAGCGTTCCCAAAATCCGTTAGTCAGTGCGACTCCAACGATGATACACAGGCCTCCGATGTAAACGGGCAGAGAGAGTCGTTCGGATAAGAAAATTGCGCCCCAAATAACGCCAAACAGTGGGACCAAATAAGCTACGGTGATCGCTTTTGCAGGACCAATAGATGCAATTAGGTCGAAATACAAAATATAGGCGACCCCTGTGCACAATAGGGCTAACGCAATGGCTTGCCACCACGCATTTGATGAAATCGCTTGTTCAGGCCAGGTTGCTAAGGTAAAGGGTAGCAAAAATATAGACGCGAAAAATTGACTGCCTGCTGCCACAGCCAATGGCTTAACACCTTGCATATAACGCTTCATGTAGCTGGCAGCAATGCCATAACAAAAGGTTGCCATCAATGCCGTGGCGATGGGTAAAAAGCTAATATTATCCAGAGTAAGCTTAGCCCAACTTAATTGCACTACGCCGATAAAGCCGATACATAAGCCGATCACGGCAGCCTTGGTGAGACGTTCCGAAAGCCATGCAAACGCAATCAAAGCGCCAAACATAGGAGCCGTTGCGTTCAATATTGAATTGTATCCCGCCTCTAAATACAAAGAGCTGTAGTTAAACAAACAAAATGGGATGGCAGTGTTCACTAAGCCAATGATAGCGATCCCTTTCCAATGCACCATGGCTTCGCGCCATTGCTTCGCTAACAGCACAAAAGGCAGCAAGAACAGGGTAGCCAGTACGGTCCTCACTTCAACCAATGCGTATACGCCAAACTCAGGGGTCGCAGCTCTCATGTATAAAAATGAGGAGCCCCAAATAGCGCCTAGTAGGACTAGCTTACCAATGCTAATGTAATTCAAGAATACCCCTTCTTGTTTAACTTGCTGATATTAATTGCGTTTTAAACTCGCTTCCCACTCGAGCAACCATTGCTTTCGTGACAAGCCACCGGCGTAACCAACCAGCTTTTTGTTGCGACCAATAATACGATGACAAGGCACAACGATACTAATAGGGTTTTTACCATTGGCAGCACCCACAGCGCGGCAGGCTTTTGGATTACCGATCGCATTGGCAATAGTTAGATAGCTGGCTGTGTGCCCATATTCAACAGATTGCAGGTTTTGCCACACTTTAGCCTGAAACGCAGTACCTGAAGAGGCTAATGGTAAATTAAACGCGGTGCGTTCATGGGCAAAGTATTCAGATAACTGCTGGTGAGCTAATTTCGTAACGGCATTCGGGTTATCGACGCCGGCTTCATCTACAAATAATATAGAGCAAACCGCTTCATTAGTAGCGCAAATTTCTATCCAGCCAATGGCGGTATGTAAATATTCGACTGACGGCATATTATTGTCCTTGCTGTTGTAAGCTTTCGCATTGCCAAAGTTGCATAGTGAGATAGCTGCCCCAAGGAGAGGATTGTGCTGGTTGTAGCTTTAGCTTTTGAATTTGACGAGCCACAATCAAATCGTTGCTAAGCAAAATATTGGGTTCCGAGTAGCCGCGCAATTTAATGTAATTCACTGTCCAGGGCCCAATCCCTTTTAATCCAAGTAATACTTCAGGCGCAGGTGATGGTGTCTCAACAAAAGCCTGCGCAATAGCTTTTAATGCGCTTTTACGTGCTTGTGGCATACGTAAAACATCATTGTCGATATTGGTCATTTGCTGTGGCGTTGGAAACGTTGCAAGTGAATCGGATGATGATAAATGGGTAATGATATTATTAAGTTGCTTGATGGCGGAACGAACACTGACTTGCTGTCCGAGAACGGCGCGGCAAGCGGCTTCAAAAGGGCTCCAAGCTCCCGGTAGGCGTATACCCTCATCAATCAGTTGAGACGGCATACCGCTGGCAGATAGTCCTTGATTGACTACTGATGGGTTGGCATCCAAGTCGAGTACACGCCTTATATTCGCAATGACGGGCAACAGCGCCGATATTCGAGTTAGGCTCAGTTCTACGTGAAAAGCACATTCTGTTGGGTCATGTGTTGCTTTAAAGAATGATAGTTCTTCATCGGTTTCGCAATGAAATGAACGACTATAGCTGCATGTGTCAACGTGCTCTATCGCGTTGATAGCGCGAGCAGCGAGGAAGTCACGGACCCATTCCCAGTTATACGGCGGACGATAGTGCAAAGTTAATGTGACGGAGTTTTTGCTAGGTACATTCTTACGTTTGCGGATTTGGCTCGGGGATATGTCGAGCTTACTTTTCATGTGTTGCTGCAAACTGCGGCTCGAATTGAAACCCACCGCGCAGGCAATGTCTTCAACGGATAGCTGTGTTTGGTGCAACAATTGTTTAGCACTCATCAACTGGGAATAGAGCTTAAATTGTTTTGGGCTCAATGCCATGTGTTGCACGAGTAGTTGATGTAAATACCGTTCACTGATCCCCAGTTTCGTTGCAATGTCGGAAATCGAAAGATGCGGGTGTTCATGGAGTAAACGTAAACCGCGCTCTAAAGTTGTATTTACGCCTTTCCAGGCCCAGGAGCCCGGAGCACTATCTGGGCGGCAACGCAGGCAGGGCCTAAGCCCTGATTGGATAGCTTGTTGTTGGCTGTCAAAGTACTCAACATTCTTTTCCAATGGCAAATTGGCTGGGCAAATCGGTCGACAAAAAATACCCGTGGTTTTAACGCCGACAAAGAATAGCCCGTCAAATCGAGGGTCGCGAGATAACCGTGCTTTTTGAAATTGCTGACGTTGGTTGTTGGTGATCATTGCAGCTAAACTTTATTAATAATGCGTCTAGTGTAATGTAATTTTTGCTATCTTATGCGAAGAAATCGGAAGTCAATGTTGTCGTCTTTTGAAACAAAATATTCAGGGTAAAAATTTGCTTTCAGGGATTTCGAACAACATAATCTACCCCCTCATATTTTTGCCCTTGAATGTTGTAGGAGCTGTGTTGAAGAGCGCGAAGCGATTTTTGCAGGTAATTGGCCTCAAACGTTTACTTCATCCCCACCGCGGAGTGTGGGTGATTAGTGCTCTTTTGTCTGTTGTTATTGCATGTCCAGCATCAGCTCAACAGGCCCCCAGTTGGTTTACTGCGTATAGTGCAGATGTCAAAGAACGAGCGGGTCAACTGAATATTCCCGGTTATGCCATGGTGTTTTATCAGCAAGGGCAAAGCCCCTATATTGTGACCCAAGGGAAAACGCATCGGCGTGGGCAAGCGATTGACAAAGATACTGTTTTTCGTATGGCTTCGGTATCTAAAACGTTTACCGGTGTGCTCATGGCGAAGTTGGTGTCACAGAATCAATTAAGTTGGAATACTGAACTGACTCAACTGGTCAATCAGCCGGGTTTCAAAACATCCAATACCGACAAGATCCGCCTTGAGCACTTAATTGGGCAATCAAGTGGCTTCATGCCGAATGCCTATGACAACTTAATAGAAGCGGATTATCCAGTGAAGCGGGTGTTAGGGCAGTTGGCTGATTTGAAACCCTTGTGTCAGCCTGGTGACTGCTACACCTATCAAAATGCGCTCTTTGGTACTCTTGAACATTATTTTTCAACCCAAAACACATCCTATCATCGTCAACTGCAAACCCACCTGTTTTCACCATTAGCAATGGAAACTGCCAGTGCAGGAAAGGGGGCTTTAATGGGCTCTGAGCGCTGGGCTCGACCGCATATAGCGATTGCGAAGGACCGCTGGCGTGAAGGTGTTGTCGAGAACAATTATTATCGTTTTGCGCCTGCAGCGGGTGTTAATGCGAGCATTCAAGACTTACTTATTTATCTGCAAGCGATGCTGATTGAATACCCCGATATCGTCAGTGATGCTGTGGTGCGAGATGTTAGTACGCCACGTGTTAGAACAACCCGAGAATTGTCGCGTAGAGGGTGGCGTGAACATCTTAATGACGCGCATTATGGTTTGGGTTGGCGTGTATATGACTTTGATGGTCACCGTTTGGTTTACCACGGCGGCTGGGTAAAAGGCTATCGTGCTGATGTGAGTTTCTCACCTGAAACAGGCGCGGCGTATGCGATGTTAATGAACGCGGAGAGTAATTTAATTAACTACACCACCGCGGAATTCTGGGCTGCATATTTTAAACATGCTGAGCCGCAAAAAGTCGCGGTGGCGTCGTCGCCGTAACAGCTTATTTGCTGGTTTTAAGATAGGTGTAACCGGCTAAGCAGTTTTCATAAAAGTCCGTCCAGCGCACACCTTCTCTTGGCTTCATTTCACCACTCGCCACATGTTTGTCGATGAGTCGCTTAACGTCTGTCGCCATTGATTGTGGGTTATATTGCATAACACTCAAAACATCATTTACCGAAGAACCTTTCACCACTTCTTCAATGTAAAAATCTTGTGGGTCATCGTCGTAACTGAATATATGAACTTCGTTCAAGCGTCCGAACAGGTTGTGCATATCACCCATTACGTCTTGATAGGCGCCCGTTAGGAACAAGCCTATATGGTAGGGTTCACCTTTCTTCAATGGGTGTACTGGTAACACGTCGGCAATACTGCGCTCAATGCTGAACTGATCGAGTTTGCCATCGCTATCACAAGTAATATCAACTAAGGAGCAATTTACCGTCGGTTCTTCATTCATGCGAGTGAGGGGAACTACCGGCAATAGTTGATCGATGGCCCAAGTATCGGCAGCGGACTGGAAAACTGAGAAGTTACATAAATACTGGGATGACAAGTTGTAATCCAATTCTTGCATCTCTTCTGGAATGAAATCGACATTGCGCAAACGGCGTTGGATCTCTTCCATAATTAGCCAATATAGGGTTTCTATTTTACCCAGCTCTTCAAGGGAAACTACGCGTAACTTGAAAGCATCAAGCGCTTTTTCTTTGTATTCCGAAGCATCATTGAACAACTCTTGTAAGTTGCCACCCTCATTCATGGATTCAAATAAATCGCGAATGTTGGATACGAAAATGTGTTCACCTTCAACCGCTGAAGTATCAATCTGCGCACTGTTAGAGCGAATTTCACCCACAATTTCAGTGATCACACAGCTGTGATGTGCGGTAATCGCGCGGCCACTTTCACTGACTAAATTAGGGTGCGGCACGCCTTCGAGATCACACACTTCTTTCATGCCATATACGACGTCAGCGACGTACTCTTGCATGGTGTAGTTGCGCGAGGAATCATTGGTTGAATTGCTGCCATCGTAATCAATACCAAGGCCGCCGCCTACATCAACATACTCTAACGGGAATCCCATTTTGTGCAGTTCTGCATAGATGCGCGCACCTTCACTGATGGCCTCTTTCACCGAACGAATATCGGTCAACTGGCTACCAATATGGAAGTGCAATAATTTTAGGCAGTGACCTAACCCATGTTCCTCAAGATAGCGCGCCGTTTTAATGATTTCTGTGATGGTTAAACCAAACTTAGCTCGGTCTCCACCTGAACTTTCCCATTTACCACGACCTTTAACCGTCATCTTAGAACGGACACCGATATTAGGCTCTACGCCAAGCTCTTTGGCGATTTTAACGAGTAAAAGTAATTCGCTGTATTTTTCGACGACGACAATCACTTTGCGGCCAAGCTTTGTGCCGAGCAATGCTAAGCGCATAAATTCTTCGTCTTTGTAACCGTTTAAGATGGTGAGTGATTCTTCGTTGGTATTGTAGGCCAACACGGTTATTAATTCGGCCTTAGAACCCGCTTCAAGACCGTAGTTGAAAGGTTTGCCTGCATCGACAATTTCTTCAACCACTTCTCTCATTTGATTGACTTTTACCGGGTATACGCCGTTGTATTGGCCTTGAAAATTCGCTTCTTCAATGGTGGCATTGAATGCTTTGTTCAAAGACTCAACCTGAGTACGCAATACGTCGTGAAAGCGGACTACAACAGGAAATTGCACGCCTTCCTGTTTGATTTCTTCAATGACGGCTTGAAAGTCGATGCGCATGGACGGGTTTTCAGGATCGGGCGTTACCTGAACATTTCCATTTTCGCCAATATGAAAATAACCACCGCCCCAGCGGGAGACGCCGTATATACGTTCGGCGTCTTCGATTGACCATTTGCTATTCGCTTTTGACACTCGTTTTCCTTAGCTAACGAATACAGAGTCCATGCTCTGTAAATAAAAAAGTAAAGTGGTTTAGTATAACTAGGAATCCGGTGTATACCAAAATACTTCGTCGAGTGATTTGTTGAAAACGAATGCAATTTTAAAGGCGACTTCCAGTGAAGGTGAATAACGCCCTTTTTCAATCGCCATAATGGTCTGCCGCGTAACTCCAACCGCCTCGGCCAGTTGGTGTTGTGTCATTTCATTGGCGAAAAACCGACACTCTCGTACTTTATTATGCAAAGGCATGGTTATACCCCTAAGCGGTATTCTTTAATCATCATGGCAAAGCGAACAATCTCAGCGATAAGCGCGCCAAACAGTAAAATATGAACACCAATAAACGGGATGTTGAGACTACTTCCCTCAGCGAACTGCTCAAATTGTTCAATAATAAGTAAATGCCCGATACCCAATACAACTGCAGTAAATAGTACTGCGTATGCTGGACTGGTTGCTTTCAAAGAGATGAGCTTATCGCGTTCATCTCCCGCTTGCTCTGAAGGTTTCGGATGCGCCATGGCGAGTACAGCATGAAACACGGATTCGACAATGATCACTGCAATGATGGCAATGTTGATCATCTGCAATGCCAAGCTCTTTTTATCTTCCATATCAATAGCGCTATTGTGCAAGCCTACTAGCCCAAGCGCGTAATCTCCCCATATATAAAATATGATGACGAGCGAAATCCATGCGCTCTTTTCAGAAAAAGACATATTCATTGTAGGTAATCCCATTAGTGTTTACGTTGTAGGATAATTGTTGGGTTTTATTACCTTTGTGTCAATAATGTTTAACATTGTGTTACACATTTCTACCTTTTGTTTGTTCAGGTTAACGCATAAATCAGTCGTTTCGTCAGTTTCAAGGGGACAACAGGATTGCGTGAACCACACTTCCCGGCTAAGGTTGGTGTACCTTAAGGTCGTTTTACACACACAATATGAACGTTAAATCTATTCGCGCAGCCTTGGCTGTGTCACTTCTGCTTGTTGGTCAATCAGTCGCTCAGGCTTCTTTATTAATGAAACCCAATAGTGATCCTGACTTGGCCTACAACGGCAAAATCTTGGAAGGCAATTACAATAGCGCCATCACTCATCCCGACGAACTGTTAGGCTTTGCAGTCGGGCAACGCGTGGCTACACCAGAGCAGATCATGCAAGCCATCGATTTGTGGGCGAGTCAGTCCGATCGATTGCAGGTTATTGAATATGCGCGTACGCACGAGCATCGCCCTTTGTATGCCGTGCTTATTGGTGCACCTGAGTTATTGGCACAGCAGCAAGCTATTCTCGATAAGATTGATGCTTTGGCTGATCCGAGGAAAACCTCTGACGCAGACGCTAAGTCAATTATGTCAGAGCTGCCTGCAGTGGCATGGATGGCGTACTCTATTCATGGGAATGAAACGTCAGGAGCAGATGCTGCATTGGCGTCAATTTATCACCTAGTTGCGTCACAAGATGCATCTGTCACTAATATGCTCAATGACATGATCGTGGTTATCGACCCCATCATGAACCCTGATGGGCGAGCGCGTTTTGCTAAGTCGCTGGAGCAATACAGAGGTACAGCGCCGAATGTTGATGATCAATCATTGTTGCATCAAGGGGACTGGCCGTATGGTAGAACGAACCATTATTTCTTTGATTTAAACCGAGACTTTTTCTATCTCACGCAACCCGAAACCCAAGGGCGCGTGAAACTGATCAACAAATGGCGACCTCAGTTGATGATCGATGGTCATGAAATGGGCGCTCAAGATACTTATTTAATGGGGCCTCCTCGTCAGCCGTTGAATACTAACATCAGTTCCAGCTTGCAAGAGTGGGCGAAAGTATTCGCTCGCGATCAGGGTGCTGCTTTTGACCAACGTGGTTGGCGTTACTATACCGGAGAATGGTTTGAAAACTGGTACCCAGGCTATTCAAACTACGCTGAATACCGCGGCAGTATGCATATTTTGTATGAACAATCGCGTATGGCGGAAGATGGCGTAAGGCGTCCAGAAGGTACTGTTCAAACCTATCAGGAGTCGGTGCATCACCAATTTGTAAGCACCATGGCCAATTTACAAACATTAGCCAAAAACTCTGATGCAATGTATGCCGATTACTGGCAAGCCAGAAAACAAAATGTGGCGAAGAAAGGCCCATATTCGGAACGCACGTTTGTGGTTCAGGCTAACGGTAATGAAGGTCGCACACAGGCATTGGTGGATAAGTTGCAGGCACAAGACATTGAAGTGTTTGTAGCGACTAAAGCGTTCACTGCTAAAGGTGCCACGAACCAGCTAGGTCAAGAGGTCGATATTAAGGTCGAGAAAGGCAGTTTGATCATTCCAAATCGCCAACCTGAGGCACGTTTACTGGCGGCTATTATGGAGTTTGATGCTGGTGTAAGCCGTGAAGTGTTGTTAGAGGAACGGCAAAAGATCCTACGCAACGGTCAATCCATTATGTACGACACTACAGCGTGGAATCTAAGCATGATGTATGGTCTAGAAGCGTATGAAGTGCCTTCACATATTGACAGCAATGTTGTCGCATATACACCACCGTCGGTGTCACATCAGTTAATGCCGAATGCAATTGCATGGTCAGTTAATGGTGAAGATGATCGTTCACTCGGTTTTGCTGCTCAGTTAATGGAGCAGGGCGTTCAGGTACGCGTGGTAGATAAGGACGCGAGCTTCGAAGGACGTAATATTGCGAGGGGATCTGTGTTTGTAACGCAGATGGATAATCCATCGAACACTACACTAGTGCAGCAGGTTACCGCTATGGCTGACAAGTTTGGTTTAGGTTTATCAGCGCATAGCTCAGGCTTTGGCGAAGGTGAATTGCCGGATTGGGGTGGTAGACACTTTAAGTTATTGACGCGTCCCCAAATTGGGTTACTCAGTCAAGGTAACGTAAGTAGTTATGACGTGGGAGCAACGTGGTGGGGAATTGACCACTATTTAGGCGTACGCCACAGCCAAATTAATATGAACTTGCTGAACCGCACCGATCTGCGCCGCTACAACGTGCTGATTTTGCCTGATACGTATGGCAAGCTCGAAGACGCTCACATCAAAATGTTGAATGAGTGGGTTAAACAAGGCGGTACCCTTATTGCCCATGGCAGCAGCGCTGGTAAATTGGCAAAAGAAGAAGGGTTGAGTAAGGTTCGTCAAATTCAAGACAGCTTTGACAAAGCCAGTGACTACAATATTGCATTGCAACGCGAATGGTTGGCGATACAAAATTCTTTTGATGCCTCAGCAACCGCGTCTCATATATTGCCCCAGAGAGTCGATTATCCATGGGACAGTGACAGAAAAACGCCATCTAAGGATGCGTTAAAGCAACAAGATGAATGGCAGCGCATATTCATGCCTCGCGGTTCAATGGTGGCGGGTCGAGCCGATGCGTTGCATTGGATGACATTTGGCGTGAATGAAACCCTACCGTTACTGTATGGCCGTCAGCCTGTGTTAATGGCCGGTAAAGGTGTTGAAGCTGTGATGCGTGTTGGTGTGTTCAACGATTCAAGCAAAGAAACTGATGCGTCAGAGTCCACTTGGTATGCACAACCTAAAGATCAGGACACTTATGTACGCATGAGTGGGCTTCTATGGCCAGAGGCAGCTCAACGTATCGCACACTCTGCTTATGTCACTCGTGAGGCGTCTGGAAAGGGTCAGGTCATATTGTTCTCTGGGCAACCCAACTTCCGTGGTGCTACAAAGGGGGCGAATCGCCTTTTATTAAATGCCGTGGTGTACGGTCCTGGCTTTGGGACGGCGCCAAAAGTAAATTTATAATTGTTGTTTTTAAGCAGCTTCTTCTTATATGAGTTGAAGCTGCTGTTTTTGTTAGATAAATCGCAAATATCAAGTCTCATTAGGCGATAAAAATCCCTTAAATCTCGACTAGATCCCTTCATATCAAAAATAATTGCCGCTTCTATTTCTGAGGTCGCATTACTGGCTCACTGTTTAATTTTTTCTAAAATATTCAATTAAAACAATTGATTATATTTGATTTTGAAGCAAGGTTGATGCTGCCCAATGGCTGTACAAAATTTAACCGGTATGAAAACGTATACCTATGTATAACCCTGTTTATTTTGTGAACAATTGCTTTGGTGTTTAATGCGCTCGTTTTCAAACATCACTAAACAAATTTTGAGGAAAATATCATGTTGAAAAATGTAATTTCTGTAGCAGTTGTAGCGGCATCTTTAGGTTTCTCTAGCTTTGCATCGGCAAGCGTTGAAAATGAACTTCAAAACATCTGTACAATCGTACAAGCGGATGACAAAGGTGAACTTCGTAAGAAGATGTCTAACGTAGAAAAGAACTTCAGCTTGAAGTTACAAGACTACTACAACGGTGTGTCATGCGGTGGTAACAGCTTAATTCGTGCGGCATTCTTGGCTGGCGCAGTAGAAGCGGGTTCATTGTTGGTTAAGAAAATGCCTAAGAGCCAACTAAATGCACCAGAAGCAGACGGCTTGACACTTCGCGCTTGGGTTTCTGAAAATAACTTAATGGAATCTCCAATCGCTGCAGTATTGAACGAACGTATCTAATTTTTAAAGTTAAACAAAAAGCCCGCAATTGCGGGCTTTTTTATTGGCCTTTAAACGGCAATATTCTTATTCGTCGTTGGAGCGCGAGGTTACGGATCACACAGCCTGTCTGATAAGTCCTATAAACTGTAGTGCAGCGCGTAAAAATGCTGACCATCGACAATGTTAATGGTCATCTCGCCTTGAATACCGACTAATCCATCCGAACCTGAATCTGGAATGATTGAGATAAGTAGGTTTTGTTCGCCTGCTGACATCTGACCCGAGTGTTGCAATACGAAACTGCCCGTTTTCCCCTCCAACGTCGCAGTTACGTTCTCTATTGCAACATAGCCGGCTGAACCATCAACCGTTGTTCGATGGCTTAGCATTTGTCCCTCTCCAGTTCCCACCATATCGCCAGAGTACTGCTTATCAATGGTTAGCCGACCAACAAGATGAGTACTATCTGCTTGAGGTTCTATTTGTACTGTGAAACTACCGCTTGCTTCCTTCACATTATTCTCCTGATGCATCTCTTGTGCGTCCGATATATTGGCAAAGCCGAAGAGCCCTATTAACAACATCGCGGCAACGCATTGGCGTAATTTACGAAGCATAATATTAGTCTGTTCAGTTTTAAGATTACATTAACTGTATAAATAAACAGTACTTAACGCAAGATTTATGTTTGACCTTAGAGTATGCTCTAAGGTCTATACTGCGCATAATGTGTAACAAAGGAGCCGTCGATGAAAATCAGTCAGTTGGCCAAACAAAGCGGTCTGACCGCGCATACATTGCGTTACTATGAGAAGCGTGGACTTATCCTGCCACGTAAGTCCGTGGATAATAACTATCGCGATTACACAGCCGATGATCTGGCAACGGCGCTATTTATTCGCCGATGTAAGGAAAGTGGTTTTAGTTTAGAAGACACGGCAGGATTATTAAAAATTAAGGATGCTAAAGACGAACATATTTGTGCTGAGGCAAAGTTGATTACGCTGAGCAAAATACAAGATTTACAACAAAAGATCTTGCAACTGCAACAGATGGAAAAGACACTCCACGCGTTAGCAGATAAATGCTGCGGTGGTAACGAAAGCGCTGAATTTTGTTCTATCATCCGTCAATTAGAGGTGTCGACTGCATCGGGAGAGTCACATGTTGTTAGTTAATAATTTTATAGGTTTGTTTGTTGAAACAGCCCCCTATTTATTATTAGGTATGCTGTTGGCAGGCGTCATCCACTATGTGATCCCTCGGGCTTGGGTGGATAAAACATTGGGGAAAAAGGGCTCAGTCGTCACTGCGGCTGTTATTGGTGCTCCTTTGCCTTTGTGTTCCTGCTCGGTGATCCCGGTCGCAATGGGCATTCGTCGAAGTGGCGCAAGTAAAGCGAGTACGGCTAGCTTTCTCGTCGCTACACCAGAGACCGGTGTAGATTCGATAGGGATCACGTACGCGTTAATGGGGCCGGTAATGGCGATTGCGAGACCCATAGCGGCTATCGCTTCTGCGATAGTGACGGGTATGTCGATAGCAGTATGGGGGAGAGAAACTGAAGTGCAGGCTCCGGCAGAGGCGCCAAAGTCTTGTTGCCATAAGTCTAATCCGCCTCCACAAGAAGCTAAGTCCACAATGCAGACCGTCAAAGATATTGTTCAGTATGGTTTTGATAAATTGTTGGCAGACTTTATGAAGTGGCTATTGATCGGGTTATTTTTTGCTGCATTGATCGTCACATTTGTGCCTCAAAACTGGATGGCATCTTATGGCTCAGGACCTGTGGCCATGCTGCTGATGGTGGCTGTATCTATCCCAATGTATATCTGCGCAACGGCGTCTACACCGATAGCAGTCGGTTTGATGATGGCGGGTATATCACCCGGCGCCGCACTTGTTTTTATGCTGACAGGGCCAGCAACCAACATTGCAACGTTGATGGTTATCAAAAATGAATTGGGTAAGCGAGAACTGGTGATATACCTCATTTCATTGATTGCGTCTGCTTTATTGGCGGGCCTAGCTTTGGACTATATTGTTGAAACGTTTTCCTTGTCTCTAGCGTTATCACATGGTGAACACAGCGATATGCAATCACTGCTGTATCAAACCAGTGCGGTTGTTCTTGCATCACTTATGCTATGGCAAGTTGTAAAGCGCTTCGTCGTGACCAATTCACATACTCATGATCATGCTCACTAATCGGTGAGCAGATCATGCTTCAGCGTAAGCTGCTTTGATGAGGTCTAGCAATGCTTCATCGACTTGACTGATATCAGTTATTTGCACTCTATGAGAGCACATGGTGCCGAAGGGACCGGACGGCTCTAAGCGGCCTTCGCACGGACGGTCATTAAATTTCAAGCCTATATCTATCCGACTTTTGGTACTCGGTTGTACCAATACAAATTGTCGTTTACGACGAAAAGACACGTTGGCTTTTTTAGGCGCCATGTCGATATCATCACCTATGGCCATGATGTGCTTTGTCAGGTGTTCAAAGATAGGGAGTAGATTGGGCTTGCTTTGATATTGCTGTTTGATCAAATCATCTGGCGCTTGGCTTGCAGCATCAGCTTCTCTAAATTTAAGTGCTATAAAATTGGCGAAACCATGACTGATACCACAGTCTTTTTTTAGGAAAGCCATTATCTCACCGTGTTTTTCGAATCCTTTTGGGACTAACACCGCTTTCCATTCTGCTAACGTCTTACCGGTTTTTTCTTGTAGGTTGTGTTCCATGGTTTTGCCTTGACGCGAGATAAGTCTTCAAAGCATAGACCCATATTGAATATTTAGTGCCCTTCTATAAACAAAAAGCCCCCGACCGTGAGGTAGGGGGCTTTTGAATTGCTTGGTAGCAGGCTGGCTTACATCATGCCGCCCATGCCACCCATACCGCCCATGCCACCCATATCAGGCATTGCAGCTTCTTCCTTAGGAATATCAGTAACCATACATTCAGTTGTAATCATCAAGCTTGCAATTGATGCTGCAAACTGAAGTGCAGAACGCGTTACTTTAGTTGGGTCAAGGATACCCATCTCGATCATGTCACCGTAGGTGTCATTACCGGCATTGTAACCATAGCTACCTTCACCCGCTTTAACACTGTTAGTTACAACAGATGCTTCAGCACCAGCATTTGATGCGATTTGACGCAATGGAGCTTCCATCGCGCGTAGCGCTAGTTTAATACCGTGAGTTTGGTCTTCGTTTTCACCTTCAAGGTCAACAATGGCAGATGCTGCGCGTACTAGTGCAACACCACCACCGGCTACAACACCCTCTTCAACTGCTGCGCGCGTTGCGTGAAGCGCATCTTCAACACGAGCTTTCTTCTCTTTCATTTCAACTTCAGTGGCTGCGCCAACTTTGATGACGGCAACACCGCCCGCCAGTTTAGCTAAACGCTCTTGAAGTTTTTCTTTGTCATAATCAGACGTTGATTCTTCGATTTGAGCACGGATTTGAGCGCAACGACCTTGGATCGCATCTTCTTCACCAGCACCGTCAACAACAGTAGTGTTGTCTTTGCTGATCACAACGCGTTTAGCAGTACCTAGGTCTTCTAGTTGTACTTTTTCAAGCTCAAGACCAATCTCTTCAGAGATGACCGTGCCACCTGTTAGGATAGCGATGTCTTGTAGCATTGCTTTACGGCGGTCACCGAAACCAGGAGCTTTAACCGCTGCGACTTTAACTATACCGCGCATGTTGTTAACCACTAAAGTAGCAAGCGCTTCACCTTCAACATCTTCAGCGATGATCATCAAAGGCTTAGAAGATTTAGCAACGGCTTCTAGCGTAGGTAGCAATTCGCGAATGTTAGAAACTTTCTTATCAACCAATAGGATATAAGGGCTGTCTAGCTCAACAGTACCGTTTTCAGCATTGTTGATGAAGTAAGGCGATAGGTAACCGCGGTCAAACTGCATACCTTCTACAACGTCTAGTTCGTTTTGCAGAGCTTGGCCTTCTTCAACAGTGATAACGCCTTCTTTACCGACTTTGTCCATTGCTTCTGCAATGATTTCGCCGACTTCTTTATCAGAGTTTGCTGAGATAGTACCTACTTGCGCGATGGCTTTGCTGTCTGCACATGGCACTGAAAGTGACTTAAGTTGTTCAACCGCAGCGGCTACTGCTTTGTCGATACCACGCTTAAGATCCATCGGGTTCATGCCCGCTGCAACTGATTTTAAGCCTTCTGTAACGATTGCTTGTGCTAGAACGGTTGCTGTTGTTGTACCGTCACCTGCTTCATCATTAGCTTTAGACGCTACTTCTTTAACCATTTGTGCGCCCATGTTCTCGAACTTATCTTCAAGTTCGATTTCTTTCGCTACCGATACACCATCTTTAGTAATGGTTGGTGCGCCGAATGATTTGTCTAGAACAACGTTACGGCCTTTAGGACCAAGGGTTACTTTAACTGCGTTTGCAAGAATGTTTACACCCGCTAGCATTTTTACGCGAGCGTCATCACCAAAACGGACTTCTTTTGCTGCCATTTTTTAGTTTCCTCTAAAATCTGTGTTTAAACGTATTATTCAACGACTGCAAGAATGTCGCTTTCGCTCATGATGAGTACTTCCTCACCATCTAATTTTTCGGTTTTTACACCGTAGCCGTCATTGAAAATAACGGTGTCGCCGACTTTAACGTCAAGCGCTTTAACATCGCCATTTTCAAGTACGCGACCATTGCCCACAGCAATGATTTTGCCGCGAGTTGATTTTTCTGCCGCAGAACCGGTTAACACGATCCCGCCTGCAGATTTGCTCTCTTGGTCTTCGCGTTTAACGATAACGCGGTCATGTAAAGGACGAATTGCCATTTTCAAATCTCCTGAAAATTCCAAATGATTGGGGTTTTGTCACTCACCCGACTATCTCGGGCTGATTAAAAATTTGTATGCGGGGTTAAATGGGTATGCCCCTGATAATCTCAAGGGCTTTATGAAAAAAAATTTGAATTATTCTATATAGCGATGGGGGAAGGGGGCGGTATCAACTACTGATCACGGCGATCGTTTGTGAAGTCTTCGATGTGTTCACGTGGATCTGATTGATGCTCGCGATATTCACCTTCTATCACATCGCCATCACTGTCACGACCGGGCTCAGGTCTGGACTGGTAATGCTGAGTGTAACTTTGTTGTGTGTAAACATGCGTGTGCACTCGTTGACTATTGGCCAGTTTGGTTAACAACGCGCGTGCAAATAATTTACGTGTCGGAGCAAAAGTGAACAAAAGCCCTATGATATCGGTAACGAAACCGGGGGTGACCAACAACACACCAGCGATAACTAAAAATAGACCCTGCGCCATTTCATCGCCGGGCATTGCCCCTTGCTGCATTTTGCGCTGTGCTTCTTGCAGCGTGGATAAGCCTTCTTGGCGGACCAAGTATGCACCGATAAAAGCTGTGATGATGACGATAGCGACCGTATTCCATCCGCCGATGATGTCACCAACCTGGATCAGTAACGCAATCTCAACGATCGGCATGACCGCAAAAAGTAGAAAAAGTATGCCCAATTGAAAGCCCTTTAAACGTTCTTTAATCAGTGAGTGTGGGTTAATGCGTTAAACACAATACTAAAGCCCAGCGTTAAAATGTAACGAAAATTTGCTCGAATAAATGGAGCAATGTACCAAGCTTCATTCGACGCATCTGTGCAATGACTTCTCACACTCAGGTATGTATCTTAACGTAGTTTGCAGCATTAGTGCTTGGTACTATGTCGTTTAATGAAAGCAATTCGACGAGTTCCGGGTCAATAATATGAGTTCATCAACTAATATGGTCGTGGTGTTGTGCACGGCGCCTGATAAATCAGTAGCACAGAGAATTGCGGCTTCATTGGTCGAAAATCAATTAGCAGCCTGTGTGAACCTTCTTGAAGGCTTAACGTCTGTCTATGAATGGCAAGGCGATATAGTTGAAGACACTGAATGCCAACTTATTATCAAAACGCAGCAAAAATGTATTGATGAGGCTTACCGGCTTGTTTTAAGTTTGCACCCTTATGATGTCCCTGAGTGGGTATGCATCGACGCGGGAGCAAGCGATGCTTATTTTAATTGGATGAAACAAACACTGAAATGAAGTACAGAAACGTAGTATTACTGTTAATCACACTATTTATTGCTTTCCCGTGGACATGTGGGGCGCAGTCGCTGCCAGGTAACGATCCACTTGCCGATATTTTTTCACAAGAGCCTCAGTTTCTAAAAGAAGAAGAAGCCTTTCAATTTGAGTTCTCACAACGTGATAACACACTAACGGTGTCGTTCGACATTGCAGACGGTTACTATCTGTACAAGAAGCAATTTAAAACTGTTACCAAAGACGCTTCGTTAGGCGAGCCTAGCTTTCCGCAAGGTAGGGAAATAGAAGATGAGTTCTTTGGTGTGTCTGAAGTCTTTTTTAATGAGTTAACGTTAACTTTCCCGATTGAATGGGCACGTCAGGATGGTTCGGTAAAGCTTCGTTATCAGGGGTGTGCTGAAGAGGGGTTATGTTACCCACCAACTACGCGGGTTATCTATCTCGATGCTGTGAATGATGACGGCCAGTCTACTGAAACTGCAGCCAATGCCGAAGTTGGAATGGAAAGTGATACTTCAGCTAACGTCTCGCAACAATTTGATTTGGCCTCTCGTTTAGCGTCGGAAGAGGGGCTTGTGCTGACACTGCTACTGTTTTTAGCTTTAGGTATTGGCCTCGCTTTTACGCCGTGTGTTTTTCCGATGTACCCCATTTTATCGGGCATCGTGATCGGGCAAGGCAAGCAAATTAAAACTTCAAGAGCATTGCTGTTGAGCTTTGTGTATGTGCAAGGTATGGCAATAACCTACTCTATTCTCGGCTTAGTTGTTGCCTCAGCAGGCGTGAAATTTCAGGCGGCTTTGCAACATCCTATGATTTTAGCCGTGCTGATTGCCATCTTTGTTTTGCTCGCACTGGTGATGTTTGGTGCCTATGAATTGCAGTTGCCGAGTCGTTGGCAAGAGAAATTAAATAGCCTGAGTAATCAGCAGAAAAGCGGCAATTTAATTGGTGTCTTCATTATGGGCGCTATATCGGGTCTTGTCGCTTCACCCTGTACAACGGCGCCGCTTACCGGAATATTATTATTTATCGCGCAAAGCGGTGATTTAATGCTCGGATTTGTCTCCTTATATGCACTCAGTATCGGTATGGGTATCCCGTTAATATTGTTTGGTATAACCGGCGGTAAGTTGTTACCGAAAGCCGGCAACTGGATGAATGTGGTGAAGGTCACCTTTGGGTTTATGATGTTAGCGGTCGCAATTTTGTTTATTGAGCGATTATGGATCAGTCACTGGACAGACGTAATGTATGCCGTGACAGGTTTTGCAGCATCCACCTATTTATTTGTAATGAACCAAAACACGCCGGTCACGTTCTTTAAAGGCGTGAGGTCCTTTGTCATATTTGCCGGACTGTTTTTATCTGGTTTGTACGGCTATAACGCTATAACGCCGAGTGATCATAGCACCCAGACAACAGAGTCTGCCATGGCAACGAGTTCCGCCCACCCTGAATTTATCGTGGTACGTGATTTGGCCGATTTTGAAGCTAAACTGGGTAAAGCAGTAGGCGAAGGCAAGAGTGTTATGGTTGACCTTTATGCCGACTGGTGCGTGGCATGTAAAGAATTTGAAAAATACACATTTCCCGCCCCAGAAGTGGTGGATGCGTTGAGCGAAACGGTGTGGATGCAAATTGATTTGACTGACAATACACCGTCAAACCTAGAATTTCAGGATACGTTTTCGGTATTAGGTTTGCCGACAATTTTGTTCTTCGACAAAACGGGGCGAGAACTAAAAACCGCGCGTGTGACCGGTTTTATGCGCGCTGAACCTTTTGCTCAACATGTACGACGAGTATTGCCCAAGTCATAATCAATAGTGGCAGCGACGCAGTCGCTGAATACTGAGGTGATGATATGCGTAAACTGACTAGTTTAGGTTTATTGATACTGAGTATTGTTTTCACATTAGAAAGCGACGCCGCTACCTGTTTTGATGATTGGTTTTGTTTTGATAAGCAACAAAACCCAGCGCAACTGTATCTCTATAATATTACCCCGTATCCCGTTGTTGTTACGGTCACGGGCGCTTATAGAGATACAAGTTGGCGTCGTCATAGATTTGAAAAAACCTATGCCCTACGGGCTAATTCAAAAGAAACTGTGTTGTCTTTTCAGCCCGAAGCGCAGAGCAATTTATCGCGTTTGCAATATTCCGTTAGTTGGTCTGCTGGTCAGTTAAATGCAGTTCATGATCATACAGTTGAGTATCTGATCCCCTTTGCCAAAGGTCAGCGTTATACCATTACTCAAGGTATGGGCGGCGGGTTTAGTCATACCGGCGCTTCTCGCTATGCAATTGATTTTGCCGTGCCCGTTGGTACGCCAGTGCATGCCGCGCGAAATGGCATCGTGATCGATACAGTAGACAAGCATTATCGACAAGGTGAGACCCGAGCGTATGCGAAGTATGCCAATTACATCGTGATCTTACATGACGATGGTACGACAGGTGAGTACCACCATTTAAAACAGTATGGTGTTGCCGTACAGCGAGGCGATAGTGTTGACGCTGGGCAGCTTATAGGGTTTTCCGGTAATACGGGCTTTTCCAGCCTGCCGCACCTTCATTTTGCGGTTTATCGGCCTAAGCCTAATGGAAATTTTGAATCCATCCCATTTAAATTCGTGCGCGAGACTCACGTGAATTGATGTGAAACGTCCAAATTAAACCTCATTAGACCAGTATTTTGCTGCGATCTTGCTCATATTGACTATAATTTCCGTCTAATTGGCCACGCGCAGCTTTGAGCTGTGTAAAAAATGCTCGATTTGCGAAAATAATCGATTAAATGTTACTTTGGCTGCACGTTCATAACAAATGGCTGCGAAATTTTGAAGGTATTGTTGATTAATGGTCCTAACTTAAACATGTTAGGGCAGCGTGAACCTGACAAATATGGTTCACAAAGCTTAGAAGATATCGTATCGCGGGTAGTCGCGGACGGTGAAAAAATGGGACTTACGGTTGAACACGTGCAGTCAAATGCAGAGCATGTGCTCATCGACGCTATTCATGCAGCGAAGGATGTTTATGACGGTATCATCATAAACCCTGCGGCATTCACACACACCAGCGTAGCCTTGAGAGATGCACTTTTAAGTGTCTCTATTCCATTTATCGAAGTGCATTTGTCGAATGTGCACGCCAGAGAGCCATTTAGACAACACTCATACCTTTCAGATATAGCCATTGGCGTAATTTGTGGATTTGGTGCGAACGGCTATTGCCTGAGCTTGATCGCATTGAATGACTATTTAAAACAACAATCGTAATGTAGAGACAGAACATGGACATTAGAAAAATTAAGAAACTCATCGAGTTAGTGGAAGAATCCGGAATTGCTGAACTGGAAATCACAGAAGGTGAGGAGTCAGTACGTATTCACCGTGGCTCAAGCCAAGCTGCCGTTATGCCTGCCCCTGTTCAATACTCTGCGCCTGTAGCTGCTCCGGCACCTGCGGCTGCAGCAGCGCCAGCGCCTGCGGCGGCACCCGCTGCTGCCCCTGAAATAACAGGGCATGTAGTGAAGTCACCGATGGTGGGTACTTTCTATCGCGCATCTTCACCAGAAGCGAAGCCGTTCGTTGAAGTGGGTCAAACGGTTAATGTGGGTGACACATTATGTATTGTTGAAGCCATGAAAATGATGAACCAAATTGAAGCAGATAAAGCCGGTGTCGTGCGTGAAATCTTGATTGAAAACCAAGACGCAGTTGAATACGACCAACCAATGTTTATCATCGAATAAGCGAGTATCGCACCATGCTTGATAAAGTCTTGATAGCAAACCGTGGGGAGATTGCACTGCGCATCTTACGGGCTTGCAAAGAACTTGGGATCAAAACGGTAGCGGTTCACTCCACTGCTGATCAGAATCTCAAGCACGTTTTGTTAGCCGACGAATCTATTTGTATAGGTAAACCGTCGGCAACAGAAAGTTATTTGAATATTCCGCGCATTATTGCGGCGGCTGAAGTGACCAATTCGATTGCGATACATCCGGGATACGGTTTCTTAGCTGAGAATGCCGATTTTGCCGAAGCAGTTGAGCGTTCGGGATTCATTTTTGTGGGTCCTACAGCCGATACGATTAACCTTATGGGTGATAAGGTTTCGGCCATCAACGCTATGAAAAAGGCCGGTGTTCCTTGTGTGCCAGGCTCTGACGGTCCGTTGACTGATGATGCCGAGCGCAATAAGAGCATTGCAAAACGTATTGGCTATCCGATCATCGTAAAAGCTGCTGGTGGTGGTGGTGGTCGTGGTATGCGCGTTGTGCGCAGTGAAGCGGAACTGATCAATGCAATCAGCACAACACAAGCTGAAGCCGGCGCCGCTTTTGGTAACAGCATGGTGTACATGGAGAAATTCCTTGAAAATCCACGCCACGTTGAAATCCAAGTGCTTGCGGACGGGCAAGGCAATGCCATCCATCTGGCAGAGCGCGATTGTTCAATGCAGCGTCGTCACCAGAAGGTGGTCGAGGAAGCACCTGCACCGGGCATTTCAGAGCAAATGCGTAATAAAATTGGTGAACGCTGTCGTCGTGCTTGTATTGAAATCGGCTATCGCGGCGCAGGAACTTTCGAGTTCTTGTATGAAAATGGCGAGTTCTATTTCATTGAAATGAACACCCGTATTCAGGTTGAGCACCCAGTATCGGAAATGATCACCGGCGTGGACCTTATTAAAGAGCAATTACGTATTGCTGCAGGTCAGCCGCTTTCTATCGATCAATCACAGGTTAAAGTGCGTGGTCATGCGATTGAATGCCGTATCAATGCGGAAGACCCAAACACCTTCATTCCTAGCCCAGGTACAATCAATATGTTCCACTCACCGGGCGGTTTGGGTGTGCGTTGGGATTCACATATTTACGCGGGCTACAGTGTACCACCCTACTATGATTCGATGATTGGTAAGTTGATCACTTATGGCGAAAGCCGTGATGAAGCCATTGCTAGAATGCGTCATGCCTTGGATGAGCTTGTAATAGAGGGGATCAAAACCAATATTCCATTGCAGCGCAAGATCATGGCAGATGAGAATTTCTCTGCGGGTGGTACGAATATCCATTACCTAGAGAAAAAATTAGGTATGGCATAATCCTGCTCAAAGCTTAAATAATTGTTAAAGGCCAGTCAGTCGACTGGCTTTTTTTATGGGCTGTCACCAGAGCTTTTTCTGCATTTTTTTGCTGGACAGAACACAGCATACGCAAGAGTCACTTTATCTCGCTAAACAGTATGATCTGCTGGTTGTTTACATGAGCGAAGTTACCTTTTCTCACGTTCCTGGGTGGGTATTAAGCGATTAGTGAGCAGAAGGTGAGTGTTGTTGAACACGATTGGTTACGCCGTGAGTAAAGCGGTCGGAAAAAGGGGCGCAGAGCATGATTTTCCGCTATGATTTTCACTCTTCAATAGCAATAGTGTTAAAAATGGATTCACTTTCTAGGAGCTTTTATTGTTGAATTGGTTGCGATTTATAGCATTCGTTTTCATGTTGTCAGTTACGCTATCGCCGCATGTACTTGCGTCTTTTAGCCAAAAGCTTGATTTACAAACACGCGTTGATAAACGTTCTGATCGGGATGTGCGATATCAGTATCGCGCCCGCTATTACCCTGAATTTTCGTTTGACTCAGAATGGAGCGTTCATGCTTTTGCAGTCACTGGAGATGATTTTGGCTCTAGCCACAACACGTTTGATGACAGTCAAGCGGACTATTTCTACGTAAGACGTTTGTTTGCCCGCCATCAAGGTGATTATGGCAAAACAGAGATGGGCGTAATTCCAACCTATAAAGGACGAGTATCGTCATCCGGTTTGTCTAAAGATGGCTGGATAACAGGGTTAAGGCATGTTCGCCAACTAAACAATAGCAGTCAGTTTGAAGTGGTTTTGGGGCAGCTAGAAGGCTTAGATCCAGCACATGCTTTGGATCCTCCAGATGCAATTGATTATGTAGAAATCGAATATTCAGCGCGAATGGATAAACGCAGTAGCTACGAATTTAGCCTGGAGAGAATGACACAGGCCAATTTTATCCGTGCCGAATTTCGATACAAAGTGCAACCCGAACATACGATGTTTGCTGAGGTGGTAAAGCGAGCAGAAAACAGTCAGGCAAAATGGGTATTAGGCATCGAAGGTGAGTTTGCGTTAGCGCAACAGCAAGTGGAATATTTTGCTCATTATTCCTATGTCAGTCCGGAATTTGGATTGCGAGCAGAATTAACCGAAGACTTTCTGGGCGACGGTCATGGCATGTCGTCGGAGCTTAGTGCCGACATCGGGCAATCGGGTTTTGGTTGGTTTGTTCGTCTCGATTTAGTCGAGGGACGGTCCCGGGTACTCGCTGGGTTGAGTTGGTCTTTTAAATCATAAAAAAAAGGCCCACATCCCGTGGGCCAACAGCAAGAACGCGTACACACTTCAACAGTGCATGGGTGTTTACGCTAGCGTTGAGATTTTGGATCTATTTATTTAGCTCTTTTTATTAGCCGCTATATTTGGCGAACGGTTTGATAACAATGACGTCAAACGAAGGGATATCTAAATCGACAATTGGCCAATGCAGAGTGATTCAATGCGCGACTGCTCGCCAATCGCTTATTCCTCTTTGGACAATGTTAGCCAATTCAATAGCGTTTCGTAGAGTAAGTCAAAGCGTAAGGGCTTGGTAATAAAGTCGTTCATGCCAGCGGCCAAACAGGCTTCTTTGTTTTCTTTCAATGCGTTACCGGTTAACGCAATAATGGGCAGGCGCTCCCCGTTTTTAAGTTGTCGGATGTGCTGGGTGGCTTCTAAACCATGCATGCGAGGCATTTGCATATCCATTAGCACAATATCAAAAGCCTCCTGGCTAATTTTCTCGATGGCCTGTTCACCATCTTCTACACATACAGCGTGCAAATTTACCAACGCAAGAAATTCGCTAAGCACATCGCGATTCATCGGTTCATCATCGACGATTAGCACGCGTTTGCCGCTAAACTGGGCTATTAGCTCAGCCTTTGCGTCACGATGCGTTTTAGTCGCTTTCACAGCCTTTGAGGAGTGGCATTTGGGTAATCTTACGGTGAACCAAAACGTACTCCCTTTGCCTAGCTGTGATTCTGCTCCAACGTCTCCTCCCATAAATTGGGCGATTTTTTTGGTGATTGCTAGTCCTAATCCGGTACCGCTATATTCTCGTGTAAGGGAGTTATCGGCTTGTTCAAACTCATTAAACAATCGCGGTAATGATTCAGCGGGTATGCCTATTCCAGTGTCAGATACTTCAAAACGCAACACTGAAAAGTCAGGCGCATCCGTCTCCAGAATAACGCGCAACGTAACGCTTCCTTTTTCAGTAAACTTAACCGCATTGCTGGCAAGATTGATCAGCGCCTGACGCATGCGCGTAGCATCACTGACATAGCATTGTGGCAATGGCGCTATGTCTGTTTTTAATATTAGGCCTTTGTCTTTGATTGAAGAGTCAATCATAGTGATCACGTCGTTACACACTTCAGGAACAAACACTCTTTCGCGTTTAAGCTCGAATCGCCCAGCCTCTATTTTGGATAAATCCAGTACGGCATTGATGAGCTCAAGGAGATGCTCACTGGCTGATTCGATATTCTCGATTTTGTCTGCATATTGGCTTGGAAGGCCTTCTTCTCGCAGTAAATGTGTCATGCCAGCAATAACATTCAATGGCGTGCGTATTTCATGGCTGATGTTCGCGAGAAATGCACTTTTGGTAACATTGGCTGCTTCTGCGAGATCTTTTGCTGTGTTCAGTTCCTTGGTTCTTTGCCTAACGAGGTGTTCCAGCTCTTGCTGCCGGTTTAGTCGTTCTAACTCAACCGCTTTGCGTTCTGAAATGTCGCGTGTGGAGCAGAAGAAAATGGCTTCGCCGTCTAAATCGACCGGCATCGCGCTGACTTCTACCGGCAATAAGGCACCATCACGCTTACGATAGTGGGTTTCAAACTGCACGCGTTTGGCATGACGAATAAGTTTTTTAACGATAGTGTCGTGTCGTTTGGCGTCATATTTGGTGTCTAGATGACGAACGTGCATTCCAATGATTTGATCTCGCGAGTAATCCAGCATGTCACACAAAGAGTCGCTGGCTTCTTCAATACAGCTTTTGGCATTTAACACAAAGGTGCCATCACTGGCATTGCGTAACAGCATTTCGTATCGGTGAGTACGGCTACGCAAGTCCAGTTCCAGTGATTTTTGTTTGGATACGTCATAAAAATTAATACTGACGTGGGAGAGTTCTCCATTTTCATCAAAGGCTGGTGACGCGTTGACCAATACCCATACACAACCATCGTGTAGCGGACTGAGAATGCCTAACACCATTGTCCCTAAAGGCTGCTGAGTCGCTAAAACCCGAGAGATTGGATATTTTTCTACAGGCAGAGGCTCGCCGGTGTCGTCGACAAAATGCCATGACGGATCCATCGCTTTTCGGCCATACATTTGATCTTCTGTCATACCGAGCAATTCGGCTGCGCGGGGATTTGAATACAATATACTGGTGTCGGGCGCATGGACGACGACGCCCGTTTCTAGGGTTTGCAGAATAGATTGCTCAGTAATCTTGCTTTCATTTGTCATAAGGCCATGCGGTCCAGTACCACTCAATTCCTTCATGGAACCTGCTATCTCTATCCTTTTAGAGGCGCCTATCTGAATAAATGCAGGTTTTATACGCGTAATTGTATTTAAATCTCTAAAGCTATATATAGACCACATAAAGTGTAAGGTAAATGTATTAATCGCTACTCATCTATCGATTGTCGATCGCTATGAAATTGAAATCACCGTGTTGACCAGCCAGAATCGGGAAACGACAACATTTATCAGTGTTTTTTGTGATCATAGTATGCGCTTGCTACGTATGTGAAAAAACCTGACGAATTGTTTGAGAAGTGAGTATGTTTGGTTTCTTAAAATCAGACCCAACCAAAAAATTGAGACAGAAATATGACAAAAAGTTAGAGCAAGCGATGCTGGCTCAACGCAATGGTGATATGCGTTTATATGCGAAACTCACTGAAGAAGCAGAAACCCTTTGGCATTCTATTGAGGCACTAAAAGCAAATGTTGTTCAGAAGTGAAGCGGATCGCTCTCGTGTTATCGAAATGGCGTGGGAAGACAGAACGCCCTTTGAAGCGATAGAAAGGCTTTACGGCTTGTCAGAAAAGCAAGTGATTGCGCTCATGCGTGGTTCTCTAAACCCTAAAACGTTTAAAAACTGGCGTGCTCGTGTATCCGGACGGGTGACTAAGCATCAACAACTTAGGCCTGAAGGTGTGCAACGAGCATATTGCGCGACGCAGTACAAGTTAGGCCGAGGACGTTAATCGACGCCCGCTTCATCTTTTAATTGATGAATGATACTGAGTAACTCAGCCGCGGCTTCGGCATCTGACATCGCGCGGTGATGGCGTTTCATTGGTATATCAAAATAAGCCGTCAAGTTAGCGAGGGAATAAGATTTCAGTCCGCGCTTCACTTTACGCATCTCAGCACAAGTACAAAACTTAGGACGACGATAGGACTGCCCCAAACGCTCATATTCCTGCTTAATAAAGCCATAATCAAAGTTCACATTGTGGGCGACAAAAATACAACCTTGAGTAAAAGCTTCAAACGACTCTGCAATGTCAGCAAATGTTGGCGCGTCCACTACCATTTCATCATCAATCCCTGTCAGTGCGGTGATGTTTGACGGGATCTTACGCTGTGGATTTATCAAAGATTGCCAACGGGCAACCGTTATTCCATTGATACGTTTTACTGCGCCTATTTCGGTTATACGGTGATAGCGAGATTGGCCCCCAGTGGTTTCAATATCAACTACAACATAGGGCTGCATGGGGTCCCGACACCAATTCACTTTGGTGATCCTGACGTCAAAGCCACAATCAGACAGCTTATTTATTGAAACAAGCTGGTTGCGTCGCAATGCATCACCCGGCGCCTTAATTTCTTCAAGTCGTAACTGATCACGTTCAACGACCATAATGTCTGGAAAGCCATCACTGAGACTCTTGTAATCAACCGCCATCGCCTTGAGCATGTCTAGGTATTGCTGAGGTTGGGCATATTGCAGCAGTAACTTAATGTTATCCAGTAACCTAGGATGCCATTGGAACAGAGCGTTGACTTTGCCATAGTGCTTGGCGCTTGTTTCGGTGAGATGGCGAATGAAATTGTGTTTATCAAGACAGTGCGCTAGCAGCCCATCAATTGCCTCACCATGATCGCTGTATAATCGGTTTTCCAATAAAACGTTGGGGCGAATATCGAACTCATTATTTAATGCTTGGGCATCAGTTGAATAAATAATGTCCCAAAAACATAAACCGAATAGTGTTAACCACATGCGGTTTTCTGTGCGTGCCGCGATAAGGCCTTCTCGTTTGTAATGTTCAACCACACCGCGCTCAACGCTGTTGATGTAGATTTCATCTATGGCGACGACAGACTGAGACTGTTTAAGCAGATCGGTCAGGCGACTGGTCTTTTTCTGTTTAAACTTCTGAGCCAGAAAGTCTTTGGCAAACAACAACAATTCGTCGCTAGCAGGATCTTCAAGAATGCACTCGAGTTTTTGTCTAGCCAGATCTTTGTCACCCAAGCGATACGTTTCTCGGATCCATTTTTCCTGTGCTGCGTCTTGGTTTGACGCTGACAATAATGTCATCGCATAGTGTTTATCTTGCTGAAGCCATGCCTTGCCTAATAGCCAGAGCACTTCGTCTTTGTATCTTTGCGCAAGTGTACCTTTTGCTTCGGGTAGCAAATTCGGCTCTATGCGAGCGTATTCGTCAAATGATGTGCCGCGCACTTGATCGCGCCATTGGGCGTAGTAGAACGCTGACTGCGCGCTGTCAGCATGCTCAAAGTGAGATTGGTTGTTGGCGCTGTCTTTCCGTGTGCGCATGACGCCTAAGTCACGCATCGAAAATTGTGTCATACGACCCCGCGTATGCCCAAAAAACAGAAATAAAAAGAAGTTGAGCGTTTCATCAAAATTACGTAACAGATAGCGTTGCGCTGTTGATGAGTCAACAAACGCCTCTACGGGTAGCAATTGCTTTGCTTGTTCGAGCAATCGACCTTTTGAAGCCGATGTCGTGCACGCTAGGTTGTGTGCTCGTAACATACTCAGTATGTCACTTTTAGTCATTAATGGTAGGCAGTTATGCATATCGCTATGGCTTAATGGCCTAAGCCAGTGGAGATTTTGCAGTTCCAAAATGGCTTCATCGACAGCGTCAATTTCGTCGTAATCGAGGCTGGCTTTTGCAATCAATGGGTGTTTACGATTAGCGAGACGCGCGGTGATGCATTGGGCGGACTTTGGCAACTGGTGGAAGCTTTGCAGCCATTGCTTTTGCGGTGCCGACAATAAGTGCTGGCAAGGGCCTTCAATAAACTTGAGGCACTCAATAAAATTGTCCAAATAATAAAAAGTGGGGAGCTTTTTCACACCAGTTAGCGCACATATAAAACTGTATTTATATACAGTGTCGTAATTTTTGTAAAGTCTGTTCGACGGGTTATGTGCGTATTTTTTGTTTTTTTACCCAGTTAGTGTGTGTGCATATTTGAGGATCTGCTTGCAAGCTTTCTAAGCTGGAGAATTGTTTGGCCAGTATCATTTCAGAGTAAAAGCGATGGATCGCATTGTGGCATGTCCTGCAAATTGTAATCCCTTGCGCTAGCTCCGCTTTGCTGTATTGCTTCTTGAAGTGTGCTCGGCGATGCATTTTGCGCGGAATAAGGTGATGAAAAGTAAGATCCGTTATGCGTTCACATAGCTGGCATTGGCCGAATTTAATGTGTTTAGTATTTCCCATAATGGCAAAAACTGAATGTTGTGCGGCGTGACGTTTAGTCAATAAGGTTAATCCAGTTGAATTGAGGGGTAAAGTTCATGCTTTGCTCAATCCAAATTAACGCGGTCAGCGTATCACTGTTAATAAAATCGAATTCACAGTCACAACCGAGTCAAAGCAAATCGTTTTGAAGCGATGTTTAGCGAACATTAATGGAGCCAGTATGAGCTTAACTGATGCTGCACAGTTTGAGTGTCCTTATTGCATGGTTATCAATGATTTAGAAATCGATCCTCACAATGATATTAATCAACAGCAAGTGGTTGATTGTCAGATTTGTTGCCAGCCAATAGAGATTGAGGTGCATGCCACGGAACTGGGATTTAACATTATAGCGAAGCGAGATGATGAGTAAGTGTATTGTTACAAGCAAAGACATTCAGCAAATGCCACAGCGCTATCGCGCTGAATTTATCAATAGCCTGTCGGGTTTTAAAAGCGCCAATTTGGTAGGAACAACATCGATTTCTGGAATCGATAACCTCGCGCTTGTCAGCAGTGTAGTGCATATCGGCGCAAATCCGCCATTGTTGGGCATGATCATGCGACCACACACAGTCCCGCGCGATACATTACAAAATATAAAAGATACCGGTGTGTATACGTTGAACAGTGTGTCTGAATCAATGATTGAGCGGGCGCATCAAACGTCAGCCCGATATGCTTCTGATGAAAGTGAATTTGACGCTGTTGGGTTTAATGCTTCGCGCTCGCAAGTGGTTGATGCGCCCTATGTGAAGGAGTCTCCGCTCAAGCTCAGTTTGCGCGTGGTTGAGATCCTGCCGATACAAGCGAATGCCACGGAAATGGTCGTCGGGGAAATCGTAGAAGTGGTTTTAGCTGAGGATTGTATCGATAAAACCGGTTATTTAGATATCGAACATTTGGGTAGTATGAGCATCAGTGGTTTAGTGAGTTATCACAAAACGCAGCGGGTTGGGGCGTATGCTTACGCAAAACCAGACGCTGCCGTACAACCGTTGTCGTTAAGGAGAAGCAAAAACATATGATCCCAAATATTGAACAATTGCTGCTAGTGTGTGGCATCGTCTCGGTAGTCGTGTTCGGCATAGTCTATGTATTAGTGAATATTCTCGGCAATACACAGCAGTCTGAACTGGATGAAGACTGAGCCTTATCAGCACGAAGTGAGATAGATCAATATTCTTCTTTTTACCGCTGGCACTAATCCAAATTCAGCGTAAACTGGTATCAAAATAAGAAGGCCCACCACTGGTGGGCCTTCGTCGTTTAAAGCTTTTGTAATTAAGAATGATTCGTGTTTTTAATCATTGAAAATACGTGTTGAACATACATAACGCTTAAGGAGCGCTAAATGAATAAGGTTAATCGCCGTGATTTCCTAAAATTGTCAGGAACGAGTTTAATTGGGCTCACTCTTGGTGGTGTTGCACTGCGAGCCAATGCCCAAGAACAATTAAGTCCAGATGATCCCACCGCAAAAGCCTTGCAATATACCCATGAATCGACGGTAGAAGGTTCTACGTGTGGTAATTGTATGTACGTGCAGGGTGATGCAGCTGCCGAATGGCGTCCGTGCGCGATCTTCCCGGGTAAACAAGTGAATGCAAAAGGCTGGTGTACTGCTTGGGTTAAAAAACCAGGTTAATGTTACACGGTGCCCTAGTGTTTAACTGGGGCACTGCCATTATGTGGGAGCGACGTCGCCGGTTTGATTTGCCATTGCGTTCCGTCTATTGCAATAGGATTGAACGTTGTTTCATTATTTTGTTGAAAGACATGCGCCGCATTTAACACATCCCAATCTTGCCATTGACCACTAATAAAACTCAATCCAATCGGTAGTTGCTTAATATCACCCATGGGCACACTCACGTGAGGATAACCTGCAATGGCGGCAGCCCAGCCAAATCCGAGCCATCCCCAAGGACCATGATCACCAAACACGGTATCTATCTTAAATGCTGGATTATTGCTCGGCGCAACCAACAATGAGACATTGTGCTCTGCCAACAGTCGATCAATCCCTTCTTCTCGTGTCGATGTTTGAACGAGCGCTAAATTTTTCGCATACACTTCACTGTCCAATGTGGGAGCTTGTTGCGCCTTTATAAAAATCGATTGATCAAATAAAGCGAGCTCGCGAGTAGATTGTTGATTGAATTTGATTAAATCATCGAGTGATCGAGCCTGTTTAATATTAGGCGCTGATGCGAGGTATTGATTAACCGAAGGTTCAAATTCGCTCAGTAGCACGCCATATGAGGCATCCCAAAAATCATCGGGTACAGAGAAATCGGTAATATCCACCAATTCCGCACCAGCCGCTGCTAAAGATGACAACGCTTTGTCAAACAGCGCTATAATTTCCGGCCGCTGACCTTGATGGCTGCGCATAACGCCTATACGAACTCCTGCTAACGTTTGGGTAAACGGCTTCGCTAGATCCTCTTTGCGCAGATCCGCCGCTGCCGTCGCGTTATCTTTGGGGTCGCTTCCCGCCATCGCATAGGCTAATAAAGCCGCATCCTTGACCGATTGCGCCATCGGTCCGGCTGTGTCTTGAGAGGGGGATATTGGCACAATGTGGGTTCTGGAAAGCAAACCTATAGTAGGTTTATAACCGACAATACCGTTCATGCTGGCGGGGCAGATAACTGAGCCATTGGTCTCGGTGCCTATCGCTATCGGGGCTAACCCAATGGCAATGGCAGCACCAGAGCCTGATGAAGAGCCACAAGGGGAGCGAGACAAATCGTGCGGATTAAGTGTTTGCCCAGCAACACCGCTCCAGCCACTGATAGAATCTTCGGAGCGAAAATTCGCCCATTCTGATAAGTTGGTTTTACCTAGCACGATCATACCGGCGTCTCTTAAGCGCGCTATGATAGGAGCATCTCTGTCAGTACGGTTGTCGATAAGCGCTAAAGAACCTGCAGTAGTGGCTAATTCACGTGTGTCGATATTGTCTTTGATCAGCACTGGGATCCCGTGAAGTGGTCCACGCACTTTTCCCTGGACTCTTTCTAAATCGCGCATCAATGCGTCTTCTCTTGCAAATGGATTGATACTGATAACACTGTTTATGGTGGGCCCTTGATGGTCATATTGTTGGATACGTGCGACGTAATGATCCACTAACGCAACAGAGGTGATATTACCTGCGGCTAACTGTTCAGACAGTTCATACACAGAATACTGCCACCAATTCGTTTGATTATTTTTTTCGCGGGGCTGGGCAGCACACCCCAGTAATAAAAAAAGCAGGGTGATAACACTTAGCGCCTTCATAACAATCCTTATTGGTCTTTGTGAAGTAAATCGACCAGATTAAATTCCATCAATAGAGCGTCGTAGGTTCCATCAGAAATAGCTAACGCTAACTCGCGGTTAAATCCTTCACGGATATCGGCATCTGGAATACCCGCTGAATAGACACTCTTTGGAAACAAACGATGGATTTTCACGTCTTTGTTGCGAAGTTCGGGTTCAACCAACAAGCGAAAATGCCGGAAAATATTTTCATCCATCACCGCTACGTCAACACTGCCGCGCAACAACAATGTCACTTGGTTTTTTTGGTCGGGCAATTCTATGTAGTCAGGGCGATTATTAACTGCTGCGGCATATTGTCTTCCCAACACGGTGGTGGCAGTTTGAAAGGCGATAACCGAATAGAGGTTTAATGAATCTACAGTCGTGAGGGCGATATCATTTGACGCTAGGGTGATGGCAACATTTTGATAAGCGATGTAGGGGGCTGAATACCACTCAGGCACAATTTCATGGTATTTGTTCATGGTTAGGCCGATATCAACCTGACCGGTTGTTAACATATTCGCTGTGCGCCCAAAGGGAACGTATATGACGGATATGTCGTGTCCCAATTTGCGCATGATGTACCGCGTCAACTCCAACTCAAAGCCACTGTTGGCCTCACGGATAACATAGGGCGGCTTATGCCAGCCAACGGCTACGGTATAGCTATTGGCCATGCTAAGTGGGCTAATAGTTAACAGTAGGAATGCGTTCAGCGCGCCAAGCCAGGCTTTCCACTTCAAATGTAAAATTTTCATATTCACGAGTGGTTACCTCGTCAAATGTTTGCCTGTCTTTGATAATATACGCTAAATCGTAAAAATGAGAACAAATATGGCGTGGTTACAAATAATTGTTGATACGCAATCAACAAAAGCGGAATCAGTAGGGGATTGGCTGAGTTTTCATGGCGCACAGGCGGTCACCTTAGTTGATGGAAAAGATACGCCAATGTATGAACCTAAGCCTGGCGAATTAATGCTGTGGCCAGACACGCGGGTAGTAGGATTGTTCGACAGTGAAACGGATATTCAAACACTTGGTAAGGCCCTGCAAACATCAGGCATTTTATCTGACGACGACAAGCTAAAGTATGAACAGTTAGAAGATAAAGATTGGATACGCGAGTGGATGGACAGTTTTCACCCCATGCAGTTCGGTCAGCGTTTGTGGATTTGCCCAAGCTGGCGTGAAGTCCCCGACCCCACTGCGGTAAATGTACTGCTGGATCCAGGCCTCGCGTTTGGAACCGGTACGCATCCAACGACGGCTTTGTGTTTGGAGTGGTTGGATAGCATCGATGTCAGCAAAAAGCAGATTGTCGATTTTGGGTGCGGCTCAGGTATTTTGGGCGTGGCAGCGTTGAAATTGGGCGCATCGCATTGCGTCGGCATTGATATTGACCCTCAGGCGCTATTGGCCACGACAGAAAATGCGAAACGCAATGATGTGAGTGAGCAATTTGATGTGTATTTGCCCGAACACCAGCCGTCTTTGCAAGCTGATGTAGTCGTAGCCAATATTTTATCAGGCCCACTTTTGGAGCTGAGAGGGGTGATCACTGACTACTGTAAACAAGGAGGATTACTCGTATTGTCAGGCATACTGGCTGAGCAAGTCCCTGAGATAGAAAGACATTACTCAGAGAACTTTGAATTAGAGCCGTCGAAAGTCAGCGGTGAGTGGGCACGTGTGAGTGGTAGACGCCGCTGTTAGCGCTTAATTCTTGGTCAGACCAGAATTTAAAAGTCAATACCCCAAACTAAAATATTGTGCAAAAAATAGCCTTTTCATTTGTGTGAAAATCCGTAAAATGCGGCCTTCTTTGCGAAGTAGGTCGTTTTTTGAACAGTCAATTGCTTAAATCCATCACGATTGGTCACCACAAACTAGACAACAATGTCTTGTTAGCGCCGATGGCGGGTGTCACGGATAGGCCATTTAGGCAAATGTGCAAAAGAATGGGGGCAGGTCTGGTAGTGTCTGAGATGCTATCAAGTAACCCCGAAGTGTGGAGTTCTAGAAAGTCTCGTCAGCGAATGGACCACACCGGTGAGGTGGGTATCCGTTCGGTGCAAATCGCTGGTTCAGAACCGCAACTCATGGCTCAGGCAGCCCAATTTAATGTTGATAATGGTGCACAAATCATTGATATCAACATGGGATGCCCAGCAAAAAAGGTGAATAAGAAGCTGGCAGGCTCTGCTTTGCTTCAAGATCCCGACCTAGTTCAGCAAATAGTAATCGCAGTGGTTGACGCCGTCGATGTACCCGTTACGTTAAAAATTCGTACGGGGTGGAATCGAGATAATCGAAATGGTGTCGAAATTGCAAAAATTGCCGAAGCGAGTGGTATTGCATCCTTGGCCGTACATGGCAGAACACGCGAGTGTATGTACAAAGGCGAGGCTGAGTACGAAACCATCGCAGCAATTAAAGATGCTGTCTCAATCCCAGTTATAGCAAACGGGGATATCACAAGCCCTGAGAAGGCCGCAGAGGTTATGCGACAAACTGGGGTGGATGGCGTCATGATTGGCCGTGGCGCGCAGGGGAATCCTTGGATTTTCAAGCAAATCATAGAGCATTTTCAAACCGGACGAAAAGCTCAGTTGCCGTCTATTGATGAGCAACATCAAGTACTGCGAGAGCATGTAATTAATGTACAGCAGTTTTATTCTGGCATCAGTGGTGTGCGTATTGCACGTAAACACGTCGGTTGGTATTTAGCAGAGCACGACACCGATCGCCAGTTTCGCAGTTTTTTCAATGGTATCCATACGGATGTTGAACAGTTGGAAGCAATTGATAATTTTTTCCAGCAGCAACGCGAATCAGGTGTTTCAAGTGCTGCTTAATATAAATTTTTACAACTGAGCAGGTAGTATATGTTCGATCAAAATATAACTTCACCCTTTACAACGACAGTGACCACACCGTCTCAAACGTTGGCAGAAAAGCCATTGCGTGATTCGGTTAAGCAAGCGGTTGCTAAGTATTTAAAGGAGTTGAACAACAACGATATAGACAACTTGTATGAGTTGGTCTTGGCGGAGCTAGAAGCGCCGTTGTTGGAAGAAGTGATGAAGTATACTCGCGGAAACCAAACGCGCGCTTCTGTATTAATGGGTATCAACCGCGGTACGTTGCGTAAGAAACTCAAGCAATACGGAATGAACTAAGTTACATGCGACCAAAAAGCACCCTCGGGTGCTTTTTTTGTTTTCAAACCACTAGCGTAATAACTTCAATCGTAGAAAAAACACCATGGCAAATCCTATTAAACGCGCACTACTAAGTGTTTCTGATAAAACCGGTATTCTTGACTTCGCTCAGCAGCTTCACAATGCGGGCGTTGAATTGCTTTCCACAGGCGGTACAGCGAAATTGCTGGCAGACAATGGTCTGCCCGTTATCGAAGTATCAGATCATACGGGTCACCCCGAAATCATGGACGGTCGAGTTAAAACATTACACCCTAAAATTCATGGTGGAATTTTAGCGCGTCGCGGGCAAGATGAAGCCGTCATGACGGAAAATGGAATCAAACCAATTGATTTGGTTGTGGTGAACTTATATCCGTTTGCACAAACGGTTGCAGACCCAAACTGTAGCCGCGAAGACGCGATAGAGAATATTGATATCGGTGGCCCTACGATGGTGCGCGCGGCTGCTAAGAATCACAAAGATGTGACTATCGTGGTTAATGCAACTGATTACGCACGCGTTGTGACTGATATGCAAAGTAACAACGGGGCAGTGAGTGACGCATTGCGTTTTGACCTTGCCATAAAAGCGTTTGAACATACCGCAGAGTATGACGGCATGATTGCCAATTATTTTGGTGCACGTTTGGACCAAGATGACAGCCATGAGCACACAGAAGATTGTCACCACAGTGAGTTTCCGCGCACGTTTAATATGCAGTTAAGCAAGAAGCAAGATTTACGTTATGGTGAAAACTCGCACCAGCAAGCTGCATTCTATGTTGAAAATACTATTCAGGAAAATTCAGTCGCAACGGCTCAACAGCTTCAGGGCAAAGAATTGTCCTTCAACAATATTGCCGATACAGATGCCGCGTTGGAATGTGTGAAAGAGTTTGAGCAACCCGCCTGTGTTATTGTGAAACATGCTAACCCGTGCGGTGTGGCGTTAGGTGACTCAATCCTTGAGGCCTACGAAAGAGCCTATCAAACTGACCCCACGTCAGCATTTGGCGGTATTATCGCATTTAACCGTACCCTCGACGAAGCCACTGCTGAAGCGATCATTTCTCGTCAATTTGTTGAAGTCATCATTGCGCCAGATGTCAGTGAAGCTGCGCTAGCGGTGTGTAGTGCGAAACAAAATGTGCGCGTATTGGCCTGTGGTGATTGGCAAGGTCAATTGACCGAAGGTTATGACTTCAAGCGGGTTAATGGCGGCCTCTTGGTACAAGAGCGTGATTTTGGCATGGTTGAAATGGAAGACTTGCAAGTCGTTACTAAGGTTAAGCCAACCGAAGAACAATTAAACGATCTCATGTTCACGTGGAAAGTGGCTAAATACGTGAAATCTAATGCGATTGTGTATTGTAAAGATGGCATGACCATCGGTGTAGGTGCAGGTCAAATGAGCCGAGTATATTCCGCTAAAATTGCGGGTATCAAAGCGGCCGATGAAAACTTGCAGGTAGAAGGCTGTGTTATGGCATCTGACGCATTTTTCCCATTCAGAGATGGCATTGATGCAGCTGCGGCTGCTGGCGTTAAAGCAGTTATTCAACCGGGTGGCTCAATGCGAGATGAGGAAGTCATTGCAGCAGCGGATGAGCACGGTATTGCTATGGTATTCACCGGCATGCGCCATTTCCGTCACTAATAGAGTCCAAGGAGTTAGTTGTGAAAGTATTAATCATTGGCAGTGGTGGTCGAGAGCATGCACTAGCCTGGAAAGCAGGTCAGTCTGAAAGCGTTGAGAAAGTTTTCGTAGCACCCGGTAACGCAGGTACCGACATCGAGCCTAACATTGAAAACGTCGATATCGGTGTTGAAGATATCAACGGTTTGCTTGCCTTCGCGCAAGAGAACGCGATTGAACTTACCATCGTAGGCCCAGAGGCACCTCTAGTAATTGGCGTCGTTGATGCTTTCCGTGATGCGGGGTTAAAAATCTTTGGTCCAACACAGGCGGCGGCCCAATTAGAAGGTTCAAAAGCCTTTACCAAAGACTTTTTGGCTCGTCATGAAATCCCAACCGCGTTCTACTCGGTGTTTACCGAAGTAGAGCCTGCACTGGCCTACGTTAAGCAACACGGTGCTCCGATTGTGGTTAAAGCTGATGGTTTAGCCGCGGGTAAAGGCGTTATTGTTGCGATGACGGAACAGGAAGCGGAAGCCGCGATTCGTGACATGTTGTCTGGTAATGCCTTTGGTGAAGCGGGTAGCCGCGTAGTTATTGAAGAGTTTCTGGATGGAGAAGAAGCGTCGTTCATTGTGATGGTTGATGGCGAACATGTATTGGCGTTTGCCACGAGCCAAGATCACAAACGCGCAGGCGATGGTGATACGGGCCCTAATACGGGTGGCATGGGGGCCTACTCTCCTGCTCCGGTTGTTACACCAGAAATACACGCGCGTATTATGCAGGAAGTGATAGAGCCAACGGTTCAGGGGATGAAAGCGGAAGGGAATGAATATACCGGCTTTTTGTACGCTGGGCTTATGATCATGGCAGATGGAACGCCAAAAGTGATCGAATACAATTGTCGCTTCGGCGATCCTGAAACTCAACCTATCATGATGCGACTTCAGTCTGATTTGGTAGAACTGTGTTTGGCGGCTTGTGAGCGTGAATTACACACCAAGGAAATCAACTTTACACCAAATGCAGCGGTAGGCGTTGTCTTAGCAGCAGGTGGATATCCGGCAAGTTATCCCAAAGGTGATGTGATCAACGGTTTAGACAATGTACCGAGCGCACTGGGTAAAGTATTCCATGCAGGCACGGTAAACGTTGATGGTCAAGTTGTCACTTCCGGTGGACGTGTGTTGTGTGCCACAGCGTTGGGCGAAAGCGTGACCGAAGCTCAACAAAAGGCATATGAGATAGTGGCCAAAATCGCGTGGAAAGATATGTATTTCAGACGTGATATTGCTTACCGAGCGATCCGCAGAGAAAACGCGTAAGTATAATCTGTTAGCGCTGCCCACTTTGCCGAAAAGGGGGCAGCGAATCTATATCAATAAATGTTGATTAATATCGAGCAAATAGCATTTCTTTGTAGACTTTCCAGCTACGGTTAACTACGGTTATATCACTGAATTCTATATTTGATTGTCGTACTGGCTGTGAAAAAATCGTATTTGCTTTCACTGTTGACGTTTCTCCCGTTAGGCTTTGCTTTCAATGCAACTGCCGATGAGAACGAAATCAACTGGCAAGTGTTTCATGCCCCGCCTATTCATATAAAAGTGGGTCCAGACGCAGGAAAAGGGTTCGTTGATTTGATGCTCACAGAGTTGATGAGCAAGATGCCCGAGTACCAGCATCACCAACCCTTTACAACCCAATCACGAGCGCTGCACGATATCGAAGTGGGTAAGCAAGTTTGTCACCCTTCACTGTTTAAAACGCCAGAAAGAGAGAAATTTGCGGTGTTTTCAAAACCCACATTGTTCTCACCAGCGAACCGGTTGATTGTAAAGCCCGCCGATATTGTCGCGCTGGAATTGCCTCAGGTAATTGATCTGGATGAAATATTGCAGCAGCACCAATTAACATTGGGATTGGTTCAAGGGCGTTCCTATGGGCCTTACATCGATGGAATAATCAAAGGGTATGGCGACGACAATATAGTGCGGATTTCGCCAGAGCAAAGTGAAGTTATCTTCCGTTTACTTGAAAACGGGCGAATTCAGTCCACAGTCGCCTATCCGTTTGAGGTTAATTACTATCATCGATATAACATGCAGGAAGCGCATCAAAAAGTTGCATTGTATATCAAAGGTGAACCTGAGTTCGTAATGGGAAGGGTGGCGTGCCCCAACAATGAGTGGGGGCAAAAAGTCGTTCACAGAGTGAATGCCGTGTTAAGCGAGTTGGTTCGCACTGATGCATATGAAAAAGCGATGACAACCTGGTGGCGGGAAGAGGCTGACACAGCGGCTTTCCGAGACTTTTACGATACGGTCTTTTTAAGTCATTACGCTATCGAATAACAAGTTGACGCTCTTTGATGAATCTTAATGACTTTAAACAATCGCTGTTCTTCACGCTACAGCCGTACGACAAAAACAATCAAAAAGGTCGTTGGTTCGACTGGTTACTCATAATTCTCATTGTTGCGAATGTTATCGCCGTAATGCTCGAAACAATGCCGGAAGTGGGTACTCGCTATCATCTTGAATTTCTGGCTTTTGAAATATTCTCAGTGGGCGTGTTTACAATAGAATACATTGCGCGGATCTGGACGTGCACGCTAGAGGAAGACTACGAACCAATCAAAACAGGTGAAACAGCGAGTCATTATCGACTTCGGTTTTTGTATCGACCGATGTCGTTAATTGATTTGATGGCTATCTTGCCGTTTTACTTAGGGATGATATTTGCAATTGATTTACGGGTATTGCGCTTGTTCCGCTTGGTGCGCATGATCAAGCTTGGGCGCTATTCTATCGCCATGCAAACATTGCAGATGGTGATAGCGCGTGAATATCGAGTGATCATTGCGGCCTTGGGCATGTTGATGATTGTTATGGTAATCGCCGCCACCACAATGTATCACTTAGAGCGGTATGCCCAACCTGAGCATTTTGGCAGCATACCGCAAGCTCTTTGGTGGTCGGTTGTGACCTTAAGTACGGTGGGATATGGTGATGTCTCACCCATCACCGCATTAGGCCAATTTGTGGCGGGGCTATTTATCCTTATCGGTGTTGCGTTGTTTGCTTTACCGGCAGGTATCTTAGCGTCGAGTTTTACTGAACAAATGTCGCTACGTCGGGATAAGTTCCGCGCTCAGGTGATCAATATGTTGCACAACGGACATCTACAGCTTACGGATATCGATAGGCTTGAAAATCTGCGCCGGTCGTTGCAACTTGACAGAGAGGAAGCGCAAGCGCTGTTTGCTTCTATCCGGGCGCAAACAAAGATATCTCAGCCGCAATCCTTAAGCCATTGTCCTCACTGCAAAAAGCCACTGTTAGAGGGGGAAACCCATCAACATAAACCGGATTAATCACGGTAAATCGCTTGATTATTGTTGTTGCGTTGCTTATAACTAACCTCCCTATCTTTTGCGTTAGAGAACTATGTCAGTAAAGCATCCGATTATTGCAATCACCGGCTCGTCAGGTGCGGGAACGACAACCACTACTAATGCAATTCGTCATATTTTCAGAAACCTATCGGTAAATTCTGCCGTGGT
The DNA here is from genome assembly GCF_002807665.1 of Neoalteromonas facilis. Classification (GTDB taxonomy): domain Bacteria; phylum Pseudomonadota; class Gammaproteobacteria; order Enterobacterales; family Alteromonadaceae; genus Alteromonas_E; species Alteromonas_E facilis. The sequence continues at coordinate 251,997 of NZ_PEAY01000002.1, forward strand.
TGCTGGTGATAGCTTTCACCGCTTTACGCGCCCGGAAATGGAAGTCGAAATTCGCAAAGCACAAGAGCAGGGGCGGCACATTAGTTATTTCGGTCCTAAGGCGAATGACTTTGTGATGCTGGAAAACCTGTTTAAGGAGTATGCGGAAACTGGGCGCGGTAAGTTTCGTCAATATCTGCACACATTTGATGAAGCGGTTCCGTTTAATCAAATGCCCGGCACCTTTACACCCTGGCAAGACCTGCCTGAAAACACGGACCTGTTATTCTATGAAGGTTTGCACGGTGGCGTTGCGACAGATGAAGCGGACGTGGCGCAACACGTTGATTTGCTGGTGGGCATGGTGCCTATCGTAAACCTTGAGTGGATCCAGAAAATTGTGCGCGATACGACCGATAGAGGACATTCTCGCGAAGCGGTGATGAGCAGTATTGTTAGGAGTTTGGATGATTATTTTCATTACATAACGCCGCAGTTCTCGCGCACGCACGTCAATTTTCAGCGCGTTCCGACAGTTGATACGTCGAACCCGTTTAGCGCACGAGAAATCCCCAGCCAAGACGAAAGCTTTGTGGTTGTGCGCTTCCGCCGAGAAATGCGCAACGTTGATTTCCCTTATTTACTGCAAATGATTGATGGCGCCTTTATGTCGCGCATCAATACATTAGTGGTGCCGGGCGGAAAGATGGGCTTGGCCATGGAACTTATATTAACGCCGCTGATTGAAGAGATGCTTGAGAAGAAGCGTCGTGCCGGATTCCAAGTGGATTGGCTACAAGACCGTTAATTTACGGCTTGGATTTATTAAACTGCGCGATCACAGCTGCAAGCCTTTCTCCCCATGCTTGATAAAGTGGCTCTCCCGGGTGAAATCCATCCTGTGCCATTGTTGATACATCGTCGATAAAGCGTAACGAAAAAAAGCGTTGTAACGGGTTGTGTGCAATTAACTGTTGTAGCGCGTCATCAAACTCATCTGCTCTTTTGCCTAAATACCAACGCAATGGTTGAGGAAGGGCTGGAAAGCGAGCCATAGGGGGCAATCCACAGGTAACAACCTTTGCGCCTTTGAAGCGATTTTGGATCTGCTGGTATAGCGCTTGCTGCTCTGACTGCCAGATGGCAAGAGAACGGTTTTTAGTGACATCATTGACGCCAAAGACGGTGACAACGATATCTGCCCGTTCAGACGGTGGTAGGGACTTCATCCACTCGATGCCGTCATGTGATGTCGCGCCGGTTTGGGCTATAAGCGTAATATTTACCGGTTCAGGTGAAAGTGCGTTGCGTAGATTGCCTAATAACGCGGTGTTTTGATGAGATGCACCCACACCTGCGGCGGAGGAATCACCCACTATCAATATGTTGCAGGCGCTCTTGTTTGAAAATATTGTGCGGTTTCCTTCTGGCTCCGGTAATGTCGGCGTATTGCGTCTAACGTGTTTACCTTGATACAAAAGTACCGGAGCAAGCGTTAATGTTCGAATTAGGTGATGCACAAAAGCGTCTGTCAGTTGATTTGAAACAGGTTGTAACATTCCTACTGAACAATGTCGACGCAAGGCGCTTTTTTGTTTGCTGATGATGCTTTATAGTCTAATTAGGCAGTCTAACGGATTTCATTATGGGTCAAGAAACATCCAAAATTTTAGTGGTTGATGACGATATGCGTCTTCGCGCATTGTTAGAGCGCTATTTGGTCGAGCAAGGCTATCAAGTGCGTTCTGCCGCGAATGCTGAGCAAATGGACAGGCTTTTAGAGCGCGAAAATTTCCACTTGATTGTATTGGACTTGATGCTACCCGGTGAAGACGGATTATCGATTTGTCGACGCTTACGGCAAAAAGACAATGATATTCCGATCATCATGTTAACGGCAAAGGGAGATGAAGTTGATCGTATCATTGGCCTGGAAATGGGCGCAGATGATTACCTTCCTAAACCGTTTAACCCTAGAGAATTACTGGCGCGTGCAAAAGCTGTATTGCGCAGAAAGGCAACTGAAGCGCCGGGTGCGCCAAGTCAGTCTGAGCAAGTTGTAGAGTTTGGTCGATACAAACTTAATTTAGCTACACGTGAAATGACAGACGACGGTAAGCCGCTGAGTTTGACCAGTGGGGAATTTGCCGTCCTTAAGTCATTGGTAACACACCCGCGTGAGCCTTTGTCGCGTGACAAGCTAATGAACCTTGCCCGAGGTCGTGATTACAGTGCATTAGAGCGCAGTATCGATGTGCAAGTGTCGCGCTTGCGTCGCATGCTAGAGGTTGATCCTGCAAACCCTCGCTATATTCAGACAGTGTGGGGGCTAGGTTATGTATTTGTACCGGATGGTTCTGTACCGGGCGAATAGTTAACCTATTGCTATGCGAATATTGCCCAAAAGTGCGTTTGGTCAGACGGTTTTACTGATAGGCGTACTGCTTCTTATCAATCAAGTGGTGTCTTATTTAGGCGTCGCTTATTATTTTGTTCGTCCCAGTTATCAGCAAATCAGTGGGCTCATTGCCGATCAGGTTAACGTGATAATCAATGAAGAAATCCACCTGCGCAACCCGGAAGGTAAGCGTGCCTTTTCTGAACTCACCGATATTCATTTTTTTACTCCCGAAGAAGCTCAAGCAAATGGGCTTAACAATGCCACCTATTACGCCTTTATTTCTAATGCGGTATCACAGCGCCTAGAGACGAATGCCAACGTCATGATCGGCATGTTAGGCGATTCTAGAGCCCAGCAATTGTGGGTTGTGTGGGTCAACACACCACGCGCGAAAGATGTGTGGATAGCACTACCGATGCAGGGTGTTTCCAGTGGTGACTTTTCGCCTTTAACCTTATTTCTGATTGTTATTGGTGTACTCAGTGTGGTGGGCGGTTGGCTATTCGTGCGCCGCGTCAATAGACCACTGCAAGCACTGGAAGCTGCGGCGATTAATGTTGGCCATGGACATTTCCCCAAACCTCTGGCGGAGGAGGGCACAAGTGAAATCATGGCAGTAACAAAAGCATTCAACCAGATGTCAAAAGGCATTAAGCAGTTGGAAGATGACAGAACCTTAATGACCGCGGGTATTTCTCACGATTTACGCACACCACTTACACGCATCCGATTAGCCACAGAAATGCTGCCGGAAGATCAGGACTGGGTCAAAGAAGGAATTGTGCAAGACATTGAGGATATGAACGACATCATCGATCAGTTTATTGAATATGCACGATTGGATCACAGCGAACAGCGGGAGCTAGGTGATCTTAACGATATTATTCGTGATCTGGTTCAGGTTAGGCACCTTGATGACGGCCACAATATTGAGTTGTCGCTTATGGAATTACCGCAAACCTTTATGCGTAAAATTGCGATAAAACGTGTTTTGGATAATTTGATTGAGAATGCGTTTAAGTATGGAAGCCCCAAGATAAAAGTAAGCACTCACATTCATCCGAACAAGGCATCGATTATTTGTTGTGTACGTGATTTTGGCGCGGGCATTGAGGATGATGACATTGAGTCGTTGTTTTCCCCCTTTGTTCGTGGCGACAAAGCGCGCGGGGCGGCACATGGCAGCACAGGATCAGGCTTAGGGTTAGCCATATCTAAACGTATCATCGATATGCATGGCGGACGGATCAGCATTGAAAATCATGCAGAGGGAGGGCTTAATGTTTGTTTTGCACTTCCAATCATCGATCGTCAATCCTAAATGAGCTTGCACTAGCCCAAGCACAATGACCGTTAGTGATTGGCCATTTTGACCGCATTCCGCCCGGCATTCTTAGCCTCATACAATGCATCATCGGCGGCTTTGACTAAAGCATCCAAGCTGTAACCTTGTTGCTCGGTACAGGCGACACCTAAACTTATACTAAAGGTCAAGCGCGAGCTCTCCAGATGAAAAACTTTTTCAGCAATGTTGCTGCGCAAACGCTCGGCAATAGTAGCCGCTTCTTCAAGCGCGATATGAGGCATTAAAACTAAGAACTCTTCCCCTCCAATGCGACCTAGTTGGCAATCGTTGCGCAATAAATGTTGAGCCTGACGCGCCGCTGAACGTATTACAACATCTCCTAACTGATGTCCGTGTGTATCATTGATGCGCTTAAAGTTGTCGATATCAAAAATAATCAAGGATAAGGGCTGCTGCTGTCGAGAAGCTTGCTCAATGGCTTTCAGACTTTGCTCTAGAATATGGCGCCGATTACTGATCCCGGTTAACCCATCAGTATTCGCCTTGTGTTTAAACAATCGTCTGGATTGAAAAAGAAATAGTGCGATAACGGTCACAACCAACGCGAGCAAGGCTATAAATAACATGCTTAGATTGGCAATATGTTGTTCACTTTCTTGTCGCTTTAATTCCAGTTGTTGGATGTTGATTTCTTGCTCTAATAGCTTGTTTTTATAGCTTGTAATGGTCGCATCATGATCCAACGAGGAAAGGACTGTTTGGCGGTTGATAAGATCCAGTTTTTCTTTATGTTCCTGTTCTATTCGCAGCATAAGGTTCGCAACCGCGGTCTTTGTTTCACCTTCAGTGGCTGCAATAAACGCGTTAGCCTCTAGGATCATAGGGTGCTCGAGATCAGCTGAAGGAGATAGCGTAATGTATTGTGCAGCGGCTTTGGCTGCCTCCTCAAGTTGACCATTGCGCGCAAAAGCTCTGGCAAGATAAATATAGGAAACACGTACGAAGTACTTCTCACTGGTATTGTCTTGTTCTGCAATAGCTTTTTGATACAAGGTAATTGCTTCTTCAACCTCGCCTTCTCTAAGGGCTACTCGGGCCAGATTGAAATGGGCAAAAAACAGGAAATCAGCGTATTGAGGCAATTTTTCCGCTAACGCATACATTTCTTGTGCATGTTCGCGCGCATCGTCAAAACGTTCTAACTCTATCGCTTCGCCAACTAAACCGTGCAGCATGTTAAATACATCTGGCCAATCTTCAACGGCTAACCATTGCTCATAGGCATTAGCCAAATGTAAATAGGCCTGTTGGTGTAATTCGTTATCACGGTACAACAATGCCGTTGCATTGTAGATCATCGCCGTAGGTGCATAACCCAATTGGTGCGTATTGGCTTCGGCAAGTGCTTCATCAAGCAGAGCGAGTCCGGTTGAAAATTCGTCACTATTGCGGAAACAAAAAGCATGTTGTGTGAGTGCTTTTACCAGAATTTCAGGATCAGTCACTTGGCGTGCCAGTTCAACGGCAATGACGCGGTCAGGGCAATATTGGTTTATATCATTGGTCTGTAAATAGGTAACATATGAGCGCTCAAGATAACTTTTTACTAGCTCGCTTGTCGGAGAAATGCTTTCCAATAGCGTGATGGCCTGAGTATAGCTTTTCCATGACGCTTCCAACTGATTGAGGCGTTCCTGCCGTTCGGCAAGCATCATGTGGTAGCGGCCTTGGTCAATGACAGGCCAATTGTGACTATTGGACTCAGCAAGTAACAACATATCGACTTGTTGAGCCCTATCCTGCACGCCTTCTAGGCGCATTTTAAGATCAGACAGTGAACTATCTGTATTGGCAAAGGCGGGCAATGAAAGACAGAAAATTACCGCGAATAGAGAGACTGTTAATACAACAGATTTAATGACTACTTTTCTCAAAATGGTGATTGTCCGCGGCACTGCTGTGAAATATCTTCTACTTTCTGCGACAGAGATTTACTTAATTCTTCATTCTCAGAGAGTGCGCTGAAAGCAAACTGTTCGAGCATAAATGACTGTCGAAATTCACTCTTCTGGCACGCACAGATAGGTGGGTTGCGCGAATCTTGTTCGTCATTTTTACATTCAGAGAAGAATAGCTGGGCGCTCCAACCGGCAACAAACCAATGCAGAGCGCCGAGTATAACCAGTACAACAATCCAGCCGTGCCCCCCTTTTTTTTGCGGGTAACTCATTTGACTTTAGCTTCTAAAGCATTCAGGCATTCGAAGACTTGAACGCTGGCCGCTTCCATTTCAGCTAACTTGTTCACTGCCAGCTCTCCATTGTCTTCTTTGAAAGCTTTTAGTGCAGCAATACCCGATTCATGCACTTTGGCATGTGGCTGTTCTAGGTTATGAAATTCTGGAAAGCCCTTATACTGAGTCTGACCCTCTCCTTGGTAATACCATTTACCTAGACGACACTGATGATGGTCTGCAAAATCTTTCTCATCTTTATCATTTTCATTTCTAATGGTTCGATATATCTCAACCTTCCACACTAAATGATCAAGTTTAACCGTTTGAATAAACGTACTCAGACTGGCTTTTGATATGACTTCCGCCATGCCTTCGGCCATGGAAGAAATATCCTGAATTGAATCATTGATTGAATTGGCTGAATCGGCAACCGCTTGAGTTTGCTCATTACTGTGCACAATTTTAGTGTGTGCTGAATCGGTTTGTTGTGAAGTAATATTGGTGAGTTGAGATATTTTCTCAGAGGCTTCAGCTGAACGACTGGCCAATGTTCTAACCTCATCGGCAACCACCGCGAACCCTCTGCCTTGTTCGCCTGCGCGGGCTGCTTCAATTGCGGCATTGAGCGCTAGTAAGTTGGTTTGATCGGCGATACCTCGTATCTGCGTGACGAAAGATTCAATTTCAGATGCTGACTTAGACAGTTGATCGATTGCATCATTAATACCTTGAGAATTTGAGGTGAGTGTTCCTAATATCTCGACGCATTCATTCAGCGTAACACTGATCTTGCTAAAGTCTGCCAAGGTATTTTCTAGCCGTGTTTTCTCTTGGCTGATTTGGGTTGCCGAATTGGCGACATCATGTCTGACCGCATCTAACATATCTAAAGAATAGAAGAAGTTCTTCACAATAGAGCGTTCCAAATCAACTTTTTTGGCTAGATCTTCTGCGTCTAGATACGACTTATGTAAACGCTGCTCCATTTTAAGTAGCTGATCCTCAAGCGCTTGTTTTTCATTTTGCAGTTGCTCTATTTGCAAGCGTTGAGAATCATCAGCGTGTTTTCTGAAGAACATGTACAGTACCGTTTCAACCCTTGTTTGAAAAATATAGCACAGCTTTCAGTACTCAGGACTTTTATTTAAATCAACATGTTAAAGGTGAATAAGCTCAACAGAATCACTTTTCCAAATTGACTTAAGGTAAATAAGTAACACGCTGTTTAGAGCGCATTAATTTTCTTGTTCAGTTCATAACTGGGTTCAGTCACAATGGCTTCTAGTGTTTCAATCCGTGATTTTAACGCCGCGATTTGCTCGTCTTTTGACCGCTCTGAGGCGCTTACATGTTCACTTGTGAACGGGTTAGAAACTTTTCCATTAAACCAATCGACTAGTCGCCAATGATAGGTCTTGTCTAGCCAACAAAGGGTAAGTGCTAGAGCCAGCAATGCGAACGTTAGTGCAACTATCTGAAATGTTTGCATACTTTATTCCTCGTTAATGTGTGATTACGCTGCTTTTTGGTTATAGTCTCGGCATTGCAAAATTTATTACAAAAAATTAGACACCTGTGCAGCAAAGTTTTGAAGATCTAATAGCCGAACACGGACATATGTTGTCGCGGGTTGCTGCCACCTATGAATCTGATAGGGAGCGACAGCGCGAATTGACGCAAGAGATTTGTTTGGCTGTGTGGCAGGCATTGCCCGCATTTTCAGGACAAAGCAGTGTTAAAACGTACTTATTGAGAATAGCTCACAATCGGTCGGTGACGCATGTCAGTAAACAGGTCAAAGAACCCAGTGTTAATGCATTTGATATCAGCGATGAGGATAGCGGCGCAGTGCTATCCACTCGCAGTACAGAGGCTATTTTAGCGGAACAACAAAGTGCGGCTCAGTTAGTGGCATTGGTGCGCGAGCTGCCCATCAATGCGCGTCAAGTGGTCACGCTAGCGATGGAAGGTGTGAACTATAAAGATATTGCCGAAATCTGTGGCATCAGCGCGTCAAATGTAGGCGTATTACTGACCCGCGCAAAACAACAATTGAAGAGTAAGATTAGCCATGCAGAATGATCCTTTTGATGAAGACTTGTCTTCACTGTGGCAAAAGCAGGAAACAGCGCCGATTAATGCTGCTGAAGTCATGAAAACAATGAAGAAGATGAAGCGAAAGCAAATCTTCTATGTCGTTTTAGACGCTTTATCAGTGATTATTGGGCTAGCGGTTCTATTGTCTGTTCGAGAACGTTTTAGCGATGTTTTCTTCTATACAATTTTAGCTGTGGTTGTTATCAGTGGTATCTATGCAGCTTACATTACTTACTTAAGGCGCTTCGCCGTGCTTGCCGATACGGCGGACAGGAGTGTTAAGCAGCATTTAACCAATATGCTAGCGCAAGCTAAAAGTAATGTAAGAATTGCACGCTATACCCAAATCAGCAGTTGGCTGAGTTGGTTAATGCTCATTTTTATTTGGCTGTTGTTCGGCTTTCTAGACGAAATGCCGCAGGATGAGTGGTTGCGAAAACTCGGTGCTAGTATGGTATTGGGCACTGTGATATTGGCACCCATGTATGTTTGGGCGCGTAAAAGAGAAACTAAATTTCGTCAGCTAGCGGCTCAGTTAGAACAACAACAACGAGGATTCGACGATGCCGGAAATTAAACGGCTTTTAATCAACAATGAAGCGTGGGCAGAGCGAACGCAGCATGCCGACCCTGATTTTTTCGACAAATTGTCGCGCCAGCAAAAACCGGTGTACTTGTGGATTGGTTGTTCTGATAGCCGAGTGCCAGCCAACCAAATAGTCGATCTTCTGCCGGGTGAAATTTTTGTCCATCGCAATGTGGCAAATATGGTGGTCCATACCGATTTCAATTGCTTATCGGTACTGCAATATGCGGTAGATGTTTTAAAGGTAAAACACATTATTGTTTGTGGTCATTACGGCTGCGGTGGCGTAGAGGCCGCGCTAGGTGATCAAAACTTAGGTTTGATTGATAACTGGCTTGCTCACATAAAAGATATCTATCGCCAACATGAGTCTGAATTAATGGCGCTTGAGGGGCACGCTCGAACCAACCGTTTGTGTGAATTGAACGTTATCGCGCAAGCAGACAATGTGCGCCGTACAACCATTGTTCAGGATGCATTGGCACGTCAACAAGCACTAAAAATTCACAGCTGGATTTACAGTTTGCGCAATGGACGTATCACGGACCTAGGTTAACCGGTTTGACCGTAGGATTTTAGTCGTTGTTGGCTTCTGAACGCCTAACAACTTCACCACGGCTGAAGCGGTAATAGATAAATATCGACTCATACAAACTACTCACGGCTTCTAAGTATAATTTCGGAATTAACTGATACCTGAGGGTTACTTCTGTAACTGAATCGAATACGCCCACACCGTACTCTACGGTAAGATCTTTGCCCAGCTTGCCACTGACTGTTAACTGCGTATTATCGCCACTGCCCTTCGCCTGCAAGCGAAGATCATCTATACCCAGCGCATTTCCAAGGTTACTGGTCAATGACTCGCTATTAGACACACCCAAGCCGTATAGCAAGCTGGTGTAATCATTGTCACTGGCATCCGTATTGTTAATGTTTCCGCGACCCGATAGCAAATATGCCAACATTTGACTTTGATCCAGCGTGGGCTCTGAAAAAAGTTGAACATTGGGTTGGCTAGCCAAACCATCAATCCGAATACCTGCGATGACACTGTCTTCGGTTAGCTGAGGATCACGAATAGCTTCTATATACAGTAAGGGCTGGCTAATTGGGCCATTAAATTGCAAGTCACCGGCACGGATCAGGAGTTCTTGTCCGTATGCGCGGTACTCTCCTTCAATGATTTGTAGATCACCAAATGCGGAAAGGGTCGGTTGGTTGAGGATGTGTAAATCACCAGTTAAAAAGGCTTCAAGACCAAAGGCATCAAGTTCCACCTGATTATTGTTGTCCGGATCAATATGTAACTGTAAATCGATGTGGGCGGTATCAAGCAAGTCGGTTGAAGGTGGCTCACCCCGTAAATGTACATCGCGTGATTCTGCAATCGCGCCTTGTGGCAAACTGTCCACCTTTATCTTGGCGCGTGGTACGACGACTTCACCGGCAACACTAACGCCGTTGTTGTCCATTGTGAATTTCAAATCAGGTGACAGTGATAGGGAAATATCTTGATGCTTTAAGCTTAAATTCGAACCGGTAAGATTGGCATTTATGCTTAACGCATCTTGCCAGTTCAGTGATGCCAGAGCTTTACCTTGGCCCTCTCCGAGTGAGAATTGGCTTTTTGCCTTGGCCTGTTGGCCTTCAAATTGTACTTGTGCTTCCCAGTTGTTAATGATCGCGGGCGCGCGTTTAATGTCTACATTGCCTTGTTGTAACCTCAGTATGCCGTTCACGTTAGGTTGCTTCGCTTCTCCCGTCAGGGTTAATTCAGCATTGAAGACCCCACTTAGTCGGTGAATATCTGGGCTTAAGTACGAAAATGGGGCAATATCAAATTGCTCTGCCACTATCGACGCCTCAATAGTGGGGGACAAATCGCTTACGTCCAGATTGCCGGTTATGCCTAAATGCCCAAGCCCTTTGCCAGTCACGGACGAGTTAATATGCAGTTGCTGTTTTTGCAATGTAAGATCCAATGGTATTGGTTCGGTAGACAATGTGATTTGGCTTTGCTCCTCGCCCATTATCCAGTCGCTGGCGCTAATATCAGCGTCAATGGTCAATGACAATCCGTCTTGGGGAAGCACGCTACCTTTGATGCTGGCGGTTAATAAACCTTCTTGATTTTGCACCGGTATGGCGTGTGGTGACCATTCGAGTAACTTCTGAATCGCGAATGAAGGTATCGTGCCAGCAAAAGAAAGTGCATTGTTTTCGTACATCAGAGAATCGAGGCAGATTTGGCTCGCATCGCTAGACCAGCATAATGGATCAACGGTGGCCTTATTTTGTGGTAGTTGAAAACGAATATCCCCGCGCTTTGAGAGTGAGAACGGCGTATTTTGAAAACTAAAATCTATCTCATTGGGACTTGCGGTTATCAAGTCGGGCGTTATATTCAACGCGATATTGGCATCTAAACTGGCGTCAGGGCGTCGAGCTGATAGGTTCACGGAAGGCTTAAGACTTGGGCCTGTTACCATCAATGTTAACTTGTCCAGAAGCGTAGTGCTGCCAGACTCATCTTCAGAGACAATGTTCTGCGCATGTAAATTAATATCGACATTTGGCTCTTGAATATTGCCTGACACCATAATGTTTCCGCGCATCTCACCAGAGACCGTCGGCAAGGTGTCATCAAATTTGGGGATCGCGACGATAAGGTCTGCATCCACTCTTCGGTCGAGTAATACCCTTACAAAGCCTTGCAAATGATTGTCGACATGCGCGATGTTGACGCTTGAAACCGCTACTCCTGCATTGCCAGCAAAGGCACCGCTGCCCTTGATGGATAAGGGGTAACCTTGTTGCATGGCGTTGATATCAATGCTGGTGACATTGATATTGGGGATCTGCTCTTGAAACTGCCCGCTTGCTGCTAGTGCACCGTTAATATCAGTTGGGTAGTGCGGATTAAGTTGCTGAAGGTTAAGCTGGGTTATGTCTGCAGACATAACCCAATTCATGGAGTCATTAAACTGTATATCGCCGCTTAATTTAATGTTGCCATCCAGCGTGTTTATGCTGGCATCGGAGATTTGTGCGAGTTTTTTATTGATTGCGCCAGCAATACGCAGATTAACTGGAGAGGGTAGATGCGCTGTTGTGACTTCGGTTGTTGCGGTTACGAGGTATCGCGAGAGATCACCCGAGATTGTTATCTCGCCACCGGTACTGGAGAAGCTTTCAGCAATCGCGAAATTATCGTTTGAGAACGCATCCCAGGTCAGGGACAGCTCCGCGGGCAACACAGCATCCAAAGGGCGAATGCTGCCGCTTACGTTTGAGCGAATGGGTTGTTGAGTTGACAATTGCACATCCACATTGCTTGCGCTACCCGCGAGTGTTACGTCAGTCGCTATGTTTTGTCCGTCGACAGTGCCCCTAGCGTTTGCGGTTATGTGCAACGGAAAATCGCCCTCGGTTCGAATGGAGCCTTTGACACTCGCCTCACCCATTGAATGATCTAACGTTAGCTGCTGAATGTTGATGTCTGCACCTGATACTTCGGCTGAAAGGCGCAATGAATTCAATCCTTGCTGAGTTGCACCTTGTATCACTTGCGCAGAGGTTAATACGAAATCGTCAATGCTCGCGTCAAGCGGGATCCAAATGTCGGGCAAAACGATGGCGGCTTGTTCGTCTGAGGGAGCGTTAGGCTGAGTTGATTCCGGTAAAGTCACCGACAGCTTGGACAGTTGCGGAGAAAGGAAGCGCCAGCGGCGATACAAGCGTAGCTCTGTGGATAGCCCCTCAAGCTCAACCACCGTACCATCGGCCAGCTTAAGGGTTGAGTCTTTCGCATTGAGCTGCTCAATTGCAACTAAAAGCGGTAGGCGGATAAGAGATTTTTTGACCTCTGATGGAGATGTCTCTACCTCATTTGTGGATACTAATGTAATGCTTAACCCATCACTGTCTATTCGCTCGGCACACACTGCAAACTGGACAAAACAATGCCAGGCTAAATCGAGTGATAGGTGCTTTGCGGAGACAGATAAACCGGCTTGCTCATAGTGCAGATCATATAAATTGAGTGTAGAGCTAAGGCCACCGTCAATGGCACCAATGTTCAGCCCTTCAACATAGTCAGCGGCAGTGTTTACCAGCGTAGCAGAGCCAATGCGGCTCACCGCGGCCCACGCGACAAGAAGTGTTAGCAGAATAAGCGCAACCAGCGTATAGACAATGCGAGTGAACCAGATCATAGTTCTGGCCCTATCGAAAAGTGAATTTGAAAGTTGCTTTCATCATTGAACTTGCCACGCGCTAAGTACAAACGAATGGGGCCTATCACGGACAGGTAGTGAACACCGATGCCTGCGCCCCAGGCAATATCATCTTCAAAATCATTGGTGGCTGTACCAGCATCGATGAAGGTTGCAAGGCGCCATTGTTCTAATATTGGATAGGCGTATTCGACACTGCCAACTGCGAGATACTGGGCACCGAGTAAATCTCCGTCTTCATCTCTTGGCGAAATGGTTTGGTAGTTGAATCCGCGGATACTTTGGTCGCCACCGGCGAAAAAGCGCATACTTGCAGGAACTTGATCAAAGTCAGATGTTTCGATTGCACCTAATTCTGCGCGCGCAACAAGTCGATGCTTTTCGAACGTGCGTATCCATTTTGTTTTAGCGCTGACACGGGCAATATCGATATCGGATAACAACGATTGGGTGCCACCTTCAATGGTTAGTAGCGTTCTATTGCCCCAGCTAATATCCAAACCACCGCGAGAGCGAAACAAGCTGATGGAATAGCCCGGCAGCACTAATTGAGTGGTGCGTTTGTCGTCGCTTCCTTGGGCGAACTTTTCCAGTTGGTAGCGCACGAAAACGCTCTGTTGCCATTCCGAATTTTTCGGTTTCCAAAATCGTTGAACAGACAAACTGGTATTGTCACTTCGCGTATCATTCTCGTCTACGCTCTCAAGCCCTGCCTGAATCGACAGATAATCATTTTTAACATCACCCATGGGAATACGATAACTGGTCGACAGGGATTGTTCTGGGGACGATAAAAACAACTCAGACTGAACACTGTGTCCACGTGAGTTTACCCACGGCCGGTGCCATTTGGCACTGAGTTGTGCACCGATATCACTGGAAAATCCAAGACCAACATCGTACAAATCTCGGGGCTTGTGCGCCAATGTGACTTCGATGGGCACAACATGATCAACCGCCTCTGATACCAAAGGTCGCGCTACTGCGCGATTAAAGTAGCCGGTATCGTTGACCACACGATTTAATTCGCCGATTTCCTCAGCCAGATAATACGCCCCCTCGCGCAAAGGGTTTATGCGGGCGATGATGTCTTGAGCTATTGCATCGCCTTTGATACGAATATCGCCATAGCGGTAGCGCTCACCCGATTGTGCAACCAGTAAGATATTCGCTTGTTGCTCTTCACGCACCAAGTCGAGTCGTGCAGCTTGCCACTTAAAATCAAAGTAACCGCGTGAAATAGCAGTAGCCAGCATATCTGCTTTGAATTGATCATATTTATGCTGCAGCAATACATCGCCCACTTTTAGTGGAAATTGTTTAAATCGTTGGGAGAACCAATCATCGCTGCGGCCTCCACCGATAACCTCCAAGGTTATATGTTCAATGATCAGTGGAGCACCTAATGAAATATTAATTTCAACTTGCCCAGATTCTTCCAATACGCGCATGTCCGCATCGTAGTAACCGAATGGTCGCACGGCTTTGTTCACGGCCTTGATAATAGGTTCTTGCCACAATCGGTCGGGCGATATCGAAGTGTCGATATCAAGGGTATTTAAGTGCAGCTTGACGTTATCTTTGATTTGTTTGTTGTCGACACCATTTAATGTGAATTCAAACGCGCCAATCGCTGCAGAGTACAGAGAGACAAATCCTAGCAAGCAATAGGAGAATTTTTGCAAATACCTTTGCAAAAAGCGACAACGGAGCAATTCAAAATCCTTTGTTATGGCGAACCAGCGATAATGCCAATAATTATACCTTGGCTATTTTATTATCGGCATGTATTTGCAGGATAAAATCGTTAATTCGTAGAAATATGATTTGTATTGTTAAGACCTAGCCTAGATACATTCGTTCCAACCCATGTAGATGATCTGTGTCAATGGAACTCCGTTTTATTGCAAATGGCATTCCTTATAGGGGTAGACTTCCATCATGCAGACGAACGTTAATCAAAAGACTACACTTTACCTAATATGGATAAACAAACACCCTCTACTAAAGCGCCTACAGGCATGTCGTTAACGCAGAAACGACATGATGAAAGCTATATTCAGTCGACTTTTCGCTCTGGCGAATACCCTTATTCGAAAAAAATCACCCAAGCGTTTTATGAATCACATAAACATGATTTGCAGGTAGAGCTGCTAAAACTGCAAAAATGGGTTAAGGAGAGTGGGCAGCGCGTTGTAATGTTGTTTGAAGGACGAGACGCAGCGGGAAAAGGCGGCACGATCAAACGTTTTATGGAGCATATGAATCCACGTGGGGCGCGCGTTGTTGCATTGGAAAAACCGACAGATGAAGAATCCGGTCAATGGTATTTTCAGCGCTATATAAAGCATTTGCCGACTGAGGGTGAAATTGTCCTGTTTGACCGAAGTTGGTACAACCGCGCTGGTGTTGAACGCGTGATGGGGTTTTGTGAGCCGAATGAATACCTTGAATTTATGCGGCAAGCGCCGGAACTAGAGAGAATGCTAACGCGCAGCGGGATCCGTTTGTTCAAGTTCTGGTTTTCAGTGTCGCAGCAAGAACAAACGCGGCGTTTTCAAAAGCGTGAAACTGACCCATTGAAGCAATGGAAGTTGAGTCCGATTGATAAAATCGCACAAGCGAAGTGGGATGATTACACCGAAGCAAAAGAAGCCATGTTTTTCTATACGGATACTGCCGATGCTCCCTGGGTGGTTATTAAATCGGATGACAAAAAAAGAGCGCGCTTGAATTGCATGCAATATTTTCTACATCAAATGCCATATCCAAACAAAAACCAAAGAGTCGCCAAAGCGCCGGATCCTTTGATAGTTGGGCGTGCAGCAAAAGTCATTGCCAAAGATGAACACATTCTGGGTAAGAGCCTGCACCCTGAGCTTAAACGTTGATCTAGAAAGGTTTTAGTCCATTACCTATGCGTGAAGCAAATCAGGCAAATAATGCGTGAAAGTTTGTGTTGATAACGTTCAGTCTAACGCTAGTTCGATTGCAACTATGTAGTTGAATTCGCCGCCACAGGCCATCGTGTTTTAAGTTTAGTTTATCCGCTTTAACTATCGTCTCCTGAGCTTTGCTGGTAAGCTACGCGACCGTTAATTTCAGATTGTTGACATGCCAGAACATCCGCCGCATCCCGCCATTAAACCTGCCTTAGGTTTGTTTGAATTTGTTTGCCTAATGGCGCTAATGACATCATTAGTTGCACTCAGCATAGATGCAATGTTGCCCGCTATGAATCAAATCGGTGAAGTGCTTGGCGCAGAGTCTCAGCAACAAGTGCATTTAATTGTTTCGCTTTTTTTTATAGGCATGGCTGTCGGTCAATTATTCTTTGGTCCATTTGCCGATGCGCACGGACGGCGAGCCACGATATTAGTCGGGATGCTTATTTTTGCCTGTGGAACGCTGGTGTGTATGTATGCTTCCACTATGAACGAAATGCTGGTCGGCAGAGTGATCCAAGCGATTGGTGTTTCAGGCCCACGTATAGCGGCGATGGCCGTGATTAGAGATCAGTTTAGCGGTGATGCTATGGCCAGAGTCATGTCATTTATCATGGTGGTCTTCATTTTCGTGCCAATGATAGCGCCGCTGATAGGCCAAACCGTATTGCTATGGTTCTCTTGGCAACATATTTTTGCGTTGTTTTTAATTGTGGCAGTCATTGCAGTTGCTTGGTTCTTTGCCCGACAACCTGAAACGTTACCAAAAGATAGGCGTCAGGCATTTTCTTTTGCCACATTTTTTCGCTCTTTGCGCTTTATTCTGACCCACCGCGAAGTGATGGGATATAGCTTGGCGATGGGCTTTATATTTGGCGCTTTTTTGGCTTATTTAAGTGCGTCACAAACGATTTTCCAAAGCATTTATCAAACCGGAGAATACTTTCCGCTGATTTTTGCTCTACTGGCGGGTTCGATTGGCCTGGCATCGTTTTTTAATGGCACATTGGTGATGCGTTTAGGTATGCGCCATTTATGTCAAATAGCGCTTGTGGGAAGTGTGAGCTTCAGCCTTATCTTGCTTGCTGTTGTTATGTTTTACAGTGGGTTGCCACCCTTAGCCGCGTTTATCACGCTGCTGTTTATCAATTTCTTTTTTATTGGCGTGTTATTCGGCAACCTTAATGCCATGGCGATGCAACCACTTGGCGATATGGCAGGGCTAGGTGCAGCCATTATTGGCTCTCTGTCGAGCTTGTTGTCAGTGCCTATCGCAACCTTGGTAGATGCATTCTTGACGCACGACGTCATCCCCATTGCAGCAGGGTTTGTCATATTTTGCGGTTTAGCCTTTGCCAGTGTTCGTTGGGCAGAGATACCCACGACTATAGAATAGGCGCAGGTAAACTGCTCTAAGCGCTATTTAACTAAACGAACAATCGGTTTTGGCTGTTGATTTTCGACAATATCAACCGTGCGAGCGAAGCGCTCGCCGTTCTTAATTTTATCGTAACTGACAGATTTCATTTGTAGTGTCTGACAGAACTTATAAAAAGCCATAAAGTCTTTTCGAGTAAAGTCTTCACCCTGACGTGTCATTTGTGTATCAATATACATTTGGTCGCCATTGGCGGTAAGATTGGCGACAGCGGTGTATGGGTCGCCGTATGAATTGACTTTTAGTGCACGGACCATTTTAACTTCAAAAATCCAATCATCGACCTGCATAAAGCGAGACATCGTTTGCTTCATATCGCGTTCCTTTTTGACAGCGATCTATTTTCAACATGGTGTAGTTGCCTAAAATGCAACTTATAGTCATCTAAGCAAATGCTTTGCCAACTAAATAGCCGTTAAATATCAATGATTTAATCTGATTTTGGCTGATAGTTGTTGCTATTTGATAACACTGTTTTTAGTTCTTCACGATTCAGATTTCGAAATACCCTAACAAGGCTTAAAAAGCATTTAAAATCATAAAGTTAATGCATTTTAAGTAGATGTGATAGGGTGTATCAAATTTGATACACGTGGCTTTTTAGTGCAAAAAATAACCAAGAGCGAGAAATATGACTATAAGAGCCATCATACAGCTTCAGATATAGATGCAAAGTAAAAGTTCAAACAAAAAAAAGCCCGGCAAAAAATGCCGGGCAAGAGGGCTTTTTTAAGCACCTAACGACAGAACTGTTTACTCTGTAACAATGGCCTTCATATCTTGCATATAAGCACGTAATTGTTGACCAATAATTTCTACACCGTGATTTCTGATGGCTTGGTTGACCTCAACTAAACGCATGTTATCAACTTTGTTATCGTGACTAGTGCGGCCCTTGCCCAAATCAGCAGAGGTGACGGACGGCATCAACGATTTTTTCAATAACGGTACAGCAGCATTCGCAAATAAGTAGTTGCCATACTCTGCAGTATCAGAAATAACCACATTCATTTCGTACAATCGTTTGCGTGCGATCGTATTGGATATCAAAGGGGTTTCATGCAATGACTCGTAGTAAGCTGACTCTGGCAAGATCCCAGCCTCAACCATAACGTCAAACGCTAACTCGACGCCGGCTTTGATCATTGCAACAATCAAAACACCTTTATCGAAGAAGGCTTGATCATCAATTTTACCTTCATATTCGGGCGCGTTTTCAAACGCACTTTGACCGGTTTCTTCACGCCATTTTAATAAATTAGCATCTCCATCAGCCCAGTCCTTCATCATGGTAGTGCTGAATTCACCTGAAATAATATCGTCCTGGTGCTTCTCAAATAGAGGTCTTAAAGTCGCTTTAAGCTGCTCTGATAAATCGTATGCACGCAGTTTGTCTGGATTACTTAGTCTGTCCATCATATTGGTGACACCACCAATTTTGAGTGCTTCGGTGATGGCTTCTAAGCCGTACTGGATCAATGCACCTGCATAAGCTGGCTCTACGCCATCGGCTACCATGTATTCATAGCCTAAGATAGCTGCCGCTTGTTGCATGCCGCATAAGATTGTTTGCTCACCCATCAAATCAGATTTTACTTCAGCAACAAAAGATGAAGCTAATACGCCAGCGCGATCACCGCCTGTTGCGCTAGCAAGGGCTTTTGCGATGTCCCAGCCTTTATTCTCAGGATCATTTTCTGGATGAACCGCTATAAGAGTCGGTACACCGAATCCACGCTTGTATTCTTCGCGCACTTCGGTACCCGGGCATTTCGGTGCGCACATCACGACCGTAATGTCTTGTCGTATCTGTTGGCCTTCTTCAACGATGTTAAATCCGTGAGAGTAACCTAGTGTTGCGCCTTGTTTCATTAAAGGCATTACTGCTTCAACCACTGAAGCATGCTGCTTATCCGGTGTTAGGTTATAAACCAGATCTGCAGTAGGAATAAGATCTTGATACGTACCTACAGTAAAGCCGTTATCTGTTGCACGAACAAAAGAGTCGCGCTTTTCATCAATCGCGGCTTGACGCAATGCATAGCTCACGTCAAGGCCTGAGTCTCTCATGTTTAGACCCTGGTTTAACCCTTGAGCACCGCAGCCAACGATTACGATTTTCTTACCGATTAAATAATCGCATCCTTGCGAGAATTCTTCTCGCTGCATAAATCGACATTGACCCAATTGTTTGAGTTGTTCGCGCAAAGAGAGAGAATTGAAGTAATTTGCCATGTTTACCTTGTCCAGTTTTGTTCAGGCGTTTAATGCCTGATAGAAAGACTACGGCAATACAAATGTTGTTTAAAGTGATATATTCACAACATAATGTTGCAAATAATGAAATTATGGAACTGCGTGATCTCCAACTGTTCTGCCATCTAGCTGGCAGCCTTAACTTCAGTCAAACGGCGTCGGCAATGTTTGTTTCACCCTCAACGTTAAGCCGCGTTATACAGCGTATTGAACAAGAGTGTGGTGCGGTGCTGTTCGAACGAAACAACCGCCGCGTTGTATTAACCCATGCCGGACAGCAAGTTCTCGAATTTGCCGAGCCGATGCTAAGTCAATGGCGCCAGCTGAAACAGACATTAAACAATGACGGTGAACAATTGAAAGGGCATTTACGCTTTTACTGTTCTGTAACTGCGAGTCAAAGTCACCTGCCGCGCCTTCTCGATAAATTCAGGCAACAGCACCCTTTAGTCGACTTTAAGCTCGAAACAGGCGATCCTGGTATTGCAGTACAGCGAGTGCTTGATGATAAATGTGATATTGCGATTGCGATTAATGCGCCAGATCTACCGGCTGAATTGTATTTTAAAGCGCTGGCCAAAGTTCCCTTGGTACTTGCATTACCAAAACGCATGGGGATTAGTCACATTAGTCAAATCGATTGGCGTAAAACGCCGGTGGTAATGCCCGAGAGCGGGCCAACACGACGCACGGTGCATCATTGGTTTGCAGAAGCCGGAATAAGGCCTCATGTGTACGCATCGGTTGGCGGCAATGAAGCCATCGTCAGCATGGTCGCCTTGGACTGTGGCGTCGGTTTTGTACCCCGGGTCGTACTGGAGAATTCAGCCTTACAGAGTCAGGTTGACAGTGTTGAGGTGGATAACATTGAACCTTATGAATTAGGACTATGCTGTCAGCAGGGAAGAAAAGCAGAACGTTTGATCGAAGCGATGTTTGCTCAGTTATGAAGGGAACGCAGTAAGTCATCCATGGCTCGATAGCCCATTGCTTCTGCGATGTGCTCACGTTGAATATCATCACTGTTGTTAATATCCGCAATACTGCGGGCTACTTTTAAATAGCGGTGCATGGCACGGTGAGAAGCGTGTATATGATCCAGTGCTTGCAAGAAAAATGTTTCATTGTCATTGCTCAGGCGGCAATGACGCTTCAGCTGCTGACTGGTTAGATAAGCGTTCAAACAACCTTGACGTGTCATTTGCATTGCTTGTAGGCGCGTTACTCGTTCCCGCAGCTCACTGCTGCGCAGTGTGTCTAGGTTTGCTGAAGACTGGGTTGAGAGCTCACTCAGTTTCTGCTTATCAACATGTAACTGGATGTCGATGCGGTCGAGTAGTGGGCCGGATAGGCGATTCAGATAGCGCAATACCTGTTCTGGGCTTGTGCGTTGGTCGTGAATATCACCGGTAGGGCTTGGATTCATCGCTGCAACCAATTGAAACCGAGCAGGAAAACAGCATTTCATTGCAGCGCGAGAAATATGAACATCGCCGGTTTCCAGTGGCTCACGCAGGGCATCTAATACATGTCGTCCGAATTCGGGCAACTCATCAAGAAACAAAATGCCTCGATGGGCCAGTGATATCTCACCGGGTTTTGGTAGGCTGCCACCGCCCATCAATGCCGTAACCGAAGACGTATGATGTGGCGACCGAAACGGTCGCTTACGCCAATGTTTTTCAACATCAAATTCCCCCGCGATAGAATAAATACTAGCACTGTCCAGCGCATCAGTTGGCGTAAGCCTTGGTAAAATGGTGAGTAAGCGTTGGGCTAGCATGCTTTTGCCCGTGCCGGGTGGCCCAACAAGTAAAACGTTATGCTGACCTACAGCGGCCACGAATAAGCCGCGTTTTGCTTGGTGTTGGCCCTGCACATCGGCAAAATCCAAAGCGTAACCTGGTTCTTCAGACAAGGTTTCTTGGCAATTGATTTTCGCTAACGGTTGTTGCTCGTTTAAATGGTTTGCAACCTCACTTAAATGAGAAGCCGCGAAATGATTGTCCTCTGCCACTAAAGACGCTTCAGCTTGGTTTAGCGCCGCTAAGACCAAGGATTTTTGTAGCGAGCCAGCAGCCAATGTGGCGGGCAGAGCCGCGGCGACGGGGCGAATATCGCCCGAGAGGGAGAGTTCACCCAAAAACTCGTATTGTGAAAGGTGCTCACCGTGCACTTGCCCGCTTGCAACGAGGATTGCAACCGCAATCGCCAGATCAAATCGTCCGCCGTGTTTCGGCAAATCAGCGGGGGCAAGGTTGACGACGATGCGCTTTGCTGGAAACTCAAAGCCAGATTGGATGATGGCACTGCGAACGCGTTCTTTGGATTCTCTGACTGTGGTTTCGGCTAATCCAACCAGCGTAAAACTGGGGATCCCGTTGGCTAAATGCACCTCAATGGTAATAAGAGGCGCCTTAACACCGATGCTGGCTCTTGAATATACGGTTGCGTATCCCACATGCGCTCCTTGAGTTTGAGTGCATAGAGCATAGCGAACGCTGGGTCTCTAACCTACTGGCTACAAGAGCAGGCTATGTTTGATACAGCTCTTGCCATTGTTTTACAACAATCGTCTTTGCAATATCAGCTGTAACTGGCTTGGAGAAGAAGAAGCCTTGTAATCTAAAGCAATCGTGATCAGCCAAAAACTGCACTTGCTCAGCCGTTTCAATACCTTCGGCGATACAGTCCATCTTTAAATTTTTCGCCATCCCTATGGTGGTTATGATAAGGCTGTCGCCACTACTGCCTGTGCCGATGTCATCTGAAAAACTCTTGTCTATTTTAATCACGTCCAGCGGGAATATTTTAAGGTAGCTCAATGACGAATAGCCTGTGCCGAAGTCATCAAGCGCAAGTTGGTAGCCTTCTGCATGTAGCGCATTAAATTGCTCCAGCGCCATTTCTTTATCGCCCATCAATACGCCTTCCGTCACCTCAAACCGCAAAGCACTGCGCGGTAACTGATAGCGTTCTAACAGTTCAGACAATATATCTAGGTCGAAGGTCGCGGTAAAATGCAGTGCAGACAAGTTAACCGATAAATAGCCGCGGAACCCTTCTTCGTACCACTGTGCAAGCTCTTTGATCCCAGAAATAATGGCTAAACGGGTGACTTCAACGATCAGTCGCATCTCTTCTAGAATAGGGATGAATTCAGCGGGTGAAATAGGTTGTTCACTGATGGCACAACGCATCAGTAATTCCATACCTTCCGTTTGATGGGTTTTAATATTCACTATCGGTTGATATACATTGAAGAACAGTTCTTGCTGATATGCGCGCTTGACCAAGTTCTCCAATGACAAACGATATTTTGCTCGTACATTCATGGATTCTGTAAAGAAGCGGAAACTGTTTACCGCATCACCTTTAGCGCTGTACATTGCAACGTCTGCATAACGCAGCAGATCAGACGGTTCGGTTCCATCGTTAGGGTATACTGATACGCCAATACTGCATGACACCCGTAACGTTTCTTTTCTGACTTGAATGGGCTCTTCAATTAAATCAATCAAGTTAGAAATGAACGAACTCACATCCTCAAAGTCTTCAACATCCTCCAACACGATAACAAATTCATCACCACCGATGCGCCCGACGGTATCGTTTTCATGGGTGATGTTTTGCATGCGTTTTGCTACCACGCGCAATATATTATCGCCGTATTCATGACCCAGACTGTCATTGATACCTTTAAAGCGGTCGAGGTCGACAAACAGGATTGCGACAAGTGAATTGTGACGTTTAGCATTTTCTATAGCATGCTCAAGCCTATCTAACAGCAAATTCCGATTAACCAGTCCGGTTAGGCCATCATAGGTTGCCATCTTCAGTAGCTTGCGTTCAGCTCGCTTTTGTTCGGAAATATCAGAAAATACCATAAGGTAGTGATCAATCTGGTTGGTATCCTCTTTATTTTTAACCGCATTAAGATTGATTAATACGTCATGTTGTCGTCCATCGGCCAGCTGCAGTTTTTGTTCGCTGCGCCAATATCCGTTGATACTCAGTTGCTTAAGCGCAGACTGCGTATACTTCATTAATTCGGGATACTTCTCTTGTAAGGTTTTGAATTGCTCTGTGATGGTATCACTAGTATCCAATGCGAATGCGCTTTCAAATGCAGGGTTAACCGCAATCGGTGCATAGTCATTGCTAAAAATAACCACCCAGTCGCGGGTTTGCTTGAACGCATCACCAAATAACCGCACCTGGTTTCTGGCTTGCTCAAGGTGATATTTCTGCCCTTTCCGGATCCACCAGAAAATAAACAACACTAGGCCCGCTGCTAGTATGTACATTACACGCGCGGTCATCGTATTCCATGGGGCGGGCTCTACATTTATGTTCAGCGTCGCGGGCTGCATCGAACTAATACCACTATTAGTATCAGGCGAAACCGTAAAGGTATAATCACCATCTTCTAGCAAGGGTAATGAAACCACTGGTTCGCTTGTGGTTGCGGTACTGATGGCTCTGCCGTTCTTTTTCAGGGTGTAGGTATAGCGGCCTTTTCCACTTTGACTGTATTGAAGGCTGCTAAAGCGGATCGTGAGGCCATTGTCGTCATACTTCAGGTTTATGGTTTCGCCATTGATATTGCTCAGTGGCATGTTCAAATCACGCGTGGCCAAGGAAACATCGGTGATCGCCATTGCATCTTGTGTCACTTGGCCCTCGTGTATCAACTCTTGTTGACTGGATGATTCTAATGAGCTCGGATCTAGGGTTACGATACCGCTAGGAGAACCAAACGCCAGTTGACCATTTTCTAACTTATAATGTGCACCGTCATTGAACTCGGCAACGATAAGTTCTTGCCCATAGCGATAATCGACAACCTTTTTGCGGTCGCTGGTAATTTTGTGTAACCCTGAGTGACTACTAAACCATAAATTGTCATTGTCGTCCGTCATCAATGAATACACCAAATTAGTCGATAACAACATGTTTTCATTAAAGAAGTAGCGCTGTTGGAAGGTGTCTTTGTCGAGCCCATACAACCCGTGCCCAGGGTAACCGACCCACAGAACTCCCTGTTTATCGACTACTACGCTGGTGGGGAATATCCACGCCATATTGATGTCGCTGGTGACTTTATGCACAACTTGTCGTTCAAATGTTTTCGGATCCACCAGCGACAGCGTGCCAGAAGACGATAACCACATCTTGTTGTCGTAATCTTTTGCCACATGAAGAAAAGAATAGAATTGTCGGGTCGGGATCTCATTGTGCAAATCAATCTTGTTGATGGACTTATCGGCAGGGTCATACACGTAGTACCCGTTTTTGGCACCGGTATCCATGACAAACCAGATGCGCTTATCAAGGTCCTGCCCTGCACCCCAAACATAGGTCGAAACAATACTGTTATCTTCGTCGTTTAGGGTTTCAACAATTTTGCGTTCGCCGGTATTCTTATCGACTTCCCACAGACCATAGCCGGTTAACATGATGAGGCGCTCATTATCTAAACCAAACACTTTCGATATGTGCGCATCACTGTAGGGAATATATTGAGATTTTTTAAACAACAGTTGTGACTCACCGGTTGAAGGAGAGTACTTAGTCAAACCGTTATCGGTGCCTATCCAGATATCATTGCTGTCATCTTCAAAAATAGACCATATGGTATTATCCGTAAGCGGACTGTTGTGTTGATTTTGTTGCGTTATCTGTAAGGTTTTAAACGATAAACTAGACGGTGCCCAATACAACGCACCGCCGTAGTTTGAAGCTAGCCAGAGATTGTCGTCACGATCGATTTCAATATCTTTAATATCTTTACGCGATAACACATCAATCCCTTTCAGCGGCTCAAATAAGTAGCGGTAAGTGATTTGTTCTGTCGTAGTGTCTAACGAAAACAAACCGATATCACTGCCGACCCAGAATTCGCCGGGGGATTTTTCAATCACTCGCCAAATATTGCGCTCTGGGATCACCTTTTGTGCAGGCTCCATGCGCGTCGACTCACCGAGTGAGCGAGATATTTCGGCTACACTCGTCATGTAAAGCCCACGCACAGTTGATATCCACAGCCGATCGGTGGAGTCTATCAAGAGGTGTTTTACGTTGAGTTGGTCAATGTGGGCTTCTGCACTGTTGGGTAGAAACTCTAGTGGTACGGCAGGACTATTTTCAGCCTTAGCAAATAACCCGTCGCTGGTGGCGATGATTAACCATTTCTCTAGCTCTATGGCCCAACGCAGGATCACTTCTCCTTTAATCATCTCTTCTGAGACTTCATATATGATGTCAGTGCTGTCGGTTGCATAATCATATCGAGCAATGGATTGATCCATAGCGATGACGATCCGATTCTGCTCATCTTCAAAAAAGTTCACGCCGATTTGAATGTAGTCCGCTGCATCGACATAGGGCAATTCAATGATTTTATCGAGTTGATTGGTTTTGGGGTTTAATTTGTAAACACCGCTGCCTGCTGAGGCAAGCCATATATTACGTTGGCTGTCTTCAAAAATGCGGTAAATGGGCATGTCCAGCAATTCATTATTTGGCCCATTGATTCGACGTAAATTGTAGCCGTCCCAGCGATCTAACCCGCCCTCTGTTCCGATATACAGAAATCCATCACTGTCGAGCAGCATATCGACGACTGAGTCTTGAGCCAATCCATCTTGTGTCGACAAGGTGAAAAAGCGTGGTGACAGTACTTGGGGTTCTACAACTGCATCTTCTTGTGCCTGAAGTGGCACTGGCATTGCCGTCCAGGCCATAAATACCACGCATACAAAGGCCCACTTTTGGGGGATGAGTGTATGTAAAATGCGTTCATTCATTTTTCGAATGAAAGAATGTGTGACCAATGCGTGAATAAAACCCAACTGCAACAGCTTCATTTGCAAGTAATAGAAACATGAATATAGCAAATTTACGCTCGGTTAAAAATATATCGGTGATCTAATTGGACCTCTGGAACTTGCCACGGCATTCCTTTTCGTGGTACTAATCTCCCTGCGCTCGCCATGGCGCACCACATGTCCTTTCAAGTTTCCTTCCCAGTGATGGGAAAACTTGTCTTTTATCTGGCTTTTCAAGTTTACACAAAGTCAGTTTTGTTCAGGTAATTTAACAGCTGATCTCGTTGGGTAGCGGCTCATTAGCATGTATTATCGTGCCTTTGAAAATAATAACCCTACGAAAAATCGATTGTTAAGGAATTACTATGGCAAAGCAACCTGCTGAATATATTTGGTTTAACGGTGAAATCATTCCGTGGCAAAACGCCACTGTGCATGTAATGACACATGCGATTCACTATGGCTCATCGGTTTTTGAGGGCATTCGTGCGTATAACACACCGGATAAAGGAACCTGTGTTTTCCGTTTAAACGAACACAATCGTCGTTTATTCGATTCTGCCAAAATCTATCGCATGACGATCCCCTACACGCTGGATCAAGTCAACCAGGCTACTCTCGATATTATTCGAAAGAATAACCTTAAGTCTGCGTACATTCGTCCAATCGCTTACTACGGTGATATCGGCATGGGCTTGCAAGTCCCGTTCGGTCAAGAGACAGAGCTGACAGTTGCCGCGTTTGAATGGGGAGCTTACCTCGGTGAAGAGGCGCTTAAAAATGGTGTTGATGCAGGTATCTCAAGCTGGAACAGACTGGCTGCGAATACTATGCCCACTGGCGCGAAAGCGGGTGGTAACTACTTGTCATCGCAATTGATTTCAATGGAAGCACGTCGTCATGGTTACGGTGAAGGTATCGCACTGGACGTTAATGGCTATATCAGTGAAGGGGCTGGTGAGAACATCTTTGTTATTCGCAATGGCGTCGTTTCGACAACACCGAAAACAGCAGCCATTCTGCCAGGTATTACGCGTGACACCATCATGACGTTACTACAAGAAATGGGTTACACCGTCAGAGAAGAAAACATTGCACGTGAAGCAATGTACCTTGCAGACGAAATCCTGATGTGCGGCACAGCTGCTGAAGTAACACCTGTGCGCAGTGTTGATGGGATTAAAGTGGGTAACGGCTCACGCGGTCCTATCACTGAAAAAGTTCAGGATGCATTCTTTGGATTATTTAACGGTCAGACCGAAGACAAATGGGGCTGGCTGACACCGGTATATGAGTAAAATAGGAGGGCGTAATGCCTAAGCTTCGATCAGCGACGACTACGCAAGGACGAAATATGGCAGGGGCTCGCGCGTTATGGCGAGCCACGGGAATGAAAGATACCGATTTTGGCAAACCCATTATTGCGATTGCGAATTCATTTACCCAATTTGTGCCAGGCCATGTCCACCTTAAAGATATGGGCCAATTAGTCGCGCGAAGTGTCGAAGCTGCTGGAGGCGTCGCCAAAGAGTTCAATACGATCGCCGTCGATGATGGTATTGCGATGGGGCACAGCGGTATGCTGTACAGCTTACCCTCGCGTGAAATTATCGCTGATGCGGTGGAGTATATGGTCAATGCACACTGTGCCGATGCGCTAGTGTGTATATCAAACTGTGACAAGATCACACCAGGGATGTTAATGGCGGCAATGCGCCTTAATATTCCTGTTGTGTTTGTCTCCGGTGGTCCGATGGAAGCGGGTAAAACCAAACTATCAGACCAACTGATCAAGTTAGATCTAGTGGATGCCATGGTCGCCGCGGCTGACGATAAAGTCAGCAACGAGCACAGTGATGAAATAGAGCGTTCAGCATGCCCAACTTGTGGTTCATGTTCAGGCATGTTTACCGCAAATTCAATGAACTGCTTAACCGAAGCATTGGGACTTTCATTACCCGGTAATGGCTCCACACTTGCCACGCACGCTGACCGAGAGCAGCTTTTCACACGCGCAGGCAGTTTGGTGGTTGAATTATGCCGCCGTTGGTATCAAGAAGAAGATGCATCTGCTTTACCGCGCAATATTGCCAACTTTGATGCGTTTGAAAATGCTATGAGTCTCGACATCGCCATGGGCGGTTCGACCAACACAATATTGCATTTATTGGCCGCGGCAGTGGAAGGTGAGATCCCATTTGGTATGAATGATATTGATCGTTTGTCGCGCAAGGTCCCGCACTTATGCAAAGTAGCGCCCTCAACACCGCAATATCATATGGAAGATGTGCATCGCGCCGGCGGTGTTATGGGAATCTTGGAGCAGCTGAAAAACGCTAACTTGTTACATGCCAGCGCACATCATGTATTGGGTAAACCGTTAGGCGAGGTTATCGCTGATTATTCAATTGTTGATGAGCCAAACCCAGACATCGTGGAATTTTACAAGGCAGGTCCTGCCGGCATTCGCACCACTCAGGCGTTTAGCCAAGATTGTCGCTACCCAACAGCAGATACTGACCGTGCAGCAGGTTGTATTCGTGACTTAGCGCATGCTTATAGTCAGGAAGGCGGTTTAGCCGTTTTGTTTGGGAATCTCGCCGAGAACGGTTGTATTGTAAAAACCGCGGGCGTTGATGAATCTATTTGGACCTTCACCGGTACTGCCAAGATTTTCGAAAGTCAGGATGACGCCGTAGCAGGCATTTTAAATGATGAAGTGGTTGCTGGTGATGTGGTCATTATCCGTTATGAAGGGCCTAAAGGCGGGCCAGGCATGCAGGAAATGCTTTACCCAACATCTTATTTGAAGTCTAAGGGCCTTGGTAAACAGTGTGCGCTGATTACCGATGGCCGTTTCTCGGGTGGCACCTCTGGACTGTCGATTGGTCACTGTTCTCCGGAGGCGGCAAGTGGCGGTGGTATAGGATTAGTCGAAGATGGTGATACCATCATTATCGATATTCCCAACCGCACCATTAATATCGATATTAGCGATGAGGCGTTGCAGCAACGCCGTGAAGCTATGGCGTCTCGAGACAAACCATGGCAGCCGGTCGATCGCGTGCGACCCGTATCGGTTTCGTTGAAAAACTTTGCCCTGCTAGCCACCAGTGCTGATAAAGGTGCAGTGCGCGACAAAGCAAAATTAGATGCATTGTTGGCTCAATCATGAGTACGCCCGTTAGCATGCAAGATTACTTGCGCAAGGTGCTATTAGCACCCGTTTATGACGTAGCTGTGAACTCAGAGCTGACATTCATGAATCGATTATCCGCAGAGCTGGGTAACGAAATTTGGTTGAAGCGAGAAGACCAACAACCGGTAAAGTCGTTTAAATTGCGCGGCGCTTATAATTGCATTTCACAGCTATCTGATGAGCAGCTCAGCGCCGGCGTAATAACGGCGTCAGCCGGCAACCACGCTCAAGGCGTCGCCTTTTCGGCCAACAAGCGCAAAATTAAAGCCACCATTGTGATGCCGGAAACAACACCGGATATTAAGATTGATGCCGTTAAACGCTTCGGCGGTGATACGGTTGAAGTGGTGCTGCATGGACTGAGTTTTGATCAAGCTAATCGACATGCCAAATGGTTGAGTAAGGATCAAGGACTAACCTTCATCCCGCCGTTTGATCACCCCGATGTGATTGCCGGTCAAGGCACCATTGCGCGTGAATTGCTTGAACAAAACCCGTCTTTGCAACGATTATTTATTGCGGTCGGTGGTGGTGGTTTAGCGGCCGGTATTGCGGTTTATATGAAGCAGTTAAGACCTGATATCCAGTTGATCGGTGTTGAAGCAGAAGACAGCGCGTGTTTACTGGCAGCAAAAAAAGCCGGACAGCCGGTAGAGCTGCCATCGGTCGGCATTTTTGCTGATGGTGTTGCGGTGAAAATTGCCGGTGAAGAGACCTTTCGCTTATGCAACGAGTTATTGGACGACATAGTTACCGTAAACAATGATGAAGTGTGCGCAGCGATTAAAGATATTTTTGACGATACACGTGTTATAGCCGAGCCTGCGGGCGCTTTATCCATTGCAGCTATCCGCAAATATGTCGCTAAAAATGACATTAAAGGTGAGCGCCTTGGCGCGATATTGTGCGGTGCAAATACCAATTTCCATACCCTTCGCTATGTGTCTGAGCGTTGTGAATTGGGTGAACAAAAAGAAGCGGTGTTTGCGGTTAAGTTGCCAGAGCATGCTGGGGCCTTTAAGCAATTTTGCGATACCTTGGGTAACCGTGCGATCACGGAGTTTAATTATCGCTATTCAACGGATGCTGAAGCCCATGTATTTGTGGGTATTAAATTAAAACAAGGCCGACAAGAATTTAAGGTGCTGTTGGATATTCTTGCGGACAAGGGTTATCAGTGTTTTGATTTGTCGGACAACGAATTGGCGAAGCTGCATGTCAGGCACATGGTCGGTGGGCGTTTAATTAAGCCGCTCAATGAACATGTGTTTTCGTTTGCGTTCCCCGAATATCCCGGTGCGCTGCTGACCTTTTTGCATACCCTAGGTGAACGTTGGAATATCACCTTGTTCCACTATCGCAATCACGGTGCAGCAGAAGGCCTAGTATTATGCGGGTTTGATATTCCGGCTGATAGTCGCGCTGACTTTGACCAGCACTTGGCTGCGTTGGGGTATTCGTTTGAAGAACAAAGCGAAAACCCTGCTTATCGCTTCTTCCTCGCACACTAAATGAGACGCTGCCGGGGTCCGGCAGCTAGTCTTGTTTGTTCAACTGCAATAGGTGCTGACTGATCTCCGGCCAGACTAATTGGTTGATATCCTTTTGTAGAGCTTGGCTGGTTTCAGAATGACACAGTGAGCCATCATCATTTGAGGTGAGTAAGCCTTGTTCGCGTAGCGCACTTACCAAGCAACTAAACACGTTCTTGTCATAAAACTCAGGTGAGCTCATGCCGTAGAGTGATGACAATCGCTCTGCGATGGTGCGGGACTGACGCTCTAACTCGCCGCGACTAATCGTTTGGTTGATCTCCAATACACGCAGCACGACCGCATAACGTTGTACGGTTTCTTGCATGGCGCGGCTAAGTAACCATGCCGAGTGGAATTGCTCTGATTCTCTGGCGGGCGGAAGAATGCGTTTACCTTGTTGCTTCAGTAAGCCTTGTTCAAGTAATTGCATCAATAAACGTTCACAGTAATCATCTGCTGATTCGGCATCCATATAAATGAAAAGCTCTTTTTGCAGCATCGGGTAGAGTGAATGCATAAGCTTCAGTAACTTGCTTTTATCAATCCCATTATTGGCAAACACGATGGTCGTCAGCATGCCGGGTAGCGCAAACAAATGCAGAATGTTGTTGCGGTAATACGTCAGCGTCACTGCATTATCAGACATCGTTGAGATCAGTGGGTCATAGGCGTCTTCCTGAACATCAAGGCGCTTTAACTTGAGGGTGTGTTCAAGCAATGTTTCCGCATCAATATCATCAACCAATGTTGCGTCTTCACTAAACGGGATCTCACGCAATAGCGTCAAGTAGTCATGCATGGCACGCACAAGCTCGGCTTTGGTCATCGTTTTAGTTTTAGATGAAAGTAAGCACATACTTACTAAAGCCATTCCATTGATTGCGGCAGCTTTGTTGATCCTTAGCATAACGCGATTAGCCAGCTCGTTTACGGTAGGAGTTAGCCAGCTGGGTTTCTTTTCTGGTGATAACGATTGGCTGTTGCGCCATTCTGGTGCACATTCGTCCAAGAACTGATTCAATTGCAATGGCTCACCGAAGTTCACATAGCCATGACCGTAGTTTTTCAGCTTGCGGATCGCGGATATGATCTGCATTGGTGATTCTTTCTTTTTATTCGAGCCAGTGAGTTCCTTTTGGTAGCTTTTAACTTCCATGACGTGCTCATAGCCAATATACACAGGTACGATGCTGACGGGCCTATTTACTCCTTTGAGCATGGCTTGAAGGGTCATTGCTAACATACCGGTTTTGGGCGGGATCAAACGACCTGTGCGGCTACGTCCCCCTTCAGGGTAATACTTAACTGAGTAACCTTTATTGAACAGCAATTCCAGGTATTCGCGGAACACTGCGGTATACAGTTTATTCCCCGCGAAACTGCGGCGCAGAAAGAAGGCTCCGGCTCGACGGAAAATTTTACCCACCGGCCAAAAATTAAGGTTAATGCCAGCAGCAATATGTGGTGTAACCATACCCTCGTGGTAAATTACGTAGGTCAACAGCAAATAATCCATATGGCTGCGATGGCAAGGCACGTAAATGATTTCATGACCATTTTGGGCCAACTCACGGATCCGCTTGGCATGGCCCACGCTGATGCCGTTGTAAATTTTGTTCCAGATACGCGTCAGTATGCGATCGCCAATACGAATGAGTCCTTCACGATAGTCACCTGCAATTTCGTCAATATAGGCTTGTGCATGTTCACGCGCTTTCTGCGTATCAATTTTTTTGCTCTCAGCTTCTTCAGCAATGGCTGCTTTCACCGCTGCGGAGCCCAATACTGAGTTATTCAGTTCGCTTCGTTCTAATAAAGTAGGACCGGTAAATGCCTGACGTTTACGATGAAAATGGGTGTTGGCAACCCTGACTAGCTTGTGGGCTATATCGAGATCTGAGCCGTGTAATTTGACCATTGATCGGGTCGATACTGCACGAGAAAAACTGACGAAATTATCGCGACCTAAAAACAGAACGATAAATAATTTACGTAACCAACTGGGCGATGCTCGGTCGGCAATTAGATCGGCCCAGCCGGGCTTACCTTTGCCTGGCGCTCGGCCCCAGGTCATAAACACCGGCAATACTTGGAAATCCAGTTCGGTGTGAACACGATGCAAATGGAAAATATGAGTGAATATCTCAACTGTATCGGTTTGTTTTACTGAGCGTTTGATGACGGGCTGCGGTCGGCGCAAAAACAGGCTACGCGGTAAGCGCACGCCGTCCGTTTCAAAATGACCATTGGGATCGGGTAAACCCAGTTTCTTAGTGATAAACCGCAGAGCCAACTGATCCGTGATGGAATCTGTTTGCAGCAAATATACGATGGGTTTAGCTTTATCAATCCCTAGTTCAGATTCAACATCTGCCGGAATGCTTTTAGAGCGCACCAGTAATTTAACCGGCCAATAGATAAAAGAAGAAAGGCTATTACGCAGCCAGGACATTCGAATTCCATCCACAAATTAAAACCGCGCAATAATAGCACGGGTGTAAAAGATTTGCTTTATGCAACAAACCCTCGCATGCTGAATTAACAATCAAATGCGACCTATTGTTCGATATATAACTCGATGTTCACTACCTCATCTCTATTCAACAAGCTTTTACGTATAAATATTGCCCTTTTCCTTGTATTGCTGACAAGTCGAGTGAATGCCACTTCAGGCGATTGGTACAGCGATTCGGCAGGCATCATGGGAACCAATATTGAAGTTCAAGTTTGGGCGGATTCGCCTGAGTTAGGGCACCAGGCCATCATTGCGGTATTTGCCGAAATGGAGCGGATCAATCAATTGATGAGCCCCTATATCGAAAGCAGCGAGTTGTCACATTTAAACCGCTTGGCTGGCCAGCAATCGGTGGTGATATCGGAAGAGTTATTTGGTCTCTTAGAAACATCCCGACGCTTCTCTGAACTGTCTCACGGTGCATTTGATATTACGTTTGCCAGTGTCGGTTTTCTTTATGATTATCGGCAACGAGTTAAACCCACTCAGTCTGAACTCGAGCGCTTAACCTCGCTCATTGATTACAGGCTAGTGGAATTGGAACCCAGTGCACGCTCAGTGCGCTTTGCTCACCCTGATGTAAAGATAGATTTAGGCGGAATTGCCAAGGGGCATGCAGTTGATAATGCAATAGATATATTACATGCCATGGGGATTGAGCATGCGTTGGTGACGGCGGGTGGTGACACTAAGCTGTTAGGCGATCGCCATGGGCGAGATTGGATAGTCGGCATTCGAGATCCACGCAACCCAGACAAACAGGCGGTTGTCTTGCCATTAAGTAATACGGCAATGTCAACGTCAGGGGATTACGAGCGCTATTTCGAAGAGGAAGGCGTGCGTTATCATCATATTCTGTCGCCTAAGACGGGCAAATCGGTGAGTAACGTGCAAAGCGTATCCATCATTAGCGATTCAGCTACCCGCAATGATGCTCTTTCTACAGCGGTGTTCGTTTTGGGGGTTAAAGAAGGGCTTGAGTTAATTAACCAATTGGATGATATGGATGCCATAATCATGGACGATAAACGCAAGCTGCACTATTCAACAGGCTTACTTCAACAAGATTAAATTACTGGGTGTTGTCGCTATGAAATTTACCTTATCGCAATTAGAGGCTGCCGCTAAAGCGGTCTATCAGTTTCAGCCCGCAACGCCTCAATACAGTTGGCCGTTATTAAACGAGCTTATGGGGACAGAAGTATGGGTGAAGCACGAGAACCATACCTCAACGGGGGCATTTAAGGTGCGCGGCGGGATCACCTTTATGCAGTGGTTACGTCAGCAACATCCAGAGTGCCGCGGGATCATTACGGCCACTCGTGGAAATCATGGACAGAGTCAGGCTAAAGCAGCAACAGCCAGTGGCTTGACGGCGACCATTGTGGTACCAGAAGGCAATTCTCCAGAGAAGAACAGTGCGATGAGAGCGTTTGGTGGAGAAGTGATCACTTACGGTAAAGATTTTGATACTGCTAAACAGCATGCTGCTGAACTCGCGAAGGAGCAGGGATTGTTTATGGTTCCCCCTTTTCATCATGCTTTAGTCAGTGGGGTTGCTAGCTACGCACTGGAGTTATTTACTCAGGTTCAAGACATCGATCGTGTGTATGTGCCCATCGGCTGTGGCTCTGGTATTTGCGGCGTCATTGCTGCTCGCGATGCACTCAAACTAAAAACCGAAGTTATTGGGGTTGTGTCTGCGAACGCATTAGCGGCAAAACTATCCTTTGACAGCGGTCGCATGCAATCGACAGAAAGCGCCAATACGTTTGCCGATGGTGTCGCGGTGAGAGTACCGGTTGCTGACGCCTTTGACATATATCGCGAGGGGGCTGCTCGGGTTGTCGCCGTCACTGATGATGAAGTCGCCGAAGCCATCCGAGCCTACTACCGCTGTACGCACAATGCGGCCGAAGGTGCAGGGGCGGTACCCTTAGCTGCCGCCATGCAGGAACGCCCAGCGAACCAAGGCAAGAAAGTGGCGGTCATATTGTGTGGCGGGAATATTGATACCGAGTTGATGCAAACGGTTCTGTCGGGTCAAACGCCGAGCCTTTAGTGTATCAACACCCCATAAAGGGTATGGTGGAAGCTGGCGCTAATAGTGCGGTGGCGGTGTTTCTTCATCAGCACTGGCAATATTGGAGTGCTGGAGAGATTTAAGCTTGTCGACCACCAGTTTGAACTTCTCTTTTAGCTCCGTCAGTTGTGCTTGTTGTTCCGTCAATGCCAAATTAAGCGATTCAATTGTATGTTCTTGAAACGCGACTTTGCTTTGAAGGTCATCAATCTGCGCCTGCAACGCGTCTTCATTCATGTTCAGGGATCCTCCATACTTCTGCTAAACCGCTACTACTTTCGGTAACTATTGCATGTTCGTTAATAAAGCCTACCGCATTGACTACTGCGGTGCGCAGCGCTGCCTTTTCATTCGGCGCGACACGCCACTCCTGTATCTCTTTACCTGTTGATATGTCCCACAAATTTACGCGGCGTGAGGGGCTACCGGTAAGTAACCACTTTCCGTTCTCGGCGAACACAGCGTCGGTGAAAATTTGTTGGCGGACAAAAATATCTAACGAGCTGATGAGCTCTCCGCTTTGCACATCCCAGATCTTAGCATTGTTTGTGCTGTCAGCAGTAAAGGCAAAACGGCCCTGATCATCCAACGCAACTTTAGTGACGCGTTGAGGGTGGGTAAATGTATGAATGACCTGACCGCTGTCAGTACTCCATAAGTACGCCACATAGTCATTGCTGCCTGACAGGGCAAACTTGCCATTGGGGGATAAATCAATACTGTTAACTTTTTCCTGATGGCCCAAAAACTCCAAACGGCGCCCGCTGTTCGGTTCAAAATACATGATTTTACCGTTGCTTCTAGCGACAAGGATGGCATTACCATAATTGCTGACGGCCACATCCCGAATCGCACTTTCATCGATACGCCAAAAACCAACCGGTTCACCGCTTGATACATCCCACAAGGCAAACGCTGTTCGGTCAGAGGTGACAACATGGCTGTTATTGGCGGCGATGTGCAGATTGGTGACAATATTTTCGCCTTCACCCTGATGATGCCATTCAAAACGGGCAGTCTGCTGTTGCAGATCCCATACGGTTATACCGTTTTCAACGCTGGAGACTACGGCTAAGGTGCCATCGGGTGAAATATCTGCCGCCATCGAACCTTCTTGGGCATGCGCGGTAACCGATTCCGGCGTTGAAATTGCGCCGCCACAACCGCTCAATAACAGTATCAGTAGCGTAAGTAAGTGCCCGCTATAACGTTTAATTTGTCGGCTTGAGCTGTTTCTCATGATATGGGGTTTCGCTTTGTGTGCGTAAAGATTACCATAGCACGCGTGTCGCATATCACTTTTTATAAAAACCTGCGCTAAATTCATAAAAATACAGGAGACTCATTACATGAGATTATCACTCGTTGCTGCCACTTCTTTAATGGCACTGGGTTTATCGGCGTGTCAGCCGCAAACAACGGAACAAGTATCCGATACTTCAACCACTGACGTGGCGGCTACTGATGCGTCAGCGGCTACAGAGATGAGCGTAGACCAGAGACAAGCTTATGCGCTTGGCGCAAGCATGGGGACCTACGTGACTAACCGTGCTACAGAGTCCGAAAAGTATGGCTTAACTATTGACCGTGAAGCTTTACAGCAAGGTTTTGAAGACGCATTGGCAGGTAATTCAAAGTTTACTGTTGAAGAAATGCAGTCTATAGCGCGTGAGGCCGATGCTCGCTTACAGCAAAAGCAACAAGAAGCAGCGCAAAATGCTGCACAAGATAACATTGAGATTGGCAAACAGTTCTTAGCTGAAAATGGTAAGAAAGAGGGCGTAATCACTACTGAGTCAGGTCTTCAATATGAAGTGCTTGCAGAAGGTGAAGGCGCATCTCCTACGGCTGAAGACACTGTAACGGTTCACTATCGTGGTACATTACTGGATGGAACTGAATTTGATTCTTCTTACAAACGCAATGAGCCAGCTTCGTTCCCATTGTCACGTGTTATCGCGGGTTGGACAGAAGGTGTGCAATTGATGAAAGAAGGCGCGAAGTATCGCTTTTATATTCCATCAGAGTTGGCATATGGTCAGCGTTCAACCGGTTCAATCACACCGAATTCGACATTGATTTTTGATGTTGAGTTGATTGAAGTCGCTAAGGCTGACGGTGAGTAAATAAAAATGAAGCCGGAGAGCGCAATGCTGTCCGGCTTATCTTTCACGGCTGCTCCATGCCCACCTTAATTCCATCTCGCCACTAGCAATGCCATCACACTCTAGGGCTACACTCTGAATACGCATTCAGGTTATCAAGTATCGTAACAAACTTGCTACGTACTTTAAGTATAGTGGGTGGTGAGAAAATCGAAGGAACCCTTTGCTATAAAAAAGGGGAGAAAAATAGCGGCGAGTAATTAATAGATAAATCAGCAAGTTCTATTCAGTAACGCGGCGCATGGTATAGCGACCTAACTTGTACAACACAACGCCAGCCACGAAAAACCAAAGGTTTTCCAAGGTTACGGTATTAATAATCGCGTCGACGACTGATGCTGCTGCGACCATGCCACCGGTGAGGAAAAACAGAAATCCCATGAGCGAAACAATGATCGTCATCGTGGTTTGTGGTTTCTTCCTTGAAATCAACAATTGTGAAGATGAATTTTGATTTGCTGATTTCATCTAGGTTGCCTCGTTAATGATTCCTAACCTTATAGTGTCATTAGGCACTATTTGGTTCAAAAAATATACTAATTATTTTTTCTTCACATTGAGTACTTGACTCAAAGGGAACGACTCACTGATATTATCGACCAGTTAAAAATAAAGCTTAATTCAATGAGAACGCCCTTAGTTACCCGTGAAGGCTACAACCGCTTGCGTAATGAACTTGATCATTTGTGGCGAGTTGAGCGTCCTGAAATCACCCGCAAAGTTACATGGGCTGCTAGCCTTGGTGACCGCAGTGAAAATGCGGATTATCAATACAATAAAAAGAAATTAAGAGAAATCGACCGACGTGTCAGGTATCTGCGCAAAGCATTAGAGAACCTACGAGTAGTCGATTATGACCCGGTTCAAGAAGGCAAAGTGTTCTTTGGCGCGTGGTGTAAACTAGAGCGAGATGATGGCAAGGAGCTGACAGTTCATATTGTGGGGTATGATGAAATATTCGGCCAAGCACATTGCATCTCGATAGATAGTCCGATGGCGAGAGCTTTAGTCGGTAAAGAAATTGACGACGACATAGTGGTTAAAACGGACCTGCAAACCGCTGAATGGACGATTATTGATATTTGGTACAAGGCCAAGCAGTCTGATTAGCCTATAAAGAAGCCGTAGTCAGGTGTGAAGATCCCACATTAACTTATGCAGTGATTGCGGTATTCAAACAGGCAAAACTTCGCTAGGCAAGGCACTATATCGTGGTATAATTCGGACTCGTCGACCAGCGCTTAAATGCGCGTATTTTTCTTATATTCATTTCTAGATACAGCTTTCTGAGACAAATATGTTAATCAATAAAATTGCGACCGAGCTTGGCGTTGAGGCTGAGCGTGTTCAATCTGCCGTGGAATTACTGGATGGTGGGGCGACTGTTCCGTTTATCGCACGATATCGAAAAGAAGCCACAAAAGGATTGGACGATACGCAACTACGCTTCCTGGAGCAGCGTCTTGGCTATTTGCGAGAGCTTGAAGATAGACGTTCTGTCATTCTGAAATCGATAGATGAGCAAGAAAAATTAACCCCAGAGTTAAAAGCCAAGATCTTGCAGGCAGACAGTAAAACCCTGTTGGAAGATTTGTATTTACCCTATAAACCGAAGCGCCGTACGAAAGGGCAAATTGCCATCGAGGCGGGTTTGGAGCCATTAGCGGATAAACTCTACAACGATAGAAAACTAGATCCCGACACGACGGCTCAAGATTTCGTATCGGTAGAAAAAAATGTTGCCGATGTAAAAGCCGCGTTGGAAGGTGCCAAATTTATATTAATCGAACGTTTTGCTGAAGATGCTGAGCTGCTTGCCAAATTACGCCAATACCTCGAAAAAGAAGCCCATATCAGCAGTCAGGTTGTGGCCGGTAAAGAAACAGAAGGCGCTAAATTTAAAGATTATTTTAGTCACTCGGAAAAAATTACAACTACACCTTCACACCGTGCGCTGGCAATGTTCAGAGGGAGAAATGAAGGGGTATTGCAGCTTAAACTAAATGCTGACCCACAACAGGAATCAAACCAGCGTCATTCGCATTGCGAAATACTGATAGCTCAACACTTGGGTTTTCAGCACCGTAATGCGGCAGCTGATGATTGGTTGAATCAGGTCATCCAATGGACTTGGCGAATTAAACTGCAATTGCATTTAGAAACAGAACTGTTTGCTGCGCTGCGTGAGCGAGCCGAAACCAGTGCAATTGACGTGTTTGCCAATAACCTTAAAGATTTGTTGATGGCCGCACCGGCAGGCCGCAAAGTAACCATGGGGCTCGATCCTGGTTTGCGTACTGGGGTTAAGCTGGCCATCGTCGATACAACCGGCAAAGTTATTCATACCACTACTATTTTCCCGCATGCACCACAAAATCAGTGGGATAAATCGATGCGTTCGCTTGAGACATTGTGCAAGCAGTTTAAGGTGGAGCTGATCAGCATTGGTAATGGCACGGGGTCGAGAGAAACGGATCAACTAGTGGCTGAAATGATCACAAAATCAGCGCTGCCAGTGCAAAAAATCATGGTGAGTGAGGCGGGGGCGTCGGTTTACTCTGCCTCTGCATTAGCCTCGAATGAATTGCCTGAATTGGACGTGTCGTTGCGTGGCGCAGTCTCGATTGCGCGTCGATTACAAGATCCATTGGCGGAGTTAGTTAAGATTGAGCCTAAAGCGATTGGAGTTGGTCAGTATCAACACGACGTAAGCCAAAGTCACTTAGCGAAAGCGCTAGATAACACCATTGAGGACTGCGTAAACGCTGTGGGTGTGGATTTGAATACCGCATCACCTGCATTGTTAAGCTATGTGTCAGGCCTCAACAAAACGTTAGCCAGCAATATCGTGGCCTATCGTGACCAGAATGGTGGTTTTGCTGATCGCAGCCAACTGTTAAGTGTTGAACGTCTAGGTCCAAAAGCCTTTGAACAAGCCGCGGGCTTCCTTCGCATCGTCAATGGCAGCAATCCATTGGATGCATCAGCCGTTCACCCTGAAGCCTATCCGGTGGTCGACAAAATCATTGATATTACCAAGTCAGCAGTAAATGATGTAATTGCCAATAGCGACATTCTGCGCTCACTAGATTTACAGTCATTAGTTGATGCTCAATTTGGACTTCCGACTGTGAAGGACATTGTCGAAGAGCTGAAAAAGCCCGGTCGCGATCCACGACCAGAGTTTAAAACAGCCAAGTTTAAAGCGGGTATCAACACCATCAACGACTTGAAAGAAGGCATGATTTTAGAGGGTGTTGTTACTAACGTAGCTAACTTTGGCGCCTTTGTGGATGTTGGTGTGCATCAAGACGGCCTCGTTCATATTTCGGCGTTGACTAATAAGTTTATCAAAGACCCTCGAGAAGTGGTTAAAGCTGGCGATATCGTGCGCGTTAAAGTACTGGATGTGGATGTTCAGCGTAAGCGAATAGCTTTCACTATGCGCTTAGATGACAAAGCAGAGTCAAAACCACAAGCATCAAAACGGGACAATGCACCGCGGCCTAAGCGTCAATCGAATGCGCCGTCTACCGCGAATGCGGCGATGGGCAATGCGTTTGCTGATGCGTTTGCAAAGGCTAAGAAATCTTAGCCTTTGCCTCAGTTTTTTGTTGATACATATCGAGATCAGCACGCTGTAGCATCGACGACAATTCAGCGTGCTCAACTTCTTCAATAATGCCGCCTACTGACGCGGAAATTGATAACTGCTGGCCATCAATCCAAATATCTCGTTGTTGTAGGTTTTCCCGGTAACGCTGTTCGATACGCCTCGCTTGAGAGGGGTTTAAAGCATGTGCGAACACTACAAATTCATCACCGCCAAATCGACCGATGATGTCACCTTCACGTGTTTTATGGCGTAAGATCTTAGCAAACGTTTTCAGCACCTTATCGCCAAATGGGTGCCCATGCTCATCATTAATTTGTTTAAAGTCGTTCATATCAATAAACAATAAGACGAATATACCTTCACGTTTGCGGAAGCGCTCAATCTTTCGCTCAACAGCCATTTCCCAACCCCGTCGGTTCATGAGCGAACAAAGCGGATCTTCTGATGCGGTTAAATAGGCTTGCGCCTTCTCAACTTCTAGATACTTCACTTTTTCGCTGGCGGCATAGGCAAACAAAAATGATTCAATCGCGGTTGAGATGATCAATGCATAGCGCGTCATGAAATCGCTAATATCGTTAAGCGCAACGCGAAACAGCATCGCCACGAAAATAATACTGAGTGCTGTAAATACAATGGCTGCACTGTTTACGCGTTGAATACTGGCATAACCTGCAATAATGAATAAGGTAAATATGATGGCCAGCGTCGTCCACGCCATAAATCCGCTTAGGCCTAACTGACTGCTTTCAGGGAATACAAATATCACCACCCCCGATACCATTACGGCACCAGCAGATACCAATATAAGTTGATAAAAACGTCGATTGAGGAGGATTTTGAGATCCAATAATCGGGTTAAGAATGTGGTGGCAAAAAAGACCACAAAGCCCGCTAATAAGGATTGATAGGATACATCATTTTGCCACGTGGTATGTGGGCTAAAGTAATTCAGTAATCCTTCTTGAAACGCAAAAAAGGCAACGGCAAAAAAGAGATATGTACTGTAAGCGTAGAAGCCCGATTGTTTAATGCCTCGACCCAGTAACCCCACATAGAGTGCTAAACCGCTACAAAAGCCAATAAACAAAAACAACGTAATAGTATGCGTGGTAACACGTTGGTTAAAGCGAGTGACTGACTCGATATAGAGTCGGTAGTCGCGCGCACGTTGATTGCTAACATTCAGTGTGAGCCTAACCGTATCAGAGGGGATCAATACACTGTAAAAGTGGCTGGCTTGCCTCTCCAAAGGTGTTTGCTGGTTCGATTGAATAACCACAGAATGTAGCCCATTCATAGGCAGACTAAGTATGTTGGTGTCGACAAAAGAACAGGTCAGTTCAACTATATTGGTGCCTTTGACAAGGTGTATTGCGTCTGTTTGTACGGATGAGATTAGTTGACCTGTGTCGGTAATACAGTAATTGGCTTCAGCCTGTGCCCAAAGATTACCGCTCGCGGTTAGCGCGATATAAACCCATAGATATCGAAAGAGGTGGCGCATAGGGGCATCCTAGTCGCCGCCAAGGATTTGCACTTGGGCAATGTCGGTATCGCCTTTTAATACTTTATAAATCGCATCTTGCACCAATGTCCGCATACCATCGTGCATGGCCTGTGCTTTCATATCAGACACCGAGGCCTCTTTATACACTAACGAACGCAGTTCTGGTGTCATGCCTAATAGTTCATGCACACCGGTTCGCCCTTTGTAGCCGGTATCACCACAGGCTTCACAGCCCTTGCCACGATGCAATGTGGGAGGACCATCAATCCCTAATTCAGCAAAATACTTCTCACCGTATTGGCGTTTGATAAAGTTAAATTCTTCTTCGTCTGCTGTGTATGATTCTTTGCACTCACTGCATAGAGTACGGATCAGACGTTGAGCCAGTATTCCCACACAGGCATCAGAGAAGTTAACGGGATCCAATCCCAAATCAAGTAAACGAGTAATGGTTTCTGGCGCTGAGTTGGTATGCAGAGTTGACAAAACCAAGTGACCGGTTAATGAAGCCTCAATACCGGCATGGGCGGTTTCTTTGTCACGCATCTCACCAATCAGAATAATATCTGGGTCAGCCCGTAAGAAGGCTCTTAATGCATTGGCGAAAGTAAACCCAATTTTCGGACTCACCTGCACTTGCTGCAAACCGGCCTGGGTGATCTCCACCGGATCTTCCGCTGTCCAGATTTTCTTCTCAGGTGTATTCAAATAACCCAGAATGGCGTGCAGCGTGGTTGTTTTACCAGAACCTGTCGGGCCTACAACGAGAATAATCCCGTGCGGCTTTTTGATCATTTCTTCAAGTCGCGCCATGTTATTAGGCGCCACATTCATCTTATCGATTGGCATCGCCCCACCAGAGGCCAAAATACGCATAACAACGCCTTCACCGGCGACGGTTGGAATGGTCGCAACACGCACTTCTACTAATTGACCGCTCATGCGGAATGCGAGTTTGCCGTCTTGCGGAACACGTTTTTCCGCAATGTTGAGATTCGACATGATTTTAATACGCGCGATAACCGCACTGTGATGTGACGCTGGTACTTGGTTGATGTCACGACACACACCGTCAACACGCATACGCACACGTGTTGGGCCATTTTTCTCAGGATCGATGTGAATATCCGATGCATTTAGACGTTTCGCATCTTGCAGTATACGGCTTACAAGGCGAACAACGGCAGGCGCATCATCCGATGGCTCATCACTATGTTCTTCGCTTTCTTCCTGGTTGGTGCCGATTTCGTCCAGGATCTCATTCATTTCCCCTGGCGCAGCACCGCCACCACCATCACCGAGATATTGCAGTATCTGATTGGGTAAACCCACAGCGATTTCGTAACTGTCGATGCCCAATGCTCGCTCGATCTCCATCAATAGCGCTGCATTATTGGGCTCTGCCATAAGCACTATGATGTTCTCGTTCACATCCGCAATTACGGCCACACAGTTTCGTTTTAAGTAGCTCTTATTGAGCCGGCTATCATTTTGGAAAACATGATACTTATCAGGTAAGAAGCCAATGAATGGCACTTGAAAATGAACTGAAAGTGCAGTACCAATATGCTGATCAGCAATGCGTAATTCGCTTTGTAAGCGCTGGATCAATTGACGGTGATCACTGCTGGTTTCAGTGACTTCTTTTAAGGCTTTTTGACTGACTAAATCAGAGTGGACTAAATAATCAAATGGCGCGCGCGTGCCACCCAATTCATAACGGAACTTCGCCCCGATTTTGTCAGCTAACTGTTCAGCAATTTTTAGATCTGAGTCATCAAAGGATCCCGACTTTTTATTGATGATCTGCAGTACGCCCATCATTACACCGGCATTCAAGATCGGAACACAGAGAATATTTTGAGTTCTGAAGGTACTGTTCTTATCAAATTTAT
Organism: Neoalteromonas facilis; assembly: GCF_002807665.1. Classification (GTDB taxonomy): domain Bacteria; phylum Pseudomonadota; class Gammaproteobacteria; order Enterobacterales; family Alteromonadaceae; genus Alteromonas_E; species Alteromonas_E facilis. The sequence continues at coordinate 296,827 of NZ_PEAY01000002.1, forward strand.
CTGCAAATCGCAGGCGCGGGTGGATCTGACTTAATTCAAAGCTGTCATACGGATCGTTAATGATCAGTGGAAGTTGTGAAAGTGCAACATAGCCTGCAATTGACAGAGGGCTGATAGGTACCTGAATTTGCTTGGTTTCTTTACCCGTTTTAAAACGCGCAACAAGATCTTGATGCTGAAGACGGCGTTGGAAAATACTCATCCGCTCGGCACCCAATAACGACAGTATTTGCGACTCCAGCTCCTGATACGCATCCATCAAGGGAGCTTGGCGCGCCAAAAGTTCATCTACTGGTGCAAAATTCGTTTCTGTACTGTCGCTCGTTAACATATTTCAGCCATGACTACTTCTATGACCGATACATTATAAAGTTTTTGCCCGAATGTCACTGTACAAGCACGTTTTTATTGATTTGAGTGCTTACTAACCGAGCTAAATCTTGCGTTTGCTGATCCATTGATTGTGGTAACCGTCAATTTAACGCCTTAACCTATGCCCAATATACGACGTACATGTACTAACCGCGCCTAATGTAGTCGCCGATTTTTTGGAAAAAGTCCTCGCGTTATTCCACGTAGGCTAATTCGGTTGATAGCGTGTGGGTTAACGTGGTGCGGGTGAGTTTTGTTGATTGGACGAGGAAATGACCAGCGGTACTTTTATAAGGAAGCTCGCGCCGGAGTCACTGGCCAAGCATTGAATGGAACCGCCCATTTTATGCGATATTAAGTTGTAGCAGATATGTAACCCTAAACCGATGCTGCCGCCACTTCGGTGCGTTGTGAAGAAGGGTTCAAATATTTGCTTGCGGGCATCATCGGGTATACCCGGGCCGTTGTCTTGATAATAAATGCACAGCTCTTGTTCTTGTTTATCCACTCTAATTTGGATAAGCCCTTCGTCATTGTCGTTTTTGCCATGCACAATGGTGTTGTCTATCAATGCAATCAATACCTGACTCAAAATGCCAGCATAACTGGTGACTTTGCCATCGTAATCAATCTGCAACTCAATATTTAAATGATGACGATTGCATTCCGTTTTCAAGTTTGTCACGACATCCTTTACATATGGTCCAATAGCAAACTCTCTGACTTCTTCAACGCTTTGATCAACAGATAACTGCTTAAACACTCTGACCAACTCAGCTGCGCGTGTCAGGTTACGCAGGGTTAGGTCGGCAGACTCATCAAACGCATGTAGCCCTTGTTCAAGTTCAGAACGTTTCAAGGCATTGTTTTCCATATTGTCCAAAAGGTGCTTACTGGACTCTTGCAAGCCTGAAACCGCAGTAATACAGACGCCTAACGGCGTATTTAATTCATGCGCAATACCGGCAACGAGATTCCCCAAAGACGCCATTTTTTCCGCTTCTATCAACTGGTTTTGAGTTTCAACCAGTCGTTCATTAACACTTTTTAATTGCTGGTTTTTATCGGCCAGTTTTTGGTTGGCTCTTTCGCGAGATTTAGCTATACGAATATTAATGGCAACGATGATGATCAACACAATACCGCCGCCCAGTAGCGCATACATCACCAACGATTGCTTTTCGATGGTAATACTTTGGGTTTCGATGCGTTGTTGGTAATCCTCCAACGCAATATCCTGCTCTTCCATTAACGCTTCTTGGCGTTCAATTTTTGCTTGGTTCTCGCTGATCCGTGAATTCAGTGAATCCATTGATTGCGTCATTCTGTCAAGCAAGTCTTGTCGTTGTTCTATTTCACCTTGTTTTTGGATCAGTTGAGACGAAATGACAGATAACTCTTGGGTTGCTGCGTTAAGGGCCTCTTGGCTCGCTTTTTCCTTTTGACTGACATCATTGAAGCGTTGATTCAGCTGTTCATAGTTTCGTTGAGTTGTACTTAGTTTGGCCGCAGCTTGCTGCAATTCAGAGGTTTTCTCTTCCAGTAATTGTTGTTGTGCGAGCACGTCGCTGGTGAGCTGATTTAATGATTCGGTTTGTATGGCTAATTGACTGGCTGTGTCTTCCAAGGTTTGCTCCATGTCATACACAAGCGATGCAATATCGATTTCAGATCCGCCTAACAACACGATATCGGGGTCCATACGCAGGCCCTGATAGATGAGGTTGTAGCGGTTGAGTTGGAAAGAGATCGTATTGTCAGAGGTTAAGTAAAAATTGATACCGAAATTAGACTGTTGTTGAACACTGTCAGTGATGAGTAGCGTTGGCTGCCCAGCGATTTTACGACTGATCTGTGCGATACGTTGCGAGTAGTTTTCGTCAATGATCAGCATGTGTGGTGACTGGATCGCACTTATCGAATTTAACCGCGTAAGTGTAAACGTGGTATTGCTAGAGGTGACACTTTTAAGTTCTTGCAAGCTTTGCCAATAGGTATTGTCATCACCTAGGTAAGCAATATTGATATCGCGAGGCGTGTCTTCATTTGGCCATGCAATGTATTTCACAAACTGATTGATATACGCAGCTTTTATATCAGTTTGGATCTGTCTTGCAGATGCTTCTGAGATAAACACCAGACACAGCAATACAGTTAAAAAGCGCAAACTGTCACTCCAATATATTTACAGCTAACACACATCGCCTAAGACCATTCCTGCTGATTCGACAGCTAGATATATAAATTAATAACCTTAAAGGAAAGTGTAGTCCATATATTTCGTAACATCCTGAAGGACTTATGCCTCGGCAAAAAGCAATTCTATGCATGCAACCCGACAAAGACGAGCGTTCACCTTTTCGCAGCGTCGACTCCGCACTTATTAACGATTTTGATGTAAATCAATTCTGTTAACGCTTTTATTGTTTTTTGCACCTTCAAAACGAGCACCAGCATCAAATCTTTGCCTATAATGATGTGAATGACCGGCCACTTATTTTCACAAGCGAGCAGCAATGACGCGAAAGACAGCCCTAGCATGCTTGATAGTTGCATCGACGTTTTCCGCTCGCGGTGCAATGGCTGCACAATCTTATTTCGATTTATCGCTTGAAGATTTGTTGAAAATCAAAGTGAGTATTGCGTCTAAAACGCAAGAGTCTCAATTGCTAGCGCCGGCCAGTATTTCTGTCTATAGCCGTGAAGAATTGCAGTCTATGGGGATCCAAAACCTCGACCAACTGCTCAATTTTGTACCGGGCTTTACATCCAGCCGAGAAGATAGCGCGAGGGTTAATGCGACATCGGTGCGCGGCCGCAGAATTAACAGCAACGCGCCAGACGTGCTGGTGATGTTAGACGGCTCTCGGTTGAATGATCCTGTGACCAGTGGCGCCTTTTATTCCAGTGCTGAATTTTCCCTGTTTAATATTAAGCAGGTCGAAATTATTCGCGGGCCGTCATCGGCGCTGTATGGTTCAAACGCGTTTTCTGCGGTGATAAATTTAATTTCAGAACCCATGAATGAAGCACAGTTTGAAGTAGGGGACTTTGGTCACAGGAACATACAGCTTGCATATAGCAACCAGGTAATGGGCAGCGATATCAATGTTTACCTCGCTCATCAAGAAGATGAAGGGGATGATTACGCACCGTTTTTCCCCTTTTTTGGCGAACAAAACCCTACTCAGGACCCGCAGTTTGGCAGCAATGTTCATATAACTCTCAAGCGTGGGAATTGGGCTTTTTCGAGCTATTGGAATCAAAGAAGCTTTCAAGATTTCATTATTGGTGGCACCCAAGGTGATGGCGTTAACGAGTTTTATCGTTCAGGTTGGTTAACGTCACTTAAGTACAGTAATAGTGATTCGGATGTGCTTCACTATGCCAGTTCGCTGGAGTACTACAAAGTTGAGCAAGATGCGCTGATCACGTTTTATCCGGCGAGCATAGCCAATCAAGTCGGGTGGACTGATGGCTCGAATATCGATTTGCTAGGTGGCAATGTTCGTGATGGTGAAGAATATCGGTTTTCAGCCAGTGGTTTGTGGTTTTGGACTGAAAATCAAGAGATCAGCTTTGGCTTTGAGTACAGACAAGAGCAAACCGGATTAAATGCGTTTCAAAGTAATATCGATGTTGTTCAGCAGCGTGACAGTGGCGGCACCATAGTTGTGCCTTCAGAAAAAGGACTAACGACTGGGTTTTATGTTGCAGGCGGTGCTCGGTTGGATTTGATCAAACCCTTCGATCGCGATATCTGGGGTGCTTATGTACAAGATAAAATTGCACTATCCGACAACACTGAAATTACGTTAGGACTGCGTTATGACAAATATCAAACCCTATCCGATAACGTTAGTTTGCGGGCGGGATTGGTAACCACATTTGATGAGCATTCAACGATAAAGGTACTTTACAGTGAAGCCTTCAGAGCACCTACTATCGTTGATACGCAAGCAGAAATCAGTTCAGTAGAAGTGGGAAATCCCGATTTAGAGCCAGAACTGATCAGCACGCTCGATTTGGTATACGTTTATCAGTTGGAAAACCTTTCTCTCAGCACTAATGTGTTTTACTCCCAAGTAGACAACGAAATAGTGGTCGAACTCAGAACGATATTTGAAGGGTTCAATTCACTGCAACCTGTGAATAACGGTCAGTTAGATCTCTCTGGCATTGAATGGGAATTATTGGCTGAGTTGTCGGAGCGTGTTTATCTGAGAGCGGGGGCAAGCTATTACGACCGACATCAAGCGCTGGGTGCAGCGAGGTGGCACGGTTACGCAGCGCTAAACATGGAGTTTGAACCCATCACTGTCAATATAAACACAGAGATTCGCGACGATGTGATCAGTAGCCCTGACGGCTCTACGTTTATAGATGGGTATGCACTCACTAACATTAACGCCAAGTACTCGATTAGCGAAAATGCAGCGGTCGTTTTTAACGTCACCAATCTGTTTGATAAAGCGTATGCAACCTACACAACCGGTGCTGGCCTAACAGATGGATTGCCCGGCAGAGGTCGGCAATGGAAGTTGTCATATCGGCATCGGTTCTAAGTGGCTATTGCACTTTGATATCACGCAAGAGATTTGCTTACGAACTCCCACCTGTCGGCAACGAAGCATTCCTTAGCTCAATGGCACCATCAATATGCACATCTCGTTGCGGGAATGCGATAGTGATGTCGTGCTCTTTGAATATAGCATCGATGGCATGTCGCACATTGCTTCGAATGATGCGTAAATCGCGCTCTGCCGACGCACTGACCCAGAAGTACACTTCAAATACCAGTGCACTGTCGCCGAAGTCGTCAAAAATCACCAGTGGTTCGGGCGTGTGCAGCGCATCGTGATTGTCTTTCATCACTTGTTCGAGTAACGAAGACACTTTCTGGGTCGGAGAGCCATAGGCGACGCCGACTTTTACCGATGTGCGTACGTTGCGGTCGATTAACGTCCAGTTAATAACGGTATTTTCCAGCAATTTACTGTTTGGGATCAGCATATGCACACCGTCGACACGACGTATACGCGTAGAGCGCGTGTTAATCGATTCAACGGTGCCGCGTGATGTGTTCTCAATTTCCAGAAAGTCGCCAATCCGGATCGGGCGCTCCCACATCAATATCCAGCCACTGATAAAGTTATTGATAATGTTCTGGGCACCAAACCCAACACCAATCGCCACAGCGCCCGATACAAAAGCAAATGCGGTGATCGGCACATTGAAGAAATCCAACGTGGTAATAACCAAAATGATCAGCGTAATAACAAAGAATAAGCGCATGATCAGATGGGCAACATCGGGCCTGACATGTTTGGCAAGCAAACGTGCTTTGATAAATCGAGACGTCCAACTCAATAACAAGAAGCCGAGAATAACTAGCGCTGGCGCTAACAGTACTTGTCCAAGCGAAAAGGATTGCTCATTGAGCGTAAAGAGTTGTTTATTCAGTAATTGTGTTAGTTGCTCTGGCATGACGAATTAAAATTGAACGGCTTATTGTAACTGTAGCGCAATAAGGGGCTACTTGGCGAATGGTTGGGATGGCTTGGCATCAGCAGACACTGACATAGCTCATTGGAGTTGCTAGACTGTGGCGACTGTTAGGGGCTCGTTTGGTGTGTATCTTTTGTCTGATTATAAGCATTGTTTGAACTGCGATACGCAACTTGCTGCTGGAGCGAAGTATTGTTCTGAGTGCGGACAAAAGACAACGTCACCGAATAAACCCTTTTTAAGCTTTGTGCAGCAGTCTTTTCACGAGATACTCGATATAGATGGGCGGCTTACCAGAACGCTTAAAACCTTGTTTTTACAACCGGGCTTAGCGGCTTATGAGTTTAGTCTTGGCAAGCAAATTAAGTACACCCCAGCCTTGCGCCTTTATTTAGTGTCCAGCCTGTTATTCTTTTTGGTGTTTGCCAGCTTTCAACATATTTATATTGTCGACACTGGCGCCGAGAATTCCGCTGTTGATATGTATTCACGCACCATGTTCTTGCTGTTTCCTCTGTACGCCTTTTTTATCAAGGGATTTTTCTGGAACAGTTATTACTTACACAATTTAGTGTTTTCCATGCATATACACAGCATGGCCTACATTGTGCTGATGATCATTGGCCCAATCGAAGCCATTGAGTCTAAAAGCCAGACATTGGTGTTTGTACAAGCGATTCCGGCCACCTATTTCATTTGGTACTTATTGAAGGCGTTTAAAACCATGTATCAAGAATCGTGGTTGAAAACCGCATGTAAAACCTTGGGCGTGTATTTTATCTATATGGCGACTTTGGGGCTGGTGTTTGACTTTGTATTAAGGTGATTGAGAGGTGGCAGCTCATGACGCTCATTTTGCCCAATAAGATTTACCCATAATAACAACCAACACTCCGCCAAGTACCAATATTCCTGATATGAAAAGACGTAGCGTGATCGGTTCAGAGACAAATATTACTCCGCCAAGTGCTGCAATTACTGGAACGAGTAACTGTAGAACGGCAGCTTGAGTGGACTTAAGCTGTGTAAGGGCTGAATACCAAATAGTGTAGCCAACACCCGATGCAAGAGTACCTGATAATATCGCCAAGGTGACGCCATAGGTTGAATAACTCGCATTGTTCAATGCAAAGATGGCTAAAATTATCACAAAAGGTGTTGTTCTTACGAAGTTGTAGGTTGTGTCAGATAACGGGTTTTTAGAGCCTCGTCCTTGCAATGTGTATACGCCCCATGCGATACCCGACACCGTCATGAGCACAAAGCCTGTTAGAGAAGGCGTGGATACGTTCGGGATAACAAGGTATAGAAATCCAGCAAAGGCTATCGATATGCCAACCCACTCGGTTAGGTGAACTCGAGCGCCAGAATAAATGGATAGTAGGATCATTGTAATCTGCACAGACCCAAATAGGATGAGTGCGCCGGTGCCTGTTTCGAGTGTTAAATAAGCGTATGAGAACGCGACTGCGTATAGAAACAGCATAAAGCTCGCCAACCAGCTGCCTTTGGGAGACGGTTGGTCACTTCTTCTACGAGATAAGCTTAAGATAACAGCAAGGGCTGCGGCTCCTGAGACAAGGCGTACAATTGTATAACTGGCTGCATCAATAGCGTTACTATCCAGTGCCAATCTAGACAGTACTGAATTTGCAGCAAATGCGATCAAGGCTAGTCCTGTCAGAATGACCAATTTCAAAAGCGATTGCTGGCTCACATTAGACTCCCTAAGAAAAACGCCTTTTTCATTGACTTGCCTCCATGGAACTCAACACCTTAGTTGAATCCCAATCAAGCGCCTCATGTTGAGACGTCCTCTATCTATATAGTATGAGAATTAGGGAGATTTTAGAAAGGCCAAAATTAATTCGTAATACGTGTCCGGTTGTTCCCACCAAATAATATGTCCAGCATTTTCAATAAAGTGATAGTCAGCACCAAACAATTCGCTAAACTCTATGGCGACGCCATAAGGTATTGAATCGCATTGTCCATGAAGGGTAATCGACGGAATCGGTTTTAAAGACGGGCGAATATCAATAGCGTCTGGATTGTAGTTTGTAGACATATACGCGTAAGCGCCAGCCCCTCCCTCTTCGGGCTTAACGTTAATGGGGTCACAAACCATTCCCGCCGTGACTTTACTGACTAGATTATTAAAAAGCGTATCCATTTCGTTGTCAGAAATCAGTTTGATATCAAACAACAATGCGCCTGCTAACGCTAGCATTGGCTTTGGCTTTAGTATCGCGTTGTCAGATGTTTCGTGATAACTCCACGGCTCAACAAAGTTATATTCTTTAGGCGTTGGTATATGGTAACGAATAGGGTTTCCGTCATTGTCATAGGGCTCTGGAGTAATACCACCAGGAGATGAAAACACAATTTTGTGAACCAGATCGGGATATCTTGCGACAAAGTGAGCCGCAATATCGGCCCCAAAAGAATGTGCGACAAGGGTTACCTTATTCGTGCCAATGTGCTGAGTGACTATCTCGTGCAGATCGGAGACATGGGATCCCAATGTCACATCCGAAAATTTAGCTGGGCGCTCAGACCTACCCGAGCCAAGTTGGTCGTAAAAATATAGCTCAAATCCTTGTTGGCTAAGTGGCTTTAGCGTCTCAATCACTGCTGAATGTATATAACCGCCAGGGCCCCCGTGAAGAAAAATAATAGGGGGGACGGTTTTATCAGTATTGCCAAAATGGCTATACGCTATTTTAAAGCCACGATTGAGGTGCCAGTATTGTGTTTCTGAATTACTTTCTATCAATGGAACCGTTTTAGGTTCAGGCACATATGCCCAAGTAATAAAGATGGTCAGTGACACGATCACAAACAAACCGACTACTTTAAATAGCTTATTGAGCATTATGGGGTTCGCAACAATATAAAATCATGAATGTATTCGACTGATACACATGTATTCTGTCAATGTTGAAAGCGTAAGTAGATGTGTATGGTTCATACCGAGAGACTCCTGAGAGCTGATCAGCAGCCTATATTATACTCTTGTTATGTTCACTCACTGAAAAAAAGAGAGTTTTTTGAAAGTCGTTTAATTTATGGCTTTCAACGACTTTCAATTGTGCCTCTAAGAAAACGTTTGGCTAATGAACTTAGACATATTCTCTTTCTGGTAGTCTTCCATTGACGCGTAGAATCCCACACTGCCAATGAGAAGCAATGCCACTGTGTAGGCCAATATTGTTTTAGTTTTTGTTTTCATAGAACTTCCTTTGTTTGATTAAACGGTGAATATAAAATCCCAATATGGGGCCCGGACACGCAGGTGATAAAAGCGAAGCCGCCTGCGTGTTTGCGTCCCAGGGAAATCTTTGTGGTGGTTTGTAAAGCCCCACTACCTTGCCAATGCCTGTATTTTTGATACGACTAATTCTGGGTCTGAAATGTGTAAATGATGTTTTTCAGATGTTGAGTAAATGATTTCTACATCAGTTGAAAGTGATTTGAAATAGTCTTCTGCGCCCTGTTCCAATGATTCCATTCTTTGCGCAATTTGGGCTGGAACAAATGGTGGATCGTAGGGTTCTGCGCTCTGTTTGGTGCGGATGACAATAATAGGCTTGGCGTCAAAATTATTGGCGTTTGATAGTTGTTTATAGCTTTCCATATGATCGATGTTTTCTGGAACACGTTCGAACATTGGATTTAAAACACTTTTTTCAAATGCCATGTAGCGTTTCAATTTTTCGTTGTCAGTTTCAAAGCTTTCAGGCCAACGAGTACCCATTGTGTAAAAATACCCAAGAGTAGGGGGGGCGATAAACACAGCACCCAATACTTCATCTGGGTAAAGGTTATTGTAGGCAGTGATGATATAGGAAGCGTATGAGCCCCCAGCGAAATAGTATGGTGGATTTATGTTGGCAGCAGATAAAAGAGCATGAAGGCGTTTAGCGTTGTCGTTAATCGTAAAAGGAACTGGCCCCTTTTCACTTTTCCCTAAACCAGAACGATCGTAAAGACAGATACTATATTGGTCTTTGAGAGCTTTAATATTGTTCAACCAGACTCCATCAGAGCCAGAGCGACCAAACCCCTGTTCAAGTATTAATTTGGGGTTGTCATTTTCATAGCATTCTAAATAGAGACTAAAGCCCCCGACATCAAACATTCCAGATTTAGTTGGAGTAAGTTCATCGGCTGAGACACCGAGGCTAAGCAGTATTAAACAGATAGGTAATAATTTGTGAAACATCGTGATTCCTTTCTCGTTTTTGCGGTGGCAATTTGCCACAGGTGTAGCGCATTGCTAAGGTTTGGTGGCGAACTATTAGGAGACATGTTATGGCAACAGCGAGCGCAGTGAATGACTTAATTTGTTACATAGCATGTTTAATCGAAGTGCCTTGGTGATATTTAATCTGCCAATTGTTATTTACCCTTTTCCATATAGAACATCGATACGCACTTTGTTGATCGATTGTAGTTTGATACTTAACCAAAATGCAGTCTTCAGCAAGAACAATAAAGTTAAAATCGTGGGTAGAAAAAGCAACGGGCTCTTCGTTAACCAATTCGTTGATGATATCTGATTTCGTAAATTTTCTTCCAGATTTTCCAATTTCCTCAAAATCTTCAGATATTAAGGCTGCTAAGCGTTGTTTATCTTTTCGTATAGCAGGATCGTTCAGCTCTAGTTCCAAATTTCTTATTATTTCGAATTCCATACTGCTTCCTAATGCCCCGATAATGGGCGAATGCTTGCTGCGAAAATGATGAAGCCGCAGCAAGTAGGCGTTCCAGCCTTCCTGAGAGCGACTACAGCAGATTGTTATGTTTTACCTGATGTAGCATAAAACTACCAGCTACCCAAGGACCCAGAATTAGCACGACCGGTTGAAAATAAAGTTTGTAGTTTGCCCAACCGGCAGGCGTTGCGACAGCTTGGACGACAAGTGCACAAGCGGCAAGAAAACCCAACAAACCAAATAAACAGACATTAATACGTGACCAAAATGTTGGACATAACTGCAAACGTTTGCCGAAATACGCGTGGACTAAACCTTTTGAAGTAAGTTGTGAAATAGCCATAGCGATAAAAGTAGCAACTAGCCAAAAAGCTGATGGGTGGTAATGAGAGTTTGCAATGAATTGCAAAATAGGCAGGAATTGCACTGTTAAAACAGTAAGCAAAAACACTGTAAGCACCGCGAGCAAAAAGCGCCAGTATATTGCCCACATACTAACCCTTACTCATCGAAGACATCTGTAAAACAAAAAAACATAACGCCCCGCTTGTGTCCCAGCGAGCGGAGCGAGTGAGCTTTATTGGCTTGTTATACACCTATTCCTTCCATTCTTTATCATGCTTTTGTGCTTTGTATTCGGTGACTTCAGGCAACTCAGACATTTTTAAACTGCAATGGCTACATTGAGACGCGAAGAAGTCTAAGAAATAACAGTAACACGACATGATATTGAACACGCTAAAATATCTGTTGTTGCATCTGGGGCACTTAGAAAACGCATAACGGAAATAGATAAAGTAACCAAAAACAACTAACACTATCTCAATTGCAAACAATGGTCGAAAAGCTGCACTGACTATCGAAACGAGTAAAAAGGTAAAAACAAACGGCCAGAATAAGAGCTTGATCGTGGCTCTTTTTTTTCTGATTTTTCTTAAACCGTTAAAGTATTCTTCCATGCTCTACCAAAGGTGTATAACACCCCCATAAGGGGCAATTACCTGTAGGCTAAAATACGGAGCGAAGCGGAGGGAGCCTACAGGTAAGTGTTCCAGCGCAGCGCTTTAATGGGCTTGTTAGAACCTGCCAAATTCTTCCAAGAAATCATCTTTAGAGCCATTAAAAGGAACCTTCTCAATTCTATGTTTATAAGGATTCCCATCAATTTGGAAGTCGACGAAAATATATTGAATTTTATTCATTTTAATAACCTGAGGCTGGTCATCAACATAAACAACCCGCTCCTCGGCTTCGCCCTCCAAAAAGGACATTGAATGCATAAACATTACGTGTAAGTTTGAGTGCTCGAATCTAAAGTCATAGCTGGCATTAACACTCATCAGTTTAATTTCAGCACCTCTGATTTCAGGCATTGCGCTATTAATATATTCCTTTGCCTTCAATTCAATAGACTCCTTTTCGATTGTTGCTAGGCCACTCCACTCAATAGCATCGCTCGCGGTAGCTAATGCACTCCAAAATAAAATTAAAAAAGCGGATAAATTTTTCACGAATCGTCCTTGTAGTTCTAACAACTTATTGGACGCCTACTTGGCGTAAAGTTTTACACCAAAGTGGTGTATTTTCTGTTTTGCCAGTCTAACAAATCGGCGCGGAGCGTCCAGCAATACTGACTTGGCATGTTATTGGTCACTTTGGGGGAATTTATAACGACAAGTTCGGAAAATATGTACTGGCATTTGCTTCATTGTGAAAACTGAATATATAAACAGTGGTTTTACGATTTTTTTTGCTAGCCAAGCGTTTCTCGAGCGACTTCATTGAAATCTACAGGCATCGAGCAATATCGATTTATTGCTGATTTAGCTTTTCTTCTTCGTATACTTTATATGCGTACGCGCGATCCAAGGTATGGGCAGAAAGCCACAACAAACAACACCAAGGGCGAGACCAATTTCTCCAATGGTTTGAGTGTAAAATGCAATACCAATCACCATCAATGAGGCTGCGGTGACCATCAGGCTATTTCCTACGCCGTTTGCGTATTCAGTGATATCTGTGATGTGCTCCCTTCCGTTAATAAAATCGTGGCTCTTGGAGGTTCTAAAAAAAGCGCCTAGCAGCAGAATAACCAATGCGGTAGCCAGCAAAACTAATAATGTTAGGGTAAGTTCATCCATCGCTTATATATCCTAATAAAGTTGACGAAAGTAATGTAACTTGTTGTTTTTCTTGATTCAAGCAGGCAGAAAACGCCCGCCCGTTCATTTAATCAGGTTGCGATGACTATCGTTGATTGCTATCGCATTGCAGACAGATGGCAAGATGTCAGGCGTCAGACCCGCCGGTAGGTGTGCCAATCGGTTTTGAGCTAGCGATGCTCTTTGTCCGTCGTCGCCTGTAATAATGCTATCTATCCATGAATAAAAGAATGATATACGTGAGTAGTATTCAGAAATACCATACTGACCAATCGATCCACCCGTAAACCTTGAGCTTACGCCTAACAATTCAAACCCATTTTGTGTTCGAATAAACGCGGGCCCGCCACTATCACCACCACCCGAAACACCTTCTAATGGCAAAGCCTGTTCGCCTTTATCAAACTCAAATATGAGCAATGGGCCTTGGGCTGCATGGATCCTATTTTGTGCCTGGCGAAGTAGGCCGTTGTTTAATGCATTGTCGATGGTTTCACCAAGCTCCCCGTTCCCGGTGCCGCCAATGCCAATAAACCATGCAACTAGCCCTTCCTCATCCTCTTTTTGATAAAGCTTGGCTGGCGTTACATCAAGTGCCGGGGCGCTCAATTGCATTAACGCGATGTCATGGCTCTCGCCAGGTTGATAGTCTGGGTGAACATACAATTGGCCAATTTGCCTAATGCGCCCATTGATAAGGATGGTGCTCTTAGGCTTAATACAGAATGAGGCGTGGGCGGCCGTTACCACCCATTCTGGTGCAATGAGAGTTCCGTGCGCGCCATCTACGTAGAGAGTGGCGAGTGCTGGAAAGTCATTTATAGTGGCCCTGTATTGTTCATCTGGCACATCATGCCGAATAATAATAGCGTAACTCGGTAAAGGCAAAGTGATAAGTAAAAGTAAGATCCTAAACATGTAATAGATTTCTGCGAATGTGAGAATAGGTATCTTTATCTTTGAAACGATAAAAGAATGCTAGAATCGCCCACTTAAATATAAGTAACTTTTATCTATCCAATTACTATCCAAGCCAACGTATAGAAGAATCATGAAGTTAGATGAGCCGATAGAGCTGACAATTGAACGCCTGAAAAGCGCTCCGTTTAAAACCGGAGATGTGTTGGTCAACGTCAGTCAGAATACAATCCAACGCAATGGTGAAACGTACACGCTGCAACCGAAGGTTTTAGAGCTGCTGGTTTTATTAGTATGCGCGAATGGAGCTACGATAAGTAAGGAGGAAATTACTGCTAACCTTTGGCCCGAAGTTGTTGTTGGCCCAGACTCTCTGGCGAATTGTATGGCTAGATTGCGTAAGGCATTAAATGACGATGCGAAAAGCCCTGCTTATATTCAAACGGTGCAACGAAAAGGGTATCGCTGGTTACCAAGTGTAGAGCTAACCAATGAGCAAACGCGCCACAACCTATATGCGAAGCGGATAGTATTGATGTGCGCTTTGTTTGGCATTTTTGCCGTCGGGTACTTTATTTACCCAAACACATTCAAACAGGAAACCTTTCCATTCCCAGACCTTGCTATTAAGAAGTTGCCTGACGGTGGATACGAAATACAAGCAGGTATAGAAGGTAAGCTGACTGAAGAGAGAAAGGCGGCACTATTAAAGGAAATAAAACGGATTACCGGTGAAGAACATTCAGATATGGAGTTTACCTTCGATACATTGGTACCAACATGCCCGCCTGTGATCGAAGGGAAGAAAGATGAAAAAGACTGCGTAGCATCCGAAGCGCAAAAAGATTAACGCGAGCATTTGCTACCGAGTGAAAAACACCGCTGGTCATTAATAAACCAATTTAATCCCACTTAACACTTGCAATCTTGGCTAACCTCTATATAATTCGCGCCCACTTGCCCTTGTGGGCATAGACGATTATCCGTTACAACACTGCTTTTAGGGTTGTAACCGAAACCTTAAAAGAACTGGTTAAGGCGGGCGTGATAAGAGTTGAAACAGGGTTCCGAATGGGAACTATCGGTTTACGCACATCTTTTTTGCAGAACGAACTGCAAAGAAGGTGAATTTTTTTGTTCTTTCGATTGGAGCTTAATCGATGCCAAATCAAAGAATTCGTATTCGTTTAAAAGCGTTTGATCACAAGTTGATCGATCAATCTACGGCTGAAATCGTAGAAACAGCGAAACGTACTGGTGCTCAGGTAAGCGGTCCTATTCCTTTACCTACTCGCAAAGAACGCTACACAGTATTGGTTTCTCCTCACGTGAACAAAGACGCACGTGATCAGTATGAAATCCGTACTCATAAGCGTTTGGTAGATATCATTGAGCCAACAGATAAAACTGTTGACGCTCTAATGAGATTGGACTTGGCTGCCGGCGTTGATGTTCAAATCAGCCTGGGCTAATAGAAGAGGGTTATAACAATGGCGATTGGTCTTATCGGTCGTAAAGTGGGTATGACACGCATCTTCACTGAAGATGGTGTATCTATCCCTGTGACTGTTATTGAAGCAACCCCTAACCGTGTTACTCAACTTCGTACAGAGGAAACTGATGGTTACCGTGCATTACAGGTAACTGCTGGTGAGAAGAAAGCAAACCGTGTTAACAAAGCGGCCGCAGGTCACTTTGCTAAAGCTGGCGTTGAAGCTGGTCGTGGTTTGTGGGAATTCCGTCTAGACGCGAATGAAGGCACAGACATTGAAGTTGGCAGTGAGATAACTGTTGAACTATTCAACGAAACTAAAAAAGTTGACGTTGTAGGTACTTCAAAAGGTAAAGGGTTTGCGGGTGCAATTAAGCGTTGGAACTTCAGACACCAACGTAATACACACGGTAACTCATTGTCGCATCGTGCTCCTGGTTCAATTGGTCAAAACCAATCTCCAGGTAAAGTATTCAAAGGCAAGAAAATGGCTGGTCAGCTTGGTAACGAGCGCGTGACTATGCAGTCTTTGGAAGTAGTACGCGTAGACGCAGAAAACAACCTATTGTTGGTTAAAGGCACAGTACCTGGCGCGACTGGCGGTGACGTCATCGTTAAGCCTGCGGTCAAAGCCTAACGTCTGGGGAGTTAAGTGATGGAATTAGCATTGAAAGACGCCAAAGGCGCTCTTGAAGTATCCGAAGCGACCTTTGGACGTGAGTTCAACGAAGCTCTGGTTCACCAGGTAGTCGTTGCATACGGTGCAGGCGCTCGTCAGGGTACTAAAGCTCAGAAGACACGTTCTGAAGTACGCGGTGGTGGTAAGAAGCCATGGCGTCAAAAAGGCACTGGTCGTGCACGTGCTGGTACAATCCGCAGCCCAATTTGGGTTGGTGGTGGCCGCGCATTTGCTGCCAAGCCTCGTGATCACGAGCAAAAGGTCAACAAAAAGATGTACCGTGGTGCGATCAAAAGCATCCTATCTGAATTGGTACGTCAAGACCGTTTAGTAGTTGTAGAAAGCTTTGGTGTTGATTCACCAAAAACTAAAGCACTACTAACTAAATTAAACGCGCTTGAATTAAAAGACGTTTTAATCGTAACGCCTGAAGTTGATGAGAACTTGTTCTTGTCATCACGCAACCTATACAAGGTTGACGTACGTGATGTTGCAGGTATCGACCCGGTCAGCTTAATTGCGTTTGAAAAAGTGCTAATGACTGCTGATGCAGTTAAGCAACTTGAGGAGGCGTTAGCATGAACCAGGAACGTCTATTAAAAGTATTGGTTGCTCCGCACGTGTCTGAAAAAACGACACTTGCTGCTGAAGCAAACAACACTGTTGTATTTAAAGTTGTTAAAGATGCCAACAAAGCTGAAATCAAAGCAGCTGTTGAATCATTATTCGACGTAGAAGTGAATTCTGTACGTACGGTTAACGTTAAAGGTAAAACCAAGCGTCACGGCATGCATTTCGGCAAGCGTAGCGATTGGAAAAAAGCTTACGTTGTGTTGAAAGAAGGCCAGGATATCGACTTCGTCGGTGGCGCTGAGTAAGAAGGGGATTAGACATGCCATTATTGAAAGCTAAGCCAACTTCTGCCGGACGTCGTCATGTTGTTCAGGTGGTTAACCCTGATCTACATAAAGGTGCACCACACGCGCCTCTATTAGAAAAGAACAGCAAATCTGGTGGTCGTAACAACAATGGTCGCATTACCGTGCGCCATATCGGTGGTGGTCACAAGCAACACTACCGTGTAATTGATTTTAAACGTAATAAAGACGGTATCCCTGCGAAGATTGAGCGTTTGGAATATGATCCAAACCGTTCAGCTAACATCGCATTGGTATTGTACGCAGACGGTGAACGTCGTTACATCCTTGCGCCTAAAGGTGCACAGGCTGGTGATGCGGTGCAGTCAGGTTCTGACGCGCCTATCAAGCCAGGTAACGCAATGCCTATGCGCAACATGCCAGTAGGTACTACTGTTCATGCCATCGAAATGAAGCCTGGTAAAGGTGCTCAAATCGCGCGTTCAGCTGGTGCATATGCACAGATTCTGGCTCGTGATGGAGCATACGTTACTCTGCGTCTTCGTTCTGGCGAAATGCGTAAAGTATTAGCGGATTGTCGCGCCACCATTGGTGAAGTCGGCAACGCTGAACACATGCTGCGTTCACTTGGTAAAGCCGGTGCTAATCGCTGGCGTGGTGTCCGTCCGACCGTTCGTGGTGTTGCCATGAACCCGGTAGATCACCCGCACGGTGGTGGTGAAGGCCGTACTTCTGGAGGCCGTCATCCGGTTACTCCATGGGGTGTGCCTACTAAGGGTAAGAAAACCCGCAGCAACAAGCGTACAGATAAGCTTATCGTACGTCGTCGTAACAAGTAATAGCGAGGATTCACCATGCCACGTTCTCTCAAGAAAGGTCCTTTTATTGACCTTCACTTGCTGAAGAAGGTAGAGGCTGCAGTGGAAAAGAACGAGCGTCGTCCAATTAAAACTTGGTCACGCCGTTCAATGATTATTCCAGATATGATTGGTTTAACCATTGCAGTCCATAACGGTCGTCAACACGTTCCTGTATTAATCAGTGACGAAATGGTCGGCCATAAGTTGGGCGAATTTGCGCCAACGCGCACTTACCGCGGCCATGTCGCGGATAAGAAAGCGAAACGTTAAGGGGAAAGAGATGGAAGCATTAGCTAAACACCGTTTTGCCCGTACGTCAGCTCAAAAAGCACGTTTGGTAGCAGATCAGATTCGCGGTTTGCACGTTGAAAAGGCACTTGAGTTATTAACTTATAGTCCTAAGAAAAGTGCAGCATTGGTCAAGAAAGTACTTGAGTCTGCGATTGCAAATGCAGAGCACAACGAAGGTGCTGATATTGACGAATTGACCGTTGCCAAAATCTTTGTTGACGAAGGCCCAACGATGAAGCGGATCAAGACACGTGCAAAAGGCCGTGCTGATCGTATTTTTAAGCGTAGCAGTCACATTACTGTGGTTGTAGCGGATAACTAGGAGTAGAGAATGGGACAGAAGGTACATCCTACGGGTATACGCCTGGGTATCAGCAAGCCATGGACATCTACCTGGTACGCGAATACTGCAGAGTATGCGGATAACCTGTTTAATGATCATCAGGTACGTCAGTATCTGACTAAGCAGTTGAAGAACGCTTCTCTTTCTAAAATCGTTATTGAGCGTCCTGCTAAGAGCATCCGTGTGACTATTCACACAGCTCGTCCAGGCGTTGTTATCGGTAAGAAAGGTGAAGATGTAGAAAAGCTTCGTAATCACGTATCTAAGCTAGCCGGCGTGCCAGCTCAGATCAATATTGCTGAAGTCCGTAAGCCTGAGCTAGATGCACAGCTAGTAGCTGACAGCATTTCAAGCCAGCTAGAACGTCGTGTTATGTTCCGTCGCGCTATGAAGCGTGCCGTGCAGAACGCAATGCGTCTAGGTGCTAAAGGTATCAAAGTTGAAGTTAGCGGTCGTTTAGGCGGCGCAGAAATCGCACGTAGCGAATGGTATCGTGAAGGTCGTGTACCTTTGCACACATTCCGTGCTGATATCGACTATGCAACATCTGAAGCATTGACTACTTACGGTATCATCGGCGTTAAAGTGTGGATCTTCAAAGGTGAAGTACTAGGTGGATTGCCTGCAGCAAATGCAGTAGAGCAAGCACCAGCAGCACCTAAGAAGAAAGGCCGTAGCGCTAAGCGAGAGGGCTAATCATGTTACAACCAAAGCGTACGAAATTTCGTAAACAGCATAAAGGGCGTAACCGTGGTCTAGCGATTGCCGGCGGTAAAGTAAGCTTCGGTACATACGGTCTTAAAGCCGTAGCGCGTGGTCGTATGACTGCACGTCAAATCGAAGCAGCTCGTCGAGCAATGACGCGTCACGTTAAGCGTCAAGGTAAAATTTGGATCCGCGTTTTTCCTGATAAGCCAATTACTGAGAAGCCATTAGAAGTGCGTCAAGGTAAAGGTAAAGGTAACGTTGAGTACTGGGTATGCCAAATTCAACCGGGTCGTGTGTTATATGAAATGGAAGGTGTTCCAGAAGAACTAGCACGTGAAGCGTTTGCATTGGCTGCGGCAAAACTGCCATTTAAAACAACCTTTGTAACTCGGACGGTGATGTAATGAATGCGACTGAACTAAAAGCAAAGAGCGTAGAAGAATTGAACGAAGAGCTTCTTGGTCTTCTTAAAGAGCAATTCAATCTACGTATGCAGCATACAACTGGCCAGCTTGAAAAAACTGATCAGTTGAAAAAAGTGCGTCGTAGCATCGCGCGTGTAAAAACCATTCTGACTGAAAAGGCTAAAAGCTAATGACTGAACAAAAAATTCGTACAGTACAAGGTCGTGTGGTAAGTAACAAAATGGATAAAACCATCACTGTTATGGTTGAGCGTTTCGTTAAGCACCCTATCTATGGGAAGTTTATCAAGCGTTCTACTAAGCTACACGCTCATGATGAGTCAAACCAGTGTAATGAAGGTGACGTAGTAACTATTACTGAATGTCGCCCTCTATCTAAGTCTAAGACTTGGAAATTGGTTGACGTTGTCACTAAAGCTGCTGAATAATTTAATTATTCAAACCAGTTTAAAAAAGGCCGCATCTGCGGCCTTTTTTGTTGCTGATTTCCACTCAAAAAATATTTTTTCAGACCTCTTCCTATTTATAAAAAGCAGAGTAGAATCGCGGCCGGTTAAATATTGAGCTATTTAAATGGCTATTGGTTTTCATGCGCAACAAGAAAAGTTCTTGTTACGCCTTTCGCTTTACGTTGCTGGCCTGTTTGTCGTTGTGGCGCTGGTTTTTGCTCAGCTGACAGGCTCAGATGCCATATTATTTGATGGCATGTATTCGCTTATTGCCTTTTTTATGGCGCTGTTAACCCTGAGGGTGGCGCATTTGGTACAGCTACCAGATGATGATCGCTTTCACTTTGGTTATACCGCGATAGAACCCACATTAAACTTATTTAAATCGCTAATCATTATCGCTGTCTGTGTGTATGCAGCGATAGGCTCGGTCTATTCGTTAATGTCTGGCGGCAATGTGGCTGAGTATGATGTGGCCATATTGTATGGCGTGGTTGCGACAATTGGTTGTTTCGCAATATCGTTTTACATGCGTTTTGCGAGTAAAACGCTACGCTCAGATTTGGTCGATGTTGATGCCCATACGTGGTTTGTTGATGGTGTACTAAGTGCTTCAATTTTAGCGGGCTTTTTGTCGGCCTATGCCCTTGAGTATATTGGCTTGTCAGCCTACTCACCTTTTATCGACCCAATTCTACTGCTGATCCTGAGCATAGTGATGCTGCCCATTCCCATTCGGATCCTATTGAACAGTCTCAATGAGGTTATTAATAAAGCACCACCGGAGGCGGTGACTCGTATTATTGAACGCAAGTTAAAGAAAACGTTAGTAGATGTACCCTATGAGCACGTGGAAGTGCGCATCAGTAAGCAAGGGCGTGACCTCTACTTACTGGTGCATATAATTGTCAGCGATGAATTCGGCGTAGCAACAATTTCCCAGCTCGATGATATTCGCCTCAAGTGTGAAAAAGACATGCGTGAATGGGACCCGGCGATTCTGATGGATATTCTTTTTATCAAGAACCCTGTGCTAGCGGACTAAATTACTTGCAGCCCGGAAGCACAAACGCGTTAGCGGTTTCCTCTGTATTCAGGACAACCTGCACATTCTCCATGCGTGCGAGACGGGTGATCAGCGCCTTATCATTGGGCACATGGTAAATAAACATCGGTACATGTCGCAGTACCTGTTCACTTATTGCGTTGTATACCGGATCGTCTAGCTCGCCGTAGTTAGTGCCCATTACGGTAAAATCGAAGAAGTAATACACTAATTTATAGAAGTTGTGCACAAACGCTGTACCGATATACGACTGCGGTAGTGGTTGTGTATCGAGCATGGTCATAAAACCTGCGTCTCGGAAGGCGGCTAGTTTGATCGGATGTTCTGTTTCTATCACTACTTTACTCACCATAGGAGTATTGGTGGTTATCTTTGTAAGGCGAGCAACCGCTTGTGCAACTTCTTCTGTGTTTAAGCGCGTAAGCTTTTTAAAGTCCAGCCACACATAAATAGGCTTTTGTAGGTGTGCGAAAAGCTTTTCCAGTGATAACAGCTCACCATTTTTGAGGTTATAGGGCCTATCGTGACTGACAACATACTGCCCCAACTCCACATCAAAATACACGTCAACTTCAACACCTTGAGCGCCGTTATCGATAGCCAGGTTGATGGCGTCAATCGAATTGGCTTGTTGCAAGCGGATACTTGAGTCGGTGACCAAGCCACGGGTTGACCATGCCTTGTCGCAATAGTCCAATGCTAAGGCTGATTGTCGCTGTGCTAGCTGCTTATCAACATAGGCCACCGCAATGTGATAACCAACAATACAAGTCACCAGTATGGCGAGTGCAACATAGCGCTTTTTCATTGTTTTGTTTTCCGTAATTCGCGTTAGATACCTGAATGTGCACAATCACTCGCTGGATGATAGAGCTTCTGGCGGTATAGATAAGATGGCAATTGTACATGAGCGAGCGCGCGCTTGTACTCTTCCTCAGAAATCCCCTTGTCGGTCAGATTCAGGGTTTTTGCGTCCTTTTCATAATGAGCATGCAAGGGTGTTGAGTCTGGCCGTAAAATCGTCAGCTCTTGTTCTTGCATTAACGCAAACAGGGTTTCGAATTGCAGTAAAGCGCGTCCTGGACTGTGCTTATCCAAAGTGAAGTCTCTTCCATCCATCACGTGACAGGTTGATATACCGGCCAAGCTTAAGAGCGTAGGGGCAAGATCAATTTGGCTCGCGACAGGCTCAATAACTTCAGGCTCAATTGGTCCCCCAACAATCACACCGGGAATGCGGAATTTTTCTACTGGGATCAGGTTGCTGCCATAGACGCGATTATCATGATCCGCGACCACTAGAAAAATCGTGTTATCCCAGTACTCACTCGCTTTGGCTTGTTGAAAAAATTGCCCCATCGCCCAATCAGCGTATTTAACCGCATTGTTTGCGGTTGCTTTTGGTTGTTCATACAACTCTATCCGGTCATCTGGGAATTCGAACGGTTCGTGGTTACTGGAGGTAAATACCAATGAAAAGAAGGGCTGCCCTGCTTGGTTGAGTTCAACAAAGTTGTCGTGTGCAGTGTTAAATAGATCTTCATCACTCGCTCCCCAACTACCCACAAATACGGGTGATGTAATGTCAGGTAGGTCGATCACTTGGGCAAATCCGTTTCCGGTAAAGAAGCTTCTCATGCTGTCAAAGTGGGCTTCTCCTCCATAGATAAATTGAGTGTGATAGCCATGGGGCGCCAATATTGACGCCAAAGTAGAGAAATCTCGCTGACTGCCTGATAGCTTAACTGTACTTTGTGCAGGCGTGGGCATAAATCCGGCAATAACCGCTTCAATGCCGCGCACCGATCGGGTACCCGTGGCATATAAATTGTCAAACCACATACCTTCTGATTTGAGCTTTTCCAGTTCTGGCGTAACGGGCACTCCACCTAAAGACCCAACGAAAGTGGCGCCTAAGCTTTCGTGTAAAATAATCACTATGTTGGGTGGCGTTTCGCGCTCAATAGTCGCGGGCTGAAAATGCAACGTGGGTTGTTCGCTGTCGTATTGATAATGTTGTAGCCAAGGCCAGTCGCGCGTGAGTTGTGTCATTTCATCGATAGGGAGCTCACCATAGATGTCACTGCTTTCGCTCTCATGGCGCAAGTTATACAAAGCGTAAATCAACGAGTAGCCTGAATTGATGACGATAGAGTTGACCATTGAATCTGCGGTAATTGCAAACAAGGATGGGTTTGCGGGCCGGTGTTCAGTTGTAGAGCGTATGCCGGCAAATGCTAGGAAAACGCACAAAGGCCATATTAGTAGGCGTTTCTTTAAGCTCCAGGAATGTTGCATCGATTGTGGGACAGCTAAAATGCGCTTGGCCGCAATATAGGCAATAACACCGCCAATGGTGACACCTACTATGGCGCCCTTAAAGCCGACCCACAACATTGAACACACTTCTTTAGGATATTTGAGATATTCGACAAACAACAGATTAGGGCGAATGTCATATTGTTGAATGAACATCGGGGTAGTGAGCTCTAGAAATACCACAACACACAGCCCAACCAAGGCCCAAAGATAGGTGAACTTGAACCAGACTTTGTGTGTTAGAGGCCCAGCGAACAACAACGATAGCAAAATTGGAATGGCCGCTAGAATAGACATTAGGATAATGTCTGCGCGCACGCCTTGAATAAAGATATTGAACAATTCATCGGTAGCGGCAACGCGATCATAGAACAAGGCTACCAATCCTAAGCGTGAAACGCTCAGAACGATAAGGCCTATCACCACCATACGGGCGATATGAATGTAAGGGCCAGTGCTGGACAAGAACGGCTGGGTACTACTTGTGTTCATTGCTATTTTTAAGGTCTTTCAACTACACATAAAGCAGAGCTTAACGCTGCTTACTTAAACTAACCTTAAGCGACTTTAAGTTGATCGTCTACTTTTAACACTAAGCTTATGATTTTCCAGCCGGGTTTGGGACTCACACTTTTCAATGATGAAAATACACCCACTTTATTGTCGTGAATATGAACCAATGGGATCGCATCGTTTCCGTATTTTTCTCTATAGTCAGCGAACGTAAACTCTTCCGTTAAACGCGTGGTTTTGATAATGGCACCGTTTTTCATCGCGCTCGCTAAAAACGCGTAGGTAATCCCTTCACCAAACAGACTCATTTTTTGTGCAAAGTTCTCACTCACTTGGTGGCTTTGTGGTTTGTCTGACTCATTGTTACCTAACCCCATAACTGTGGCATCGCGTCCTAGCTCATGTTCAAAATGCACCGTAACCAATGGATTAAGTTGGCGATAAGGAGACAGAATGAGCACACTGCCGACAAGTGATAGATCGAGATAGCGCTCCGCATGATCACTCATCGGGTTACCGTAGTAGGTTTTAATATTTTGCATGCGCGATAGTCGTATGGCATCCCAGTTGGTATCTGCAACGATGGTATTGATCTCACTTTTGCTCAATTCCAATGCTAACTCACGTGAAAATTGACTGGCCCCAAACAGCAAAAATCCATTTTGTTCCGGCGAACGAAGTCCCAGCCATTGTGCGACGGTTGACGAGGTAAGGCTTTGAATGACCACGGTAGCGATGATGACTAAAAACACCATAGGCACAATTAAAGACGCTTGTTCGTAGCCTGCGGCTTCAAGTTTAATTGAGAAAAGTGCTGAAACTGCGGCGGCGATAATACCCCGAGGCGCTATCCAAGACAGGAGCGCCTGCTCTTTAATAGTTAATCCGGTGCCAATCGCTGACATACCCACGGCGAGTGGCCTGGCGACAAACATTATTGCTGCAATTACCACTACTGCACCCATACCGATAGCTTGAATTGCGGCAAAATCGATGCGTGTGGCGAGTAAAATAAACAGGGCAGAAATGAGCAACACACTGAGTGTTTCTTTAAACTCGAGGATACTTTCAACGTCTACATTGCGCATATTGGCCAAAATCATGCCCGCAATGGTAACGGTCAACAAACCAGATTCATGGGCGAAGACATTCGAGAAAGCAAATGCTGCGAGCATAAGCGTCAGCACGGCCGTATTTTGCAGATAATAGGGTATCCATTGTTTTCGAAGTGCTACCCCTAGCATGTAGCCAAAAGCGCTACCTAAGGCACCGCCGACCAACACCGTAGTACCAAATGCAATAAAGGTATGTAACACCGCATCTTGCTGCGCAAGGATAAACTCAAATACCAATACCGCGAAAAGAGCGCCGATGGGGTCAATAACAATGCCTTCCCAGCGTAAAATGTTGGCTAGCTTTGATGAGGGTCTTACGGTTCTCAGCATCGGCACAATGACTGTCGGGCCCGTGACTGTCACAATGGCACCAAAAAGTGCCGCCAATTCCCAACTCAGGTTGAGCGCGTAGTGAGCAGTTGGCGTGGCGACTAGCCACGTAACTATTACTCCAACACTGCATAGATTTCGCACCATGGCGCCATGGCCGCTGATGTCTGAGAACTTTAGGGTTAAAGCACCTTCAAATAAGATAATGGCAACAGATAAAGACACGATGGGGAAAAGAAGATCGCCGAACAATGCATCTGCATTAATTAAGTTAATGCCAGGACCCACTATTATTCCGGATAGCAACAGAAACAGAATGGCAGGTAACTTTACCTTGTAAGCCGCGTACTGACATGCGATTGATATCAGGCCAACGACGACCAGCATTACGGCAATATTTTCCACAAGACTCCCTCAACGCAATTTAACTTCACAACCATAGAACATTCACCCTCGGAGTTCCAAGTTTTATCGCGTTGGCATGTTTTAAGTAGTTGCTTTTGTGAAAGAAAATGATTGGGCTGTTATTAGAACCGGTGTCTACAGGTATTTAAGTTAATACCTAGTGTGCTGGTTCATGCTAGTAAATTTAGGTTATCAGCCTATGCTTATTTTAAGACTTCCAAACGTTCAGAGGTGACCATGAAAAAGTGCTTACAGGCAACTTTCTTGCTCTCACTGTGCGTATGTGCGAATGCTCATGCCGGTATTAAGGGTGACCGAGAAGCGGCCGCTGAATGGCTTGTCGAGCAAACTTCAGGGCTGTTTTCACTGAGCTTTAATAAGCAAAAGATCCAGTTCGAAGGGTGTAAGCAGAAGGCCTATGATCTGACGCTCACAAGCGATATATCAGACGGATTCTCAATCGATTTTTCCATTGGCTACGGCAAAGCCAAGAATAGTTGGGGCGTGTTTTCGCAACAGGTTATTGAGCAAGACTATCAATTTATGCCCCGTTGGCAGTTTGCCGACTGGCGTATTGGGTTGGGGGTTAAAGTACAATCAACCCATCAATTACGTGCCTCACATGGCCCTGCAATCGAGTTACCACTGAGTAAGCAATGGGCCATAGAGGCAGATCTGCCTGCCTTTAGTGAAGACCATCATTTTCGCGTAGCGCTTGTACGTGAGGATTGGCGTTATACCGAAACACAAGATGTCGCTGTGGCAACGTTTAATCACAACAATGCCATTACGCTGAACTATTCGATGCGCTTTTAATTGGCCTTAGCGAGTTCTTCGCAGTACCAAGGTTTCGGATATCTTATCCTGAATGGCTTGTCTGTTGGGATCCCAAAGGACCTGTAAGAATCCAAGTAATCCCGTTGCCAATCCTGCCCCATAGCCACCATAGCGCTCAAAACTTTCCCATA
Source organism: Neoalteromonas facilis (assembly GCF_002807665.1). GTDB lineage: Bacteria > Pseudomonadota > Gammaproteobacteria > Enterobacterales > Alteromonadaceae > Alteromonas_E > Alteromonas_E facilis. The sequence continues at coordinate 323,345 of NZ_PEAY01000002.1, forward strand.
GTGATGGTATTTTGCCGTCAATCCTAACGACATATATTCCCATCAGTCTTTTGCCCGGAGTAGAGCCTTTCCAGATGGTAGTAAAGGCGCTGAAATACAGTGCTGCCCAACCAAAGCCGATACCCAAATCAGCGGCAACCGTTTTGAGCCAGGTAACAATACTGAATTCATCTGCAGGAACATCGTCATCAACAACTGGTTGGTTAGTAGTGTTTTCAGACGTTGCACTGTTTGCCGCTTGCTGCGTGGTGTCTGTTGTGGAGTCTACTTCTGCACTCTGATTTTCCCCCGCGTCTTCTTCTTGTGTTTGGCGGTGGCTATCAAACAATGCCATGCTTTGCTGTTCCATTTGCTGCCGCTGCGTATCGGTCAATGTCGTGTCTTCGCGTAAAAAGTCGCGCACAATTTTGCCGAAATCAGCTCGGGCTATTTTGCTTTCAGCATACAAGGTAGAAAAATCATCCAATACGTCTGACTTGCAGCTACCATCCTCACAACTATTCCAAGCGAGTATCAACGCACCTGTTGCGATGGCTTGGCCTCCGGTCAATACGCCTTCCGGGGTATCGTCATTGTCTTGATTAAAGGTATCAACAATGCCGAATAAGATGGCGAATATGAGCACGGCGATAACAGCACTGAGTACATTGCGGGTTCGTCTGAAACGCTTTTCTCGCGCCAGTCGGATATTCGTTCGCAAAAAGGTAATGGCAGCAAAGCCGGCCAGAAACAGCGCATTTAGCGAGCTCAATAAAGCGATAAGCAGTAAATCGATCAATATCGCAAACAATCGCCTTGATGGCGACGCCGTTGGTAAACCCAGTAAATCGTCTGCTATACCGAAAGCATAAGGGGTTACGATAGTCTTATCGTCTTTGGTTCTATCAGGTTTAGCCGGTGGTTCGCTCTGAGGGGTGAGTGATTGTGATGAAGTGGGCAGTTGATCTGGCATCTATCGGTCTTCGTTTGAGCGTACGCATTGAGGCTCAGAATAACCAGTTTTTTGTATTGATTAAATAAGGTGCACAAAAAAAGGGCGCTTAAGCGCCCTTTAATCTTTCTCCAAAGCGGTATTACTTGTCGCTTTCAACCGGGAATCCACGGTCACGCATAAGCGCTTCAACTTTAGCATCACGGCCGCGGAACTTGCGGTATGCTTCAGCTGGATCCATTGCGTTACGAATAGAGAACAAGTACTTCACTAGACGTTCACCGACTTCTTCATCGTAGAATCCACCTGGTGCTTCAGCAAATGCTTCTGCCGCATCTGAGGTTAATACTTCAGCCCACATGTAGCCATAGTATGCTGCAGCATAGCCTTCACTTGAGAATACGTGTCCGAAGTGTGGTGAGCGGTGACGCATCACAATCTCTTCAGGCATGCCAAGCGCTTTCAATTGTTCGCGCTCAAATGTATCAGGCTCAATGGTTGCAGGATCGGTTGTATGGTATAGCAAGTCCATAATCGCAGAAGCCATGTACTCAGTGGTCTTAAAGCCTTCATTGAATGTTGAAGCGGCTTTAATTTTAGCGACCAACTCGGCAGGGATTGGCTCACCTGTTTCATGGTGAACAAGGTATTGGTTGATGACTTCATCAGTGGTTAACCAACGCTCAAGTAACTGCGATTGAAACTCAGTGTAATCACGTACACCAGAGTGTGACGTTGGGTATTTAACCGTCGCTGATAAGAAGTGAAGCGCGTGACCAAATTCATGGAAATACGTTTCTGCATCATCCCAAGAAATCAACGTCGCTTGACCTTCAGGCGCTTTAACGAAGTTACTGTTGTTAGATGTTAATGCGCTGTCTTTGCCATCAAAGGTTGTTGGCTGGCGATACATGGTTGCCCATGCACCAGAGCGCTTACCTTGACGAGCAAATGGGTCAAGATACCAAAGACCAATGTGCTCTTTAGTGGTTTTGTCGGTTACTTCCCATACTTTAACGTCTGGGTGGAATACCGGTACTGAACCTTCTGGAACCGGCGTAAATTCGAAATTGAACAAACGGCCAGCAACGTAGAACATCGCGTCACGTAGTTTGTCCAGTTGAAGGTACTGCTTAACTTCATCTGAGTCTAAGTCGTACTTCGCTTTACGCACTTTTTCTGCGTAGAAACGATAGTCCCAAGGTGCAATAGTAATATCCGCACCTTCAGCGTCAGCAATGGCTTGCATATCCGCAACTTCTTCTTTCACACGTGCAATCGCAGCTGGCCATACTTTCTTCATCAAATCCATCGCATTTTCAGGCGTTTTCGCCATGCGATCTTCAAGACGCCATTGTGCGTAGTTGTCGTAACCTTGTAATTGTACGCGCTCGTGACGCAGTTTAAGGATCTGTTTGATCAACTCGTTGTTGTCAAACTCGTCGCCATTGTCACCACGGTTGTAGTAGGTTTTCCACACTTGTTCGCGTAGTGCACGATCAGTGCTGTAGGTTAAGAATGGGTCCATTGAAGAGCGAGTGTTAGTGATCGCATACTTACCTTCTTGACCTCGTTGTGCAGCGGCAGCTGCTGAAGCGTCGATAAAGGATTGTGGCAATCCACCGAGTTGTTCTTCAGTGATATAAAGTACATAGTTTTCTTCATCAGCGAGTACGTTGTTAGAAAACTTAGTGCTCAACTTAGATAACTCTTGGTTGATTTCTGCGTAGCGTTTCTTCGCTTCTGCATCTAACGTAGCACCGTTGCTGGCAAACCCGTTGTAAGTCAACCATGTGATACGTTGCTCTTCATCGCTAAGAGACTTCAATTCTTCGCTTTCATATACCGCTTTAACGCGTGCAAAAAGTGCTTCGTTTTGCGTGATTTTAGAGAAGAACGCTGAAAGCTTAGGTGCCATTTCAGCTTGAATTTCACGGAATTCTGGGCTTGATTTGTTCGAGCTCCAAATACCCCAATATGTGAATACACGGCCAAGGGCATCGCCTGCTCGCTCCATTGCAACGATCGTATTTTCAAACGTCGGTGCTTCTGGGTTATTGGCAATCGCTTCAATTTCCGCCATGTTCATTTCCATGGCTTTTTCTAATGCTGGCTTAAGGTCGCTCAATTCCATATCGTCGAATTGAGGTACACCACCGTAAGGGCCTGAGTATTCTGCAAGTAATACATTTTCAGCTGTGGTATCCGCGGCAGCAGTTACAGCGCTGTCTTGCGCTGCTGGGGTAGTTTGAGCCTGCTTAGGCTCTGAACAGCCACTCAGTGCCAGAAGGCACGCCATGGCTGTAGCGGTTAAAAGCGGTTTGTTCATTTTATTTCCAAACAGTTGTCGTAAGATTGATGTTATCGTAATTATTTTTATGTCTGGGGCTGTTCGTCCCGTCAGACGCGCGTTATAGCGAAATGCTAGTGTACTGGATCTTGTCCTGAAGTACCACGCAGACAACTGTTCGAAAATTAAAGCCTATTCAAATACGATGGTTTTGTTTCCATGCACCACCACACGGTCTTCTAAATGGTAACGAACACCATTGGCTAGGGCCGTTTTTTCACAGTCTTTACCCTTGCGTACCATATCTTGTGCTGAATCTGAGTGGCTGATGCGCATCACGTCTTGTTCAATGATCGGACCTTCATCCAAGTCTGCCGTGACATAGTGACAGGTTGCTCCTATCAGTTTCACGCCGCGATCGTAGGCTTGTTGGTAGGGTTTGGCGCCTGCGAAGGACGGCAAAAAGCTGTGATGAATATTGATTGCTCGGCCCGCCCAGCGCTGACACATGGTATCAGGCAAAATTTGCATAAAGCGTGCAAGCACCACTAAATCAACATTATGTTTGGCTAAGATCGATTCTATTTCTGCAAACGCGTCGGCCTTGCTTTGTTGCTTAAAGTTCACGTGATAGAACGGAATGTTATACCAGTTGGCAAACGATTCGATCGCTTGGTGATTTGCGATAATACAAGGGATATCACATTGCAATTCGCCGGTATGGTGGCGGTGCAGTAAATCGACCAGACAATGAGATTCATGACTGGCCAACACCGCGACTTGTTGTTTTTGCGCTGAGTCAGTCAGATGCCAGCGCATTTGATATTGCGTTGCAATGCTGGCAAACGCTTCAGAGAACCCTGAATGGTCAACAGCGATACTGTCTGCTCTGATTTCATGGCGCATGAAAAAGCGCCCTGTAGTCAAGTCGGTATGATGACTCGCTTCGATGATACTGGCATTGTGAGCGGCCAGAAAACTGGCGACAGCGGCGACGATACCCACTTGATCGGGGCAGTCGATAACAAGGCGATAGGTTTGTTGCATGGTGAAACAGGTAATAAATTAAATCTGGCGCCAGCATACCACTTATCGACGCGCATTATAGTGAAAACGATTGCACGATTTGGCATATCAAATAGCAATAGATTGAGATTAAGGCCAAGGTACGGTGCTGTTTAAGTTTGACAGAACTAAGTTAAGTCCCAGCTTTGGCGAATAGGGTAACAAACACCACTGGGTGTTGAGACAGATTCGAACAAATGAAATTGATTAACCTCGATTGCGAACGTGTGCTTCAGTTGAGGCAGTGGTGATTGGTCACGGTATTTACGCGCCAAGGTTACATGCGGCTTATAGGTTTCATAGGTCGGCAATGAGGGTAATGCTTTGTTTACAATTCGCTCCTCAATTTCGTGTTGCATGTGCAATAGTGGTCGCGGTGGATCGATTGCAGTCAAAAATGCAATAGGCGGCTTGTACCATTGCTGAATACTATCGAGATGTAATGAGAAGCGAGGAAGTGATATTTGGTCCATCAACGCAGCACAGGAGTTGACTTCCGTTTCGTTGATATGCCCCAAAAACAGTAGCGTTATATGAAAATTTTGTGGCACAACCGGTTTACACTGCGCACGCTCGGGCCAGTGGCGGCTGAGCCAAGTATCGATGTTGTGTTTAATTGACTGCGGTAAATCTATCCCAATAAAACAACGCACCACTTTCTCCGCACTAGGGTTATCTGCATGGATCGTTTATCCTAGACGCATCCTCACATGATTGCATCCATATTCCCAGTACCAACGTGATCCAAGAATCTCTCCCGATTGCCCAGCATTTAACAACAATAGCCAGCGAATTGAGGTCAAATAATGTCATTCTGACCGCTGCCCCGGGCGCGGGTAAGTCGACACTGCTGCTGCGCTATTTGCTACTCAACTTTGCGCTTGAGGGAAAAATCATCGTGCTGCAACCGCGCCGAGTGGTCGTGCGTGCGTTGGCAGCTTACATTGCAGGATCTTTAGGCGAAGAGGTTGGCCAACGTGTGGGCTATCAAATTAAAGGTGAGCGCAAAGTCAGTGCTCAAACACGTCTGGAATTTATTACCGAAGGGATCCTAGCGCGGCGCTTGCAAGCTGATCCTGAGCTTTCGGGCACGGCCCTAATTGTGTTTGATGAGTTTCACGAACGCAGTATCCACAGTGACTTTGGATTGGCACTTGCCATCGAAGTGCAACAGGCACTGCGCGAAGATTTACGTTTATTGATCATGTCGGCGACGCTTTCTACCGCAAGCTTAAAGCCGATTTTACCTGATGCCACCCATATTGGCGTTGAAGGTCGTCAGTTTCCAATTGAATACCATTATCGAGCGATTCCTACACAACCACTGAGCGTACAAGGTTTGGTGAGTGTCATTTTGGCCGCGGTAACAGAGCATGAAGGTGATGCTCTGGTGTTTTTACCCGGTAAACGCGAGATAGACGATGTTCTGGAATGTGTATTAGGTTGCTTAGCTGAACAGGGGATAGATCAGCAAGTTTTGTGTCTCCCACTGTATGGAGCGTTATCCAAACAACAACAGCAAGATGCGTTGCGACCAGCGCCTGAATCAAAGCGAAAAATTATCCTGGCAACGAACATCGCCGAAACCAGTTTGACCATAGATGGCGTGAGGATCGTGGTTGATTCAGGTTTAGAACGCAGTGTTACGTTTTCTTTGGCTTCTACCGTCGAAAAGATGCAAACACGCCGCATTAGTATGGCATCAGCCGATCAACGTGCGGGTCGAGCGGGACGCACGGCACCGGGTGTTTGCTATCGCCTTTGGAGCAGCGAACAAAATGCGCGTTTAGTTAAGCAAAGTGAGCCGGAGATATGTCAGCGAGATGTTAGCGATATTATGTTACAGGCGCTTTCTTGGGGAGCGTCGCTAAATGATCTACCGTTGCTGACACAACCCTCTGAAGGGCAGCTACAATACGCGATTCAAGTGTTAAAAGCCTTAACGGCAATAGATGAGCAAGGCAAGTTAACTGCACATGGTCAAGCCATGGCGAATTTCCCCTTGGATGTGCGTCTAGCACACATGCTGCTTACCATGAAAGGATTGCACCCAGATAACAGCAAAGCATTATGGACCGCAGCCTGTACCGCGTATGTACTTAGTGAAGGCGAGCGATTCCCCTCCATTTGGATGAACGATATTGCACACAGTCGCCTGGTTAGTTCAAATGCGGCAAAACATAGAATTAAGCACTTTTTGCAGTTGCTGGATGTGAGCTCAAAGCCGCAAGAACTTTCACAAATGGCAACGGAGTGGATTGCGCAAAGTATCGCGTTAACTTATCCCGACCGAGTGGCAAAGCGCGTCAATGACACAGAATATAAGCTAGCCAATGGCAAACGGGCATCTCTGGCATCAGACAATACCGTTGTTCAAACAGAATGGTTGGCGGTCGCACAGCTACTCATGACAGCATCGGGTAAATTGCTGATCACTTTGGCACACCCCATCGAATGGTCGTGCATAGAGGCGCTTTTTGAAGCGCAATTAAAGCAAGATGAAGATATTGTGTGGCATGCATCACAGCAAAGATTTGGGCTGCAACAAAGTATGCGTTTAGGTGACATCAAAGTGAATAGTCAGCCGATGGGGGCAGAGCAGATCGCTCAAGCAGAGTTACAACAGGCTTGGCAGAAGCAGATCGCGCTTAAAGGCATAGATTGGTTACCGTTTAGCGATGCAGCCGTGCAAACATTAAATCGCATACGCATCGCAAAGCGGGTCTGTACGCGCCAAGATCTGGCGCCATTTCCAAACGTTGATGCGCCATCATTGCTGGCTTCGCTGGATAGTTGGTTATTACCTTATGTGGGGGATGTGCTGAGTTATAAAGCACTAAGCGGATTAGACTGGTCACAACTCATGTTAAACCTATTGGATTGGCAACAGCAGCAATGGCTGGATACGCATTTGCCCAAACGTTACCACATGCCCAATGGCGACACGTTATCCATCGCGTATCCTGTCATTGGTGATGACAATGAACAGCCCATTAAAGCGCCGTTGATTGCAGCCCCCATGCAGTGGTTTTACGGGTTTCAGCAATCACCAACGATTGCCGAGGGAGCCCTGACATTGCAAATCGAGTTGCTTTCGCCGGCTAAACGAGCGCTGCAGAAAACGCAGGATCTAGCGGCGTTTTGGGGCAGTGAAGCGTACCAGCAAATCAAAAAAGAAATGAAAGGGCGTTATCCGAAGCATTTATGGCCAGATGATCCGGCGAATACCGCCCCAACCAAAGTAACGAAAAAACGTATGCAACAAAACGCAGATAAGTGATCTGCGTTTTGCCCCTCGGTGTAATTATGACCCTGTGCTAACGTGTTGGAATTGCGCTGCAATATGTTGGCGAACCGTCGGGCTTGGGAAGCCATCGGCGATCAATCCCTGACTGGCTTGATAGGCTCGAATACCTGCGCGAGTAGCAGGCCCAATGATGCCATCGGCCCCGCCAACATCAAAGCCTAAGGCAATCAGCTGTTGTTGCATACTGCGAATATCCACTCGAGAAATAGCGGCGATATCGGGTAGGCGGGTCGCCAATGGTGCGCCTTTGACAATTCGGTCAGCCAAGTGTCCAACCGCAATGGCGTAAAATTCGGAATTGTTCCAACGTAAAATAATGGAAAAGTTTTGATAAGTTAAAAACTTCGGCCCCTGATGGCCTGAGGGAACACGCAGTGTTGCAATCAATTCACTGTCGGGTAATGGGTTGCCTTGCGCGTCGAGTACGCCGAGCTCGCGCCATTCATTTACGCTGCGGCGCTGTTTTTTACCGGCCAGTGAATAATCAAAGCCTTCAGCAAGCTGAACTTCACGTCCCCAACGGCTGCCGGGTTGCCAGCCTAACCGCGCAAGAAAGTTAGCGGCAGAGGCCAGTGCATCTTGCTCACTGTTAAACAGATCGATAGTACCGTCGTCATCGCCATCAATGGCATACTGGGTATAGGTTGATGGCATAAACTGGGTATGACCCATGGCACCAGCCCAAGAACCTTTCATGTTATCGGGATTGAGTTTCTCGCGATCAACCAGTTTCAAAGCCAAAAGTAATTCTTGCGTAAAAAACTGCTGTCTGCGTTGATCACAGGCAAGGGTTGCGAGTGAGTCGAGGATCGGCATTGTACCTTTGTAGCCACCAAAATTCGTTTCCAAGCCCCAAAATGCCACTAAATAGTGCCCTGGGATGCCATGTTGGTGAGTTAATTGACGCAAAAAGTCGGCGTGCTTGGCAAGCATTTCACGGCCTTTGTTGATACGCCAGTCGTTCACGCGTTTTGAAAAATAAGCTGGAAAGGTTTGCACAAATTCAGGCTGGCTGCGGTCTAGCTCAAGTACACGTTGTTGTAGTTTAAACGATGGTATCAATTGTTGCGTTTGCTCACTCACGCCTTGTTGTTTTGCCAGATCACCAAATCGAGATAAACACTGATCAAAATTAAGCGAATCGTTTGCCCACCCCATTGGGCTTGAGAAAAAAAGTGCAGCGGCTAAAGATGCAAGGGTTTTGCGCATTGACTACATACCCACAGTAGGTAAAAAAACGAATTATCATGCTACCTGAATTCAGGCGATTGCAATACCTTTGCGCGGCGTTTTTATGGATTATGTCGGTGACTAACAGATATCGCTGATTTGCCAACTCCATTAAGAGCTTTGAAATAAAGCGCAGAAGAAATGTTGTTTGCAATGCTAGGTTTCTCTGGTGGTGTGTTGGCACTTGAAGATCATGCCCGTATACTTGGGCACAACACATATCGTTGAGCAGTACCATTGGCCACACCAAACAAAAAAAAGCCGACCAAATCTAATAGTAAAAAGCCTGCTAAAGGCAAAAGCGCTTCAGTTAAAAAGCGTTGGTTTTGGCCGCTGTTATTTAAGTTGACGTTAGTCGCTATGGTCAGTTTGGGGGCTTACTTGTTTTATCTGGATGCCTCTATCAAGCATCACTTCTCGGGGAACAAGTGGCAGGTGCCGGCGCAAATATATGCACGCGCATTAACACTCAACGTTGAGCAAGAAATAACCCCGAATGAAATAATTGATGAACTGAAATTGTTAGGGTATCGCAATGTCGCGAGTGTCCAACAAAGTGGTGAGTATCGTTACGCTAACCAGCAACTGATATTCATGCGTAGAGCGTTCGATTTTGTTGATGGCAGCCAAGCGGCTCGCTTGATCCGTATTACGTGGAATGGCGCTCGGATCAGTGAAATCCAAGAGGCACTGCCGAGACAATTCACCTTTAATTCAGCTCAACGAATAGCTCAAATACGCTTAGAGCCTTGGTTAGTGAGTCGCTTAGTCAGTAGTCATCGAGAAGATCGGATGTTGTTGGACATTAAAGAAGTGCCACCTATGCTGATCAATGCGTTGACCTTAATTGAAGACAAAGACTTTTATAAACATCATGGTGTTGCACCGCTGTCTATCTTACGTGCGTTAATTGCAAACTTAGCCGCGGGGCGCACGGTACAAGGGGGCAGCACGCTCACTCAGCAGTTAGTTAAAAACCTGTATCTAACCCGAGAGAAGTCGATTGTCAGAAAGGCCAAAGAAGCGCTAATGGCTATTGTGATCGATGCTCGATATAGCAAAGACCAGATCTTAGAAGCGTATTTAAATGAAGTGTTTGTGGGGCAAAACGGCAGCCTAGGCGTACATGGATTCGGTCTTGGCAGCCACTTCTATTTTGATCGACCGATTAACGAACTCAACACGGCTGAAATTGCGTTATTAGTGGGCTTGGTTAAAGGTCCGTCTTACTACAATCCTCGGCGTTATCCTGAGCGCGCAATGGAGCGCCGGGATCTGGTTCTAAAGGTTCTATTTGAGAACAACGAACTAAATGCCGCCGAATATGAGCAATTGGTGAATCAGCCGTTGAATATTGCCATTGGCGCAAGTTTAGCCAGTGGCAAGCACCCAGCTTATATGGACCGGGTTAAACGAGAACTCAGCGAGATCTTAGCGTCGCCCGATATTCGCGAATCAGGTGTGAAAGTGTTCACTGGGCTGGATATCAATGCGCAACGACGTGCAGAGGCTGCATTAGCCAATTCCGTTGAGCAATTGATCACTCAGCGCAAGTTGTCCGATCTGCAAGGCGCAATGGTGGTGGTGGATATTCAAAGTGCTGAGCTTCGTGCCGTCGTCGGCAGTAAAGACCCTGCGTTTAGCGGTTTTAATCGCGCGTTAGATGCCTATCGTCCCGTCGGCTCTTTAGTCAAACCGGCCATATATTTAACCGCATTGGAGCAGCCGGCACGGTTTAACCTTGCGACGCCACTGATGGATGAACCGATCAGCATGGATGACGAAGGCGGGCGACAATGGCAGCCGCAAAATGCCGACAAGAAATTCCGTGGTCAAGTACCGTTAATTGATGCGTTGGTGAAGTCGTTGAATGTTCCAACCGTTAACCTTGGTATGGACTTAGGTTTAGCTAATGTGGCCGACACGCTGACCCGTTTAGGGGTGAAACGTTCAATCCGTCAGGTCCCAGCGTTGACGCTTGGCGCTATCGATTTGAGTCCTGCGGATGTCAGTCAGATGTATCAAACCATCGCCAATCAAGGCGTATATAAACCCTTGCATGCCGTAACCGCTGTGGTGTCCCCGAATAATCGACTGATGTGGAAACATGCCGATTTTGCTGAGCAGCGGGTAGATGAAGCGGCGACTTACTTAACCAATTACGCTTTGCATAAGGTAACCACTGAAGGCACGGCCAAACGTATTCGACAACAATTTAGCAGCGTCAATATGGCAGGAAAAACCGGTACGACTGATGATTACCGAGACAGTTGGTTTGCCGGTTTTGATCGCAATATATTGGTTACAACCTGGCTGGGCGATGATGACAATGCACAAACGGGCTTGACCGGGGCAAGTGGTGCTTTGTCGGTATTTATCGACTATCAGAAACGGCAAGAGCCTAAGTCACTCTCTAGACGCTTCCCGAATGGATTGGGCATTGCTCATTTTGACCCAACCACGGGGGATGTCAGTGTTGCTGGCTGTCAGGGGACCATTAGTGTACCCGCGATTTTAGATGTGCTGCCACCGCCTCAGGTTGGATGTGGCGGAGAGCCAGCTCCTAAGCCTGCACCCAAAAAAGACGAAAAGAAACCGTGGTGGAAACGGATATTTGGTGAATAAACAAGTGGGTGAAAGTTAAATCCAAAGTGCTCCATCACCCAAGGTTATTCAATCGCACTGACGTTCACACCGTCACTGATTTGATTATTGGGGTGCAGAACGTAGGTGTCACCTTCAGCAAAACCTGACAATATTTGTGCATCCGCACTGTTTTTTTGCCCCAGCGTAACAGTACGCTTTTCAGCAATGCCATTTACAACCGCATAGGCAGCCCAGGCATTTTGTTCACGAAACAGCGCACTGATGGGGAGCGTTATCACATCGTGTAATTCCTGCAGCACTATGGTTACGTCAACTTGGTAGCCATGACCCAAGCGTTCGCGTTCTGCATAATCACTGGTGAAGCCAACAATCACATTAACCCGTTGTTCTTCAATACCTAACGCAGATACCTTTTTAAAACCGACAGGCTCTATTCGGGTCACTTTGCCGTGTAGCGGTTTAGCGTCGCCCCAATTGCTGATGATCGCCGGTTGTCCAACTTGAACTTTAACGGCGTCAAACGACAGTAAATCGACAACCACTTCTAATTGACGTGGATCACCGACTTCAACTAGAGGAGTGCCAGCCTCTACGACACCGGCGTTCTTAGTGATGACAGTTAGCACTTTGCCGTCAATCGGCGAGGTGATACTGACACATTCACACTCACTGCGTTGCACCGGCTGTGAGGCTGGAGAAAGCAGTTGCGCTTTTGCTCGTGCCAATTCAAAAATACGCATTTGCAGTGCCGCTTGAGCAGTCGCTAACTCTGCGCGAGTGGTTTTATATATGCGCTCGGCAGCATCTAAGTCTCTTTGTGACACACTGCCATTGATGCGTAGCTCGCGCATGCGGTTACGTTCTGCTAACGCGTATTCTAATTCCGCTTCAACCTGATTGACTTGGGCTTGCGCTAATTGTTGTGACGAGGTTGCGGCTTCAACATCAGCTTTAGCTTGTGCTTCTGTGCGAGGGTCAAGAAATGCCGGATCAATCGGTTCAATGCTGGCGATCACCGTATTCGATAGTGTTACATTGTCGCCCACATCGGCATCAATACGACGAAGGTGTCCGGTGACGGGAGACGACACAATAAAGGTATCGTGTATGCGGGTTTTGCCATCATCGGTCAGTGTGACGGCAAGGGAACCTTTTTGAACACGCCCTAGGTCTGTTAAAACCGGTGTTGGTATAAAAGAATAACCAATCGCTATGACGATAGTGAGTCCAATAACACCCCATAAAATATGACGAGAATGTCGGGTATTCATTGTTTAATCCCTTGTTTTCAATACTTTAATTAAATCTAAGCTATCTACACGGCGACGAACAATCGCAGCAGAAATTGTTGCCGCCAGAATCACCAGTGCAGTGGCTAAACCATAAGTTGATGTTTCGATGTAAAGCGGTACACGGAACATCTCGGTGTCAAAGGCGGTAGCCATGGAAACCACGAGTAACCAACCGGCGAGGCATCCGAGAGGCAAACCCACAAGGACCAAAAACATGACTTCGCCAAGCAGAATATAGGAGATCTCACCTTTGGAAAAACCCAGTACCCGTAGGGTCGCTAACTCTCTAGCGCGCTCTGACAATGCAATTCGGGTACTGTTGTATACAACGCCAAACGCGAGGGTACTGGCAAGCAGTACAAACATACTGATAAACACCATTAAGTGCTCAATGATGGCGGATTGAAACGCCTCATAAGCGGTTTGTCGCAGCATCACGGAAGATATTTTGGGTGTGCTTTTCAGCGCACTGAACAGTGCATCTTGTTGGGTTTTGTCGATAAGTAAATTAGCGTACTCGAATCGCGGCGATTCCTTCATCAAGGCGTTAAGAGAATGAATATTAATAAACGCGGGCATACCAATATAGGTCTCAAATAAAGCGACAACCGGCAGTGTTAACTGCTGTCTACTGCCTTCGAGCACGTCAACATTCAGGATGTCGCCTTTGTTCACCTTAAGCTTTTGCGCCAAGCGGGAGGATATCACTAAGCCAAATTCGGGCACTGCAATTGCTGTGCGCTGTGCATCATCATAAATAGGTTGTAAATGATTGGAGGGCAGAACCGCACTTATCGCACCGCGATGGGTCACATTGGCGTGATTAAAATCAACCGAAATCATGCGCATAGGTTCAGCTCGCATAACCCCTGGAAGGTTGCTCACATCATGTAGCGTGGCCATATTGACCGATTCAGGCATACCAATCATGACGTCCTGACGTTGCGCCTCAAAGAAATACACGCGCGCGAGATGGTCAAGCGAATCGGTCCACTGCAAATTCATGATAATAAGTCCGCCAGACATGGCAATTCCAGCACAGGTGAATAGCGACCTCACTGGCCAGCGGCGGATCTGTCTCAGCGCGATACGGGTAGGTTGATCCATCCATTTTGTCAGCGCTGCAAATAATGAAAAAGATTGTTTATAAACAGGCGGCGACGGTGGTGTCATTGCTTGAGCAGGCGGCAAGGTTGCTGCTTGTCTCACGGCAGAAAGAGCACCAATCATCACGGCACCCACACAGACTACTCCGCCTAATGATAAGGACGAGAGGCTCGGACGATAGATCAGCAGCGGGAATTTAAACATTTCGGCATACATGACGGTATTCATGCGTCCGAAGGCTGCACCTAACATAGCCCCGATGACCCAACCTATCAGGCATATCAGCAACACCATCTTGGTGTAGTGCCAAATCAGCTGAACACGGCTGTAACCAAAGGCTTTTAATAAGCCAATCTCGGTTCGTTCAGTGGCGATCAAGCGAGATAGCACCATGTTCGTCAGGAAAACCGAGACTAAAATAAAAATGAACGGCAGGATTGTCGCCATGGTGCGCTGCTGCTCGATTTCATTCATCACAAACCAATTCGAAAGTTGATCATCTCGACTGATCGCGCTCACCCCCCCATAGGGCGCTAAGATGTTATCAACTGCTGTGAGGACTTCACTCAAGCGAGCATTGAGCATAAGTTTGATTGCGACCGCATTAAACGCGTTTTCTAGGTCAAATGCGGCTTCAAGTGCTTCACGATTCAACCACATAACGCCAAATCGCTTGTCATCTGGCATCAGCGATCCGGGCCCGATGCTGTAGATGAATTCCGGGCTTAGTGCGTATCCGACAACTCTAAATGAGCGCTTTGTTCCATTCAGCGTCAGGCTGATGGTGTCATTAATGGCTATTCGGTGCGCTTCGGCGAAGGATTCATTGAGAATGATTTCGTCGTTTGCGTTAGGCGATAGCCAGTCCCCTTTGCGCAACACCAATTGATTAAGGCTGGCTTTGCCTTGGGCCGGAGCTGATACAACTTGGCCAACAACCGGCTCATTAAAGCCAACGATATCGACATTGGCATATTGTGTGATACGGGGTTGTACCTGTGCCACGCCGGGAATATTCCTCAATTCAGCAGAGAGTCTTTCAGGGGCTCGTGTGGCATAAGCAAAGACATCAGCGAATTGGTAGCGTTGGTAATAGGCGTCAGTGGTTGCTTTGAGTGCATCCACGGTGGATATCGACATAACAAGCGTGGCAACGCCTGAACCAATTACTAGCGCAATCGCCAGTACTTGTCCGCGCAAGCGCCATAAATCGCGTAATAACTTCTTATTGAGCGGCGTCATGCTTACCAGTCCAAAGCCGCTGCAGGCTGACGCGTTTTATTCACGATAGTGTCTGCAATGACGCCATCAGAGATATGCACAATTCGATCAGCCATGCCGCCGACTACACTGTTGTGGGTAATGACTGCAGTTGACGTTCCGAGCTCTCGATTAATATTCTCAATTGCTTCCAACACCAGAATGCCGGTGTTTTTATCTAATGCGCCGGTGGGTTCGTCACACAACAGTATGTCCGGTTGCTTAGCGATGGCTCTTGCGATGGCAACACGTTGCTGCTCGCCGCCAGACAGTTGGGATGGAAAATGGTGCATCCTATCGCCTAAATTCACCAAATCGAGCGCATCTTTAGGGCTGATAGGGTGTGGCGATATCTCCGTTACCAAGGCGACATTTTCATAAGCCGTAAGGCTGGGGATAAGATTGTAAAATTGAAATACAAAGCCAACATGATTCCGGCGAAAGAGGGTGAGGTCGTTGTCTGAAGCCTGGCTGATATTTTGTTGCCCATAAAATACTTCACCTGATGTAGGCGTATCCAACCCGCCTAAAATATTCAGTAAGGTCGATTTCCCACTGCCTGACGCACCCAGCAATACAATCATCTCGTTAGGATACAAGGCAAAGTCGACGCCACGAAGCGCATGTACATCAACATCACCGGTATGGTAAGTCTTGACGAGTTTATGTGCTTGTAGGATCGGGCTGGCTGTTACTTCCGTGTTAGAAGATGTCGCGTGCTTTGCTTCCATGACCATTGGGCTCGTTTTTTATACCAAGTGTAGTATCTCTTAAGCAGAATTCTAGCCGCTTGATATGGATCAACGAGAGTAAGCTAAGTGCGCTGAATTTGGCCTTCTAGCGATGTATGCATTTCACGATAGTTCAGTGGTGAGCACCCTTCTAGCGACTTAAACGCTCGATTAAAAGACGACACCGTCGAAAACCCGCTCTCGAGGCCCACAACGATAATCGGCCAATGGGCGCTTTCCATCGCGCTCAGTAATTGCTTGGCATGTTCGACCCGGTATTGATTTACTAATGAATTGAAATTTTTGGCCCCTAGCTGATACCGAACAGCCCGGCTGACTTTGTATTCAGACACCGCTAATTGATTCGCAATATCAATAATTTTCAAACTATGGCGTAGATAATAGCGCTCTTGTTGCATTAGCTCGGTAATGGCTTTGGCCGTAGCCAATTCTTCTTCTGATGGCGCTTGCTCAATGGAGCTCTGTGGCGCAACAACCTGTTGAAACTCTTGTTTTGCTGCACGCATACGTCGGCTTTTCACAACTAGCATCGCTTGAGTGGCTAGCATGATCTGAATGGCTGAGAAGGCAACAAAATAGGGGAATAACGCAGCTCGTGACTCCGCTGCAACGAAAGCATTGATGCCGACTGAGCACAATAATACAGGGCTTAAAAACAACGCTGCATATATACGTTGTTGCCATTGTGTGAATGGCGAGTCTGTGTCTTTTCTGACAATTTCCCAAAACGTCAGTAACAGGATGGTAGACGACAACATCTGTGTTATTTCACTCAAGGCCGCTTTGATCGTGGCAAATGTGTCTGCGGGTAATGCGCCAATGCCATTACTGAAGTGTGATAGTTGGTTTAACATAACTAGCAGGGATACTATTCCCGCGACAACCAGATGGATCGGGCGAATGGCATTCTCGCCTCTAAAGGTCGCCCGTGCTATCAGCCATATAACATTGCATGTGCCACACGTGCCCAGTCCCACAATGTATTGGTAGTACCCAAACGCATCGGCGGTTAAATACTTAACCGCAACCATAGAGAGAGAGCCGCAGAAAACCGCGAAGAAAATATGCTCGAGCTTTTTATCTTTGACACTTAACTGCGCGAGCATGAGGGTAATACTGCACCCAAGCATGAACATGTAGGCGAGTTCTGTGGTCATGATAACGGCTCCAAATAGCGAAAGTAAGATTGTAGCAATGTTGCAATGCGACACACGGATTGAATTGTTAACAGATGTGACATTGGTGCCTAAAATGGGTGATCATTTTCCGAATTTGCGCAGATAACGCCTTCAAATCTGCTCACACTGTCTCCTGAAGTTGGTCATCGGGAGAATTTATGAACACTAGAACCACAACTGATAGCACATTCCCAATTGTCGATTGGATGTCTGCACCAAAGGTTACCGCGCAACTCATGAAAGTCTGGGTGGGGTTTATTTGGCTAGGGCAATGGATGTTTGCGGCTTACATTTTCTATCAATTTGCTCAGCCAGCGGTGCTCGGTACCATTGGCGCAGAACATTTTTCTCACATGATTAAAGGGCATGTTGAGAATGACACTATCGGCAATGGCATATTGTTAGGTCATGTCTTGCCCGTTTTGTTGCTCAGTGCTACGGGGATTATGCAGTTAATTCCTGCCATCCGCAGTCGCTTTCCAACATTCCATCGCTGGAATGGCAGAGTATTTTTAACACTAGGGCTTTTGGGCGCGCTCTCGGGTCTTTACTTAACCTGGGGACGTGGCGGACGTTTGAGTGATATCGGCGCACTGGGCGTAACGTTAAATGGCCTGTTAATACCTGTCGCCATCGCCTTAGCCTGGCATTTCGCCTTAAAAAGGGACTTTCGCGCTCACAGGCGTTGGGCTGTGCATGCATTTATACTGGTCAATGGCGTATGGGCCATGCGATTACTGCTAATGGGCTGGTTTATGCTGAATCAAGGCCCTAATGGCAATAATTCCACTATGGATGGGCCTATGGATATGACATTGTCGTTTGCCAGTTATCTATTGCCCATGGCGATCGCTGAGCTGTACTTCGCGATAGAGCGCACAAAAAAGCAAGTGCTCAGATTGTTTGCCAACACTGCGTTATTGATCACAGTATTAATAACAATTCTAGGTGTATCCGCGGCGTCTATGATGATGTGGTTGCCTAGAATAACGGCAGCCATGTAGAAAGATTAGCGGCTGGTGCCTATGGAGGTTGCGGTGGATTGCTCGAGGATCGCCTCGTGCTCACGCCGCAATCGAATAAAGTCACCTTTTCGCACGCCTTCAGCAATTACGGCTTCAAGTTTATCTTTTGATTCATACAAGGAAGACAGCGTGTGAATGGCAACAAAGTACTCAAGTGGCTGACTGATCTGTATCGCTGCTGGGACCAACTCGTTTTGCAGCCCCATTTGATGAATCATGTATTGCGCACTACTTTCAAAATGCACAAAGGTATCGACGCGACCTATTTGCAGCAATCTTATTTTTTGCTCTAAATTAGATACCGTTACGATTGCACTGAATAAATCCTGTGCTCGTGTCAGCATGCTTTCATTATCAATTGTCAGCGCCGCATTCGCCTGTCGAAAGGAATCTTTTGTGGTGTATTTGGAGAAGTCTGCCGCACGCACAAAATAAGTCGATTGAAGGGTTTCATAGCTAGGCTGAAGAAATTCAAATCCCACCTCTTTGTGTAGCGATTTAATCCCAACCATTAAATTAATCTCTCCACTACGTAAGGAGGCGACGCGTCGCGCAAATGGCATGGGGAAAATGTCTAATTCGCATTTCGCTTCTTTGGCGATGTAGTCAAGGTACTTGGCGTGGAGGCCATTGGGGAACTCTGGCGAAACGGAGCTTAAAATTCGGCAGGCATGCGCGTACGAGGTTGCCATAATAGTAACCACGCCGACAAATACTAAACGGTTCACAGCTTTGAAAACCTTAATCGCATACTCCCACAACACGTAATGCGGCATCACGATACATTCAGCATAACGTTATCAACTTTTTTTGCATAAAAAAATGGCTATTCGTTAAAACCGCGAAATCTTGCTGCCAAGCGTCAATGGTTATACGGCTTAAGTCTAATACGTCTCTTGAGCGCTTTGCGCTATGGTTGTAGATAGATAAATCAGCGAGTGTTCCCTATGTCACAGTCTCCGTCTCAATCTTCATACCAAGACGCATACGCAATGTCTGTTAATCAGCCAGAAGCTTTTTGGGCTGAGCAAGCTCAACAGTTACCGTGGTTTAAGCAACCTTCGACCATCTTGAGTCACGATGAAAATGGCATTCCCGTATGGTTTGCCGATGCAGAGTTAAATACCTGCTATATGGCGTTAGATCACCATGTTGAACAAGGGCGTGGCGACCAATTAGCACTTCGTTATGATTCCCCGGTTACGGGTCAGAAGCAGAGTTATACCTATGCACAATTGCTTGATCAGGTAGCTCGATTTGGCCACGTATTGAGTGCTCAAGGTGTTGAGAAGGGCGATCGCGTCATTGTCTATATGCCCATGATAGCCGAGGCTGTCATTGCTATGCTCGCGGTAGCCCGATTGGGGGCGGTTCACTCTGTTGTGTTTGGTGGCTTTTCGGCCAATGAACTTGCCGTTCGTATCGATGATGCAAAGCCTAAATTGATCGTGACGGCATCCTGTGGCATCGAGGTAAACAAGGTTATTGAATATAAACCAATGGTTGACCAAGCCATCCAACAAAGTGAATCAAAGCCACACAGCGTGATTGTATTACAACGGCCAGAATGTCAAGCCAGCATGGTGGTTGACCGCGATATTGACTGGCAACAGGCGATGGCGAAAGCAACACCAGTACCCTGTGTTGCAGTCAAGGGAAGTGATCCGCTATACATACTTTATACCTCTGGTACGACTGGAAAGCCTAAAGGCGTCGTGCGAGACAATGCCGGGCATGCCGTGGCGCTGAATTACTCTATGCAAGCGGTTTATAACATGCGTCCAGGCGACGTATTTTGGGCTGCATCGGATGTTGGATGGGTGGTCGGTCATAGCTATATTGTGTATGCACCATTGATTTACGGCTGTACGACAATTGTGTACGAAGGCAAACCGGTTAAAACACCTGATGCAGGCGCTTTCTGGCGTGTAATAGAAGAGTATGGCGTGAAAGCCGTATTTGCTGCGCCTACCGCTTTTCGAGCGATTAGAAAAGAGGACCCTGCCGGAAAGTTACTGAAGCAATATGATTTGAGCCGTTTACAACACATATTTATGGCTGGAGAGCGACTAGATCCGCCCACGCTTGAATGGGTAACAGAACAAACCGGTAAGCCTGTTATTGACCACTGGTGGCAAACTGAAACGGGTTGGGCCATTGCAGCCAACCTTACCGGCATAGAAGAATTGCCGATAAAACCGGGCTCAGCGACATGCCCTGTACCCGGGTTTCAGGTGGAAATCCTGGATGAGGAGGGGCATCAGCTGGGCCCCAATCAGCAAGGCGCCATTGCTATTAAACTGCCGTTACCACCCAGTTGTTTGGCAACTATTTGGGGCGATCACGAGCGGTTTGAACAGGGCTATTTGAAGCAGTTCCCCGGATATTATTGTTCCGGAGATGGTGGCTATATAGATGATGATGGTTATCTATTTGTGATGGGGCGTACAGATGATGTGATCAACGTTGCAGGGCATCGACTATCGACCGGTGAAATGGAAGAAGTGTTAGCCTCACACCCGGCCGTTGCAGAATGCTCGGTGATCGGTATCGCTGATAGCTTAAAAGGGCAGGTACCCGTAGGGTTCGTATTATTGAAAGATGGCAGTGAAATCGCCGAGGACACGTTGCAACAAGAACTGGTCGCTAAAATTCGTCAAGACATTGGTGCAGTGGCATGTCTTAAGCAAACCTTGATCGTTCCGCGCTTGCCCAAAACACGCAGTGGTAAAATATTACGTAAACTGTTGCGCCAAATCGCCGACAATGAGCCGTTTGTCATACCGTCAACCATAGATGATCCAGAGAGTATTGCAGAAATAACGGCGCTCATGCATCAACACAATATCGGCAAGGCACCTGACAATACCGCTGCTTAAGGTGCAGCGGTTACAGTACGTAGCAGTTGGCTAATTTGCGGTATGTCTTGACCACAAAGTCAGCCGTAACGTGAGTCAGTGACTGCTTGACCTTCGCCAGCTTTTCTGGGGATATGGTCCAGTAAAATGGCGTCATCATTAGCAACTGTTCTCGAATTTCGGGCGTTGTTAAATGTATCTTGAACGACAGTTGTTCATTCGTTTCAAGTTGAAAACCGCTGTGTTCTTCAACTTTCACCGTGTGTAGCTCAGGTGTGTCGTAAATCAGCGCTTTCAGCTCAAATAAATGTTTTTGGTTGGGCTCGACCGTTATCCAAATACCTTCATTGACTAAAATGCGATGCACCTCTTTGGCCGACGAGGGCGCAAATACCTGAAATGCGGCGGAGATACTGTGTGAGGCTATGGGTACATGAAATGTGCTGGCAACAGCAAAATGTAAGTGTGGTGATTGCTTGGCCGCTTTTTGAATAGCTGGCTTGGAAATATCGATCCCCCAACCTTGATTTTCAATATTGGCATCACTTAGCTGTTGGGTTATGTGACGCAAATAATAACCTTCGCCGCAGCCGATATCGAAGAGGGTACTCATGCCATCGCTATGGTAGGTTTGAATATGCTCCGCGATGCGTGTTGCAAGCGGTTGGTAATGCTGGGCGTTAAGAAAGTGTTGACGCGCCATAACCATGGCTTTTGAGTCACCGGGATCTTTACTTTTTTTGTGTTGTGCCGGTAATAGATTGACGTAACCTTCTTTGGCGATATCGAAACTGTGGTGATTGGCGCATACCCAGCGCGAGGATTCGTGCAGTAGGGTTGATTGGCAAAGAGGGCATTGCCATAGATTAAACTGGCTATCTTTCATATTCGAATAATTATCTTAAGTGCTGAATATCAATCTTTAAATGTCGCTACAGCGCGTTGCCAGAGCATGACCATCGCAAGTACAGCAAAACCGGCTGCGACACCTAATAAACCTTCGCTTCCGAACGATACCAAACCGGATAGTACGCCATTTAACGATCCTGCAAACTCCGTAAAAGGTTCGAGCCAATGGTGAATAAAACCGACGTAGTGAGCGAGTATTCCCCCGCCGACTAAAAACATTGCAATCGTACCGACTACCGATAATGTTTTCATTAATAGTGGTGCAATGATCAGTAGAAGCCGTCCGCTAGCCCTTTTTAGGCTTTGCATTGAACCCGACAAAGAGGCGCGGAGTAGGGCCAAACCTGCATCATCCAATTTAACGATGAGGGCAACAAACCCGTAAACACCCACAGTAAATAGAATCGCCAGTGCGCTTAATACCGTGATTTGATTGCTTAATGATGTCTCTTGCAATGTGCCTAAAATGATAACAATGATCTCCGCTGACAAAATAAAGTCAGTGCGGATCGCGCCTTTTATTTTCTCCCGCTCCAACTCCAATAAAGAGGCCGCGTCTATGGCATTGAGTTGGGCCAAGTGTTCATTTGCTTCTTCCGTCGAATGACCTGAGCGGGCTTGCCACATATGAATAAGCTTTTCCGCTCCCTCAAAGCACAGGTACAGCCCACCTAAAACCAGTAGATAGTTAACCAAAACAGGAACAAATGCGCTGATGACCAGTGCACTGGGCACTAAAATTAGCTTGTTAAGAAAGGAACCCTTGGCAACAGCCCAAACAACGGGCAATTCGCGATCAGCCTTTACGCCAGATACTTGCTCTGCATTGAGCGCAAGATCATCACCTAACACACCAGCGGTTTTCTTTGCCGCAACTTTTGATAATACAGCGATATCATCTAGAACGGTGGCGATATCATCGAGCAGAGTAAGGAGGCTGCCTGCTGCCATGTGGGGATCTCAAATTTTTTCGCTAGCATACCGTAGCGACTTGGGGAATTCAAAGACGGCTGCGAGTCGCCGAGATTAACGACTCGCGTTATGCAATGCGAACGATTGAGATGTTGACTGATTCAACTGGCTGATTCTAATGATGTTATTGCTTAACTTACGTGTTTGAGTTAATGCCGCAATGGTTAGCCCTGCAACCACGAAAGCCGCGATGGGTACCATTAAGATCACAAGTAATACTAATGGGTCAATCATAATCGTAAACCTTATTCTGCGCCTTTATTAAGCTGTTTGCGTGCTTGCGCTTCGCTAAGCTCAGTTACTTTAACGGTTGCGACCAACGTAGTGTCAGCATCTGAATCGAGCTCAAATCGATATGCGATGTTGGCAACACTTTCGCTAGTGCCATTATTTAATTCGTACTTAGTGACGGCTACCTGGTTGGCAACGACTGAATCTAGATACTGTTCCAAAGATGAATCATGTGCATTTGCTGCAAAGCCAACTGATGAAAGTAATGTAACGGCTACGGCAGCTTTTAAAGTTGATAAACGTGTCATGGTTATGTCCTCAATAAAAAATATAAAACTGCTCTCTCATTACTGCTTGGCAGTTGTACTACTAAGTCGTATGAACTATTGCGATAGTTGTGCCAAACTGAAAATAATTTTTAAGTAATTGAAAAATATAAGATTTAAATTA
The DNA here is from genome assembly GCF_002807665.1 of Neoalteromonas facilis. Lineage (GTDB taxonomy): Bacteria > Pseudomonadota > Gammaproteobacteria > Enterobacterales > Alteromonadaceae > Alteromonas_E > Alteromonas_E facilis. The sequence continues at coordinate 346,809 of NZ_PEAY01000002.1, forward strand.
ATTGATTGAGTGGGTGTTAAGCGCAGGAATATTCCTTTTGCCAAAATGTGCGTAAATTGACCAATGGATTTGGCAAAATAGACTACTGTTTCTTTTCGATGCGCTTATTGATAAAGGTGTCGATGTCAGATTCCTCTCGACACCGTAGCGTGCCCCCTGCAATTTGACTGACCATGCGTAAAATATTGACGGTGGTATTGTCGCACGCCACTATCTTTTGCTTAACGACGGGCTCATTGCTGGGTTCCTGATAGGCCGGAATATTCAAATCAGGCGAGGTTTTTTGTTGCTGATAGCCTTGGCTAGCTTCGCGGGCGGTTTGGATTTGTTGTTGGGAGTGCAATTGACCCAAATGCCTATTCAACATATCACGTGTCGATGTCGATCTCGGAGAACGTTGTGAAGGGGAGCCGTTGTCGACAGCAGGTAGGTCTTCTTGTGTTCGTGTTTGTGTTGTAGGTATTGGTTGCGCCGACGGCTCAGGCTCCCTCAATTGAGTCGTTTTTTCTGCTGCCGTACTCGTTTGCTCAACCTCCTCGGACAATGCTTTTTCTGTCGCGTCGGCACTCTCCACTTCAGCTTTGTCATATTCGCTCTCTTTAATGACTGCTTCAGGAAGAGTCGGATACACGATACGTGCCCGGATAGTCTCAGGCTCGGTGACGTTAGGAGTCGTGGCATCCATTGTGGATTTGCTTAATACCGCAATGATTAAGCTATGCAAGGCTATGGAGACAACAATAAATATCAGTAGCGAGCGATTCACCTCGACCGATTTTAGTGGGGGATGTTGGGGGGCTGTCATTTCCATGATGTCTGAGAGCCGAAGGATGAATTTTAGTTCCCGACGCAATGCGACTTATTGGTGCACTATTTTGGTGCATTTTAAAGGTGCAGATCAAAAATAGTGCAAATATTAGGCGTGGTTATAGGTGCTAGCTGCATAACTATATGAATTTGCTGCATAAAAATTATGGCACGGGACTTGTGAGAGATAAGGCAAAACAACAGAAATACACAATCCTGTGGGAGCAATCTATGAAACTAGTAACCGCCATCATAAAGCCGTTCAAGCTTGATGATGTTAGAGAGGCAATCTCTGAAATTGGAATTGACGGATTAACCGTAACGGAAGTTAAGGGTTTTGGTCGTCAGAAAGGGCACACCGAGCTTTATCGTGGTGCCGAGTATCAAGTCGATTTCCTGCCAAAAGTTAAATTGGAAATTGCAGTACTTGACGATCAAGTAGAACGATTGGTGGAAGCCATCGTTGGGGCAGCCAAAACCGGCAAGATCGGTGACGGCAAAGTGTTTGTATATGACCTCAATCAGGCAGTGCGTATCCGTACCGGTGAAGCTGATGCTGAAGCGCTGTAACGTCAGAATTTAGAATTGCGGAGAACTCAACAATGGAAATCACATTCGAACTTGGGTATGCATTAGATACCTTTTACTTCCTAATTTGCGGTGCACTGGTTATGTGGATGGCCGCTGGTTTTGCCATGCTAGAAGCTGGCTTGGTTAGAACCAAAAACACCACAGAAATTTTAACTAAAAACGTAGCTTTGTATGCGATTGCATCAATCATGTACTTAGTGTGCGGTTACGAATTAATGTATGGCGGTGGCTTTTTCCTTGATGGCCTAATGGCTGACGGTGCTACTGGCGTAGCAGAAGACCCAGCAACTTATGCACCTTCTGCAGACTTCTTTTTCCAAGTGGTATTCGTAGCGACTGCGATGTCAATCGTCTCTGGTGCGGTGGCTGAGCGTATGAAGCTGTGGGCTTTCTTATTGTTCGCTGTTGTTATGACGGGCTTTATCTATCCAATGGAAGGTGCTTGGACGTGGGGCGGCAACGCTGTGTTTGGTATGTACACGCTTGGCGACCTTGGTTTTAGTGACTTCGCTGGCTCGGGTATTGTACACATGGCAGGTGCTGCTGCAGCGTTAGCCGGTGTGCTTGTGCTAGGTGCTCGTAAAGGTAAATACGGCGCAGATGGCAGTGTTAAAGCGATTCCTGGTGCGAATTTACCACTGGCAACATTGGGTACTTTCATCCTTTGGATGGGCTGGTTTGGTTTCAACGGCGGTTCTGTGTTGGCAACCGCGACGGTCGAAAGTGCAAATAGCGTTGCAGTCGTATTCTTAAACACCAATGCAGCTGCTGCTGGTGGATTGGTTGCTGCACTACTATTAGCACGCATCATGTTTGGTAAAGCCGATTTAACCATGGCGTTAAATGGTGCGCTTGCGGGTCTTGTTGCGATTACCGCTGAGCCGAGCACACCAACTGCACTGCAAGCGACTTTGTTCGGTGCGTTAGGTGGTGTTTTAGTAGTATTCAGCATCGTTGGTTTGGACAAATTGAAGATCGACGATCCTGTAGGTGCTATTTCAGTTCACGGCGTTGTTGGCTTACTCGGTCTATTGCTAGTGCCGGTAACTAACGGTGACTCAAGCTTTTCTGGCCAAATCATCGGTGCACTAACAATCTTCGTTTGGGTGTTCGTAACAAGCTTAGTGGTATGGTTAGTACTGAAAGCGATTATGGGTATCCGCGTCTCTGAAGAAGAAGAGTTTGAAGGTGTAGACCTAAGTGAATGTGGTCTAGAGGCCTACCCAGAATTTACGAGTGGCCGTAGCTAATCGTAAAAGTAAAAAGCGTTTCTGACAGGCACATGCGCTAAACAATAACTATAAGGCCTGCTCACCTGACTTAGCCCCGCGATGCGGGGCTTTTTTATGTCGATTGATTGTCAACGTAGCAAATAGCGGTTGATGCCGTTATATTAATCAATAAGTTGCACCAAACGAGATCCTACTCAATGACTGTTCGCTTTTTTGTTTTTGTATTGGCACTTTCGCTTATTAACCCGTTATTTGCTTATGATCGCATCACTGGGGAAATGTTCGCTTCGCGTTCAGAAGTGCTAGCGCGTAACGCCATGGCAGCAACAAGTCAGCCGCTTGCGACTCAAGTCGCTTTAGATGTTATGGAGCGTGGGGGAAATGCCATCGATGCGGCGATTGCTGCGAACGCTATGTTGGGATTAGTTGAACCAACAGGCTGTGGGATCGGAGGAGATTTATTTGCCATTGTATGGGATGCTGAAACGCAGCAGCTGTATGGCTTAAATGCATCTGGGCGCTCTCCGCAAGAACTGACGCTTGACTATTTTAAACAAAACAATCTGACCTCGATCCCTAAATTTGGCCCACTTCCGGTATCGGTTCCTGGCGCGGTAGACGGTTGGTTTCAGCTGCATGAACGTTTTGGCAGCATCCCCATGACGGCAATTCTGGCCCCTGCCATTACCTATGCGAAAGAAGGATTCCCAGTATCAGAACTGATTGCCTACTATTTTGAAATGAATAAGGCGCGTATTGGTCAGTATCCCGGATTTGCCGATGTATACATGCCTACGGGTGATGTACCTAAAAAAGGTGATATTTTTGCCAACCCTAATTTGGCGGCAACCTATGAGAAAATTGCAACCGGTGGCCGAGATGCCTTCTATAAAGGCGATATTGCTAGAAGCATTGCCGCATATATGAAAGCGCAGGGCGGATTCTTAGCTTATGAAGATTTAGCAGCGCACACATCTGAGTGGGTCACGCCGGTGTCTACCAACTATCGTGGGTACGATGTTTGGGAGTTGCCACCAAACGGCCAAGGGATTGCGGCGTTGCAAATTCTCAACATCCTTGAACAGTATGACATTAAAGGGATGGGATTTGGCTCTGCTGAGTATGTGCATACATTTGTCGAAGCGAAAAAACTGGCGTTTGAAGATAGGGCAAAATTTTATGCCGACCCAGCCTTTAGCCAAGCCCCTGTTGATTGGTTGATCTCCAAACCCTACGCACAACAACGGCGCCAACTTATCGATGACAAAAAGGCTGCAAAACGCTATGACGCTGGGCGTTATGAGGGTGACACCATTTATTTAACCGTGGCTGACCAACAAGGCAACATGGTGTCGCTTATTCAAAGCAATTATCGTGGTATGGGCTCTGGCATGACGCCACCCGATTTAGGTTTTGTGCTGCAAAACCGTGGCGAAATGTTTACTTTACAAGAAGGGCACGCAAACGTGTATGCCCCCAAAAAGCGCCCATTTCATACCATCATTCCCGCGTTTGTTACGCATAAAGGGAAACCATGGCTAAGCTTTGGTGTAATGGGGGGAGGAACACAGCCCCAAATGCATGCTCAGATCATGGTGAATTTGCTCGATTTTGGCATGAATTTGCAAGAAGCGGGCGATGCACCGAGGGTCTTACACAGTGGTTCTAGCCAGCCAACGGGTGAGAAAATGGTGGATGGCGGTTACGTCAGTCTTGAGTCGGGTTTTTCACCACAGGTAAGACGCCAATTGATGGAAATGGGACATGAGCTAACGGATAAAGTAGGCGTTTATGGTGGCTATCAAGCGATAATGCGCGATCCTAAAAGCGGTGTATACTACGGCGCGTCTGAATCACGCAAAGATGGGCAAGCGGCTGGTTTTTAATGGATAAACGATGACACAACCACAAAAGGGCGTATGCGCTGAGCCCAACTTACATGCACAATATTTATTGTTAAACGTGGTCGATGAAGATACTCATGCGATTCGCGCAAAGTTAGCACGAACGTTAGAATTGTTTGATCACTATGATAATGAACATTATGAAGCGATGGTCACGGGAGTGATTGCCATAGGTGTGCATTATTGGCCTGAAGTGTATCCAGAAGCTTACCCCACTGAACTCAGTCCGTTCCCCGATATGCAATGTGAAGACCGTTGTGCACCTTCAACACCCTGTGATGTGTTTATTCAGATCCGTGCTGATCGTCAGGATATTTGTTTTGAGCTGGGGCTCGAGATCATGGAGCTATTTCGCATTCATGTGGATATGGTTGAGCATGTGCATGCCTTTCGTTATCTGGATGGGCGTGATTTTACCGGCTTTCTCATTGCGCCTGATAATCCTCGTGGAATGAAAAAGCTAGACATCACCATTGTCGGCGATGACGATCCGGAATTCGCTGGGGGCAGCTACATTCATGTGCAACGCTTTCGACACGACTTTCGTCGTTGGCAGTCACTGACCGAGAGACAAAAAGAACAGATCATGGGGGTTACCCGTGAGCATCACAGAGAAAGTCCGGAAGCCAATGCCAGTTCTCACTATGTGCGTATGCAGGCGTTGGACGCGGATGGTAAAACGGTTCCACTGCTGGACCAGTCAATGCCCTACGGTGATATGAATGAGCAGGGGTTATTTAGAGTGACTTGTTCTGCTGTTGGGCCAGCCTTTAAACAACAACTCCACAGTCGAATATTTGGCGACGAAAACGGTGACTATGATCGTTTGTTAGATTTCACTGTCGCGGAAACGGGATCAGCGTTCTTTGCGCCTTCCATAACCTTTATTCGTGAACAGGCTATAAAGTAAAAGCACCATCCCAATCATCGGGGAGACTTAATTTTTTATATCGATGACAGACATCGATATGATGGAAAACCAATGGGTCGTCCGGAGAGGTTGCGAGAGCCTCGTGCAATAAGTCCAATGCATCTTCAAAACGTTGTTCGATACGGGCCTTTAAGCTGGACTCGATAAGATCAGCGACAACTAAACGTTGTTCTTGCTGCTCTTTAGACAAATGCCCCAACACCTCAAATATCTTGATAGGCGCTTGCCTACCGCGAACTTTTACCCAATCCAATGTGCGATATGTCACTGATTTATTGGCTGCTGTCGTAAGTAATTGTTCACTTACCACTATATCCGCATGATAAAGAGGCGCGAGTGCCTCTAATCGATTTGCGATATTCACACTGTCGCCAATAACCGTTGTATCCATGCGGTCATCTGAGCCTACCGTACCGATGATAACGGCGCCAAAGTGAATACCGATACCAATTTTGATTGGTTCATAACCCGATTTTGCACGGTGGTGGTTGTATACCGCGAGGGCTTTATTCAGATCTATCGCGGCGCGCAGTGCATCGTTGGCTTTGTCTTCTGGGCGTCCATTGGGATGGTCAAACAATGCCATAATCGCATCACCGATAAACTTATCGATAAAGCCGCCATTCTGGTGGATTGGGTCATTCATTCTGAGGAAATAGGAGTTCAAGAACTTCATCAGTTCTTGTGGTTTCATTTTCTCTGAAAGACCGGTAAAACCGCGAATGTCGCAAAATAGGATCGCCACGTCATCTTCATCCGCTCGACCTAACTCCAAGCTACTAGAGCCATGTTTAGCAAAATGATCGACAAACTGCCGAGGGACAAATTTCTGGAACGTTTGTGTGAGGCGCAGGGCTTCATCGGCCTTATCCTGAAAGCGCGTTTGTTCTAACAGCAAGTCATCAGGTACTTCGGCTGGCACAGGTTGAATCAAGCTATTCGATAATACAACGCCCTCATTAGAGGCTGCAGCATTGTCATTTGATTGAGATGGACGGCGCTTGAGCAGCAATAGCGTAACGACGATACTGTATATCGCTAATATGACTAAACCCCAAACAATCATGTCCATCTCTACCTATGCCTCGCTACATCGCCGCTACTTTGGCAAATGCTTTATCAGCAGCTGCAAGTGTAGCATCGATAATATCAGCTGTATGTGCTTTTGAAACAAAGCCTGCTTCATAAGATGCCGGCGCAAGATAAACCCCTTCATCGAGCATAGCGTGATAAAACACATTAAACTGTTTCGTATTACAGTTTATGGCTTGCTGATAATTGGTCACTTTTGGCACGTCGGTAAAGAAAATACCAAACATGCTACCTGCGATATTATAGGTCATGGGAATGCCATGTGCATGAGCAAGCTCAGTTAATCCTTTTGCTAGTCGTTCCGTTTGCGCGAAAATCTGGTTATACATATTCTCATCGCGTAATTGCCTCAACGCAGCAAGGCCTGCCGCCATCGCGACGGGATTCCCTGACAATGTGCCGGCTTGATAGATGGGGCCTGTTGGGGCTACGTATTCCAAGATCTTACGTTTACCACCGAAAGCACCCACCGGCATGCCACCACCGATCACTTTACCCAAGCAGGTTAGGTCCGGTTCTACTTGGTAGCGTTGTTGCGCGCCACCTGGGGCGACTCGAAAACCGGTCATCACTTCATCGAATATAAGCACGGCACCGTATTCGTCACAAATTGAGCGCAGCCCTTCTAGAAAGCCTTCAATCGGTGGAATACAGTTCATGTTACCTGCTACCGGCTCAACAATGATGCACGCAATATCATCACCGTGCTGCTCAAACGCTTCACGCACACTGTCTAGGTTATTAAACTCAACGGTTAGCGTGTGTTTGGCAAAATCTTCGGGAACGCCGGGTGAGCTGGGTACGCCCAATGTCAACGCACCGCTGCCGGCTTTAACTAACAAAGCGTCAGCATGGCCGTGATAACAGCCTTCAAATTTAAGTGTTTTGTTGCGATTCGTGTAGCCACGAGCAAGGCGTATTGCTGACATGGTAGCTTCTGTACCCGAATTCACCATGCGCACCATTTCCATGGAAGGCACTATTTCACTGACCAACTCAGCCATGATGATCTCCGCTTCAGTCGGCGCACCGAAACTCAAGCCATTGGCCGCCGCTGCGATGACGGCTTCACGGATGTCATCATTATTGTGCCCCAATACCATTGGGCCCCATGATTGAATGTAATCGATATAGCGTTTGCCATCGACATCGTAGATATAAGGGCCATCTGCTTTGGTAATAAAACGTGGGGTTCCGCCAACGGCTTTAAATGCGCGCACCGGAGAATTAACCCCACCTGGGATTGTTTTTTGTGCACGGGTGAAAAGTACTTCTGATTTTTGCATGGAATAAAGATCTCTTACTTATTGGTGTACCAGACGACGTCTCTATCGTAGTTACTGACAATATTTTCTACCCCAAGGGTCAGCGCAAACAGAGCCATGCGTACGAGTACACCGTTATCTGTTTGTCTGAATATGGCTAAATTGGGGTTAAGGTTTAAATCATTGTCTAATTCGTTGGCTTCCGCGCGCGAGTCACGCGGTAGCGGATGCATGATAACGGTATTGGACTTAAAGTGTTTGGTATATATATTCTGATTCAAACGAAACTTGCCGCGGTAACGATTGGCTTCTTCCTGCGAAGCAAAGCGCTCTTCCTGAATACGAGTTTGATAACAAATATCAGCGCTAACACTGCCACTCAATTGGTCTGTGATTGTGACTTCATGACCATGCGCCGTAATGACGTCTACGACACTGTCAGGCATGGCTAATTCGGTTGGCGATATCAGTGTGAAGTGAACCTTCTTGAACAAGGCGAGTAACTTGGACAACGAATGCACAGTGCGGCCATGCTTTAAATCACCAATCATGGCAATGTGCAAATTGTCGATATTGGCGCCATGAGCGCGTAATTCTTTATCGATTGTGTATAGATCTAACAGCGCCTGAGTAGGGTGTTCGTTGGCTCCATCGCCACCGTTGATGACCGGTACACGACTGCCTTCAGCGAACTCAGCAACAGAACCTGACTGAGGGTGACGCATGGCAATAATATCAGAATAGCCACTGAGCACTCGAGCCGTATCAAACAGTGATTCGCCCTTGGCGAGCGCAGAAGAGCTCATACCGGTGGTTTCGCGTACCTCTCCACCTAGCAAATTAAAAGCCGTGCCAAAACTGACGCGGGTTCGTGTGCTGGCTTCAAAAAATAGGTTACCCAGAATGGCACCGTTTAATACGGTTGTGCGTTTCTGTCTTAGTGCATAGGGTTGCATGCTATCAGCGACCCTAAATACCTGCTCGATGGCTGCGCGGTCAAACTGTTCGACTGAAAGAATATGTTGGCCGGTAAAAGAATTCATCGCGATTTAATACTCAAGGACATAAACCCGACAATTGTATCAAGTAAAATCGCATTCGTCGTTAATCAGACATCAACTTTCGTTGATTGAGGTCAACATGGATCCGTTATTCATTTGTATGCATGGAGCAAACGGAGATGGATAATACCAGCTGCTATAGTGCCAGCGTAATAGCTAGGGGATAAATCTGGCACTTTCGCGGATACTGATAGGGTTGCCATCAGGGTCGACACACCTGACAATCGTGCCCCAGTCATTGTCTATCAACTTCGCCTTTGGATCATGGTGCTTTGCTTCCTCAAATGCCGCGTATATGTCTTCAACGTTGAAACGCAGAATTGTGGGACTTTGCGACAGGGTTTTTTCTGTGTCACTGGCAACTCCTCCGGTTTCAATCATCAAATAAGCTCCGCCGAACTCAAGACAGGTTAACCTGAAGTCACCCTCAACTTTTGAGAATTCTTGCTGAAGTCCAAATAAAGATTGATAAAAGGAAACGCACGCGTCGAAATGGGCGACGTTTAAAATGATCCCGCAGCGTTGTATATTCAAAATGACTCCCTCTATATGGTCAGGAAAAAGGCAGTCGACATATAGTCGCTTCCAATACAGTTCTAAACTCTACTGTGCGATATATGCGACTGCAAAGGTCCCCCTGAGTTCAAAGACTATACCTGTACAATGCGTTTGATTAGACGCTTAAAGTTCAAAATTCATAGCTCGACGTTCAAAACCTAGACGCCTTCATTAAGCGAGTCGTACTATGATTCGATAATGACGTTTGGTGGGCGTTTTGCCCTGAATACCTGTACCGCCCATTTTCCATTGGTCTTGATAAACCTGAATTGGCGTTGAATGGATCTATCATCGTAAAAATACCCATCATGCAATGTTTGAAGCTTAACCCAAGGCAATTCTCTGAAAGACATCCACAGTTCACCGTTGCGTGGGCTAAACCTAAATTCTTCAAAATGTTGGTTTTCATCAATATCGGGTAACACTGGTTGCTGCTTAGGTGGATCGATTTCAGCTGCTACTACTCTTTGTAGCCATTGCAAGTAATCCGTTTGCGATGGATTTTTGTCATTTTCTAGCATCAGTTGCTGCAATGCTGCCAGGTAAGCAACATGAAACGCCGAATCAGCCGACACGGCTATATCAGGCAGGATCCCTTTGCCTTCCTCATACATGTCATGTGTAACGGCATTGGCCATTTCTATCCTGGGGATCCGAAGATAAAAGTCGTCATTTAAAACTACTGGGTCGAACGCTTTACCACCGCCATATGTACGTTCTCCAACGATGGTAGCACGGTCGAAAGCTTTCAAATGATAGGTGACATGTTCAGCCAAACTAAAGGTTGTACCGCTGGTGAGAATATAGAGAGGTTTATCAAAGAAGCGTGCGCCCTTAACTTGATTGTCTGTCATCAGTGTTTCTTGACTGCCCTTCCAGCGCTCATAGCGAGTAGCGAAATGGACAGGTTCGGGGCCCAAAAAATAGCCTAAAAATAACGGCAAGATGCGACTATTCCCGCCGCCATTACGACGTAGGTCCAGAATAATAATGTGTGAGCTACTGAGAAAATTCATTGCGCTCTCAAATACCGGAGCACTTTCATCGACAAAACCATCAAAGTAACTCATTTCTATGTAACCTATATCCCCGTCAAGCACACGAAGTTGCCGGATACCAAAGTTTTCGGCGACTGATTCGGCTAGGCGATGCTGATAGTTTTCTTTGTTCTGAGTTCGTGCGGCGTCATTTACTTTTGCCTTTTCGCGGATGCGATAACGCTCAACATCCTTTGGGGCGAATACGATACCAATGTGATTATCGCCTGATACTTGCCGCAAGGCTTTAGACAACTTTTGAGCGAATGCTTGCTTGTCTTCAGACGTTGCGTAATACGCTATAAAATCGGGCTGCTTGATCTGTTGGGCAACCTCTTGCCCAATAGTTTCAGAATATAATTGTGTCTCAATGATGTCCGCGGCGCTGAGGATGACGTCTTTAAATTCATTCTCGTTGGCGACGCTTGTCTGAGTGTTAAGCATAACAGCCAAGGCAAAAATGTACGGTTTCATATTAATCACCACTGTTAAAAAAACGCGTCAGCAATGAACGAGAATGAAAGCTATCGCTAAGGTTTATTAGTACTTTTTGTAGGTCAAAGCCGAGCTCGTCGTTAATCTGCTTAAATACCGCATCGGCTCGTTGCATATAGGCCTCGATAAGTTCACATTGCGCTTCGCCCAATTCAGTCAAGGAATAATTGGTTTTGCGTTTATCCGAGCTGTCCTTTTGCGCCACAATAACCTCGAGTTTAAGTAACGTTTTTACCCGTTGAGCAGCCAATTGATGCGATATATCCAGACCCCGAGCAATGTCCAGTAAAGAGGCTTCTCGGTGTTGCTGTATAAACATGATGGTTGACGTTGTGATCACAGGGATAGTAATCCCCATGCGCTGATATACCGGCTTGGCTTGGTTTTCCATCATTGAAGCAAAGTCTAAAGCGGCCTTTGGCATGAAACCCTGCCTTGAGGTTAATTGTTTACGCATGGTTGGTTCACTCGATGTGTATATGCAACATATTGCGCAATATATTGCATATGTTTGTGAAAGTAAACATAAAGAATGGTTAAGCGATTACGACATTCTATATATGGGTATTTAAAAATCCGACTGGATCAGTGACTCACGATGGGTAAGTTAGCAGCATTCGCAATCAACGTCTGGATCTGCTGGCACACCCGCAAACAGACTAGGCGTTGCTGCTCTTGTGAGAGGGTAAATTGCAGCTGCAATAAGCTGCGCATATGAAAGTCCGCTTTGAGTAAATTAAAGAAATCCACAGCGAAACTCTGCGCTTGTTCTTCACTTAGAGATGGGTAAAACGACGCGAGAATCGACGCGACGGTTTTCACACTTTGTTGTGGACCAGCGCGATAAAACAGCTCCGCTACGCGAGGGTTATTGTTGGCTTCTCCAATCACAACTTTGTACATTGCGATAACGTCGCTGTCCTGCAAAAGGCTAATCGTCTGATTGGCAATTTCAAATAATACCTCTTGGCATGGCGCATCACATCCTTCTAGGCGTGATGCATCTAGCCTATATTCGCGACACTTGGCATCAATCACCGCAGTATACAAGTCATCTTTATTTCTAAAATGGGAATACACGGTTTGCTTTGAGACGCCCGCCTCTTTTGCCACAAGGTCCATTGACGTATTAGTAAAACCATTGCTTAGGAATAGGCGGCTGGCGCACGCCATGATCGCTTGGCGCTTTTCTTCGCTTTTCGGTCTGCCGAGTTTTACTGCAGGGGCTTGGGACGTCATATCTACTTCGTTTAAACCATTTATTTGTGTCACACGTAATTATCATACTGGACAGTCCAGTAAATTTAAACTACCATTTTAATTAGTGAACTGGCTAGTCCAGTAATTAAGTTAAATGATTTTAGGAATACAGTCCATGTCAGGCGCAACATCCAAACTATCCTTTTGGGGGCTCGTTACTATTTGCTTCACAGGCTTAGTCGTCTTGTTGTTTATGTCCGGCGCGGGCAAAGCTTCAAACAGTAACGTTGACACCTTTATTGAAACCGTCGAAGTAAGTGATCTTCAGTGGCAAGACAGTTACGAAAAAATTCAACGCATCGTTGGTCGGGCAGAATCTGCACAAACAGCGCTAGCGGGATTTGAGATTGGTGGGCTTGTTAATGCCGTAAGTGTTGACGATGGTGACAGTGTGAAGCAAGGGCAAGTGATTGCTGCGCTGGATACATCATTATTGCAAAGCCAATTAAATCAAATGCAAGCAAGCTTAACCCGTGCGGAAGCCGAACAAACGCTAGCGAAAAGTACGCTAAAACGTATTCATGACTTGGTTAAAAGAGGCCTTGAATCGCAGCAAAAATTAGACGAAGCGAAGCAGGCGCTGGAGGCGGCTAATGCTAGCGTAAATGAAGCTCAGGCACGTGTTGAATTAATAAAGGTTAATTTAGCGAAGAGCACGCTGGTTGCCCCATTTGACGGCGAGGTTGTACATCGACACGTTGATACGGGAACCGTGGTTGCTGCTGGCCAGCCCATCTTGGAGCTAATTGCGTCGAATGTAACCGACGTACGCTTGCCCATGCCAGCCAATCTGGTGCAGACCCTGAATGTAAACGAACGCTATGTGCTACATGCCGAAAACCATTCATTCCCAGCGGTGCTAAGAGCGGTAGGAAAACAGCGTAATCGCACAACTCGTGCGGTTGATGCTCTATTTCAGCTGGCGCCAAGTGCAGAAACTAGCACTTGGCTACTGCCAGGTGATTTACTTTCTTTAGATGTCTCGATTGAAGTTAAAGAATCTGGTGCATGGATACCCATGTCGGCGTTAAGTCATGGTGTCAGAGGGTTATGGAATATTTACACAGTGGATAGTGATAGCCCAACTATCGTCACCCCCAGAGCGGTTGAAGTGCTATACAGTGATGGTCAGTTTGCTTTTGTGCGTGGCGCTATTTCGCCAGCCATGCAAGTCGTGGTATCTGGCACACATCGCTTAGCGCCAGGCCAAGAAGTGGCTGTTAAATACGTGCCAGCTGACGCAATCGCAGAGCGCCGATAGTCATGAATACGCCAACCAATCAGCATACTTGGTATACCTTATTTTTTAGACGTGGGCATTTATTGCTGCTGAGTTTTATCATCATTATGGTAGCAGGTTACTCGGCGTTAACTAACCTTCCTCGTTTGGAAGATCCGCGCATTGATACGCGCAATATGTTGGTCATCACACCATACCCTGGTGCTTCGGCTGAACGTGTCGAGGCCTTAGTAACCGATGTACTTGAGGACCGTTTGCGTGAGATCTTTGAAATCAAAGAAATCAAATCAACGTCTCGGGCTGAGATATCGGTCATTTCTATTGAATTGCAAGACTGGGTAAACAACAGCAACAACGAGCAATTATTTTCAGAAGTGAGAGATGCGATAGGGGAGGTAGCACAAACGTTCCCCAATGGCGTAGGCGATCCGGTTTTAGATGAAAAACGTGGCGCCACAGCATTTACGGTTTTATATGCGATCAAGCCGACATTTCCTGACACCACATCCATGCCGATGGTTGCACGCTTATCAACCGAGTTGGCCGATCGTTTACGCAACGTGGCGGGCACCGAACTGGTGCGCATTTATGGTGAGCCAAAAGAAGAGTTTGTGGTCAGTATTGACCCACAACGTTTGGCACAAGCAGGATTAACAATAGCGGATGTCGGGCGAGCGATTAGCTCTGCCGACCCCAAATTACCCGCAGGTGTTTTATATACAAGCGAACAGAATATCAGGCTGCAAGTAGCTGAGCCATTAGAGGGGCAAAGTACAATCCGTAATGTACCCTTGGTCAATCAAGATGGTCTGTTTTTACGCTTAGGTGATATTGCTGAGGTTCAACGCCAATTTCAACAGCCAATGAATGATGTTGGTTACGTTAATGGTGAACAAGTAATATTTGTCGCTGCTCGCATGCAAACCACGGTCAGAGTTGACCAGTGGACCGCGAACGTTAAACAGGCGGCGTCACAATTCTCCCAGCAATTCAGTGGCACCGTAGAGACTCAATTGGTGTTTGAACAAAACATTTATACTGAGCAACGCCTATCAGACTTGTCCCAGAATTTGTTGATGGGATCTGCTGTTGTAATGCTGGTGGTGCTGGTCTTTATGGGGCTTAAAGCTTCTGTAATTGTTGGTGTAGCACTTCCATTGTGTGCCGCGTTTACGTTGTTTAGTTTGAGCTTTTATGATGAACAAATTCATCAAATGTCCATTTTTGGAATCATCATTGCGATTGGTTTGTTAATTGATAACGCCATCGTGATCACCGACGAAACGCGATTGAATCTTCAGAACGAATCATTAACGCGTGTGCAGGCACTGGAAAAAACGCTGAAGCATTTATTTGCGCCTTTGACGGCATCAACCTTAACCACGATCTTAGGTTTTATGCCGGTATTTCTGCTAAGTGGTAATATCGGTGACTTTATCGGCGGCATTGCTATCAGTGTCGTGATGGCGTTGATTGGTTCTTTGTTCATTTCGCTAACATTGATTGCAGCCTTGGCAGCGCGCTACCTGTCGCGAAAACCTGCGACGTCCAGAGCTTGGTACTTATCGGGTCTGCAAATGCCGGGTATTACTTCGTTATTCCGTGAGTTAATACTGGGCGCTATTCGAAAGCCATTGATTGCACTCCCCCTAATCATGGTGTTCTGCCTAAGCGGTTTTGTATTGTCATCGCAATTAGCCAATGTGTTCTTCCCCAGTGCCGATCGTGATCAATTCGAAATTTATGTCTGGACTGCAAATGGCAGCGGTATCAAGCGCACAGAAAGTGCGGCTTTGGCGGTTGATAGTGTGTTGCGCAATTACGATTCGATCGAACAAGTGACTTGGTTGGTCGGAGGATCTGCTCCGTCAGTGTATTACAACCAAGTGATGAACCGAGACAATACGCCGAATTTTGCCAATGCTGTGATAACCGCGGAATCGGTTCCGGCTGCAGCAAAGCTGATTGGGCAACTGCAGCGCGAGCTAAGTGAGGCCTTTCCGGCATTAAAAATTGTGGTGCGCGCGTTTGGTCAAGGCCCACCGATTGCAGCACCAATAGAAGTGGATATTTACGGTCCTGATCTCGAAACGTTAACCGAATTGGGTATGCAAGTGAAACTGGCTATGACCCATATCCCCGGGATAACACAATCGATTGCATCAGTGACGCAAACAGAGCCTGAATTTAAGCTAAATACCCACAGTGATGTTGCTGAGTTAGCTTCGCTTTCGTTGGCTAGCATCGCGAATCAGTTGCAAACAGCGCTGCGCGGACAGTTGGGTGGTACGGTTTTAGAAGGCACAGAAGATATTCCGGTGAGAGTGCGTATTGGCGATAACCTGCGTGAATCTATCGTAGATATTGCCAATCAGCCTTTACAGGGTGGTAATGGATTGTCGAATACAACGACAACGGTAGCTGCCTTGGGGGATTTCACATTACGCCCAACCATTTCAGGGATTACCCGTACCAACGGAGAGCGTTTGAATCGGATCCAAGCATTCTTGATGCCTGGCGTCCCCGCGATTGACGTGTCTAATCAACTGCGAGACCGCTTAGAGAATGGTGACTTTGTGTTGCCGCAAGGCTATAAAATCAAGATGGCCGGTGACGCAGATGAGCAGCAAGAAGCGGTCGGACAACTGGCAACTTATGCACCGGTTTTATTGGTGCTGATGATTACGACATTGATCCTCACATTTAGCAGTGTGCGCATGGCCGGTGTGATTGTGTTAGTTGCTATCTTATCGGTGGGATTGGGTTTTCTAAGTTTATGGATCAGTGGTTTGCCGATTGGCTTTAACCCGTTATTAGGTACTGCAGGGTTAATCGGTGTTGCGATTAATGGCTCCATTGTAGTGATCGCTGCGATCAATGGGAATCCCGAAGCAAAAGCGGGTAAAACCAGCGCTATCATGGCTGAAACCATGGGATGTAGCCGCCATATTCTGTCTACCACATTTACCACTGTGGGTGGGCTAGTGCCGTTGCTGCTGTTCAGTGAAGGGACATTTTGGCCGCCATTGGCGGTCGTCATTGCCGGTGGTGTTGGCTTCTCGGTGATCCTCTCGTTGCTGTTCACACCATCACTGGTGGCATGGTTGTGTCGGGTAAGACACAAGCGTGTAAGCCAAGCTGCTGAACTTTCGTTAGGCAAAGCGTAATACGCTAGAGTTAAGCCAAAACGCTGTTATTATCGTATTGGTGTAATGACAACTATCTGGCGAAGCAAACGAATGCGCAGTGAAAAACCAGCGGCAAGCTGGTGGAATACAACATGTGAACGATGTAAGCGATGGCGTCTCATTATTTTGTGGGGGGTTATTATGCTGGTGGTGTATTTTTATGTCTGGCGATAACTCAGTCATCGCCATCCGGGCAACGTCTAAACGCAATGGGATTACAACCACGGTTATCGGTGTCGCACTGGTGGTTTTCGGTTTTATGTTGTTATCGCTATTTCGTGAGTACCTGTTCCTCGCGGGAGTGTTTGTCGCCAGTGCTGGTATCGTCGGAATTATCATGGGCTGGTTTAAAATTCGAGAGCCTGAGCACAGCGTATTGATATCGCCAGAGGGTATCAGGTATATCCATCGACATGGTGAGTGGCAGGTAAGTTGGGACAATGTTCAACGCATTGATGCCCCCAGAGTAACGCGTGGCGTGACGACTCACAACCTCGACATGTTGGGGATCCGCTTGCGTGATTGGGAATCGATTGTTCATAACATTTCTCCGCGTTTGGCTACGAACATCCTCATGGAACAACGCCCCCTTTTATTGCAAAACCCCGACGACAAGTGCGTCACCGGCACTTGTGCTAGCAGTGATTTACTGGAAGACGACCGTTTTAAATTGAGTAGCGGTGAATTTCTGGTGGGGATCAAAGCGATGTTTGCTCACCGTATGTGTAAATTGAGAGAGCGTTTAGGTTTTGATTTATATATTGCCGCGGCTGAGCTTGATCGCCCTGTGCTGGAGTTTGTTCAGCTATTGAGAGATGTCCAGAGCCAGCAGCAGAAGCATCATTCCTAATTACGGGCTAGCGCATACCAGAGTTAAGCATCTCATTGCCTTGCTTGATGACACTTTCACTTTCTTTTAATAATGTCGGCACGAGTGCATTCACGACATCCATTTGCTCACGTTTAATAGCACTTTCTAATTGATCACATAAGGTTTGAAACTGACTGACGCCGGTGTAACAACTTGCGCCATGGATACGGTGTACTTGTTGCAACAAGATCTCATGTTCTTTAGTTTTCCATGCGTCATGAATGAGCTCAACACTTGAGGGAAGTTGGCTCACAAAAGCTTCTAACAACTCGATGGCGGTCCCAGCATTGCCATTGGCGCGTTTCAGTGCAAGCTTCCAATCCACACTGGTCATTTCTTTGGGTTTTACTTCGTTATTCGTGCACCAACGGTTAATAATATCGACTAGCTGAGTCAATTCGATGGGCTTAGGCAAATAATCGTCCATGCCCGATGCCATGAGTCGCTCTTGTTCCTCTTTAAACGCATGTGCGGTAACTGCAATAATCGGGGTTCCGGCGTTTAATTCAGAACGCCGAATAAGTTTAGTGGCTTGCAAGCCATCCATATGGGGCATTTGCACGTCCATAAGAATGACATCGAATTCGGTTGATTGGCAGTGCTCTACAGCATCTTCACCGCTAGGCGACAAGGTTAAACGCACTGGCGTGTCACGCAGCCAGGTGTCGATTAACTTCAAGTTCATATCCATATCATCAACAGCAAGAATGTTGACACTCGGTAGTTCAGCTAGGCGCGTATTGACGGGGTTTTTATCGGCGAATTGTGGCGCTTTCAACAAACTATCGACCTTGTTTGGCGTCAATGGCATGCGCAATTGGGTATTAAAATGCTGACTTAAACTGGGATAATGATTGAAAGGGTCTGGGCCAGAGTATAGCAGTATGCGTTTGCCCGCTCTAAAGTCGAGTAAATGGCTTAAAACATCGTTGCGTTGCTCAAGCTTGTATTGCGGCAAGCAGGCGAACAAGTAGTCTACTGCGTGGCCTTCAGCGTCCAGGGCTGATAAGTAGCTCAATGATTCGACGCAAGTAACCTTTGCACCAAGGTAAATCATGAGTTTGGCACTGGTTTGTCGTGTGGTTGGGATCGGGTCATAAATCACAATATGCTTATTGCGCCACTCATCACCAGGCGTTAGATAGTAGCGATTGCTGAGTTGATTCATTTGTAATGTGACGCAGAAACTACTGCCTTGTCCCGGTGTGCTGTGTAGGGTCAGTTGGCCGCGCATGAGGCGAACCAATTCCTGCGAAATGACTAAGCCTAAGCCTGTGCCCTGATAGTTCCTGTTCAGTGCATCATCTACTTGCGAAAAAGCACTAAACAGTTTTTTGCGATCCTGGCGGCTAATGCCTATCCCAGTGTCTTCAACCGTCAACGTTAGTTCATAGAGGCCATGCGGTAGATTGCGCCCTTGCGCTGAAAATGCAATGTGTCCACTGGCAGTAAATTTAATCGCGTTACCTAACAAATTGGTTAGGATTTGCTTAATACGATAAACATCACCAATCAATTTGTCAGGTAATCGACCAAGATCAAAAATAAATTCCAACTGCTTTTGATGCGCCGATTTTGCCATCAATGTAACCATTTCCTCTAACAACATGTTCGGGGAGAAGGGTTGGCTATTCAGTTGTAGTTTGCCGGCCTCAATTTTAGAGAAGTCGAGGATGTCGTTCACAATGGTCAGTAGACCGTCTGCTGCACCATTAATAATTTTAACCTGTTCTTGCTTATCAGCGGGGAGCGGTGCATGCAGTAGTTCGCGGCTAAAACCGAGGATGGCATTTAATGGGGTTCTGATTTCATGGCTCATATTGGCCAAAAATTGTGATTTAACATTGCTGGCTTTAATGGCGTCTTTCCGCGCAATGTCCAAACGAGCGTTTTGTTCTTCTATCAGCTCCATATTATTGCGCAAATCGGTCGTGGCTTGTTCTACTTCACTTTCGAGTTGATTGCGACTCTTGTCCATCAAGGCTAATGAGAACAATGCCGCTTGAAGGAACACGCCGATTTGGAAACAGTGCGCGGTAAAACTGTTCGCGGGTAATACGCCGAACAGACTTAGGATCCCGACAATTGCACCCGTCGCCAACATTGCCCAAGCCAATATGAAGTAGCGTGCTGAACTGAATTTATTGGTATAGCTTTCGACGCCGGCCATTATATAGCTGCTGATTGCTAAGGTACCGATGGTGTAGATAGCACCGTTTAGCCACATAACAGGGAGAATATTTACCAGTGAAGCAATGCCTAAAATGCCCTGTAAATACAGCATGAGCATCACCAGAATATGGGCTTTTGACGCATTGACTGCTGTTTCTAAGAAGGTGAGAGTGAATACACCGCTACTGATGCCGATAATGATAAAAATCAGCCCTGTGTGTTCGATCAGCCAGGGCGACAATGCGCCAACACTGAACAAATGGATGTGCCCGCCCCAGATAAATTGCCAGATCAACACGGTTGTTATATAGCCCACATAGGTCAGTAGGCTCTTTTCTCGCACGCCAAAATAAAGGACAAGGTTGTATATTGCTAGAATAATCAGGCCACCGTAAAACAGCCCCCAAGCAAGGCTATCTATCGCCATGGTTCGCGTGTGCTTTTGTTCCGAGTGAATCGTTACTGGCGCGATTAAGCTTGAGCTGCTGCTTTGAATGCGAAGATAGAGTTGTACAGGCGTGCCACTGGGCACTTCAGCCAACATCACCGGCATTCGGTAACGTTGATTCGCACGTAGCTTTCCTTGTTTTTCTTGGGCGATTATTTCGCCATTGGCGACCAGATAAAAATCCACCTGATCCAGTTGGCTAAAGTTTAAATCAATAGCCCAATGAGTGTTGTTGGTAAAATGGGTGAAACTGGCAAGTAGCCATATTCCTTTGTCACTAAAACCAAAATTGGGATTGCTTTCACCCGCCCAGCGAAAACTGTTACGTGAGGCAATGACATCTTCTATTGAGAGTTCACTTTCACCTTCGCGGTAGATGAGGAAGTTATCTGACAACTTGATGCTGTCTGTCTCATCGAGGATCTGCATGGAAATTTGTGCATGAGCATTGGGCAGTAAACACGTTACAGTGAAAATAAGCGCTACTTTAATCAGCAACAACCAACACGGCGCGCGATCATGCATAAAATGCCATCCGCTGATTATTCTCATTTTTCCACGTTAAGCTCATATCACTCTGCTAATGAATCGTTTATGATGATCAAAACTCAAACGTCATTGTTACCAAAACAACAGCAAAAATACAGTACAACAAGCATATGAGTGACAACATTACCATTAACGCTGATGGTGTAGAGCAACTAGCACTGCAGCGATTCACCGAAGAAGCCTACCTTAACTACTCCATGTACGTCATCATGGATAGGGCTTTACCCCACATAGGCGATGGTCTGAAGCCCGTACAGCGCCGCATTATTTATGCGATGTCAGATTTGGGACTCAGTGCCAATGCTAAGTATAAAAAGTCAGCACGTACCGTAGGTGACGTACTCGGTAAGTTTCACCCGCACGGCGATAGTGCGTGTTATGAAGCTATGGTGTTAATGGCACAGCCGTTTTCGTATCGGTATCCGTTGGTCGATGGTCAAGGAAACTGGGGAGCGCCAGACGATCCGAAGTCTTTTGCAGCGATGCGTTACACAGAGGCTCGCCTGTCTAAATTCAGTGAAGTTCTGCTGAATGAGTTAGGCCAAGGCACAGCCGACTGGATCCCCAATTTTGACGGCACATTAAAAGAACCTAAGGTTCTCCCTGCACGCTTGCCTCATATTTTATTGAACGGTGTAACGGGTATCGCGGTAGGCATGGCAACTGATTTGCCTCCGCACAATGCACGGGAACTGGCAAACGCTTGTGCGGCATTGTTAGATAATAGCCGTACAGAACTGTCTGAGCTGCTTAATATTGTACAAGGTCCGGATTACCCTACGGAAGCTGAAATCATTACGCCACGCAGCGAAATCGCTAAGATATACGAGTCAGGCCGCGGTTCGATTAAGATGCGCTCGGTATTCCATGAGGAGAGTGGTGACATCGTCATTACTGCGTTACCGCATCAGGCCTCCGGCGGTAAAATACTGGAACAAATTGCGGCCCAAATGCAGGCCAAGAAATTACCTATGGTCAGTGATCTGCGCGATGAGTCTGATCATGAAAATCCAACGCGCCTGATCATTACGCCACGTTCAAACCGTGTGGATACAGAACAGCTAATGCAGCATTTGTTCGCCACCACAGATTTGGAAAAGAATTACCGCGTTAACCTGAATATGATTGGCCTTGATGGGCGTCCACAGGTAAAAGATCTTAAGTCGATTTTGTCAGAGTGGTTGGTATTCAGAAGGGATGTGGTAACGCGTCGTTTGCAATACCGTTTAGACAAAGTACTGGCTCGCTTACATATTCTTGAGGGCTTGTTGATTGCCTTTTTGAATATCGATGAAGTGATCGCGATTATTCGAAATGAAGATAAGCCTAAGCCGGTATTGATGAGCCGTTTTGGGCTCTCAGACACACAAGCGGAAGCGATTTTAGAACTGAAATTGCGTCATCTTGCTAAGCTTGAAGAAATGAAAATCCGCGGCGAGCAAGAAGAATTAGCCGCAGAACGTGACAAGCTGCAACTGACATTAGGCAGTGATCAACGCATGAAGACCTTGATCAAAAAAGAACTACTGGCTGATGCTGAAACCTACGGTGATGAGAGACGTTCGCCAATTGTTGAACGTAGCGACGCACGTGCGCTGTCTGAAAAAGAGTTGGTACCTTCTGAGCCAGTAACGGTAGTCTTATCGGAGAAAGGTTGGGCACGTTGTGCTAAAGGGCATGACGTGGATGCACCAGGTTTAAGTTATAAATCCGGTGATAGTTATCTTGCCAGTGCGATAGGTCGTAGCAATCAACAAGCAGTGTTTATTGATACGTCGGGGCGGGCGTTCGCATGTGATGCTCATTCGTTACCGTCTGCACGCAGTCAGGGAGAGCCAATGACCGGACGCTTCTCCATTGTCGCCGGCGAATCTTTCGCGCATGTATTAATGGCGGCTGATGATCAAGCGTTCTTAATGGCTTCAGATGCGGGCTATGGCTTTGTCGGTAAGTTTGCCGATATGGTAAGTAAGAATAAGGCCGGTAAGGCTTACTTGACTTTGCCGACCGGGGCGAAAACCATGGCACCTCAGCGAGTCGTCGACCTACAAACTGATTGGTGTTTATCAATCACCACTGAAGGGCGTATGTTGATGTTCCCATTGCGTGACTTACCGACGTTAGGTAAAGGTAAGGGGAATAAGATTATTAATATTCCAAGTGCGCGAGCTCAGAGTCGAGAAGAGTACGTGAAGGTACTGTGTGTAGTACCTGAAGGTGCCAGTGTGCGTATTGTCGCGGGCAAGCGTGGTATGTCATTGAGTGCCAGTGATCTTGAACACTATAAAGGTGAGCGCGGAAGACGTGGGAACAAATTACCACGTGGTTTACAACGTGTAGATTCGGTTGAACTGGAAGCTCCGGCATTAACTACGAGTGCCCCAGAAGAAGGGCCTGAGACACCAGAATCACCTGATGCATAGATGATGGAGCGCTAGGCTTCTTGCCTAGCGACTTTTATGCGCCAATGTATGGGCGTTTTGTTCCCAATTATCACCATCGAATGGTACCACTTTCACAACCGGTGGTTGGCTATCTAAACAGCGTAAATTGACATCAATACCGTCCGGATTTGAGCGCGGAATATAATACGGCTTGATCCCACAGGTTTTACAGAAATAGTGTTTAGCGACCCCTGTCCCAAATGTATAAAGCGATAGCTCGTCTTCGCCGTCTGTTAGTGTAAAGTCACGTTTTGGCACTATCACGTGTAAGTAGCCCGACTTTTTACACACGCTGCAATTGCAGTCTTCAACTTCTATTTCATCCGGTAGGTCAATGTCGAATCTAACCTTTCCGCAATGACAACCACCATGGTAAATCATTATTGTGGCTCCGTTTTTGTATTGATTGGGAGTTGTTCGAGTAGTCTATCGAGCATGTCATTGTGCAGTTTATTGAGCCCTTTGCCGTCTCGTATAGAAATTTTTGCTTCATCATGGGCGGTCCAAATCACCTGATTTTGTTCAATCAAATCAAGTTGCATGACCTGCCAATCTACCGTTTCTTCGCCGATGGGGATATTGACCGACGTGCCAATACCAATACTCGAGTGACGCCCACCCGTGTGCGAACCTAAACCAATCGAAATGGACTGGTCATTCGCACGTTGTTGGATGTCCATTTTGAGTCTGATCGTTATCTCTGCATTAGCATCTGTGTTGATACCTTTAGCAAGGAGTTTTTCTTGCAGTAGGCGTTGGGCGTAATTCAGAGACGGTTGTTCACTCACATCGGGGGTAAGGATCTGGACGTTAGTTATGCGGGAGAAATCATATGCGGGGTCAAAGTCGGTGATAACTTTTTTCGCTGCACATGAAGCCAGTAGGCATGTCATGGCTAATAACAATATGCTTTTCATGAGGCGGCACTCATAGTCCTTGAAAAGCATTAGCATATCAGCTCCACGGATGTGGAGCTAATCAAACAACTGACTAGTTGGCGTTGGTGCTCTCAAAAATTTTGTCGGCAGATGCTGCGACAAAACCGTGATACAACTCACCATTAGGAAGCGTATAACGCTGGGCAAACTCATAGAAACAACTAGGGATTGTTAGGGTTTCATCGGTGAATTCAACCGCTTGCTTATCTGCCATTGTCGATGATTGCGCTAAGAACACATCCTCACCGCCTTTGATTTCACCACCTGAAGTATTCAATTTGAAACCATTTTGCTTCAGTAGCTCATTGACTTCGGCTAATGACAGACCGCTTTGCAATTGGTTGATGCTGACGGTGAAGTGATTGGCACGGAAGCCCCACGCCGCCATCCATGATGCATATTCTGATTCCTCAGCCAATGCGCGGTAATCTTCTGCACTAATCGACCACTGGGCACCAGAGTACAAGAAGTTGGTTTGCTGTGCGGCATCATCACTAACCTGTGCAACCAACGCATCAATAATACCAATAGCGCGATCAGACAGCTCATCAACGCGTAATTCGCTGATAAATACTTTTGGGTATTGCGTGTTTGGGTGCTCAAAATGTTTAGCTGTGAGCTTTTTCGCTTCAAAGTTGTAATCGCCTTTCGCTTCATACCCCAATGCTAAGAAATGTGCAGCTAACTTATCCAAATTGATTTTCGCACGATTAAACGTACGAAAAGCCACGTGGTCATTGATAATTTCTTCGCCATCACTTGCCAATAGTTTGTGAACTTCCTTGGCTGATGGCGTAATAGCAACATAGTCTTGCCATAAAGCATCAAATAAGCTTTCTACTTGAGTGTGCATGCGTGTTCCTGTTATTAAAATGTCAAACCTGGGCTTAGGCTTCCAGGCATGGTTACTTTATCCAGCTCGACCGAGGCGACTGGGTAGGCGCAATAGTCTGCTGCATAATAAGCACTGGCGCGGTGATTACCACTGTCGCCAATCCCACCAAATGGTGCTGCACTTGAAGCACCCGTGATCGGACGGTTCCAGTTCACAATCCCTGCACGAATATGGGTTAAGAAATGATCATAATCGGCTTTGCTATCTGCCAATAAGCCTGCCGATAAACCAAAGCTGGTAGCGTTGGCAAGCTCAATAGCGCGGTCAAAATCAGTGTAACGAACCACTTTCAACAAAGGGCCAAAATGTTCTTCATCCGGCATTGATTCAATGATGGCGGTAACATCAATGATACCTGGTGTAGCAAACCCTTTTTCAGTGTCGGGTTGTGTCAGCTCGACCAAAACGCTTGCACCTAGGTTAACGAGTGCGGTTTGTGCATGGACCATTTGTGCTGCGGCGTTGGCTGAAATCATAGCGCCCATAAAAGGTTGCTCTTCTGCGTCATAGTCGCCGACTTTGATCGCCTTAGTGACTTCAATTAAACGGTTTAAAATCGCGTCGCCTTCCGCGCCTGCAGGTAGGAATAGTTTACGTGCACAGGTACAGCGTTGGCCCGACGTTACGAACGCAGATTGAACGATGTCATGCACAACGGCATCAATGTCGCTTACGCCTTTCACGATCAGTGGATTATTACCGCCCATTTCTAGGGCAAGGATTTTGCCGGGATGACCCGCAAATTGTTCGTGTAACAGCTTGCCTGTACGAGAGCTGCCCGTGAAGAACAGTCCGTCGATATCAGGATGTGATGCTAGCGCTTTGCCTGTGGTGACTTCGCCTTGCACTAAGTTGATAACACCTGCAGGTAAGCCTGCTTTTTCCCACAGCTTTAGAGTTTGCTCTGCGACCATTGGCGTCAAATCGCTCGGCTTGAAAATGACCGTGTTACCGGCCAACAGGGCTGGCACGATATGACCATTAGGCAAATGGCCCGGGAAGTTGTATGGACCAAACACCGCAACAACACCATGAGGTTTATGACGAATATACGCTTTACCTTGTGGCATGGCGTTTTCGACAGTACCCGTACGTTCTTGGTAAGCGCGAACTGATATGGCGACTTTGCCAATCATCGCGGCCACTTCTGTGGCAGTTTCCCACTGCGGCTTACCCGTTTCTTTGGCAATGGTTGCAGCCAATTCGGCTTGATTTTCTTTTAGTTGCTCAGCAAAGGCTTCGACAATTGCGAGACGCTGCTCAAATGAACGTTGAGCCCATGCAGGGAATGCGGCTCTTGCGGCAGCGACAGCGGCATCTACGTCTTGTTCAGAGGCGCTTACGCCTTCCCAAATAATGGCGTTTTTAGCTGGATCTATCGACTTGACTGCATGGCCATTGCCAGGTGTCCATTGACCGTTAATAAAAAGTGTTGCTTGTGTCATTTAGCGTCTCCTAGTCGAACCGGTGCAAACCGAATAATATCGCCGTTATCTATATTGAGGGCGTTTGCGACTTCTTGCGTAATGGTCGCCACATCTTGTGTTTCGTCTATTTGCACCATATTCACAACGGCTCTAAAGTCCGTAATGGATGTATTGATGATAATGCTCTCTTCCACGTTATCTTGCTGTTCAATGGCATCGACAATATGGACTGGCATTCTACGGCTGGCTTGCGCCGTTCTTATATTTTGCAGTTGCGCTTCTACCGTTGGGCCAGCATCAAAAATATCAACGTATCCGCGGCAACTAAATCCTTCCTGCTCGAGTAACTGCAGAGCTGGCTTGGTTTTGTCGTGAACTTTACCAATGACACTTTGTGCTTCGGGTGAAAGCAGGCTGGTATAAATCGGATACTTCGGCATCAACTCAGCAATAAATACTTTATTGCCAATCCCAGTTAAATAATCGGCAGTCGGAAAGTCCATTGAAAAGAAATGTTCTTCCAGCCATTGCCAGAAGGGAGAACACCCATCTTCATCACTCACGCCGCGCATTTCGGCTATGATTGTTTCAGCAAAACGCTCGGGGTGTTCTGCCATAAACAAAAAGCGAACTTTCGATAAGAAGCGCCCGTTAAAACCACCTCTTGCTTCTTCGCGCAGGAACAGTGTGCATATCTCGGTCACGCCTGAGTAGTCATTACAAAATGTCAGAATGTCGACCGTATTATGTATATTCAACTCACGTGAAGCATGCACGACCTTGCCCACATGGTAGTGGTAGAACGCGTCATCTAAACCAACAGCTGCTTCGATACCGGTTGTACCAACCACATGGCCATTAGTGGTGTCTTCCATTACAAACAGATAACTTTGGTTACCTGGCTCGGTGACACCTTCAACAAATGAATTTTCTGACTTTTCGATCTTACGTCGTAATAAGCCTTCGTTTACGGGCAACGACGTAAAACCGATACCAGATTCTTCCGCTATGGCATGCAGAGCAGCGTAATCGCTTCGCTGAATAGGGCGAATAATATTCATGGTGTGCTAACTGCTGCTATTAAGCGGCAGATTCCTGTGTAGCATTCACGATTTGCGCAACCGCTTTTTCGAAGCGTTCCATACCGGCATTGATATCTTCATCAGGAATAACCAGTGATGGCGCAAAACGGATCACGTTAGCACCAGCAACCAAACACATCAGATTTTGTTCAGTTGCAGCAACCATAAAGTCACGCGCACGGCCTTGATATTTTTCATTTAATGCACAACCCAACAGCATCCCTTTACCACGTACTTCACTGAATACATTGTATTTTTCGTTAATACGGTCAAGGTGCTTACGGAATAAAGCTTCTTTTGCGACAACACCGTTCATCACTTCAGGTGTGTTAACAATGTCAAACGCACGCTCAGCAACGGCACACGCTAGTGGGTTACCACCGTAAGTACTGCCATGAGTACCGGCCTTTAAGCTAGCGGCGATAGGCGCTGTAGTTAACATTGCGCCGATAGGGAATCCACCACCTAGTGATTTTGCTGTGGTTAAAATATCAGGTGTTACATCTAATCCCATGTATGCGTATAGGTGGCCAGTACGACCCACACCTGATTGAACTTCGTCAAAAATAAGCAATGCATTATGTTTGTCACATAAATCGCGTACACCTTTAACGAATGCTGGATCAGGTGAAATGATACCGCCTTCACCTTGTAGTGGTTCCATCATGACCGCACAGGTATTGTCTGAGATAAGCTGTTCGAAGGCTGCCAAATCATTGTAATCACAGTGTTGGATAGCGCCTGGCTTAGGCCCAAAACCATCAGAATAGGCTGCTTGCCCACCCACGGTGACGGTGAAGAAAGTACGTCCGTGGAAACCCTGTTTAAATGAAATGATTTGGTCTTTCGACTCACCAAAATGGTCAAGGGCATAACGACGGGCAAGTTTCAATGCTGCCTCATTGGCTTCAGCACCAGAGTTGGCAAAATATACACGCTCAGCAAACGTTGCATCGGTAAGCTTTTTGGCTAAACGAATGGCGGGTTCATTAGTAAACACGTTACTTAAATGCCACAGTTTTTCGCCTTGTTCTTTTAATGCCGCAACTAATTCAGGGTGGCAGTGACCCAATACGTTAACTGCGATTCCGCCGGCGAAGTCAATGTACTCGTTGCCTTCTTGATCCCATACGCGAGAGCCTTCCCCCTTGACTGGGATCATGGACGCAGGATTATAGTTTGGGACCATTACATCATTAAACATTTCACGAGTTACATTCATTAAACTACCCTCTATTCAGTTGCTGTTCGCTTTGTGCAACAGCAAAGATGTGTGCAAAAACTAGCCGACAAGTATGCCATTTCTTCTTTGTCTTGTCTCCATTGATCTGGCTCTAGTCCTTGAAAATAAAGGCTTTATGCAGCATTTTGCAAAAAAACTGCATAACTATTTAGGGGCTTAAATTTAAGCGCCGTAAGGCTGTACTAGAGGTTACGCATAGCGTTGATCGTCAGAGGATGTTGTAAACAAAATGTTGGTTTGCATAGTTATATGCAAAAAAATTAGTCTAATTCGTTTATAGAGGAGCTAAAGTTGAGCGGAATGTGGTGCAAGTCGATTTGATTGAGAGCCAAAATGTTGTCTTTGCCAATTTTACTGCTTGAAACGATGCAGTTTGCATCGTCAATATCGAGTAGGCGGTGTGCTTTGAGCATACGATATTTAGTGTATAAGCGAGAGCGATTGGTCAATTGGGCTAACGCGGGTTGCTCTTGGCTAGTATCACCGGCAGCAATTGCCTGCATGGCTGGCGTAACAGCGAGTCGTTTGAAACGCATATAGTGTAAAAGGTCAGCTGCAACATGGTCAGCAAAATCATTCCACAGCGCAATGATGAAATTGTTTGACGGCGTGATTTGGGTCAGCGCCTCATGCAACTGCCTTTTCTTGTTGGCTTGGGCTTGTTGCAAGGCTTCACGTTGTAATCGCTCAAACATTTTAAAATAGACCCGAGTCACTGCATTTCGGCCTATGGCTTGGAATAACCCGAGTACGTATGCATCATTTGGTCTGAGTTTATACTGTGGTGCCAAATGACGATTGGTTAATGCTACACCTAACGCGTAATGCCAAATATGCTGCTTAATTTCAGGGTAAGGGTCTGTGATCTGCGGTATACAGCGTTTGACAATCAACGTTGGAATAATTAACTGCAGGTTATCTATATTCAGAAAACTCAAGGCTGCCCTCAACGTCTCAACGACAATTACCTTGCCCCTTGAGTCTTTGCGCCGATGTTGTGGTGCATTTACAATTTTCATCAACTCTGGGTACATCCATGGGATGCTAGCGACGAGCGGCTCGACGCGCGGAATAGTGCAGGCTTTGACCGATAAAAGATCGAGTAGCTCTGCGACGGTATCGCCTAACCCCAGCCAATCTCTGTAAATAGCGCCTGGCAGCCTGATTTCTGTTTCAAAGTGGGTCAGCAATTGCTTATGAAAGTCATTTCTGACAGCGTCGACATAGGCTTGCTGAGTCATTTCCTGGCGTTGGCGATTTTCTATTGCCAGTTTTTCGACCTTCAACAGTTCGCGCCTAGCATAGCCTTGTTCGGAATCTTCGAACGCTATCATACCCGGCGTTTCGCGCCCCATCAGATCATTCGCCTCACTGACAGATGTCATTAAACTCTCAAAGCGATGATTGAGTATAGCGAGCTGATGTGGAGAAGCGTTTTTCATTTCTTGGTATTAACGTTTTATTGATGCTGAGACAACGGCATGTACTTGATAATAGCTTATGCGGCACCGACTGTCATAACTGTTTGATTCTGCTTATGGAATAAAAAGTTTTGCAGGATCTTGTGACCTTGAGTCGTTAACAGGGATTCAGGATGAAACTGAACGCCGTACAATGGCATCGATTTGTGCTCAAAGGCCATAATTTCGCGTAAACGTGGCTGACTGGCTTTAACCCATGCCGTGACAGTGAAATCGTTGGGCAAGGTGTCAGGTTTTACCACCAGTGAGTGATACCGCGTTGCTTCAAAGGGCGAGGAGACATCACGAAACAATGCTGAACCACTGTGTTCGACAGAAGATGTCTTGCCGTGCATGATCCGTTCGGCATTAACCACCTCAGCACCAAATGATTGAGCTATCGCCTGATGCCCCAGACAAACCCCTAGCATGGGAATTTTGCCCGCGAAGTGCTCGACAACTTGTAGTGTTATCCCTGCTTCATTGGGCGTACAGGGACCCGGCGATAAAACCAAGTAACGTGGCTTTATCGCATCGATGTCAGCAAGACTGATTTGGTTATTTCTCACAACCTCTACGGTTTGCCCAAGCTCGGTGAAATAACGTGCTAGATTGTAGGTAAACGAATCGAAGTTATCAATGAGTAACAGCACTGAATTAGCAGACCCTTGGCACGAATCCAACCGCTTCATATACGCTTGCTAATGTTTTCTCTGCTCGCGCTGAAGCATTTTCAGCACCGGCTTTCATAATCGCATCAAGTGCTGATCTATCATCGCGTAGCTGGTGAAAACGTTGTTGTATAGGCTCAACCATTGCCACGACTGCATCAGCAACGTCGCCTTTAAGGTGGCCGTACATCTTATCTTCGTATTCTGGTACTAGTTGTTCGACCGATTTGCCTGTTACTCCTGACAAGATCGACAGCAGGTTTGAAACACCGGGTTTTTCCTCAACGTCAAAGTAGATACGCGCTTGCTCATCGGAATCAGTTACTGCACGCTTGATCTTTTTGACCAGTTTTTTCGGGTCTTCCAATAACCCAATCACATTGTTGGGGTTAGTGTCTGATTTTGACATTTTCTTAGTCGGATCTTGTAAACTCATCACGCGCGCACCGTGCTGAGGGATAAAAGGCTCAGGCAGGGTTAAAACGTCGCCGTAAAGGTTGTTGAAACGCGTAGCAATATCACGGGTCAGCTCTAAGTGTTGTTTTTGGTCTTCGCCAACCGGCACTTCATTAGCTTGATAAATTAAGATGTCCGCTGCTTGCAAAACCGGGTAGCTATATAAACCGACGTTAACGTTTTGACTGTGTTTGGACGATTTGTCCTTGAACTGCGTCATGCGGTTCAATTCACCCATTTGCGCATAGCAATTTAAAACCCAGGCTAACTGAGCATGTTCAGGTACGTGAGACTGCATAAATATAGTGCTTTTGGCAGGATCTATCCCACAGGCGACATATAACGCTAAGCCATCTAAGCAAGCGTCATAAAGTGCTTTAGGATCTTGTCTCACGGTAATGGCGTGTAAATCAACCAGCATATACAAACAATCATGACTGTCTTGCATGGTGACCCATTGACGCAGAGCTCCCATGTAATTGCCCATAGTTAATTGTCCGGATGGCTGACAGCCGCTTAATACGATTGGTTTGCTACTCATGAGAAAAATTCTTTTGCTTATGCTTGGTTTAATGTTGCTAGTTCAGCGCGCATATCCGCGATAACTTTAGCGTAATCTGGCTGATTAAAGATAGCTGAGCCCGCGACGAACATGTCAGCGCCTGCTTCAGCGATTTGGCGAATATTATCGACTTTTACGCCGCCGTCAATTTCTATTCTCGTATCTAAGCCTCGCGCTTCAATCATTTGACGGGTTAATCTCAACTTTTCTAGTGTTGACGGAATAAAAGACTGACCACCAAACCCCGGATTGACCGACATTAGCAATACGTAGTCGAGTTTATCTAAAACATGTTCCAGCACATTTAAAGGTGTTGCCGGGTTTAGCACTAAACCTGCTTTGCATCCTGCATTGAGTATTAGTTGAATGCTGCGATCCACATGCCTTGACGCCTCGGGATGGAAACTGATCATATCAGCGCCCACTTTAGCAAAGCCTGAAATTAAGTCGTCTACCGGTTCAACCATGAGGTGGACGTCCATTGTCGCCGTAATCCCGTGCTTTCGCAGAGCACTGACGACCATCGGTCCAAAGGTTAAATTGGGTACATAATGGTTATCCATAACATCGACGTGGATGACGTCTGCTCCCGCGTCCAATACGCGTTGAACATCGTCACCAAGAGCTGCAAAATTTGCCGACAAAATAGAAGGCGCTATAAGAAATGGGCGTTGCACAATACACTCTCAAAAACCAGATTTGGGCGTAGCATATCAAATCTTAGCAAATGCTTGATACTATTTATAAATGGCACTAAAGTGGTGCAATTGGAGTGTAATGGTGCAATACGCGACAGTTTACGTTTTGTATTTCGTTATAACACTTTCACAAAATCCTTCAAAAACAAAAGGTTAAGTTTTTTGTGTAAATGTGGTTGTTGAGTGAAATATCGGCACTGGATTTGCGTGACGTTTGCTTAGAACAATAATAATACACTGCAGACAGATTTTTACTGCAGCTTACACAGGTGAGCTGACGAGTAAGCTAAAAATATAAAACAATGGAGAACACACATGAAACTCAAAAAGTTAGCAGCGCTTACAGCCCTAGCAATCAGTTCAACAATGGTAAGCCACACTGCTTCGGCAGGTTGGTCTGCAAATCTTGGCTTGATGACGGATTACCACTTCCGTGGCCTTCAACAAGCTGAATCAGCTTCTGCATATGCGGGTGCTGATTATGAATCAGAGGAAGGTTTCTACGTCGGTACTTGGGCGGCAGAAGTCGAAGACGGTCTAGAAGTTGATTTGTACGGCGGATACGGCACTGAATTTGAAAACGGTGTTGGTATGAGCGTTGGTTTTACTACTTATCAGTACACTGGTGATTTTGATTCTGCTTACAATGAGTTGAACTTTGGTATTTCATACGGATTCATCAGCGCAAGCTACAACATTGGTGATTGGGACGGTGTTGTTGGTGATGAAGCAAACACTGAATCTAAGTATGAGTATGTTGAAGTTACACTAGAACATGAAGGTTTCTATGCGACCTTTGGTAAGTTTGGCCGTGAATTCTCAGGAGAGTTTGGTGAGTTTGGTTACTCAACAGAATATGAAGGATTCGATATTGGTGCGGCGATCGTCATCAGTGGTAGCGAGCTAGATGATAGCGAATCGCTATATTTCACAATCGGCAAGACATTCTCTCTATAATTAAGAGAATATTACCGATAAAAAAGCGCGAAATTCGCGCTTTTTTTGTGCCTAAACAAAACCTTTTAGGGTCATGTTTAATTTTTAGTGGTTAATGGTTGAGCGTTGCTCATTTCGAGGTTAGGTGAAAATTTAACCGACCAGCGAACAAATTTATCCGATAAGTTCCTTTTCGTACCTCTTATATAGGCGTATACTTACGCCGTTCATCTATGGGGAGGGTTGCCAATGAACTGGAAGTCGTTAGGCAAGAAGAGTTTATTTGTCGCTACTGGAGTGTTTGCTCTAGGCGTAGTGCTGAGTGCAAATGCGCTTAAACCCCATTGGCAAGACAGTTGTGACACTGAAATTTCCCAACCCCTAAATGCACAGTCTCCATGCGCTTTAGTGGCGAACGAAAAGGTCAACTGGTTTGACTGGATCGGGGGGAAGTCACGCTCGTATCAATTTCATTTCTTAGATTTGTTGGAATTACTTTACAGTAATGACAGCGAAAGTCGCGATTCTATGGGTTCTTCGGCACCAACAGGCTCTATGTAGGCCATTTATGGCAGAAAATTCGCAAAAGCCAACATTCATACAAGTCTTAATGAGTGTCCTGGCGAGTTTTTTTGGGGTGCAAAGCCAAGCGAATTACCAACGAGACTTTGAGCAAACCACAATCGTGCCTTACATCATCGTGGGCGTTGTAATGGTCGTGCTGCTGGTGGTGAGTTTGGTCGTACTTGTGAATTGGTTGTTGTAGCTGTTCTGGTTGCACTTTATTTCTGGTGATACAACGCAAAAAGTTCACCAACGGCTTGTCGCTTTTCCGCATTTTGGCTAATAG
This sequence comes from Neoalteromonas facilis, assembly GCF_002807665.1. GTDB lineage: Bacteria > Pseudomonadota > Gammaproteobacteria > Enterobacterales > Alteromonadaceae > Alteromonas_E > Alteromonas_E facilis. The sequence continues at coordinate 381,172 of NZ_PEAY01000002.1, forward strand.
AGCGTTTTACTTTTAATTTGCTTAACTGGGCATGTTGGTAGATCTCGCGAGTAAACGCCACGTCATGGTTGCTCAGCAGCACCGGAATGCCGCGGTTAAATGCGGTATGTTTTGCCAGTCGAGCTAATTCCACTTGTTGATCCAAGCTAAAACCTTTACTGCTGTAGTCTGTAAACATAGCGGTCGCATTGATCGGCACATAGGGCGGATCACAATATATAACTGAGCCTTTTCTAACCCGTCTGAAGACCTGATTAAACGACAAGCAGGTGAATACGGCTCGTTTAGATTTTTCAGCAAATATTTCTAATTCTTGCTCTGGAAAATAAGGTTTTACATAGCGACCAAAGGGGACATTAAAACCACCGCTGCGGTTATAGCGACACAAACCGTTATAGCCATGGCGATTCAAATACAGAAACAATAAGCTACGTAAATAAGGATCTTCTGTTTGGTTGAACTCGTCGCGTAGGGCGTAGTAAGCCGAATCTGTGTTGTTTTCAACAACGAAGTACCGTCTGGCGTCATCAATAAAGGTTTGTGGGCGTCGCTTTAGGGTTGAATACAGTTCAATGAGGTCGGGGTTAATGTCGTTTAGGTGGTACTTGTCAAAGTCACTGTTCAAAAACACTGACCCTGCGCCTACAAAGGGTTCTACTAACTTATCTGCGTCAGGTAACAGACCTACAATGCGTTCGGCTAAACTGTATTTCCCACCGGCCCACTTTAAAAACGCGCGGGTTTTCTTATTCTTCATTTTTCGCGCAACTACAAGCGGCTAAAGTCGCCAAATTGTACCCAGCAGCTCGTTAGCAAACAAGCTTTTGCACTATAAATCAGCGGGATTTCGTTCGCGCTCTATTTGCCTGATAGATTTTACAAAAGGCGTACTGATCTGGTTGTATTGCGGCAGTGTCGCAATTGCAGCGCGTGCACTGTCTATATCATTGAAAATATCATTCGCTACGATCACGTACCAAGGGTAACTATTGAGTGTTGATTGGTAGATCCATACGTCTTGAGTCAATGCATTGTCGAGAATAAATTGTTTTGCTAAACCCAAGCTACTCACGCCCGTTAATTGAATGACATAGCCATTGCCAAGCCCCTCAGGCAACCAAATAACATCTTGCTCTCTGGTTGTGCTGATTGGTTGTGCAGGAGGCTGTGTGTTGACTTCCGGTTGTGCGACGTTTGCTACTGCCTGCTCAGATTGCGTGGGATTCGCGGTTTGTATTGGGCCTTCAATACTATTAATCGATTGAGTGGGCATCGACACCACTTGAGAATTCTCACTTTGCTCTTTACTAATATCATCCAGCGCCGTAGGAACGGTTGCGGAGAGAGAGTCCATCGATTGCTGGGGGGCATTTCCATCGGATAAGGTAAGGTTTTCGCTCTCAGAAAGGGCGTTGCTTGACTGAGTCGCCGCATTCGATGTTTTCCATTGGGAAACTAACAGCTCGGAAGTTACTCTTGGTTTTGTTTCAACTACACTCTCACTTTCTCTCTCAGTTACCTGCGAGGTGTCAACGGCGTACGGCCCTGTTGTTTCAATGGATGTTTCAACGGAAGTCTCGACCAATGTCTCGGCAGTCTCTTGCGGGTTCGCGCTGAGTTGAAGAACCTCATTGTTTGCTAATTGAGTACCTGCTAATTGGCCAGGTACGCTGGTACTCGTAGCATTTTCCGCTATGTTTTCTATGCCAAAGAGCGCGGCAACTTTCTCGGGGTACTGCCACCATAAAAGGCCACCAAACGTCACGACAAAACAGGCGACTAGTAGAAGGGTGAACCAGGGTTTACGGAAAGGCGAGACTTTAGTCTCTATTGGTGCCTGAGATTGTTGGCGTAACGCTAAGCGTTGATGGAATGCCGCTCTTTTTTGGGCGATGAGTGCGTCTAACTCACTGGTTTCACCACTTACCACTTCTGAACTTAGTAGCAATGGAGTAGCGGTGTTTTTCGCAGGTAACCAATTTTGTGCTTGTTCAGCCCAAGCAGTTTCGCCGAATAATACGATATTTAGGTGCTGTTTATTGGCTGCGAAACGGCTTTGTAACACAAGCTCCCAAAGCTCTTGTAAGAAAGCGTTCGGCAACATTTGCGCTTGCATGATACCAATCAACACTGGACCATCATGGTGATTAAGTGACTCGAGAAGCTCATTTAAAGGCCTGATAAAGCTTCCCGCCACTTGGCCAAGTAGTTGCTGACACAGTTGTCGGCGGTATTGGACGATATTACTGTCAGCGTTTGCGGTGATAAAGGCAACTTCGGTGTGCTCATCTTGGCAGGCAAGAAAGCTTTCCAATGTTTTTCGTTGAGCGGCAATGGTGTCGCTACTAACAAAAATCAACTGTGATGAATAGTTCACCATTTGATTTAAGCGTTCATGAAGCTCTGAATACACTGCGTTCACTTGTTTATCCAATACCTGTGTCTATTAGTGTAGTGAACATTCATCTCTTCGCATACTAATTGGACTCGGTTGTCGAACAACTCACGCTTAAACGAAGATTTCTCTCAGCGTTTGCTCTGAAACAGCATCAGTCACAATAGCCTTACCAATACGCGTCGGGATAACAAAACGTATGCGGCTATCCAGTACCTTTTTATCGTGGCGCATGTGCTTCATGTATGTATCAAAGCCCATGTCGCTGGGTCCGCTGGTGGGCAATTCAAATGCTTGCAACAAACGTTCTACGCGACAAAAATCTGACGAAGAAAATGAAAATTCACGTCTTGCAGTTTCACAAGCAAGGATAATACCAGCTGACACGGCTTCACCGTGTAGCCAGTTGCCATAGCCTTGTTCCGCTTCAATCGCATGCCCAAAGGTGTGTCCAAGGTTGAGCAATGCTCGAATGCCACTTTCGCGTTCGTCTTGCGCAACAATTTCGGCCTTTATTTCACAACAACGTTGAATAGCATATTGAAGTGCTTCGGGCGCTTTGTCGCGTAATGCTTGTGTATTGTCTTCAAGCCATTTGAAAAAGTCAGCGTCATAAATGACGCCGTATTTAATGACTTCAGCCATTCCCGCAGAAAACTCACGAGCGGGCAATGTGGAGAGGGTTTGTGTATCAATCAGTACGGCTTGGGGTTGGTAAAATGCGCCAATCATGTTTTTACCCAACGGGTGATTGACCGCTGTTTTTCCGCCAACTGATGAGTCAACTTGTGCGAGTAGAGTGGTTGGGACCTGAATGAAAGGCATGCCGCGTTGATAGGTGGCCGCAACAAAACCAGTTAGATCGCCAACAACCCCGCCGCCGAGGGCTATCAAGGTGGTGTCACGAGCCGCTTCATTTTCAAGTAAAACGGTCATGACTTGCTGATAGGTTTCCAGTGTTTTGTATTGTTCACCATCATCAATCGCTACCGTTGTGATTAGGGTATCACCAAGCAGAGCTTCAATTTGCGCAAGATACAGTGGCGCAACGGTGGTGTTGGTTACTACGATGGCTTTTTTACGGATGTAGCGTGTTAGATGATCGCTGGCCTGTTGCAACAAGCCAGCGTCAATGATTATCGGGTAGCTACGTTCACCCAATTCAACCTGTAACGACATGATGGGTGAACCTCCAATTTTTACAACCCGATTTTATTGATAATCTGGTTCGCGACTGCGCGAGCGCTCTGGTCGTCGGTATCGACAACATAGTCGGCGACTTCTTCGTACATAGGGTTACGCTCTTCGGCAAGATCACGTAAAACTTGTTCTGGATTATCGTTTTGAAGTAGAGGACGACGCTTATCACGTTGAGTGCGAGCGACTTGTTTATCTATAGTCGTTTGAAGATATACTACGATTCCGCGAGCAGACAGTCTGTTACGCACAGCTTTGCTTACGACAGAGCCGCCACCTGTAGCAAGTACGATACCTTGCATGTCAGTTAAATCGTTGATAACCGTTTCTTCGCGTTTGCGGAAACCTTCTTCACCTTCTAGGTCAAAGATCCAAGCAATGTCAGCGCCTGTGCGACGTTCGATTTCTTGATCCGAATCATAAAATTCAAGGTGGAGTTCATCTGCGAGGTGTCTGCCTATGGTGCTTTTACCTGCGCCCATAGGACCAACTAAAAAGATATTACGTTTTTCAGCCATTTTGCTATTTTCACAACTCAGTATTGATAATAGGGCAGCGAATTGTTGCTCTGCTGACTACCCGTTCATGCGTGCATTGGGGAAATCGCCCATGTGCACGACTCCTCAGACCTCGTTAAAAATTTCGAGGGCGCGATTATCTCAGTTAAACTGGGCAATATGCAAGCTTCGTGGTGAAATCAACAAAAAAGCCGCAAAAATTGCGGCTTTTTCCAGTCAAACTTTCACTTTGTCGTGTTACAAGCTCTCATTCATGATTTTAGGTGTTACGAAAATCAACAGCTCGCGTTTCTGATAAATGGTTGAGGTGTTTCTGAACAGGGCTCCAACGACGGGCAAATCGCCCACCAACGGTACTTTTGTGACATCGTTGGTATTGGTTTGTTGGAAAATACCGCCTAGTACCACGGTTTCGCCATTTTCAACCAGCACTTGAGTGCTGATTTCTTGCGTATCGATGGCAACTGCTGGTCCAGTCGAAGTCGAAACGGTTTCACCGCGTGTATCTTGGGTAACAACCAAGTCGAGAATAATACGGTTATCTGGTGTGATATGCGGTGTAACTTTAAGGCTCAGTACTGCTTTTTTGAATTCAACAGATGTTGCGCCGCTCGATGTTGATTGTACGTACGGGATTTCAGTACCTTGTTCAATATACGCTTCTTGCTGGTTTGCTACTGTGATACGCGGGCTAGCGATGACTTCCCCTTTATTTTCTGACTCTAATGCAGATAGCTCTAAGTCAAGAATAGTGCCGTCAACAAGGCTTGCGACTTGGAAGCCAATACGACCAGCCGGGTTCGCTACAGGTAGATTAACATTTAAGCGGTCTGATAAAGATGGGATCACACCGCCGGCGATAGAGTCTGCACCTTCCAGTGAGCCCGATACTCCATCGTCACCTTGTCTGTCAGAGAATCCCCAGCGTACACCAAGCTCCTCATCAACATTGTCACGAACCGTAACCATCCGGCTTTCAATCAATACTTGCTTAACAGGAATATCAAGTTCTTTGACTACGCGACGAGCTTCATCAATGGATTCTTGAGTGTCACGGATCAATAGTGTGTTAGTACGTTCATCTACGCTAACGACACCACGCTCACTCAAAATACCACCACTGCCACTCTTCAATATTTCAGATAATGGCATTGCTTTAGCATAGTTCACCGTGATGCTTGCAGACTTCAACGGCGCTAAGCTTTTCACTTGCTGTTGCCCTTGAAGCTCTTGTGTTTCACGCGCCATCAATTCTTCTGATGGGGCAATCAATAGAATATTACCTTCTAGACGCTTACCTAGGCCTTTGATTTTTAGGATCATGTCTAATGCTTGATCCCATGGAACTGCTGAAAGGCTGATAGTGACGTTGCCTGTAACGGTATCGGTCGTCACTAAGTTAAATCCGTTCACTTGCGCAATAATTTGCAGTACTTGTCGTACGGGCACATCTTGGAAATCAAGAGATATTGGCTTTCCGGTATACGCACTCTTTTGTTCAAGCTCTTCCACTTGCTCTTCTGTTAACGGCGATACTTCAACGCTAATGTTACCGTCTTCATCATTTAAGCGTGCGGTAACTTGACCTTGGTATTCAATAACAACGCGTGATTCGGCTTCATCTTGGAAGGTTTCGATTTGTGTGATGGGAGTGCCAAATTCATTCACTGCGATTTTAACGAATTGGTCATCTGCAAGGCGTGTTGCCGGTAACGTAACCGTGATCTTTCCTTGAGACTCTATCAACTGTGGCGTCGCTGGGGTTGAATCAAAGGCAATGATAGCCACGCCTTCACCATTGCTACCGCGTTTAAAATCGATACCGGTTAATGACGTTGTAAATACGCTTTGGATCTCTGCGTTAGGATCCATTAACTCTACGTCTTGAGCCCATGCTTTTGCCCACACGCTACCACCGGCGGCCAATACGGCGCATGTCGCTGCCATCCAGATATATTTTCGTGTGCGATTTTGATTTAGTTTTTTATTAAAGATAAAACGCTCAGACATTATCGTTCTCTCCTGCCAATGACGCCATAGTCAGTTCAGTTTCTTTTCGCTGCCAACAGCCAGCGCCATCTGGAAGTAACTCAGTAATAGTGACGGTTTGATTCGTAATGGCGGTTATTTTGCCATGAAATAAACCCAAATGGTTCCCATAAGATGCTTTATGTAATGAACCATCATTGGTTTTAAATAAAACCCAAGTTTTATTGGCTACATTAAATACACCTGACATCGTTATGGCATCAATTCCATAATTCTCTAACGGTTCTTTCGTGCGAGCGAAGTCAGGCTGTAAGCAATTGGCTTTTGCCACCTCGGCCGCAGGTTGTTCGATTGTGCGAGGTCGTACAAACGGACTACGCAATGTATTCGCTGAATAATCAAAAGGTGGCTGAGCTTCAAACTCGGGATAGGGTTCAATTTGAACTTGAGTTTGCGCTTTCACCTGTTGAGTATACGCTTGTAAGTCACTGATATCAGCCGTACAACCGGTTAAGGCTATTATTGCTGCTATAGCAAGGGGTTTCACAATACGCTGTTTCATTGTGCACCTCCTGTCGCTTTTTGGGCAGTGGGAGATGACGTTAAAGCGGTACGGTAGGTCTTAGCCTGCATTTGCAACTTAAGTCCGTCCTGTTCACTTTCGATTTCAAAGTCATGAAGCGTCACAATCCGTGGCAAGCCTGCGATTGATGATACGAAGTCACCAAATTCGTGATAGCTACCTTTCACTTCAAGCTCAATCGGTAATTCAGTATAAAATTCTTTGGGTATTTCATTCTGCCAATTCAACAAGCGGAAGGTTAAACCGGCACTTGTACCCACATAAGTAATATCATCAAGCAACCCTGGTGTTTCATTACTGGTGGGCAAAGAGCGCAACATTGAACTGAAGTCTTCTTCGATACGCGCAAGTTGCTCTTGATAGGCTTCTAGGTTCACTGCGATACGGTATTTCGCTTCAAATTCACGTTTCAGCTCGAGCTCTTTGAGCTCTGCCGCATCTAACTGTGGTAGTTTACTGCTTACAATCAGGTTGTAGCTTAAAATACCGACAATGATGGCGAGAACCAAAGCAACCACTGACTTGATTTCAAATGGCCAAACGGCAACATTCTCAAAATCAAGTTCATTCATTTCCTTTAGTTTTGCAAAATCAAATTGCATCTTATTTACCCTCCTTGTTGGCGACTTGTAGCTGTGGTGCTACACGAGGGCTGATAGAAAACGTTAACTTAAATTCGCTAACGGCTTCTGAAGAAGTCGTATCGGCGACAATCGATGACAGGACGCCATTAGTGAACACATCTGACGTTTCCAAGCGACGCATAAAGTCAGAGAGGCGATTGTTACTGTCACTGATGCCATCTATATCAATTCTGTTGCCTGTGCGCGTCATGGTTCTGAATGCTACGCCTGGTGGCACTATGCGGGCCAGTTCATCAAATACGCGTGGCGCAATATTACGACTGGTTTGTAGTTGCTCAATCAGTGCCATACGCTGTTCGATAGCTAACTTTGCGTCCTTGATGGTTTTGATCTTTTGGATCTGCGCATCGAGGGTGCGGATTTCAGCAGACAAATAGTCATTTCTCGCGTTTTGCTGGCTGATCTGTTGGTCGATAAACGCGCCGACAAACCAGAAAACCAATCCGACGAATACGGCGGTGACAAACAACACTCCAAGGTATTGTTGCTTTTGGGCTTGACGTTGCTTCTCACGCCAGGGGAGAAGATTTATATGTGCCATGGGTTAAAACTCCTGCTGGCTAACCCGGCGGCAATCGTCATTTGCGGGGCAATCATCATTGCTTTTTCAACATCGATATTTTTCGCAAATTGCATGTTGCTAAACGGATTAAAAATCTCAACTGCAACGCCTAAGTCTTGCTCTAATAGTGTTGCTAACTCACCAATTACTGCGCCACCACCACTGAGTACTAACTTTTCTGGGCGGTTAGCATGGGTAGCGCTAATATACATTTGCATCGCGCGGTTAATATGCTGCTGCAAATTCGAAGCGAATATTGGCAGTATTTCCTGTTTCCACGTTTCTGGAAGCTCGCCATTGATAAGCTGATTCTGAGCATCTTCGCGCTCTAGCATCATAGATGCGCAGATATCTTGTAGTAATGCATCAGTACCAAAATTGTGTTCTTTACTATATTCAACTTCGCCATCTCGAGTTACTGATACCTGTAATAGAGAGGCGCCTATATTGATACATACGGTTGATGCTTCACTGGGCGGATAAAATGCGGTAACAGCATTAGCCATTGCATAGCCTTCGATATCAATGATCTTAGGTTCGAATGGAATTTCGCGTATCAAGGTTACGCGGGAATCGACAATATCTTTGTGCGCAGCACTAAGTAATACGTTGACTTGATCCATATGGGTTTTGCTTGGACCAAGCTCTTCAAAGTCTAAGTAGACTTCCTCTAGCGGGTAGGGGATCAAACTATCTGCTTCAATCTCGATTTGCCCTTCCAACTCATAATCAGTTTGGTCAGGTTGCATTTGCACTACTTTAGTTAGCACAGATGCGCCAGCAACGGCGATGGCAACATCTTTCACTTTCTTTTTGTTCAGGCCCACTTTAACTTTTTTCAAGCACTGACTGACGGCGTCAAAATCTTTTAACTCTCGCTCAGCAAATGCGTTCCCATTAATGGGCTCGCATGCGAGTGCGGCTACAGTATACGTGTCGCCTGTTTGTTCTAACAGGACGGCTTTAATGAAGCGAGTGCCTATATCCAACCCTATGATGGGGGGAGCGCTTCTGCTAAACAGAGATTTCATTAAATCGTTATTCCGCGTCATTGGCGTTTTGTCATGGCTGCAATTCCTATGAAGCCATCATACGCCGTTATTTTCAATAATATGGTTCTATTATCGACACTTACGTATAATCCTAGACAAGTAATTGTCGATCTGACCTGTTAACGTCATTGCAAATAACAGCAAAACGATGCCGTAACGCGTGTGTTTTCGACAGCGATTTTATCTTTGCGATTAGTTATAATATAAGACATTTCAACGATTTTGCCTCGGAATCTGAAATTTTGTGAAGTACATCAAGCCGTTATTAATGCTATTTGTCATAGGATCAGCCCTTGGTTTTGCGCTGCTGGTTGGTATTTATTTTTATATCAAACCGGAGCTGCCAAGTGTAGATGTACTGAAGGAGGTAAGACTTCAAACCCCCATGCGGATTTACACCCATGATGGTAAATTGATCTCGCAATATGGCGTTAAGCGCCGTATTCCGCTGACGTTGGAGCAAATCCCAGAGCAGTTAAAGCAAGCCTTACTCGCCACTGAAGACAGTCGATTTTATGATCATATAGGCATTGACCCGATTGGTGTAATGCGTGCCGGGGTTAATTTAATCGTGACCGGTGAAAAGAGTCAGGGAGCCAGTACGCTCACCATGCAGCTCGCTCGATCTTTCTTTTTAACCCGCGAAAAAACCTACATTCGAAAGATAAAAGAGATCTTTATCGCGTTACACATGGAGCGCGTGCTAACCAAAGATGAGATCTTAACCTTGTATTTAAACAAAGTTGAGTTGGGTCATCGAGCGTTTGGCGTAGGGGCCGCCGCGCAAGTTTATTATGGTAAATCCGTAGACCAATTAACCTTGGCCGAGATTGCGACCATTGCGGGGTTGCCGCAAGCGCCTTCAGTACTTAACCCTATTAGTCGACCCGACCGTTCGGTCGAGCGTAGACGCATTGTATTGTTACGTATGCTAGATGAAGGCTTTATAACGCGTGAGCAATACCTCGCGGCCAATGAGGCGCCGGTTACTGCGCGTAAGCACGGCGCAGAGATTGAAGTCGATGCGCCTTACCTTGCGGATGTCATTTATAACGAAATGATCAGTATTTATGGCAAAGAAGAAGCCGAAACCGGTGGATATCAAGTTTATGCGACTGCGCCGTCAACCATGCAGATCGCTGCGCAACACGCCGTAATCCGGAATATTCACGATTATGATGAACGTCATGGGTATCGTGGGCCGATGGGATACTTATGGGAAGTGCCAGAGAGCACTACCGACAGTAATGAAGATGATACGTTAGATGCCGCGAGCAGTGAAAGTGATGCACTTGAGCTAGACGCTGACATTGAGCATGAAGATTTATACGCAGAGGCCCTCCCTGCATTTGAGCCGCCGCTTGCCAATGAAGAAATCATGCAGCAGTTGCAAGCAATATCGCCGATTGATCCGCTCATTCCGGCTGTTGTGACAGAAGTCGCGGACAGCAGTGTTAGAGCACTCATTATCCAAGATGATAGAACGCTAAAAGCTATCCATATTGAATGGCCAGGATTGGCGTGGGCGAGAGAATATATCAGCGACTCTAAACAGGGGCCAGATCCGCAAGTGGCGTCTGATATTCTGGCGTCTGGTGCATTGGTGTGGGTGCGCAAACAAGAAGGGGCATGGCGTTTATCCCAGCTTCCTGATGTCAGCGCAGCGTTTGTAGCACTTGATCCCAGCAATGGGGCTGTTCAAGCCGTAGTGGGCGGTTACAACTTTTATCAAAGTCAGTTCAACAGGGCGACTCAGGCTAAACGTCAAGTTGGCTCTAATATTAAACCGTTTGTCTATTCTGCAGCGATTAACAGCGGTTATACGTTAGCGAGTATTATTAATGATGCGCCCATTAATCAGTGGGATGCCAGTAGCGGAATCGCATGGCGACCGCAAAACTCTCCGGCCGAATACGATGGGCCTGTGCGCATGCGCTACGCGCTGGGGCGTTCTAAAAACGTTGTGTCAGTTCGATTATTGCGCGGCGTTGGTTTAGATGAAACGGTCCAATACCTGACGCGTTTTGGTTTTGACCGAGGCGATATTCCACGTGATGAAACGGTATCATTGGGGTCGGGCTCTCATACACCGATGGAAGTGGCACGAGGTTTTGCCGCTTTTGCGAATGGTGGATTCTTAGTACAGCCTTACTTTATTTCCCACATCACCAATGAACAAGGCGTTGAAATATGGCGAGCAAATCCACCTTTGGCTTGCGATCCTTGTAATGTGAACGATGAAGATGACGTCAAGGAATCATTGGAAACGACCGATTTAGAGGCATTATTAGCGCAACAGTTTGCCGACTTAGGCGAGCAAAATGGTACAGCAGACATTTCCTCTGAACTAACGCCTGCAGAGCACTTACAAGCTGAGCGTGTGATCAGTGAGCATAATGCTTTTTTAACAAGAGAGATGATGCGAACCGCGGTGCGTGCAAATGGTAGTTGGAATAACAATACCTATTGGTTAGGCACGGGATGGCGAGCACGGAATATTCTACAACGAACTGATATAGGTGGTAAGACCGGTACGACGAACGATTCGCGCGATACTTGGTTTAGCGGTTTTGCACCGGGGCTCGTTGCGACATCCTGGGTTGGCTTTGATGATATGAGTCGCCAGTTAGGCCGTGTTACTCGAAATCAAAACTTGGTCAATATGGATCCTGAGAAATTCAATTGGATTGGTAATGCTTTGATTGGAGTAGAGGATGGCGCAAAGGCTGCCCAGCCGGCGTGGATCCGCTTTATGCAGACGGTTTTGGATGGCGTCGAGGAGCAACCTACCATGATCCCGGATGGATTATTGCGGGTGCGTATCGACCGATCTACTGGGTTATTGACACCGCGAACGGATCACACAACCCTGTTTGAGTATTTTATACCGGGCACAGAACCGACACGATATGTGCTGGAAGAGGACATCATCGATCCAGCGACAGAACAAACAACAACGCCTGAAAGCGAAGAAATCTTCTAGGTGTTCGATTACATTATTTGAGACGGTGAATGGCTAACAATAATTATTTATACATCCCCCATGCAGGTCCAGCGTTGCTTGAAACGCCGCTGCTGAATAAAGGTAGTGCCTTTAGTTCAGACGAAAGGGTTCTTTTCAATTTAACCGGTTTGTTGCCTCCGCGTTACGAATCGATAGATGAGCAAGTTGAACGTGCGTACATGCAGTACAAGAGTTTTGAAAACCCTCTTAACAAGCATATTTATCTGCGCTCTATCCAAGATACCAATGAAACCTTGTTCTACAAGCTTATCCAAGCGCACATTGATGAAATGATGCCGATAATCTACACCCCGACTGTTGGGGATGCCTGTGAGCAGTTTTCTGATATTTATCGTTCATCTCGCGGACTCTTTATTGCCTACAGCGAGCGTCACCAAATAGATGACATTTTACGCAATGCGACGAAGCGCAAAGTAAAGGTTATTGTGGTAACCGATGGCGAACGTATTCTAGGTTTGGGCGATCAGGGCATCGGTGGTATGGGTATACCGATTGGTAAGTTGTCTTTATATACCGCGTGTGGCGGGATAAGCCCGGCCTACACCTTGCCGGTGATGCTAGATGTGGGCACCAACAATCAAAAGCTGTTGGATGACCCTATGTATATGGGCTCGCGTCATCCGCGCATCAGTCAGCAAGAATATGATGAGTTCGTTGACTTGTTTATCAAGGCGGTCAAGCGTCGTTGGCCAGAAGCAATGCTGCAATTTGAAGATTTTGCTCAGCCCAATGCTATGCCATTATTGTCACGCTATCGCGATAAAATTTGCTGTTTCAATGATGATATTCAGGGCACAGCTGCGGTAACACTCGGCACAATCTTAGCCGCCTGTCGAGTTAAACAAGCCAAACTGTCAGACATGAAAGTCGTCTTTGTTGGAGCCGGTTCAGCGGGGTGTGGTATTGCTGAGATGCTGATCCAGCAAATGGTCAGTGAAGGATTAAGTGATGCGCAAGCACGTCAGCAGATCTTTATGGTCGACCGGTTTGGTTTATTGACCGAAGGCATGGAAGGTCTGCGTGATTTCCAACAGCGTTTGCAACAATCAACAGCGGATCTTGAAGAGTGGGCCTATAGTGGTGACTACGCCAGTCTGTTGGATGTGGTGAATTGTGCTAAACCTGATGTACTGATCGGTGTTTCGGGTCAGCCTGGCTTGTTTACTGAGCAAGTAATAAGAGCAATGGCGAAACACTGTGAACAGCCCATCATCTTCCCATTGAGCAATCCATCGCGCCAAGTAGAAGCACGCCCAGAGCAGGTAATAGAGTGGACTGAAGGAAATGTGATTATTGCAACTGGTAGTCCGTTTAAGCCCGTCGAGTATGACGGAAAAACATTCCCTATCGCACAATGCAACAACAGTTACATCTTCCCGGGTATTGGGTTGGGGGTTATTGCCAGCAAAGCGAAATTGATCAGTGATGAAATGTTAATGGCGACCAGTAATGCGTTAGCTGATGCATCTCCTCTAGCCTTAGGGCAAGGGAATGAGCTATTACCTCCCTTAACGACGATTGCTGAGCTCAGTAAGAAGATTGCTTTTGCGGTTGCTAAAGTGGCGGTTGAACAAGGCTTGGCATTAGAACAATCTGATGAAATGCTGAACAACGCCATTGAACGTAATTTCTGGCAGGCAGAATATCGCCCATACAAGCGTGTGAGCATATAATTGACGATGCAAATTCATAGACTCAAAGGTTATATTCAAAATATATATTTGGTCGAGTATGACCATGGCTTATTGCTGCTTGATGGCTGTAGTAAAGCGGATGTAAATAAGGTGTGTGACTATATTTCGCACCAGTTGAAGCGACCTTTGAGTGATTTGACATCGTTAGTTGTGACACACATGCACCCTGATCATGCTGGTGGCGCGCATCGTTTACGCGAGCGTACAGGGTGCAAGGTATATGCACACCCCAAAGCAGCGCGCTGGTATTCAGGAATCGCAGGAAGGCTAGCTCACATCATCGATATTAGTTTGGCGTTGTGGGTGGCGGGGCGCCTGGGTCAACCCAAAAAAGGCATTTGGTATGATGCTGTATTGCGACCAGATGCAGTTTTGAAAGATATGGACCCAGTGCCAAACTTTCCAGAATGGCGTGCGTTACATACCCCTGGGCACACAGATCACGATTTGTCGTTGTTACATGAAAACTCGCAACAAGTGTATGTGGCTGACTTGATTGTGCGGGTGAAAAACCAATACGTACCGCCGTATCCGGTATGTCATCCCAATCAGTATAAGCGTTCGCTAGCGCGGATCGCTGAGCTGACGCATCCAACTATATTTTTCGCTCACGCGGCGCCGGCAGAATTAGCACCGCAAACTTTCGAAACCATTATGCAGCTTGCTCCGCATGAGCCTAAGAATCATTGGCGATCCATGAAATCTCGGATCCATCGAGTACTCCGTTTACCGCTGAGTTAAACATTGATAATTGAGCAGTCTGAACTATGCTCAACTTATTAGCGTTGTGTTTAACCTGTAGTATGAAAGATTACGCCTATTCAATTTTGGAAATATTGCCTACCGCTACGGCAATCATTAAGCACATACCGGATTCTCTCAATCACGAGTTGATCTATGTAAATCCGGCATTAACGGCTTTATTAGGCTGGGTGCGTGAAGATATTCCAGACAAAGATGCCTGGTGGAAGCGAGCCTATCCGGATCCCGACTACCAAAAAGTAGTGGAGCGGCAGTGGGAGCTAGCAATGGAAACCGCGAGTGCTTCGCAATATAAACATGTGATGATGGACGTGAATATCATGACTAAATTTGGCCATGTCCAGCGTTGCCGTGTGTATACCGAGCAACCGGGGACGTTAATTCCAGGTCATTATATTGTTGCTTTTATGCCCTGTGAGGCTGAGGATTGCTCGAAATAACCTGTTGTTGCGAACTGAATTATGTATAGTCAGTGTAATCTTGCACGGACACCAAACAACCTCTAGATGATGAAAAAAGCGGACTTTTCAATCCAACGTAAGGATCGCATGATCAGCGTAAAGTTAATCGGGAAATGGACGACGTCTGCCGATCTAGCTTACCTTACCTCTCTTTCTCAGGCGATTAATGCAATGCGAAGAGGTACTTGGGGGATCATAGTGGATATGCGGCAATGGCAAGTGGATGAGTCTGTTGCCGAAGAAAATAAAAACTACCCAGTGGTGATAGACCGTCGTAATCAAATTGCTGAAGCTTGGCTAGTAAATGATGCTAAACAAGCTCAGCATTTGGATAAGTACTTTGAATCCCTGCCATTTTCTCCGCTTCGTGTGCAGAGCCAATCAGAACTCAACGCGTGGGCAAATGCCCATGGCTTACCGCTTGATAGTGAATACTACTGACCCGCGGTAAGTCTTTGTTCAGCCGATGACTAACTCAAACACCTTTGAGTTACGTTGGAAGTTATACAGTTGTTTTTTCTGATTCGGCAGGCTATCCAAGGTCGCAGGTTTGAAGCCCTGCTCAAGGAACCAGTGAGCCGTCACAGTGGTTAACACAAATAAGCGTTTAATCCCCTGAAATTTGGCATACTTAATGACTTCTTCGAGTAACCTTTCACCACGATTCTTTCCCCGATAATCACGATGCGTGGCGACGCATGCGAGTTCGGCACATTCATCTTCTGGGTACACATAAATGGCGGCGCAGCCAATGATCATGCCGTCTCGCTCTATGACACTGAAATGATCGATTTCATTTTCCAGTCTTTCGCGCGAACGTTTGACCAGCACACCGCTTTCTTCCAGCGGTTTGATCAAGCGTAAAATACCGCCCACGTCTTCAATAGTCGCGCGGCGCAATTGTTCATAGTGATTACGAAGCACCAGAGAGCCGGTTCCGTCACGAGTAAACAATTCTTCCAGCAATGCCCCATCTTTCTCATAGCTAATGCAGTGAGCGCGGGGGACATCTTGCGATACGCTGGTAGTCAGAGCCCGTAAAACACTGTTTTCGGTGGATATTTGTCCGTTCTGGATCAATGTGCGCAGTTGCTCTAATTCCAGCGTTCTCAGTAGTTTTCCATCCGAGTCGACTACACCTTGCCAGTGCGAGAATACGATCAGCTTGTCAGCTTTAAGTGATATCGCTGCTTGCGTGGCTACATCTTCGTGGGACAGATTAAATACTTCTCCGGTGGGCGAGTATCCCATAGGGGAGAGCAGCACGATTGAGCCATCATTGAGGTGGTCGTTGATGCCATCCACATCAATGCGCCGGACCAATCCGGTATTCTCAAAATCGATACCGTTGTGCACGCCCATCGGTTTAGCGACGACTAAATTTCCCGAGCACACCCGAATTTGGGCACCGTGCATAGGCGAGTTAGGTAGCCCCATTGTGAGCAGCGCTTCAATATGGGAACGAACTGAACCGGCAGCATCTTTGACACATTCCAATGTCGCTTTATCGGTTACGCGTGTATCTTGTTCAAAGCGCCCTTCGATGCCGCGTAACGCAACGCGTTGGTCAATTTGTGGGCGGGCACCGTGCACTAACACTAAACGAATACCCAAGCTAGATAACAGGCCGATGTCATGAATGATATTGGCAAAATTGTCATGCTCAATAGCTTCACCGCCGAACATTAATACAAAGGTTTTGCCGCGATGTGCATTAATGTAGGGAGCTGAACTTCGGAATAGCCGAATGCTGTCCTTGTCGCTGATAACCATAGTGCTTATTTTTCCATTCGCTCAAACTGTTCATCAACCCACGCGTGAGCCGCGAACAACGCATCGTTAACCGGCTCAGCACCTGTGCCACCCAAGATGTTGCGTTTATCGACAAGGTAGTCGAGCGCCAACACTGGATACACATCATCCTCGATTAACGGTGATACCTTTTGCAACGTCGGCAGATCTAAATCCTCAATACCACAACTGGATTCGATGGCTTGCAACACCGCTTTACCGGCTAAGTCATGTGCAGTTCTAAACGGTATACCCTTATCAACGAGATAGTCAGCCAGTTCAGTTGCGTTGGCATAACCTTTTTGCGCCGCGTCCCGACAACGCGCCTCGTTCAGACTCAATCCATTAAGTACCTCTACACCAATCGATAAGCAGATATGCCATTGTTTGACTGCATCCATGGCGCCTTCCTTATCTTCCTGCATATCTTTGTTGTATGCCAACGGCAGACCTTTCATGGTCACGAGTAACCCTTGCAGGTGGCCAAATACGCGCCCACATTTACCTCGCATTAATTCCAATGCATCCGGATTCTTCTTTTGCGGCATAAGTGATGAGCCGGAAGTGACATCATCTGACAATTGGGTAAATCCAGCTTCGCCGGAGTTGTAGAAAATCAAATCTTCTGCCATGCGCGATAAATGCATCATACTGGTCGACGCATTGAACAAGAGATCTAATACGAAGTCTCGGTCTGACACGGCATCTAAACTGTTCAAACAAGGAGAATTAAAGCCAAGTTCTGTCGCGATGGCTTGGCGGTCCACCGAGTATGTCGTACCCGCCAGCGCGCCGCATCCTAGTGGCGACTGGTTCATACGCTTAAGGCCATCTTCTAAGCGACTGAGATCGCGCTTTAACATTTCGACGTAAGCCAAGCACCAATGTGGAAATCTAACCGGCTGCGCACGTTGCAAATGGGTATACCCCGGCAATATCACGCTTTGATTGCGACCGGCACAATTTAACAGTGCTTTTATCAGTAGCAGTACATCATTGCGTAGGGCTTCAATATGACTTCGGCACCACAGGCGAAAATCTGTCGCGACCTGATCATTGCGGCTCCTACCGGTGTGCAATTTTTTACCGGTATCACCAATGCGTTCAATCAGTGCAGACTCTATGAAGCTATGAATATCTTCTTCTTGGCTACTGTTAAAATCCAACTCACCTTGGTTTGCTTGGGTGAGCAATTCGTTTAACGCACTCAGCAGTGCCTGATGCTCTTCATCGTTCAGCACGCCTGCTCGTGCAATCGCATTGGCCCAGGCGATTGAACCGGTAATATCTTCAGCCGCCATAACCTGATCAAACGGTAAGCTGTCGTTGACTTGTTTAAACATCTGACTCGCTTGGCCAGTGAACCGTCCGCCCCATAACGCCATGACTAATCTTCCTTATTGGATTGGTTTTTCAACGCTTTTATGCGGCTTGATAAGCTAAACAAACGAATAAAGCCTTCCGCATGGCTTTGGTCATAGACCGTATCGGCACCAAAAGTGGCAAAGTCTTCTGAGTATAAGCTGTTGGGTGAACGACGCTGAGTGACCGTTGCTTGGCCTTTAAATAGTTTAACCACAATGTCACCAGTGACTTGTTGGGCAAAACTCGCGGCGCCAGCCAACAATGCATCATTTAAGGCGGTAAACCAGCGGCCATCGTACATCACATGCGAGAATTCCAGGCCAATCTGTTCACGATACTTCAACGCTGCTTTATCGAGCACTAGGGTTTCGAGCGCTTTATACGCTTTCAATAGTACGGTCCCCCCCGGGGTTTCGTAACATCCGCGTGACTTCATACCGACAAGGCGGTTTTCAACAATATCAATTCGGCCAACACCATGAGGTGCCGCAATGCTATTGAGTTTCACCAGAGCTTGATAGGGCGATAAAGCTTCACCATCAACGTGAGTGAGGCGACCTTCACTAAAGCTCAGCATAACCTTGCCGGGTTGATCTGGGGCTTTCTCAGGATCTGTGGTTAAGGTCCACACTTGTTCACTTGGCTCACACCAAGGGTCTTCTAGCTCTCCGCCTTCATGAGAAATATGCCATGCGTTCGCATCGCGGCTGTAAATCTTTGTTGCGGACGCCGACGTCTTAATATTGCGAGCAGCCAAATAATCTAGTAGGTCTTCACGTGAAACCATGTCCCATTCACGCCATGGCGCGATAACGGTTAGATCTGGCGCGAGGGCGGCGAATGTGCTTTCAAAGCGCACTTGGTCGTTACCTTTTCCGGTACAGCCGTGGCACAGCGCATCGGCGCCAACCTTTCGCGCAATCTCCACTTGAGCTTTGGCAATAACCGGGCGTGCCATAGATGTACCCAGTAGGTATTCCCCTTCATATACCGCACCGGTTGTAATAGTGGGAAAGATAAAATCGCTGACAAACTCTTCTTTTAAGTCCACGATATGGCATTCGCTCGCGCCTGACGCGATGGCTTTCTCGTGTAATCCTTTAAGCTCTTCATCACCCTGACCGACATCGGCGGCAAAGGCGACAACCTCACAATTATAGTTCTCACGTAACCACGGAATGATAGCGGAAGTATCCAGTCCACCTGAGTATGCTAGTACGACCTTTTTGATTGCGCTCATTGATGTTTTTCCTAAACCTGTTTAATCGTTTGCTAATAATTGAACTAATATCGCGTTTTGTGCGTGCATGCGGTTTTCTGCCTGAAGCATCAGTAATGATGCCTTGCTATCCATCAGACTACCGGTAATTTCCAGGTCTCTGTGAGCGGGTTGGCAGTGCATAACGTATTTAGTGTTGCAGCCTGCCAATAGTGCTTCGTTGACCTGATAGGGCATAAACGTTTCTTTGATATCTGCTAAAGGCGTATCGTCACCCATCGATAACCAGGTATCAGTATAGATGACATCCACACCATTGCTGTTTTCTGACATTTCAGCAATGCTATTCGTTACGTGTATTTGAGTATTGGTTTTCTCTGCTATGGCCTTTGCAACCGCCAAGATACCAGCGTCGACTTCATAGCCTTCAGGTGTGACTACCCATTGATGACACCCAAGCAGAGCGCCCAATATCAGCAAAGAGTGTGTCACATTGTTGCCGTCGCCAACATAAGCCAATGTTAGGCCTTTTACTTTACCAAAGGTTTCATACATACCCAGATAATCGGCCAAGGCTTGGCACGGGTGATACTTGTCACACAGGGCGTTGATCACCGGTATGTCAGCTGAGTCATCCAACGCTTTCAACGTATCGTGACTAAATACGCGCGCGATAATCGCATCGGCCCAGCAGGCAAAGTTAGCACCCATATCGCGCACATCTTCTCGGCCTGCCAAATTATTGGATTGGCTATCCAGATAGACCAAATGCCCACCTAACTTATTAATGCCGATATCGAAGCTCACTCGGGTACGTAATGAAGGCTTCTCAAACAACGCGATCAGCGATTTTCCAGCCAAGCTTTGTGCATACTTGTGCGGCGCGCGTTTTACATCGAGTGCTAAAACGAGAAGTTGTTCGGCTTCATGTGGTTGCCAATCTGAAAATGTCAGTAAGCTTTTATGTGTCATTACGTTTTCACTTATGGTTTTACTGGGAGTATTTCTGTACCAAAAGGTACGCTATTTTGCTGAGTTGCATGGGCAATCAGCGGTTGTGTGGCAGTCCAACTACCAATAATTACACTGCGAGATAGATCTGTGGCAGCCTTTTGAGCGGCTAATACTTTGACCAACATGCCATGTTGTATCGCGCCATTATCAATTAATCGCTTGGCCTCAGTATTATCGAGTTGTTGTATGGAGCGCTTTTGATCGTCTAATACCGCATCAACATCAGATAGCAGATATAGATCAGCACTGAGCAATGCGGCTATTGCCGTGGCAGCTTGATCGGCATTAACGTTCAGCAATCGACCTTGGTGATCGCAACCTATTGAACTGATGATTGGGAAAAAGTGTGAACTCAACAGTTGATTGAGCAGAGTGGGATCATCCGGTGTCGGTTGACCAACTGCATGTAACTTGTCAGACATTACCTCACACTGAACACTGCTGCCATCAAATAGGCTCAAACCTACAGGGTTTAAGCCGGCTTTTTTGGCATCAGCACATAGGCGCTTATTCGCAGTGCCTGCTAGCGCCCCACTGATAATTGGCATTTGTTCATCCGGCGTTACCCGCAAACCTTGATATTTTTCAGTGGTATGGCCCAACTGTGTCAATAATGACTCTACGCCGTTTCCTCCACCGTGCACTAATACAACCGGACGAATTTTCTGTATTTGGAGTATGGCGTGCATGAGTGCATCGATGCAATCGGGCTTGTCCAATAGGGCGCCGCCGACTTTACATACTACTGGGTTAACGATGCTAACTGACATACTAATGACCGCCTTGCAGAATGAGACCTGTTTCGACTGACAGAGCATGTGCTAGGTTGGCGCATTGGACCGCCTGACTGGCTGCGCCTTTTAACAAGTTGTCGATGGCGCTATTGATCACAATGTAATTTGTATCCTCACAGTAACGCCAGTATAAGTCTGCGAAACATTGATTTACCACGTTATCTAGTTTGGGTGGTTGATTTAACCGCCGCACCATAGGTGCATCACTGTAGGCATCTGCGTATGCCTGATCGATTTGCTCGCCCGTTACGCCATATTTCAATTTACACACAACGGTGGCTAATATGCCGCGCTTAAAGTTACCTAGATGCGGTGTGAAAATGACGGGGGAACCCAAGAAAGCACTTATCTCAGGGCTGTGACGATGGTTAAGCACACCATAAGACTGCAAACTGACTTCACAAAAGCTAGTATTTAATGCGGCTTTCCTGCCTGCGCCGCTGACACCCGAAACGGCATTGATGACAGGTAATTGGGATAGATCGAGCAATTCATTGTGCATCAATGGTTTTGTCGCTAGTAATGATGCCGTCGGGTAACACCCCGGCACGGCTACAAACTGTGCTGCAGCGATACTATCGGCATACCACTCTGCCAAACCATATACAGCCTGACTGAGCGTAACCGGATACTTGTGCTCAAAGCCGTAATAGTGAGCAAATACGCTGCGATCTTGCAGCCGAAAAGCACCACTGAGATCAAATACTTTCGCGCTGCCCTTTAATAATTGATGGACCCAATCATGGCTAGCTTCGTGCGGCGTGGCTAAAAAGATCAGGTCAAACTCATTTGCCATACTTTCAAGTTGACTCTCATCCAGTGGGTGCAGTGGCATATCGATAATATCCACAAGTGCTGGATAGAGTTCAGATAGCGGCTTACCCGCATCTGCGCTGTTTGCTGACACGAACAGTTGCGATAACTCAAACACGGGATGTTGATAGATCAAACGTGCAAGTTCAGCTCCAGTATAGCCGCTTGCACCGACAATGCATGTTTTCATTTTTATTCAATTTAATAAGGTTGAAAAAATCTTTTTATCTTTGCTTGAACATACCATCCATATGTTTCCAAACAAAGATAAAAAGCCGTTGAGGTTAGACACTAGTCTCGTCGATAGTGCTTATTCCTGCAACAAGTCAGGGAGAATTCAATTGACAGTAAGCGGAACGATTTCATGCAATGCTTAAAGGGTTAGTTTCGACAAGGTCAGAGAATACAGTAAAAAGAATAAATATGAAATAAAAAAGAATAAAAATTCAAAATAATGGATATTGATATGACATATTGCACCCAATTTACTTGTTACCTGTGTAACTGGTTGGGCTACTTATCGTTTTCAGATTGGTTTACGCTGACTTTTTACCGCGAATGAGAAGCAACATGAATCAACCAAGGGTAGCGTTAGTCGCGCACGATCATAAAAAGGCCGATTTATTATCTTGGGTTGAGGCCAATGTAATAACGCTTGGGCAATGCCAACTGGTGGCAACCGGCACCACGGGTGGTTTGTTAGCCGATAAAACGGGTTTATCCATACATCGCTTTAAAAGTGGGCCGTTAGGTGGTGACCAGCAAATTGGTGCGCTCATTGCGGAAGGCGAACTTGATGCGTTGTTTTTCTTTTGGGATCCAATGAACCCTGCGCCCCATGACCCTGATGTAAAAGCCTTACTACGCTTGTGCTCCGTATGGAATGTGCCAGTAGCGTGCAATCGTGCGAGCGCAGACATGATAATCACCTCTCCCTTGTTCATTTCGGACGACTATCAGCGCGACATTCCGTCCTATTAACGTCAAGAAGTGATCCATATCAAGAATATCTCTTATAACTGGTCATAATTTTTACGTCGCAAATTGTATGTACTAGTCTATGCTCAAGAATAGTGCACGTTGGTATATGCGTGACATAAGCAAAGCGCCTCAGGTCGGCTGTATAACGTAGTAGAAAGGTTGTTTGATATGACACTTTATCCTTGGACTTCACAAGCGAACGGACTTTTCAAAATAGTATTAATAGCTCAGTTCTTGTTGGGGCTATTTATCGCGGGCTTTACCGGCACATGGTTACAAGCTGTTATTATTGGCGGCCTAATCGTCGCCTTTCCGTTGGTTTTACTTCAAACCAACCCCGCGGCTGCCGTTACACGACATGCTGTTGGCGTTGCCGTGCAATTGATAACGGCACTGCATATTCAACAGACCTCAGGGTTGATTGAAATGCACTTTGAAATATTCGTGTTGTTGGCGTTTCTAAGTGTTTACCGGGATTGGCAAGTGATCCTCACCAGTACCTTAGTCGTCGCGGTTCATCACATTCTATTTTTCATACTCCAAAGTAACGGCGTAGGCGTTTATATATTCCAAGAGGGGTATGTAACCTTGTGGATCTTAGCGATTCATGCTGGTTTCGCTGTGGCAGAGGGTGGGGTCTTAATTTTTACCACAAAAGCCAGTGAGCAAGAGGCTCTGTCGGGCTTTGTATTGACCAATACCATTGCATCTATATTTAAGGATAGTAGCCGTATTAACCTGAATGTAAATGTTGAAGGTAACGGGCGTGAGATAGAGCAATTTCGGCGTCTGATTGAAGGGGTTAAAACCGTTGTAGGTAGCGCCAAAGAAACCAGTCTTAGTGTGCTCAATTTGTCTGAAATAGTGACCGATAGCGTGTCGAAGGTAGAAACCTCATTATTCAAAAGTACTGACCAAGTGAATGCTATCGCCACCGCAATTGATGAGATGACAGCAACAAATGACGAGGTGGCCAAGCAAGCAGACAGTGTTTCCGAGCTAGCTTCGTCATCGGAATCAGACGTATTGGATACCAAAGCAACAATCGACAGCGTCAGTCATGATATTCAGGCATTAAACGTGGCACTGCGTGATACCTCCGACACAATTGAACACTTGTCCTCAATGTGTAATGACATTGATAGCGCGATGGCTGCGATTAAATCTATTTCAGAACAAACCAACTTATTAGCGCTCAACGCTGCGATTGAATCAGCGCGTGCAGGGGAGCACGGAAGAGGGTTTGCGGTTGTCGCTGATGAAGTAAGGCAGTTATCTATTCGGACCAGTGAAAACGCGGAAGACATTTCTAAAATCACGGCCAAATTGATCACTGAGGCAATGACGTCCGTTGAAAAAGTAAAGGGCTGTGTATCTCAAGTGGAAAGCAGCGTTGAGTTATCCAATGGGGCGGGAGAGAAGACACTGTCAATTACCCAAAGTATTCAACGCTTAAATGAGAATATAGAGACGGTTGCCACGGCAACGGAAGAGCAGTCAAAGGTATCGGGTTCGATTGCTGAGGCGTCAAATGTGTTATTAGCATCGTCACAAGAGCAAACCAAAGAAGCGAAATTGTCATTTGATAAGATCCGTCAATTACGCAGTGAGATCAATGCATTGAATAAACAGTTGGCACAATTTGATACGCCGTGAAGTATCACGCTTTTTGGTTCGTTGGCTTATTGTGGTTTGCGCTGGTGTTACTTTTGTTAGGTTGGTTTGCGACCGAGCAATTGGCGGTATTTGATCATAATGGCAAACTCTATGACAAAATAACTCAGGAAGATTCATTAGTGGCAGCACTAACAGCCAGCGGTGCTGAACTGCCGCAAGGCGTTAAAGTGGCCATTCATATTGAGGATAAGCAATGCTTGTGTCAGTGGGTGGCAACAAAGCATATAGTGTCAGTAAAATCGCTTGCCGAAGCGCAAGGATTTATGAATCTATCAATCACTCTAGATGATATCCCGAGCCTCCAAGACTGGATCCCATCAGTTCCCGCTATTATTTTGCTGTCTGAACGGCACGATATTGTGTATGCCGGACCTTATTCAGCGGGGATGTACTGCTCTGCCGGAAACGGTATCGTCGAGCCCTACATAACAAAAGCGCCAGACCTTGAATTAGGTCCAGCGGTGCCGTTTGATGCTGAGGGCTGTTATTGCCCTCAATAGACTAGAACGTTAATTAACTGTGTCGCGGGCCTTTGCGCATTAATCTTGACAAGCGTTGCTGTTGCTCCTCGGTCAATTGATTGAAGATTTGATGACGCATATAGGCATGTTCTACAGCCTGCTCCATGGCCACGGGCTCGAATTCGGCATAAAGCGATTCCCATGCAGCAAGGTCAAACACTGATTGTTGAATAATATCCCTTTCGGTTTGCTTTAGACTCTGCATTTGCGCGCGAAAAGCGGTTTGTTTGCTTTTGAACGTCGTTTCTATCGACTTGATGGCACTCATTTGCTCATCAGTAAGTGCTAACTTATGGCTGAGTTTGTCCCATTTCTTTTCTCTATCACCGCCACGTTCACCGCGCTCGCCTGATTTATCAGCCATGCGCTGACTGAGCGTCTGTTGCTGTTCTGAGTCGAGTAATTGCCATACGTCATGCATTAAGGTTGCCCGGTTTAACATCGCTTCTTTGCGTGAATCGGCGTGCTCTAAAAAGGCTTGCTGTGCAGCATCAGCATCCCAACTTTCACTTTGTACTATCGCTGACATGGTATCTCGCGCTTCCCTTCTTGCCTCCTTAAAATCGCCCCGAGATGTTCGGGCAGATTCGAGTATCAGTTTAACCTCCTCCCGTTGCTCCGCGGTTAATGATAATTGCTTTAGCTCTTTAAGTAGTGGCGTGCCTCGCTTGCCTTTTTCATGCGCGTAACTGCCTGCGCTAAGTGACAATGCACACAATGTGATAACGACCGGAATGTAACGTTTCATGATTCACCTCTTGGGTTCGGTTTAGTAACGTTTTCAGTCTATGGGATTGAACGCAAAGAAACGCAAAGCCTATGTAAAGGTTGTGTAAAGCTCGGCACATAAAGGTGTATCACCGGACGAAACAGCGTAATCTACATAGGCAGATTAACGCTATCTTGGTTGAGTATGGAACAAAAAACACTTCTGATCATTGATGATGACCAAACACTGACAGAGTTGTTGGTCAGTTATTTCGAGCCACAACACTATCGGGTTATTGTCTGTTCAGACGGACGTTCAGGTTTATTCGAAGCCACATCAAGAACGGATATTGATGTTATCTTGCTGGATGTGATGATGCCTGAACTGGATGGCTTTGAGGTGTTGAAGCGACTGCGACAAACACATCTGACACCGGTAATAATGCTCACAGCGAGAGGAGACGATTTTGATCGGGTATTGGGTCTTGAGTTAGGCGCGGATGATTATTTACCTAAGCCTTTTAATCATCGGGAACTATCTGCGCGGGTAAAAGCGCTTATTCGGCGCAGCGAACACGCATTGTTGGCTGTCAGTCAGCAAGACATAAACGTTGGTGGGATCCGCATTAGTCCGGCTAAACAAATGGCCTATGTGAATGACACCGCTTTGAGCTTAACCATGACAGAATTTATGTTGCTGAAGCTACTTACTTTAAATTGCGGTGAAGTTGTGACCAAGCAAAAAATCAGTGAGCAGGTGTTAGGACGACGTTTAGCCGCGTTTGATCGAAGTATTGATATGCATGTGAGTAACGTACGAAAGAAATTGGCTGAGCAAGGCATTATCGACGCAATTAAAACGGTGCGAGGGGCCGGTTACACCTTAAGCGAGTTAGGCTAATGAACTGGCGTCGATTTGACCCTAGAAGAAGCTTTTTCGGGCGTATATTTTTATGGTTTTGGCTGATCACACTGGTAAGTTTGGGTGCCGGTATATTTGCCTCTCGGTTTTTCGCTCCATCGTCAGAGTTTTCAACCCCAAGCGCCGGGCAATTAGCGCAATTGCAGCGTGTCTCTGAGCGGCTCGCGGAATTGCCTATTACCAATAGAACTTCATTGATGAAGTCCTTGCGTAGAGTTGGCGGGCGTTTTGAAACGGCGGTATTTGTTATTGATGTGCAAACCAATGAGTTTGAGTTTGGCTTTCCACCGCCCCCTAGACCGAGCATGCGTTCATATATTGGGCTCGTTCAAGCCGAAAAGCCGGTCGTTGTAACCCGCGGCAATGAGCAATTTATTGGCCCCGCTATTGTGCGCATCGGCAATCGAGAGATGGCCGTGTTTGTGGGCAATTTAAAACATCAGGATACACCTCGCTTAGCGATGGCCATCAGTTTTGTTGTGGTAGCGCTTTTGGTCAGTGGACTTCTTTGCTACGGGCTGGCAAGAAGTTTTTCCCGGCCGGTAAGAGAAATTCAACGCGCCACGGACAGGCTTGCGGGTGGCGATTTAAATGCCAGAGTGACGTTGTCGTCTAAACGCAACGATGAACTGGACGCGTTATCTTCGGCCACTAATCAAATGGCGTCTCAGTTGCAAAAGCTGTTCAGTGAGCATCAGCGCTTTTTGGCTGATATTTCGCACGAACTACGCACCCCATTAACCCGACTTCAAATCGCCATTGGCGTCGCTGAACAACGCCTTCAAGCAAATTCTGATTTGTCTGCAACAGATCGACAAGTGGATATTGACATGCTTGAACGCGTCAGCAAAGAAACTGAGCAGATGGAAGGCATGATAGCGCAGTTGTTATGGTTGTCGCGCCTCAACAGTGACAGCGTTCAAGTAGAGTATGAACAAAAGCCACTATCTGAATGGATTGAAACGTTGTTTTCTCCTTTAGTCGACGATTTATCCTTCGAAGCTGATGCAACAGGTAAAAGCGTGTTATTTGAATGCGACGTGAATAAGCCTGAGCCTGTCGTAACCTTATGTCGAGATTTGTTGTTAAGTGCCTTAGAAAACGTCTCGCGCAATGCAATTAAATATGCCAAACAAACAGTAGCGCTGCGTGTATCAGTACAAGCACAGCAGCTTGTTATTGAAGTGAGCGATGATGGTAAAGGGGTTAAACCACAAGAGCTGGACGCATTATTTCGTCCATTTTATCGCACAGACGACAGCCGAACCCGAGATACCGGCGGCGTTGGGTTAGGTTTAAGTATTGCACAGCGTGCAATTGAGCGACACGGTGGTAATATACGCGCTATCTTACGTCAGGACATACAAGGGCTTACGGTGATCATCGAGTTGCCGTTAGAGAGTGGTACTAGCCATGTGGGCAATCATTCATGAGCATGAACTTACAGAGCGCCACGCTAGTGACATAGAGGTGTTTTGGCAAACGCAGGTAACGCTTGGCAAATTCAGTGGTCAGCACGGCGCCAATATTCACTATGCCCTGGTTCAGCCAGAAAACCCCAAAGCACATATCGTATTCTCCAACGGTCGCATTGAAACGCTATTGAAGTATAAAGCGTTCGCGTTGGAGTGTTATCAAAATAACATCGCATTGTATATGTTGGATCATCGAGGGCAGGGGTTATCTGACCGAATGATCAAAGATCCGCAGCGTGGGTATGTCGAAAAGTTCGATGACTATGTGCAGGATTTGGCAACATTCGTAGAGCAAATTGTGATGCCACTGTCGGGGCCCAAACCGGTTCTTGCATGCCATTCTATGGGAAGCGCAATCGGTTATCTTACCGCGTTACAGCATCCGAACTTGTTCTCGCGCGTATTATTTTGTTCACCCATGTTTGGGGTTAAACCTGCTATTCCCAAAGCGTTGTTGGCCGTTCTCTTGAAAGTTGGGATCACCACCAATCGCTGGTTTGGCCGCAAGCCTTGGTATGCCATTGGACAAGGGCCATATATAGACATTCCATTCAAGTTGAACATCTTAACCCACAGTGATACTCGCTACCGTATTTTTAGAGCGGAATATAAAAAAGCACCGCAGTTGCAGTTAGGTGGTGTTACGTTTCATTGGCTTGAACAAGCGACCAAAGCAATGGATAAGATAGAGGCGTCTGCCCCAGAGTTTCCATTGAATTGTAAAGTTTTGATGTCAGGTGCTGACAAGGTGGTTGATAATAAGCGAATTGCGCGAGTGGTAAATCGTATGCCGACATGTAGCGTGTTGAAAATTGAGGGTGCACGACATGAATTACTGTTTGAACGTGACGATTTACGCGATCAAGCGCTAACAGCATTGTTTGAATATGCCACCACACCTGAAGGAGAAGCGACGCCCAATGATTGATATTGTGTTGTATCAACCTGAAATTCCCCCGAACACTGGCAACATTATTCGATTGTGTGCAAATACAGGGTTTTCACTGCATCTTATCGAGCCACTTGGCTTCGATTGGGATGACAAAAAGGTCAGGCGTGCTGGGTTGGATTACCATGAATTTGCCGAGGTTAAGCGCTATCAGTCACTCAATGATTATATCCACACTCGACAGCCGAAGCGGTTGTTTGCGTGTGAAACCTGCGCGACCCAATTTCACTCTCAGGCGAGTTATCAAGCGGGTGATGCGGTTTTATTTGGTCCGGAAACCCGAGGACTACCTGATGATGTTATGGACGGCATCGCGGCGGAGCAGCAAATAAGAATTCCAATGCTGCCCAAGAGTCGCAGTATGAACTTGTCGAACGCGGTATCTGTGGTTGTGTATGAAGCCTGGCGTCAGTTGGGGTATCCCAATGCCTGCTAATGAATAGAGTTAGCTTCGATACAGTGTTTTGATAATGTGAAAGCCAAAGCGCGTTTTGATTGGGCCGTGCAATTTTAAAATAGGCTTCTTGAACACGACATCATCAAAAGCTTTCACCATTTGACCGCGTCTGAATTCACCCAAATCGCCGCCTTTTTTGCCGGATGGGCAAATTGAATAGCGCTTGGCTAACGTCGCGAAGTCTTTTCCTTTGGCTAATTGAGCAAGGATTTCATGAGCTTGTTTCTCGGTTTTAACCAAAATATGGATTGCACATGCGGTCGCCATAACGTCGCCCAAATTTGTATTGTTGGTGTATAGTATCAATCCCATCGACAGGGAACAAAGTTTTCAGACTGAATGAGAACAAATGATTCAGGTCAGTAATATTGTGTAATGGAGATATATCTATGCGTTTAATTATGATAGGTCTGTTAGTCAGCATTAGCGCTTCCGCATTTGCGGCAAATGTTGTGCGTTTATCAGAGCCTGTAGCAGTGTTTGAAGACTCTGAGGTGTTTGGCAGTGTTATCGACCCGACTATTCCACAAGTCACATTAGCAGAGTTATTAGAACAGCCAGAGCGCCATCAACAAGCGTTCAGGTTAACGACAACTGTTACTCAAGTGTGCCAAAAGAAAGGCTGTTTTTTTATTACCCAACTGGGTGAACAAACGTTGCGCATTGCGTTTAAGGATTATGCGTTTTTTATTCCATCAGACAGTACCGGTAAGCAGGTAACGCTGGTTGGAGAGTTGATCAAAAAGCCATTGTCAGAAGAGCAAGCGGCGCACTTCAATGCTGATATGGGGCCAAATGAAACCGCAATGGTTGCCGGAGAGCAATACGAAATCCTGGCGTCAGGCGTGCAGATCTTTAATTAATTTTTTAGCATTTCACTAACGGGAAGGGATCCATTGGTCCCTTCATATTCTCTTTTCATCACAACCTTCAAAAAACTTCACTTTTTTTCAATAAGATTTCCAGTGCATAAATATTCCACTTCACAAACTATGCGCGGAAGAAGCCTTCAACCCGCATGCTAAAATCTTCACATGAACGCCCTGCGGAGTAGAAAAGGCCATCGAGTATTTGGTTGGTGGGAGGCGCGAGTTAACTATTTATCCTAAGCGGTGGGTTAAAAGCATGTAAATTGGAATAAATATTCATTTATTGGCCTTGAGTTGAATTTTTTGTACTAAATTGGGGCTTGAAATTAGCGTTAAATGTGTCGAAGCTACGAAATAGGAGTAAGTGACTAAGAGTGAAAAGGCAGATGATTTTCTTTTGTTGGACGGTGAGTAATCGTCGTAGGTGTTCCATCGTTTTACCTGTGGAACAGTAAAAAGTTGCTTGGCTCACAGCTCTTTTGGCACTCGTATGTCCGATAATCAACATCAACAAGTCTTGCTTCAAGTTGAGAGATATTTTGCCAACGACCAATTGGCTCATGCCATTGCGCTTTTGAACCAATATTTAAAACAATCCCCCTTCTTCTACCAAGGTTGGTTGAGACTCAGTAAATGTTTGTTTCATGCGAATTACTTTACGCAAGCGTCAGACATTGCGAGACATGCTGAGCAATTTGATCCATTCGTGAAAGAGTTTGAGCGTATACAGCACTGTATGCAGCAAGAAGCGCTGAGTGAGGCAAGCAGAATAGCATCGAGTATGCTCGAAAAGTGCCCGCATCATCCCAGAGCTATATTCACACTCTCTCACCTCGCACTGCTGCAAAACAGGCCAGAGGAAAGTGTAGCGTTGTTGGAAAGAGAAATTCCGCATTTACCGGCTAATATCACACTTCGTAACATGCTGGTCGATAGTTATTCGCGCTCTGGCAATTTTACTCTGTCATTGAAGTCGGCTCATGATATTGTTGAGTTTCACGAATCCTTTGATTCGCTTTGGAAGTGGATTGGATTACTCCTTAAGTACAGTCAACATGACACGCTCATTGACGCTTGCTCAAGGGCTGCAGAGTACGCCGTCAATGACACGCTCAAGCAAAGTCAGTTAGCCCTCATTAAAGGACAGGCGCTCCGTATCAAGGGGGAACGCGACGCAAGTGTTTCGGCCCTGAAGTACAGTATCAGTCAAGATCCCAACAACACAGAGGCATGGTTGGCATTGGCGGATATGAAAAACTACACATTCAATAAGGATGAGACGCAACAAATTCGTGCCACCCTTGAATCAACCAAACTGTCTCGAAAGTCAAAGGCCATCGCTACTTTTGCTTTAGCCAAAGCAACCGAAATGTCGCAAGGCATAGCGCAAAGTATGCCGCTATATGAGGAAGCTAATAGGTTAGCTGCATCTGATAAGTTCTTTACACAGAGCATGCTGGAAGAATTTGATGCGAGAAGAAAGGCGTTTTCACGTGAGTCATTATCCACACAAGCGTTGCCTCTCGAAAATCAACCGCGCCCGATTTTTATTGTTGGTATGCCTCGCTCGGGCTCGACTCTTGTAGAGCAAATGCTCTCCAGTCACCCCGAAATTGAGGGAACCATTGAACAGCCGACATTACCGAGCGTTGAACTGAAAGCCAATAATTTGTGTCGTGCAAAATATCAGTCCAGCTTATTCAACTCGGTAGGCAGGCTTACACAAGAAGAGTTATCCCATTTGGGGGTGAGTTATATTGAGCAAAGTAGGCTTTTTAGGCATACAGATCTCGCCTATTTTATCGATAAGCAACCCTTTAATTATCGTCTCATTGGGCTTATTCACAAGATCCTGCCTGACGCCATTATTATTGATGTTCGACGCAGTCCCATGGACTGTGGATTCAGCCTGTTTAAGCAATATTTCTATTCGGGAGTTGAATTCAGTTATCGGCTTAAGGATATAGCTGTTGCTATTAATGCGTATAACGCCTTGATGGACCACTGGCACGAGGTATTGCCGAACAGTATTGTTACGGTTCACTATGAAGACCTGGTCAACGAACCCGAAAAACAGCTAAAACGTTTGCTAACTAAAATAGGTATTTGTTTTGACGAACAATGTTTGAATTTTCATGAGAACAAGAGAAGCGTCCATACCGCAAGTAGCGAACAAGTGAGAGAGCCTTTGCACAATCGAAGCATTCATGGGTGGCAAAAGGCTGAAGGTTGGCTCAAAGAACTTCAGGATAATTTACAGATAGTAAGCCCGACTATTTAAATCGAATGCCAGTAATTACCTTGGCTTTGATTAAATGTATGGATGTTTTATTTGATTTTTTAAAGCGTCTGTACTGCACTGTACAGGTGCAAAGTGTTGCACTGAAATGAATCATATGTTGGTCGTTTGTATTAGACGTCGAGTATGGTCCGCTGCATATGGCGGTTGTCCAAGGTGGCATAAAGTATGCTGAAAACAAGATAAAACAAATACATAGTCCGTTGAGGAAATACGAAATGAATGCACACACACAAAACCACGGCATTAAGCGATCGGCAGTGTCGGTATGCATAGCGACCGCGCTAGGCTTAAGTGCCGCAGGGACGGTAGTCGCTCAAGAAACTCAGGCTGAACAGGAAGCCGCTGTTGAAGTGATTAACGTCACTGGCTCCAGAATACCCACCGACCCGAATGTTGTTTCATCTGTTCCCATCCAGTCTTTAGACAGCAAAGATATTGCGCTATCGGGCGAATTAAACCTAGCAGATGTAGTTAATGATATCCCAGCGTTGATTTCATCAACTACGTCTGAAAACAGTTTAACCGGCGCCAATGCACTTAACCTACGTGGTTTGGGTGAAGACAGAACCTTAACATTGGTGAATGGGCGTCGCCATGTGGCCGGCTTCCGTGGTTCTCAAGCCGTTGATATCAGTACAATCCCACGCGCGTTGGTTGAACGCGTTGAAGTGACTACAGGCGGTGCATCGGCTATTTACGGTGCTGACGCGGTAACGGGTGTGGTTAACTTTATATTAAAAGATGACTTTGAAGGCATTCAATTGAACGCTACCAGCGCCGTGCCCGAAGAGTCTGGCGGTGAAAGCTTCGCGTTTGACGGTGCATTTGGTAAAAACTTTGATAATGACAAAGGCAACATCGTATTAACACTAAGTCTCGAAAAAGAGGGTGAGTTGCTGCACGGTGATCGTGATTGGTCTAAAAACAACGGCTTGCACTCAATTGTGCCGGATCCAAACGATAGCAGCAGACGTATTTTGGCCAATGACGTGCGTTATTGGTTAACCTCCAACGAAGGTTCAATCGCGCCTACCTTTGGTGGCCGAGATATTCTCTACGTCGACATTAACAGCAACGGCATCCCTGACTGTCAAGAATCACTAGGTGGTCAAGTGGGTTATCTTGCAGGGTGCTGGATCACTAACCCCGACGGTACTGTGCGTGTAAACAGTGATGGTCCAATATACGACGGTCTACTCAGTAGTGGCGGTGATGGCGGTCGTTTTAACTTTGATAACGACACTTTGATGCCTGACACCGACAAGGTGGTGGTGAACTTAAACGGAAGTTATCAAGTTAATGACGATCTAAGAGCGTTCTTTGAAGCGAAGTATGTCAACACAGAAAGTAATGTGTTTGCAGAATATGACTCATACTATGACACCTTATTTATCCTACCAGACAACCCGTTTATTCCTGAACAGTTACTGCCTGTTGTCGAGCAAACTGGCGGCTTGCTGTTAACTCAGGACGCTATTAATTGGGATAATGATGCGACGACCTACGAGCGTGAAACAATGCGTTTTGTCGGGGGCTTTACGTGGGATTATTCATATGATCATTCACTTGAATTTGCGGTTAACCATGGTCGCTTTACCAATACAACGGATTATACAGACCAATATTTAGACCGTATTTTCGCCTCTATCGATGCGACGACTGATGCTAATGGCAATATTGTGTGTCGCTCGGACCTTGATCCGAATGCAGCATACGAAATTGACTACTTCGCCTATAACGTGAATTACGCCAATGGCGATTTCTTCAGTGACCGATATTATTCATTCACGCCAGGTGATGGTCAGTGTGCGCCTCTTAATCCATTTGGTTTGAATGCGCTAAGTGATGAAGCAAAAGAATTTATCTCAGTACGTAAGCAAGATAAGCTGACAGTAGAACAAACAGTTCTTTCATTGACAGCCGTTGGCTCATTTGAAGTATTAGAAGACTTCTTGGACGATGCAATCGGCTATGCGGCTGGTATTGAGTACCGCGAAGAATCCAGTGACAACCGTTTGGATCCTGTTGAGTTGGGTATTCTTCCGCAGGGTACTTCTTACACACCTGGCGTATTGGTTAGTGAAGTTTCTCCTTGGTTGAACTTCTTAACCGGTATCGACAACGTACAGCAGTTTAATACGTCTGGGGAATACGATGTTTGGGATACATTCGTTGAAGTGCGTCTACCTATATTCTTCGATCGTGAATTTGCTTATGAATTTACCGTCGACGGTGCCGTACGTATGGCAGACTATTCAACATTAGGTAACGCGACAACGTGGAAACTAGGCTTCTCTTACAGCCCAGTTGAAGACTTTAACTTACGCGGTACCATCTCAGAAGCGGTGCGTGCGCCGAACATCACTGAATTGTTTGATCCGCAGTTACCTATCACGGTCAATCTAAATGAAGATCCTTGTGACCCAGCTAACGTAAACGCCGGTACAGCTCAGCGTCAAGCTAACTGTGTGGCTTCGTTGCAAGCGGCAGGGGTGGCAACATCAGAAATATTGGATGCCAATGGTAACTATATTTGGTTAAATCCATTAACCGCACGTTTCAGCGGCACATCAGGTGGTAACCCAGACCTTGACGTTGAAACAGCAGAAACCTTGACATTGGGTGCGGTATTCAAACCGAGCTTTATTGAAGGTTTAATCATTACATTGGATTATTGGGATGTTGAGATTGATGATGCGATTGATGCAGTAGACCCTTCAGATGTATTAGATGGTTGTTTTGACTCCGCAAACTTCCCTAACCTCGGTTTCTGTAGTCAATTCTCACGTCGTGGTGACGGCGGCTTGAATAGTTTGACCACGGGTGAATTAAACTTTGCTCGTATAGAAGCTGATGGTATCGACTTCTCGGTGAATTACACCTTTAGTGTAGATGAGAATGATTTTGGTATCAGTTTAGTGGGTACGCGTCAGAAAGCGCTGAATCGCTTCTTTAACCCAACCGATCCAAATGATGTGGATGTTGTGCTTGAAGAAGTTCAAACACCCAAAACGTCAGGTAATGTTGAGTTAAGCTGGACCCGTGGGCCTTTGAGCATGGCGTTCCAAACAACCTATCAAAGCCGACAGGCCTATGGTTCAGTTGAAAGCTCGTTAGGTATCAATGGCAATGAAGCGTTATTTGGACCAGGTGGTGGTTTCTACAGCAGTACCGTGATCCACGATATCAATGCAAGCTACGAAATTGATGAAAACCTATCAGTATTTGGTGGTATCAACAATATCGCTGACGAGAGTCCGTTCTTGACTGAACTTGCATGGCCAGTAAGCCCAAGAGGACGTACGTTCTTCATCGGCGTGAATTACTACATGGAATAAGCCGTTACTCTATTCATAATGGAAAGTAGCAAAGCCCAGCGTAAGCTGGGCTTTTTTGTTTTGTGCATAAAGCCACGAAAGTAATCGGTATTGATGATTTAGCAAAAGGTAGATGTTTCAGGCTGAGTCACAAGCCAACAAACCTCCAAGACCATAGTGATGCAGTCGTTCAAAAGCCCTGTTAGCAATGAATAGGTTTGTTTTTCCCAAGCTCATGTATGTCATCGTCATTGAGATCTTTGCTCAACCTAACCCTGCCTTGCAGTGAAATGACGAGGGCGCGCTTTAATCGCGGGTTTTTACTCTTGGGACAAAGCTTGATAGTGGTCGGTGTACCAAGCTGACCACTGGCGTGGAATGCCACTTGCCGATTGGGCCCGTGCATGTTGATGGAATCACTGACAACACTGGTTGCGAATAGCAAGGGTTCGTTATTGTCGCGTTGCTTATTTTGATTGCTGTCGGCAAAGACCATTTTGCTCTGCTGCCAGTTAGTAAAATCGCATTTTCTAGTATTCAGAGTTGGGCACAGTGTTATGGTGGTTTGGTCGTCAATTGCGCTGGCTCGTGCCATCCGAATAGTCGCACTGAGGCTATTTAACTCGCTGATGACGCGGGTTTTATTGATCAAAATGGTCATATTGGGTAGCGCGATTGTCAAAATGATAGCCACTATCGACATGCTAACTAGCAATTCAACTAAGGTAACCCCTTGCGATTTAGTGTTCTTAGAGAGTTTCATTCTTTCTCTTGTGTGGGTTAAGAAAGAGACAGATTAGGCGTGTTTAGAGGCACAGCCTACTGGTTAGAAGGCCAGAATAGCTGAATTACTCGGCTTTTTGCTCGCGACCCAATAACGCCATTGCGGCGTCCTTCGCTGATTTCTCCTGATAAAGTACTTGGTAAATTTGTTCACTGATGGGCATTTCTACGCCTTCACGCTGGGCTAATATGTGCACTTCTTCAGTATTGCGATAGCCTTCAACGACTTGACCGATATCTGCCATGGCCTTTTCCACACTGTGGCCTTGCCCCAATGCGATGCCGAAACGGCGGTTACGGCTTTGATTATCGGTGCAGGTTAAGACCAAATCACCTAAACCGGCCATACCCATAAACGTTTCTGGTTGTGCGCCAATCGTCACGCCTAAGCGAGTCAATTCAGCCAGTCCACGTGTGATTAACGCGGTTCTTGCATTGGCACCGAATCCGAGGCCATCAGCCAGCCCAGCGCCTATGGCGATAACATTTTTAACAGCACCACCCAGTTGCACGCCAATAAAATCGGGATTGCGATACACCCTAAAGGACTTAGGACAATGTAACTTGTCTGCGAATTCTGTTGCGAGCCTATCATCGGTAGCCGAAAGTGATATTGCAGTAGGTAAGCCGGCTACCATCTCTTTGGCAAAAGTGGGCCCGGACAATACTGCCATGGGGATGGCTTCACCTAGGATATCCTTGGCAACTTCTTGTAATAATCTGCCCGTGCCAGGCTCAAGGCCCTTGGTTGCCCAAATGACTCGGTGACTATCACGCAGAAAAGGTTTGATGCTTTCTAAGGTTTGTTTAAACGCATGGCTGGGCACAACAATCAGTAAGTCATCGCTCTTGCCAATAGCGTCTTTTAGGTTTGCTTCAATATGCAGCGCCTGAGGAAATGTTGCGCCGGGTAGATAGCGAGCATTTTGGCGAGTCTGCGCCAATGCTTGCATATGCTCACTGTCCCTACCCCAAAGATAGGTTGGAACGCCGTTGCGCGCTAAGCAAAACGCCAGTGCAGTACCGTAGGATCCTGCCCCGAAAACACTGACTGGCGTATGACTCATATTAAGCGTCTGCTGGCGCTTGTTGAGCAGCTTGCTGTTCTTCTGCGCGTCTTTGCAAGTGTGCGGCGAAGATCGCATCGAAGTTAATAGGAGCTAGGTTCACTGGCGGGAATGTGCCACGATTTACCATGTTAGATACTGCTTCGCGAGCATATGGGAATAACAAGTTAGGGCAATATGAGCCTAACAAGTGCGCTTTGTTTTGATCTGGCATTTCGCCTACAGCAAAAAGACCCGCTTGTTGCACTTCGCACAAGAACGCAGTTTCTTCACCAAGCGTAGCGGTAACCGTGATGGCTAACACAACTTCAAATGTCGACTCGTTGACTTGGTTTGTGCGCGTGTCGATGTCTAATTTTATCTCCGGCTTCCACTCTTTAGTGAATACTGCAGGTGAATTCGGTGTCTCAAACGAAATATCTTTAGTGTAAATGCGTTGGATATTGAATTGAGCGCCTTGAGTCTCTTCAGCGCTTGCTGCGCCGTTGGTTTGCTGTTCTTCTGCCATTTGACTGCCTGTATAGGTTTATTTATTCCGCTGAAAGCAGCGGATCAAGTTTATGTTGTGATTCGAGCATATACATATCGTCGCAACCGCCAATATGTTTGTCGTCAATAAATATTTGAGGAACAGTGTAGCCACCGTTCGCTCGGTTTATCATTTCGTCACGCAATTCGGGTTGTTTATCAATTGGATATTCGA
Source organism: Neoalteromonas facilis (assembly GCF_002807665.1). Classification (GTDB taxonomy): domain Bacteria; phylum Pseudomonadota; class Gammaproteobacteria; order Enterobacterales; family Alteromonadaceae; genus Alteromonas_E; species Alteromonas_E facilis. The sequence continues at coordinate 419,781 of NZ_PEAY01000002.1, forward strand.
CAAAGCTTACACCCTTGCTCTCAAGAAGCGCTTTTGCTCTATGGCAATAAGGGCAATACCCTTTTGTGTAAATCTCAACCTTACTCATACAATGCTCTACTGTTATTTAGCTATTGGGAGGCCGGCTCCCGTCCATGCACCGTAGCCACCCTTTAAAACAGAGACTTGAGCGAACCCTGCTTTGCTTAGTTGTGAAGCGGTTTTGCGCGCGCTGTGCCCCATGGCACAAACTATAACAATGGGTTTATCTTTGTGTTTTTCAAGCTTACTAAAATTACCTTCGCGAATTTCTTCAGGTTTTAACTGGCGAGAGCCGAGAATATGACCTTTTTTAAATTCAGCCGGTGGGCGAATATCAAGAACCACAGCATCTTGCTTATTAATTTGCAGCGTCGCGTCATGTGTAGAGACTTCTTTAATAGGAGAAACGGCACTGCTGATATAGCTGTATACCAACATGATGACGAGTGCGACCCAAATAGCCGACAACAGAAAATTATTGCCGGCAAACTCGATGATTTGTTCCATGAACTTCGGCTCCGTAAAGCGCAACAAAAAAAGAACGCAAAGTATATAGAAAAATATCAGTATTGAAAGCCATGAACAGCGATCTAGCGCCAACTATAGCGTCTGGATCTAGCTTTAAACGAATCAAACTGGGAAAGATGTTTATAAAAGTGCTGGATACTGGTACTTTTCATGCTCTGTTTTATATCAATTATTGTCATTCACTGCCTTGAGGACACCATGGACAACGCTGCACAACAACCAAAGAAAACACTTGCTTTACTGATTCTGGATGGATGGGGATACCGAGAAGAAACAGAAAATAATGCTATTGCAGCGGCGAACACCCCGAACCTTGATCGGTTAACTCAAGAATACCCTTCTACGCTTATCTCAGGTTCGGGTTTAGATGTTGGGTTGCCTCACGGGCAAATGGGTAATAGTGAAGTCGGGCACGTAAACCTAGGTGCGGGTAGAGTCGTCTACCAAGACTTCACGCGTGTCAGTAAAGCTATAGAAGAGGGCACGTTTCAAACCAACAAGGTACTGCTAGAGGGTATCGATGGTGCTGTAAATGCCGGTGCTGCGGTTCACATTATGGGATTGATGTCGCCAGGTGGTGTCCACAGTCATGAAGAGCACATTTTTGCCGCGATTCAGTTAGCCGTGGCTCGTGGTGCCTCAGAAGTCTATTTGCATGCCTTCTTGGACGGTCGGGACACGCCTCCGCGTAGTGCGCAAGCGAGTCTAGAAAAAGCCGATGCTTTGTTCGAGTCACTTGGCACGGGGCGAACAGCAACGTTAGTAGGGCGCTACTATGCTATGGACCGTGATAATCGATGGGAGCGGGTACAACAAGCCTATGATTTGCTAACCCAAGGTAAAGCTGAATTTACCGCTGATTCTGCGGTAGAAGGCCTATTGGCAGCCTATGAGCGTGACGAAAATGATGAATTCGTCAAGCCAACAACGCTGGGCGAAGCCGCGACAATTAGTGACAATGATTGCGTGATTTTTATGAATTTCCGCGCGGATCGTGCACGTGAACTAAGCCATGCCTTTGTTGACCAAGAATTTAATGGTTTTACCCGCGCTAAAACCCCGAGTTTGACGGCCTTTATCTCGCTAACAGAATATGCTGCGAATATCCCTTCTAAGATTGCATTTCCATCTGAAGATTTAGTCAATGTGATGGGGGAATGGTTGGCGAAAAAAGGCAAAACCCAATTGCGCATATCTGAAACAGAAAAATATGCCCACGTAACTTTCTTCTACAGTGGTGGCAGAGAAGACGAGTTTGAAGGCGAAAAACGTATTTTGATCCCATCGCCAGATGTCGCCACATATGACCTACAGCCTGAAATGAATTCAGTGAAATTGACGGATGAGTTAGTCGCGGCAATCAATTCAGGTGAATTTGACGTGATCGTGTGCAATTTCCCCAACGGCGATATGGTTGGCCATACCGGTAATTTTGATGCAGCGGTAAAGGCTTGTGAAGCGGTCGATACCGCAATTGGTCGGATTGTTGAGGCGTTGCAACAGCATGGCGGTGAATGCCTAATTACAGCAGACCATGGCAATGCTGAACAAATGCGCGATTTATCCACTGGACAGGCGCACACAGCCCATACCAGTGAGCCAGTTCCTTTTATCTATGTGGGTCGAGACGCTGACATTAGAACGGGGGGAACGCTAAGTGATGTAGCACCCACCATGCTGCACCTTATGGGGATGGAGCAACCGCAAGAAATGACGGGCACATCCATACTCACCCTTAAATAACAGAAGCCTTTGCTGTTTTGTTGAAGGTAACTTCGCTAGACTGGCACGATGTTATTTAATCGGTGTAGCAATTTGCGAGCAGTCACTCAGTATTATTCAGCACTAATGATCTCCGTGAGGCGATCATTGGTGCTTTTTAGTGTCTGTCTTTCAGTAGTATTATCTGTACATGGGCAAGAGCCATCAGAACAAGATCTGGAGCAGATCCAACAGCAGATAAAGCAAACACAGGAGCAGCTTAAGGAAAAGCAAGCACAAGCAAGGCGTTTAGAGGCACAACTGAGAGAGGCTGAAATTGCGATCTCAACTACGGCGAAAGCGTTAGCGGATACCCAAGCTGATTTGAATGAGAACCAGCAAAAGCAAGCGGAATTGGCGCAACAAAAACAACAGCTTGAGCAGCAAATTGCACAGCAACAATCACAACTTGCGGCGCAAATAAAAAGTGCCTTCATGGCGGGCAATTACGATTACGCCAAAATGTTATTAAACCAACAAGATGCGGCAAAGTTTGAACGTGTCCTGAGTTATTACCAATATGTCAGTGAGGCCCGTCGCCAGTCGATCGAAAAGTTCCGTATCGATATCAGTGCATTAGAGCAAGTAAACCAGCAGTTGCAAAACACGATTGCGAGGTTGAACGAATTACGAGAACAGCAACAACAGCAACAAAAAGCCTTGGCCTCACAACAACAGTCGCGTGAAGCCACATTGAGTGCATTAAATCGCTCCATGGAAACGGATGCAGAGCGGGTCGAGCAATTACAAGCCAGTGCGCAGGCGTTACTTGATGCGATTGAACAAGCGCGAGAAAGAGCAGAGCAGCAACCTACAGAACTGGATGGTCTTAACCACCGCAAGGGGCAGTTAGCGATGCCCGCTGAAGGGCGCTTTAGGCGATTGTTTGGTGACCGTCGACAAGGCAGTGTGCGCTGGACAGGCGTCATTATTGAAGGCAGCGAAGGCAGCCAGATCAGTGCTATACATCAAGGGCGGGTGCTCTATGCGGATTGGTTAAAAGGCTTTGGGCTTGTCACGATCATTGATCATGGTGAGGGGTTTATGAGTGTATATGGTCATAGCCAAGCATTGTTAACCCAACCTGGAGATTTAGTCACCGCTGGGCAAATCATTGGTTTGGTGGGACGCAGCGGAGGACAAGATAGCCCGAATTTGTACTTCGAGATACGCCATAAGGGCAAAGCCCTTAACCCCAGTGCATGGTTAAAATGGCGATAACGCTTTTGCGATTAAGAAATTCATTGTGAGTTCGCATTTGTGGCCAAGCGTTGTTATTCTATCTAAAAAAATAAAGACTTTATCCGTGCGCGCATTCGTTTACATCTTAATTTTAATGTCTCAGGCAATCGTTGCGCAGTCGGTATATGCGGCTGACGAGCCCAAAGTCGCCCTTATTATAGATGATATGGGGTATCGCAAGTCGGATGAGAAAGCATTTGAACTGCCCCGTCATGTGACACTTTCTATCCTGCCGCATACGGCAAAATCGACTCAGTTTTCACAAAAAGCCCAACAGCAAGGCCGAGTGGTCATGTTGCATCTGCCAATGGAAACGCTTCAGCCAAGAACCTTAGGCCCGGGGGCATTATTAGCATCGATGGACAGCGGGTTTATGCTGCAGACGTTTGAATCTGCGCTGGAATCTGTACCTCATGCGATTGGGGTCAACAATCATATGGGGAGTAAACTGACCCAACTCAGTTTGCCGATGAAAACCTTGATGGGAGCGCTCGAAAAACGCGGTTTATTCTTTATCGATAGCCGTACAACGCGTTACAGCAAAGCGTTCAATATCGCGAATGAATACGGTGTTCCAGCCTTGCAACGCAAAGTGTTTTTGGATCACAACATCAATGAGCACGAGATAAACCAGCAGTTTGACCGTTTGTTACGCTTAGCACATAAATATGGTGAAGCGGTTGGCATTGGACACCCCCACCCCGAAACGTTACGAGTACTGAAAAGTCGCCTTGCTGAACAGTCAGATGTCGACTTTGTGTCGGTTACGGATTTATTAACTCAATACTCTCCTCGATTGGCCGCGAGTGAACAACAAAATGGGCCAGTAGCGGACGAGTTTTCTGAGTCAAAAGACTCAACAAATCAGCAGGTTGAGTTGTCGCCCTCAAATTAAACTTTTCCCAATCTTTGTTTTGTTATATTATAACGTCTCTGTGATAAGTTATATGTGAGCGAAACAAAAAGCTGTGTCAGATCAAACGCGATTATTAATGGACAAATTGGGCATCTGGGTGTCTGGGCTGTGTGCTATACACTGCCTTGCGTTACCGCTATTGCTTCCCATTGCACCCTTAGTCGCGAGTTCATTTGTTGCAGAAGCATGGTTTGAACGCAGTATTTTAACATTGTCATTGTTGGTTGGTTTCAGCGCCTTGACCATTGGTTATTTTCGTTACCATCGGAAAACCTACCCTGTGTATGCGTTAATCGCTGGCGGCTTAATTTATTGGTACAAGGACATGTTCGGCGAGCAATATGAGCCTTTTACGATTGCAGTGGGGGCTGGCCTCATTATCACCGCCCATGTGATGAATTTAAAATTGTGTAAGGCATACAAGCATCGCAGCAACACCTGTGAAGAAGCGGCGCTACCCGCGGGCTCTAAATTTTAGTTCAGCGTAATGCCTGAATAATGTTTGTCGCGCTTACGGGGTAGTTTGCGAAAATCGCGTCTACGCCAAGCCTATACAACCATTCAATATCGTCTATCTCATCTACTGTGAACACGGCCACTTTTACACCGCGGCTGTGTGCATCGTTAACAATAGCCTGATTCACCACATCGATGTCGATACCCAAATAGCCACACTCAAGCGCTTGAGCCTCAAGTGCCAAACCAACTGGCATTGAAGCCGTTAGCCATCCACGCTGATAAGGTAAATGTTGTTGTTGAGCCTCATACAATACCAGGTGATTAAATGACGACAGTAATATCTGATGGTTTTTAAGTTCAGGGGGGCAATGGGTTTGAATGTAGGAGTGCAAGTGCGCTACAGAGCGTATAGCTTTAACTTCAATATTGAGTACTTTGTCTTGCCAATCTAGCGCTAACACGTCAGAAAGTTTAGGGACTTTTTGTGGTTCGTCGAGGTGATGCCCCGCGCTTAACTGATCAATTTGATCCAAAGTGACCTGATCGATGCGAATTTTTTCGCCTGTCGTGCGTGTTAGCCAACGGTCATGCATGAGTATGTAGTCGTCTTCGACCTGAAAAATATCGATTTCAACGCCAAAAACAGGAGCGGTTAGCGCGAGATTAATTGAGGCAAGTGTATTTTCCGGAGCGTGTCCACTTGCGCCTCTGTGCGCGAGTACTTGCATGAGCTTCAAACTCCACGCGTGATGTGCGCTAGGCTAGCGTTCACACGTCTGTGCTGGTCGATGGTGAGCATTCAATGTTTCGTATATAGATGCTGATACCACCAAAATACCACCAATTAGGGTAGACAAACTAGGGTTTTCGTTAAGTACTAAGATAGCCAAAATAACCCCGTAAAAGGGTTGCATGCAGGCAATCAACGAAAATGTTTTCGCCCTGAGGTGTTGCAAGCTAGCCGCGACTAACGCATGCGGCAAAGCTGTTAACAGGCTGCCTAGCACCAACAGTTGGATCCAAAGTGTGGCATCTGCGGCATAAAATTCCGGTGATACAAACAGGACCAAACAAAGGCAGACTACTAAAATCTGATAAAACATCGTTTTTGCGCCACCGTAGTGAGCGAAGTACTTGCGATGCAGGATATTTCTCAGTGCGTAGAGGCATGCAGAACCAATTCCAATTAAAACACCCAGCGTTGTGTTATCGGATAGGTCAGGGGCGGGAACAATCAGATAAATTCCTAACAGGACGACCAGGCCACTGACGATGTCTTGCCACGCTAACTGAAACTTCTCAAAAAATGGCTCTATAAGCACGGTGATTACTGGGAATGTGAACAGCGCGATCATGCCAACAGATACGCCGGCATATTGCATTGCAGCGAAATAACTGGACCAATGCGCAGCCATTAAAACGCCTAAGCCCGTAGCAATGATATAACAGCGTCTGGAGTCCAACTTAAATGACGAGCGTGATGCTAGCATGAACATGAGCAATGCAATGCAGGCAAAAAGCGAACGACCAAAGGTAATGTCGATGGCATTGAGCGGAATTAAGATGGAGAAGAGTGACGCTGCACTTAACAGAATAACTGTTACATGCAGCGACAAGAGACTGCGCTTGACCGGATCCATGGGCTTTATTGTTCGCCCGCTATTCTCGCAAAGGGAGTACCTAGTCGAGTTACATCACCTGCTGACATAGGTTCGAGGTTAATTTTACCGGGTTCAAAACAGGCCACGATTGTAGAGCCAAGTTTAAACAAGCCCATTTCTTCGCCCTTTTTCAGTGTGATCGCGCTGTCAGGGTTTTCGCTATCATATTGCCAATGCACGACGTTAAGACCGGCCGGTGGTGTTACTGTACCAGCCCAAACAGTGGCGATGCTTGCGACGATCGTAGCGCCCACTAATACGATTGCCATTTTACCGACTGAAGTATCAAATATTGCGACCACGCGCTCATTTCTGGCAAATAAACCAGGTACGTTTTCTGCGGTCAGCGGGTTTACCGAAAATAAATCTCCTGGCACGTAAATCATATCCGTCAATACGCCGTCTAACGGCATATGGATACGATGGTAATCGCGAGGTGATAGATAAATCGTGGCAAAATCCCCGTTTTTAAACGGTTTGGCTATGTCTGGATTGCCACCTAACAAGGCGGTTAAACTGTAGTCATGGCCCTTGGCCTGAAAAATCGCGTCATCACGAATGTTGCCCAATTGACTCACGGTTCCATCTACCGCATGTACTAATACATTCTCATCTTCATCTATTGGACGCGCACCTGCTTTTAGTTCGCGGGTGAAAAAGGCGTTGAAGGTTTTATAGTGTTCAGGATTGGGTTCTGCCGCTTCACTCATGTCGACATTGAACTGTTTAATAAACAGTTTAATTAAGGTGGTTGTTAGCTTGCCAGCATTTGCCGCAGCGAGCGATCCTACCAAACGCGATATCAAATGCTTAGGCAAAATGTACTGCACATTAACTTTGAACCAATTGATCACCGAAAAAATCTCCAAGAAAAAATCCGGTGAATTGTACACTATTCTATCGTGTGCAATAGGAATTTAGTGGAATGAGCCAGTTCAGAACGCTATATCTTATTGTTTACCGGGCTTTTGCGCATGACTTGGCCGGCTTTCATCTAAGTTGGCCAATATTTTGTGGTAACTATCAAACCGCAATTGAGATATCTTCCCTTCCTCAACAGCCTCTCTGATCAGGCAACCAGGATCATGCAAATGTTTACAATCACGGAACTTGCAACCACCCAGGTAATCTCTAAATTCGACAAAACCTTGTGTTATTTGCTCCACAGGAAGGTGCCATAGTCCAAACTCTCTGACCCCAGGTGAATCGATGAGATCGCCACCGGATGGAAAATGCAATAGTTTTGCGGTTGTGGTTGTGTGCTGACCCAATCCGGAGGTGTCTGATATTTCTCCGGTAAGTTCATCATCTGCTTCGGGCAGCAATACGTTAATTAAGCTTGACTTACCTACACCGCTTTGCCCAACAAAGACGCTGACTTTGTGATTCAATATGGTTTGTAATGGAGTAAGGCCATCTTCAGTTTTGCAACTGGTGAAAACGACGGGATAACCTAGGTCTTTGTATAGTTGCAGTTGTTCGTGCAAGGCTTGTTGTTCGTCATCGCTGAGTAAATCCATTTTATTGATAACGATTACTGCAGGGATACGGGTGTCTTCACATGCTACCAAATAGCGATCGATGATATGAGTGGATAGCTCTGGCTTGATCGAACTGACAATAATAATTTGATCAATATTGGCTGCTATGGGTTTGATACCATCATAGAAGTCAGGGCGTGTAAGTACAGTTTTGCGATCGTGCACGGCTTCAATAACACCTTCCAAGCCGCCAGCACTATCCTGACCTGTGCTAACTTCGACGCGGTCGCCACAAACCACCGAATCGACACTTCGTCGAATATGGCAGCGAAGCGTATTACCATGCTCAATTTCCACATCGGCATGCTGTCCAAACCGGCCAATCACAGTTCCTGAGATCAGTGGTTCGCCATTGTGCTGCACTGTGGGGTCAGTCTTACTGCGTTGCTCAAGTCGACGTGTTCGATTGGCGCTGATGCGTCTTTTTTGTTGGTGGGTTAAATGCCGCTTTTTCTTCACTGGCTTCTAATCGTTGGCGTATTTGCTTAGTCATGTTACCGTTTGCGGCTGCGAAGTGCCATGATTTAATGGGTTTAATCCTTCTTTTTGAGAGCCGACATGAAAATAAGTGATAAGAATTTAGTCTGGATAGATATGGAAATGACAGGTCTGGATCCGGAAACCTGTGTTGTGTTGGAAATCGCTACCATAGTCACTGATCCTGAATTAAACATTATTGCCGAGGGGCCTGTCATTGCAGTGCATCAACCGGATGAAATTTTGGACAATATGGACCCTTGGTGTGTTGAAACCCACGGTAAAACGGGGTTAACCGCACGTTGCCGTGAAAGCCAAATTAATGTTGATGAGGCGGCTAAGCAAACTATCGCCTTCCTTGAACACTACGTGCCTAAAGGCAAGTCTCCATTGTGTGGAAACTCTATTGGGCAAGATCGTCGTTTTATGGTGAAGTATATGCCTGAACTGGAAGATTACTTTCACTACCGTAACGTAGATGTAAGCACCATCAAGGAGTTGGTTGCCCGTTGGAAACCCGAGGCATTAGATGGATTTAAGAAAAAAAATGTGCATCTGGCCTTAGACGATATTCGTGAGTCTATTGATGAGCTTAAGTTTTACCGCGAGAAAGTGTTTTCGATTTAAGCGCAAATATTGTTGAACGGTTGATTTTTAGCCGTTCAATGAACTTTTTTTGAAAATTCGGTTGCGCTTGGTCATTTTTTTTGTAAAATGCGCACCTCTTCGAAAGAAGCAGTCCTAAAAAGCGGGAATAGCTCAGTTGGTAGAGCACAACCTTGCCAAGGTTGGGGTCGCGAGTTCGAGTCTCGTTTCCCGCTCCAAATTTTCTAGTTTTATCCATTTTTCAAGTATTCGACAGCTCACGACCCCAAGGGGACGCGACCGAGTGTCGGCCAGTGTGAGTCTCGTTTCCCGCTCCAAATTTTCTAGTTTTATCCATTTCTCAAGTATTCGACAGTACACGACCCCAAGGGACGCGACCGAGTGTCGGCTTGTGCGAAACAATCGACGTTATCCACGTGGCTAAACGATGTTGCTTTACTCAATTGCAATATTGACCATTTCACCGTAAAGTTAACTGGTCTAACCAGAGGGTGATTTTATGGCGGCTGTAAATCCGTTACGCAATTTTGTGTTGAAAGTTAATCAATATCCAACATGGCTGAGTAGTCGGTTAATGACGTGGATGTTCAGGTTCAAAGTCAAACTGACTGGAACGGTGGGCATCGAGATACTGGAGACCGATCTTAAACGCGTCGTTTTTCGTCAAAAAAACCGTAAGAAAGTACAAAACCATATAGGCAGCGTGCATGCCGCAGGCATGGCATTGTTGGCTGAATCTGCAACAGGATTTATTGTTGGGACTAATCTTCCGGGCGATAAATTGCCTTTGATTAAAAACATGAATCTTAGCTACGTAAAAAGAGCTACTGGGGATATGCAAGCCGTCGCAGAATTAACGGATGAGCAAATTCAACAGCTTAAGACTGAAGACAAAGGTGAAGTGACGGTAAAAGTCATGGTAACCGATGCGATGGGGATTGAGCCGGTACTGTGTGAAATGGTCTGGGCTTGGGTTCCAAAAAACAAATAAAAAACAAAGACCTATAATCGTCACATAAATTTAATGAAAAGTTCGTTTGACAGCAGCGAATTTTCGCCATAAAAAGCAAAACTACAATCTGTTCCTAACCTAAACGTGGATGGTTATTGTTATGGCGAATTTAACTCGACTCGATTTGCTAAAACGTATGTTCAGTGATCCTAAAAATTACCCTTACGGATTTTCTCGCTCTGGTGATTTCTCTATTAACGAAAGCAAAGCGCTCAGCCAATACGGTTGTCTGATGGCTGCGCTGGTTGACGGAAAAATTGCACCAGAGACGGATGAAGATAACGCGTTTCTTGCTGCGGCGTATGGGAAAGCCGAACCTGAGGACATTATGTCTCGGGCGTGGGTCAAATATCAGAAGCGCATTAATCGTCCGAAAATGGGCAATATTTATGGATCAAGTAAAGTCAGCAGCAGCGATGATGCTGATGACACTATAGATGATGTTGAAGATTCAGATATCGTTATCGACGATTAGGATCTTTGACCTAAAAACTTGTAAATAAATTGTAAAAAATACCTAAAAGCGCAAAGTTTACGTGTGCTTTTAGGTTGTTTATCCTAAAAATGACGTATTTTGAGATACGTCCCTCACTATTATTCTCTTCGTTGTTTTAATACCACTATCTCATCGGTATAGTCGGTCGCGTGTACAGCTGAAAATGGTTTTTCAGGACTATGAAATAACAACCGTAGGAGATTACTTTGTGAAGATGATGTCGGGCGCTGCCATGGTGGTAGAGGCGCTAAAAGATGTGGGCGTTACACATGTGTTTGGTTACCCCGGTGGTGCCGTTCTAGACATTTATGATGCGCTGTTTGCGCAAGATTATGTCAAACACGTCCTCGTCCGCCATGAACAGGCTGCAGCTCACATGGCTGACGGCTACGCGCGTTCTACCGGCAAAACGGGCACGGTTCTCGTCACTTCAGGTCCAGGTGCGACGAATACTCTTACGGGTATCGCGACCGCGTACATGGACAGTATCCCCATGGTGATTTTATCTGGCCAAGTGCCTTCTATGCACATTGGCGAAGATGCATTCCAAGAAACCGACATGGTGGGATGTTCTCGGCCGGTTGTTAAGCATAGCTTTTTGGTTAAACGCCCTGAAGATATTCCGATGGCAATCGCCAAAGCATACTATATTGCCAATAGTGGCAGACCCGGCCCAGTCGTGGTCGATCTACCCAAAGATATTGTTAATATCCAAGAGTCTCATCCTTATGTTTTCCCTGATGACGTTACTATGCGTTCTTACAATCCGACTGAACGTGGTCATCCGAAGCAGATACGAAAAGCGGTTAGCGCTATTTTAGATGCTGAACGCCCGATTCTTTATGTGGGGGGGGGTGCTATTAGTGCGGGGGCGTCTGGACAAGTAACCAAGCTCGCTGAGCTATTGCATGCGCCGGTGACTTGTACCTTGATGGGATTGGGCGCATTTTCCGGTACGCACGACAACAACCTTGGTATGTTGGGTATGCACGGAACGCTCGAAGCCAATAAGTCGATGCACAATTCGGATTGTATTATCGCATTGGGTGCGCGCTTTGATGACCGTGTGACTAACAATGTCGATAAATTTTGTCCTCACGCGACCATTATTCATGTGGATATCGACCCCGCGTCTATTTCAAAGACGGTCAACGCCCATATTCCCGTAGTTGGGTCTGTGGAGAAAGTCTGTGAACAGCTTTTAGCTGAGCTCGAAACACATAATTTAGCCCACCAAGAAGAAAAGCTTGGCGATTGGTGGGAGCAGATTGGTCAGTGGCGCTCTAGGCAGTGCTTAAAATATCAAACCTCAACCGACGTTATAAAGCCTCAGCGCGTTGTAGAAGCGGTATATGAGCACACGAAAGGTGAAGCGTTTGTGAGTTCTGACGTGGGCCAGCATCAAATGTTTGCTGCCCTATATTATCCCTTCGATAAGCCACGCCAGTGGATCAATTCTGGCGGGCTCGGCACCATGGGGTTTGGTTTGCCTGCTGCAATGGGGGTGCAGTTTGCACACCCTGATGCTACGTCTGTGGTAATCACGGGGGACGGCAGTATTCAAATGAACATACAAGAGCTGTCGACCTGTTTGCAGTACAACTTGCCCATCAAGATCATTTCTTTGAATAACCGAGCGCTGGGTATGGTTCGTCAGTGGCAAGATATGATTTACAAAGGCCGGCATTCGCACAGTTACATGGACTCTATGCCTGACTTTGTAGCGTTGGCGCAGGCCTATGGCCATGTCGGCATTAAAGTAGATAAGCTGGATGAATTAGATGATGCGATGAAAGAGTGCTTTTCGCTTAAAGATCGTTTGGTGTTTATGGATATATCGGTAGACCAAAACGAGCACGTGTACCCAATGCAAATTAAATGGGGCGCGATGGATGATATGAGATTAAGCAAAACGGAGCGCACCTAATGAAAAGAATTATTTCAGTATTAATGGAAAATGCTCCGGGGGCTTTGTCGCGTATTGTTGGGGTATTTTCCCAGCGCGGGTATAACGTGGATTCTTTATGCGTAGCACCGACCGATGACCCAAGTTTGTCACGCTTGACCATTACCACGCATGGTGACGACAAAGTCATAGAGCAGATCACCAAGCAAGTGAACAAGTTGATCGATGTACTTAAGGTCGTTGATTTAACCGACGGCGCACATGTTGAACGTGAGCTCATGCTGATTAAAGTAGCCACACGCACTGAGTTAGCGCGTGCAGAGGTTAAGCGTAATGTGGATATTTTCCGGGCACGAATAGTTGATGTAAATGCCTCAAACTACACAATCGAAGTAACGGGTACGACAGACAAGCTCGATGCGTTTGCACTGACCTTAGCGCAATGCACTGAGATCATAGAATCATCGCGAACTGGGGTGTGTGGTTTAGCCCGTGGTGAAAAAGCGTTACGCCCTTAAATCTTGCCATAAAAGACTTCAAGCCGGAGCGCGATACCGTAAGACGGTTTGAAGTCTTCTTCTTTTAGCCATAAAACAAAAGGCTCAACTTCATAGTACAACCATTTGCGAGTAGGGTTAGTGCGCCATCTCGCACTTAAAAAGACTTGTTCGGTGTGCATGTTGGGGCGGCTTAGGCCTTCGACAAATAAGGTATATATAAATGCGCTGTCGTTTGTCACTTGCGTTAACCATTGTGCTTCGTGACGCCAACGCCAATCATTGGAAATATCACGGTAGTAGTAGCGGTTGTTTAAACGCCACAGTGATTCTTCGTCAACGATATGTTGGTAAGTGAGCCCTAACTCACCGCCAAGTCTGTCGCGATTGTAGTAATATAATTCTGCGTCATAAAACAGCGTATTCTCTGCATCAAGCACATATCCATCGCGATAACGACTTTTGACGAATATTTGATCGCGTCGACCGAAGCCAATGCGGTGCGATAACTTAGCGTCTGGTGTACGTCTGAACCGCAACGACAATGTGGTTTGGTCGCGCCGACCGAGTTGATCATTGCGAGCTGCTTTTACGCTGTTTTCATCTAAGTCATCTTCATCATCGGTTAGCAGTAAATCGACGCGATTTTGCAATGCTGGGAGCTTCACTCGCACGCGAAAACGAACGTCAAATTCGGCAAAGTCTCGGCTACGCGGCTCCCAACCCAAACGTATTCGACCTGACGCTCTGGCATCCTCGTGTGAGCGGTCGCCGGAAAGTGCAAAGAATGCATCTAAATCTTGCGCGGTATCATCCATGGCAGATTCGAAGTTTAATAGCCATTGATCAAACCATGCATGATCGGCAGTTGTGTCCTGTTGTTCTTGCGCATAGGAGGGAAGCGTTAGGCACGACAAAATCAGCCCGTAGGCGAGAGTTCTGATTTTGCTGCTAACAGGTTGTTTCATTTTGTTATGCGCGCCTTATGAAAGTACCAATTTTTGCGATTACTGAAACGTTATAATGACAAAACTTCGTAGCATTGAATAGGTGGGTTGTGACACAATGACGTTTATGCATTTCTAATACCAAAAATAGGTGATACATGGGCGGAATAAGTCTTTGGCAACTTCTTATAATCTTAGTTATTGTGGTGCTACTGTTTGGCACGAAAAAGTTGCGCGGCATGGGCAGTGATTTAGGCTCTGCGGTTAAAGGTTTTAAGAAAGCGGTCAATGATCAAGACGCAGATTTCGAACAGCAGAAGAAAGTAGAAGCTGACGAAGCTAACAAGCAAGTTGAACAAAACGCCGAAAAATCAAAAGCTGAGAAAACTGACGCGTAGCCACTATGTTTGATATAGGTTTTTGGGAGTTACTCGTTATTGCCGTTATGGCATTGCTTGTACTCGGTCCCGAACGTTTACCCGGTGCCATTCGGTCAACTGCGAGAACCATCCGCAGCGTAAAATCGATGGCAAATGGATTCAAAGCCGAGATGGATGAGCAGTTGCGTATTCACGAACTGCATGAAAATTTGCGCAAAGCCGAATCCATGGATATGCAAAACTTATCGCCAGAGTTACAGCGCAGCGTTGCTGAGTTAAAAGCCGCGGCCGAATCGGTGCAACAACCCTACAAAAAAATAGACGCTGAAAAACCCAAATCTGATGACGAACCCAAGTCCTGATAGCAGTTTGATTTCACACTTAATCGAACTACGCAGCCGTATCTTACGTGCGCTTTTGAGCGTACTTGTGGTGTTTTTATGCTTGGCATATTTTGCCCAAGACTTATACCACTTGCTCGCACAGCCTTTATTGGCCACCATGCCTGAAGGTGCAAATATGATCGCAACCGATGTTGCTTCTCCGTTCTTTGCGCCTTTTAAGCTTACTTTGGTGTTGTCATTTTTTATCGCAATTCCATTCGTTTTATATCAAGTGTGGGGTTTTGTAGCCCCCGGTCTGTATAAAAATGAAAAGCGTTTGATTGCGCCGTTGATGTTATCCAGTACGCTACTGTTTTACGCCGGCATGGCATTTGCGTATTTCGTTGTATTTCCGCTGGCGTTCGCTTTCTTTAACAGCGTTGCTCCTGAAGGTGTGTTAGTCAGTACAGACATCAATAGCTACTTAAATTTTGTCCTGAAACTATTTTTTGCATTTGGCTTATCATTTGAAATCCCGATTGCAATTATCTTAATGTGCTGGACGGGTATAACTGATGCTGACTCTCTGCGAGCAAAACGCCCCTATGTTATTGTTGGTGTGTTCGTGGTTGGCATGTTGTTAACCCCTCCAGATGTCATATCGCAAACCCTACTCGCATTACCAATGTGGCTTTTATTTGAACTTGGAGTGCTAGTTGGTGGTCTTTATTCCTCAAAAAAACAAGAACAGGAAACCTCATGAAGTATGTACCTTCTCTTAAACCGCGCATGGCAGTGTTGCTCATGGCGCTATTGGGTTTAAGTCATGTTGTAAATGCGCAAACACAAACCGTTGAAAGTGCTATCCAAGCTTGTAGCCAAGAGTCCAATAGTCTCCAACGCTTGGTTTGTTATGACCGATTGGCAAAGCAGTTGCGAGAGTATAGCGGTGGCAAAACGGCACTGCCGACGGTTAGTCAGAGACCCACTCCACGCCCGGCACAAATACCTGCTCATGCCCAGAATAAAGTGGCTGAAACACCAGCTGCAGTGGCAGCATCGCCATCTGTAGTGACTAATTCAGCACAAGATCAGTTTGGTTTAGAGCATCGCCAAGATACCGACGCCATGATCCAAAAGATCTACGCTGTGGTCACGGATATTACTTCAAATGCGTATAAGAAACGCACTATCACCCTAGATAACGGGCAACGTTGGCGCCAACAAGATGGTAGTTCTTTGAAAATTGCCGTAGGTGACACGATCTATATTGAGCGCGGTGTGTTAGGGGCTTTCTATTTAAGTACGGATGACCTCAACCGACGTATGAAGGTTAAACGAGCCGACTAGTGCGTTGGTTTGATGCAGGTGTGAATTGTTTCGACGATCGCCTGCCCCTAGCTGAAACCTTAGAAGCTGCGCGCACAAAAGGCGTTGACCGTATGTGCGTTATTGCCACTCATCAAAGGGACTGGGATAAATGTTTAGCGTGGGCTTCTCAGTACCCTGAAAACTTGTGTTGTACTATCGGGGTTCATCCACATTACGCGGATGGTGTTAGTGCGGATTGGTTAACACAGTTAACCCATCTGGCAAACACCCATAGCGTTTCAGCCATAGGCGAATGCGGGCTAGATTTTAATCGCATGTTTTCCACTCAAGAGAACCAGTTGCACGTGTTTGAACAACAGCTGCGTCTCGCCGCTGATTTGAAATTACCGGTATATTTGCACGAACGTGATGCGTTTGATCAGCAGTATCAGCTGTTAAGTGAATATCATTCAACCTTAGTGGGTGGCTTGGTACATTGCTTCACTTCTCACAAAGAACACTTGAAAGCCTATTTAGATTTGGGGTTTTATATTGGGATCACCGGTTGGATTTGTGATCCTAAAAGAGGTGATGCATTGCGCGACGCGCTCCAGTATTTACCGTTAGACAGACTCATACTTGAGACGGATTCGCCCTATCTATTTCCGAAGGGATTTAAACCGCGAACCCGCAATAATACACCTGCACACTTACCGTATATTGCTCAACAAGTTGCTGATTTAAAAAACATCACAGTTGAACAAGTCAATCAAGTGAGTATTATCAATACAACCCAATTATTGTGGCGATGATATGACGAGTCCTGATGCGAAATCCATTGCGATTGATGCGCCGATTAGACGTTGGCGCTTCGGTATTGCAAGTGCCATTATGCTCGTGCTCGTTTGGGGGGGCGTGTTTTTCAATCTGATAGAGAAACGGGACAATGAAGTACAGGGTATCGAGTACGTATTGGACGAACACGCTGCACTCGCGTTATCCTCAGTCATCGACTCGACTGATTTGCCTTGGCAATCTATCGGTGAAGACAGCTCTTTAGGTATGAATACTGCGGCATTTTGGTTTCGTTTCGAACTCCCATCGCGGGTAATCAATGATTCAGAAGGTGACTTCATATTAGAAGTCGATTATCCCATGCTTGATGAGTTGGACATTTGGCTGGTGGATAAAAAAACCAGTGCTGGCTTGTTTAACATTATTGAGCACTATCGCTTGGGCGACACAATTGCGTTCTCTGAACGTCCGATACCTCACCCTCTATTTTTAATTCCGTTAAAGCATTCAAATGACATTACCCATGTTTATGCACGGGTAAAAACCAGTGGAACGGTGCGCTACCCTGTCAGTATCTGGAAGAGTACAGAATACATCGCTGACTCCACTAAACATGCCAGTATTATGGCACTGTTTTTTGGCTTTATGGTGGCAATGGCCATCAGCAATCTATTTTTCTTTATCACGACCAGAAGCGTTACTTTTTTGGTGTATACCGGTTATGTACTTGGGCTTGGTATTACAATCGCGACATTGCACGGTTTTGCATTTCAATACTTATGGCCATCCAATACCTTTGTGCAGGGGCGGGCGATAGCTATTTTTGCCTCCTTAACCCTAACGTTTGCGGTTGTTTTCTCGTATCAGACCTTGGATGTCATTCGGCATAGTGTCTCGGCTAATCGCTATTTGCAGGTGCTCGCTGCCATTTTTGCATTGTATGCAGTGATTAGTTGCTTTGCGCCGTACGCCATCGTTATCAAAGTGTTTATGCTCATGCTGTTGATGGCAGTTGTATCCATCTTGGCCTGTGGTATTTGGCTATCACTCAGAGGCAGTGAAGTCGCACGTTACTATACGTTAGCTTGGGCGTTTTTATTGCTCAGCGGTTTTTCTGCAACGCTGGATAACCTTAATCTCGTCGAGTTACCGGTATCCTCGCATTACATTTTAATCTTCGGCGCCTCCATAGAGACCCTGTTGCTAGGGCTTATTCTTGCTATGCGTTACAGCCAACAGCGCGATAGCCTGTCGGCTGCACAAGCACAGGCACTTGAACAAGAACAAGAAGCGACGAAAGCTAAGGATGAGCTCATTCAAGTACAACAGCAAAGCCAGGATGAACTTGAGTATAAGGTTCAAGAGCGAACCTTGGAGCTCGAAATCGCGCTACGAGAATTATCTGAAGCCAATCGTGAGTTAGAGAAAATCAGTGCAATGGATCAACTGACGTCATTGCCGAATAGACGTCACTTTGACAAGCGCCTGCTGGCTGAAAGTCGCAGGAGTCGACGTGAGCAGACACCTTTAGCGATTGCGATGGTTGATGTTGATCACTTTAAGCAAGTGAATGACCAGTATGGTCATGTGGTCGGTGATGAGTGTTTGAAACAGATTGCCGCGGTTTTAAAATCTGGGTTAAAACGCCCAACCGATGAAGTCTGTCGATACGGTGGTGAAGAGTTTGCGTTAATAATGCCCAATACAGACTTGTTGGGTGCAACTCAAGTTATAGAGGAAATGCGCCAGGCAGTAGCAGAAACTCTTATACAAACCGATCATGAAGAAATGCGCGTGACAATCAGCGCTGGTGTCACGTCTTCAAGCATATCGTTTGAAGGGCAAGAAACAGCCCTCATTGAGTTTGCCGACAAACTGCTCTACGACGCCAAACGAAACGGCAGAGATCAGGTTATTGGTCGGGCATTTAGTCAAAAACAACAGGATAAGAAGTAATGCAAAACCCTCAGCGGTTTCCCCAATCACGCCCCAGACGTTTAAGAAGAACACCTGCACTAAGAGCGCTCGTGAGTGAGCATGCGCTCAGTGCAGACGATTTAATTTATCCAATGTTTGTGCTACCGGGCAATCAGTCGCGCGAAGCTATCCCTTCAATGCCCGGCATTGAACGCTTATCGATTGATTTGTTACTCAACGAATGTGAATCCTTGCTAGCGCTGGGCGTTAAAACGGTTGCGTTGTTTCCGGTAACCCCTGCTGAGCATAAATCGTTACTTGCAGAGCATGCCTATGCGGGTGATGGTTTAGCGCAAACGGCGGTTAGGGCGATTAAAGAGTGTCTGCCTGAAATGTCAGTGATCACCGATGTGGCGCTTGACCCTTTTACCGTGCACGGACAAGACGGGATATTGGATGATCAGGGCTATGTTTTGAATGATGAAACAACGGATGTACTCATCAAACAAGCGCTCAGTCATGCCGAAGCGGGTGCTGATATTGTGGCACCATCTGACATGATGGACGGGCGCATTGGCGCGATAAGAAACGCGCTAGAAGAGAAAGGCCATATTCACACCTGTATCATGGCGTATTCAGCGAAATATGCGTCTCACTATTACGGACCGTTCCGTGATGCGGTCGGGTCAGCTGGTAACTTGAAAGGGGCTGACAAGAAGACCTATCAAATGGACCCTGCGAATACTGATGAAGCATTACGCGAAATTGCCCTCGATATTCAAGAGGGGGCTGATATGGTCATGGTCAAGCCCGGAATGCCCTACCTTGACGTTGTAAGACGATGTAAAGATACCTTTCAGGTACCTACATTTGCCTACCAAGTCAGTGGTGAGTATGCGATGCACAAGGCGGCCTTTGCCAACGGTTGGTTGGCAGAAGAGCCTGTTGTTATGGAGTCGTTATTGGCGTTTAAACGCGCGGGTGCTGACGGTATTTTGACCTACTTTGCCAAGCAGGCTGCAGAATATTTAAAAGGTGTATAGCACCTTAACTGAAACTTAGCTGCCAACCCGCTTTGTGGGTTAACCAGGCTTCATTGTTCAGTTCAGCTTTGATCAGCGGGTGGGCGTTTAACCAACCATCGGGAAACGACATCCGCCAGTGATCACCTTCTAATTCCAAACTGATGTCCGGTAACTCTAGATTCGCCCGACGAATTGATAACACCACTGCAATACGAAGAATTCGCAATAAATTCAGCACCATAGGCTTCACGTCATCATGATAGCCTTGGAAATCTTCCACATTGATATTTTGTCGGTGGCCTTTCACCAAGTTGCGAATCGTGGTTTTTTGCAACAGGGTGTAACCCGGTAAATCAATGTGGGACAGTACGTAAGCGCCGTGCTGGTGATACAGCTTGTAATCAATGTGTAAGCCCAGTTCATGCAGCATACAAGCGGCTTTAAGCACCGCATCGGTGTCAAAGTTACAGATACCGGTTTGTTCGCACACTTGCTTGGATAGCATTGACGCGGTGCGGTGGACGGTTCTTGCGTGCACAATATCAATGCGGAAACGTTGCATCGCTTGATTCAATGTTTGCGAACGGCGATCGTTATCTTGCATCGAATCTAACATACCGTAAATCAGGCCTTCCCTCAGTGCGCCACCGGAAATGTTCATTTCTTTAATGCGCAACTGCTCAAACAGGGTAATAAGAATCGCTAAGCCGCTGGGGAAAATGGCACGTCTGGCTTCACTGAGTCCACTAATATCCAATTGCTCCATGGAGCCACACGCGATGCACTGCTCGCGCAATTGGTACAGATAATCTAAACGAATAGAGTCGCTAATACGCTGATTGACCAGGATCTCAACAATCGCTTGGGGCGTGCCTGAGGCGCCAAGGCAATTACGCCAGTCAAAGCATAAAAACTCGTCTTTAATTGGACTAACTAGTGCTTTAGCCGCCGCTTGCGCTTGTTCGAAGTTGTCTTTAGACAATTTTCCTTGGCTAAAATAACGCTCCATAAAGGTGACACAACCCATGTCCAGGCTGGTGACGTTTATGGGGGTCATGTCATTACCGAAGATAATTTCGGTACTGGCACCACCAATATCGATGACTAAGCTGCTACCTTGATTGGCTGAAGTATAGGCAACACCAAGATAAATTTGGCGTGCTTCTTCTTCGCCACTGATCACGTTAATCGGGTGGTTCAATACCTCTTCGGCTTGATGAATAAAGGCTTGTGCATTGCTTGCTAAGCGCAAGGTTGCAGTGGCAACCACTTTAATATTCGAACGTGGAATGTCTTGTAAACGTTCTGCAAAAGAGCGTAGACAATTGAGCCCGCGATCAAAACTCGCTTGGTCTAGCTGCATTTCGTCATTCAATCCGGCAGCTAAACGCACTTTTTGCTTAATTTTTCCAACGATCTGAACGCTGCCATTGATGACATGCACAACCACCATGTGGAAGCTATTGGAGCCTAAATCAACGGCTGCGTAATACTCGCCTCGCAGCGTAGGCAAACCGAAGGTGTTATCCATACTTAACGCGGGCCTCTGTTTCCTGATTGGCGGTTATTATTCCCACGGTTGGATTTGCCGCGAGAGCTTTTATTACGGTCGTTACTGCGGCGCTTGTGCTGGAACTTAGGTGTTTTAATATCCTCAAGCAACGCATTGCTGTCGTAATCGGTGACAGGAATTGAATGATTAATATAGGTTTCGATGGCCGGCAAGTTAAGCGCATACTTTTCACATGCGAAACTGATCGCGTGCCCGCTCTTGCCAGCGCGACCTGTGCGTCCGATTCGGTGAACATAGTCTTCGGCATCATCGGGCAAGTCGTAATTAAATACGTGTGTGACTTTATCTATGTGAAGTCCGCGTGCCGCCACGTCTGTTGCTACAAGAACATCGAGTTCGCCGCGAGTAAATTTATCCAAAATCGATAATCGTTTCTTTTGCGGAACATCGCCCGATAACATACCAACGCGGTGCCCATCGGCCTTTAACCACGCTTCAACTTGTTCACAACCATGTTTGGTATTGGCAAACACTATGGCTTTTTCAGGCCACTCTTCTTCCATTAGGGTCAGTAGAAGACGCATTTTGTCTTCGTCAGACGGGTAGAACAGTTCTTCCTGAACACGACTCGCGGTTTTCTGTTCTGGCTCTACTTGCACATGCGTTGGGTTGTTCATGTGTTCGTAGGCTAATTCTTGTACGCGCATACTCAAGGTGGCTGAGAATAGCATGCTCAATCGCTTGCTTGGTTTAGGCATGCGACGGAATAAGAAACGTATGTCTTTAATAAAGCCTAAATCAAACATGCGGTCAGCTTCGTCGAGCACTGCGACTTGAATGTGGTCGAGTGAAAACACGCCTTGTTTGTAATAGTCCAGTATACGCCCGGTGGTACCAATAATAATATCAACGCCCTTTTCTAACTTTTCGCGTTGACTTTGGTATCCTTCGCCCCCATATATCAACCCTAATGAGAGTCCAGTGTGTTTGCTGAGCAATTCCGCGTCATTGAATATTTGCACGGCAAGCTCTCGAGTCGGTGCCATAATAATTGCTTTAGGCGACGCATCAGTGTCAGTTGGATTCGATAGCAAGTGGTGAAATGTCGCAACTAAAAATGCGATCGTTTTACCTGTACCGGTTTGCGCTTGACCTGCGACATCTAGACCGTCTAGGCTAGGCGGCAAACTGAGCGCTTGAATAGGGGTGCAGTGCTTAAAATTGGCTGCATCAAGAGCCGCGATCACATCTTTATGGATCGGAAGCTCGGAGAAATGTGTAGTAGTTAAATGAGTTGTTTGCATAGCTTATAGCTTATCAATGCTTGCATTAAAAACAGATTCTATATAACACTTACGGTAGTGCTGAAACAGTATCAGCAACAGACCATTAACGGAGAAAAGAATGAGCGACAAAATTATCCAGTTAACTGATGATAAGTTCGAAGCAGATGTTATCAATGCTGCGGGTCCTGTGCTGGTTGACTTCTGGGCCGAGTGGTGTGGCCCGTGTAAAATGATTGCACCTATCTTAGAAGACATTGCTGGTGAATACGAAGGCAAGTTAACAGTTGGTAAACTGAATGTCGATGAAAATAACGAAACTCCGCCTAAATACGGTATTCGTGGAATCCCAACATTGTTGTTGTTTAAAGACGGTAACGTAGCTGCAACTAAAGTTGGCGCGTTGTCTAAAACTCAATTAGAAGAGTTCTTAAACGAACATATCTAAGCAATATCGCTGGTCAATAAAAAACCCTCTGCGAGAGGGTTTTTTTGTGTCTTTTCATTAGGTTGGCAGTTTAATGCTAGAATGAAGCGCTGATCAGGTAGTACATATACCCTACATAAATGGCGCTAAAAACTGAACCTTCAATGCGGTTTAAACGGCCTTGCTTACCCTTTAAACCAATACAAAATACGAGTAAGGCGGCGGTCAGGCCCACCATAAGCAGTGCGTCACGATATAAAAATTCAGACTCAACTTGCATCGGTGCGATAACACCGGCTAAACCGACAACACCAAGCGTATTGAATAAGTTTGACCCAATGACATTGCCCAAGGCTAGCTCATGCTCGCCCTTTCTAACGGCGACAAGCGCTGCGGCTAATTCAGGCAACGATGTACCTATCGCAATAATTGTTAAGCCGATAATAACGTCGCTCACACCGAATGCAGTGGCGACTTCGACAGCGCCCCAAACTAAGAGGCGCGAGCTGGCAATCAACAAGACCAAACCAATGCCAAGAGAAATCAGGCTGGTCTTCAACGGCTGATGCTCTGGTATTTCAGCCGCTACATCGTCAGCCAATGCATCCTCTCCGCCTTTTAATCCGGAGTAAATACTCCACACCATAAGCCCAACAAAAATACCCAGAAGGGCGTATGCATCATCGTGGGAGACTTCTAAATCTAACAGCTGATAAACTGAAAATAGGCTGATCCCCAGCAGTAAAGGCAGCTCCTTCTTGAGTACTTCCGATTTTACTGCTATTGGGCTGATGATGGCGGTTAAGCCTAATATCAAGGCGATATTGGCGATATTGGATCCATAAGCGTTACCTAACGCAAGTCCAGGGTTGCCTTGGCTTGCGGCAAAGGCAGACACAATCATTTCAGGTGCAGAGGTACCAAAACCGATGATTAACATACCAATCAGGAGTGGAGACATGCCTAAATAACGCGCTGTTGCTGCGGCACCATCGACAAATTTGCCTGCACTCCACAACAACACTACAAGACCGACTACTATGGCCAAAATGGGAAATGTCATATACACCTTTATAGTTATGTAACGGCTACTTTATTGTTAAAAACCTTCATGCTGGATCAATCAATGCGTTTCAGTAATAGAAGGCGTGTTTACCGTGATTTTTACCTTGTGATCGAACCGGTATTGTAGATGACCTGATACTGGGCGGCTACCGAATTACGCTAGAATTCGGTAATGAACGATAAATTTAGGTAACTTTTTCTCATCAGACTAGACGAAATGTAAATATGGTGCTAAGTTTCTTAACAGCTCAAACCCGAGCTTTCCAATTATCTTTCAAATCTGAGCAGTATTTATAACTCTTTTCGAATAAAAAGATTACGCATAGTAGCGTTTACGTACAAAGACCCACCAATATGAATTTAACAGAACTAAAGAATAAACCTATCAGTGAGCTGGTCGCATTGGCCGAAGAAATGGGCCTAGAAAACATGGCTCGTGCTCGCAAGCAAGACATCATTTTCTCTATTTTAAAAGCCCACGCCAAAAGCGGTGAAGACATCTTTGGCGATGGTGTGTTGGAAATATTGCAGGACGGGTTTGGTTTCTTACGTTCTGCTGACTCATCCTATTTGGCCGGTCCAGATGACATTTACGTATCACCCAGTCAGATCCGTCGTTTTAATTTACGTACAGGTGATACCATTGCCGGGAAAATTCGCCCGCCAAAAGACAGCGAACGTTATTTCGCGCTATTAAAAATTCGCGAAGTTAACTTCGACAAACCAGAAAACTCGCGTAATAAGATCTTATTCGAAAACTTAACGCCGCTGCATGCAAACGAGCGCTTGCGCATGGAGCGTGGAAACGGCAGTACCGAAGATATTACGGCACGTGTACTGGATTTAGCAGCACCTATTGGTCGTGGTCAGCGTGGCTTGATTGTGGCACCGCCGAAAGCGGGTAAAACGCTTTTACTACAGAATATCGCTCAATCCATCGCTGCGAACCATCCAGAATGTCAATTGATGGTGTTATTGATTGATGAGCGTCCTGAGGAAGTTACAGAAATGCAACGTTTGGTGCAGGGGGAAGTGGTTGCGTCTACCTTTGACGAGCCCGCTAGCCGCCACGTTCAAGTTGCAGAGATGGTAATTGAGAAAGCTAAACGTTTGGTTGAGCACAAAAAAGATGTGGTTATCCTGTTGGATTCGATCACTCGATTGGCGCGTGCCTATAACACGGTAATCCCGTCGTCAGGTAAAGTATTGACCGGTGGTGTTGACGCTAATGCCCTACACAAACCAAAGCGTTTCTTTGGTGCTGCTCGAAACGTCGAGGAAGGTGGTAGTTTAACTATTATCGCGACGGCACTCATTGATACCGGTTCTAAGATGGACGAAGTTATCTACGAAGAGTTTAAAGGTACCGGTAACATGGAACTTCACTTAAACCGTAAGATTGCTGAGAAGCGCGTTTTCCCTGCGATAGATTTCAATCGTTCAGGTACTCGCCGAGAAGAGTTATTAACCACGCAAGATGAATTACAGAAAATGTGGATCTTACGTAAGATTGTCCATGAAATGTCTGAAATTGATGCAATGGAGTTTTTGATTAACCGTTTGGCGATGACCAAAACAAACAATGAATTCTTCGATGCAATGAAGCGACAAAAAAGTTAATTCACGCATTTTGCAGCCTATAGAGCCATGTCTTTTGACATGGCTTTTTTATTTGGGCTATTGGTGAACATTGAGTTAATCTGTGAGTACGTTCACTAAAAAGATACTCAATATGAAGAAGTTCGCCCTATGTTTACTTTTCTGTGCCACAACATTCAACGTTGCCGCACGTCCAACGCCAGATCAACTCAATTCAATGAGTGGCAATATTGAAGCGGATGTCATTCAGTGGCGCCATCATTTGCATGAGTTTCCAGAACTATCTAATCGAGAATTCAAAACAGCGGCGTATGTAGAAAAATATTTGCGTGATTTGGGTCTTGAAGTGACCACCGGCATTGCCAAAACAGGTGTTGTCGCTGTGCTAGACAGTGGCAAGCCTGGCCCTGTCGTCGCGCTGCGTGCTGACATGGATGGATTACCTGTATTAGAACAAAATGACTTGCCATATAAGTCAACTCAACGTGGTGAGTTTAATGGCAATGAGGTGCCTGTTATGCACGCCTGCGGTCACGATACCCATATGGCAATGTTAATGGGCGCAGCCAAAATTTTAGTTGACGTTAAAGATCAGTTACGCGGCCAGGTTAAATTTATTTTTCAACCTGCGGAAGAGGGCGCTCCAGCCGGCGAAACAGGCGGCGCTGAAGATATGGTTAAAGAGGGGGTACTGAGCAATCCGGATGTCGATGCAATTTTTGGTTTGCATATCAGCTCAGATACCGATGTGGGTAAAGTGCGCTACCGTGAAGGTGGTGTTATGGCGGCGGTCGATCCGTTTAAAGTCGTCATCAAAGGAAAGCAGGCTCACGGTGCTTATCCATGGTTGAGCGTGGACCCTGTCACGACGGCTGCTCAGGTTATTATGGGGCTACAAACCATCGTTAGTCGTGAACTCAAGCTTGTCGATGATGCGGCCGTGATTACCATCGGCTCAATTCACGGCGGTAATCGTTCCAATATCATTCCAAGTGAAGTCGAATTGGTTGGTACTATCAGAACCTTAAATCCTGCCGCGCGAGATCACATTTATGAGGCGCTGCCGCGTAAAGTGCATGCTATCTCTGAAAGCATGCGCGCAACAGCCGAGGTTACCCTACCATTGGATTACAATTATCCGATTACGTTTAACGATCATTCGCTAATGGCGCAAATGTTACCTACAATTCAACGTACGGCGGGTGAATCAAATGCGCTTTATTCCAAAGCAGTGACCGGTGCAGAAGACTTTTCTTTCTTCCAAGAGAAAGTACCAGGCGTATACCTTTGGGTTGGCGGTAAGCCTCTAAACGTCGCGGCTGAAGACGCGCCAGCTCACCACACGCCAGAGTTTTATGTAGATGACAGTGGTATGCGTCTTGGGGTTGATTTGCTAACCAATATGACGGTGGATTATCTTTTTGCAGACTAGGTGACAAGGATAGCACTCAGTGATTAAATTTTTACTTAACAACAAACCTATAAGCGCGCTGATACTCACGCTGCTAGGGATGTTGTTACACTGGGTGCCTCCACCATTTGAAACCAAAGGTATATTCTCCTTTGGTTTTTCGTTTGCTGTTTTTATTGGCTTACTGTTCGGTTTAAGAGCGGCTATCGGCAGTACATTACTTATCAGTTTGCCGTATTGGTTACCGTTGTTTCTGACGCACCCCTTGCTCCAAGTGGAAGAACACAGTCCAATTCTGTTGGTTGTAATGATGTTGCAACCCATCGTCGTAACCTACTTTTGCTATAACAAACCAATACAAAGAACCTTAGTTGTTGGATTAGGCTATTGGATGGCCCTAATCGTTCCTGTGCTCTTTCTGCTGTTTTACGCAGAAAATCCCCATAGCCTTTTGCTGGCTTGCACGGCCATGGCCGTGAGCTGTTTTTCGGCGATTATCAGCTTGGTTGTGGGTCACTTTATGTTTATTGCCCGTTTCATGTTGTGGCCATCTGCAAAAACGCCGATGGTGGAAGTGCGTGTGCTTTTTCAATACTTTTTTGCCGGGGTATTCTTTTTTGCGTTGGTCAGCGTAATTTACTTTTATATTGCCAGCTTCCAAGCCCAACAAAAGCGTCAATTGCTGGGCTATATGCAGCAGCGCACCATGGTGCTTAGTGATCAGTTAGGGGCGTTTTTTGAGCGTCACCAATCGGCGATTACGTTGGCAGCAAGAGTCTTGCAAAACGAACCGCAATTAACCGACCGTATGTTGGCTGAGTTAGCGGTTCAACATCGTCAATTTGTGACGTATTTGGTGGCGGATGAAGAAGGCAAGATAACCCATGCGTATCCGAGTTCTATGATGGCAATGGCCAATCGCTCGGGTTTTATGTCAGTAGCAAACCGCGATTATTTTTATGAAGCAAAACGCACCGCCAAGCCTTTCATATCTGGGGCATTTAAAGGCAGAGGGTTTGGCAGCCAAAATATCGTGGCGATATCAGCGCCGATGTTCAACGGAGAAGGACGATTTACCGGGATCGTAGAGGGTTCGTTGGAGCTGAATGAATTTAACCTCTATGACGATAGGAATTTAACCGGCTTTGCAACCATGGTTAGTGATAGCCAAAATCAGGTTGTGTACGCAACAAACTCACTTGCGGTTGAGCGCTTAAGTGATATTAATAATGTTCAATGTCTCGGTCAGCCGTGCAAAAGCAAATTGGTTGAGTTTGAGCAACAGCAATGGTACGTGCAGTCGAGGCTAGACGGTCCAAATGGTTGGGGAACTCACGTTTTTTACCCACGAGAACAGTTTGTCGAATTAACTTCCAGCTACCTACTCACCGCGTTAGGTGTTCTATTCTTGCTTGGTGCTCTTGGTGTTTTGATGGGGTATTTCGTGGCTAACCTTGTGTCAAAACCCATGCGCACGCTAATGCACCATTTCGCTGTTTTCGACCCTGCCAGCACAACGGAGTTTAAGCGGGATGAGACGAATCGTTTATATTTGCGTGAAGTTGATGCGTTAAACAGCGAGTTTGTGAGTTTACGTTGTCGTTTAGTCGATACATTTAACGAGTTACAAAGAGCACGCTCAAAGCAGGAACAACTCAATAGAGAGTTGAATGATCTGAACAGTAATTTACAAGCCCGGGTGGATGAAAAGACTCAATCACTCTCTGCCGCACTTAAATTGGCCGAAGTAGCCAGTGATGCTAAATCCAAATTCTTGGCGAATATGTCACATGAAATTCGCACACCGATGAACGGTATTATTGGTAGTTGTGAAAACTTGGCCAGCGAAGCGTTACCGGATGATGTGCGGCGACGGATCAGTGTTATTGCCCAATCCGCACAGAATTTATTGCTGATATTGGATAGTGTGCTGGACTGGTCGAAGATTGAGTCTGGCCAAATGACGGTTAGAAATTACCCCTTTGATGTTGCCGCGGCTACGCGTTCAGCATGTGAACTGCATGGTGAGTCAGCGGTTAAGAAAGGTATTCGCCTAGTAGCCGATATCGCCGACAACGTACCGAATTTAGTTTCGGGCGATGCCGGCAAGTATGCCCAAATCCTAAATAACCTGTTGAGTAACGCCATTAAGTTTACGCAAATCGGCAAGGTAACGCTTTCGTTGGATTACAGCGAAAAAGTGATTCGCTTGATTGTGAGGGACACAGGGGTTGGTATTGACAGTGAAGAGTTGCAATTCATTTTCGATGAATTTGTACAAGCTGACTTAACCTCGACCAAGCAATTTGGCGGTACCGGTTTAGGCTTAGCCATTACCAAAAAGATGGTAGAGATGATGTCAGGCAATATCGCCGTCAATAGTACACCAGGCGAAGGCACGGTATTTTCCGTTAGCTTACCTATGCATGAAGCCCAGTCACCAAAGGTGGCTAAGCAAATTGGACTGCCACAACTCCCGTCCGGATTACGCATTTTAATTGTTGAAGATAATCAAATTAATGCGGATATTCTCAGCGATATGTTAAGTAAAGAAGGGATTAGGGTCGTTCATGTCAGTAGCGGCAAAGATGCGTTGTTGGCGGTCGAAAAGCACCGTTTTGATGCGGTTCTAATGGACTGTCAAATGCCGGAAATGGACGGCTATGAAACCACTCGCCATATTCGTCAAATGGACAATGACAAAGCGTCTATCAAGATTATTGCTGTAACGGCCAATGCGTTTGATGATGACAGAGAACGCTGCATGATTGCTGGCATGGATGATTACGTGAGCAAGCCTGTAACGCGGGCCGCGCTGATAGAAGCACTGGCCCGCAACATTCATGATGATTAATGTGAGTTCGCCTACTTAAAATGTAACAGGCGTGTCAATGCATAGTTCGTGGAACTTGGTTTAGGCCAGTATCAGGAATAGATCGGCGGATGATTCTCTTTTAAGAAAGTCATTTAGCATCTGACTTATCATGTGCTCTCTCCAGAATTAGTAGTGTGTTGTGGTTGTTCTGTAATGTCGCCATGCTCACGCAGGAATTGTTTAAACCCGGAAGCCGCAAGGCTTTCAGGTCGGCTGTTCAGTGTGACCGCCTGCCAATAGTTGTGTAAAGGGAAATCGGTAACATGAAGAATTTTCACGTCATCAGCTGGTGTGTGGGCCAATGTTTGCTCAGAAATAATGGCTAAACCAAGGCCTGTGGCAACCGATAAACGGATGGCTTCGTTACTTTCGATGACCATTGGGTTTTTCAGCGTAATACCATGTGATTGGCAATAGTCATCCACGAGTTTTCGCGTACCTGAGCCTGGTTCACGTAACAGAAAACGCTTTTCTGCTAAGGTACTGAGGTTGC
Organism: Neoalteromonas facilis; assembly: GCF_002807665.1. Taxonomy (GTDB): domain Bacteria; phylum Pseudomonadota; class Gammaproteobacteria; order Enterobacterales; family Alteromonadaceae; genus Alteromonas_E; species Alteromonas_E facilis. The sequence continues at coordinate 450,268 of NZ_PEAY01000002.1, forward strand.
AATTATCTGGGCCTGTATAGGTTTTAGGCGCAATAACACTCAACCGGTTCATCAAAAAGGGTTCAGCGTGAATGGCCATGTCAGCAGGAGGTTGGCTGAAGATATAGATATCATCCTGATTGCTCTGTAGGCGTTCAATAATTTGTGCACGATTCCCGACCTTTAGGGTTACATCGATGCCCGGGTGTTGTTCACAGAATTCTGCCAGTAACGGAGGTACGACATACTTGGCTGTGGTAACAACGGCTATTTTTAGCGTACCAACTTCCATGCCCTGTAGCGCTTGCATGTAACTGTCGAGGCGTGCTTGGGAACTTAATACCTCTTGTGCACACTGGTACAGCGCTTTGCCTGCATCAGTCATGTGTAAACGGCCATGGTATTGCTCTAGCAAAGCCATATTGAACAGTGAGGATAACTTTTTCAGCTGCAATGAAACGGTAGGTTGCGACAGCCCCAATGCAGAGGAGGCCGCTGTGATCGAGCCGCTATCGACGACTTGTTGATAGACTTGTAAGAGTCTGAACGTAAGTGAATTCATAACGCTCCTGCATAGATTAATGTAAAATAAAATACAAAATGGATTACGAAAAGTAAAAGCAAATCGGATTAATTAACGACTTTTAGCTACGTAATAAGGCTTAAATGGGAACAAAGTATTTTTTGCGGTATACTCTGCGCCCTTTTTTTAAGTATGTGATTTAACCTACGGATCTGACCGACGTTTGGAGTCCAAATGAATAAAGTTGCGATAGTGATGGGGTCGACTTCTGATTGGCCAACTATGCAAAATGCCGCAAAAATGCTTAAAGCATTCGGCGTTGAGTTTGAAGCAAAGGTAGTGTCGGCGCATCGCACTCCGGATAGATTAACCGAGTTTGCGGTTACTGCTGCTGATAATGGCTTCGACGTGATTATAGCAGGGGCTGGTGGGGCCGCGCATTTGCCGGGCATGATAGCAGCACATACGCATTTACCTGTGTTGGGTTGTCCTGTGCGATCAAGTCAACTCAGTGGTATGGATTCGTTGCTTTCAATTGTGCAAATGCCCAAAGGCGTTGCGGTTGGTACATTGGCTATTGGTGAGGCAGGGGCCGCTAATGCTGGATTGCTGGCAGCGCAAATTATTGCATTACATAACGAATCAGTACGCCAAGCGATTATTGATTTTAGACAAGAGCAAACGGATAAAGTACTGGCCAACGCAGATTTGGAATTAAGCGAATGAAAGTAGTCGTTTATGGCGATGGTCAACTTGCTCAAATGTTGAGTTTGTCAGGTTCGCCGCTCGGTATTGAAGTGGTAGCTGTAAACGTCAAGAACCATCAGCTGGTAAATCCTGTTGATAAAAGTCCGTTGAATGAATCACTCAAAAGTGCTTTGGAAAGCGCTAATGCCTTAACGGTTGAGTTTGAGCATGTGCCGGTTGATTTATTACAGGCAGCGAGCGCGACGGGCAAGCTTTTCCCAAGTTTCGATGCGATTCGCTTAGGTGCAGATCGCGTACTTGAAAAGCGTTTTTTAGATCGCTTATCCATTCCAAACTGCCAACATCGTGTGATCACGGATATCGCTCAACTACCAGAAGCGGTAGAGGCATTAGGTCCGCGCATCATATTTAAAGCCAGCTTAGATGGTTATGATGGTTATGGGCAGTGGCGTTTAACCGAAAGCAATACCATTGAAGACGTCACGCAAGAATTAGCGAAACTGGACCTTAAGGCTGTACCATTGGTTGCAGAGAAGATGGTGAGCTTTGAGCGTGAGTTATCGATCATTGGTGCGCGCAATGCAGCAGGCCAAATCAGTACTTATCCATTGGCCGAAAACCGACATCATCAAGGGCAACTCCACGTGTCTGTGGCACCTGCTCCGAACGTATCGACCGAACTTGAAGAGAAGGCTAAGGTCATTTTTTCTAAGATTGTGTCAGATCTTGATTACGTGGGTGTGTTGGCCGTTGAATTGTTTCAAATCGGCAATGACCTATTGGTTAATGAACTGGCTCCACGTGTTCACAACTCTGGGCATTGGAGCCTACATGGTGCGCATACATCGCAGTTTGAGAATCAATTACGCGCCGTGTTGAATTTACCTTTAGGTGATATGAGAACCACTGGTGTGAGCGCAATGGTCAACATTATCGGCTGCGGCAGTATCAGTAAAGAGGTCTTGGCGCTGCCGGGTTGCCACTTGCACTGGTACGGTAAAACCGTACGCGAGAAGCGCAAGATGGGGCACATCAATGTAGTTGCCAATGATTACGCAGAATTAGCGGCCCGCCTAATGGAATTATCGCGTTTGTTACCTGCTGAATTCTTCCCAGTACTTGGCGAAGAAGCCGGTAAATTGGCGTTGCAGAAAGATTCTTAAAAACAAGCTTGACAATTAAGGCGCGCTGCCTAAAATACGCGCCTCTACAGTGTGCCGACTTAGCTCAGTTGGTAGAGCAACTGACTTGTAATCAGTAGGTCGCCAGTTCGATTCCGGCAGTCGGCACCATTTTCTTTCTTGCCATTTTTCACACTGTTCTATTGTTCCCTGATATCGATCAACTCATCAGCACAAAGTATTTGCGTGCGCGATCAATCCATGCCCTAATGGGGTGGTTTTAACCAGCAGTCGACGTTTTAAACTTTAGCATACATGTATTTGGCCTTTCGAATTCCTCATCACATATTGACGAAAATGAGCTATGTACTCATTGCAGTTTTGATGTGTTTGAATCCGGTGGTTCACGCATTAGCGTCTTCTCAGATGGCTACTGCACAGCAGTTGGCTGGTGAGGACACCATGATGGTGTGTACCGGTAAAGGCATGGTGTACATTGATCAAGCGCTATATTTTGAAACCGGTGAAGTGCGCTATGTTGAGCTTGAGCATGCCGATGACGGTGACGAGCTTAAAATGAAGCCGATGACTGGCTGTGAGCTCGGTCAGTTTTCCAAAGTATCGACTATCGATCCAGTAATACCGCAAATCACTATTCAAGAAATCGCTTATGTTGAGCAAGTACGCGCACGTGAGTCGCGTGCTGTACAAACTTTTGCTTATCTTCCTTCAAACCCCAGAGCACCACCTTCTAAACGTTAAAAACCAACCTTACAAGTTTGTCGCCATGAGCGACGGTTTTAACGTTTTTTGAAGGATATTTATGTTTTTATCTACTCCCAACTGGCGTGTGACGCCTGTCACGCTGGCTATTTCTGTCTGTTTAAGTGGGCCAGTTTTGGCCACAGAATTACAAACACCTGATGCATCTGAGCAGGTGATGATTGAACGGATCACTGTACACGGTCAAGTCGCAACCAAAGACGACACTATCAATCGCACATTGGTTTCAGGCATCGCACCTGATGTGCGCGAACAAATAGACACTGAGCCGGGCTATTCGATTAATAGCAACGGCGTTGTGACCGGTATAGTGCAGCATCGTGGCATGTTTGGAGACCGAATTCATGTGAGTCATCAAGGCGCCAGTGTGTTTGGTGCGGGCCCTAATGCTATGGATTCGCCGCTATCGCATGTGATCGTAGCGCAGCATCCTAAAGTGACCTTTTATCGCGGTATCGCGCCCGTCAGTGCAGGCTATGAGTCAATCGGTGGCGCGATAAAATTTGAGCAACAAGATTGGCAGTTAAGCCACAACAATTCTTTGCAATATAGCGGAAATCTCGCAGCAGATTACACCGATAACGGTGGGCGTGAGCAATACAGTACATTTAACGAGTGGGTCGACAGCTCATGGGGTTTGCGCGTTGCTGCCCAATACCAAGTCGGGGAAAACTACCAAGACGCCAAAGGTGATGACGTGAATCACACATTGTATGAAAGGTTGTTGGGAAGTGTATCCGGTATCTGGGCCAGTGATGTCCACGAATTGACTTATGATGTGGGCTACAACAAAACAAACGTTGCCGGCACGCCAGCGTTAGCCATGGATATAGAGTTTATCACCGCACTTTGGTACCGCACTCAGTATCAGTATCAAGCCAATGACGCGACCTTTCGGGTGCGGTTATTTGGCAACAATAATCGTCATGATATGAGCAACTTTGTGCTGAGAAACGCCATGCCGGCCATGCAACGGCGCAATGGTGTTAGTAGCGATGTATTGGGTTTTGCTGCTGAATATGAGCGCGAATGGCGAGTCGATTCATCAGCTATCTACTGGGTTTCTGGCGTAGAGGCTGTCGAGCGTGATCACGAAAGTGATATTATAAACCCCGCCAATGAGATGTTTTTTATTCGTAACTTCAACGGGGTTGAGCGCGATCTGTTAACAGCTTTTTCTGAGTTGAATTGGCGTGACGATTCAGGCGTTTTTGCGACCTTCGGATTGCGTCCAACACGCGTGAGTTTCGATGCTATGGATGTCGGCACTAGCATGGCTATGATGAACCCTAATGCAGCGGCATTGGCCATGGCGTTTAATCGTGCGGACAAATCACAAACACGCACTTGGGTTGATGTCAGTTTGCAAGCAGGGTTGGCGCTGGATGATGACTGGACGCTCTTTGCAACCGTGGCGGAGAAAGGGCGAGCACCGGGATATCACGCCTTATTTACCTGGTTTCCATTGGGTATATCCGCGGGCTTAGCAGATGGTAGAAACTATTTAGGTAATCTTGATCTGCAAGAAGAAAAAGCGCGCGAATACGAATTGGCGCTGACCTATCAAACGAAACAAGCCAGCGTGAAGCCTCGCGTATTTTATTACGATGTAGCGGACTACATTTTAGGGCGACCGAGTGACAATCCTTCAGCGAATGCAATAGCCATGATGATGGGCGCGGCCATGCCACTGCAGTGGCAAAACATTGAAGCCGAGCTCTATGGATTTGATGTATCGGCCTCTGTGAATATTACTCAGCATTGGTCGCTACAAGCGGCTTATGAATGGGTACGCGGTAATGATGTAGCGCTCGACCAACCGTTATATCGTATTGCGCCGCAACGGTTGGATGTGAGCACTCACTATGCAGAAGGTGACTGGCAGGCATATGCAGCGCTAACACTGGTGAGTCGTCAGGATGAGGTATCACTAATTCAGAATGAACAGATTACACCCGGATATGCGGTAGTCAATCTGGGCGGCGCTAAAGTCTTGGCGGAAGGGTTGACCTTAAATGTGGCGATCAATAATCTGTTAGATAAGCAGTACGCGACGCATTTAGGCGGCGTAAATCGGGTTATGTCAGACACCCTGGCGATAGGTGAGCGTATTCCAGAAATGGGCCGTTCGGTAAACGTGTCTGTGCGTTACCTGTGGTAATCGCAAGTACAACAAACTAATTATGCTGTGCTTGCGTATCGCGGGCACAGTGCATCGTTAAAAAAGTGAGGATTTATGAAAGTACGCATCCGTGTAATGACGCTAGGCCTATTAGTATTAGCGTGGGTTGGTCAAGCCATGGCTTCAACGACCCCAAACGTTGAGATTTCAAACCCATGGGCGCGCGCGACATTTGCCTTGGCGACCACAGGCGCTGTTTATTTTAGCTTGAATAATCAAGGCGCTGAGGACCTAAAGTTGATAGGTGCCAGTGTGAGTGATGCCATTGCCAACGAAGCGCAAGTGCATGATGTGCTGATGGATGGAGACGTGATGAAAATGCGCCATCAAAAAGACGGTGTGATCATCAAGGGTAGTAGTACACTAGAATTTGCGCCCGGTGGTAAACATATTATGCTTATGGGGTTAGCGTCAGGATTGAATGAAGGGCAGACATTTGCGTTGGTTTTACAGTTCGAAAACGCGCCCGATATCACCATTCAAGTGCCGGTCAAAGCTGATGCGGGTAACGAGCACGAACACCACCATCATCATGAGTAGTGTTGATCAAGTAGAAATCTAAATATTGAGTTACACCGTTAAATACATGACGCAACCTAACGACAGACATCATTGCTCTGTCGCTTTTTGTCGGCGTTAAAATCGATTATCAGTATGATGCTGATAACCAAACAAAGGAGTTTCCATGCATAAGATTGATATAGGCATTAATGAGTCAAACCGAATTGCGATTGCAGATGGTTTGAAGCGTTTATTGGCTGATTCTTATACGTTGTATTTACAAACACATAATTTCCATTGGAATGTGATTGGTCCACAGTTTCGTGAACTACACCTAATGTTCGAAGAACATTACACCGAGTTGGCCATCGCCGTGGATGATATTGCTGAGCGTATTCGTACACTCGATGTGGCTGCTCCGGGCACTTACAAGGCGTTTGCGGAATTAAGCTCAATCAAAGAAGTGGAAGGCGTACCAGAGGCCAGTGAAATGGTTGCACTATTGACTAAAGGTCACGAGCAAGTGGTTAAAACTTGTCGGGCAGTCTTGAGTGTAGCGCAAGACGCTGATGATGAGTCCACTGCTGCGTTAGTTTCTGATCGCATGCGCGTGCATGAGAAAACCGCGTGGATGCTACGCGCTACTCAATCTAAGTAAGGCTGGAATTGCTAAAATGAAAGTGAAAAATGCTTTGATGCTGGCGGGGGCGATGTTGCTCTCGCCAACCATTACATTGGCTACTGAGTCGACGGACAACTCGGTTCAAGTTAAAGAATTAACCGACGGATTGAGCCACCCTTGGGGAATGGTGCAGTTGCCCAATGGCGATTTTATTATCAATGAACGTCCGGGAACTATGCGCCGCTTTAGCCAAGGCACATTAGGCGAGCCAATTACCGGCGTACCTGAGGTCGTTGCACAAAATCAAGGTGGCTTATTAGGTATTACGGCGGATCCGGATTTTGCCAGCAACAATACCCTGTATTTTTGTTACAGCAGTCCCGGCGAAGGTGGTGCCGCTAGCACCGTTGCGAAGGCTGAGTTAAAAGGGAATTCACTGAGCAATGTGAAAACCATATTTACCGCCTCTCCGCGTATTGATACCGGGTTTCATTTTGGCTGCCGCGTGGTGATCGACGGTGAAGGCTATTTGTTTATCTCACTCGGTGATAGAGGTTCACAGCGTGACCAAGCGCAAAACACGGATAACCATATTGGCACCGTAGTGCGCATTAAGACCGATGGTGTTGTGCCTGCAGATAATCCGTTTGTCAGTGGTGCAGCACCTCAAGTGTTTACCTACGGTCACCGAAATGTTCAAGGCATGACGGTACACCCGGTTAGCGGACAAGTCTGGACAAATGAACATGGTCCGAAGGGCGGCGATGAAGTTAATATCTTGGAGAAAGGCAATAACTATGGCTGGCCAGTGATCACCTATGGCGTTAACTATAACGATACGCCAGTGTCTGACTTGACAGAAAAAGAGGGAATGCAGCAGCCATTTCTTCACTGGACACCATCTATCGCGCCAAGTGGAATGGACTTTTATGACGGTGACGCATTTACCGAGTGGAAAGGTGACTTATTAGTCGGTTCGTTGAAATTTGATCACTTACGTCGGGTTGAGTTAGATGACAACAATAATGTTGTGGCTCAGCATGAGTTACTGCGTGATCGTGGCGAACGCATTCGTGACGTTATCGTTGGGCAAGATGGTCTTATTTACCTGCTAACGGATGAACCAAACGGTAAGTTATTACAGGTATCACCCAAATAAACGATATCGCAAGTCAATAAAAAAGGCGGTCATACAGACCGCCTTTTTTTAATGTTTGTCAGATCAGGATTTTATCGATATACGCCCAATCAGAATATCTTTAAACATTACCCAGTCACCCATTAGGCTGTAAAAGGGGTAAGTGAAGGTGGCAGGTTTGTTATGTTCGAAAAAGAAATGCCCAACCCATGCAAAGCCATACCCAATGACGGGCATTAACCACAGCAGCGCCCAGTTCTGAGTGAATATCGCAGCGGCAATAACAGCCAACACCAGCCATGAACCAATAAAGTGTAATAGGCGGCAGCGTGCATCTTGGTGTTCGTTTAAGTAATACGGATAAAACTCGGCAAATGTCGAAAACGTTTGTTGTTGCTGTTCTGCTTGCATAGTGCTCACCAATGCGGGTTGTTGACCTGAGGACAGTAATATTGCGTTATCCGGTATACGGTCGGGTTGATATTCATTTTTAATACCACATATTATAGCCATCTTGGCAAATACACGGCTGTTATTCAATGCAAAATCTGTCCTCAAATATCGTAGAGCTCACCCCAGAAAACTTTCAGCAAGTGCTGATCCAGCAATCACAAGAAAAATTAGTGATCGTGGATTTTTGGGCAGAATGGTGTGAACCCTGTAAGGATTTGATGCCGATTTTGCAGAAGCTCGCCGCCGAATATGCAAATGAAGTGATCTTAGCCACCGTTGATTGCGACAAACAGCAAGAGATAGCAGGCCAATTTGGCGTGCGTAATCTGCCGACCGTGATGCTGGTTAAAGAAGGGCAGCCGGTGGATGGTTTTGCGGGTGTTCAACCTGAAAGCCAAATCCGTGAAATGCTGGCTAAGCATTTACCTTCGCCTGAAGAGGGATTGCTAGAACAAGCCGCCGCGCTAATCGCCGAATCGAATTATGCTGACGCGTTCCCAATTGTGAAAAAGGCGTTTGAACTCAATCCGGACAATCTCGATGGCAAGCTGATGATGGCTGATTGCAATATCGAGCAAGGCTACATCGAACAAGCAAAAGAGATTTTAGCGACGATTGGTCTTGTTGATCAGGATGGTCGCTACAGTGCCTTGCAAGGCAAAATTGAGCTTGCCGAACAAGCCGCAGACTCTCCAGAGCTTAAAGCGTTACAAGAAAAGCTAGCCGCGGATCCGGATGATTTTGAAACACGCGTACAACTCTCCGTGCAATTGCAACAAGCGCACAAGAATGAAGAGGCGCTGGAGATGCTATTCAGTGTTATCAGTAAAGACCTGAATTTTGGTGAGGCGAAAAAGCTGTTTCTGGATATGGTCAATGCATTACCAGACGGCGATGCGTTGAAGTCGAAATACCGTCGTAAGGTATACAGTTTGCTCTACTAGTGTGCGGGGAGAACAACCTCCTCGGACCATAAAATCCCCATAACATAGGTGCTGATGCAGGGAGTTGCGTGATAGTATTCGCGCAGCTAACGTGTATTTTAATCTGTAGACCCTGACACATGTATCAACATCTGTATTCTCGATTTATCGCAGCGAACCCTAAGCGCCAGCACTTTGCCTGCCACAGTCATTATTTTTGGCCGGATGTTACGCGTGAAGCCCATATGCAATATTGGGATGACACCGCTAGTTATGTAGACGACAAATGGGGTTACTTTTTTCAAACCTGTATTCCGCAGGTTCAGCAAAAAATTGCGGCTGTGCTCAATGTACCCGCGCCTGACCAAATTGTGTTTGCACCCAATACCCATGAATTGTTGTATCGCATCCTGTCATGCTTGCCGACGGATAAAACACTGAATGTGTTGACCACTGACAGTGAGTTTCACAGCTTTTCGCGTCAAATAGCCCGACTGGAAGAGTCCGCCAGAGTAAAGGTGACTCGTGTGACATCGGCACCCTATGCCGATTTTAGCACGCGGATGATTGCCGAAATTAACAACAATGATTTCGATTTGGTGTTCTTTAGCCAAGTGTTCTTCAATTCAGGTGTAGTGGTTGACGACGTCGAGGCAATCGTCAGTGCAGTGACTAACCCGGAAACACTGGTAGTGGTTGATGGTTATCATGGCTTTATGGCTAAACCGACAGACCTAAGCCAGATCACGCAGCGTGCATTTTATTTGGCTGGTAGTTACAAGTATGCGCAAGGGGGTGAAGGCGCTTGCTTTGCGGTGGTGCCCGAGGGCTGCGAGTTACGACCAGAATACACTGGTTGGTATGCAGAGTTTGGTGAGTTAAGTGCCGCGAAGACGGGTGAAGTTAAATACAGTAAAAATGGCATGCGGTTCGCCGGTGCGACTATGGATTTCAGTGCCATTTACCGATTATTAGCCGTGCTGAACCTATTTGAGCAAGAAGGGTTAACCGTTGAGAAAATTAACCGTTACATTCAGTCATGCCAGCAAGCGTTTCTCGCCTATTTAGATGAGTTGCAACATCCGTTAATCAATCGTGACGCGTTATTGTGCCGGGACTTGGATGAACACGGCCACTTCCTAACCTTTGAATTGCCCGATGCTGATGTAGCGGGGCAGTTACACGATCATCTAGCGGAACACGGCGTGTTAACGGACTACCGTGGCAATCGCTTGCGGTTTGGATTTGCGCTTTATCATGTACCTGAGCAATACGATTTATCTTGCTTGGCGGGCGAGCCTCGCTAATGGACACTTCAACGTGGTTAATTGCGCTGAGTATGGTGCTGATTATCGAAGGCATAGGGCCACTGTTGTTTCCTAAACGCTGGCAAAAATTTATGTTCTCGATAAGTTTGCAGCCCGCCAATGAGCTTCGTCGCGTTGGAGGAATATTGGTGGTTATAGGGGGGATCAGTGTATGGTTTTTGCTCCGTTAGTTATCTCGCTGACGGCGCTGTTAAATGCCACGCTGCTGGTGGCATCTCCGCAGGCAATGCCAAAAGATAATACCTGTGCCAATACGGTCACACAAACCCTGCTTGCCCATCGTGCTATCACCCATGTCACGCCGGCCAGGCCCCGCTCAATATTGGTAGCCGTGTGCAGAAATGACGCACCACAGGTGTTTGCCCTGTTGCACGGTCAAACATTTAGTCCGCAGGTAAGCCCGTCGAGTGCGCCCATGACGGGTCTTAGCAATATTAAATTACCTAATGCAAATCCGGCTATTTCGATTAATGCAATGGTGGTGACCGAATCACTTGAAGCGCGCGAGTACCGCTTACAATTAAGAGTGCGAACCGACGCAACAACCTTCAACGACCTTACTCAGTCGTTCACGTTAAACAATGACAGTGTTCAAGTGTTTCACCAAGGAGGATATACCTTGGGAGTTGTTGCCCTGGCGATGCAATAGCGTTCTTCAATAGAGGTGGCCTGATGACAGTATCCATAAGGCCAACCCCATGTCGCTTATGATCTTAAGGCTGCCTGCTGCAATGCCCGTAACTTTTGCAGTAGCTCAGGGTTAGATAATGGTTGATTAAATAGCAATACCCGTACGCCATTTTCCGGTACATCGACAGTCAGCGGTTGGCCTTCGACAACCGTAACCGAATCACCGCTAAAGGCATCCTGCCAGTCACCTTGGTTTAACAGTGAGTCGAACGTAACGTGTGTGGCTTGCTCTCCTTTATTCAACACGACTAACGCGGTTTGCGTCGTGCTTTCATGCTGTAAAACGCGATAGAAGCTGGCAACATTGCCTGAGAACGTGAGGTTTAATTGCAGCCCGCGTTGCAGGGCAGGAGTCGCTTTACGCAGATTCGCAATGCGCGTTAAGTTCTGTTGGATTGGGTGAGTTTTGGCAATATCGACATTGGCTTGGCCAAAGTAGTTGCGATTGCCTTCATGCTCGGGCTTGCCGGTCATAAAGTTGATTTCAGAGCCATAATAGATCACGGGAATGCCGCGGCTAGTGAATAGCCAGTTGTTGGCATTGATAAACCCAGCGTCTGTGGCATTCATGCGTGCCATGTCATGGTTATCGTAAAACGTCATCAACTCATAAGGATTTTGATAAACGCCAGAATCGAGATGCAAATATGAGAGTATGTCTGCGTAATCACTTTCAGCCGATTCGAATACGCCCGTGATTGCCAGCCTACCGGGAAAATCCAGTACGCTTACACCACCGTTTTGTGGGTAGGTGTGTTCTGCAATGAAATTGGCATCATAGGAATAGCTCTCACCAAACATAAACATACCAGGATAATCCTTGCGTATATCTTTGCTGACACGTTGCCAGAAATGGTGCGGCATCTCTTTGATGGTATCTATACGGATGGCGTCAACGCCCTGCTTTAACCAAAAGCGGTAAGCGCCGAGTAAATAGTCGTAGGCAGCATCGCTGTTTTCGTTGATATCCGACAACTGAGCAAGGCCTGGCTTGCGGTTATAAAATTCATGCAGTGGGTTGTCATCAGATAAATCTTCTGGTGATAGATTTTGATGATCGGCAACCACGTTGCCCTTGGCATCGTAAAGTTCACCAAATTGTGGCTGATCGGTCGGCATGGAGTAGGATGGTGAGCCGTGATTCGCCACGATATCCAGTACAAACTTCAATCCTTTCTGCTTCAGTTGCTGGGTGAAATCAGCGAATGATAGGTTGTCAGAGACAAGGTGCTCATCGGCTTGATAGAAATTGTGTGCCCAATAGCCGTGATAACCGGTTTTACCGCCATCTTTGTAGCCCCCTGCATAGGTGATGGTTTCACCACCGCTGAAGGCTTGATCAGGGTTATCCCAAATAGGCGTTAGCCATATGGAGGTAAAACCCATGGCTTTTATATAGTCAGCGTTGTTTAGTACACCTTGTAGATCACCGCCCAGGTATCCAACGTTAGCCTCTTGACCATCCGGGCCTTTAAGTGGGCGGTTAAAGGAGAACCACTTCCCCTCATACATGTCTTTGCCTTGGTTTTCATGGTTGTTCGTTGGGTCGCCATCGACAAATCGGTCAGTCAGGGCAAAGTAGACAGCTTCTTGGGCAAAAGGCTCCTGCGTGCCAATGAAAGTGTCAGGCGCTTGAGTGGCGGCAGATGTAAAACTGCATAAGGCAAACGCAATCGGGAATATAGGTTTCATAGGATCCATGGTTACAAAATTTGCAATAAGTTTACATGTGGTTAACAGCCTGTCACTTTACATACGTTTGCAAAACCGTGTTTATCTGTTCGTTCACAATAAATGACCAATGGTTTTTTTAAGTAAAATCAGGCTTCTGGCTCTAACGCTTAGGGAACTTGAGCTAACTGTTCGAAAAAAGGTCAACAGCTAAAGAGTTTTTTGTTAGAATCCGCGTCTATTTTTTCGATAGTAAATTTCCATGGCTAAAAATGTTGTAGTGCTCGGCACCCAATGGGGTGATGAGGGCAAAGGTAAGGTTGTTGACTTACTTACGGATCGCGCCAAATATGTAGTGCGATATCAGGGTGGACACAATGCGGGTCACACACTCGTTATTGATGGTGAAAAGACGGTATTGCACCTCATTCCTTCAGGTATTTTGCGTGACAACGTAACGTGCGTGATCGGTAACGGTGTTGTATTGAGCCCTGAGGCACTATTAACTGAAATGAAAATGCTTGAAGATCGCGGTGTACCAGTGCGCGAACGCCTTGTGATCAGTGAAGCATGTCCTCTCATTTTGCCGTTCCACATTGCACTTGACCAAGCGCGTGAACGTGCGCGTGGCGATAAGGCAATCGGTACCACCGGTCGTGGTATTGGTCCTGCGTACGAAGACAAAGTATCTCGCCGTGGATTACGCGTTGGTGATTTGTTCAATGCTGAAGACTTTGCTGCCAAGCTAAAAGAAGTATTGGCCTACCACAACTTCATGTTGACGGAATACTATAAAGCCCCCGCGGTTGATTTTGACACGGTATTAAAAGAAGCATTGGCAGTAGCCGATATGCTGAAAGCCATGGTTGTTGACGTGACCGACGTACTGGATAAAGCTCGTTTACGTGGTGATGCCATCATGTTTGAAGGTGCGCAAGGTACATTGTTAGATATCGACCACGGTACTTACCCCTATGTGACGTCTTCAAACACTACAGTAGGTGGTGTTGCGACAGGTGCAGGTTTTGGCCCACTTAATTTAGACTATGTGTTAGGTATTGTTAAGGCCTACACAACGCGCGTAGGTTCAGGCCCCTTCCCAACAGAACTCGACTGTAAAGTGGGTGAGCATTTAGGTGTTAAAGGCCACGAGTTTGGTGCAACAACAGGCCGTAAGCGTCGCACCGGTTGGTTTGACGCGGTCGCTATGAAGCGTGCGGTACAAATTAACTCAATCACCGGTTTTTGTTTAACTAAGTTAGACGTACTGGATGGCTTGGAAGAGCTACAAATTTGTACCGGTTACAAAGACGCGGATGGCAATATCGCAGATGTACCACCAATGGCAGCTGATGGCTATGAGTTGGTTACGCCGGTGTATGAAAGCATGCCGGGTTGGTCAGAGAATACTTTCGGTTTAACTGATTTTGACCAATTACCGCAAGCGGCTAAAAACTACATCAAGCGCCTAGAAGAATTGACAGGCGTGCCAATGGATATCATTTCTACTGGACCTGATCGTGCTCACACCATGGTCGTACGCCACCCTTACGATGCCTAATAGAGCAGTTTATAGATAAATAAAAAAACCAGCGTTTACGCTGGTTTTTTTATGATAGTGAGTAAGCTTATTGGCCAACTGAATAACTGTTCAATGGTTATAGCGCTTTGTATTTGTGTAAGTATTAGGGTCAAAATCTGGGTATGCCGTTGAGCGCATCACATCCGCAATCGTTTTATAAACGTGGACCCAGGCCGTTCGCACGTCGGCAGTAAACCCGTCTCCGAGGCCTTGCTGTAACGCAAATAACAACGCGTTCCCAACTGGCGTGTAGTCGTCAACTTTTACACCGTATTTGACATGTCGTAGCGCTAACTGTTCAAGCGTTTCTACAACCGCAGAAATATCGTCAAGTCCTTCAACTGCCGCTTTTAAAGTGGACATCAGCATTTGCCCTTGTTGTTTCATGTTCCCTTTAAATAGTGGCTTCAACGTAGGGTCATACTCGAACAGTTTAGCGTAAAAAATCTCCGCAGCTGTATCGGCTATCGGCACAACTTTTTGGAAGCTTTGCTGAACCAGCACTTTATCTTTCTCACTTAAACTCAATGGGCACCTGCTGAAATTCTATTGGCAATTAACTGAGTATAGAGCTGTTTTATAAAAGGTGCGGAATTTCTGCGTATTTATGTCATCACGCTAGATTGGATAGGAAGGTTCAAGAAGTAGCCGAGCTTATTTTGCGTCAGGTGCAATCATGTTCTACTTTTAACTAATAACTAGCAGATAACATTTGCCTTAGATAAACCCAGTTTACTATTTGGAAAAAACGCATATGGCAGTGCAAAGGCCTCAATTAAAGTTAACTTGGCATGACGCCCTACAATATTGGCTAATGGTCATTGGGGTTATCACCCTGTCGCTATTGAGTCATCACGCTGAGGCTAAACGTTACGTGATTGCCGCTGCAGAATTGACTTCGCTTTACCATTCCACCCCTATACAAACAGACGAGAATGCTGCCTTCTATGGTGTTTATCATGATGTGCTAACCAAAATCTTGCACGACACCGGTTTAGCATAAGAATATGATCTTATTGTGTTGCCAATGAGGAAGCAAACCTAAGAGCGTTACAGTTGGACAGAACAACACATGCGATAGTCTATTATCCTGATGTGCTTTTTGCTTATGACAACTTATCTATCGAAGCGTTTCCATTTGATCCGTCATGGGAACTGTTAAACTTAAGTGACGCCATCACTTGCCACAAAGAACACGCAGAGGTAATCGCCGTGTTTAATCGGGCTTTAAAAGAGATGCGAGACAACGGTGTTCTGCGCATCATGCTTGGGCGCTATTACATTGGCGAATAGACGCTCACACACATATGTGAAACTAACGCATACAACACGCCATCCATTGCGCTACTCCGATAAACAACCTTATTCAATAGTAATCAAAAAGTAGATTTATGCTTACTTTTAAATAAAAAAAGGGCAGCCTAAGCTGCCCTTTTTGTTGGATGAATGATTATGCTTTTATAATCGGTAATTTAACCTGTAACTGCTGTGGTACTAATTTCAATACCCAGCGACGGCAGCTGTGCCAGAACGCTGACAATAACAATAGTGTTGAGCCAATGCATAGGCCGGTAATCGCAAAGCTAGACGTTACCATTCCAAAGTCTTCCATTAACGCAGAGAAGGTATAAATCACATAAATCAGTGCTGATACCATGATAGCGCGACGGTCAACTGCAATGGAAATCAATGCCATCAAGATATAAAGACCAAGTACTACCGCAGAAATCATCAAGCCACCGTTTCCATCTAGTACACCAAGGCTTTGGAATATTGGATGTACAATCATCGGTGCAGAAATAAGGTGCAACCAAAACGCTACGTCAGACGAACGGGTTTGTCTTAAGGTGTCTTTGCTGTCCCAATACATCGCTAAACCGAAAATCATTAAGCCGAACACCAACACAATGTTATTGATGTAATACACTGTTGGCGGGAAGAAATAAACAATGGCGGCAGATATTGCAGCGGTTATTGCCGCAGCGCCAGCGGCTACTGTAATCGGTACACGGAAACGTAACCAGTGCGCAATAGCGCCTACAGTGGTGAGTAAACCAGACGCAATCAGGGCAAACTCTTTCACTTCAGGCTGGAATAATATCGGGGTAGCAAAAAGGCCCGCTAAAAACGATAACAACAACGCAATTGCCGGTAATGCCATACGACGCTTATTGACGAAATATTCAGCTAGGCCCCACGAGCCTGCTGCCACCGCAATACCACCTAGAGGTGGTGTGATTGAATACCCTATCCAAGCTAAGGATGCGAGCAATAAGGCACTGGCGATGACCACGAAAATATCGTTGAAGCCATTGATTAAACGGAAATTTTCTTCATCTACTGCATGAGTGTTGCGGCTTTGGTTGATGTATTGACGAAAATCGTAAACAGCCTCTTGGCTGAATATGTTTTGTTTAACGGCGAGGGTTAAATCTTCATCAGTGTACATAGGTTTATCCTTTATTTTTCTATTCATGCCTGTTTTGCAATATCGAAGCCAAAATATAAAACCCATAATAAACAGTGGTTTAAATAAACTGGTTCTCTGTTTGGTCAAATTGACGATTCAAAAATAACCATTATGACGAATATTTAGCCACTCCATTACGTATTGCTTTTATGCCGAGTTGCCCCTATTACTAACGTTAACACGAGTAACATTTCATCTATCGATAATGGCTGTGCAATAATGCTGTACAAATCAGCCTGCTGAGTGACGTTTATGACTGCGACTATTTCAGATATTTCAGGATCTAACCGTAAAGAAGACTTTCGGTTTATTGAGGATACATTTACCCAGTTGAATGCCTATTTTGCAACGGGTGCGACCCATGACTATCCATGGCGCGTTCAGCAATTACGTCAACTCGATAAGATGATTGTAGAGCATCAGTTAGATATTCAAAAAGCACTGGCAGCTGATCTGGGTAAGTGTGAAATGGAAGCTTGGATCTCGGAAATAGGGTATTTGCAAGCGGAAATAAAGCACACGATAAAACACCTGAAAGGGTGGATGAGGCCGCGCAAGGTTTCTTCTCCGTTGTTAGCACAGCCAGGTAAAAGCTATTTAAAACCAGATCCTCTGGGCGTGGTGTTAATTATTGGCGCATGGAACTATCCGTTCCAATTAGTACTGGCACCTTTAATTGCAGCCATTGCAGCAGGTAACTGCGCTATTTTGAAGCCGTCTGAGCTGTCGGTTGCTACATCTGCATTGATTGCTAAATTAGTGCCTCAATACCTCGACAATAAAGCTGTTGCCGTTATAGAAGGCGGTAAAGATGAAACAACCGAGATTTTAAAACTGCCTTTTGCCCACAGTTTTTATACGGGCGGCGAAGCCGTTGGTAAAATAGTGATGCGCGCCGCGGCTGAACATTTAACCCCGGTAACGCTAGAGCTGGGGGGTAAAAGCCCGTGTATTGTTGATAGCAATACCAACCTTGCCGTCACTGCTCAGCGCATAGTGTGGGCAAAATGGATGAATGCGGGGCAGACCTGTGTGGCACCGGATTACGTGTTAGTTAAGCGCGATTTCGTTGAGCCTTTGGTCGACGCTATCAAAGCTAAGCTGATTAAGCAGTATGGCAATGATCCGCACGCGTCGAAGGATTATGGCCGCATTGTAAATGAAAGGCATTGTGCTCGATTGGCCAGCTACCTCGAAGGGCAAAACGTTGTGCATGGTGGTGAGGTAAACACCGATGAAAGGTATATAGCACCCACTATAGTACAGGCCCCTGACGCGACTGATCCGGTGATGACCGAGGAAATTTTTGGTCCGATTTTACCTATTATTCCAGTGGATTCGATGGATGATGCTATCGCATTTGTGAATCAACGCGCCAAACCATTGGCAATGTATATTTTTACTCACGACTCTCACTTGGAGCAGCGCATTTTGGATAAAACCAGCGCCGGTAGTGTGTGCATTAATGACGGCTTTATGTTTATGGTTAACTCAGAGCTACCGTTTGGTGGTGTTGGCCACTCGGGCATGGGCAGTTATCACGGCAAATGGGGCTTCGATACGTTCAGCCATTTAAAATCGGTTATGAAGCGCAGTTTCTGGTTTGATTTGGATGTGCGTTATGCGCCGTTTAACAAAACTAAACTGAGTTTGTTGAAGAAATTGCAGTAGAGAGTATTGGTTTATGAGTCAGTCGACAATCGCGCCTTTCCATTTGGCTATCCCCGTGACGAGCTTGGATAATGCCAGAGCGTTCTATGGTGATTTATTGGGATGTGAGCAAGGGCGCAGTAGCACACAATGGATTGACTGGAATTTCTTTGGCCATCAATTGGTGACGCATCAAGTAGCGACCATGCCATCAGCGCCGCAGCATAACCAAGTAGATAACAAATCAGTACCGGTACCGCATTTTGGTGTTGTGCTGTCTCCTTCTGATTGGCAAGTGTTGGCTGATAAACTCACGGCTAACAACGTAGAGTTCGTGATCAAGCCTTATACGCGTTTTAAGGGGGAGGTGGGCGAACAATCCACTATGTTTCTACTTGATCCATGCGGTAATGCTTTGGAATTCAAAGCCTTTGCCGACTTAAAGCAGCTGTTTGCGAGTTGAAAAAAAGTCGCCGTTTTGCTGCGCCATTGTCAAATGCAGTGTTCCACGTAGAGCTTAGATTTAGCATCTAAAGCTTCCTCAGAGACGGAACAGTGTGTTTAGAACAATTACGACCAATTGTTAACGATCATGAAGATAATAGGGCCTATTTATTAGGCCTCTATTTTTTCTACATTTCGTCATAAGCCAAATCAGCTAGATCGTATTGCTATGCTTTCGCGAGCTCTCTTACGACAGGCTTTGGCTGTCGATTCAAGCGGTAAATGCCCCAGTGCTTTTCGGGCTCCGCTGGATCATCTGACCCTTTCCAAGCCTCATCAAAGGCTTCAAACAAGAAACACAAGATATCTTTCGAGTCACACCATGTTAGCAATTGAGCACAGTAGTCTGCTTGCCATCTCTCGTTTGCAAAGTGCGCAGGGAAGGCGTGTCCATTGGCATTGGTCGTCCAGCCGGCTTCCGTAATAACCACGGGCTTATCTTTAAATCTATCGGCGACGGAGTAGTAATTTTCTTGAGTAAAATGCAGTGCATGTTCAATACTTTGAGACTCCCACAGTGGGTAACTGTGCACCGATATAAAATCAATGTTCCTCACTAAATCATCTAACTCACCATTTGACCAAGGCACATAGTTTTCGCAAAAGGTTATTGGGGCTTGTGTTTGCCCTTTTAGTTGAACCGCAAAGTGCACTAATCGCTCAGTTTCGACCTTATGATCGGTCCATTCAACACTGGCCTCGTTGCCAATCGATATGGCCAATACGTGTTCACAATATTCGTTCGCTAACCGCACTACACGCATTAATTCATTGTCATTGCGAATTCGATTCTCAGCTAAAATATGCTCTGGATAGTATGCATCCCATGGACAATTTGGATTGCTGACTTCAGCTGCTAGGTCCATCCCGAGCAAAACTTTAAAAGGTAATTTTTCACGTGCAATAACTTCTAACACAGTGTGCGCATGAGGGCCTGCGTCATAGAGCCTAAGGTATTGCCACTCATCGACCAAGAGAGTTAAGTCTTCAAGTATTTGCGAATAACTTGGATAAATTCCAATACTGGGGTTTTGTCCTTGACGATAGCCAGAATAGCAAATGGCTCTGCGACAGAGGATATCGATTGATTCTAATTTATTCGGTTGCACGGGTTTACTACTTTCCTTACCAAAATTTAGGTTTGCCATCTTTATCCCACAAGCCCCAATAGGCGCCAACGTCGCCTTCAACATCAATTTTCCATGCCTCATCAAACGCGGAGAAATAGAAAAGGGGAATATTTAATTGCTCAGTCCAGCGTGTAGCATCAATGAAGTACCGCATGGCATTTTGTTCCGATGGCAAAGCCTGTCCTTCCAGTGAACCTTGGTTTGGCCACCCAGTTTCACTAATAATAACCGGCTTATCTCCAGCAACCGCTTTCGCACGATAGTACATATCTTTCATGTATACCAAAGCATGATTGATATCATAGCCTTCCCAGAAGGGATAGCAGTTGGCGAATACAATGTCACAAGCATCTGCAACGATAGGATTTTCTTCGAACAAGTAGTACGCATCTACATAGCCTACCGGAACTCCTTTAGCGGCGGCCTTTGCTCTTTCGATGTAACTTACTAATTGCTGAGCTGTCATTTCTTCGCGTAACATCACTTCGTTGCCAACTGCTAACATGTCAACGACTCCACGTGCCAACAGTTCAAATGCGCCCGCTAGTTCTCTCTCATTAGCTTCAAAATCATCATCTAACCACACACCGACCAAAGTACTCAATCCCATTTCTTTGGCAACGATAGGAACCAACTCATTGCCTTCGGTACAAGAAAAAGATCTTACCCAGCTGACATTTCCAGCAATCAACTCTAATCGTTGCTTCACCTGTCCTTTGGTTATTACCGAACGCGGTCCTTGTCCCTCAATGTACGGGCTAAAACATAGCCCATGAATACCCTGCTCTATGATGGATTTGATAGTCAGACGTTGGTTTTCTGCAGAGTGCGACTCTTGACTTTGATGTCTTTTCCTCAGATAGGGGTTGGTTAATTTCGACACAATGCTATTCCTCAAATAGTACTTTGTACTTTGTAGTCTCTCTACGTTCAACGATGACCAAACGCAAGTGACTGTTTGGGGTTACTACAGCTCGCATAAAATGCAACTTGCTGAAAATGGTCAATACAGAAACGACACAACGGACTGTAGAACAGTTAAGAAGGTATTTTTTTAGCTGGGGGACATTTAGCGGTGCTAAAAAATCCGTCTCACCGCAAGACTGATACCTATCACCTAGATTGCGGCTTGTTGATTAACAAATATGCAACAAATTCGTTTACATTCGATACATAATAAAGAACTGATGATTTAAATGTCTCACTATAAAACAGCCGAAAAAGATAGAGTTCCTTTAAGCCAGAAGTCTGCGTATGGAGCAGGGACTTTTGTGCTCAATTTCTTACCCTCTGCACTCAGTGTCTTCTCCTTTTTTCTGATCACAGGATTTGGTGTTGATCCATTAACAGCGGGCATATTAGGTGCAATACCGCGTTTTTTAGATGCAATAACCGACCCTATCATGGGATTTATCACTGACAACACCAAATCTCGCTGGGGGAGGCGTCGACCGTACATCGTGGTAGGAGCTTTACTCAGTGGAACCTTGTTTGCTGTGTTATGGCAAATGAGTCCTGAGTGGAACGATGATTTTACCTTCTGGTACTTCTTAGGTTTTTCTTTAGCTTTTACCATTGGGAATACGATTTATGCTACTCCATTTGTGGGGCTGGGTTACGAGATAACGTCAGATTACAATGAGCGCACGCGCTTGATGGCGTTCTCACAGTTTATGGGGCAGATAGCTTGGATGATTGTCCCTTGGTTCTGGGTACTAATCGCTGACCCATCAATATTCCCGACTCAAGCGGAAGGAGTGCAAAAACTGTCTTTACTCGTTGCGGGTGGTTGCATCGTGTTGGGAATATTGCCAGGATTATTTTGTAAAGGAATAGATAGTGACAAAATCGAAGATCGCTCTGAAATTTCTTTTCGCAATCTGTGGAACAACATTAAGTCCGTTTTCAAGAACATTCTTCAAACGTTTAAGAACAGGTCTTTTATAAGGCTTTGTGGTGCTACATTTTTGGTATTTAACGGATTTCAGCTTGTCGCTTCTTTCAGTTATTTCATTATTGTGTTTCATATGTTTAATGGTGATTACGGCGCTGCAGGCACATGGCCAGCTTGGTTTTCAACTTTGAGTGCTGTGATGACTGCATTTTTTGTTATCCCTATTGTAAGTTGGATGGCTAACACTTGGGGTAAACGGAATGCTTTTATTATCTCTACTTTAATTTCTGTCATCGGCTACGCACTAAAATGGTATGGCTTTAACCCAGATAATCCCTGGTTGATATTTATGCCAATTCCTTTGATGTCATTTGGTATTGGGGGTCTCTTTACATTGATGATGAGTATGACTGCAGATGTATGTGATTTGGATGAGTTGAATAATGGCATGCCTCGTAAAGAGGGAACATTTGGTGCCATCTATTGGTTAATGGTTAAGCTGGGTCAAGCTCTAGCACTGTTTCTTGCTGGTGTAGTCCTAAAGATTGTAGATTTCGATCCCAGTGCCACCATTCAGACGGTAGATACAATGACCAATCTTCGAATTGCCGATATTTCGATTCCTGTTGTCACTGCGCTACTTGCCATTGTCGTCATGTGGAAATATGACATCTCCGAAGAAAGGGCTCATCAGATAAAGATTGCGTTGGAAAAGCGGAGAGGTGAAATTTAACGATCACTTTTCTCCTGGGTGTTATACTGCTCGTTCATTGAAATAAGGACGTTTAAATTGAGACCATTTTCATCCATTCAATCTCGAAACTTTAATACTTTATTGCTTTTGGCGAGAGTGATCGCCGTTTTTGCATTGCTGTTATTTTTTGGCGCAACAGCTACAGCTTTGTGGGTGTCGGTAACAGGAGCTGCATTTCAGACTGTCGCAATATTGCCCATCGCAATCTGGTCTATATTTTTATTCATATTTTCGGGCATTGTTGCTGTTCTTATATCAATAGAAGAGCACCTTCGTGCGCAACGAACTCGCGACGTCAGCAATGTAGACATGTAACAGAGCTATCAAGGCCCAGACTCGGTATGTACTTACCCCTCTTTGTGTTTAAGCTCATCGTTAATTGGCCTTTTCGCGGGGCATCAGAAGAAAAAGGAAATTATGCGCAAGTTTTTAGTTTTATTGTTTCTGATCCCTTTTTTAAGCGGCTGTGCATCCAAACAAGATTTAGGTGGGATTGCGACTGTTTCAGCACTATTGGTATCGGTTCCACTAGTGCCATTTGCTGAAGCTTACCATGTGATTAATGATACCGAAGGCAAAGCAAAAGTAAGATCAGAACAATGGCGCATGCATTTTGATCCGATTTACCAAAAGCGGATTGAAATTATTGCGGCAAGAAACCCTGAAGACGACGCGAAGTCGAAATATTTCGAACAGAAAATAGCGTTCTTTCCCACTATGCGACAAAGCGATCTTTATATCGGAATGATTTGGGGCAAACATGAAATCGATGGTGAGAAGAATCAAACGGTAATTGATGGCGATGAATTACTCTCGAGCTTACAACTATTGTTTGAGAACGATCCCACACATGAAGAAGTTGCAGGGCACAAATACTATAGCCTTGTATATGATTGCTTTATTGAAAAAACGTTTGTGTATAGAGCTAGCTTTAACAAAAAAATGTCCGAATTGAGTGGGCAATACACACCTAACAATTCAACTAAGCAAAGTGCAGCAAAATGCGAATCGCAGGACATCCAAACAGCACACGCCTCTGAATGAAGCGTTGTGCCGCTAGGAGATATTGATGAGAGATTCAATAAAATCAAAAATTCCGTTGTTATTCCTTGTGTGCATTTCGCTATGGTGGGGGTTTTATTATCAATCTAATAGCAAACTCAATGATTTTGGTAGTGCAAACTTTGAATGGCTATTTCTGTTAGATGCGCTGGTAGCGCTACCGATCGTTTGCTTCTTGTGTGTTAAAGATAAAAAGGAAGCCTTAGTCAAATCCATTGTGTTTGTGTGCTTGGCGGTACTCATCGGAAGTTACGTTATTCCCGAACAAAGCAAGCTAGTGTGGCACTATCTAGAGGATGGGCGCTATGTTGTCTTGGCTGCCATCTTGTCATTTGAACTGGTGGCAATATTAACGGTATATATCGCGATCAAGTCGGCTATTGGTAAATGTGAAGATCCTGATGTTTCAATCGAACGACCAATAAAAAAACACTTGGGTGAAAGCCTTGTCGCAACGTTGTTAAGCTTTGAAACGAGAATGTGGACATTTGCATTTTTTGCAACGCGGATCAAAGCCGAGAATTTTAGTGGCGAACAGCATTTTACTTATCATCACAAAGACGGCGCAAAAAGTAACTTACTCGGATTCATCTTATTAATTGTTTTTGAATTACCCATTATGCATTTGGTTTTGCATTTCATTTGGTCACCCCTTGGCGCCAATGTTGTCACTGTTCTCACCGTTTTCAGTTTAGTCTTTTTTATTGCAGAGTATCGAGCGGTTTCAATACGGCCAATCTCTATAGTGGGTAATACGTTAGTTATTCGCTATGGGTTATTTCAGCCATTAGTTATCCCAATAGAAAAAATAGCTAGCATTCAGAAGAGCAACGAATTCATCGCGCGTTCGAAGTCTGTGAAGCGTTACAATTACGCTGGTTATCCGAATGTTAATATTGCACTTACTGAGCCAATGGGGTCGGTTACGCATATTTTTATTGGGGTAGATAATGCCGAGCACTTTATCTCTGCTTTACGCCATTTGGGATCACGACAAAATAATGCAGTGCAGCAGGTGAGGTGCTGAACACAGCGTTAAGCAAAAATAGGAAGAAATAAAATCAAATTTTCAGTATTAGTAAGCTTTTTCATTTCGTCATTTTGTTATGCCGGAAATGTGTATGAGAAATTTCCTGAACATATTAAAGCCGATGAGAAATATGTATTTTATTCTCATGGCTTTATTGTTGAAGGGACAAACCCGACTCCCAGAAATGAAAGGTGGGGCGTTTATGAGTTTCCGGCGATTAAAGAGTCATTATCAGATAACGCTTACAATTTAATTGCGTATCATCGTCCTAAAGGTACCGATCCTGTCCAACACGCAGAAACACTGGCAAACAACGTGAAAGCGTTGATCAGTAATGGCGTTGATGCAAAGCACATAACCATTATGGGGTTCTCTCGGGGGGCTTTTATTACCAGTTTAACGTCTCACTATTTGGCGGAAACACCCGTTAACACGATTTTGTTAGCTGGATGTGGGCGGATTGTTTCTGAGCAATATTCGGAGATTAAAATTAGTGGGGCTTTATTGTCGGTTTATGAAACTTCAGACGGTGCCGGCACATGTCAGAAACTTCGAGATAGAAGTGATAACCTTAAATCCTTTGAAGAAATTTCGATTTCTACAGGCAAAGAGCATGGTGCTTTTTATCGACCAATTCCGGAGTGGGTCAGTCCTGTTAAACAATGGATAAAAGATAAAAGTAACTAACACGTTTTTTATGAGTGAAGCGAATTGTAGCTTGTTCGGGTTCGTTCTACATTGTTTCTAGCAAGCCAAATTCGCTCAATAGCGAGCTGTAAGCAGCCTCTATAAGGAAATACATGAACATTAGACGCTTTCTATTTCTAACGTTACTTTTTACCTCTTCCCTTCATGCACAAGTGAGCATTACAACTGTTCATGAAAATGACGATGAGTTAAAAATTAAATCGGACTTGGAATTTCTTCATGAAGAATACGATTTATCCCCTTGGCTTTATACGCAAAAAGTACGAGTGAATTCAGAGGCTAAAACACCGCATAGTCACCCTGTGCTAACGATGAGTACTCAGCCGGATTACTTAAAAAGTAAAGTGAAACTTCTCTCCAGCTATCTTCACGAGCAGTTCCATTGGCACGTCATAATGAATGGGAAAGCGACAAAAGAAGCGTTTCGAGCACGCATAAAAGAGCGTTTCCCAAACGTCAAAACGGGCCATCCCCATGGTAGTCGAGACGAAGGTAGCACGTTAAGCCACATTGTCGTTTGTTATCTTGAATACATTGCCCTGACTGAATTAGTAGGCCAGGAAAAGGCCTTCGAAAATATATCGACCAATGGCTATTACACATGGGTTTATGAGACTGTGAGCGACCCTAAAAATAAGGACGTTCTGGATAGTCTATTATCTGAGTTTGGCCTAGAATTTCGAGTTGGCAAGAACGAATCAGCCGGCGGCCACTAGTGATGCCTAACATAAGTTTTCATTCGCATACGTCCCGATGCAGCTGAAGTGGGGCCTTATGTTTCAGAAAAGCAGTGTCAGCATCTCAAATTTAATGGATTGTCCTAGCGATATTGAGATCGTTGCAAAGTGGTACTTTAATGAGTGGGATCATAGGGAGCCGAAAGCAACTATCGAGAGTGTAATTAAAAAGGTATCTTCAAACTCTAGTCTTTTCCATTTTGTTGCTCATATTAACGGTGAATTGGCCGGGGCTGGCGAATTAAAATACCGCGAGTACTCAGACTACCCCAACTATAACCATTGGATCGATGGAATATATGTTTCTAAAAATTATAGGGGGAAAGGTATATCAACAATACTTATCGAGTTTGCTAAATCAAAGGCGTTAGAGTTGAAAATATCAGCTTTATATCTTCGCTGTGAAGACCATTTGCTGAAATTCTATCAGTCTCATGGATTCCAGGTCGTTTGTGCTGAAAAAACGAAATTTATAATGGCCTATACGGTGAACATGTAGAGAACGATTAAAGCTCAATGATATCGCCGTAGCTTTGGGTTTATCAGTATTCTACGGCATTTTCTCAGGTACGTTTTTTACTCGCGCAATTCGAGTTCTTAAAGTCAAATATGATGGGTAGTGATTCACTTTATCCTAAATACCTTTACTGATTTTTAATTCAGTGGTACCTTGCGCGCCAGGTGTGGGAGACGCCTATCCGCAAAAGATGGATTCACTCTCAAATATCAAGACATCAACAATTGATTACTAAACCAAGTTAGCCAAGCGGAAAGGCTGAGTAACTTGAGAGTAATTTATTGTGAGCAAATCAATTCCCTCGAAAACGGCTGCCTCTGTTCCGGACAATGAGCGTCAGTCAAACCAACATATTCATTCTTTTTCAAAAGACTCGGTTGGCAAGTTATACCTAAAATTAAGTGTCGCCATGGCAATAGGGATGCTGATCAATGGCATGTATTCACTGGTGGACGCCTATTTCATAGGGACCTATGTGGGACCGATAGAGTTTGCGGCCGTCTCTACAGTATTTCCTATACAGATGCTACAAATAGCCTTCGCGGCTCTTATATCAAGCGGCGCTAGCATCCTAGTCAGTCGTTACTTAGGGAGCGGGGACAATAGCCAGCTTAAGACGTGCGTCATTTCAGGGGTAGTGCTTATTTTAATGCTGTCGCTTTTCATGGCCCTGTTGCTGATAGGGGGGGAGCAAACAGTGTTACCCTTGATCGGCGTTACGCCGTCTTTGTTGCCATTGGCCGTCACTTATTACGTTCCGCTCGTGGCTGGCTCCGCTTTGATTTTTTTACTCTTTTTTACTAGCGATCTGCTTCGAGCATATTCAAACATGAAGGGTTTGCTGAATGTTATCTTACTCGGCGCGTTGACCAACGTAGTGCTGGATTGGTTGTTCATTGCGACATTGCATTGGGGGCTTGCAGGTGCAGCATATGCCACGCTTATTTCTCAAGCCTTGGGCGTGTGTCTCGCAATAAAACTACTGGGTCTAAAGCGATATGACTTTGCCAATTTAAGTGTTGATTTAGGCGGTATCGGCAAGCAAATTCGATTGATTTTAGGTTTAGGGCTACCGGCACTGAGTACTTACCTTGGCGCTGCGCTTGTCGTGGGGAGTGTTAACCATTTGCTGGCAACCTATGGAACGCTTGATATTGCCAACTGGATTGGTGCTTATGGGCTCTTAGGGCGTTTAAACGTTTTTTGTATTCTGCCACTTATCGCTATTACCAATGCGTGCCAAACGATCGTTTCTTATAACTATGGCGCGGCTGAATTCAATCGAGTCGACAATGCGATAAAGCTAGGTCTGGTCATCGCTATGGTGTATCTGCTGGTAGTTGCATTGGGTCTTATCACGTTTGCAGGGAATATTGCGGGGTTATTTACAGACGATGATCAGCTCAAGAGCACTGTCGCAAAGATTGCCAGCATCATGTTTTTATTGATGCCGCTTGCGGGGCTATCCGGGATTACCGTTGCCGGTTTGCAGTCTACTAATAGACCCAAACAAGCCATGTTACTGTCATTTGCCAAGATATATTTAGTGCTTGTGCCTGCGCTTTTTCTATTAACTCAATGGGTCGATGTTACTGCACTGTGGTATGCCTTTCCGATTGCAGAATTAGTGATGCTGCCTTTTCTAGTCCTTTCAGCGGTGACGATGATAAGACGTGTGAGGCAGCAGGCTTGTTAAGGATCTTGAAGAGCTAAAACAGCGAATGCATGGGGCGAACGCGTTTGACACTTCTAGCGGTTGAACGCTTTAATTAATCAACACAACTAAAAACAAGGAATCAACGTTGCGACTCAAATTAACTTTATTGTTGTTATCGCTTTGTTCAGTTTTTCAAATCGTAGCAAAGGAATATTCTTATCGGACAATATCACCGCCGCGCGAACTTACGGAAGACCAAGCGAGCAATGCGGCGGCGAACTATCAGCGTTATTGTGCTTTGTGTCATGGTAAAAACCGTGAAGGATATGCCAACGATCACGCGCCATCGCTGAAAAGCAAACAATTGCTAGAATCTGGTGTACCGCACAGTATTTTACGCCCGCTGTCGTATGGTCGCGTTGGTACCCCAATGGCTGGCTACTTAGATGAAGTCGGTGGGCCATTGAGTTTAGATGAAGCCTGGGATTTAACCTATTGGTTGTTTTGGCAAGAAAATGTCGACCGTGTAAGGCTTTCGGAGAATACCGTAGAAGGCGATGCTGCAAAAGGAGCAGAGCTTTACGCGCAGAACTGTACATCGTGCCACGGCGAGAAAGGGGAAGGTGTAACGGCGCCAGCACTCACCAACCAGTCAGCTTTGTCGCACAACAAAGATGAGTTTATCCGCTATGCGATCCGCGAAGGTCGAGATGGAACGCCGATGCAAGCATGGAAAAATACCTTATCGTCGGACGATATCGATAATCTGACCGCTTTTCTGCGCAGTAAAGCGGATGGCTGGGAGCCGCAGCAGACGGTGCTGCGAGAATACCCGAGTAAAGATCAATATATCCTGAACCCTGACGGTGACGATCCTACCTTTGATATCAAGGATGGCATGTATGTTATGTCGGTCGATTTAAATAAGGCGTTACAGAGTGGAAAGCGGATCATGCTGATGGATACGCGAGTACCCAGTGTTTGGCAGCGAGCTCACATTAAAGGCTCAGTGCCGATGCCTTACTATACCGATGTGGACGAGGTCGTAAGCGACCTGCCTAAGGATGTGGTTATTGTGGCGTATTGCTCTTGTCCGCGTGCGGCGTCTGACCATTTGGTTAATCAGTTGCGCGATCGTGGATTTGATAACGCCTACACTTTATACGAAGGTGTTTTCGGTTGGATGAATCTAGGTTATCCGGTTATGCGCGGTGAAGGCATGGACTACGTTCGATAATCCTTGTCTTCACCACAATGAAAGTTTTTAAGGCTACCGCTTGGTAGCCTTACTATTGCCCACTTAAGCGTTTACCAAATGAAATGGCGTATGCCAACGAACGCATTCTCAGCACTGGGTCATCACTGGGTTTAAACCCTGCAGATAACACGTTAGGGTCGAAATTCACTGGCGTACAGGCATCACCACCTGACTGCTCAAGTATTACTTTACCAAGCACTACGCTGTCTCTTTCTGCTGGCCATTGTACCGATGGGTCGTTGACTACATCGTCTTCAGTGCCAAGTATCGCGTGCATTGAAAAGCTCACGGTAGCGTCTGCTATTTGACTACTCAAACGGTCTGCCAGAAACGGTGTTTCCATAGCTTGCGCTTGTTCTTTTTCCAGCGTTTCAACGCCTAAATCAGGTGTTAGATGCCAGCGAAATTTAATCTCGTTTTCGCCGTCGTTGTAGAAGAACGTATGTAAGCCAAAAAACTCTGTATTGGCAAAAGATGCAGGCGTTTTAGCTTGTTGATTCCATACCGCATTCGCTTGAACACTGGGGTTCGCTTTAATGTACTCCATAGTTTTCTGCGGATTGCGTTGACCATTCTCGTCGGGCAGCAAGGTTGATAAAAAGCCGTAGAAGGTTTCTGGATCCTTTCCGGCAAACACCGGGAAATTGTTACCTGTAAAGATGTGTCGAGAACCATTCGGTAAGGTCAGTTGCATGCCCATGCCGCGGGTTCCGGGAGCACGCTCATCGGCGCTGGGGTTGCCGCCACCAAGTGAAAAACGCAAGGTTACAGGCAAAGTACCGTTTGATAACAATGCAGCTTTTGCAAAAGGACCGGATTCGGCGTTTGGCTCAAAACGCCCAACCGCGCATACCCCAGAGGCATGTGCTTTGCGGATCCCTGGATGCTTACCCCCAAGCTTCTCAAACAGTTCAATTAGATCACTGGCCGAAACTGACTCTGGCTTTTCTGCGTGTACAGGCGCAGACAACGTCATGGTGAATAGAATACTGCTGATCAGTGCGGTTTTTTTCATTATGGATCCTTATTTATGCTCTGGCGAGCGAGTAAGTATAGTGTAACTACGAGATGAGACTGGATTACGATCCAAAAATTTCTGTGCTGCTAAAACGATTAAACGCAAAGCCGAGGAATTCGGCCATGCGTGACATTCGTTTTGAAATGAAAAGAAGTTTTCTGCGTATCTAAAAAGGCGCAACAGAAGCAGGAGACTTTAGTCTTCTCGCGAATTATAGATATGCCCAACGCGTTGATACTCTTTTAATACCGCGGTGGCGGCTTCTCGTTGTACACCGGTTGTGACCGTGATGCCGCGTTTGTGCAGTTCTTCATCCCAGTTTGACAGCTTGGGGCCTTCATCAAACCCAATCGATCTCACATCGGCATCGGTCGCACCGCAAATAAGCTGACGAACGCCGGACCACGGTACGGCGCCATAACACATGGCGCAGGGTTCGCTACTGGATACTAAGGCTAAATTACGCCCTTCGGCACCTAAGTCATAAGTGCCTAAACGTCGCTGTGCCAATGATATTGCAACCATTTCCGCATGCAGTATTGATAGACCTTGCTCTACAACCAAATTGGCGCCTAACGCTATCAGTTCGCCTGATGACAGATCAAACACGCCGGCAGCAAATGGGCCGCCGGTTTTCAGTGCTACGTTTTTGGCTGAGGTATTGACGACAAACTGCATCCACTCATCAACATTGGGGGTGGCAACAAAGGTGTCAGCCATGCTGAATAGCCAATCAGGAACTTCTATGTGTAGCGCGTGTGTATGGTTATGCATTTTAGTCCGTATTTTGTATGTAACAAGTGGGCGAGCGACTGATTTTATTTGCTTTTTTAAAGTTGCTCTTTTTCGATATTTCACTCACTGACGTTTCGTTTAAATACCGTCATACCATCGTTTTCTACAATACCCGCTAATCGACGGTTTTCCAATTCCAATCTCGGAAGCACAATAGGTGGGCTTTGCAGTTCAAAGGTACTTGTAGCATGAGGAGGCATCGTTTGAACCATTAATAAACGGGAAATTATAAAAGCTGTGGATATGCATCGAAAAAAACGAGTGAATGTAACGCGCATTTTTCATCGCAAAGTGGCGAATTCTGGCCGTTCTCAGAATCGTTTATTTAAATTAAAAGTTTATTTAAAACATGTGGTTATGTGCGGTTGCTTCGGTAAGTGAAGTGTGTTTGGCCAAAAATCGATCCAACGACGTTTTTTAGGATGACCGGTTCTATAAATTATTCAGCGTTTCTGGCACCATATCATCATTCAAACATGATCGAGTCTTGATACTTGTCGTATCAGATTTAAATTAATCAGGACGGAAAACGTTAATGAGTCTCTTTTGGGTCACTGTCATTATGCTAGTTGGCGTCATAGTACCCGTTTTGACTGAGCGGTTTGGTCGCGTTACGAACACAGTGTTCACCATGCTTGCTCCCGCTGTAGCACTGGCGTATGTCGCATCTCTAGCGCCAGCCGTATTGGCAGGCGAAGTCATATCTGAATCACTGGAGTGGATTCCAGCCGTCGGGCTTTCGTTATCTTTGAGGCTAGATGGGTTAGCGTTGATGTTTGCATTGCTCATTCTTGGCATCGGGTTGTTGATCATTTTCTATGCCCGATACTATCTGTCTGAAAAAGAAGCGATCGGGCGATTCTACGCGTATCTCTTATTGTTCATGACGGCAATGCTATCGATTGTGATCGCGAATAATGTATTACAGCTGTGGATGGCATGGGAAGTAACGAGCATAAGTTCATTCTTGTTGATCAGCTTCTGGTCATCAAAATCTGAATCCCGAAAAGGGGCCCGCATGGCCCTTACCGTTACTGGGGCTGGTGGGCTTGCTTTATTGGCTGGGCTGTTACTGATCGGCCAAATCGTCGGTTCATACAACCTGGAAGTTATTCTTGCCAGCGGCGATCTGATCCGAGAGCACACCCTGTATCCCGTTGTGTTGGTTTTGGTGTTGCTGGGTGCATTTACTAAATCAGCGCAGTTTCCGTTCCATTTCTGGCTGCCACATGCGATGGCTGCGCCGACTCCCGTTAGCGCATATCTTCACTCTGCGACCATGGTTAAGGCCGGTATTTTCCTGCTTGCACGTTTTTACCCCGTGCTAAATGGCACCGAAATGTGGTTCTTGATTGTAACCATTGCGGGTCTTATCACCTTACTACTAGGTGCTTATACTGCCTTGTTTAAGCATGATCTCAAGGGGTTACTTGCCTACTCGACGGTGAGTCACCTTGGACTCATCGTGTTACTGTTGGGGTTAGATACAAAGCTGGCCGCAGTTGCCGCATTATTTCACATCATGAATCACGCAGTGTTTAAAGCGTCTCTGTTTATGGCCGCAGGTATCATTGATCATGAAACTGGTACTCGAGATATGCGCCGTTTAAGCGGACTGTGGCAATTTATGCCGCATACGGCGACTCTCGCGATGGTTGCTGCTGCGTCTATGGCTGGTGTGCCACTACTTAACGGCTTTCTGTCGAAAGAAATGTTCTTTGCTGAGTCAGTCAACCAAGACACTTTAGGATTCCTGTCATGGATGGTCCCAGTGCTTGCCACCCTTGCTGGGATTTTCGCTGTTGCCTATTCATTAAGGTTTATTCACGATGTGTTTTTTAATGGGCTGCCAGAGGATTTACCCAAAACGCCGCATGAACCGCCGCGTTTTATGAAATTGCCTGTAGAAATACTTATCGCTATCTGTTTGATAGTGGGTGTTTTCCCTGCTTTTGTCGTGGGGGGAGTGCTAGAAGCAGCCTCGTCAGCCGTGCTCAGAAGCGAATTACCTTATTACAGCCTAGCGATTTGGCATGGTTTCAACATTCCACTACTCATGAGTGTCATTGCCATTGTCGGTGGCGTTATTGTGTATGCAACACGGAAGCATCTGTTTAAATTCCAAGAGCAATTTGAAGAGGCGGATGCCAAATTGGTGTTTGAAAGTCTTGTGCAAGGCTTAGTCAACGTCGCTAAACAAATCGATGAAGGCCTAAGTAACGGTTCATTACAACGTTACGTGGCGGTTTTGTTTATGTTTAGTGCTGTCTTGATGGCGGTGCCCCTGATCAATCTAAATGTTACCAGTGAACACTTACCTGACCAGCCAGTTGGATTTGTCGAAATTGTCGCCGCAATTATCCTGTGCTTGAGCGCGTTAGCGACCGTTATTTTTCACCGCAAACGCGTGTACGCGCTCATTACCTTATCGGTTGTTGGCTTAATTGTATCGATTGCATTTGCTCGATTTTCTGCACCGGATTTAGCGCTGACTCAGCTCGCCGTTGAGGTTGCAGCCGTTATTTTACTTATCCTCGCGTTGTATTTTCTGCCGAAAAATACTCAGACTGAGTCCTCTCCATCCCGAGTGGTGAGGGATATTGCGATTGCTGCCGCGATTGGTGGCATTGTCGCAACGATCAACTACGCATTTATTACCCAACCCTTGGATAGTATTTCTGAATTCTATCTTGCTAATAGCAAGACTGGCGGTGGCGGCACTAACGCGGTGAACGTTATTTTGGTCGACTTCAGGGGACTGGATACATTAGGTGAGATCCTTGTATTGGGCATAGCCGCGCTTGGTATTTTTAAATTGTTGGCTGACATTAAGTTGTCTATGACATCGGCTAACGAAAAGGGCCTGCCGTGGTCGGAAGATAAGCATCCGCCAATACTTGTAATGATTTCACAAAGTCTTCTACCGTTGGCCTTACTGGTGTCCTTCTATATCTTTTTGCGTGGCCATAATATGCCTGGTGGCGGCTTCATTGCTGGGCTCATCACCAGCATTGCGCTCATCCAGCAGTACATCGCACATGGTGTTGACTGGATCAAGCCGCGCTTAACCATTAACTATCAATCCCTGATTGCATGGGGTGTCCTGATTGCAACGTTTACGGGGATTGGCAGTTGGTTCTTTGGTATGCCATTCATGACCACTTGGTTTGATTATTTTGACATTCCTGCAATTGGAGAAATCGAATTGGCCAGTGCATTAGTGTTTGACTTGGGAGTGTATTTAACTGTGGTGGGAGCTACGTTATTGATCCTCGCCAACTTGGGTAAATTAACATCTGCTCATCGTCCAACGGCGGAGGAATAATGGAAACCTTATATGTAGTTTGTGTAGGTGTGATCACTGCTTGTGGCGTGTTCTTGTGTTTGCGAGGCCGTACGTTTTCGATTGTGGTTGGCCTGACAATGCTGTCTTATTCAGTCAATCTATTTTTGTTTTCGAGCGGTCGCCTAAATTTGGACGGAGCGGCTGTACTTGGACAGTCAGAGAATTATGCAGATCCGTTGCCTCAGGCTTTGGTCTTGACTGCTATCGTGATTGGCTTCGCCATGGTTGCTTTTATCGTGATCCTTGCGATGCGTGGTCGCGCCGACCTCGGTAATGACTTGGTTGATGGCAGAGAGCCCCCCGATACTAAAAAACTAATCAATATTCCTAGGGGCGACAAATGACCGACCATTTGCCTATATTGCCCATTCTTATCCCAATGTTGGGAGGGCTCTTTATGTTGCTCCCTCCCTTTGTGGGCGCAGAGCGATATCAGTTACGCCGAGCAATGACCGTAGCACTGATGCTACTGCATTTTGTTTGCAGTATTTGGTTGATCAGCTCTGTCGCGCAAAGCGGAGCGATCATGTATGCGGTTGGTGATTGGCAACCGCCATTTGGTATCATCTTGTATGCTGATATGCTGTCCGCAATACTGGTAACCTTGACTAGCTTCCTTGCGATAGGTGTCACACTGTACTCTTTCGCTGGCGATGACCGGCTAGGACGCTATTTCCATCCGTTGATCCAATTCCAGCTGGTCGGCATCTGCGGTGCGTTCTTAACCAACGATTTGTTCAACTTGTTTGTGTTCTTTGAAGTTCTGCTGATAGCGTCCTACGCCTTGATGATTCATGGCGGCGGTAAGCAACGCACGGCGGCAAACATACATTATGTGATCTTGAATCTCGTCGGTTCGAGTTTGTTCTTGATTGCGCTAGGCACGCTGTATGGCACAACTGGAACGCTCAACGTTGCACACATGTCACTTAGGATCACAGAACTGTCTGAGGGGCAAACCTTAATCGCTCAAGCCGGAGCATCTCTATTACTCGTCGTCTTTGGGTTGAAAGCTGCATTGTTACCTATGCACTTTTGGCTACCACGTACATACTCTGAAGCCACCGCGCCAGTGGCTGCTTTATTCGCGATCATGACCAAGGTTGGTGTGTATTGTATCTTCCGAGTGTTCACGGTGATTTTTGGTGACGAAGCGGGCAGTCTGGCGAACATGATTGAGCCGTGGATATGGCCAATGGCAGTACTCACGATTACTGTTGGTACCATCGGCGTATTGGCGAGTCCGAGCTTACGGATCATGACCGCGAATTTAGTGGTGGTATCGGTTGGAACATTGCTCATCGCGTTTGCTATCAGAACGCCAGAAGCAACTGCTGCGGCGATGTTGTATCTTATTCACAGTACCTTGGTCAGTGCTGCATTGTTTTTGCTAGCAGATATGATTGGACAGCAACGAGGCAAGGCGCTCGATCGTTTCGTCGTCGCGCGAAAAATCAATCAACCGACATTACTAGGTGTGTTGTTCTTCTTGGCGGCACTGTCGATCGCTGGTTTACCGCCATTATCAGGTTTTTTAGGTAAGTTGGTGATCTTGCAATCTGCGACAACGCCAGATGACCAACAATGGGTTTGGTCATTGATTTTAATTTCTAGCTTGTTGACTATTGTGGCCTTATCCAGAGCCGGTACGACTTTATTTTGGCGTCACCCCACCAATAGTGAACCTGATAGTGACAGCAGTGTGTCAAACTGGCAAATCGGTGGTGCGGCGTTATTGCTTCTGGCCTCTCCGGTGATAGTGTTATTTGGCGCAAGCTTTGTGCACCACACATCTGAAGCCGCTACCCAGCTTCACAATGTTCAAATGTTGTTAGATGTTATGAATTTGAATGGAGGGGACAAATGAGTATGATTTCTCGACTCGTCCCGATGCCACTGCACAGTGTAATCTTGCTGGTCGTGTGGCTAATGATTAATTCAACGTTAAGTCTTGGTCACATCATTCTAGGCAGTGTGTTAGCCATCACCATCCCATTGCTCTGTGCGCCCCTGCGAGTGCCTCAACCCGTTATCACTCGGCCATTTAAGTTCTTTTCATATGCTTTGCTAGTGTTAAAAGATATTGTGGTAGCCAATGTTGAAGTTGGGCTGTTGGTCGTGGGCCCGATGCGGCGGATCCAGCCAGGCTTTGTTGCAGTACCGCTGGATTTGCGCGACAACTTCCCGATTACATTATTGGCCAGTACGGTAACAATGACACCCGGTACGGTGAGTTCTGAGGTGTCTTCAGACAAGAAGTGGTTGTACGTTCATGTGTTGAGCATGCCTGAGAATGAGCAAGTGCTAATTGATTCGATTAAGCAACGCTACGAAAGCCGAATTAAGGAAATGTTTGGATGCTGAATATTGCCATTATGATTGTTGCGGTGATCATCTGTATTGCCCTGGTGCTAAATTTATGGCGACTGTTTATTGGTCCCCATATTGTCGATCGTATCTTGGCGTTAGATACGATGTTTATTAACAGTATTGCCTTGATTCTGCTACATGGTATGTACAATCGCACGGCCCTATATTTTGAGGCTGCACTGTTGATCGCGATGTTAGGCTTTGTGAGCAGTGTAGCTTTCGCGAAGTACCTGCTTCGCGGCGACATCATAGAATAGAGGGTAGCAAGTAATGGAATCTGAAATGAGCTTTACATTAGAAGTTATTATCTCTGTTCTATTGATTCTGGGCGGTATTTTTGTGTTAGTCGGATCCATTGGACTGATCCGCTTGCAAGATCTCTACGTTAGGTTGCATGCGCCGACTAAGGCTACCACACTGGGCTTAGGCGGAATACTGTTTGCTTCTGTGCTGTATATGACGCATGTTCAGGGCTTCTTCAGCGTCAATGAGCTGCTAATTACGTTGTTCTTGGTGATTACTGCACCTGTAACTGCACACATCCTCGCAAAGGCCGCGATGCACAATAAGGTTAAGCCGATGGAGCGGACCCAAAATGCCCACCATATTGACACCGCCAGAGAACAGTTACCGCCAAAAGAGCCAAAGCAGTTAGATGAGTGATGGAACACGTTCAATCGACTGCTCATGCGCGGTAGGAGTACAGGACGAATTAAAACCTGCCTTCAACTCGTTTACCCTGTCAGGCTACATCATGATGAAACTTGCAATGGTAAATGCCGCTATGCTCAAGCCGCCTGCGAATAACGCATAAGGCAGTTGGGTACGAACGTGGGTGAGTAAGTCGCAACCTGCCGCTATGGATGACACCGCGGTGGTATCGGAAATAGGTGAACAATGATCACCAAAAATACCGCCGCCTAAAATCGCGCCTAACACTAGCTCAGGTGGTAAACCTAATGTTTGCACAAGCGGAATACCAATCGGCACCAGAATAGCAAACGTACCCCAACTTGTCCCTGTGGTAAAAGACATTATGCCGCCTGCAATAAAGAGCAACGGTACAATCATATACACCGACAAATACTCACCGACGATGCCTGCGACAAAAACGCCGGTGCCTAATTCCTTTAAGCTCGCGCCTAAGGTTAAAGATAGCAACACAATGCTCACCAGTGGGAGCAGTTCGCCCATGCCTTTAAAGCCAACATTGACCAGCTCTTGGTGGCTGAATCGTTTATGAGTACTTAGCAGTATATAGGCGACTACGCAGGCTAACACAGTAGCGTATAGCACTGATTTACTGCCACTGCCCGCGGTCAGATCGCCGTTACCGGTCCAAAACATAAAGCCGACCATTGAAATCACCATTGTTAACAGCGGAATGATCATAAAGCGAGCTTTGGTTGCCGGGGCTGCACTCAGTTCACTATCCGTGCTGCTTAAGATGCTTTCCTCGTGTTTCATTGGCCCGTGTAGGCGGTCAGAAAAAATGGTGTAGAGCACGATAAGCAAAGTGAAAATGGCATAAAAGTTAAAGGGCACGCTGCCCCACAAAATAGACGCGGGGGATTGTTCTAGTTCATAGGTACTGAGTAAGCCAAGCACAAAGGCTCCCCAACCATTGAGTAATATAAGAATACACACCGGCGCGCTTGTACTGTCGATGATGTAGGCTAAACGCGCCCGGCTCATTTTGAATTTATCAAATAAGCCACGCGATAAAATACCGGCGGTGAGCACGCTCAAATTGGATTCAATAAACACCGCTACACCGGTAAAAAACGTGAGGCTGCCGACTTGCTTTTTACCTTTGGCAATGCCTTTTTTCATCAGCGCATTGACGGTTGCGGCTACACCACCTGAATCGCGAATATAGGCGAGCAATGCGCCGATCAAGATACTGAAAAGCAGTATTCGGGCATTGCCCGGTTGGTTGATAATACTGATCACGCGCTCAACACTGGCGATTGGACTAAAGAGCAGTGACTGACTCTCACTGCTTAAGAGGATTAAGGCTTCAGCTGACAGAACGGCCATTAAAAGCGCGAATATAACCTCTTTCTTCCAAAATACGATGGCAATGGCAATAAATGGCGGAATGATTGATATCCAGTCCATGAGATCCCTGTTGTTCTTGTTATTGGTAAAGACGTGCGCAGCTTTACATAGCCGCTACGTGACGGCAAGCCTTAGTCTACTGTGAAAACAGTACGGCTTCATATATCAGACCGACAATACTGCCATAACGTCCCGTTTCATATTCATCGCCAACAAAGCGTAGCGTTTGATTACCTTCTTCATCCATGCTGCTGATCACGGGTGTATGACGTTTATTGGTCAGCAATATGATGATCAGGTCCTGCTCAGGATCGATCACGCTAACGGTGCCGGTCCAGCCGGTGTGACCAAAGGCACGTTCACTGGCGTAGGGGCCAAATTGCCAGCGACGTTCGCCACCGGCTGCACGTCGAAAACCGAGGCCTGTGGCGGTATCTAGCGGGCTCGGTAAGACAAATTGATTGATCACAGACTCACTCAGTAAGTGATGCATGCCGTAGCCACCACCGTTCAATAGCAGTTGGGCCATGACCGCAAGATCGGTTGCTGTGGAGAACAACCCTGCATGACCTGATACGCCCTGCATACTGTAATAGGCTTTTTCATCATGCACTTCTCCTTCCAGCGTGTATTCACGTACGTTTTCAAAGTGAATATGACCATTTCGAGTATTGCCCATTAACTCTGTCGCAGCATAGTGCGTATCGTCTGGGCGCTTCTGTTTGGGGTTGAACAGAGTATCGGTTAGACCCAGCGTTTGATATATCGTTGATTCAACGAAGGTGTCTAACGGCATGCCGGTAATTCGCTCAACCAAAATACCGAGTAGCATAAAGCTGGTATCGCTGTAGCGCATGGCCGTACCATTGCTATGCAGCAGTGGCACTTGCGTCAGCAATAGTTGCTTGGTTTGCTCTGCGTTTTGCGAGAAAAAGCGACTGCCCAAGCCGTTTTCACGCATGAAAAACTTCACTTCTGGCGCAAAGCCTGCGCTGTGGGTCAGCAAGTCACGGGTGGTGCGTGCATCCCGTCCATCGCCACGAAACTCTGGCAAGTAATGATACAAGGGCTTATCCACATCTAACTGACCTTGTTCAACCAACGACATGATGGCGAGTGTGGTGGCAAAAATTTTGGTGTTAGACGCCACATCAAACAGTGTGTCAGGCGTCATGGGGGCAGGATTACTCAACGGTGAACCCTGCTGGTCATAGCGTTTGGCGAAACCGTAGGCTTGATGCTTGATCACGCGGCCTTTATGGGCGACCAATAATACGGCGCCGGGGAAACCCGCGTCGATATCCTGATTGATAAGGTGATCAACCGCTGTGAAATCAATTGAATTGTTAAGTCCATCAACGAGCGTCGGGTAGGAAATTTGGATGCGTAACTGGCCATCATCCGGCTCGATATTATCAACTGCAAGGGCGTTGATACCATCGCGTGTGCGGCGTGAGAGTGAATATTGATAGTGCGTATCGGGCGCAAAGGCATCGGCTAAATTCAACTTCTCGCCATTAATATATACATCAGCGCTTACTGGGCCTTCAGAGATATTTTCTAAGGTGATAGAGCCTCGCCCTTGATAGGCCTTAAACCTCGCTTTGTTGTTAACCCATGCGCTGTCTGAGAGTTCGGCATCTGGGAATATACGGTCTATCTGGCCCGATTGTCTTTTGGGGGGCTCACTTGCTAGTGATATGGGATCTCGCTCATAGCGCGCAAGCATCAGTTTAAGTTTACCCGGAAAATATTTTTCCAATAACGCAAAAATGGCTGCGTTGGTTTGGCTGTCGTTATTTGCGGTGACCTGCCAGGGGGTAAAATGCATTTGAAACGCGGCGAGCACGTCGCGGGTTGCCTGATCTAATACCCCCGTCGCAGCAATGTTATACCCGTAGGCACTAAGTGCAGCTTGGGTCACCTCGATGGTCGGCAGTCGCTCATTAAACGTACGCCAATAGTTGACATAAGTGTCGTTGTCATACCAAGCGCCAATACCAGCCTTGTAGAGTTCAAACCATGGAAAACGTGGGCCTGGGTCGTTCTTGCGATGGGGCGCAATATCGGCATGGCCAACCACGGCAGTGGGGTGAATGTCAGGGTTACGCGCTAGTATGGATTGGCTTAAGCTGATCAGAAGCTCGATTTGTTGTGGGTCGTAGTCTGGGTATAGGCAAACACGATTGGCGGCGTTTTCCGCGCGACTTGAACTGAGTGATTGATCACGGGCACATTCGGGAATATTCACGATTTCGATACCAATGGATTGATCATTCAATCCATTCATCCCTTGCCAATAACTTTCTCCGGCGTGCCATGCACGCGCATTTTCATCAACCAATTGAAAGGCTTTGAGTGAACCATAGGGGTAACTTTCATCGTTGTTTTGGGGGATCAAATAGTGGGAACTGAGGCCACCTTCATCCACGAGCGCCTTGACTGAATCAGCATAATTAAGTGCGGTAAAGTGCATAACCAACACCTTAACGCGCTGATTCTGATTAGCCGAGGGCAACTGCTCTACGCGACTGCTGGTGCAGCTAGTAATCAATGTCATCACGATAACGGCCGTGAGCCACCTCATTAACATGCTGCTATGTCCTCGTAACAAGGCTTCCGAAATAGGGTGGAGTATTGCATTCGCGCTTATGATCATATTCGCCTTACGTAACACTGTCGCAGAAAGTCCCTTCACCTTTGCAACATAACACAGTTCTGAAGCTATTCAGTGACTAAAATTATCTACATTGGTGACTAATAGTAGTCAGATACTTCAACAAACCTCGGTGCTCACAGGTTGCTTGGCAACAGGATTTTAGGGTTAATATTTAAAATATTACTATTAATTTGCAATATTGGAATAATTTATTTCTAATGGGGTTGTTCAACCTTGGATGACAGGAATTTTATGCTTTTAAGAGCCATTTTCTTCAGTGCATGCTTATGTTGTAGTTTTTCGCTAAAGGCTCAATGGGAAACACTCGCTTTTCAATTGGGGCAGAAGCAGATGCTGGATATCCGCTATTTCTGCGAAGACAGCACACCTGAAAATCCCTGTCGTACACCCGTGACACAATTAACCCCGGAGTTGGCCGAAATGTTGGTTCGCCATCAAATCGGCGGTGTTATTTTATTTGCTGAAAATATTCAGTCAGTAGAACAGACTCAGACACTTATTCAAGCGTTGCAAACTACGGTTAAAAAGGCAGGACTTCCGCCCTTGTTTATCGCCATCGATCAAGAAGGGGGCCGGGTGTCACGTATTCCAGTTTCTGCCAGCAATGCATTTGCTGGCAATATGGCAATTGGCGCTACCTATGAAAAGCACAAGACGCACTATGCCAAAGCGGTCAATAGTGCCATTGCGGAGCAACTGAAAGCGCTTGGAGTGAATACTAACTTCGCGCCAACAGTCGATGTTAACGTAAATCCAGAAAACCCGGTGATTAACGTTCGCTCATACGGAGAGTCATCTAAAGCGGTAGCAGAACTAGGTTTAGCCTCAGTAAAAGCCTTACAAAGCAATGGCGTTATCGCGGCGATGAAACACTTTCCCGGGCATGGTGATACGCATGTCGATAGTCATACTGGACTACCGCTGGTTGAGCATGCTCGCGAGATCATTAATGACGTCGACTTACGCCCGTTCCGGCATGCGATTGAATTAGGTGAGGGCGCTCAACCTGAAATGATCATGACTGCGCATATACAGTATCCAGCTTTGGATAAACGTACGTTTAAAACGCTGGATGGCAGCGATACCATTTTACCCGCTACGTTATCTAAATCGATACTGACTGATCTGCTGCGCAACGAGATGGGTTATCAAGGTGTAGTGGTAACCGACGCGCTCGATATGGCGGGCATTGCACATTACATGTCGTCGGAAGATGCACTATTACAAACCTTTTATGCCGGGGCCGATATAGCCTTAATGCCGTTTACTATCCGAGATCCTATGGATATCGCTGCGTACGACCAATTAATGGCGTCAGTCCAGCGACAAATAAAGGCGGGTAAAGCGGATAAGCAGTCGCGTGGGATCGGCATGGTTACAGCGTCTCAATTAGACGCTTCTGCACAACGTATTGCGAAACTCAAAAAGCGCTACGCGCTAGCATCATCCATTGATAAAAGTAACAACGCTATGCCGCGCTTTGATGCACTGGAAAAGGCGCTCGCTGTGAACGCTATCACACCGGTCATTACAAAAGTGGCGCTTCCTATTCCTAATAATTCGATATTGATGCTAATGCCAGATAACGCACGCTGTTTGGCGATGAAAAACGCCATGCTTGCACAGCAATATCGCGAAGTAGACTGTATCTCATTGGCAAATCGCCTCGATATGGCGCAGCTTGAAAAACAATTGGCCAGTGCCGCAACGATTATTGTGGGCGATATTTCACCGCAACATAGCATGGCAGAAATGGGCGGCATGGATGAT
This sequence comes from Neoalteromonas facilis, assembly GCF_002807665.1. GTDB lineage: Bacteria > Pseudomonadota > Gammaproteobacteria > Enterobacterales > Alteromonadaceae > Alteromonas_E > Alteromonas_E facilis. The sequence goes on from NZ_PEAY01000002.1 coordinate 493,883, forward strand.
TTAGTTGAATGGCAGAATCGCACAAACAAAGCCCAGCAATTCGCGATAATCAAGCACACGTTGGCTCAGGCGAAAGCGCAACAAAAGTTAACGGTATTTGTTGCGCTAAGAGCGCCTTATGTGATCAGTCAATTTAGTGATGATGTAGATATTGCTCTGGTGACTTATGACTATCGAATTTACCAAGATCCAGACGGTCAGGCGCGCGGTGTGATGTTTGATGCGCTGGCGAATGTGCTATCAGGAAAGGTTACTGCGCGCGGTAACCTACCGGTAACAGTGACACTGAATTAAGGGAGCAATAAGGTGTTATTATCCTCAATAAAAAGGCACTGCGACGCGGTATTAGCGCGCTTACCGAAGCACCGTATGCTGACCATTGACGTCTTTCGAGGCATTGCCATTACGGCGATGATCCTCGTTAATAATCCTGGAAGTTGGCAATATGTTTATGCCCCATTGCGTCATGCAGAGTGGCATGGACTTACCCCTACCGATCTCGTGTTCCCATTTTTTATTATCACAATGGGGATTGCCATTGGCTTGACGTTTTCTGCAGATAAGGTGGGCGGCAATCGTGCCGCGATTTTGATAAAGGTTGGTAAGCGCACGCTAACTCTTTTCGTACTGGGTTTATTGCTTGCGGTGTTTTACTACAACGTAACTGACCCACACTTTAATTGGTGGAAAGAGCAGGTTGAAGAGATTCGTATACTAGGGGTATTGCAAAGATTGGCGCTGGTATATGCGGCCTGTGCTGTGTTGGCGCTGCTGTTGAATAACAAGCAGCTCGTCGCGGTCAGTATTGCCCTGCTGGTTGGTTACAGTGGATTGCTGTTGTATATGCCCTACGGTTTGGGGGCGGACGTTTACGTTGGCGAATTGCTCATGGGTAATAACTATGCCGCTTATATCGACCAGGCAGTGTTAGGGCGAGCGCATCTTTATTATGCTGATGCACAGCCATTTGCTACCGATCCGGAAGGTATTCTCAGTACTTTCCCCGCCGTTGTCAGCGGCCTGATTGGTGTGGTGTTAGGACGTCATTTAGTTAGGCCCAACACACTAGAGTTAATTCAGCGCCTGTGGTTGATTGGTATTTTACTCACGCTGGTAGGGTGGGGAATGGATCGTTGGATGCCAATTAATAAAGCGCTGTGGAGTGCGAGTTTTGTGTTGGTGACTGCGGGGCTTGCGTTACTGTTTATTGCGGCTTTGCATACCTTGATCGATAAACATTGTATACGTCGCTGGTCTGCCCCATTTATTGTTTTTGGGGCGAATAGCTTATTGTTTTTCATGTTTTCCGGTGTACTGGCTCGTATTACTGTCATGATCCCCGTCGGCGACACTACGCTTAAAGGCGCGTTATACTCACAAATATTCCAACCTGCGTTTGGCAACTACTTTGGTTCATTAATGTACGCTTGCGTTTTTCTTATGGTGTCTTACGCTGTCTTTTATGGACTGTATAAGCGCGGTATTTTCTGGAAGGTTTGATGCCGCCTCACCGAGAGGAATGCGATTTTATGGATAGGCTGAGTCAATCAGGTCCGTTATTCGCGACGTTAATCGTCGTTGCGCTGTGCAGTTGGCTTGCGCACAAATGGTTATTAGCCAAACCAGAACTTACCGCTGAACAACGACTACCGCGTCAGCTCAGTTTTGGCTTTTTGTTACTTACCGCCTGTATCGCCATCATCTTGGCATTGCCGGTTAGCGAAGGATCTAGGAACCAGATTTTAGCGTTGTTGGGGATCCTTATTTCAGGTGTTATTGCATTCTCCTCAACCACAATCATGAGTAACCTAATGGCCGGCATAGTACTGCGGATGAATCGGCCTTTTAAAACTGGCGACTTCATTCGCTGCAATCAATATTTCGGTCGGGTATCGGAGAAAGGGCTGCTTGATACGGAAATTCAAACAGAGCAAAGAGAACTGGTTTCTATTGCGAACAGCTATCTAATTTCAAATCCAGTTTCCGTTATTCGATCATCCGGGACGCTGATCACCGCAGATGTTTCTATTGGATATGACGTACATCACGATACCGTAGAAGATGTGTTGGAAGTTGCAGCAAAGCACTCTGCTCTGAGCGATGCATTCGTTCAGGTATTGGCGTTAGGGGACTTCAGTGTGTCTTATCGCGTGTCAGGCTTACTGACTGAAATAAAAGGGCTTTTAACCGCTAAGTCACGCCTTCACAAAGCAATTTTGGATGAGTTCCATCAGCGTGGTATCGAGATTTTGTCGCCAAATTATATGGCGCAGCGACCAACCGATCCTGCACTACCTGTGATTCCGTCAGCCTCAGTCTCCAAGCAACCTAAAGATAACGTTGAGCATCATGAAGAAGTTGCGTTCGACAAAGCCGAGCAGGCGCAACAGCATGAACACGCGGTTGAGCAACTTCAAAAAGATATTGAGCAATTCAAAGTGATGTTGAACGAGGCGTCCGACAGTGAGCAAAAAGCGAAGCTCAAAGCCAGCATTGAGCAGGCACAATCAGAGATCGCATCGCTACTAGAGGTTCAAAAGCAACAGCTATCGAATGAAGACGCTCATCAGTAGTGCATTAGCTGTTCCTCAGTCTCCATGTTGAGTGGCGAATCTACATTTCGCGTCTTTTTAATCCGGTGAATGAATTGGGCCCTGGTGGGCTCGAGTATGCGAGCTTCTATTGCGTCTCAATCAACTCATCTATATCGGGTAACAGTTCATTTGCCCAACGAGGGTATTGTTCTGCGTTGGGATGTAAGTAGTCATCCATAACGCCATCTAGCATCAATCCTGTATCATCGAGAAACAGGTGATTGATGTTCTTCCACGAGATGCACGGGTTATCGGCCAAGGGTGCGATTAAAGCGTTAATAGATTCATTCAGCTGACGTAATCGATGAGTAGGGCGTTTAGCTCTGGGGAGCAGGCTATGCAATATGATATGGGCGTGAGGCTGCTGGTTTTGTATGGTGTTGATAATGTCGCTGATGGCAGCTGCAGTTTGGTCAGCTGGATCTTGTCGATGACCTGTATTATTCGTGCCGATCAACAGCACTATTGCGTGCGCAGTGTAGCCAGACAATTCGCCATTATTTAATCGCCAAAGCACATGTTCAGTGCGATCACCGCCAAATCCGAGATTTAAAGGCCCATAATGAGAGAATGCCTTTTGCCAATTGGACAGGGCTTTTGTTTCCCAACCTTCAATTATGGAATCGCCTATAAATACGAGTCTAATCTTATCTCCAATGCGTTTAATGTCCTGTAATTTCTGTTGGTGGCGCGACATCCATCCGGGTTTTTCGCTATTAGGCAGTGGGCAACTGGCGATAGCTGGCAGGTTACTCATGATGAGAAATTTCAATATATTGATTGGCGAGTATGGCAGAAACAACCTTGCCATTGCTCAGCAACAGGCCAAAGCCGTCAGTGCCGGGAAACAACGTATGATGCGCATCAGCCAGGCACAGCGCAGGCCAGCCTGAGTGATTGAGCAGCCATTGGGGGTTACCGACAAAATAGCTATAGCCTTGAGACAACAACGCCATATAGCTGGCTTTATTCAGTGGGGTTGGTTTATTCAATGGATACCCTTTTCCAGCCGTAAATGCTAGGTCCGTCGCATCGATATCGATAAACGCTGCATGGTGCGCTAAGTCTCCCATTGCATCTAACGTGGCTTTACGCGATTTTTCCTGTCGTCGGAAGGTTAGATCCGTGCAGTAGTGAGGAAGTTGCTTATCTTCATGGATCTTCACGTCGCGCAGCAGTATATCGGCAAAACCATTTTCTAAATTCTCGGGTATAGACCAGTAATCTTCACATGTATGCGCCGACCACGAGTTTTCTAGCATAGCTTTAAAGACCGTCATGATAGCGACAATATTCATTTGTCTGGCGGTTTGGCGCTGTGGATCGTCAAATTGGGCTCCTGACTCTATCAAGATCGTACTGGCACCTAGTCCAGCAATCGTATCGCCGAAAGAGCGAAAGGAATATTCATCATCGTACCGCGCAACCTGATCCGGAATGTGCTGCTCAACGGCAACTCGCATGCCAGCAATCAACCGCATTGCCCGCTCGCGCGTTTTATTGACTTCTTTTGATTCGTTATACGGTGGTGCTAAAAAGGCGATTGTCGACGGCTTTTGGCTTTTTCCTGCACTGTAGTACGGGTTCTGATCATGTAAGTTAAGCGCAATATCTGGTTTAAACGTTTTAACCACTTCCATCAACACTTGCGCTTCAGGAGAGGTTAGTTTGACGGCATCTCGGTTAATGTCGATCCCTTGCGCGTTTTCCCGTGTTTTATGCTGCGCCCCATCGGGATTGAGCATTGGAATAACGCAAAAAGTAAATTCAGTGAAGAACTGTTTAGCGGGTATTTCGGTGCCATTTAGTAGGATCTGAATGATATCCAATACGGCAGCTGTAGCGGTGGGCTCGTCACCGTGCATTTGTGTCCAAGCTAGTACACGTATCGGGCCATGCCCCAATGACATGCTGTGGATGGGGCGTTGTTCATAGCTATGTCCAATAATGTTGCATTCAACATTGGGCATCGCTGTTAGCGTGTCTATTACTGGTGCAATATCGTCTAATATCAGGTGTTGCTTGTTGAGTTCAGGCCACACTATCGATGGTGTTGTTAGCGTAGAGATCATTCCGTGCACTTCTCAACCGTTGATGCCACTACTATAGCTGATCTAACTCTAGTGCATAGAGTGAATATTCTCATTATGCAATTTATTCCGAATAAATAATTCACATTCGTCAGCGAGCCACTATACTGATGTCACTCTATCGCGCTAAATCATTGTTATGTCAGCCTTCGTTAAAATAAAAGCCATCAAAGATAACCTGTCTGCCAGTGAGATGAAGCTAGCTGCATTTACGCTAGATTCAGCGAATGCACTAAGGGAACTGAGTTCCCAAGAACTTGCCAATGTGGTGGGGGTTAGTCAATCCAGTGTGGTTAAATTTGCGCAGAAGTTGGGTTATCGAGGGTATCCGGCGTTTAAACTTGCGATCATTGATGCGCTGAATAATGAAACTGCTGACACACATTTGCATGGGCAGATCACGCTAAATGATGACTATCAGGCGATGGCGGACAAGTTGGTTAACAGTAAAATTGCGGTCCTCAATGAAACGCGGCAATTGAACGAGGTTGTTGCTTTTGAGAGAGCGGTTGAGGCAATTAAACATGCGCGACGCGTAGTTATTTGTGGGCTCGGCAGTTCTGCATTGGTCGGTAAAGATTTTTCCTACAAGCTACACAAGCTTGGTATCCATGCTATTGCAGAATCCGACGGTCATGCGCAATTGGGCATTGCTGCTACGCTGGATGAAGAGGATGTGCTGATTGCCATCAGTGAGTCAGGCACGACTCGCGAAGTGTTGAACTGTGTTATGGAAGCGCGTAAAAATCGGGTAACCATTATTTCGATTACCAAATATGGCAGTACACCTGTTTCTGACCATGCCTCAGTGAAACTATTTTCGGTTGCAGAAGATCCTTCATTGCGCCTTTCTTCCATTCTGGCTCGCACCGCCCAAGAGCTGATTATCGATATGCTGTTTATAGCGCTAACGCAATCATCTAGAAGCGGTCGGGAGCGATTAGAAAAGACAAACGATGTAGTTCACAAATTTCGTGGTGATGATTACAACTAATTAATTTAAGTTAACTTTGTTGTAAGTAAGCATTTACTCTTATCGGTTATTTGCATTCTATGGTTGGAAATTAAAATATAACGGCTGCTGAGTACGTCCTTCAGTCCGTCATCCAGACGAAAGTCAGGATCTTCTTGGTACGTGTTGCCGACATCGGTGCGATGAAAACTGAATGACAGCAATGAATAGCAGAAATTTATCCCTCATCAAAATGCCTTGGCGGCATTGTTATCTGTTTCGCTTAACTCATTTTTGGGTATGGTTAATTCTATTAATCAGTATAAAGGCGCTGGTATTTCTGAACTAAGTGCTAGAGTAAGTCGTAGTAGAACTTCGATAATTCAGAATTGAGGATACACTAATGTTAAAGCAACACAGAATGATTATTGCAGTGGTTGCAGTATCGTTAGCCGGACCAGTGATGGCGAGTGAGAAAAATATTGGTTTTACCTACATCGAGGGCGGTATCATTG
>NZ_PEAY01000020.1 GCF_002807665.1 Neoalteromonas facilis
TGCATTCAGGAGGTCAGCAGTTCGATCCTGCTTAGCTCCACCACAGGCTTGTAGCTCAGCTGGTTAGAGCGCACCCCTGATAAGGGTGAGGTCGGCAGTTCAAGTCTGCCCAAGCCTACCATTTACTGTTATATGATGATTGGTAAGGGTGGAAAGTGATCGGTGGTTGTTAGGTAGAGAGCCTTAATGAATGATGAAAATTATTGATTAAGGTTTTTTTAAGCCTTGAATATGTTCTTTAACAATTTGGAAAAGCTGATA
>NZ_PEAY01000021.1 GCF_002807665.1 Neoalteromonas facilis
GCGCCCCACTCGAACTTGAAAGCGATGCTGATGGCGGAGGATTTATTAGCGGGGCGTGGCAGTTCGGAGATCAGATGCACCTTTTTGGCGAGTATGCATCACTGGGCCAAGAACTTGAAATACGCAGTGGCACCGGCACTGTAGCAGGCGAGTACGACGTGACGCGTTGGCGCATTGGTGTTGGATACCAATACCCTGTTTCGGAAACTTTGGCTTACTACGGGCGGCTAAGCCTTGACCAGCTCGAGTTCAAGGATGCGC
>NZ_PEAY01000022.1 GCF_002807665.1 Neoalteromonas facilis
CCAGTGTGGCTGATCTTCCTCTCAGAACAGCTAGAGATCGTCGCCTTGGTGAGCCTTTACCTCACCAACTAGCTAATCTCACTTGGGCTTCTCTATAGGTGAGAGCCGAAGCCCCCTTTGGTCCGTAGACATTATGCGGTATTAGCAGTCGTTTCCAACTGTTATCCCCCTCCTAAAGGCAAATTCCCAAGCATTACTCACCCGTCCGCCACTCGTCAGCGATTAGCAAGCTAATCCTGTTACCGTTCGACTTGCATGTGT
>NZ_PEAY01000023.1 GCF_002807665.1 Neoalteromonas facilis
ACCGGGAGATAGCTGGTTCTCCCCGAAATCTATTTAGGTAGAGCCTCGGACGAATTCCATTGGGGGTAGAGCACTGTTAAGGCTAGGGGGTCATCCCGACTTACCAACCCTTTGCAAACTCCGAATACCAGTGAGAACTATCCGGGAGACACACGGCGGGTGCTAACGTCCGTCGTGGAGAGGGAAACAACCCAGACCGCCAGCTAAGGTCCCAAAATATTGCTAAGTGGGAAACGATGTGGGAAGGCTAAGACAGCTAGG